>NZ_JAILYH010000012.1 GCF_019793435.1 Rhizobium redzepovicii | reverse complement strand
AACCCGCGCCCGCAGGCCCCTGCGCTAAATGAAAAGCTCCGGGCCTACGCGCGCTGACCCTATGCAACCAGAGGCAGGGGTCACTTTTGGGAGCCGATAAGGGGTCCCGTTACCAAGCCGATTGACATCCAAATTGAAGGCATGTTTAAAAAAGTAAGGGGCAGCCTCCGCTGGTTGACTGATTGAGTTGCCTATGATCGCGAGATAATGCCGGCGTCAGCGCCGCCCTTCGACGAGCGAAGGGATTAGGAGCGAGACGGCTTTTGTGCGTCCCCCGCGTGCGGAACATTCACTTTCCCTCCGGTTTCGAGGAATTGCTTTCAAGAGGCGTTCCAGGCGTCGGCGCGCGTAAAAGCCTAAGCGGGAGCGGGCCGCTCAGCGTAACTGAACGACCCGCGGCGCAGGAATTGTATCGAGCGGCCAATCGCTATGACCCAACATCCCCTTGGCTAACTGTACTTCCCCACGAGTTCCGGTGCGCGGTAGCTTTCCCCCTTGGTAAGCAACGCCCATACTACTCTCGCAGTTTTATTGGCGAGCGCGATTGCGACCACTTTGAGTGGGCGCCTGTCCATAAGCCTCCGCAGCCATCCAGAGCGTGTGCCGAACCGGCGAGCCGCGCTAAGCACACTCATAGCGCCAATATAAAGAAGGGAGCGCAGCTCACCGTTTCCCATCCTCGAGATTTTTCCCAATCGCAGCTTTTCGCCGCTCGAATTCTGCTTTGGCGTCAGGCCGAGCCACGATACAAGGGGAAAGTTTCTCGAAGAAGGGGCGAACCTCGCTCCGTCGTAATTTCCGATTGAATAACGTAGCGGCCTGCGCGTCCGTGCCGTGGACCTGAAATACCTGCTTGGCTATGTCCAACCCGATTGTCGCAATCTTATCCATGCTCCGATCCTCTTGTTGAAGTTGCGGGAGCAATCTTTTGCTTGGAGCTGGATGACCGGAGTTAGGTGTATGTCACGAGAATTTCGTCTTCTGCCGCTTCGCTCACGTATGGCGCGTTCGCGCGCTTCTCAAAGATTTGAAAGCCAACATCGTTGCAATATTCCGTTTAAAAGCGACGATTATCAAGGGCGGGCCGCGCTTGCGTCCCCGTTCCCTGAGTAGGAACGGCTCGATTACAAGCCGCGCTTCAGTCGATTTTGGAATCGACTTTGTCAACAGTGCCTATTTCAGCTTGCATTTTCGATTATTTGTTTCTATCCATAAGACTTTACTATAGGGGAAAAATCTATGCCCCATATTACTTTTGTCCATGGGATCGGAAACCAGCCAGAGCAATCTTTTCTACTCTCGGCTTGGAACGCCGCGCTTTTCAATGGGGCTGCCGGGAAGACGTCGAAATGGCACGGCACCACCTCTTCGATGTTCTATTGGGCAGACATCCTCTATTCTTCCCCCGCTCCAAACGTAGCAGATTTCGAGACTAGTCAGTTCAATCTAACTAGTGGTGAACCCATACAAACCTTGAGATCAGGCAACGAAATCGAGTTCATAAGTGGCTTAGCGTTGAAGATCGGAGGAACCCTGGCAGCCGCTGAATTAGTCAGCCAAATTCCGCCGAACAGAGCTAAGGCTGGATTATCAGTCGAGCGTGTGCCTCTTCCACTATGGGGAAAAAAATACTTCCTCAATGTGTTTCTGCGGGACGTACATCATTACTTGTTCAACGAACGTTTTTCGCCCCGGCCAGGTGAAAACTATGCGGTCCGCGATGAAATTAGAAAAAGATTTCGAGCTTCAGTCCAGGGCGTAAGCGACCCCCAGCACATAGTTATTGGCCATAGCCTTGGCTCAGTTATCGCCTACGATTGCCTAAAGTGCCTGCCCGATATGCCAACAATCTCCAATCTAGTGACGATAGGGAGCCCACTAGGGCTCGACGAGATACAGGATGAGCTTCGTCCCTCCTGGAGCCGAGAAGATGGTTATCCCTCAAAAACAGTCCTGAATTCTTGGATTAATGTCTTTGATCGCCTCGATCCCGTGGATGGGTTCGACCCATTTATCTCTGACGATTTTATGCTGGCGGGAAAGCCTGCTGTAAAAGACATAGAGGTCATCAATGAGGGAGCATGGAGGCATTCAATCCTTCGGTACCTCGGCAAAGACGCAGTGCGGAATGCGCTCGTGGGCATGCTCTCGGTAGGAAAAGCTTGAATTAAGCGCCCATAATTCGATCCGTGTGAGTGAAAGCTAAATGTGAACACGGGCAGATCACTGACGACTATTACCGTCAAGGCGCCGAAACGTTCGAACAAGCATCAGCCGTTCCGCAGGTTTTGAGTAAGCGCCCGGTGAGGGCCGTCTTGCGAGGTTGAGACGAACATCGGAAGTCCATTCTGTAATGAGCCTTTGTTCGTCAATCCCTTTCTCTTCGAAAATCTCGCCGCCCGGGTAGCTTCTGTTCGTGGTCCGCATTGTTAGCCGCCACATCCTGCCATCAGATTAAGAACCGGTAGGTCAATCTAGTACGCGTGATTTGCCGAGACATCACAGGACTTCCACGACCTTACGAAGCTCTCGTCCCGGCGACCGAAACCTTGAAGTGGTGAGGATGATGAGGCCTCTCGCTATCTCGATTATGCCGGCGCGGCCGTCTTGCCCCACTGGAATTTCGTGCCGTCTATCCACATTCTGCGCAGGATAATCGCAAGTTTTCGAGCGAGCGCCACCCGACACGCCAACCAGTACGCTGGAGCAATTGCTTCCGTGGAATTGGCAGCCACACGGACTGAACGCTCAAGCAGCCTAACCTGCGGCATTCACCGGATGCTTTTTGAACCCTCTTCCGAAATTTCCAAGGCATACGTGTTTTAGCTCAACCGAAAATAAATGGTTTGACAAAATGCAACACATATATCACTAATTGTAGTTGTTCTGTTGAGGAGGAACATAAAATGGCCAATCAAAAACCGAATGTTGGTGATGCCAAGATAGTAAAGCTTGGAAAAGACACTGTGTTGGTGATTGAAGTGAAGAATGGTGAACAGGTTGCCGAAGGGGCATATACCATTAAAGCTATAAACGTAGCATCTTCTGGGGTCGGTGGCGCAGGGGATTGCGTAGTTCAGTTCAACTAATCTAGGCGCCCTGCAAATTTGCAGGGCGTATCTAGGAGAGGCGGGGGCATATGGCACAATATACTCTGTCAAACTACAATTTTTTCACGCACAGAAGCAACGCATGCGTCGTATACAATGCGCGCACAGGCTCTTTCGTTTCAATAACTAACCAGCTCGCGGCAGCACTTCAACGCGGTGACGATATTGACGACGCTGAACTCCCCCCACTGTATGATGCTGGCGTCTTGACTCGTGGCGATGAATTACAAGAGATCACCGCTCGCTATGTCGGCAACAGGGCGGACAATCGAGTACTGCACGTCACATTGGTTCCAACACTCGGATGCAACCGTGCCTGTAGTTATTGTTATCAGGACGAGTATCGCGTGGACGGCGGGATGTCGGCTGATGTCCAATCGGCTACCGTTGATTTTATAGCCGCTCAGCTTGATCGCGGAAAATTCACGGAGCTGAGTTGCACATGGTATGGCGGCGAGCCACTCCGATGCAAGGAGGCCGTTATCTACCTCGGCGAGCGGCTCAATAGATTGGCTCTAGATAGGGCCATTCACTTGAAGCCCATGCGCATTGTTACCAACGGAGCACTTCTGTCGGAAAACACTGCTAGAAAATTGAGCGAAATCGGCTTCAATCTAGCTCAGATCTCATTCGATGCCTTAATTGATGACGGCTGGTCTAAACGAGGCGTCCTCAAGCCGGATCGAACACCCTCACTTATTCTGAGAAATGTCATAGCAGCCCGAAATTGGTTGGACATTCAAATCCGGATTAATTTAACCAAGGAAAACAAAGGTGATTCCTCCGAAATTCTGGAATGTCTTAAGACTTATGGCCTAGCCGAAATCTCGCATTTTGCTCGCGTTAGCGACTATGAAGGCGAAGCTAAGGTAAAGGTTGATAATCACGGTCATCGCTTTAAGCCCGACGACGGCGGCGTCGTGACCGAAAGCCACAACGTGGTCAGCCGGAAGGATTTTGCGGAGTTCGAATTAAAACACCTACTGCAGGAGCCGGTCGATCTGCGCAAGATCAGCCAACGGCTAACTCCCAAGACACAATTTTGCAGTGCAACAAGCGGCAATATGTATGTAGTTGATCCGGAAGGGTTTGTCAGCAGGTGCTGGCTGAGCGCGGGAGCGAAGTCAGAGGCGCTTGGGAACGTGCTCGAGTGGGTTGAGAGCCGCCTTACTGAAAATAATAGCACTGTCTGGACCAATTTCGCCCCGTTCACCTATAAATCTTGTTCTTCCTGTAAAGTTCTTCCGCTCTGCATGGGAGGCTGTTCTCATCCTCGTATTAACATGAATGCGACGAAGCCGCCTTGCGAGGCCATTAAATTCCAAATTGAATCTTACGTCGAGTACATCGGTCAACGACTTTCTTTTGACTAGGGGGCTAAAGAATGAGTGACACACCGGCGGGCGCTACAGAAAGTGACCACTTCTTAGTCAGGCTTCAGAAAAAAATAATCCCACCACTTGATGGTGGCAGATTAATTGGCCCTGGAACGCTCGTCGTATCCCAGAAATTTGTGATGGACTATATCGACACCGCCGAGGCGGTATTCAACAACAGAACTATAGCCTTCAATTTACGGCGTCCCGGCGGCGCCGGAGGTGATATCGTTTCAAACACCGACAACTGGGGAATTACTAAAACAGCCTTCGACGTTAACAGATTTTGGGATGCTGGCGTCAAAGGCGCAGGAGTGCGTATCGGTGTTGCTGACTCGGGAATGGACGCCTCACTAAAGACATTTCAGAAGCTGGTTCTTGAGGGGCGGCTTAAGTCCTTTGCGTCTTTCAACGCAAACGGATCCAAAGAAATACAGCGTGATGCTTCCGGAGTTTTGATCAGCGATGAGAAAGCAAAACCCACCTTCTCTCATTACCACGGCACTTTTTGCACCAGCATTATCGCAGGTGAAAATGACGGAAAGTTGCGAGGGGTGGCTCCGGGAGTGGATTTGCATATCGCTAGAGTGCTCCAGACGGGTAACGTGGGGACCGTGGCAAGCATCGACGCGGGTCTTAGATGGCTCTGTGACCAGAAGGTGGATTTTGTGAATCTGTCCTTGGGCTGGCCGGGACTTCATGAAGAATGGGCGGAATCGGTCGATGCTCTTTTATCAACCGGTGCGGTGGTAGTTGCTGCTATAGGAAACGAATGGGGCGTGCCAGGCGAGTATCCGTCTCGCTCCCCCGGTAACTATCCGCCTGTTTCGAGCGACCCACGGTTAATCCGCGTGGGAGCCTTTGATAGAAACGGCAACATTTGGGATTATAGCGGCGGTGGCACCGTAGATTGGTCTAACGTCACTATTCCGTCGTTGAAGGGCGCCGAGCAGCCGTCTCGTTTCGCCCAAACTTCCCCCTTTGCAGTGCCAGATTTGATTGCCCCGGGTGCCGAGATAGTTCAACCAATCCCCGGTGGAGACTACCTATCGGACTCTGGGACATCCATGGCGGCTCCCCATATTACCGGCCTGTTAGCCCTAATACTCTCTGCTTTGCGGCGGAAAGACCCGGCGGCCCGGCCTTTAAAGGCGGCTGAAATCCTCTTAAATTGCTTGGCAGTGAATCCAACGCTACCTCTGGACCGTGCAGGCAAAGGTAAACCTGATATCGCGAGGTTGATCACAGCGCTGAATTTAGACTAGTGCGATTTCGCCGCAGGCCAACAATGACCGTTATATCCATAGTTGGTCTTCTAAAACGCCACCCGTTGGCACGGGAAGGCATT
This sequence comes from Rhizobium redzepovicii, assembly GCF_019793435.1. Classification (GTDB taxonomy): domain Bacteria; phylum Pseudomonadota; class Alphaproteobacteria; order Rhizobiales; family Rhizobiaceae; genus Rhizobium; species Rhizobium redzepovicii. Next base: position 234,532 of record NZ_JAILYH010000012.1, on the reverse strand, counting down.
GAGATGAGTACCTCCGGCGGAGCGTCCATGGTCCATTGAAAACCACCTCCTACAACACACAAAAGTTAGAGGACGGCATATGGAACTGAGGATCAAGGCATCAGATCAAACCAGCCAGGAACTTGAGCAGCTTTTGGAATCTCAAGGCATTCCCTTTCAACGTATGGAGCACGAGGGGGTAGACGCCGTCCAAGTTATCGAGTTCATCATCAATTGGGCGCCACCAGTCCTTACGCTGGTCGGTGCAATCGTGGACCTCCTGAAGAAGCTCGGAAAGGATAAGCAGGCAATAGTCACAGTAGATCTCGCAGACAAATAATGCCCGACCTCGACGATCTAGATAGCTTGAGAAAGCGGTACATCGGTGCGGAACCGCTTTCAGGAGCAGCAGCCGGGCGATGGAAAAGTCGTTTTGCTGGTCTACATCTTTATGACGCCACGGGTGAGGTATTGTTGCGGGATGCTCTGCCGACTGCCACTTGGACCGAGATAGGCGTCCCTTGGATCGACCGCGCCATCCTTGGGAGCAGCAAGTTTGAGGGCGCTAAGATCTACACTTGGTTCCAATTCACCCGGGAACTCGGGGGCTTTGCTCCCGAGATCGATTTTTTTCTTCGAAGCAGGGACTTAGCGAGCAGGGGCGGGTGGCAGATCATCCTGTTGCGTTCAGGCGCTCTTAAGGCAGTCTGCACAAAATATACCACTACAGAGGAGCTTCTATCCGGTTCGCCCGAGTGGCGGAAATTTGAGGCCTGGATAATCTGTCTAGATCACGATTTCCTATATGACAGCCTCGCACTTTTTGCAGCTTTTCCACTGGGGTTGAGCGACAGACTTGAGGCGGCTCTGGGCCACTTGTTGCGATTAATGGTATATTGGCCCAAAGGCAAATATCCAGAAGTTTCCCTGCATGATGAAGATGTTCCGGGTTACTTGCGCAACTGCCTCGCCAGCAAATCGGAAATTGCGGCATCTCTAGTTGACACCTTTGTAACCTGTACCGATTCCGAGCGCTCTTGCCTCGAAACGTTGCTTAAAATTAGATCGACGAAAGAGTTTCTTGATCTCTACGGCTCGGTTGGCGGAACTGGGCCTGAGTTTGAAAAACGACGCTCCTATCTGCTCCAGGCGAGCAAGTCTATGATGTTTCATTTTCTTGCAGGCCACGAACTCGGGCATTATCTGACCGACAACAGAAAGGAGATCACTAACGCTGCAGCAATGTATAAGTGGGTCGACACCGATGTGTTGAAAGGCAAGGCGCGACCGAGGCGGACCGTTGACGAATGCTGCAGTGATATCTACGGCGTTTTAAATTGTACAACGCAAGCGGCGCGCTTCGAGCTGCCCGTCACGCTGGCGGTGTCTGCTGTTGACTGGATTTGGCTGTTCGCGGCAACGCGTGCTGAGGTGAATACGGATGAAGAAGAAGCGTATTGGCAGATGCTCAAGAACCGCAGATTAAGCGTGTATCGCCAATGGCGAAATTGGGCCAGCGACAGTGAGAATTGCGCAGCGACCAGATCAGAAGATATTTTCCATCTTTTTTATCCGGCGCTTCCGCATATTCGCGCAAAGCTCGATACCATTTATAAGATTAACGCGTCTGTCACAGGTGGCGATGACCCACCACGACGGTTGCTCAGCTGGATTTACTAGGGCGAATCGACATTCATCGAAGCCAGATTATTTGTTCCCCGAATAGGCGGATGGTCATTCCAGCATAGCTGCCCTGGGCAGGGTAAAAAGTGGGTATAGGCTGGTGCGCCGTCACTTCATATCGTTCAAACGGTAACTTTGAGGCGGCAAGCTGCCAGATGTGACGCCGTGGCTAAAAGCTTAAACTTTGCCGTGACACGACCGCTACCAAGCTGGAAACAGACCGACTGGTCCTTGGTCGTGTCACGTAGTCCGCGCACATTCCCGCCGTGGAGGCGCTGGTGCTCCTTGTCAGTTGCTCGATGCTAAAGGCATTGGGATGTCCCATACGACATCCGCCAGGTTACTCAGAAACTCCTGACGCTCCGTGACAGCTATTGCATTCCAACGTTGCCAGCTTTCGAGCTGGCGCACGGTTGCCGTAATCTTGTCGTCTTTGCCCACTTCGTGCGAGGCAGCATCCGCCTGACACTTCGTTAGCAGGAATTTCGACTGCTCATACGCCACGATTTTTCCGGAATACCGGCCGTTCTGGAGCGCCCTGTTGATCGCTTTTTCGATGAGTAACAGGTTGCCGAGACACTGGCGAATATGGATATCGGCGGCACCCTCGCCGAACTCTTCCGCGGCCTCGGCAGAAGCATTCGATGCCAAGATGTGCTCGATGTCGTTTCCGCCGGCCGTGTAGTCGGACAGGCGGTCGCGGGATGCACTCGGGCCGTATGCCTGCAGGTCGATATACTGCGTGAGCTTTGCCAGGAGATAGCGAAGACGGAAGCCGCGGAGCTGCCAGGTCTTCAGACCAAGCAATGTCCTCCGGAATTCTACGGCCAGCGTTTGACGCTCGGCACGCAAGGTTTTCTCCAAAAACAGTTCGAGCTGCGCATCAGCGATTTTGTTGAGCTGATGCGCAGCTTCGATAATACGTCTCTCATACTCTTTACCTGACGTGCCGGTCAGTAGCCAAACGAACATGGTTTTCTCCAGTTCGTCGGCAAGTTTGGTGAAATTCGCAGGGGATAGGGAGCGGCCAGCAAGCAGGAGAATAAAGTGCTGTTTTATGGACTTTCCGCCGAGGAGACGGGTGTTGATGATCCCCGCCTCTTCTTCCCCAGCGACGTTCCGGCCCTTCGCGAAGTGAGCATACGCCTTGGCAGCGTCAAGCAGCTTTCCGGCAAAAATGAGCGGTTTCTTTTCATGATTGGTTTGCTCCGCGTTCTTCCGAAACCAATCGTAGATCGCGTCTTCACGAAGCCTTCCGTCGACATCATGAGCCGCAAGCAGATAGTACCTCAGGAACCGGAGCGGCTTTTCGTTGGCCAGATAGATAGCATCGGTGAGCTGTTTCCACACAGTTTTCAGCTTGCTAAACTCCTCGCCCTTCGCGTTCATGAATAGAAGGTTTTTGAGCAAGTCCATGGCGTCGAGGCCGACGCCGCGATCATTGATCGTTTCGAATATTTTCAACGCCACGGCTACGGTTGGAGTTTCGATCCGGATAATCTTCACCTTGTTGGTGAAGTAGCCGTAGAAGCGGCGCACTTCCGTTGGATCGTTCTTAAGCGTGGTCTCAATGAATTCCTTGATTGTGAGATAGGCGTTGTAGAGATTTCGGATCGACCTCGTCCCATCGCTGGGGGCGTCGGTGCCTGCACCTTCCGCATACCTTCTGAGGACGTCGCCGGCATCTTCGTATTGAAGGTCAAGCCTTAGGCTTTGCGTTGTCTCGCCCTGCCAGTTGGTGGAGCTATAGATTATCTGCCCGGGAAGCTCTTCTGGAACTTCTGCATTCAAAGTGACCAGCATATCGCGGAGCGCGCATAATGTAAGATAGGCGGTTGTGGTTCGCTGCTGACCGTCGATGAGATCGAAAACGTCGCTGTCCTCGCGGCAAACGACGACGGTCCCGATGAAATACTCAGGCGCGTCGTTCTTACTAGCATTCTGGTACTCGCTGTAGATGTCGCTCAAAAATTGCTCGACCTCTTCGCCACCTTCGCCGCGGGGATCCGTCTCTCCCCAAACGTACTCCCGCTGATAATCGGGCACACGATAGAAGTCCTGGAAAAGAGATTTAATGTTCCGGTCCTGCGGATCGATCTGTTTATTCATGAATAAAGCCCCGTGTGAATGATCTGCTTGTCCGCTTTTTGGGACTAGATAAGTCAACTTCCCGAGGAAGTAGTTGAGCTTTTGCCGCAATGTCGAACCTACTTATTGAATGTCCGAGACCGCCTTGCACTACGGGCCACAACCTGAGGCAAGCGCGGTCCGCAACGCGGTGACACCAGGGCTTTGGAGCAAAAACCAAGCAGTCCCGAGAGTTTCCATGAACACCACAGACATACCATCGCCGCGAACCCGCAGTCCGTGCCCAATATCGGTTAGCCTATTGTCGATCGTGTCGAACTTGGTGCGAGAACTATGGTGGTGGGCCCCGCCGCACTTGTTGGCGACATAGCGGATGAGGGTCGCGCGATCGACAATCTCACCGGCAAACCCTAGGCAAGGCGTAGCCAGGAACTTGGTGTACTTAAGCGTTTTCACGGATGGACTTCGGGGCGACGTCTTCAGGTTTTCTTCAAACTGCCGGCGGTGAGGACTCTGGGGCCCGGACGCGCGATAAGCATAATAGGCCTCGGTGACATGATCACCATAAGGATAACCGCCTGCAGCAAACACAATCGCCTGAGTTAGCGGAGTTCCTGTGAAGTCGGGGACATCGATTTCAATGACAATTCCGAACTCATTAGCAACAGCGCCCAGCGCGTTATCGTCCATCAGAAAGCGCAACGCGATGCTGGCATAGATTGCCTCGCCTTCCCGTGGCGCACTGGGTGCGATGGATCGTTCAAGTTGATCGAGATGTATCCGCACAACCTGACGCCTTTCGATCAGAACGTCTTGCAAAAAGAACTCCATAGCAGGGCGAGATTAGCGGACTGCGAATGTCACTAACAGATTCTGCTGTTGGAGTGTAGCGTCGTGAAGAACTCTGGCTGGTTTAACGCGCAAAGTGGTCACGCGCTGGCCGCGCCCAGGACTCGGTAGACCTGCATTCGCGAGCATCCAATCTCTTTTGCAATTGCCGTTGCGCCGACGCCAGCTGCCGCCAACTGTAGAATCTTCTGATAGTCAATTCGAACCTTGCCTCCTTTGTACCGCCCGGCTGATTTGGCCCGCTCTATACCTTCTCGCTGGCGCTCCTTTATGAAGCGCCGCTCCATTTGAGCAACCATGCCCAGAACCGTTAAAATGACAGGCCCCATCTCACCGTGCGTCGAGACATGTGGATCAAGTATCGTTACGAAAGCTCCGCGCTGCTCGCATTCATGGACGATGTTCAGCACATCGCGGGTGTCACGGCCGAGGCGATCAAGCCGAGTCACCATCAACTCATCACCTTCACGGAGGAATTCGATGATGGTTGCCAGTTCAGTTCGGCCATCGCGGCTCGCGCCAGAGACCTTTTCTGCCCGCACGATCACACAGCCTTCGGCTCTCAGGCGTTGTTGCTGAATTTCAAAATCCTGGTCGATCGTACTGACGCGGGCGTACCCTATTTTTGTCATGTGTCACCTCAAGCTTTAGGCTCAAGGCTACCCTGTCACAAATGGTCGACGTCAAGACAAATGTGACGGCCAATGGGGTAACGTCGACCGTGTCACATACAGCTATACCCCAATGATACACGCGATATCGCTTTTCAATTTGACCTCGCGCTAATCGAGGATGAGGTAAAATTGTTAGCACGTTGAAAAGGAGGGTGCCTGAGGCACCCCGGTTTAAGAAGTTTTAGGCGTATGATCAAGAGAAGGAAGTTCGAGTCCAAGCCCAAGCCGCAACGATATTATGCGCTGTTGGAAGATATGGTTGGGTCGATCGAAGGGAACAACTATAGCAGGTCGCACGTGCTGTTGGATGGGGTGGACGCTGCTCGGTTTGATGAAAACCCTTTATCGTTGAATGATCCTTCGGCATTAAGCCTGATTCGAGCTATCTCGACAGAGAGGGTGTGGCGCAATCGGCACGACCTTGGTGAGGTTGCGAAGGGCGATTGGGTAGAGATAAGTCTCCATGATGAAGGGCAAGCGCCGATGGCCTGGGAGATGCGGCCCGACAACGACTACAGACGAGATTCGAAGCGTTCGGTTGAAAAAATTCGGCGTATAGGTCGCATCTTGCCCGCCGGTGGCGCGACTGGTGACAACCCGGAACTTGTGATGAAACTGCAAGCTGGAAGTAACGCGGCCCGCGGTGATCACCAAACCATCGCCTTCCAAAACCTTGCTAGCCGTGTGTTGCCCGCGTCACCGCCGCCAGTAAGCAATCATGATGACAAGCTGGAAATCATCGTCCTCGACGTGGGCCAAGCCAGCGCCGTGCTTATGCGTCGTAATGGGACGGCTATCGGACTTTTTGATGCAGGCCATCCGTTATGGTTCAACAAGAAATCGCTACCTCGGCATTTCGTTGCACCAGATCTAGGAAACGGCTTTATATTTCTGTCCCACTGGGATTTCGATCATTTTGAAATGGGGCGCCTCCAAGTCGCCTGGCATCAGAACGATTGGTTCGCACCAGATCAATTGGTCGGCCCAAATACGGCGCTGTTCCAACGGTTGCTCGGCGCGCGGTTGACGTTCGTGGACGGGCCTCTGATCATTGGCGGTTTGCATTTCGAACGCGGCACATGCCTCGACCCGGTGGATCGTAATAATACCGGATATCAAATGAGATATGAGCGCGATGGGAAGGCAGTTTTGCTGACGGGCGATGCTGACTACGAACACATCGCACCGCACATGAAAGCGGACTTGACCCACTTGTGCATTCCGCATCATGGTGGTCGAGGCACTGCTCCCCCAGGGCCAAACGGCACATCAGGGCGCGCTGTGGTTTCATATGGCTTGCCTAATGGATATCGCCATCCGTACGGGCCTCAGATTCATGCCCATCGAGGTCTGGGGTGGACTGTCGCGCCGACAGCCGACGATCACGCTCCGCGCGGCGATCGTCTCCTCTTTTCTGCTCCTTAGGCTCCAAGCACACCGGATCCATCTCACGGAATACGCAGCGAGGCTTCCCATGCCTCGCGATAAGGCTCAAGCTGCGACTGCCGCATGTCACCTCGGGTGCGGACGATGATGACCAGTCTGGCGCGTATGCGGACTGGGGGCTCCTGGCCGATAAGAGTTACCCTGCGGTCAAGCCCATAACGCATCAGGGAACTGTCCAAGCTGCGGAAGCTCGATCGGCTGTGCGGCGGCGAATACAGCATCGGCCATCCCAAGAGCGGCAAACGTTCCCTCGATCTCCATCCTGCCCAGGCTTCGAGGACGAGGCGGCGCGTGCGATATTCGCCGTACTGGCGGATTTCCTTTTCCTTCAAAACGCGGAAGGCTTCCGAGGGGTAGTCGGGGCCTTTCAAGTCTGCGGGGTCAAGGATGTAGCCCAGCTCGTCGTGCGTCAGGCCATAGGCCCGGGCTGTAGGCGTCGAGCTCGGCGCGGAGGAGCGCGCGGCGATCTTCGTCCCAGGCGAAGGGCGGACCGTCATGGCCCAGATCGCGGGCAAATGAAATGGGTCGGACTAATCCAACGGGTCGAGTTCTGCCGGATGATCATCCCGCCTGTAGAACCGGCCGATTGCTCGGTCCATTGCACGAAGCACGTATGCAGACCCGGAATCTACATCATTGATGTCGAATTTCCTGCCGGCCGCTTCCGCGACGGCGTGTGCCTGCTTGACGAGATAGTCACGGAAGACCTCGACGACCTGCACCTTGGCACGTGCCGTAAGATCGCCAAGCCTGAGTTCGCGCTGCGTCGCTTCGGCAATAATCGCGAGGACCCGGTCATCGGCCACACGCGTTGTTGCGAGTATTCCGTAGAGATATTCAATCCTCTCAACCAAAGTGCGGAGATGAATGTAACCCGAGGCGCTGATTTTGACGCTGTCGGACATCTTGGCGAAAATGTTGCCCATATGATCGGCATCAATCAGATATCTAGTGAGGATCAGATTGACAGCCGCCGCGGTGTCCTCCGGGTCATATCCCAGCTTTTGCATAAGCTCGCATATGTGTTGGACCGTGAAATACCCTTCTATGCCGATCTGACCGGCGCGCTTTCGAGAAGCGGCGAGGAAGAACAATATCTCGATGACAAGAAAGTTGGACGGCCGGTTCCATTCGTTTTCGAAGTTGAAGATGTTTGAAATGAATCCGCTACGATCGCTAAAAAGCCGGTAGTCCGTCCGCATCAGGATTTTCAGGAGATTGTGCTCCGTGATTCTGATCTCTCCCCCACCCCGCACTTGCGAAGTAATCTGATCCTCGCCCAAATGCCCCGAGGTGATGATGCTGACGAACATATCGAGTGCGCGGCGGACATCCTTACCGGCGAGGCTTTCCATTATTCGCGCAATGTTTCGGCGGCGCTCGAAAAGCTCGACGTATAGCTCTTGCAGGAACCGCCCCAGCTCGGTCGTAGGCACCGTGATGCGGAAGCCTGACGGAAGAACGTAGCTCTGGGTATTTTCAGAGCGTTCCGCTAGATACTCCAAACTGAGGTCAAGGCGTTTGCGCACCACATCAATGAATCGGGGCGGCGAAATATGAAAGGCTATGCCTGCCCGAAAGGTATCAAGCGGGGGCCTAGTCTTGAACCGCTCATACGTTTCATCACGCATCTGGAGAATAGTGAAGGCTTTAGTTTGCCCCATAAACCAGAGAGAAAGCTGAAAAATATCGAGTTGCGACCTGAGATCGAGCCGATCGACGTTGTCCATCACCACAAGGAGCAGTTCTTTACGCTGTCCGAGGATGTGGTTTGCCAAACCGATTGCATACTCGATCGGGTCATCCTGCCACTTCTGAAGGTCCTCGTTCCTAAGAATTGCAGCCTTCGTTTGGTCCCACACGGCAACGTCGTCATAGATCGGCTTCCGACGCTGGATTTGCTTAGAAAAAATGCCCCATAATACCTCACGCTTAGTCAAGTCGAGTTCTGGGTTTTCGGCCTGAAAGCTCTCAATAAATTCCCTCGCAAGCCATTCCTGGGCATTCGAAAGATCGAAACTTCCCGAACCAAAATCTATCCACACCCAGCGGCAACGGGATTGCAGCGTCTCGGATTGCAGGACCTCTTTGTAGCGTCTGATGAACAGGGATTTCTCTCATCCCCGTCTGCATCCTCATACTGAAGAAGTGCAAGAAACCGGACGACGTGCTGTTCATAAATGCCGCCGCGCACTTCGTGAAAGTCAAACGTCAGAACCAACTCACAGAGAAACACATTGAAAAAATCATTAACACCTACCAATTCCGCACGGAGGAGGATCGCTACTCCAAACGTATCAGCATGGAGCGAATTGCCGCTGAAGACTACAACCTCAATATCTCCCGGTATATCAGCACAGCCGAACAGGAGATCGCGATCGATCTGAAGGCTACGCACGATGAGTTGATCGAAATTGAGAAGCAGGTTCGCGAGTCGACAGCTAAGCACAACACGTTTCTGAAAGAACTTGGGCTATCCCTTTTGCCGACAGCCGATTAGCGACCCGCCGTCCTTTTCTCCCGAAATAGCTCGCGAAGCTGCTTTCAATCCTGCTTTTCAGCGTCAATAATTTTGTAAGTCGTTTCCCTGACGTGCTCGTGTGAGCTCTTCGTCAGTTCGTCGTACAAAACCTTCAAAAACATGGAGCCTCCGCCGAAAACCGCCCAAAGTGGCACGCCGACAGCACCACCGAGTGCCGCTATGCCTGCGTTCGCTCCAGGAAACAGCGCAAAAGCTCCCGCCGCAGCTGCTATGCCGAAGCGCTGGGTTGATGTTCGGTTGTCCCAACCATGTTTCTTTGCCTGAGCGCTGATGATCTTCATTGCAGGCAGTATGACCCTGCTCGAGGCCGTCAGCGAAATCGCTTTCCGTGCCTTCGCCGTGGCCGACATTTTCTCTTCTTTTAGTTCGATCAGCAGTCGCGCCCAATCGCGGAGGGCGTCAGCTTCGGTTCGAGTAACGGATCCGGCAATTGAAATCGCGAGCTGTTTCTGACTGTCATTGTCGTCCATGATTACCTTACCGATTAAACGATGCGCCGAGGTGCATTCACTCCTATCGATACGTGAAAGTGACCGTTGTCAACGTCGCCCGCCGCCAGAGATTGCTAGAGCAAACCGCCATCCTTAGATTAGCTTGGCCCGCCCGCTTCCATTGTCCCTCGTCCGCTTCTGGCCCAGCATGTCAGCCCACGATTGTATCATCCCCTAGAAGCCACTTCTGATCTAAAGCACTCGTCAGTAGTTTTGGGACGGCATTGGTTGGCGAGGAGTTAATCCATGACAGAGCGCCGGCACCTCTGAAATGTTTGCACCACCTTCGTCAAACAAAGCGAAGCGGCAGAGGCTAGCTAGAACGCCATGGGAGCCCGCGATTCCTTTCGCAAGACAGGCAATCAATAGGCGAATTGAAACTCCCGCGCTAACGGCTTAGAAACGGCTACGGTCGTTGTGCAACAGGGGGTGATTCTATGCTGCCTTTGGGCTTATCCAAGCTACCATATGGTATAAATTTGCTTGAAGACTTCTCTGTAGTAACACAAGACGGTGAGTACTTGGGAACGTGGGAGCTTGATGCCGAGGATCATCCGAGTTTTACGCCGGATGGCCAGTCTGAGGCGCTACTTTGGTCCCCTTGGTTGGGCTTGCTCTGCGAGAAAATTGGGGAGTGGTATCAGAGCAAGCAAGCGAGTTAGCGGTCGGTTCGTCTCGACGAGTAATTTCAGTGCATAATTTTATTCATCGAGGTGATGGACGCGCCCAATGAAATTTGGGTCACGCATTTGAGAGGCGACCTACGTGGCAGTGACCGCGCGGTCTCCCCCAGTGGGGTGGGGTGGCATGGGGCACGTTTCGAAGGCAACGAGACACCTCCAAGCAGCGCTGAAGTGGCTAGATGTTTGGCCAAGATTTGCCCGCCAGATATGCCTCGTGAGCGGCACTCACAGATGCAAAACGGTCAAGTAAATTTTGCAGAGGTTCGGCGAACATATACATATCGTGCGCTAAATCATCGGCGATGAATTCGAAATACATAAAAACAGTTTCGGCTATCACCGGGCATAGAGCTAAAAGCAATTGGGGACGCGGCATGCTCCACTCTATGTTGGGCGTGAAGCGAGACCCGTCCCAGTGCAGGTGATTTCCGTAAATATCCTCCCAAGCACCGTGTATGCCATGAGATGTCCCTCCAAACGCGGACAGATAGAGCGCGTCGAGGCCTACTGCCTGAGCCTTCTCGAAGAGGTTCCGGTTGCCCCACGGCGACTTCCTCTTTGATTCTATCGCCTCGATTGACAAACCAGCGGCAGCAAATGCTCGTTCTATAGACTTCTGCATGCGCTCCTCAATGGGAAGCAGTATGCCGTGCCGCGCCACGATATTTTTGGCGACGTCGTCCCAAAGTTTCTTTTCATGGCGCAGAGAATACTCGACGTAGGAGTCGATGAGCTCGGACGAAAAGTTTGCAATAAGGTATTGCACGTTAACAATAGTTTCAAAAACTAACCGAGCGAGCATAAAGCTCGTTTCTCCGCGCAGCTTACAATGCTGGTCGAGCATTGCGTCAATGAGCTTGTAAATCCTCACCATATTTCCGCCAATCGCGGCTTGGTCCCTGCTCCATGAGTGTTCTTTTCCCGTTGTACAAGCGGCCACACAAACGTATTGACCAGTTTCAATGGCTAGATCGACGGCTAGACTCATGAAATCTTGTTCGCTCGTGAATTCGGCCATCACCGCAGGGTCAACGGCAACCTTCGAAATCTCCGGCATGGTTTCGTTATTGAGCGGCAGCATTGTGTTTCCGGTCGGTTCACTCTGACCCCGGAAGCCTAATGGAGATATCATTGCCCGGATAGCTGCCATGCAAACAGTCCCCAGTCTCAATGGACCAAGCCCTTCTGAGTCTGGATTCGAGCGATTAATCCGTCGCGGCAATTAGGACATCTGGACTGTCTGTGCATTGCTCAGAGGGCTTGTGCGTTCTTCATCGAGCATGTCAGCCCACCATTGCATCATCTGAACACGCTCATTCCAGTATGTCGCACGGTTATAAATTCGCCGCACTTCCCGTGTGTCCAAGTGAGCGAGCTGAGCCTCGATTGCGTCAGGACTAAACTTTCCGGACTCATTTAGAATGCTGCTGGCCGATGAACGAAAGCCATGCGCGGTGTGCTCGCCACCCCCCACTCCCATGCGGCGTAGAGCTGAGTTCATCGAGTTTTCTGAAAGTAGCGTCTTCCCAGACATCATCGATGGAAAAACCTTTGGCTTGTCTCCGAACAGGTCCTTCATATGTTTGATGACCTCGATGGCTTGACGAGAGAGGGGAACATGATGCTCACGCCGCATCTTTGTCTTTGCGGCGGGGATGGTCCAAATGGCGTTTACAAGGTCAAGCTCCGACCATTCCATTGATCTGGTTTCACCCGGCCGAGCGAAGCAGAGAGCCTGAATTTTCAACGCTGCGACAAGCGAAGGCCAGCCATCATAACCGTAGATTGCCCTCATTAAGCCGCCAAGCTCCTCACGAGTTGTGAGCGCTGGGTGGCTCACCGGCACATGCCGCTGAAGAGCGCCCCGCAATGCTGAGGTAGGGTCGTTTTCCGCTCTTGCTGTAGCAATAGCGAACCGGAAGACACGGCCAATTGCTGAACGCGTGGCGAGCGCACTCTCTATGCGCCCACTTCTTTCGATCACGCTGAGGACGTCCAAGACGTCCTTCGCCGAAATCTGGGTTATGGGATAAGGTGAAAGCTTCTTCGCGAGCACCTTTAACATCCACGTGTTCTTTTCGATGGTCGGTTCGGCTCGTTTGTCGCGACGCAGCTTGGCGATGAACTCATCGGCGATCAGTCCGAACGTGTTTCCGGCCGCCGCTTTGGCAGCCAGTTGTTCGCGCTTTTTTACCAGCGACGGATCGAAGCCCTCTGATAGCTTTTTCTTGACTTCATCTCGCCGGGTGCGGGCGTCGGCAAGTCCGAGGGCGGGATAAACGCCTAGCGTCAGCGTCTTCCGCTTACCGAAATAGGCGTAGTCGACCCTCCATGACTTACCACCGGCCGTCGAAACATAAAGATAGAGGCCTTTTCCATCTGGCAGTTTGTAAGGCTTTTCAGATTTTTTGGCATTTCTAATTTGAACATCGGTCAGCGCCATTTACGGTATTGGCCTCTAAGCTAGCAGCCTTGTACCGCTGTTTTGTACCGAAAAAATTGCTGGCTGTCACTGCACCTCGTTGCACTTCGCTACGCGCGCGCGAGGCAAGGAGACTGTTTATGCCAATGATTTACATGGATTTATTGGACGTCTGCGGACGCTGCTAAACAACTGGCCTGAGAGTGAATGGAGCGGGTGAAGGGAATCGAACCCTCGTATTCAGCTTGGGAAGCTGCTGCTCTACCATTGAGCTACACCCGCGATCCGCTGAGATTTCCAACAGATGGGGGCCGCTGTCAAGCCGCGCGGGACCGATCTCTCAGATGCGGAAGTGTTTCGAGAGTTTGAGGCCCTGGGCCTGGTAGTTGGAGCCGAGTCCGGAGCCGTAGAGGCTGGTCGGTTTTTCCTGCATGTGCTCGTAGACCAGGCGGCCGACGATCTGGCCGTCTTCGAGGATGAAGGGCACTTCGTGGCTGCGCACTTCGAGCACGGCGCGGCTGCCGCGACCGCCGGCCGGTGCGTGGCCGAAGCCCGGATCGAAGAAGCCGGCGTAATGGACGCGGAATTCGCCGACCAGCGGATCGAAGGGGGTCATTTCGGCGGCATAATCCGGCGGCACGTGCACGGCCTCCCGCGAGACGAGGATATAGAACTCGTCGGGATCGAGGATCAGTTCGTTGCGGCCGCGGCTATAGAGCGGCTCCCAGAAATCGAAGATGTCGTGCTGATCTTTCTTGTCGACGTCGACAACGGCGGTGTGGTGCTTGCCGCGATAGCCGATCAGGCCGTCTTCATCTCCGGCAAGGTCGATTGACAGCGCGATGCCGCCGCCGGAGACGTTCGGCTGTTTGCTGGCGACCAGCGTTTCGCTTTCATGCAGCTTCAACAGTTCCGGCTCGCCGAGCAGGGCCTGGCCGACGCGGAAGCGGATCTGCGACAAGCGCGAGCCGCGGCGCACGACGATCGGGAAGGTGCGTGGGCTGATTTCGAGATAGAGCGGGCCGGCATAGCCGGATGGGATCTTGTCGAATTCCTGGGCGTAATCGGTGATGACGCGGGTGAAGATATCGAGCCTGCCGGTCGAGCTCTTCGGATTGGCCGAGGCCGACATGTCGGCCGGCAGCGCCAAGCTCTCCATCAGCGGCACGATATAGACGCAGCCGGTTTCGAGCACCGCACCTTCGGAAAGGTCGATGACATGCAGGCTAAGGCGGTCGAGCTTGTCCGAGACCAGGTGCGAGGGGCCGGGCATGAAGCTGGCGCGCACGCGAAAAGCCTTGGCGCCCAAGCGCAGGTCGAGGCTTGCCGGCTGGATCTGGTCACGGTCCAGCTCCCGTTCGGAGATCAGACGCCCCGTTTCGAACAGCGCCGAGATCGCGCGGTCCGCCAGAATTCCCGTTTCACGAGCCATCATGCCTCATCCATCATTTGCCGCCGACAAAACCAAATACGGGGAATTGACGCAAGCAGCTAACAGCAGTATTGCAGAATTATCCCGTGGTGATTTGGCCGGTCGGCTTGCAGCCACGTTAAACAAGTGGCTAAAAAGACCGGGTTGAAACCGGTCTGCTTTTGCGGCCGGTTTTTTTGTTATGTGAAGGTGATGGCATGAGCAAGACCTGGCGCCCGGCAACCCAACTCGTCCACGGCGGAACCTTGCGTTCGCAATATGGCGAAACATCCGAGGCAATCTATCTCACGCAGGGCTTCGTCTATGAGACGTCGGAGGCGGCCGAAGCCCGCTTCAAGGGCGAGACGGACGGCTACATCTACGCCCGCTACGGCAGCCCGACCAACGACATGTTCGAAAAGCGCATGTGCATGCTCGAAGGCGCCGAAGACGCCCGCGCCACCGCTTCCGGCATGGCGGCCGTCAGCGCGGCGATCCTCTGCCAGCTGAAATCAGGCGATCATATCGTCGCTGCGCGTGCCCTGTTCGGCTCCTGCCGCTGGGTCGTCGAGACGCTGGCGCCGAAATACGGCATCGACTGCACGCTGATCGACGGCCGGGATCTGGCGAACTGGGAAAAGGCGATCACGCCGAAGACCAAAGTGTTCTTCCTGGAAAGCCCGACCAACCCGACGCTCGAAGTGATCGATATCGCAGGCGTCGCCAAGCTCGCCAACCAGATCGGCGCCAAGGTCGTTGTCGACAACGTCTTTGCGACACCGCTCTTCCAGAAGCCCCTGGAGCTTGGCGCCCATATCGTCGTTTATTCCGCCACCAAGCATATTGACGGCCAGGGCCGCTGCCTCGGCGGCGTCGTGCTTTCCGACAAGGAATGGATCGACGAGAACCTGCACGACTATTTCCGCCATACCGGCCCGGCCATGTCGCCGTTCAATGCCTGGACGCTGTTGAAGGGCATCGAAACGCTGCCGCTGCGCGTGCGTCAGCAGACCGAGAATGCGGCGAAGATCGCCGATTTCCTGGCCGAGCAAGGCAAGGTCGCTAAGGTGATCTATCCCGGCCGCAAGGACCATCCGCAGGCCGACATCATCGCCAAGCAGATGACCGGCGGCTCGACCCTCGTCGCCTTCGAGTTGAAGGGTGGCAAGGAGGCGGCCTTCGCGCTGCAGAACGCGCTCGAGATCATCAAGATTTCCAACAATCTCGGCGACAGCAAGAGCCTGATCACCCATCCAGCGACGACGACGCACAAGAACCTCACGGAGGAGGCGCGCGCCGAACTCGGCATTTCCCCGGGCACGGTCCGCCTTTCGGCCGGCATCGAGGATACCGACGATCTGATCGAGGATTTCGCCAAGGCGCTTGCCAAGGTCTCGGCCTGATCCCACCCATGGCGGCCGGACCCCTCGGGGGTTCGGCACGCCACGATGTGATAGGCCGGACCTCACTGCGGTCCGGCCGGGGAACAAGTTCGGCGGTGCCGGCGTTCGGAAGTGAAATTAACACTGTCAATTAGGCTTAACAATCGAAACAGCTTGGATCAGGACCGTTTTAGTCACGATCAACGTTCCGTTTCTTGACGGACAGCGCCTCTTATAAGATACGGGTAACATATCTTGACTAAGGTGCAAGGCATGTATCGCGCCCTCACAAAAGATATCGAAGTCGTCGTCGAGCCATTCTATCTGGAGGAGCAATCCGATCCGGAAGACGATCGCTATGTCTGGGGTTACCGGATTGTCATCAGCAACAATTCCGCCATCGCGGTTCGCCTGGTCAACCGCTACTGGAATATCACCGACCAGAACGGACAGGTGGACGAGGTGACCGGCCCCGGCGTCGTCGGCGAACAGCCGCGGCTCAGCCCTGGAGATACCTACGAATATTCCTCCGGCTGCCCGCTCGACACGCCCTCCGGGCTGATGTTCGGCCATTACCAGATGGAAACGGATGAAGGCGAGATGTTCGATGTCGACATCCCCGCTTTCTCGCTGGATTCACCGGGGCTGTTGCGCGTGCTCAACTGACGGGTTGCTTGTCAGTTCGAACGCGAACGCCGTGCTTGCCGCATGGGTCCTCGGGCTTGACCCGAGGACCCATGCGGCAATCACTGCGCTCGGACGCGGCCGGCTGCAGCCTTCCAGTCAGTACCAACATGGGCGCCGTACCCCCCCGCCGTGGATCCTCGGGCTTGCCCAGTCAGCAATCAACTAAAGGTCAAAAAGATCCGAGGCTTGGGTGCCTGGCTTTGCTTCGAACGGATCTTTTGATTGTGGCGGCCCCGGCTGTTTCATGACCGCATCGTTTACCGCCTTTTGGCAGGCGAGCAACTCATCCGCTGCCCTCTCGGAATCTTTCAAACCGAGGGCAACAATCTCTTTTCCGTTAAAGCGGGCGCGGAAACTCAGTTTACCAGCGAACTCCTCAATCAAGTCGGTATCGTCGGTATCGATCCACAATGATTTGAGGCCATCGAGATCAAGACCTCTCGCATCAGCCGTCCATCGAGACTGGTCTAACGAGAGTTCGATGGGATAATGCTTACCTTTCTCCAAGGATTTCCAGTTCGGATTTCCAAGCAGAATGTACAGAGGTTTGTCCTTTTTTCGGAAATTGAAGCCAAGACGAAAAATGGTGTCATCATCAAAGGAAGTCAGAACAAAACAGCCATTGTCTAAAGTCGGGTCGACAGCCACGGTCCAGCCCCCGACCTCTTTCCATTGGATTGCCTTATCATCAGCCAAGCCAATTCGTGGCATCGCAGCCATGAGTGCGACTACGACATAAAAAATACGCATGAAGTCCCCATCCCCGAACCAATTGGGTAATTGGTGCACAGTGACTACCGAAAGTCGAGTCACCGTGCTGCATCATCGCTAATCTTTCGTATTCGTTCTGTGCGTGCTCAACCGAGCCTATTCGGCCGGCTGAAGTTCGGCCGGCTCGAAGCGGTAGGTGGTCGAGCAGAATTCACAGGTGACTGCGATTTCTCCGTCTTCCTGGCTGGCCTCGATCTCCTCGGCGGTAAAGCCTTTCAGCACGCCCTTGATCTTGTCGCGCGAACAGCTGCAGCGGTCGAAGACCGCCCGCGGTTCGTAGACGCGGACGCCGCGTTCGTGGAACAGGCGAAACAGCAGCCGCTCGGTGCCAACCAGCGGGTCGGTCAATTCATCGGCGTCGATGGTCTCGACCAACGATCGGGCTTCGGTCCAGGCGTCGTCCTCACCATGCGGGCGGCCGCCGGTGTCGCCGTCGCCGCCGTGGAGATCCGGCTGGCGCATGCGCTCCGGCGCCTCAGGCAGGAACTGGGCGACAAGGCCGCCTGCCCGCCAGCGATGGCGTGGTTTGCCGGCATCGTCGCGGTCGAAGAGCTCGGCCGCGGCCAGGCGTACGCGCGTCGGGATCTGCTCCGACTGGCGGAAATAGACGCCGGCGATGTCCTCGAGCGAGGTGCCGTCGAGTTCGACGATGCCCTGGTAGGGCTGGCCGAACTTGCCCTGATCGATGGTGAAGGCGAGCACGCCCCGGCCGAGCAGCTGCTCCGGCTCGGTTTCCCCAGCTTCAATGGCCTTGTTGAGCAACGCCTGATCGAAACGGGCATAGGCGCGGACATTTTCCGGCGTCGAGAAATCGGCGACGAGAAGATCGACCGGGCCATCGCCCTTGGTCTGCACGGTGAACTTGCCGTCGAACTTCAGCGAGGTGCCGAGCAGCACCGTCAGCACCACGACTTCGGCAAGCAACCGGGCGACGGGTGCGGGATAATGATGGCGCTCGAGGATCGCGTCGAGCATCGGGCCGAGCTGGACGGCGCGGCCGCGCACATCCAGACCCTCCACCTGGAAGGGGACGACATGGTCATCGCCGGCGAAATCGAACTGGCCGAGGGCGGTTGCAGCTTCTGCCATGGATTCACTCCTAGTTTTCAAGCGAAAGGACAGGGTGCCCTTCGCTCGCGCGGCCGCGCGTTTTCACACGCGGCGTCCGATTGTGGTTCAGATCGCGCCCAGGCACCAAGCAAGAATCGACTTCTGCGCATGAAGACGGTTTTCCGCCTCATCGAAGACCACGGATTGCGGGCCGTCGATCACCTCGTCCGTCACTTCCTCGCCGCGATGCGCGGGCAGGCAATGCATGAACAATGCATCGCTGCCGGCCTTGGCCATCAAGGCCGCGTTGACCTGATAAGGCTGGAAGACGTTGTGACCCCGGGCCCGATGTTCCTGATTCATGGAGACCCAGGTATCGGTCACCACGCAATCGACGCCGTCGACCGCACGGTCGGCATCATGGCAGAGCATGATTTCGGCGCCCTCATTGCGGGCCCAGTTCAGATAGTGATCCTTGGGCTCCGAACCAAGGGGCACGGCCATGTTCATGCGGTAGCCGAAACGCGCCGCCCCTTCGACCAGCGAATGCAGCACATTGTTGCCGTCGCCGGTCCAGGCGATGGTCTTGCCCTTGATCGGGCCGCGGTGCTCTTCGAACGTCATGATATCGGCCATGATCTGGCAGGGATGGGTGTCATCCGTCAGCGCATTGATCACCGGCACGGTCGCATGCTCGGCAAGCTCCTTCAGCCTGGAATGTTCGGTGGTGCGGATCATGATCGCATCGACATAACGCGACAGCACCTTGGCGGTGTCGCCGATCGTCTCGGCGCGGCCGAGCTGCATCTCGGTGCCTGATAGAAACAGCGTTTCACCGCCGAGCTGGCGCATGCCGACATCGAAGGAGACGCGGGTGCGGGTCGACGGCTTTTCGAAAATCATCGCCAGCATCTTGCCGGCGAGCGGCTTGTCGCCCTTGCCGGCCTTGAAGGCCTGCTTGCGGGCGAGCGCATCGTTCATGATGGTTCTGAGGTCGGCTGAGGTGACCGCCGAAAGGTCGAGGAAATGTTTAGGAGCCATGTTCTTACCTGTCGTGCGCCCGCAGGCGCAATCCTTTCAAGCCGTCTTCTTGACCTTGGAGGCGCGGATGCTCTCGGCGGCGCGCTCGATGCGGGCAAGGCCCTCGCGGGCTTCCTCGGCGGTGACGACGAGGGGCGGAAGAAGGCGGATGACGTTGTCGCCGGCGGGCACGCCGAGCAGATGCGCGGCGCGGATCGCCTGCAGCAGTTCGGCTGAAGGAACCGCCGCCTTGACGCCGAGCAGCAGCCCCTCGCCTCTGATATCCTCGATCACATCGGGATAGCGGTCCTTCAGCGAGGCCAGTCCCTGACGGAAGACGAGTGCTACGTCGCGCACCTGCTGGAGGAAGCCATCGGCGAGGATGATGTCGAGCACGGCACCGCCGACGGCCATTGCGAGCGGATTGCCGCCATAGGTCGAGCCGTGCGTGCCGGCCTTCATCCCGGAGGCGGCCTCAGCGGTCGCAAGGCAGGCCCCGAGCGGGAAACCGCCGCCAATGCCCTTGGCGACCGCCATGATATCGGGCGTGATGCCCGACCATTCATGAGCAAAGAGCTTGCCGGTGCGGCCGACGCCGGTCTGGACCTCGTCGAGGATCAGCAGCAGGCCGTTTTCGTCGCAGAGCTGGCGAAGCGCCTTCATGAACTCAGGCGTGGCCGGGCGGACGCCGCCTTCGCCCTGCACGGGCTCGATGAGAATTCCAGCCGTCGCATCGGTGATGGCGGCGCGGACGGCTTCGATGTCGCCGAAGGCCACCTGATCGAAGCCCGGCGCCTTGGGGCCGAAGCCTTCGAGGTATTTCTCCTGGCCGCCGGCAGCGATGGTCGCGAGCGTGCGCCCATGGAAAGCGCCTTCGAAGGTGATGATATGGAAGCGCTCGGGATGGCCCTTGGAAAACTGGTAGCGGCGCGCCGTCTTGATCGCGCATTCCAGCGCCTCGGCGCCTGAATTGGTGAAGAACACCTTGTCGGCGAAGGTGGCGTCCGTCAGCCGCTTCGCGAGGCGCTCCTGGCCGGGGATCTCATAGATGTTGGAGAGGTGCCAGACCTTGTCGGCCTGTTCCTTCAGCGCCCCAACCACATGCGGGTTGCTATGGCCGACCGAGGTGACGGCGACGCCGGCGCCGAAATCGAGATAACGCTCGCCGCCTTCGGTGATCAGCCATACGCCCTCGCCTCGCTCGAACCGCAGTGGGGCACGAGAATAGGTGTCATAAAGCGGCGCGGCTTCAGCCATGGCGCGGGTCTCCCGATCAGCGTTGTCAAACATGGGACTCCGGCTAAGAAAACCAGGCCCGAAAAATCAAAAATGCCGCCTTGCGGCGGCCAGCGGTACTATTTCCTTTTCGCGCTGCAATGTCAACAAAACTGCGCCCTTAGCGCATGCAGCAAGCTTGTACAGCGGTGTTTTCGGCCTTCAACAGGCAATATTGCAGAAATGCCACGCAGCGGAAGCAAGTTGGGGAAAACTCCGAATTCGATTCATCCGGATTCATGCGACTCTTGTCACGGAGTCAGGCTCACACTAGGTTAAAGTTCAATTACTAGACTGCATGCGGCGGAACTAGTCACCAAAATTGATCAAGCGTTTCTTGTTTCGGAGGCTTCCGGGACAACGGTGAGGGATTCTGCCATCACCAACGCAAAAGGTGGAGACAGGGCATGAACTGGACAGACGAGCGGGTCGAGAAACTCAAGAAGCTCTGGGCCGAAGGACTGAGCGCCAGCCAGATCGCGGCGCAACTTGGCGGTGTCAGCAGAAACGCTGTGATCGGCAAGGTTCACCGGCTGAGCCTTCCCGGCCGCGCCAAGGCCGGCGGCACGGCCGCCGCGGCGCGCACGCCGAAACGCAATACATCGGCACCGCGCGCACCGAACTACGCCTCGCGGATCGCTACCCGCACCGTTACCCGCCAGCAGGGCGCGACGATGCTGAAGGAAGAGATCGAGATCGAAACGGTCGAGGAAATGGAATACGTGCCGAAGGGCAACGTGGTCGTGCCGATCTCGCGCCGCCTCGGCCTGACGGAACTGACCGAACGCACCTGCAAATGGCCGGTCGGCGATCCGCTGAAGGACGACTTCCACTTCTGCGGCTGCGAATCCCCCGACAACTCGCCCTATTGCAGCTATCACCAGAAGCTAGCCTACCAGCCGGTGAACGAACGCCGCCGCGCGGCCGCGCGGGCGAGCTGAGCGGGCGACATTGCAGAGAATTCGAAAACGGGCCGAGTGGCCCGTTTTTTTATGCGAGTGGGCTGGGTGTGGCTGCCCCTCATCCGCCTGCCGGCACCTTCTCCCCGCTTGCGCGGCGAAGGGGATATGCCGCGACCTCTCGGTCCCTCTCCAACGTCACGTAGGACACGTCTCCTCGCCCCGTTTAAGGGGGTCCGAAGGACGGGTCGAGACGAGTGGCTCGACCCCGGTCGGGTTAGAGTGAGGGGCCGACACCGGCACAAAAGATGGAAACCCCTCAGGCTTCCATCGAATAGCCGGCGCCGCGGACGGTGCGGATGACGTCTTGCATGTTGGAGAAGTTCAACGCCTTGCGCAGGCGGCCGACATGGACGTCGACGGTGCGTTCGTCGACATAGATGTCGTGGCCCCAGACGCCGTCGAGGAGCTGCGAGCGGGAGAAGACCCGGCCGGGCGACGACATCAGGAATTCCAAGAGGCGGAATTCGGTGGGGCCGAGGCGGACTTCGCGGCTCTTGCGGTGGACGCGGTGGGTTTCGCGGTCGAGTTCGATATCGCCGCATTTCAGCACGGTCGACAACACCTCGGGGCGGGCGCGGCGCAGCATCGCCTTGACGCGGGCGACGAGTTCCGGGGTCGAGAAAGGCTTGACGACATAATCGTCGGCGCCCGTCGACAATCCGCGGACGCGCTCGCTCTCCTCACCGCGCGCCGTCAGCATGATGATCGGCAGGCGCTCGGTTTCCGGTCGCATGCGCAGTCGCCGGCAAAGTTCGATGCCGGAGACGCCGGGCAGCATCCAGTCGAGGATAAGAAGGTCGGGCGTGCGCTCCTGAAGCCTGATTTCGGCCTCGTCGCCACGAAGGATGGTATCGACCTCGAAGCCCTCAGCTTCGAGATTGTAGCGAAGAAGCACGCTCAGGGCTTCCTCGTCTTCAACAACTGCAACTCTCGGGATCATGCGTGTCGGTCTCCTCGCGCATGATCCTTAAACCGGGGGTGATTTAAGCAATGCATCCTGCGCAAATTCATAAAAATTGGCTGCGACCTTTTCGCGCGCCCCACATGGGCGCGCGCGCAATCGTCTGGTTTAGGCGGTTATTCCGTGACCGCGCCGACGGTGTTGGCGCTGTCGTCCTTCGGACGGTCGCCTTCCGGCTGTGCTCCGGTCGCCATGTAATAAATGGTCTCGGCGATGTTGGTGGCGTGATCGCCGATGCGCTCGATGTTCTTGGCGCAGAAGAGAAGATGCGTGCAGCTGGTGATGTTGCGCGGATCTTCCATCATGTAGGTCAACAGCTCGCGGAACAGCGAGGTGTACATCGCGTCGATCTCGTTGTCGCGCTCGCGGATCGCACTCGCCTTGTCGGCGGCGCGTGTCGTGTAGACGTCGAGCACTTCCTTGAGCTGGACGAGCGCCAGCTCGGACAGATGCTCGAGACCGCGGGCGAGCTTGCGCGGGACGCCGGTACTCTGCACGGCGATGACGCGCTTGGCGGTGTTCTTGCCGAGGTCGCCGACGCGTTCGAGATCGGCGGCGATGCGGATCGAACCCATGATTTCGCGCAGGTCCGAAGCCATCGGCTGACGGCGGGCGATGGTGACGATCGCCTTGTCGCCGATTTCGCGCTCGGCGTGATCGAGGATCACGTCGTCGGAAATCACCTTCTGGGCCAGCGCGGTATCGCCGTTGACCAGCGCCCGGACGGATTCGGCGACCATCTGCTCGGCCAGGCCGCCCATTTCGGAAATCCGCCTGGACAGGAACTTCAGATCATCATCATAGGCAGAATAAATATGTGTCGATGCCATGGGGCTTTATCCTCGAATAACGGGAAGGCTTGGTGACGCCAAAATCAGCCGAAGCGACCCATGATGTAGTCCTGGGTGCGCGGATCGTCGGGATTGGTGAACATCTTGTCGGTGTCGTTCTCCTCGACCAGATTGCCGAGGTGGAACATGGCGGTGCGCTGCGAGACGCGCGCGGCCTGCTGCATGGAGTGGGTGACGATGACGATCGTATAATTCTCACGCAGTTCGTGGATCAGCTCCTCTACCTTGGCGGTGGCAATCGGGTCGAGCGCCGAGCAGGGCTCGTCCATCAGGATGACTTCAGGGCTGACGGCGACGGCACGCGCAATGCAGAGACGCTGCTGTTGGCCGCCGGAGAGGCCGGTGCCGGATTCATGCACCCGGTCCTTGACCTCGTTCCAGAGGCCGGCTCGCTGCAGGCTGGTCTCGACAATCTGGTCGAGATCGGCCTTCGACTTGGCCAGGCCATGGATGCGCGGGCCGTAGGAGACGTTTTCGTAAATCGTTTTCGGGAACGGGTTCGGCTTCTGGAAAACCATGCCGACGCGGGCGCGAAGTTCGACGACGTCGATATCGGGATCATAGATATCGTCGCCGTCCAGGGTGATCTTGCCGGCGACGCGGCAGCCGTCAATCGTGTCGTTCATGCGGTTGAGGCTCCGCAGAAAGGTCGACTTGCCGCAGCCGGACGGGCCGATCAGCGCGGTTACGGTGTTTTCGCGGATGTTCAGGTTCACATCGAAAAGCGCGCGCTTCTCGCCGTAGTAAACCGAGACATCCTGACCGATCATCTTATACGGGACGTTGCTCATCTTCTGATCCAGCGCCTTTTCAACTGCAGCTTCCGTCAACATATTCATGATGTTTAACTCCGTTTACCAGCGGCGCTCGAAGCGACGACGCAAGAGGATGGCGCCCATGTTCATGACGATCAGGAACAGGAGCAGGACGATGATGGCACCCGAAGTACGCTCGACGAAGGCACGTTCGGCCTCGTTCGCCCACATATAGACCTGCACCGGCAGAGCCGTCGAGGGATCGAGCGGTGTCGTCGGCGCGTTGGCGACGAAGGCGACCATGCCGATCAAGAGCAGCGGCGCGGTTTCGCCGAGCGCATGCGCCAGGCCGATGATCGTGCCGGTGAGGATGCCGGGCATGGCGAGCGGCAGAACATGGTGGAATACCATCTGCATCTTCGAGGCCCCGAGGCCAAGCGCTGCGGCGCGGATCGACGGCGGCACGGCGCGCAGCGCGGCGCGCGTCGCGATGATGATCGTCGGCAGGGTCATCAGCGTCAGCACCAGGCCGCCGACCAGCGAGGCCGAACGCGGCAGGCCGACGAAGTTGATGAAGACGGAAAGGCCGAGCAGACCATAGACGATCGAAGGGACGGCGGCGAGGTTGTTGATGTTGACCTCGATCAGATCCGTCAGTCGGTTCTTCGGCGCAAACTCCTCGAGATAGATCGAGGCGGCAACGCCGATCGGCAGCGCCAGCACCAGCACGATCAGCATCAGGTAGAGCGAGCCGATGAGGGCGACGCCAAGACCCGCGGCCTCCGGACGGCTGGAATTGCCGTTGACGAAGAGGCCGGTGTTGAACTGCTTGTGCAGAGCGCCGCTCGCCTTCAGCTCGTTCATCCAGCCAACCTGCTTGTCGTTGACCTTGCGGTTCTTTTCATCGACCGAGAGGTCGATCTGGCCCTTGTTGGCGCTGTCGACATTGGCGTCGGCGAGCACGGTGACATTGACGCTCTTGCCGATGATCGACGGGTCGGCGACGACCATGTCGCGCAGCTGGATCGGCGCACTCTTGGAAAGCATGGCGGATGCATCGCGCACGTCAGGCTTGCTCGAGGCGTTGATGTTCAGTTGCTTGACGATCGCATCGCGCAGCAGAACCGGATAATTGGCGGCAACCAGCACCGAAGGGTCGGTCGCACGCTTGTTGCTCGGGTCGATCATCTTCTCGGAGAATTCGATCGGCAGGGTGATCGCCGTCTGCTGGAAGGCGGTGTAGCCTTTGCCGATCACCGTCCACAGGAGGATGAACAGGAAGACGAGACCGAAGCTGATGGCGGCGATGCCATAGGCCTGGAACCGGCGCTCGGCGGCGTAGCGGCGCTTGATGCCGATATCGCGGCGCGCCGGCGCCTTGGAGATGGTGACGCCTGTTGTGGGAGAAACAATATCCGTCATTCGTATTGCTCCCGGTATTTGCGCACGATGTAGAGCGCATAGATGTTGAGGCAAAGTGTGATGCAGAACAGGGTGATGCCGAGGGCAAAGGCAACCAGCGTCTGCGGCGAGGTGAACTCAAGGTCACCCGTCAGCTGGTTGACGATCTTGACGGTCACCGTCGTCATCGGCTCGAAGGGGTTGATCTGGATGCGGGCGGCGACACCGGCGGCCAGCACGACGATCATGGTTTCGCCGATGGCGCGCGAGGCCGTCATCAGCAATGCGCCGACGATGCCTGGCAGAGCGGCCGGCAAGACCACTTTCTTGATGGTTTCGGAGCGTGTGGCGCCGAGACCGAGCGAACCGTCACGCAGCGCCCGCGGCACGGCGGTGATGATGTCGTCCGACAGCGAGGAGACATAGGGGATCAGCATGATGCCCATGACGATGCCGGCGGTCAGGACGCTCTGCGCCTGGATGAAGTTGGTGTAGCTGCCGGAGAGCAGGCCGCTGATCTGAGCGGAGAAATCGCGCAGGAACGGGCCGACGGTGACAAGGGCGAAGAAGCCGTAGACGATCGTCGGAATGCCGGCGAGCACTTCGAGCAGCGGCTTTGCGACCCCGCGCAGCTTCGGCGAGGCGTATTCGGCCATGTAGATGGCGGCGAAGAGGCCAACGGGAACGGCGACCAGCATGGCGACCAGGCCGATATAAAGCGTGCCGAGCAGCAGCGGGATGAGGCCGAACTGGCCGAAGGACGAGCTGCCGGCACCGGCAAAACGCGGATCCCAGACGGTGCCGAAGAAGAAGTCGGCGGCAGGAACGACGGCAAAGAAGCGTGCTGCTTCCGACAGCATGGAAAGCACGATGCCGATCGTCGTCAGGATGGCGATCGAAGAGGCGAGCAGCAGGCCCCAGAGCATGACGCGCTCGACCCGGTTGCGGGCGCGGAAGCGGGGCGCAATCGCGCGCAGCGCATAGAAGGCGCCGGCAACAGCGAGAACAAAGACCACCGCCGTCATGGCGAGGCGGCTCGTCATGCTCATGGTGTTGAGCTTTTTGGCGGCGTCGAGCATGTAAGGCTGCGGCTGGCCGGCAAGCGGCACGCCCTTCTCGCTGAGCTTGGCCTGCAGGGCGGCCGGATCGCCGGCGACCGTTGCGGTTTCATCCGCGCTCAGCATCGTCAGGCCGCGGGCAACGGTTGCCACCATCGAATAGCCGAGATCCTGCTCGACGGCGGCTTGCGCCTTGACGTCGGCAGGGAAGCCACTGCGAACCGAGGTCTGGATGATGCCGGGGCTGACAGAAAGCCAGACGCAAAGCACGATGAGGGCGGGAAGAACCGCCCAGATCGCCGCATAGGCGCCGTAATAGGCCGGCCGTGAATGCAATGCGGAGGATCTGCCTCCGGCAAGTGCTGAGGCCCGGCTGCGCGCGACCAGATAGGCGGCGGCGCCGATCACCACAAGGCACAAAAGTATGATGGATGTGCTCATTCGTTACGTCCCCAGGCCCGTAGCCCCCAAAGCCCGGCAGCCTCATCAGCCTGCCTTCAGCTTCCAATCATGCGGAATGAATTCAACCCTGCAGCACCGGAAACGCCGGCGCGCAAAGGGAAAAGGCAATGCCGGCGCGGGCTTTGCAGCGCCGCGCCGGCAAAGTCATCACATAGATTTGCCGGCTTCGACGTCCTTGCGGATCGCGTCACGCTCGGCATCCGGAGCGGCAACCAGGCCGTATTCGACGAGCGGGCTGTCGGGGCCGATCATCTGGTCGGATACGAAGAAGTTGACGTATTCCTTCAGGCCCGGAACGGCGCCGAGATGTGCCTTCTTGACGTAGAAGAACAGCGGGCGGGAAACCGGGTAGGTGCCGTTGGCGATCGTTTCCGTGGAGGGAACGATACCGCTCATGCTGGCAACCTTGAGCTTGTCAGCATTGTTTTCATAGAAGGAAAGGCCGAATACGCCGACGCCGGTCTTGTTGGCGGCGATGCGGGCGAGCGTTTCCGGATAGTCGCCGTCAATGTCGACAGCAGCGCCGTCCTTGCGGACTGCGACGCAGGCCTTCGTCTGAGCGGCCTTGTCGGCGATTTCCTTGGCGATCACGTCGAGTGCGCCAGAGGCCTTGCAGCCGGCAGCGAGGACGTTCTGTTCGAAGACTTCGCGGGTGCCGTGCTTTTCACCCGGGATATAGGCAGCGATATCAACAGCCGGAAGCTTCGGGTTGACGTCCGACCACTTCTTGTAGGGGTTGGCGACGAGCTTGCCGTCGACGACGACCTGGGCTGCGAGGGCCTTGTAGATGTCTGCGGGAACGTAGGCGACATCCGGGTTGGACGAGTCGGTTGCGAAGACGATGCCGTCATAACCGATCTTGACTTCCTGAATGTCCGTCACGCCGGCAGCCTTGCAGGCTTCGGCTTCGTTCTTGTTGATCGGACGCGAAGCGTTTGCAATGTCGATGGTGTCTTCGCCAACGCCCTTGCAGAATTCCTTCAAACCAGCGCCCGTGCCGCCGGATTCAACGACCGGCGTCTTGAAGTTGGTGAAGGTTTCGCCGAAGGACTCGGCAACGATCTTTGCGTAAGGCAGGACGGTGGACGAACCAGCAACCTGAATCTGGTCGCGGGCGACGGCAGCGCCAGCGAAAGCGGCGGTTGCAGCGAGCGCGGCAACGGTGAGCTTGAAGGTGTTCATTAGAAATCTCCCGGCATTGGGCTTGTGTGAGTGCGGCCTTCAGAGAGGCCCTCGCAGTGCCTTTTTTCATCGGCGAGACTCTCTTAGCGCTGTAAGCACCGTCCTTTTATGTCAAAGGCGTGAAACATTTGTGACAGGTTAAGTATTTGATATAAAATATAAATTTTAAAATGGTCCGAACACATGCGTCAACAACGCCATGAACTTTGAGCGCCACTCCACTTTGTGTTGCAAAATCTACCTCAACATCATTATGGCGAGCCGGGTAGAAGGCACCGCGGACAGGCAATGCGCATTAAAAGCGGACCGTAAAATCGGTGCCCTTGCCGACCTCGGACTTGACGATCAGCCGCGCCCTGTGGCGGGTGAGGATGTGCTTGACGATGGCAAGGCCGAGGCCGGTGCCTTTTTTCGATCGGCTGTCCT
The DNA here is from genome assembly GCF_019793435.1 of Rhizobium redzepovicii. Lineage (GTDB taxonomy): Bacteria > Pseudomonadota > Alphaproteobacteria > Rhizobiales > Rhizobiaceae > Rhizobium > Rhizobium redzepovicii. Next base: position 206,021 of record NZ_JAILYH010000012.1, on the reverse strand, counting down.
CGATGCTGACGCGATAGAAGCGCTCGGTCAGGCGCGGCACATGCTCGGCCGGGATGCCCGGGCCCTGGTCGACGATGCTGACCTCGACCGGCTGGCCGGCGCCGTTCTTCAGCCAGACATCGACGGTCTTGCCCTCCTGGCCGTATTTGCAGGCATTTTCCATCAGGTTCTCGAAGACCTGGACGAGCTCGTCGCGGTCTCCCAGCACCTCGACCTTGCCGTCGGGCAGATGCAGGTTGATGTCGACGCCGACATCGCTTGCCAGCGGCACCAGCGCATCTCTGACATGGCCGAGCAGCGGCACCAGGTCGATCTTTTCATCCGGCGCGATATGCGATTTCAGCTCGAGGCGCGACAGCGACAGCAGGTCGTCGACCAGCCTGCTCATGCGCGTCGTCTGATCGAACATGATGGCGAGAAAACGCGCCTGCGCCTTCAGATCGTTCTTCGCCGGCCCCTGGATGGTCTCGATGAAGCCGCGCAGCGAAGCAAGCGGCGTGCGCAGCTCATGGCTGGCATTGGCGACGAAATCTGACCGCATGCGGTCAATGCGGCGGACCTCCGAAATATCGCGGAAGGAAAGGATGAAATACCGCTCATGCGGCCCGCCGTCGGCCGCGAATTCGACGGGGGCGCTGCGCACGATATAGACTCGCTCGGAGGGCAGCCGCTCGGCATGCTCGATCTGGTTCGGCGCGTTGGTGGCGATGGTTTCGCGCACCATGTCGAGCACGCCGGGCGAACGCATGCGGCCCGATATATGGGCGCCGAGCGCCACCTCGCCGAAGGCCTTTTCGGCAGCGCGATTCTGGAAGAGCACCGAGGCGTCGTCCGACAGCACCATGACCGGGATATCGAGGCCGGAGAGCGTGGCGGAAACCTCAGGCAGGCGGCTCGGCGGCACCTCCGGCTTGATTTCAATGGGCTCGGCGGGTTCGTCCTTGATGACGGGCGCCTCATTGAAAAGCGCGGTGACGATCATGACAAGCAGGAGGCCAAGCACAACCCACTTGTTCATGCCGGCGGCAAGCGCGGCGAGCGCGCTGAGGATCGCCGCCAGCAGCACCGGCCGCTCGCGCCGGATGCGCGCCAACAGGCTCTTTCTCCACGGAGTTTCGTCTTCCAAGTGCCCTCGCGGCGTCGATTCGTTTTTCTTAGTATTGAACTCTGCCTGATAGCGGCAATTCATGACAGAAGTTTTCGGCTGCTGCGTCTCAAGCGAAAGGCCGCAGTCGAAACCCGCGAAAAATTATCGGCCGAATGCGAAAGATTTGATTTCCAACGGTAAATATGTTCGCCTGAGAGAAAGAACCGATCGGGCTTAGGAGGAGCATATGGCCGAGACCGTCGAAAGCAGGGCCGTGGAGCTGGAGATCCGCGGAAAGAAACGCACCTTCGATGTCGACGATCCCGTCCTGCCGGACTGGGTGGATGAACACGCACTAGAATCCGGCGACTTTCCCCACAAGAAGAAGCTGAAGGAAGAGGACTATGTCGAGCAGCTGGAAAAGCTGCAGGTGGAACTCGTCAAGGTACAGTTCTGGTTGCAGGCATCAGGTAAGCGGGTGATGGCGCTGTTCGAGGGGCGGGATGCGGCCGGCAAAGGCGGCGCGATCTCGGCCTCCTCGGAGAATATGAACCCCCGCCTTGCCCGCGTCGTGGCGCTGACCAAGCCGACCGAGCGCGAACAGGGGCAATGGTATTTCCAGCGTTATGTCGCGCAGTTCCCGACCGCAGGCGAATTCGTGCTATTCGACCGCTCCTGGTACAACCGCGCCGGCGTCGAGCCGGTCATGGGCTTCTGCACGCCGCAGCAATACGAGGATTTTCTCAAGCAGGCACCACAGCTCGAAAAGATTATCGCCCATGAGGGCATCTTCTTCTTCAAATTCTATCTCGATATAGGCCGCGAAATGCAGCTGAAGCGCTTCCACGACCGCAGGCACGATCCGCTGAAAGTCTGGAAACTGTCGTCGATGGATATCGCCGCACTGACGAAATGGGACGACTACAGCGAAAAGCGCGACCGGATGCTGAAGGAAACCCATACGGATTTCGCGCCTTGGACTGTGATCCGCGCCAACGACAAGCGGCGGACGCGCCTCGAACTCATCCGCCACATGCTGAACAGAATGGATTATGACGGCAAGGACAGACAGGCGCTCGGCACGGTCGACGAGCAGATCATCGGCTCAGGGCCTGGTTTCCTGAAGTAGGCGACGAGCCGGAGCCACCGGCTTTGCCGGGGCTGGGGCCATCGGCTTTGCCGAGGCTGGGATCATTGCCCCGGCAGGATGCGGATGGCGAAGAGGTTGATGCCGCGCGCCTTGCCGTCGAGATCGCTGTTGATCGTCAGCGTGCCCGGCGCATTCGGCGCCAGCGAACGGTCGAACTTCACCTGCAGCAGCGCATCCGACTTTTCGCGGGTGACGTTGAAGCGATGGCGGGCGCAATTGCCGAGCGACTGGAAATTGCATTCGACGGTGACCTGCGTCGGCTCGTCGGTTGTGGATTGCAGCGTCAGCGCGATGGTCGAGGATTTGCCGGCAAGCTGCTGCAGCACCGAGGCGGGAACGCTGATCGAGATATTACCGTCGGCCGCACCACTTTCTGAAATCAGGCGGACGGCGGGGCCGTCATTCTCGGCGATCTTTTCGGTGCGCGCCCGCGGGCCGCTCTGGACCTTGTCGGCGTCATCGGGCTTGAAGACGGGGATCCAATCGGCCGAAAAGCTGTTCTGCGGATCGATGGTCACCGGCTCGTCGGTATGAGGGGCCGCATTGCCGGCGCTGTCGTCATTGCCGGTGAAATCCTCCGGCTGGGTGCTCGCCGGCGGATTGGCGACGCTGGTGTCGCGCTCGGCGGCCGTCAAAAGCAGGCCCGACGTATGCGCCCACCAGGCGCCAATGCCGATGAAGGCGAGCAGGACGCACCAGACGAGAAGCCTGGAAAAGAACTTGCGCGGCTTGCGGCGGCCTGCCGCCCGCTCCGGGCGGAAATCCATGTCGGTGGCGCGCTGGCCGCGGGCAAGCCGCTCCTCGCCGACGGGAGCGGCGGCGAGATGATCGGCACTGCCGGCACGCACGTTGTCGAGGCTGAAATCGTCGCTGCGGCTGTGGGCCACCTCGGGAGCACGAGTCTCGCCGGTGGCCACGGGGCTGTCGATATGGTTGTCGATATCACCCGCATCAGCTTGATGGACCGGCGGCGCCGGCATTTCGACGACGGGCGGCACCGGCACCTCAGGCGGCCTCTGGCGCGGGTGAAGGCGGTCGCGCTCTTCGCTTTCGATGGCGTGGATGGTGCTTTCCAGGCGATGGCGATGATGGGCGACCACCTCGGTATCGGTAATATCCTGCTTGCGCAGGCCGGCTTCAAGCGCCTGGCGGGCCGACTGATAGATCCTCGCTCGAACCTCCGGATTGTCGCGATCGGAATTATCGAGCGCTGTTCTGATGGCCGTTTCTAATCCGCTCACGTCAAGTCCTTCACCTTGAACCCGGCATCGGACTGCAATCCCCGCCGTTCTCCATCAAAATTCGGTAGCGGCAAGCGCGTCAAACCGCAAGCCTTGCAGGCCCGGCTGCAGCGGATCGGCGGGGATAATCGCGAGGTTTCACCGCTTGCGGACCTTATTCTAATGGCTCTGTCGGCTGCATATATTCCGGCAGAAATCGACGAAGGCGTGGCAGCCGCTCTTTTATCGCCTTTTCTTCTCTGTTAAGAGATTGACGTTTTCGTAAACGTCAATGGATGCATGAACCATGGCCCTGCCCCCGATCCTGAGGGATAAATTGAGACTGCCGGTCATCGGCTCGCCGCTGTTCATCATCTCGCATCCCAAGCTGACGCTGGCGCAATGCAAGGCGGGTGTCATCGGCGCGTTTCCGGCGCTGAACGCCCGGCCGGAGAGCCAGCTCGACGAATGGCTGGCCGAGATCACCGAAGAGCTCGCCCGCCACGACGCCGCCCATCCCGACAGGCCGGCCGCCCCCTTTGCCGTCAATCAGATCGTCCATATGTCGAACAAGCGGCTGGAGCACGATCTGTCGCTCTGCGTCAAATACAAGGTACCAATCGTCATCTCCTCGCTCGGCGCCGTGCCCGAGGTCAACGCCGCCGTGCATTCCTATGGCGGCATCGTGCTGCACGACATTATCAACAACCGCCACGCCCATTCGGCAATCCGCAAGGGCGCCGACGGGCTGATTGCGGTGGCGGCCGGCGCCGGCGGCCATGCCGGCACATTGTCGCCCTTTGCGCTGATCCAGGAAATCCGCGAATGGTTCGACGGGCCGCTGCTGCTTGCCGGCGCGATTTCCACCGGCGGCGCCATCCTCGCCGCAGAGGCGATGGGCGCCGACATGGCCTATATCGGCTCGCCCTTCATCGCCACTGAAGAGGCGCGCGCCACCGAGGCCTACAAGCAGGCGATCGTCGAAGGCGCTGCCGGCGATATCGTCTATTCCAACTATTTCACCGGCGTGCACGGCAACTATCTGAAACCCTCGATCGTGGCTGCCGGCATGGACCCGGACAACCTGCCCGCCGCCGATGTCTCGAAGATGGATTTCGAGCAGGCGGTCGGCGGCGCCAAGGCCTGGAAGGACATCTGGGGCAGCGGCCAGGGCATCAGCGCTGTCAAAGCCGTCGAACCGGTTGCCAAACTCGTCGACCGGCTGGAGGCCGAATATAAGGCCGCCCGCGCCCGGCTGGCACTCTGAGGGCAGTCTTCCACACCCTGCCCTCTTTTTTGCCAAAGCCATGACAGAGCGCTTGAAATCTTCGGACAATGGCTGTATCAGCGCCATGCAAATCGCGGGCCGCATGCTTCGGCCGTGAAATGCCGCTTTAGCTCAGGTGGTAGAGCACATCATTCGTAATGATGGGGTCGCAGGTTCGAGTCCTGCAAGCGGCACCATTTTTTCCTCAATCGCGTGCTAACAACCTCCATTATAAGCCCCTTTTAATATCCTGCGTCCACCTTTAGCTACGTTTGGGCGCTCGGCAGGCAAGCTTCGACAGGTGGTGGGCATCTTCTCTCAACGCGGTCGGGCTGCCCTTCAGTTCGCATGAGCGGCTGGATGTCGATCGAGCGCGTGCAGGCCAGCAATTAGGAGGATTTATGCGGATATCGCTTTTGAGTATGGTAGTTTTCACCTTTGCTATGTCCTCGGCACAGGCCGCGGATTTCCCTCTTGCCTCATGTGCTGGGTGGGACGGAACGCTGGTCAGCAGGACCGGCACCGATTCACGCGCTGCGGTTATGGAAGGGAACGTCAATCAGGCCAACTTTCAGGAATATTGCGAGCGAGATCCGGGATACGAGACGGTCGCACATGGCGGGAAACTGACTGTTGAGCAGTGCGTGGCGATGTATCTGAAGGAAAATGGCAAAGACACTTACCGTTCCACCGCCGATTGCCGCAAGGGCACCCTGTCCTTCGTTCCTCCTGGCGGAGAACCGCTGCGGGCCACTTTCCCATTACCGGAGGATGCAGATGTGTCGTGCTCCTCAGGCATGCCGCCGCTGATCAAGCAGTTCACGATGCTTTGCCCTAAGGCGGCGCGAAAGTTTAAAATGCTGCAGGGCGAATGACTGTCCTGCGTAGGCTATAGATTCATTGAGCTGCCGGGTAGGCATAGACGGTCGGGATGGTCACGATCAGCGCCCCTAGCCGGCGCCTCGGATTGCTGAGGGCGGCATCGTTGATCAACCAGGGATGACGGGCTGCATGATGAGCAGGTGAAGCGGCCGCGCGACCAATTCCGCTCGGAACAATGCCGCCGCCGAGCCGGTTCTCCCCTTGAGACAAACGAGCATGGAGAACATCATGTCCTGCAAACTCATCGCAATATCCCTCCTTTCCATCAGCCTTGCCGGCTCGACCATGGCGCAGACGGCTGGTGGTGCAAATTCCAGCGGGCGGCTTTCGGTGGCGCCTGTTATCGGCGGCTCGGGAAGTTCCGGCTCAGGCTCGGCGGGCACCGGATCCGGCGGCACTGGTTCGGCGGGCAGCGGTTCCGTCGGCACCGATACCGGCACCACCGGCAGCACGAGCGGCAATGCCACGGGCACTGGCGGCGTCGAACTCAACATCGACCGCAGCACGATCAATCCCGGCGGGGTCAATCCTGATCTCAAGCCGACGCCGGGTTGCACCGCCGGCTCCGGGGATACCGGCTCGGGCGGCGAGGCCTGCCCGCAGTGAGGATAGGGCGGATGTCCGCCTGATTGGATAAGGGCCTGGGGCTGGGCGCCGGGCCTTCGTTTCGCTGCCGTCAAACCGCATAAGACAACGGTTGCCGTGAGAACTGCTTTACCGGCCGGTTTCCAGGACGTAATAGTACCACATCCCTCCGCAAGCGGCGATCGCCCTGCCCAGCCTGCCGTTTTCCGGCATCTGCGGAGCACCCGAAGAGGATCGTCATGTCGAATGCAGCGCATCGCTCGAACCGCGTGCTTGTCGTCGCCACCATCATGCTCGCCACTTTCATGGTGGCGATCGAGGCGACGATCGTGGCGACCGCGATGCCGCGCATCGTCGGGGAGCTCGGCGGCTTTTCCTATTACAGCTGGGTGTTTTCAGCCTTCCTGCTGGCACAGTCGACGACGACGGTTATCTACGGCAAGCTTTCCGACATCTTTGGGCGCAAGCCGGTGCTGATCGGCGGCATACTGATCTTCCTGGTCGGCTCTTTGCTCTGCGGGCTTGCCTGGTCGATGATGTCGCTGGTGCTGTTCCGGCTGCTGCAGGGGCTGGGCGCCGGGGCCATCCAGCCGGTGACGACGACGATCATCGGCGATCTCTTCAAGCTCGAGGAGCGCGGCCGCGTCCAGGGCTTCATGGCGACCGTCTGGGCGACCTCGGCTGTCGTCGGGCCGCTGGCCGGCGGCATCATCGTCGACAATATCTCCTGGGCCTGGATCTTCTGGATCAACCTGCCGATCGGCGTCATCTCAATCATCGCCTTCATGCTCTTCCTGAAGGAGGACGTGGCGCACAAGCAGGCAAAGATCGATTACCTCGGCTCGGTGCTGTTTTCGATCTCGATCGTGGCACTTCTCGTCATGCTGACGGAAACCGATGCCAGCGCCTGGATCCTGCTGTCGCTTTTCGCCGTCTTCGTGGTCTCGGGCATCCTTTTCCTGGCCCAGGAGAGGCGGGCGCCGGAGCCGATCATCTCGATCCCGCTGTGGAGCCGAAGGCTGATCGCGACCAGCAATGCGGCGACGCTGCTGGCCGGCATGGCGCTGATCGGGCTTTCGACAATCCTGCCGCTCTATGTGCAAGGCGTGCTCGGCCGCTCGCCTCTTGTCGCCGGCTTCACGCTCACCATGCTCGTCGTCGGCTGGCCTTTGGCGGTGATGCTCTCCGGCCGTTTCTACAGGGCCTTCGGCATCCAGCGCACCTTGCGCGTCGGCAGCCTGATGTTTCCCTTCGGCGCCTGTTTCCTGTTGTTCCTGACCCCCGACAGTTCGCCGATCGTTGCCGGCGCCGGCTCCTTCTTCATGGGCTTCGGCATGGGTCTCATCAGCCTCACCAGCATCGTGCTGGTGCAGGACAGCGTCGAATGGTCGATGCGCGGCAGCGCCACTTCGTCGATCATCTTTTCCCGCAGCCTCGGCAATACGCTCGGCGCCACCGTGCTGGGCGCCATCCTCAATGCCGGCATCAATCATTATGCGGGCGGCGAGGCGGCGGCCGGCCTGCATGCCGCGCTGAACCAGCCGACCGGGCTGTCGGCGCTCGCCGCCGACCCGGCGATCCGCGCCGTCTTCAATGCGGCGCTGCATTGGAGCTTCTGGGGCGTTGTGGTCGTCGCGGTGCTGACCTTCGTCACCACCTGGCTGATCCCGGTCGCGCATGGCCGGAAAAGCGGGGGCGCGGCTGTCGCAAGCGAGGCGACCTCGCATTAAACGATTCGGCTCTCGACGCTCAAGCCGGGCCTGACACGCCATCCCGGATATCGAAGCGAATAATCTTATCTGCTTCGATGCGGAAGACATGCGTGACGATCTTGTCCCGCAGGCCGTGGGTTTGCCCCTGCAGCGGCCGGCTGTCCAAGTCGAAGACCGACTGGATCACCTCGACGGCAAGGGCGCCGTCTTCGGTTTTTTCGAATGCGACCGGCTCGACATGCGGACTGATGACAGCCCACTGACGAGTCCAATAATCGCGCACGGCCTCACGGCCATGGATATGGCCGCCCTCCATGCCGTTGGCCCAGGTGACATCATCAGAAAGGACGGCAAGGACCGCGTCGATGTCTCTCGCATTGAAGCTGGCATAGATGCGCTTGATCATTTCGATGTCATTCTGCGGCATATCGCTTCCCCGATGGTGATTGAAACATTCGGTGTCGAAACGGCATTGTCGAAGACCGCTCATGGAGATATATACGTACATATATATCTTGTGGTCAAGCGCATGAGAACGGGGAAGCAGATGGGCGAAGACGTGCTGTCAACACCGGGGCATCTCATCAGTCTTGCGGCGCGGGGCTTTGCTCGGCTGAGCGAGATGCGCCTCAAACCGCTCGGCTTCGGTGTCGGCCAGTTGCCGGTGCTAGTGGCGCTTGGAGATGGCACGGCAAGCACGCAGCGAGACCTCGCCCGCTTTGCCAGGGTCGAGCAACCGCCGATGGCACAAATGCTCGCCCGCATGGAGCGGGACGGCTTGATCGAACGGACGCGCGACCCGGCTGACGGGCGCAGCAGCCACATCGTGCTGACGAAGGCGGCGCGGGAAGGCATGCCGGAAGCTGTTGCGGCCTTGTTCCAGGGAAACAGCGAGGCATTGGCAGGGTTTACGGAGGCGGAAGCGGCACAGCTCGTCGATCTGCTCAAGCGGCTGATCGACAATCTGGATCGGATTGCCGGCGCGGAGGCTTCGGCGGGCGAGCGGTAACCGCCATATCCTGGGCACAGAATTATAGGCAATATGGGACTTATGAGAGGAACGCTTATGCACAAAGGATCCTGTTTGTGTGGCGCCGTAACTTTTGAGATCGAGGGCGGTTTGCAAGCGCCAGACGCCTGCCACTGCTCCAAATGCCGAAAACAATCCGGGCACTTTTTCGCTTCAACCGACGTACCTCGACGTCAGATCACGATCCAAGGAGACAAACATATCACCTGGTATCAATCCTCGGAAAAGGTGAGGCGTGGATTTTGCACGATATGCGGATCATCTTTGTTTTGGGATCCACCGCATCGAGACTGGATTGCTGTCGCGATGGGTGCATTTGATAGCCCGACCGAAACCAAACTAAAAATGCATATCTTTGTCGCTGATAAGGGCGACTACTACGATATCACCGACAACCTCCCCCAGAATGAGCAATAGAAAACGAAGGCCCACCGGGCACCGCGACCAAGCGAAAGCCAGGTTCTCTTCAGGGGCTGCGCCTCTTGTTCGAGGCCGTGCCGGCCTTTCGCGGGGAGCGACGGTTCTCCAGAACGCGTGACAGCAAGTTCCGTTTTCTCTTGCGCTTGATGAGGTCGATATCGCTGACGAGCTTTGCGCCGCCCTCGCGCCGTTCCAGGGTGATCTTGCGGCTATGGAAGACTTCGAGCTCGGCGCGATGCGCGACGCTGATGATGGTCACCTCCGGCAATTCATGGATCACCATCTGCATCATCTTATCCTGGCTCTTTTCGTCGAGTGCCGAGGTCGCTTCATCGAGCACGATGATATCGGGCGTATGCAGCAGCAGGCGCGCAAAGGCGAGCCGCTGCTTTTCGCCGCCCGACAGGGTCTGGTCCCATGGCGCGTCTTCCTCGATCTTGTCGTTCAGGTAAGCCAGTCCCACCTTGTCGAGGGCCGCCTTGATCTCATCGGACGTCCAGCTATCGGCAGCGCCGGGATAGGCGACTGCGCGGCGCAGCGTCCCGGAAGGAATGTAGGGTCGTTGCGGCAGCATGAACAAGCGGCGGTCGGCGTGGAAATTGACGCTGCCGTCACCCCAGGGCCAAAGACCGGCGATGGCCCGCACCAGTGTGCTCTTGCCAGAACCGGATTCTCCGGAGACGAGCACCCGCTCGCCGGGTTCGATCGCCACCCGGGTTTCCGTGACCACGGCGGTGCCGTCGTCGAGCGAGACGGAGAGATCGTTCAGGCTGAGCATCGCCTCGCCTTCCGTTTCGCCGCGCTTGATGCGGCCGAGCGCGTCGCTCTGTTCGGCCCGCTCCAGCCCGTCGAGCGACATCATCAGCGACGCGATGCGGCGGGCGCAGGCGTTCCAATCGGCAAGGCGGGGATAGTTGTCGACCAGCCATCCGAACGCGCCCTGGACGATGGCGAAGGCTGAGGCTGCCTGCATGACCTGTCCGAGCGTCATGCTGCCTTCGAGAAATTTTGGAGCGCACAGCAACACCGGCACGACCGGGGCAATCAGCATGGATCCATGCGACACCAGCGTCGTGCGCATGTGCTGGCGGGCAAGCAGCGCCCATTGCCCGAGCACATTGGCGAAGGTCTTGTGGAGGTCGTTGCGCTCCTCCTCTTCGCCGCCGAGCAAGGCTATGCTCTCGCCGTTTTCGCGCACATGCGTCAGCGTATATCGAAATTCGGCTTCGGTTTGATTTTTGGCCTCGGAGACCTGGACGAAACGGCGGCCGATGAATGCCATCGAACTGGAGGTGATTGCGGCATAGAGGACTGCGGTGACGACGAGAAAGCCGGGAATGGTGACGGTGAAGCCTGCGATCGGCAGCGTCAACGCCCCGCCGATCGTCCAAAGCACGACAATGAAGGTGGAGGCCGCCAGGAATGCGGAAATGACCCCGGCGATGAAATCGACAGGGGCTTCGGTGGCAATCCGCAAATCCTCCGAAATACGCGCTTCGGGGTTCTTGTGGTCGCCGCCGATCAGGTTCAGCTGATAATAGCGGCCGTTTGCCAGCCAGCGTCCGATGACGGCGGTCGTCAGCCAGGACCGCCAGCGGCGCTGGATCATCATGCGAAGCGCGACCTGGGTGGTGACGACCGCGACGGTGCCGAGCACCAGCGGCACGAAGACGGCGCTCAGAAAATAGACGGTGCCGGCATCATGTCGCTCGATGGCATCGAAAATCCCCCGATTCCACAGATTGATTCCATATTGGAAGCCGACATTGATGCCGATCAGCGCCAGCAGCCCGAGTGTGCACGGCCAGGCGAACTTGTCGCCGCCGCGGCCCCAGTAATGGCGCGCGCTGATCCAGAAACGCTTGAGCAGATACTTCTTGCGCGCCTGCTCCGCCTCCTCGGGCGTGAGTTCCGGACCGGGTTCGACGACATCTGGAGGTGGAAGATCTGGCGGCGGCACGGCCTCGGCAGTCGATGGCTTATCCTCGGCCGTCGTCTCGGAACCCTGCGGTTCGGTGTCGTCGACCGATTTCGGTTTAAGTTTTGCGCCGCTCATAAGCACGATAACGGCTTATGGATCAGAAGGTTTCATCGTGCCGAAGTTTGGCGTTGTGCCGTATGGCCCCTCATCCGCCCCTGCGGGCCACCTTCTCCCCGTTGGGGAGAAGAGGGAGCAAGATGCGCCGACACTGCCCAAACGAACGCGCCTGTCCAAAGACACCCCATTCAATGGAATCGTTGGCGAAGCGGCATTCTCCCCTCTTCTCCCCAGCGGGGAGAAGGTGACCCGAGGGTCGGATGAGGGGGCTGCACGGCACGCCCTTTGTCGATTTTCGCTTACGCTCAGCCACTGTCGGTCGCCATCTGCGGCAGGGATTGCAACAGGGTCTGGCGGGCGGAGCGCAGGTGGATGCGGCAGGCTTTCTCGATTGCGGCCTGGTCGCCGGATTCGAGCGCTGCGATGTAATCCAGATGTTCGTGGATGGCGCGCTCGTTGCGTTCGCGGGCGGCGGTCTTGTTCCACTGGTAGTGATAGTGGAAGACAATGGCGATGGCGTCGTAGAAATCGGCGATGAAGCGGTTCTTCGAGGCGCGGTGGATCAGCAGGTGGAAGCGTTCGTCGAGGACGGAGAAATCCTTGAAGCGCTGGTTGATGTCGGCAAGCATGGCGTGATGTTCGTCACGGATGGCGGCGAGATCGGTCCAGGCCTGGCTGTCCCTGGCAAGCCGGCCGAATTCGGCAGCGGAATGCAGCTCGAACATCTCGCGCACATCGGCCAATTCGAGGGCGAATTCGCGGGTGAAGCCTTTCAGCGTCCAGTGGCTGTTCGGCCGTTTCTCGATGAGGCCGAAGCGGGAAAAGCGGATCAGGAACTCGCGCACGCTTGTCGTGCCGGTGCCGATCTCGCGGGCAAGTTCCAGCTCGTTGATCTGCATGCCGGGGGCGGCATCATCGGCAAGGATGCGCTGCATGAAGCTGCGCTCGATGATGTCATGCAGGGAGTCGGTTTCTTCGGAGGGAAAGAGGTCGCGGTCTGTGGGCTGGCGCAGTACGATCTTCTGGCGCTTGTTCCAGCGGATGATGCCTTCCTCGCTGAGGCGGGTCAGGATGGCGCGCGCGGTGGAGCGGCTGACGCCGAGCTGGGCGGCGATCTCCGGCTCAGAGGGCAGTGCGGTATCCGTGCGCAGAGCCACGGCATACCTGTTGTAGGCTTCCTTGAAGACCGTATTCTGCCTTGCCACCAGACCCCCGCTTTCCGCCCTCGTGCGCAATCGCCTCTGCATAGCAGGGCAAACAGACCGGGGCTTGTTCAAACGACCTTTAGCTTATTTCCAGTCGCCTGCGGCTCATTGCCTCCCTCGTCCACAGGATCAATATTCCCGTTGACTTGAAAATGTTTATTGTAGATAAAAAACAAAATCAATGCGCATTCGCCGGTGCAGCGAGTGTTTCCTGAATTCAAGAGTTGGAGCATGATGTCGTCCGAAACCGCTTAGATTTTTCGGTGTCATGCTCTGGGGAGAAGAGACTTGGACAAACTGCCTTGGATCATCCTGTCGGCCGGTGACAATGTCGCGGTCGCAACGGCGGCCATCGCGCCGGGTTCGACGGTTGCCGGCATTGAAACCCGTGAAAAAATCGACCCCGGCCACAAGGTGGCGATCGCCGATATTCCGCTCGGCACCGCCGTGGTGAAATACGGACAGGCGATCGGCCGCACGACGGCGGAGGTCAAGGCCGGCGACCATGTGCACAGCCACAATCTGCATTTCGAAAACGACCGGCTGGCTGCGACCGCCAATTCGGCGCCGGAGACAGCGTCGAGCGAAGACAAGGCGCGCACCTTCATGGGCTATCGCCGCGCCGACGGGCGGGCTGCAACGCGCAACTATATCGGCATCATCGCCAGCGTGAACTGTTCCACCACGGTCTGCCGGGCGATCGCCGACGAGGCGAACCGGACAATCCTGCCGCATTATGACGGCATCGACGGCTTCGTGCCGATCGTGCATGACCAGGGCTGCGGCATGAGCTCGACCGGCGACGGCATGAACGTGCTGCACCGGACGCTGGCCGGCTATACAAGACATGTGAATTTCGGCGGCGTGCTGATGATCGGCCTCGGTTGCGAGGTCAACCAGTTGACGCTATACGGCCAGAGCGGTGCGGGTGCCTCCAAGCGGCATTTCAACATTCAGGATGCCGGCGGATCGCGCCGCGCGGTCGAGCGGGCCATGGGCATGCTGCGCGAAATTGCGGCCGATGTCGGCAGGGAAAAGCGTGTGCCGATGTCGGTCAGCGAGATCATCATCGGCTTGCAATGCGGCGGCTCGGACGGCTTTTCCGGCATCACCGCCAATCCGGCGCTGGGTGTCGCGGCCGATCTGCTGGCAGCCACCGGCGGCACGGCAATCCTGTCGGAAACCTCGGAAATCTATGGCGCCGAACATCTGCTGCGCAGCCGCGCCGTCAGCGACGAGGTGGCCAAGAAACTCGACGAGAAAATCGCCTGGTGGGAGGATTATGTCGCCCTGCACGGCGCCTCGCTGGACAACAACCCCTCACCCGGCAACAAACGCGGCGGCCTCACCACCATTCTGGAAAAGTCGCTCGGCGCCGTCGCCAAGGGCGGCCGCTCGCCGCTGACGGCGGTCTATGGTTATGCCGAGCGGGTCACCGCCCCCGGCCTCGTCTTCATGGACACTCCAGGCTACGACCCGGTCTCGGCAACCGGCCAGGTGGCCGGCGGGGCGAACATGATCGCCTTTACCACAGGCCGCGGCAGCTGCTTCGGCTGCCGGCCGGCGCCGTCGCTGAAGCTTTCCAGCAATTCGGCCCTCTATGCCTCGATGGAAGAGGATATGGACATCGATTGCGGCACGATCGCCACCGGTGACGCGACGATCAGCGGCAAGGGCCGCGAGATCTTCGAGCTGATCGTCGACACGGCCTCCGGCAAGAAGACCAAGAGCGAACTCTTCGGCTATGGCGACAATGAATTCGTGCCCTGGCATCTGGGGGCTACGCTCTAGTCCTTTGTTTTACGCAATTCCCGGAAAGCCCGCTTCGCGGTTTCCGGGAATGGCCAGAGAATTTCACGTTCTTCGCCAGGAGGCATGATGAAAACGAGACGGATCGGCAAGACCAAGCTTGAGGTGACCGAAATCAGCTTCGGCGCCGCAGCGCTCGGCGGCCTCTACCGCGCCTGCCCGCGCCAGCAGGCGATGGACACGCTGCAGGCGGCCTGGGACAGCGGCATCCGCTATTTCGACGTGGCGCCCTGGTACGGGCTCGGCCTGGCCGAACGCCGCGTCGGCGATTTCCTGCGCGACCAGCCTGATGGCTCATACGTGCTGTCGACCAAGGTCGGCCGGCTGCTCAGGCCGGTGCCGACCGGAACCGTGCCCGATTACAGCTATGTCGATCCGCTGTCCTTCGATGCCGATTACGACTATTCCTATGACGGCATCATGCGCTCGGTCGAGTTCAGCTATGCACGCCTCGGCCTCAACCGCATCGACATTCTCTACGTCCACGATATCGGCGTCTATACGCATGGCGCGGCGAAGAATGCCGTCTACCAGAAGCAGCTGCTCGATTCCGGCATCAAGGCGCTGGAAGAACTGAAATCCTCGGGCGCGATCTCCGCCTTCGGCCTCGGCGTCAACGAAGTGCCCGTCTGCCTCGACGTCATGCGCAACGCCGATCTCGACTGCATTCTGATGGCCGGCCGCTACACCCTGCTCGACCGCTCGGCGGTCGCCGAACTTTTGCCGCTCTGCCGGCAGAAGGGCACGTCGCTGGTCGTCGGCGGCGTCTTCAACTCAGGCATTCTCGCCACCGGCCCGGTGCCCGGTTCACATTTCGACTATATGCCGGCCGATGACGAGGTGCTTGCCAAGGTCGGCGCCATGGAGGCGATCGCCAAGCGCCACGGCGTGCCGCTGGCAGCACCCGCCCTGCAGTTTCCGCTGCTCGAACCGATCGTCGCATCGGTGCTGATCGGCACGGCCAAACCGTCGAGCCTGACGCGCAACATGGAAATCGTCGAACCACGGCTTGCCGACGAGATCTATGCCGAATTCGAACCCTATACGCTGGTCGCGCCGCCGCTCGGCGCCGAAGCGGTCCGAGTCTGAGGAGACATTATGCTGAAGGGTATTCATCCGCTGCTCGGCCCCGACCTGCTCCATGCGCTGAAGACGATGGGGCATGGCGACGATATCGTCATTTCGGACGCTAATTTTCCCTCAGGCTCGATGGGCCCGCCGGTCATCCGCGCCGACGGCGTCAGCGCCACCGCGATGGCTGAAGCGATCCTCGCCCATATGCCGCTCGACACTTTCGTGCCGGAAGCGGCCTGGCGGATGGAGGTGGTCGGCGACCCGCACGCCATGCCGGAGGTGTGCGCCGAGTTCCAACAGATCGTTGCCAGGCGCGCCGGCGATTTTGCGATCGTGCCGGTCGAACGCTTCGCCTTTTACGCGATGGCCCGCAAGGCTGCCTATATCGTCGCGACGACGGAATTCCGGCTCTACGGCAACCTGATTTTGAAAAAGGGCGTCGTGCATCCGCATGAGGTCGATCTCGGCTGATACCTACTTTAGGTTATCGTTGTATTGAAATGAAATCAGTTGCTTGGCAGGAGTTTACCAAAGCAAAAAAGCCGGATCGGCGCTCTTGCAATTTGATTGCGCCTCAGCTAGCTTCTGCCTGCAAATGTTTTTTATCGATAAAAATCGCCCGCCTGCGTTCAGCGGCCGATTTATTCGGAGGAGAACGCATCTTGAGAGGAGAACCCTTATGACCATCATGAAATCCCTTCTGTCGCGCCGCGCCTTTACCGCGCTTGCCGGCGCTGCCGTTATCGCCACGGCGATGCCGGTCACGTCCTTTGCCGCCGATGTGACGATCCCGATCATCGTCAAGGACACGACGTCCTTCTACTGGCAGATCGTTCTGGCCGGCGCCCGCAAGGCCGGCAAGGATCTCGGCGTCAACGTGCCGGAGCTCGGCGCCCAGGCCGAATCCGACATCAACGGCCAGATCAGCATTCTGGAGAACGCCGTTGCCGGCAAGCCGGCCGCCATCGTCATCTCGCCGACCGAATTCAAGGCGCTCGGCAAGCCGATCGATGAAGCCGCCAAGTCGGTACCGATCATCGGCATCGACTCAGGTGCCGATTCCAAGGCATTCAAGTCGTTCCTGACGACGGACAACGTCCAGGGCGGCCGCATCGCAGCCGACGGTCTTGCCGCCGCGATCAAGGAGATGACGGGCAAGGAAGAAGGCGAAATCGTCATCCTCACCAATCTTCCCGGCGTCGGCTCGCTGGAACAGCGCCGCGAAGGCTTCCTGGATCAGATCAAGACCAAGCATCCCGGTCTCAAGGTCATCGCCGACAAATACGGTGACGGCCAGGCAACCACCGGCCTCAACATGATGACCGACCTGATCACGGCCAATCCGAAGCTCGTCGGCGTCTTCGCCTCGAACCTCATACTGGCACAGGGCGTTGGCCAGGCGATCGCCGAAAACAAGCTCGGCGACAAGATCAAGGTCATCGGCTTCGACAGCGACGACAAGACGGTTGGCTTCCTCAAGGACGGCGCCATTGCCGGCCTCGTCGTCCAGGACCCCTATCGCATGGGCTATGACGGCGTGAAGACCGCGCTTGCCGTCTCCAAGGGCGAAAAGGTTCCGGAAAATGTCGATACCGGCGCCAACCTCGTCACCAAGGCGAACATGGCCGATCCGAAGATCGACGCGCTCCTGAACCCGAAGATCAAGTAATCCGACAAGAACGGGCCGCGCCGGCTTTCTAAAAACCGGCGCGGCCTTTTCCATCCATGCTATGGTTTGCCAGGGTGGAAATGAGACGACCAAGAAGAGGAGAGGTCCATGATCGGACTGGAAGAGGTCAGTCATCGCCATGATGACAGCGCCACGCTGAAAGAAGCCAATCGCATCCCGACCGGATCGCCTATCCTCGAACTTAAGGGCCTGCAAAAGAATTACGGTCATGTCCAGGCGCTGAAGCCGGCGACGCTGACCTTTCTGGCCGGAGAGATCCACGCCATCGTCGGCGAAAACGGCGCCGGCAAATCCACCCTGATCAAATTGCTCACCGGCGTCATTACCCGCACGGCCGGCGAGGTCCTGTGGTGCGGCCATCCGGTAGGACTGTCGACCCCGAACGAGGCGATCGCCCGCGGCATCAACGCCGTCCACCAGGAAGTCGTGCTCTGCCGGCACCTGACGGTCGCCGCCAACCTCTTCCTCGGCGACGAGGTCAACCGCTACGGCCTGATGCGCAAGAAGCAGATGGTGAAAATGGCGCAGGCCGTGCTCGACGATCTCGGCTTCGGCCTGCCGGCGGCCGCGCTTCTGAGCTCACTGACCATCGGCCAGCAGCAGTTGGTGGCAACCGCGCGGGCGGCGATGCGCGGCACCCAGTTCCTGATCTTCGACGAACCGACAGCCTATCTGACGCGCCAGGAATCCGCACAGCTGTTCAAGCTGATCCGCCGGCTGCAAGGCGAAGGCGTCACCATCGTCTATATCAGCCACCGCATGGAGGAAGTCTTCGAACTGGCCGACCGTGTCTCGGTGCTGCGCGACGGCACGCATGTCGGCACACGGCTGATCGGCGAGACCAACGATGCTGAGCTGATCGCTTTGATGATCAACCGCTCGATCGAGCAGATCTACCACAAGGAAGAGATTGCGATCGGCGGGACGATCGTCGAGGTCAAGGGGCTTTCGGGTCCGGGCTTCGAGGACGTGTCGCTCAGCGTCAAAGCCGGGCAGATTGTCGGGCTCTACGGGCTGATCGGCGCCGGACGCAGCGAATTCGCGCTCGGCCTCTACGGACGCCAGCCGATCAGCGCCGGTGACATCGAATGGATGGGCAAGCGCGTCGATATCCGAAACGAACGCACGGCGATGGAACTCGGCATTGCGCTGGCGCCGGAAAGCCGGCGCGACCAGGGGCTTTGCCTCAACCTGCCGATCGGCCTCAACATCAACCTGCCGGTCTTCGGGCGCCTTAGCCAAGGACCAGTGATCAGTCATACGCGCGAAGCGGCCAATGCCGACAAGCAGATCCGCGATCTCAGCATCAAGACGCCGAGCCGGCGCGTGCCGGCCTCCAGCATGTCGGGCGGCAACCAGCAGAAGATCGTCATCGGCAAGTGGCTGAGCCACGGCGCAAGACTGTTCATCTTCGACGAGCCGACCGTCGGCGTCGACGTCGGCACCAAGGCGGAAATCTACAGGCTGTTCGCCAAGCTTCTGAAGGAGGGGGCGGGCATCATCCTGATTTCCTCCTACCTGCCTGAAGTCTACGAACTGGCCGACCGGCTGCACGTCTTCCGCGGCGGCAAGCTCGTCGCCAGCCATGATTTCCACGCGGCGACGCATGAACAAGTGCTCAGCGAAGCGATCGGCGTCTGAGCACAAGCAATTCCAGCAAAAGTGCGCTGCGGTTTTGCGTTCGGAAATTGCGTGAGAACAAAGAGATAGAGAATTTCCGTCATTCGGAAAAACGAAAATTCTCTAAGAGGGAGAAAATTCATGACTGCCACCCCCACCGAAATCGTCGCGCCGCCGCCGCGCCGGAAGATGAACATCCTGTTCGGCCTGACCCTGATCGGGTTGCTGATCTTCCTCTGGATCGTACTCGGCTTCGTCACCGCTAGCTTCTGGACGCCGCTCAACATTTCCAACCTGCTGCGCCAAGGCGCGATGACGGCAATCCTCGCACTCGGCCAGACCTTCGTCATCATCACCGCCGGCATTGATCTGTCGGTCGGCGCGATCGTCGGCTTTTGCACCGTCATCATCGCCTGGCTGTTGCAGGCGGGGGTGCCGCTCTGGGGAGCGATCGTGCTGACGCTCGCCATCGGTGTGGCGATCGGCGCCTTCCACGGTTTCGGCATTGTCCATATGGGCCTGCCGCCCTTCATCATCACGCTGGCAACGCTGACATCGCTGCGCGGCATTGGCCTGCTGATCACCAACGGTTCGACGATCAGCATCACCGATGAGGGTTTCAGCAATTTCGCCCGCGCCGATTTCCTCGGCATTCCGAGCCTGTTCTGGATGGTCATCCTGGTGGCGGTGCCATCCTTCGTGTTCCTGCATCTCAGCCGCTGGGGCCGTTATCTCTTCGCCGTCGGTTCGAATGCGGAAGCTGCCCGCCTTTCCGGCGTCAACGTCAAGGGCATGATCTACCTCGCCTATATCCTGTCGGCCGGCTTTGCCGCCTTCGTCGGCGTGCTGCTCGCCTCGCGCATCGCCATCGGCAATGCGACGCAGGCCGACGGCTGGGAATTGCAGGCGATCGCCTCCTCTGTCATCGGCGGCACCAGCCTGTTCGGCGCGGTCGGCTCGGTGCACGGGCCGCTGATCGGCGCCTTCATCCTCGCCACCATCAACAACGGCGCCAACCTTCTGAACGTCAACTCCTTCTGGCAGCGCATCATCACCGGTCTCTTGATCATCGTGATCGTCTTCTTCGACCAGCTGCGCCGCCGCAAGAGCAATTGAGAAACTCAGAGAAGCCGGTCGCACAGGCCGGCTTCTTCAATTTCCAGGAATGCGAGACCTGTCATGAAAGCAGTTGTTTGCCGCGAACCCGGCGTGCTCGAGATCGTCGAGCGGCCATCTCCCGCCGCACCGGCGCCCGGCTGGGTGCGCCTGGCGGTCAGCCATGTCGGCATCTGCGGCACGGATTATCATATCTTCGAGGGCAAACACCCTTTCCTCGAATATCCCCGGGTGATGGGGCACGAGATCTCGGCGACGGTCATCGCAGCCGGCGACGGCGTAACGCTTGCGGCCGGCACACCTGTTATCGTCAACCCCTATCTCTCCTGCGGCCAATGTGTCGCCTGCCGCCAGGGCAAGCCGAATTGCTGCACCAACATCAAGGTGCTCGGCGTCCATACCGACGGTGCCTTCTGCGAGGAGATTTCTGTTCCGGCAGGCAATCTCTATCCCGCCAAGGGCCTCAGCCTGGAGGCGGCGGCGACAACGGAATTTTTGGCGATCGGCGCCCACGCGGTGCGCCGCTCGCTGGCCGGCGCCGGCGCGCGCGCCCTCGTCATCGGCGCCGGCCCGATCGGCCTCGGCGCGGCGATCTTCTCGCGCATCGCCGGTCACGAGGTGACGCTGCTCGATACCAGTGCCGAACGACTGCAGATGGCATCGGAGCGCTTCGGCTTTACCTCCGGCATCGTCGCCGGTGAGAAAACCTTAGAGGCTGTGCGGGAAAAAACCGATGGCGACGGTTTCGACGTCGTCTTCGACGCCACCGGTTACGGCCCGTCGATGGAAAAAGCCTTCTCCTTCGTCGCCCATGGCGGCGCATTGGTGCTGGTCAGCGTCGTCAAGGACGATATCCGCTTCTCCGACCCGGAATTCCACAAACGCGAGATGATGGTCATCGGCAGCCGCAACGCCACCCGCGTCGATTTCGAGCATGTGGTCGATTCGATCGCCAAGGGGCTGGTGCCGGTGGATAAACTGATTACCCACCGGACGGCGCTGGCCGATACGCCGCAAGATCTGGCGCGCTGGGCGCATGAGAAGAGCGGGTTGATCAAGGCGGTGATCAGGGTTGGAGATTAGGGTAAGACGGTAGCATGCACGTGGAGTGCGTCGTGGATACTCGGGTCAAGCCCGAGTATGACGGAGGGTGGGGAAACCACGCGGCAAGGGCCGGGACGCTTGGAGCAATTCCATCAAAGGTGGGCGCCCGTTTTATGTCCGGGATCGCGTAAAAATAGGGAAAACCCGCGGTCCCAATTTGCTTGTCGTTTGGTGTCTACGGCACCTACTTGCCGCAGCGCCCACACCACACTCCGTCGTCCTCGGGCTTGACCCGAGGACCCATGCCGCAAGCACTGCATTCGCGTTTCAAAATCGCAAAACGCTTTCCGTCCGGAATTGCGAGACCGCTAACGCTCCATTGACGCAATCGCCCTGCACATCTCCCTGACCACCGCACTATCCGTCCGGTTCGCGCTTTTCGCCTCGAAACCAAAGGCGACCGCGCAGGGGTCGGCGCTTTCCACAGGTGAGCTGCAGGATCCATGGACCTCGCGGGCGCCGGTTGCCTGCAAGATGGCGGTGACATTGGCGGGGCGGATGCCGCTGCCGGGCATGATGGATATGCGGCCGGCGGCCCTTGCCGAGAGGCGTTTCAGGGTTTCGGTTCCGTCGGCCGCCTTCGGCGCGCAGCCGGATGTCAGGATGCGCTCAACGCCGAGTTCGACCGCCTGTTCCAGCGCCTGATCGGCATCCGGCACCAGATCGAACGCCCGATGCAGCGTCGAGCCGAGGCCTGTCGCATGCGCCTTCAGGCGGTGGATCAGCGGCATGTCGAGCGTACCATCAGGCCGGTTGGCGCCGATGACGACCCCGGCCAGGCCTGCGGCGCGCACGGCGTCGATATCGAGCATCATCGCTTCCTCGTCCGCCCTGTCGAAGATGAAGGGACCGGCATGCGGGCGGATCATTGCGTAGACGCGAATACGCGCCCTGGCGGCGATCCGCATCAAGCTCGGCAGCGGCGTCAGACCGCCGAGCTCCAGCGCCGAACAAAGCTCGATGCGGTCGGCGCCGCCCTCGATGGCGGCGGCGAGGCCATTGGCGCTATCCACGCACACTTCCAGCAGGATCGTCATGCCGCGCTCTCCCTAACTCTTTCGGTCTGCGCGACAGGCTCAGACGTGATTCTCGCCGCCGCCTCGATGATGACGGCGCAGGCATCGGCGGCGGCTTTGCGATGATTGAAGGCGACGTGATAGGACATCGGCAGATGTTCGTCGAGATCGACAATGCGCACCTTATCAGCGATCGGCATGGCGCTGACGCGGCCCAAGAAGGAAACGTAGCCGTGATTGGCGACGAGGTCGACGATCACGGGCAGCGAATCCGCCGCAGTGATATCCTGGCTGCGGAACCGCCGGTTTGGGCCACGCTCATAGCTGAAGGCCATGGCCGCGTGGCCGAGGCCGGTGCGCGGGCTCGGCATGCAGATGGCATGGCCGGCGACGAGATCGGCGACATTCGTTTCGGTGCTATCCGGCGGCGCGATCACCACCATGTCGGTCTGCAGCAGCTCGCGATGGCGGAAGCTTTCCAGCCCGAAGACCGAATCCAGGATGGCGACATCGATGCGGCCACTCTTTAGCGCCTCGCGCAGATCGTCGGCGGTCATCGAGACCAGCGATATCGCATTGTTGCTGCGCCGCGCATTCCATTCCGAAACCAGCGAACCCAGGCAGCGCGCCACCCAGCTTTCCGATCCCGTGGGGATGATCGAGCCGATGCGCAGCGACCGGACGGTGCGCCGATATCGCTCGTCGGCCGAAGACTTCAGATCGTTCCATGCCTGGCTGATCGCCGTGAAGACCTGGTAGGCGCGCCTGCCCTCCTCCGTCAGCACCGAGCCCTGCGCCTGCCGCTCGAACAGGCGGCCACCCAGAAATTTCTCCAGGTTGGCAAGCTGAAGCGAAAGCTGCGGCTGACCCAGGCCAAGACGGCGGGCGGCGCGATTGATGCTGCCCTGATCGGCGACTTCGAGAAAGCGCTCCATCGTGAC
The DNA here is from genome assembly GCF_019793435.1 of Rhizobium redzepovicii. Lineage (GTDB taxonomy): Bacteria > Pseudomonadota > Alphaproteobacteria > Rhizobiales > Rhizobiaceae > Rhizobium > Rhizobium redzepovicii. The sequence continues at coordinate 183,055 of NZ_JAILYH010000012.1, read as the reverse complement.
GATCTTGAGGGGAATGCGCGATGCCCAGGCCGCGTGGGCATCGGCGGCCGCAGCGTCATGACCGGCGAATTGACCGAGTTCGCCGATTGCCGCCGTGATCGGCACCAGTCCCTCCAGCACCCTGCCGCTGGCGAGCAGCGTCACCAGCTCGCCGGAGGCGCGTTCCGTCAGCTTCATCGCCAGCTCTGTTTCGAGATGGCGGATGGCCGTCGAGACAGTGGAGGGCGACAGCTGGAAGCGCCGCGCGGTCTCGCGCACCGAACCGGAGGTCAGCACATGGTGGCTTATGAACAGGGCGCCGAGATGCAAAAGGGCTGGCTCCGGAAAGCGCTGGAAAAACCGGACGATATGATGTGTTCACGAAAAAAGATATCCCTGCATCGTAAGAGGCGGGCTATCGTTTCCGTCATAGAAAAATCCGGGCGGCGGCAATCCGCAACAGAGCACCGGACCACCGCGGAAACACGCAAGGGGACAAAAACAAATCGCGCCGGCCCTGGAAAAGGGAATGCGTTTCCACGCGTGGAGATGCATTCGCCGCCATAATCGTGCCGCGACTGCAAATACTGGAGGGGGCTTGCATCGATTTTTCGGGCGTGCACGCTATTTCCATGACGCACGCAATTCCGGCATGGTGGCGACGTCGTCGCGCTGGCTGGCGAACTTCTGTGCGCAGAGCTCCCGCTCGGAGCTTGCGCACCTGCATAATGCAGCAATTCAAAGTGCTAACAGTGTCAACCAAGGGGATATTCCATGCTGAAGAAACTCGCACTCGCCGTCTCGCTCTCCGCCTTCGCGGCGGGTGCGTCTCACGCCGCGGATGTCGTCGTCTCGTCGAAGATCGACACGGAAGGCACGCTGCTCGGCAATGTCATTGCGCTTGCGCTCGAAGCCAACGGCATCAAGACGCAGGACCGCATCGCGCTCGGCGCCACGCCGGTCGTGCGCAAGGCGATCACCGCAGGCGAAATCGACATCTATCCGGAATATACCGGCAATGCCGGCTTCTTCTTCAACAAGGCCGACGATGCCGCCTGGAAGAATATCGACCAGGGTTACGAGCTGGCGAAGAAGCTCGATTACGACGCCAACAAGATCGTCTGGCTGACGCCGTCGCCTGCCAATAACACCTGGGCGCTCGCCGTGCGCAGCGACGTCGCGGAACCGAACAAGCTGAAGAGCCTCACGGACTTCGGCAAATGGGTCGCCGGCGGCGGTGCCGCCAAGCTGGCGGCGTCTGCCGAATTCGTCAATTCAGCCGGCGCGCTTCCCGCCTTCCAGACGACCTACGGCTTCCAGCTGAAGCCCGACCAGATGGTCGTTCTCTCCGGCGGCGACACGGCGGCGACGATCAAGGCGGCCGCCGACCAAACCAACGGCGTCAACACCGCCATGGTCTATGGCACGGATGGCGCGATCGAAGCGGCCGAGCTCACCGTTCTCGAAGACGACAAGAACGTGCAGCAGGTCTATGCGCCGACGCCGATCATCCGCGAAGAGGTGCTGAAAGCCAATCCGAAGATCGAGGAAGTGCTCTCGCCGATCTTCAAGAGCCTGACCGCCGACGAGTTGCGCAAGCTCAATGCCAAGATCCAGGTCGACGGCGAGCCGGCGAAATCCGTCGCTGAAGCCTATCTCAAGGAAAAAGGCTTCCTGAAATAATCATCACTCGCTCCGCCCGATTGCGGGCGGAGCCCCCTCTGCTGATAGGGTTGGCCGGACGGGATTGCTCAGACAGGGTTGATTTGATGGAAGAAACCTCAGCGGTCCGCAGGCTGGACCGGCTCGGCGTGGTTCTGGTGGCGGGCGGCATTGCGGCGACGGCACTGATGCCGTTCATCTATGTCAAGGCGAACCGCATCGCCGCCGGCAAGCCGATGCTGCTGACGCAGCTTCTTCCCCAGCCTTCCGTCATCTTCCTGACCGTGCTGCTTATTCTCACGGCCTTGGCGACGCTGTTTCTCCGCAATGCTCTCGCCCGGCTCGTGATCGCCACACTCTGCCTTGCGGCGCTGGTCGTTGCGATCGGCCTCGTCTCGACGGCGGCGACACCGCCCGGCAGCACGGTGGCGCGGATGACGCCCGGCGGCGGCTTCTGGGTGCTGTTTGCGGTGATCGGGCTCGTCATCTCGGATGCGCTGGTGAAAATAAGGCTGGCGCCCTGGATGCGGGTCGCGGCCCTTGCGGGCTACACCGCGCTGCTCTTCATCTCGCTCGCCTCCGGCCTGCTCGACAGCCTGTCGATCATGAAGGAGTTCTCGACGCGGGCGCCGCAGTTCGAGACGGAAGCGATCTCGCATCTGCTGCTGGCCTTCGGTTCGCTCGCCATCGCCATCATCCTCGGCCTGCCGCTGGGCATCCTCTGCTTCTGGGTGCCGAAGCTGCGCGCCATCGTGCTGCAGGGCCTCAGCCTCATCCAGACGATCCCCAGTCTTGCGCTCTTCGGCCTGTTGATGCTGCCGCTCGGTTATCTCGCCACCCATGTGGCGCTGGCATCGGCCATCGGCATTCGCGGCATCGGCACGGCGCCCGCCTTGATCGCGTTGGTGCTCTATTCGCTGCTGCCAATCGTTGCCAACACCGTCGTCGGCCTGCAGGGCGTCGACCCCTCGGTGCGCGATGCCGCGGCCGGCATGGGGCTGACGCGCCGGCAGATCCTCACCGGCATCGACATGCCGCTTGCCTTTCCGGTCATCCTCACCGGCATCCGCATCGTGCTGGTGCAGGCGATCGGCATGGTGACGATCGCCGCGCTGATCGGCGGCGGCGGCTTCGGCATCTTCATCTTCCAGGGACTCGGCCAGACGGCCATGGACCTCGTCCTGCTCGGCGCCGTGCCGACCGTCTTCTTCGCCTTCTCATCGGCCGTCATCCTCGATGCGGTCATCGACAGTATCCGGGGATCCGCCGCATGAGCATGATCGAGATCAGGAACGTCACCAAGCGCTATGGCACGGCCACCGTCGTCGACAATGTCTCGATGCAGGTCGAGAAGGGCGAGATTACCGTCATCGTCGGTACCTCCGGCTCCGGCAAATCGACACTGATGCGGATGATCAACCGGCTGGTGCCGATCACCGAGGGCGAGATTTTCGTCGGCGGGCAGAATGTGATCGACGTCGAGGTGACGGAGCTTCGCCGCAAGATCGGCTATGCGATCCAGGGGCACGGGCTCTTCCCGCACCGCACCGTGGCGCAGAATATCGCCACCGTGCCGCAGCTTCTCGACTGGGATTCGGCCCGTATCGCCAGACGGGTCGAGGAACTGCTTGGATTGTTCAACCTCGATCCGGCAACTTTCGCCGACAAATATCCGCACCAGCTTTCCGGCGGCCAGCAGCAGCGCGTCGGGGTCGCCCGGGCACTGGCGGCCGAGCCGGAACTGCTGTTGATGGACGAACCCTTCGGCGCGCTCGACCCGGTCATTCGCGGCAAGGCGCAGGACGATCTCTTGGCGATCCAGAAGCAGTTCGGCACCACCATCATCCTCGTCACCCATGACATGGACGAGGCCTTCCATCTCGGCAACCAGATCGCGGTGATGAGCCAGGGCCGGCTGCTGCAATGCTCGACGCCGGAAAAGATCCTCACCGAACCCGCCGACCCCTTCGTCCAGCAATTGACCGGCACCTCCGACCGGGCGCTGAAGTTGATGTCGCTGCTGCCGCTGAAAGAAAGCATGGAGCCGGCCAAAAGCGGTCTCGCCTATGCCCTGTCGCAATCGCTCAGCCTGCGCGATGCGCTCGCCGAAATGATCTGGCAGGGCGTCGACGAGGCGGCGGTGCAGGATGGCGAGAAGGCGCCGGTGGGATCGATCTCGATGAGTCGGCTGCTCGAACTGGGCCGCAAGGCATGAAACTCGTCGTCGCCAATCTCTTCCGCCTGGCGGCGCTCGCCCTTCTGCTCATCCTGCTGTTCAGGACCGAGTGGCTGTCCTTCCTGCTCGTGCCGCTGACCAGCAACAATGCGCCCGCCGTCTATACGCAGAACAGCCTTGCCTCGCTCGCCGTCGGCCATCTGCAGCTGGTGATCGGATCGATTGTCTGCAGCGCCGTGCTCGCCGTTGCCGGCGGTATCTTCGTCACCCGCGAGAGCGGCGCCGACTTTCTGCCGCTGTCGCGGGCGATCGCCAATGCCGGGCAGACCTTTCCGCCGGTCGCGGTGCTGGCGCTTGCCGTTCCGGCCACCGGCTTCGGCGCCATGCCGACGCTGATCGCGCTGTTTCTCTACGGCCTGCTGCCGATCTTCGAAAACACCGTCGCCGGGCTGAAGCAGGTGTCGCCGCAGGTTCTCGACGCCGCCGACGGCATGGGCATGGGTGCCACGCAGCGGCTGTTGCGGGTCGAGCTACCACTTGCCCTGCCGCTGATCCTCGAAGGGCTGAAGGTTGCCACCGTCATCAATATTGGCACGGCGACGATCGGCTCGACGGTGGCGGCCAAGGGCCTCGGCGAGGTGATCATTGCCGGACTGATTTCCGACAATACCGCCTTCATCCTGCAGGGCGGGCTGATCGTCGGCCTGATGGCGGTGCTGATCTATGACGCCATGGGCCTTGTCGAAGCGGCGATCACCCGAAGAATCGGCTTGCGCCCGGCGTGAAAGGACCGCTACCAAGGCTGCGGTGATCGATTCCACGGGAGGACGCCATGGCGAAGATGATCCACTCGATGATCCGTGTTCTCGACGAGGCGCGCTCGGTCGAATTCTACAGCAAGGCCTTCGGCCTTTCGGTCGCCGACCGCGTCGATTTCGAAACCTTCACGCTGATCTATCTCAGCAATGCCGAGACCGGCTTCGAACTGGAGCTGACCGTCAACAAGGGCCGGACCGAACCCTACGATCTCGGTAACGCCTATGGCCATCTCGCCGTCTCGGTCGAAGAGGTGGCGATCGAGCGCGAGCGGCTGTCAAAGCTGGGGCTGAAACCCGGTCAGCTGGTGGAGCTCAACCGCGACGGCAAGCTCTTCGGCCTGTTCTTCTTCATCAGCGATCCCGACGGCTACAAGATCGAAGTGCTGCAGCGCCACGGCCGGTTTCTCTGACCCACAATGCGCCGTGACCGATTGCGGCGCCCTTCCAACGACACCTCACCCCCCAGTTTCGAGCGGCATAAATCAGGAGCCCGCATGATCGAGAAGACCACGCTGAATTCCGGCTGGACACTCCACTGCAACGATACAGGAAGGCCCGGCCTGCCGGAATCGATCCCTGCAACCGTGCCGGGATGCGTGCATCTCGACCTTCTCGCCAGCCGGCTGATCCCCGACCCCTATATCGACGTCAACGAGATCACAAACGACTGGATCGGCAAAACCGACTGGACCTATCGCTGCACGTTCGAGGCCGCGCCTGAGGACGGCAAGATCCAGGAGCTGATCTTCGACGGGCTCGATACCATCGCTGTGATCGCGCTGAACGGCGAAGAAATCGGCCGCAGCTTCAACATGCACCGCACCAATCGTTTTGATGTTTCCGGGCTGCTGAAAACAGGCGCCAACGAACTCACCGTCACCTTCCGCTCCGCCTATGCCTATGGCGCGGAGATGGAGAACCATTACGGCTACCGGCCCAACAACTATCCGGGACCGGGCAATCTGATGCGCAAGATGGCCTGCAATTTCGGCTGGGACTGGGGCCCGACGCTGGTGACGGCGGGCCTGTGGAAACCGGTCAGGCTGGAAAGCTGGGATCGGGCGCGGCTCGGCGAGATAAGGGTTTCGGCAAGCCTTGCCGGTGGTGACGGGCTGGTGAAGGTCCATGCCCGGCTGGCGCGGCATGGCGAGGGGGCGGCCTGCCGGCTCACCGCTACAATCGGCGACGTGACCAAAACGGTGGCGATCGGCGCCGGCGAAGACGAGGTTTCTTTCGAGCTTACCCTCCCCTCGCCGCAGCTCTGGTGGCCGCACCATCTCGGCGCGCAGCCGCTTTATTCCCTGACGCTTGAGCTCGTCGACGATGCCAGCGGCGATCTGCTCGACGCTGACGAGCGCGAGCTGGGTTTCCGCTCGCTGAGGCTCGACACCTCGGCCGACGCGCACGGCTCGGCCTTCACCTTCGTCATCAACGACGTGCCGCTGTTCATCGCCGGCGCGAACTGGATTCCCGATGATTGTTTCCCCTCGCGGGTGACGGCTGAGCGTTATGGCGCGCGGATCGAGGAGGCCAAGGCCGCCAATATCCATATGCTGCGCGTCTGGGGCGGCGGCATTTTCGAGCGCGACGAATTCTACGAAGCCTGCGACCGCATGGGCATGCTGGTCTGGCAGGATTTCCTGTTTGCCTGCGCGGCCTATCCGGAGGAGGAGCCACTGAGGAGCGAGGTCGAGGCAGAGGTGCGCGACAATGTCGTGCGGCTGATGCCACATGCCTCACTGATCCTCTGGAACGGCAACAATGAGAACATCTGGGGCTTCGACGAATGGGGCTGGCGGCCGATCATCAAGCCGGGTGAAAGCTGGGGGCTCGGCTATTATCTCGACCTGCTGCCAAGACTTTGCGCCGAACTCGATCGCGACCGGCCCTATTATCCCGGCAGCCCCTATTCCGGCTCGATGGAGATCGAACCCAATGCCGACGCACATGGCTGCAAACATATCTGGGACGTGTGGAACGATGTCGGCTACGAGGTCTACCGCAACTATATCCCGCGCTTCTGCTCCGAATTCGGCTGGCAGGCGCCGGCCGCCTGGGCGACGATCGCCGAAAGCGTTCATGACACGCCGCTGACGCCGCAATCGAACGGCGTCTTCCATCACCAGAAGGCGACGCAGGGTAATGACAAGCTGATCCGCGGCCTTGCCGGCCATTTGCCGGAGCCACGGACGATGGACGACTGGCACTTCGCCACCCAGCTCAACCAGGCCCGCGCCATCCGCTTCGGCATCGAGCACATGCGCTCGCATCGGGAGATCTGTAGGGGTGCGGTGGTCTGGCAGTTCAACGATTGCTGGCCGGTGACCTCCTGGGCGGCACTCGATTCTGCCGGTCGCCGCAAGCCGCTCTGGTATGCGCTGAAGGCCGCCTATGATCCGCGTCTCTTGACCATCCAGCCACGCGGCGACGGGCTTTCGGCGGTGGCGGTCAACGAGAGAACGCTGTTCTGGCGGGCAAAGATCAGCGGAAGGCGTTTGACGCTCGACGGCACTGTGTTGGGCGAATTCGAATTCTGGCGTCTGCTCTGCGACCGCTTCGCGGCGAAGGAGTTTCCGCTGCCCGAAGATATCGTCAGGCCCGGCTTACCGAACGAGGAAGTCATCGTCGTCGAGATGCTCGACAGGCGGGCTTTTCACTATTTCGTCGAGGATATCGCGCTTGCCCTGCCGGCGCCGCGGCTGAGCGTCGATGTCGCAGCGATCAATGGCGGGTATGCCGTGAAGGTGAGGGCTGATAATTTCCTCAAGGATCTCTGCCTGATGGCGGATCGGCTGGATCCGGACGCGGTGGTCGACACGATGCTGGTGACGCTGCTGCCGGGCGAGAGCCATGTGTTTTCGGTGACGACGGGGAAGACGATCGTCGCGGAGGACATCACGATCGGCACCGTGTTGCGGTCGGCCAATGATCTTGTGGCGGGGCGCTGAAAAGGGCCGCCACAACATCTCGATTCCCTCTTCTCCCCTTGGGGAGAAGGTACCCGTAGGGCGGATGAGGGGGCCGGAAACGCCGGTCTTTCCTGCAATCCTCGTGCGGATGCGATGCGCTGCAATCGGGTTGATTGGCGCCTTGGGCACGGCGTATGGGCATAGTTTGGGGTGAGGTGTGCCGTGTAGCCCCCTCATCCGCGTGCCGGCACTTCTGCCCGACGGGAGAAGAGGACATGCCGTGATCTCTCCGTTCCTCGCACCCTTTGTAAGGCAGGTCTTCTGCCGCCAAACAGCAAAAAGGCCCCGCATCGCACGGGGCCCTTCCAGCTCAGCCTAGCGGACGACGTTACATCCAGTAGGGCGGCACGCCATAGTAATCGTAAACTCGGCGGCCATTGTCGTTGTACCAGCTGTCGTCATCGTCCGCATAGCTCGGGGCGCCTTCGATCTGTTCCTTGGTCAGGTCGATGCGATAGCCATCCAGCTGCGTGTCGTAGTTCAGCTTTTCCCAGGGCAGCGGATAGTGATCGTGGCCAATGCCGAGGAAGCCGCCAAAGCTCAGCACGGCATAGGCGACGCGGCCGTCAAGCTTGCCGATGATCAGACGTTCGATGGAGCCGATATGCCTGCCATCGGCACCATAGACACGGGTGCCTTCGACGCGGTCGCTGGCGATCAGCGAATGCGTGCTTTTGGCGTCCGGGTCACGGCGGTTGGCGTCAGTTTCCTGATTGAGCATGATGCATCTCCTTTGGGTTTCCTCGGATTGGGTATGCAAGATCAACGTCATCGCGGGTTCAAAGTTCCCCCTCTCCGGCACGATTGCGCAATCGGCGAATGTTGACGTTTACGTCAAGGTTAGTATAGCTTCATTCGGCTTGAACCATTCGAGCAATGGCATAAGCTGCCGGACTGGAAGATGGAGGATCTTTCGGTCAGTCTGCCGACCGATCGTCGGCGCGGCGGCCGCAAGGGAGAGAGACACGATGAACAGCATTTCCGTCCATCCGAACGGAGCCAAGCCTGAAAAACCCTGGCTTGCCGCCTATCCGGATGTGGTTCCGGCCGAGCTTCCGCCGCCGGAACATGCCTCGCTGGCGGAACTGCTCGAAAAATCCTGCGCCCGTTACGCCGACCGCACCGCCTTTGCCAGCATGGGCAAGGCGATGAGCTACCGCGAGCTGGAGAGTCAGACGCGCAAAGTCGCCGCCTGGCTGCAGAGCACGGGCCTTCAAAAGGGCGACCGCGTCGCGGTGATGATGCCGAACGTGTTGCAGAACCCGGTCGCCACCTATGCCATCCTCAGGGCCGGTCTCGTCGTCGTCAACGTCAACCCACTCTATACGCCGCGCGAACTCGAACATCAGCTGCGCGATTCCGGCGCCAAGGCGATCTTCGTGCTGGAGAATTTCGCCCGCACGGTGGAGCAGGTCCTGAACAAGACCGACCTTCGCCATGTCGTCGTCACCTCGCTCGGCGAAATGCTGGGGCTGAAGGGGCTGATCGTCAATTTCGCGGTGCGCAAGGTGAAAAAGCTCGTTCCCTCTTGGTCGATCCCGCAGCACAAGAGCTTCGGCCAAGTGCTGCGCGAAGGGGCGAATAAAACCCTGCAGCCGGTCACGCTTGCCGGCGGTGATATTGCTTTCCTGCAATATACCGGCGGCACGACGGGCGTTGCCAAGGGCGCGGTGCTGACGCATGCCAATCTGCTTGCCAACAAGCTGCAGCTGTCGCTCTGGCTCAGATCGGCCTTCGAGCGCAAGAAACAGCCCGAGGTGCTGAATTTCCTCTGCGCCCTGCCGCTCTACCACATCTTCGCGCTGACGGTGAATTCGCTGATGGGCATGTCTCTCGGCGCCCGCAATATCCTGATCGCCAATCCGCGCGACATTCCCGGTCTGGTCAAGGAATTCGGCAAGTCAGATGTCCATATCTTTCCCGGCCTCAACACGCTGTTCAATGCGCTGATGAACAATGCCGAATTCGCCAAGCTCGATTTCTCCCCGCTGATCATGTCGCTCGGCGGCGGCATGGCCGTGCAGCGTCCGGTCGCCGAACGCTGGCTGAAAATAACGGGCACGGCGGTGACCGAGGGTTACGGCCTTTCCGAGACATCGCCGGTCGCCACCGCCAACCGCTTCGATTCGCCGGAATTCACCGGCTCGATCGGCCTGCCGATGCCCTCAACCGACCTCGATATCCGCGACGAAGACGGAAAATCGCTGCCGCTCGGCGAGGTCGGTGAGATCTGCATTCGCGGGCCGCAGGTGATGGCCGGCTATTGGCAGAAGCCGGAGGAGACGGCGCGGGTGATGACCGAAGACGGTTATTTCCGCTCGGGCGATATGGGTTTCATGGATGCGCGCGGCTATACCAAAATCGTCGACCGCAAGAAGGACATGATCCTGGTTTCGGGTTTCAACGTCTATCCGAACGAGATCGAGGAAGTCGCCGCCATGCATGTAGGCATCCTCGAGGCAGCCGCCATCGGCGTGCCGGACGGGCATTCGGGCGAGGCGGTCAAACTCTTCGTGGTCAGGAAGGATCCGAACCTGACGGAGGCCGAGGTGAAGGCCCATTGCATCGCCAACCTCACCAATTACAAACGCCCGCGCTTCATCGAATTCCGCACCGAGTTGCCGAAGTCGCCGGTCGGTAAGATCCTGCGCAAGGACCTGCGCGGCTGAGTTTGACGATCTGATGAAATTAGAGCCTTTCCTGGTCAGATTGAAGCATTCTGTTGGCTCAAACGGAGTCGGATGGTCGACCGGCCGGCGCGTCGTAGCAAAGCTCCACGGCCAAGCCGGCCGGTCGATCAGCCGGCCCGTTTCAGCCAACCCTCCCGCAGATTTGCCAGGCAAATCTGCAAGACTTGGGAATCGCCGGACGCACTTATCGCTTCGCCACGGCGAATCGGTGCGGCCGGTGGGCCGGGCATCTCTCCGCCAGGATCAGAGGCGATCGGCTTGAGCGTACCAACGGGTATGCCCTTCGCCAATCGCCTCTGCCCTGACGAAAACCTGCTCCGGCAGAATGCTTCAAGCTGACCAGGAAAGGCTCTAAAAGCCAGCCGCTTGCCGCGGGTGGCTTTTTTCATATTGGAGCGGCAGCTGAACTTGATTTAGGCCCGATAAAGCGAATAGTTTCCGCAACCTTTCCGCCTCCAAAGGAGCCTCCCATGAACGCCATCGTCGAACAGCTGAAAAGCACCGCCGCCGCCACCAAGGCGACCGATCTTCGTGCGGCCTTCGCCGCCGATTCCAAGCGTTTTTCGCGCTTCTCCGTCTCGCTTGATGACCTGCTGATGGATTTTTCCAAGACGGCAGTGAACGACGACATCCTCAAGCTGCTGGTGAAACTCGCCGAAGAAGGCGGCGTCGAGAAGAAGCGCGAGGAGATGTTCTCCGGCAAGGCGATCAATTTCACCGAGGACCGCGCCGTTCTGCACACTGCACTGCGCAACCGCTCCAACACGCCGGTTCTGGTCGACGGCAAGGACGTCATGCCGGATGTCAACGCGGTGCTGGCCGCCATGGGCAAGTTCGCCGGCGGCGTCCGCTCCGGTGCGCTGAAGGGCGCAACCGGGAAGGCGATCACCGACGTCGTCAATATCGGCATCGGCGGCTCGGATCTCGGCCCCGTGATGGCGACGCTGGCGCTTTCTCCCTTCCATGACGGCCCGCGCGCCCATTTCGTCTCCAATATCGACGGCGCCCATATCGCCGATATCCTCAAGCTGGTTCAGCCGGAAACGACGCTGTTCATCGTCGCCTCGAAGACCTTCACCACCGTTGAGACAATGACCAATGCGCAGACGGCGCGCAATTTCATCGCCAAGGCGCTCGGCGAAGCGGCCGTGCAGCACCATTTCGCCGCCGTTTCGACGGCGCTCGACAAGGTCGCCGCCTTCGGCATCGACAGCGCCCGCGTCTTCGGCTTCTGGGACTGGGTCGGCGGCCGCTACTCGATCTGGTCGGCGATCGGCCTGCCGCTGATGATCGCCGTCGGCCCGGAGAATTTCGGCAAGTTCCTCGACGGCGCCCATGCCGTCGACAATCATTTCCGTCAGGCGCCGGTTGCCGAAAACCTGCCGATGCTGCTCGGCCTGATCGGCTTCTACCATCGCAATGTGCTCGGTTATCCCACCCGCGCCATCCTGCCCTATGACCAGCGCCTGTCGCGCTTTCCTGCCTATCTGCAGCAGCTCGACATGGAATCGAACGGCAAGGGTGTGACCATCGACGGTACGCCGGTCGAGGGCAATTCCGGGCCGGTCGTCTGGGGCGAGCCCGGCACTAACGGCCAGCACGCCTTCTATCAGCTCATCCATCAGGGCACGAGCATCATCCCCGCCGAATTCATGATCGCCGCCAACGCCTTCGAGCCGGAGCTGCGCCACCAGCACCAGCTGCTGATCTCCAACGTTCTCGCCCAGTCGGAAGCGCTGATGAAGGGCCGCACCTTCGATGAAGCCAAGAAGCAGCTGACCGTCAAAGGAATGGACGACAAGAAGGCCGATTTCATCGCCCCGCACCGCGTCTTCCAGGGCAACCGGCCGTCGATCACCTTCGTCTACGACAAGCTCACCCCTTACGCCCTCGGCCGCCTGATCGCGCTCTACGAACACCGCGTCTTCGTCGAAGGCGTGCTCTTCCGCATCAACTCCTTCGACCAGTGGGGCGTCGAGCTCGGCAAGGAACTGGCGACCGGCCTGCTGCCTGTCGTCGAGGGCAAGGAGAGCGCGGCTGGCCATGATTCCTCGACGCAGGGGCTGGTCGCAGCGCTGTCAAAGCTCGCGAAGTAAGCACTCGAGGCAGCCGCCTCATCTTAACGCAAGAGGCCGGGCAGACGTTTATGCCCGTCCTCCGACGGCCCCATTCCTGGGAGCGGCGTCCCGCGGCGGGCTGTGACCCGCGCAGGCCATCCACGGGCCGACATCGCGACGAGCGCCGACATCATCATCACAGCCGCAAATGTTAAACCGATATCAGTAGGATCTGGTGCGCCGCCGCACAGACGCTCGTCGTGCGGAAGCGGATGAAATGTTCTTCTAATGGAAAATTATAGAAGGAATTCTTTCATTTCTCGGCAATCACCCTAGATTTAAGCAAATTCTGTGCAGGGGCTGCTTCCCAAGACATGGCCTATCAAGCCTGGGACGACGCTCCGTTCCATCAATCCCATCGGCCGATGAGCAGGCGCTTCCATAAAAAGCTGAACCGCTCTCAGGCAAAGGAACTCCATGAGCCGTCTTGTCGTCGTTTCCAATCGTGTTCCCGTGCCGAGCAAAGATGGGGGTGCTGCTGCCGGCGGCCTTGCCGTCGCGCTACAGGCAGCCTTGCAGGAGCGCGGCGGCATCTGGATGGGGTGGTCGGGAGAGTCGAGTGGCGACAGGGAACCGGGCGCGCTGTCACAACTGCAGAAGGGCAACATCACCTATGCCCTGACCGACCTCACCGACACCGACGTCGAAGAATACTATCGCGGCTTTGCAAACCGCGTTCTCTGGCCGATCTGCCACTACCGCCTGGATCTCGCCGAATATGGCCGGAAGGAAATGGCCGGTTATTTCCGCGTCAACCGCTTCTTTGCACACCGGCTGGCGCCGCTGATCGAGCCTGATGATATTATCTGGGTTCACGATTACCACCTCATTCCACTGGCGGCCGAACTCCGCCAGATGGGGCTGAAGAACCGGATCGGCTTCTTTCTGCATATCCCCTGGCCGCCGGCGGACATTCTCGTCACCATGCCGGTCCACGAGGAAATCATGCGCGGGCTCTCGCATTACGATCTCGTCGGCTTCCAGACCGACTACGACCTGCAGAACTTCGCGGGCTATCTCAGAAGGGAGGGCATCGGCGACGACCTCGGCAACGGGTTGTTCGATTCGCACGGGCGGGTCTTCAAGGCCGGCGCCTATCCGATCGGCATCGAAACCGCTGGATTCGCCGAATTCGCCGAAAAAGCCGCAAACAACGTCATGGTTCAGAAGACCCGGCGCAGCATTGAAGGCCGCGACATGATCATCGGCGTCGATCGGCTCGATTATTCGAAGGGCATCATTGAGCGGCTGGAAGCGTTCGAGCGCTTCATCGCCAGCAATCCGGCCTACCAGAACAAGGTGACCTTTCTGCAGGTCACGCCGAAATCGCGATCCGAAGTTCCCGAATACGAGCAGATGCAGAAGATGGTCGCCGAACAGGCCGGCCGCGTCAACGGCGCCATCGGCACGGTCGACTGGGTGCCGATCCGCTATGTCAATCGATCGATCAGCCGCAATGTGCTCGCCGGGCTCTTCCGCTTGGCGACGATCGGGCTGGTCACGCCGCTGCGCGACGGCATGAACCTCGTCGCCAAGGAATATGTCGCCGCCCAAGATCCGGATCGCCCGGGCGTGTTGGTGCTGTCTCGCTTTGCCGGCGCGGCCAGGGAGTTGAAGGGCGCGTTGCTGGTCAATCCCTACGATATCGAAGGCACCGCCAATGCGATTGCGCGAGGGCTCGCCATGTCGCTTGAGGAGCGCCGTGACCGCTGGAGCATGATGATGGAACATCTGCTTTCGCACGACGTCTCGCTCTGGTGCGAAAATTTCCTGCGGGACCTGGTGACCGTTCCGAGTTCCGACCGGAGCGGGGCTGGCGTGCCCTGATCGACCAGCCGGGCGCGCCCCCGCGCTTGGCGCGAGAGACAGGGTGTCGAGACGTTGCGGCATATCCTCTTCCCCCCTCGGGGAAGAAGGAGCCGGCAGGCGGATGAGGGGGCCGCCCGGCACAATATAAAACTTATCGCGAAACGCCGTGCTCTAGGCTTGAACAAGGTCGAAACGATTCCAACGCCGCCGATCCCGCAGCAGCGTTGTGAAGACCGGCTTCGCCGGCCCCTTTCATCCGCCCTACAGGCACCTTCTCCCCGCTGGGGGGAAGAGGGAATCGAGAGGTGGGCCCTGCCTTAAAGCCCGATCTCACGCGCCCAAGGCGGGTTGGCGCCGGCACGCGACACGGTGACGGCCGCCGCCTTCGCACCCAGTGTCAGGGCGTTGCGCACCGCCTGTTCGTCGAGCGAGGCGACCTGCGGCTTGGTCAGCAGGCCGTCCATCTTCAGCGAGGCCAGGACGCCGGCATCAAAGGTGTCGCCGGCGCCGACGGTGTCGACGACCGTGACGCGTTCGCTCGGCACCGTCACCTTGCGATCCCTGGTATAACCGCAGGCGCCTTCGGCGCCCTTGGTGATGACGACGAGCTTGGCGCCGTGGGCGAGCCAGTGGGCGGCGAGCGTGTCGTGGTCGCCCGAAAGACCGAACCAGTCGAGATCCTCATCGGAGAATTTCACGATGTCGGATTTTGCCGCCATGCGCTTGATGCGGGCCATATGCGCCGGCTTGTCCTTGATGAAACCGGGGCGGATGTTCGGGTCGAGCGAAATGACACGTTTGGCTGCCTCGCGGTCGAGCAGCGCTTCGTAGGTTTCGCCGCAGGGGCTCGGGATCAGGCTGATGGCGCCGAAATGCAGCGCTTCGCAATCGTCGCCAAGGGTCGGCAGGTCGGCCGTGGTGATCATGCGGCCGGCCGTGCCTTCGTCGTAGAAGGCATAGGTCGCCTGGCCGTTGACGAGCTTGACGAAGGCGATCGTCGAGGGGCGCTGGGTGATGGCGCAGGGGCTGTAATCGACATTGCTCGCCTTCAGGGTCGCAAGCAGGATTTCGCCCATCATGTCGTCGGCGATGCCGGTGAAGAAGGCAGTGGGAATGCCGAGGCGGCCGAGCGCGATGGCGGTGTTGAAAATCGCGCCGCCGGCATAGGGCGCAAAGCCCTTTTCGCCAAGGGTCGTATCCCTCGGCAGCATGTCGATCAAGGCTTCGCCGCAGCACAAAATCATCGAATTTCTCCCAACAGCACTGATATGTTCATCAACCGATTAAGCGGGCTTTTGTCAACCGCTTAGAGCGAAAGCTCGCTGACGCCACCGTTGCGTCCCGACCAGGCGAGCGGCGCATCGAGGAAAGCCTCGACCTCTTCAAGCGTCTTGTCGTCGAACAGCTGCCGCTCCTTGGCAACAGCCAGAACATTGCGCCAGGTGGCGATATGATGCAGCCGGACCTTGCCGTCGTCAAAGCGCTGTTGGCCGAAGATGCCGTAGAAGAACAGCGCAATGCCGTGATCGACAATGCCGCCCGCGGCCCGCACCGCATCGATGAATTTGAACATGCTGCCGCCGGCCGTCGTCAGATCCTCGATGACCAACACGCGCGACCCTTCCGGCATATTGCCTTCGATCTGGGCATTGCGGCCATGGCCCTTCGGCTGTTTGCGGACATAGATCATCGGCAGGCCGAGGCGGTCGGCAAGCAGGGCGGCGAAGGGAATGCCGGCGGTCTCGCCGCCGGCGATGCAATCGAACTGCTCGAAACCGGCATCGCGCAGCAGGGTGCTGGCGGCGAAATCCATCACCGTCGAGCGGATGCGCGGAAAGGAGAGCAGCTTGCGGCAATCGATATAGACCGGGCTCGCCATACCGGAGGCAAGTTTGTAAGGCTGGGCGGCATTGAAATGCACCGCCTTGATCTCCCAGAGCATCTTGGCCACCAGTTCGGCCATCACGGCACGGTCGGGAAATGTCGTCTGGATCATGCGGGCTCTCCTTCAGCTTTGTGTCACCGGCAATAGCAGCAAGAGCCCATCGTTTCCAGACGCAGGCGCGGCTATTCCAGCAACAGACGGCCGATATCGGGGCCCTGCATCTTCTTGAAGAGGGCAATCGCCGCATCGCCCTCCTCCGGATCCAGCGAAACGGCATAACGCACGGCAGCGGCGATGAGCTGCATGGTCAGCCGGGCGATCGCCAGAAGCTTGCTGCGGTCACGCTCCGGCCACAGGCGGACGAGCACGGCGAGCAATGCCTGGGCATGGAATTCCATGTCCTCGGCATCGATCTGCTGCAGCTGCTTGTCGGTATGGGTCGCATGCCAGATGTCCCGCATCACCGGCTCGCGGCGGAAAAAAGCGTAATATTCGTCGGCGATGTTGGCAAGCGCGCCGGTGAGCGCCGCAGCGTCGGTCACCTCAGCCAGTTCCGCCTCCACGCAGCGCCTGCCCTCCTCGTTGAAGCGCTCGGCCAATGTGCGGATGATCGCGCTCTTGTCGGGAAAATATTGGTAGAGCGCGCCGAAGGAGAGGCCGGCCCTTTCGACGATCTCGCTCATCTTCAAGCCATCGCTGCCATGGCTTTCGATCAGCTCGGAGGCGACGGCGAGGATCTTTTCGAAGCGGTCACGACCGCGCTGCTGGCTCGGGATCCGGCGCGGCTGGCCGGAATGCTGCTGATTGCGCCTGCGCGTTGCGACCGGCTGTTCCGACATCCCCTGCTCCTTCGGCGGTTGACAAATAAAATAAGAGAGTTTATCTCATTTTGCAAATAAGAGAGTTTCTCTTGTTTTGTTCCTTGGAAGGAGCTTCGACATGCAGTTCGTCCTCATCCTCTCGCTCGTCGCCGCAGCCATCGGCAGCGGCCTCGTCGCCGGCATCTTCTTCGCCTTCTCGACCTTCATCATGACCGCCTTCTCGCGCATCCCGGCCGAGCAGGGCATTGCGGCGATGAACTCGATCAACGTGACGATCGTCCGCTCGCCCTTCATGGCGCTGTTCGTGCCGACGGCAATCCTCTGCATCGTCATCGCAGTGCTGGCGCTGATGAACTGGCGCGGCAGCGCATCCGCGCTGATGCTGACAGGCGCCGCCCTCTATGTCTTCGCCTCCTTCCTCTCGACCATCATCTTCAACGTGCCCATGAACGATGCGCTGGAAAAGGTCAGCGGCAGCGGGCCGGAGGCAGTCGGGCTCTGGGCGACCTATCTCAGGGACTGGACGTGGTGGAACCATGTGCGGACCGTGGCCTCGCTGCTGGCTTCGATGGCCTTCGTCAGGGCGTTGATGGTCGTTTGAGAAGGCGGCATTGCGACACGTCTCTTCTCGCCAGCGGGGAGAAGGTGCCGGCAGGCGGTTGAGGGGGTGAGCGGCAAAGCCCCGAATGCACGGAGCGCACGCGAAGGGCAATAAATGCTGTGCCCGTGTAGCCCCCTCATCCGACCCTTCGGGCCACAGACCAGGGTCGAGCCACAGGTCTCGACCCGTCCTTCGGACCCCGGCTGGGGAGAGGAGGGAGTCCAGCGCCCGCGCCTATCTCTGCTCGCAAAAGGCGATGCGGTTGCTGAAGGGGTCGGTGACGGTCATCTCCAGGCCCCAGGGGGCTTCCTCCACGCCGGGCTTCATGTAGCGGTAGTCCTTGCCGGCGAGCTCGGCGTGGTAGGCCCGGACATTGGCGACGCGGACGAATGCTTTGGCGCCGGGGCTGGCGTCGCCGGAATGTTCGCTCAAGTGCAGCGCCATGCCATCGCGGGAGACCTGGCAATAGAGCGGGAAATTCTCGCCGAAGCGATGCTCCCAGTCGAGATGGAAACCGAGAAAGCCGCAGTAGAACTCCATGGCTTTCTCCACCGAGAAGATGCGGAAGATCGGCATCGGCGGCTCGATGCCGATTGCGGAGCGGGACGCACCCGCCGCATCGATCCTTGCCGAGAGGATATTCCATTGCTCGAGCCCGAATTGCCGGGCGACGATTTCGAGCGTCTCGCTGTGGGTGAGGGAAATGTCGCGGTCGGCAAGGGCCTGCCGCAACGTCTTTGCCATGAGTTTGGCATCGCGAAAATCGCGCATATGTCATCCTTCCATCGGCGGCAAACAGGACGATCAGTGCCCGCGTCTGCTGACCCGTTCGCCATCGATCGCCAAACGGCAAGGGATGTGAAGGATGGTTTGGATGCATTCACCATAACGCCAAACTGTCAAACGTCGGGCGTCGCGGGGCGGCTGGCCGCATCCGGCCAGGGGCGATATTATGAGGGGAGAGGTCAGGAATCAAGACGCCGTGCGCGACGCCTCGACCGGAACCGCCTGCAGGTGGCCGGCAAGCTCGACCCGGTTGCGACCGCCCCGCTTGGCGGCGTAGAGCGCCTTGTCGGCGGCACTCAGCATGGCGTCGAAATCCAGGCTCTTGGCGCGCCCGGGCGCAACGCCGACGCTGACGGTGCATTTCAGCACCTCGTCATCGATATCGATCTCGCGCGCCTCGAAAGCCTCGCGGATGCGCTCGGCCGCCAGTTCGGCCCGGCCGGGCATGGTTTCCTTCAGCACCAGCGCGAACTCCTCACCGCCCAGCCGTGCGGCGATGTCACCGGCGCGGCAATGGGTGGCGAGTTCGCCGGCGAAGGCCTTGATCACTCGGTCGCCGCTCGCATGGCCGAAGCGGTCGTTGACCGATTTGAAGTGGTCGATATCGAAGACGATGACGGCGGTGGTCGAGCCCATCGGGCGCGTGCCGTATTGATCGAACAGGGCGCGGCGGTTGAGCAGCCCGGTCAGCGGATCGGTGATCGCCTCGAGACGATGGCGGGCGGCAAGCCGCCACTGATGCAGCGCCAGCGACAGGGCGCCGATCCCGGTCATGCCGGCGATGCAGACGGCAAGGCTCAGATCCTCGGCCCAGTTGCTCGGCGCCTTGCCGAGCACCAGCTTGCCGTCGGAGATCAGCACGGCGGCGCAAAGCACGAAGGAGATCCCCGTCAGCGTATAGAGCGCCGTGATCCCGAGGATCGGCGCCGGCGCCTCGGCGCGGGCGAGCCAGTATTGCCGGGCGGTGGCAAAGAGCAGCAGGGCAATGGCAAGATTGTCAGCGATGAAGGCCAAGCCGTCATAACCCAATATCAGCGGCACGATGGAGAAGGTCATCGCCGCCACGGCGCGGATCGCAATGCCCGGCAAGGGCAGACGGCCGGTGAGAAACTGTCGGCCGGCACCCCAGATGGTGGCGAAACCGGCATGGAACAGTACGAAATTGGCAATGCCAAACCCTATCTCCGGCCTGTCCACGTAGGCGCTGTAGACAAAAATGCCGCTGACGACGAAGACCAGGCCGACGGTGGCGGTGAGCAGCACGGTTTCGGCTCGGCGGACGAGCCAGCCGCCCATCAAGGTCACGGCAAGGCATGCCGTCGAGACGCCGAGCGCCAGCAAGAGGGAGTTATAGTCAAGCATCATGCTTTTCAGGCTCCGCAGGTGTTTTCCCGCCGGATGATCGGCAGCCTATGTCCGCGTGAGAAATGTCTTATGCATCCGTTAACAAATGATGCATTGCACAATGAAAATGTTATGCGCCTAACGTCGGCGCACAACTTTAATGAATATTCTATTTAAAATTGATTACGCGGGCTGCAACACCTACGCCACGACGTGCCAATGCAGCGGATACATCGGATCGAACACCGTCACCGGACCGGCGCCCGTTTCTATCTTGGCGGGAAAAACGACCGGCTCGGCCTGCTTGGACAGGGTGATGCGTTCCTCGTTCGGCTGAAGCCCGTACCAGGCCGGTCCGTTGAGCGAGGTGAAGGCTTCGAGCCTGTCCAGCGCGCCCTCCTCCTCGAAGACATGCGCCAGGCAGCTCATCGTGTTGATCGAGGTGTAGATGCCGGCGCAGCCGCAGGCACATTCCTTCAGCGGATCGACATGCGGGGCGGAATCGGTGCCGAGGAAGAAGCGGGCGTCACCGCTCACGGCGGCGGCACGCAGTGCCAGGCGATGGCTCTCGCGCTTGGCGACCGGCAGGCAATAATAATGCGGGCGGATGCCGCCGACGAGGATGGCGTTGCGGTTGATGATCAGATGATGGGTGGTAAGGGAGCCGGCAAGATTGCCTTTGGCGCCTTTGATGTAATCGATGCCGTCCGATGTCGTCACATGCTCCATCGTCACCTTCAGCTCGGGCAGGCGCCGGCGCAGCGGATCGAGCACGGTGTCGATGAAGACGGCTTCGCGATCGAAGATATCGACCTCAGGCGTCGTCACTTCGCCATGGACGCAGAGGGGCAGGCCAATCGCAGCCATGCGCTCCAGCACCGGCATCGCCTTTTCCATGTCGCGCACGCCGCCATGCGAATTGGTGGTGGCGCCGGCCGGATAAAGCTTGACGGCGGTGATGAGGCCGCTCCTGGCGCCGGCCTCGACATCGTCGGGGCTCGTATGTTCGGTGAGATACAGCGTCATCAGCGGCTGGAAACGATGGCCGGCCGGCAGCGCCTTCAGGATACGCTCGCGATAGGCCGCCGCATCCGCCGTGGTGACGACGGGCGGCACCAGATTGGGCATGATGATGGCGCGAGCGAAGGTGTGGCTCGTATCGGCGATCACGCCCTCCAGCATGGCGCCGTCGCGCAGATGCAGGTGCCAGTCGTCAGGGCGGCGGATGGTGATCGTTTGCATGGCAGGCCTCCGAAGCGATGCGTCTGCGGGCCTCGATAACACTATACCTCAGGTGAAAACAATCGTCGCGGCCTTACGCCAGCGCGATCTCCAGCGTCACATCGGCCGGACGGCGGTTTTCGAGGATCAGCCGGCCGTTCGGCAGGTCGTTGCCGTAGACCTTGGCGCTGGCGGCCTCCTCGCTCAGATTATAACCGCGCCAGCGCGCCCAGAGCCGCTCCTCGAGCACCTCCATCGGCGGCGCCAGCATGATCGTGTAATCGAAGATCCCGTCGAGTTCAGCCCATTTTCCCTCTGTGAAGAGCAGATAGTTGCCCTCGACGATGATGAAACGGTCGTTCGGATCGATCGGCCGGGCCGATGCGATGGCCAGTTCGCGGGAGCGGTCGAAGACCGGCACGAGAACCTCCTGATCCGCCGGCCTGACGGCGCGGACGATATCGAGGAAACCGCGGACATCGAAGGTCTCGGGAATGCCCTTGCGGGCCAAGAGGCCGCGTTCGATCAGGATGGCGTTGTCCATGTGGAAGCCGTCCATCGGCAGGACCGCGGCGCTTTCGCCTCTGGCCTTCAACGCCGCCGCCAGATTGTCGGCCATGGTCGACTTGCCGGAACCCGGCGGGCCGGCAATGCCGATGAGGAAGCGTCTGGCATCACCGGCGCGGTTGATGACCTCGCCGGCGATTTCCTCGGTGCTGACCGTCATGCCGCAACGGGCTCCGTCGGCACTGCCTTGGCGCCGGTCATGAAGGCGACGGCGTCGGACATGGTATATTCCTTCGGATCGATCACTGTCAGGCGGCGGCCGAGGCGGTGGATATGGATCCGGTCGGCAACCTCGAAGACATGCGGCATGTTGTGCGAGATCAGCACGATCGGCAGGCCGCGGGCGCGCACGTCGAGGATCAGCTCCAGCACGCGGCGGCTTTCCTTGACGCCAAGCGCTGCCGTCGGTTCGTCCATGATGATGACCTTGGAGCCGAAGGCGGCGGCACGGGCAACCGCGACACCCTGGCGCTGGCCGCCCGAGAGCGTCTCCACCGCCTGGTTGATGTTCTGGATGGTCATCAGGCCGAGTTCGGAGAGCTTGTTGCGCGCCAGCTTTTCCATGGCCGGCCGGTCGAGCATGCGGAACATCGAGCCGAGCACGCCCGGTTTGCGGATCTCGCGGCCGAGGAACATGTTGTCGGCGATCGACAGCGCCGGCGACAGAGCCAGGTTCTGATAGACGGTTTCGATACCGGCCTCACGGGCTTCCATCGGCGAGCGGAACTGCACCTGCTTGCCTTCGAGGGTGATCACCCCCTCGTCGGGGGTGACGGCGCCTGAAATCGCCTTGATCAGCGAAGACTTGCCGGCGCCGTTATCGCCGATGACGGCGAGGATTTCGCCCGGGTAAAGATCGAAATCGGCATTGTCGAGCGCGGTCACGCGGCCGTAGCGCTTGACGAGACCGCGGGCGGTGAGAAGGGGTTCGCGAGCCATGATTACACCGAAACCTTTCTGATCCACTGGTCGATGGCGACGGCGGCGATGATCAGCACGCCTGTCAAAAGGACTTTCCATTGCGGGTCGGCGCCGAGCATATTGAGGCCCATCGACACGACGCCGACGATCATCGCGCCGAACAGCGTGCCGAGAATGGAGCCGCGGCCGCCGAAGAGCGAGATGCCGCCGATCACCGTCGCGGTGATCGCCTGCAGGTTATAGTCGGTGACCGCCGAGGACGGCGAGATCGAGCCGTTGCGGCCGATCGAAACCCAGGCGGCGAAGGCGGCGATGACACCCGAGATGGTGTAGACGGTGAGCAGCACCTTCTTGGTCTGGATGCCGGAGAGCTTGGCGGCCTCAGGATCGTCGCCGACCGCATAGACGTGCCGGCCCCAGGCGGTGTGATTGAGCACATACCAGAGCAAGAGGACGAGCAGCACCATGGCGATGACGCCGAGGGTGAGCACGGCGCTGCCGAGCCTGAAGCTCGCAGCGAAAAGATGCAGCAGCGGCGCCTGTTCGTCGACATCGGTGTCGCGGATCGTCTCATTGGCGGAATAGATGAAATTCGTCGCCATGACGATATTCCAGGTGCCGAGCGTGACGATGAAGGGCGGCAGTTTCATGAAGGCGACGAGGAAGCCGTTCAGCAAGCCGCAGAGCCCGCCGACAAGGAGACCACCGATAACGGCGATCGGCGTCGGTATGCCGTAGGTGATGGCGACATTGCCCATGATGACAGCCGAGATCACCATGATGACGCCGATCGAAAGATCGATGCCGGCGGTCAGGATGACCAGCGTCTGGGCGGCGCCGAGAATGCCGACGATGGCGATCTGTTGCAGGATCAGCGTCAGCGTATAGGACGAGAAGAACCGTCCGCCGATCGTTGCCCCGAAGATGATGATCGCCAGCACCAGCACGATCAGCGGCACGGCGGCCGGCGTCGAGTGCAGAAAATGCTGGGCGCGCTTGATCAGCGAGACGTCCTGGTGCTCGAAGGAGGCGACGCTCTTGTCGCTGCCGTCGAGGACACGTTCGAATTCCTGAGTTCCGGTCATGGTTCCTCCTCCGCATCCGTGCGCCGAACTCGCACGGGGGCCGTCACCGATATCCTTCCGGTCTATTCTGAGCCGGTTCGTGGGGGCGACGGTACATCGTCCGTCGAAAACGGCCGGGGATCAAGCCCCGGCCGCTCTAGTTTCAAGAGATTGGGCTCAGCCCCAGCACTTGTCCGTGCCTTCCTTGGTGTCGATCGACTTGACGCCGGAAACCGGCTTGTCGGTGACGAGCGAGACGCCGGTGTCGAAGAAGGACTTGCCTTCGGTCGGCTTCGGCTTTTCGCCGCTATCGGCGAACTTCTTGATCGCCTCGATGCCGAGCGACGCCATCAGCAGCGGATACTGCTGCGAGGTGGCGCCGATGACGCCTTCCTTGACCGACTTCACACCCGGGCAACCGCCATCGACCGAGACGATCAGCACGTTCTTTTCCATGCCGACGGCCTTCAGCGCCTGATAGGCGCCGACAGCGGCCGGCTCGTTGATCGTGTGGATGACGTTGATGCCCGGATCCTTCTGCAGAAGGTTTTCCATCGCCTTGCGGCCGCCTTCCTCGTTGCCGTTGGTCACGTCGTGGCCGACGATGCGCTTGTCGTCTTCGTCGCCGATCTTGTCCGGATTCTTCGGGTCGATGCCGAAGCCCATCATGAAGCCCTGGTCACGGAGAACGTCGACCGTCGGCTGCGACGGCGTCAGGTCGAGGAAGCCGACCTTGGCGTCCTTGGCCTTGTCGCCCAGCGTTTCCTTGGCCCACTGGCCGATCAGCTTGCCGGCGAGCAAGTTGTCGGTGGCGAAGGTGGCGTCGGCGGCATCGGCCGGCTCGAGCGGCGTGTCGAGAGCGATGACCAGCAGGCCGGCGTCGCGGGCCTTCTTGACCGCAGGCACGATGCCCTTGGTGTCCGAAGCCGTGAGCAGAATGCCCTTGGCGCCGTCGGCGATGCAGCTTTCGATCGCTGCCACCTGGCTTTCGCTGTCACCGTCGATCTTGCCGGCATAGGACTTCAGCGAAACGCCGAGTTCCTTGGCCTTGGCCGTCGCACCTTCCTTCATCTTGACGAAGAAGGGGTTGGTGTCGGTCTTGGTGATCAGGCAGGCGGCAACGTCCGCCGCCATGACGGGGGCGGAAAAGGTGACACCAAGCGCGAGCGCGCCGAAAGCGAGAACAGATTTCTTCATGGAACTCCTCCCAGAGTTTGCCGGCGCCGCCCGTGCGGGCCGGAATTTTAAGATATGACACTTCGCCGTGGATTGTTAAGCTTCCAAAGCCGTCCCGTGCCCTTGACGAGGGCAATTAAGAGCGAAAGAAATCGGCTTGTCAATAAATAAATCCAATTGAATTATTAATTCGATGTGGCATGCTCGATCGAATTGGGCATAGGCCAACAATCGGGAGGAGCGGCCATGTCGTCTTTGGATGGACCGGAACACACGCCGGTCCCGCCGCCAATTCTAAATCCGGCCGGAGGTGCGAACCAGGTCAGGGTCCGGGCCTATAACGAACGGCTCGTGCTGTCGCTGGTGCGTCTCTACGGTGCGCTGTCGAAGGCCGATATCGCGCGCCGCAGCGGACTGTCGGCCCAGACCGTCTCGGTGATCATGCGGGTGCTTGAGAAGGAAGGTCTGCTGTCGCGCGGGGCGCCGGTGCGCGGCCGTGTGGGACAGCCGTCGATCCCTATGCATCTCAATGCCGACGCCGTCTATTCCTTCGGCCTGAAGATGGGCCGGCGCAGCGCCGATCTTGTGCTGATGGATTTCGTCGGTCGTATCCGCATGCAGCTGCACCGCACCTATGCCTATCCGCTGCCGGAAGAAATCCTCGCCTTCGTCACCTCGGGCATCCAGGAACTCGAAGACCGGCTCGACGACAAGCAGCGCGGCCGCATTGCCGGCCTCGGCATCGCCGCCCCCTTCGAACTCTGGAACTGGGCCGAAGAGGTGGGCGCGCCGCCTGGAGCCATGGAGGTCTGGCGCGATGTCGACCTGCAGGCCGACATCGCCGCGCGCGTCTCCCATCCGGTCTTCATGCAGAACGATGCGACCAGCGCCTGCGGGGCCGAACTGGTCTTCGGTGTCGGGCCGTCCTACCCGGATTTCGTCTATTTCTTCATCGGCTCCTTCATCGGCGGCGGCATCGTGCTCAACTCGGCGATCTTTTCCGGCCGCACCGGCACGGCCGGCGCAATCGGCCCCCTGCCGGTGCGGGGAAAGAACGGCGAGACGATGCAGTTGCTCGAAATCGCCTCGATCTTCGTGCTCGAAAACATGCTGCGCGAGCGCGGCATCGATCCCGAGCCGCTGTGGTATTCGGCCGACGACTGGGTGGATTTCGGCGAGCCGATGGAGACCTGGATCCAGGATAGCGCCAAGGCGCTGGCGCAGGCGATCGTCGCGGCCGCCTCGATCGTCGATTTCAGCGCCGCCGTGATCGACGGCGGTTTTCCCCATTGGGTGCGCAGCCGCGTTGTGCAGGCCACCATCGACGAAGCCGCCAAGCTCGACCTGCAGGGCGTCGTCATGCCCGAAATCATCGAGGGCGCGGTCGGCGCCCAGGCGCGCGCCATCGGCGGCGCCAGCCTGCCGATCTTTGCGCGTTACCTCACCGACCAGAACGTACTCTTCAAGGAGGTAGACAATGCTGAAAGGACTTGATCCGCTGTTGAGCCCGGAGCTGCTTTTTACGCTTCGGGCCATGGGCCACGGCGACGAGATCGCCATCGTCGACGGCAATTATCCGGGCGTCGAACATGCGCGCCGGCTGATCCGGCTCGACGGCCACCACCTGATCCCGGTCCTCAATGCCGTGCTCAGCGTGCTGCCGATCGACGATTTCGTGCCGGAAGCGATCTTCCGCTCGACCGTCAAGGCTGAGCGCGACAAGCTCGACCCGGTGCATGAGGAGATGATCGACTGCTGCGCCCGTCACGAGCCGCACCGGCCGGTGGTGCCGCTCGTCGGCCCGGATTTCTACGGCCGGGTGAAGGCCGCCCATGCGGTGATCCAGACCAGCGAACCCAGGCTCTATGCCAACATCATCCTGCGCAAGGGCGTGATCTATCCGAAAGAACCGGGCACACCGTCGGCGGCCGGGGTGGATCCGTTCGTTTACTAGCTATCGTCTAGTCATCATCTCGTCTGTGTGGCGATCAGGTCCACCATTTTTCGGGCCGAGCCCAATGCCAAGGTCCAGCCGAGCATTCCGTGGCCGGTGTTGATGTAAACACCTTTCAGATGCTCGCAGGGCCTGATGATCGGGCGGGATGACGGGGTCATCGGCCGCTCGCCTGACCATCGCATCAGAACGACGCTGTTCTTGAAGAGGGCCGGCAGGACGCCGACGGCTGCGCCGCGCAGCGCTTCGAAACGCGCCGGGTCGAAGCCCGCGCCCGGGCGGTCGATATCGGCAAGACCGGCGACGCGGAAACGATCCCCGATCGATGCGAAAGCCAGCTTGCGTTTTACGTCGGTGAGGCTGATGGCGGGTGCGGCAGCGGTCCGCGGCACGGTCAGCGAATAGCCTCTCACCGGACGCACCGGGCGGACCTCCGGCAGCTCCGCGGCAAGCAGACGGACCTGAGCGCCCGCAGCGACGACGGCGGTATCGACCGCGAGTTCCTCCCGGTCGTCGAACCTCACGGCCGCAAGCCTGTCCGCCTGTCGTGAGAAGCCCGCCACTTTCCGGCCGAAGAGCAGCGACACCCGGTGGTGCTGAGCAATATGGTGTGTCAGCTGACGGCAAAAGCCGGCTGCATCGCCGAGCGCATCACCCGGCGTGTAGACCGCACCGGCGATTTCGCCTTGGTAGCCGGCAAGGGCAGGCTCGATCTCCTGGGCTTCCGCGTTCGAGAGCATCTGCTGCTCGAATCCGAGTGCATTTTTCCGTGAGACGGCTGATTGGGCCGCGGCAAAGCTACGCTGATCCGGATAGAGATGCAGCTTTCCCGCAAGCCGGTAGTCGAAGGACAGACCGGTTTCCGCCACCAGCAATGCGAGTTCGCGGCGGGACTCTCCGGCGAGTTCCAGAATGGCCCGGGTATTGCTCCACCATCGCGAAAATGACGCGTTGGCGAGGAAGCGCAGCCCCCAGAGAAAAAAATCCGGGTCGAGCTGCCAGCGAATCCGGAAGGCGGGGTCGCGGCCGAGAGCGATGGCCGGCAGATGCCTGAGCAGCCCGGGAGATGCCATCGCATCGCCATAGGCCCAGGAGAGCTGCGCGGCATTGCCGGCGCTGGCGCCGCTGCCGGGTTCGGCTGCTGCATCGATAAGCGTCACATCGTGCCCTGCCTTGGCCAAAAGATAGGCCGAGGAAACGCCGATCACGCCTGCGCCGATGACTGCGATGCGCGCCATGTCAGACCTCGCTTCCCACAAGCGCGGTCAGCTCGATTTCGACCGGAACGCCCCGCGGAAGAGATGACACGCCGATCGCAATGCGGGCGTGCTCCCACCGATCCGGAAACAGATCGCGCAGCAGCTCGGACGCGCCGTCGACGACCGCCCCATGGCGGGTAAAATCATCCGTTGCGGCAACATAGCCCGCAAGCCGCACGAAGCCGCGCACCTTGTCGAACCCACCACCGGCGCGCTCAAGCTGAGCAAGCAGGTTGAGAAGGCAGATCCGCGCGCATTCGCGGCCCTCCTCGATCGAGACATCCGCCCCGAGCCGACCGGTTCGCCGAACAGCTCCACCGGTCACCGGCACCTGACCGGACATGGTGACGATATTGCCGGTTCGCACAGCGCCGGCGAAAGCCCCGGGCGGCATTGCGGCTTCCGGTAAACTGAGGCCGAGGACGGCAAGACGCCTGTGCACGGCATCGCTTGCGCTCATGCCGGGATCAGCCCTTCTGCTTTTGCCGGCTTCGGCGCTGCGCGCGACGAAAGCCTTGAGAATTTCCAGATCGAGGGCCGTCAGACGGTATTCCGGATGCCACTGGATCCCCAGGCAAAATGCCTCGGTCTCGCCCTCGAATGCCTCGATGATCCCATCGGGTGCCCGCGCGATGATGCGAAAGCGCCCGTGACCGGACAGCGCATGGCGATGCAGGCTGTTGACCCGGGTCGGCCCCGTCCCGACCCAGCCGGCAAGCAGGCTGCCGGGCTCGACGATGATCTCGTGCGCCAGTTCATCGGGCAGGTCCTGCGGGATGTGCGAAATGCCGGCGGCCGGAAGCTCGCTGAGGAACTCGCCGCCGAGGCACTCGCCGATCAGCTGCATGCCATGGCAGATACCGAGCAGCGGTTTGCCTGCCGTCAGCGCCTTGGCCACCAGCTGACGCTCGAAGTCGCGGCGCCGATCGGCCACTTCGGCCCCCGGCCGGGAGCCGGTCAGGACGATCCCATCGGCAAGCGCCAGCGCCGCCTCGATGTTTTCGGCGTCATAGGGCAGGATCAGCGGCACCCCGCCGGCGCTGGTGATGGCCTCGGCATAGTTCGAGCGCACCACATATTCGCATTCCGTCGGCTGTTGCGGCGTCTCGTCGAGATCGGGCGTTATGAGAATGAGGGGGCGGGCCTTACGTGCCGGCGCGGCGGGAAACGCGGTGACCGCGGCAACGGTCATATCGGTGGTCATGGTCTGAACCTTATGATTTAGCGGGCGGGCACGGCAAGCCGGCGGGAGAAGACAGAAAACGGCCAGGCGATCGCGAAGTAGCAGAGGCCGACCGCCACATAGATCTGCAGCGGCAGGAAATACTCGGTCGCCATCGCCCGGCCGGTCAGAACCAGTTCGTTGACGGTGATCAGCGATGCGAGCGAGGAATCCTTGAGAAGCGCGACGAAGGTGACGATCATCGGCGCCAGGATGACGCGGACGACCTGCGGGAAGATGATCAGCCGGAAGCTCTGGACCGGCGTGAGACCGACAGCCAGGGCCGCCTCGCGCTGCCCCGCCGGGATCGCCTTCAGCCCGGCCCGGAAGAGTTCGGCGATCTGAGCCGCAAAACACAGCGCCAAACCTGCGATCGCCGCGCCGAAAGCATCGAAGACGATCCCAATGCCGGGCAGGCCGAAGTAAAGCAGAAACAGCACCGCGAGCAGCGGCACGCCGCGCACGACCGTCACATAAAGGGCCGCGAAATGCCGTAACGCCTGGAAATCTGATCTCTGGCACAGCGAAAGCAGCAAACCGAGCACGAGCGCCAGAGCAAAGGCACATACGGAAAGCACTGCCGTATTCACCATTGCCCGCAACAACAAGGGCAGCCATTCGCCACCATAGTCGCGGTAGGGTGCGAAAAACCCGATCATCCTTTCAGCCTCCCGTAACGTCTTTCGAGGAATCGCGTCACCTGCATCAATGGCAGGCTCAGCAGCAGATAGAGTGCCGCCGCCGTCGCGTAGATCATCGTTGTCTGGAAGGACGAGGTGACCATGGAGCGGGCGAAGAACATGATTTCAGGCGCCGCGATGGCCGAGACGACTGAGGTGTCCTTGAGGAGCTGCACCGCGTAATTCCCGAGCGCCGGCAGCGCGATCCGCATGGCCTGCGGCGTCAAAATTTCGAAAATCGTCTGGAGCGGCGTCAGACCTGCAGCAAGCGACGCCTCCGCCTGGCCTTTTGGTAAAGAGGCGAAACCAGCACGGAAGATCGATGAGGTAATGGCTGCGCCGATCAGTCCGAGACCCAGAATGGCGGCAGCAATCGAGGTCAGCCTCACGCCGATGCTGGCAAGCCCGAAATAGAGGATGAACAGATGCGTCAGGGCCGGCACGTTGCAGAGGATTTCGCAATAGGCGTCGATCGCCAGATTGACGACCCTGATGGCGGTGAATTGCCTGACGAGGGCGAGGAGGAAGCCGACGCCGGTTGCAAAAGCCAGCGAGGCCAGCGTCACCAGGACGGTTACCTCAAGCCCGGCGGCGAGCCCATTAACGACGGAGAGGAATAGCGAGAATCCGCTCATGGCGCCTAGTGCCGGATCTTGTTGAGAAAGGCTTGCGTGCGTGCCTCGCGCGGCGCGGTAATGACCTGGCGCGCCGGCCCGGCCTCGACGATCTTTCCGCCGTCGAGGAACAGCACCCGGTCAGCGATGTCGCGGGCAAAGGCAATCTCGTGCGTAACGATCAGCATCGTGCGTCCTTCGGCGGCGAGCTCTTCCATCACTTTCAGAACTTCATGGACCAGTTCGGGATCCAGAGCTGAAGTCGGTTCGTCGAAAAGCATGAGTTTCGGCTTCTGGGCGAGCGCCCGCGCGATGGCCACACGTTGCTGCTGGCCGCCGGACAGCTCCAGCGGCGAGGCATCGGCGCGGTGCGTCATGTGCACTTTCGCCAACATCTCCAGGGCCAATTCGCGCGCCTCGCCGGCAGACAGGCCGCGGACCTTGCGTGCCGCGATCGCAACGTTTTCCGTCACAGAGAGATGCGGCCAGAGATTGAAGAGCTGGAAGACCATGCCCATCTCGGCGCGCTGTGGCGCAAGCTGCCGATCTCTCATCACCTGGCCGTTGCGAACGCCGATCCGCTCGCCATCGAGGCAGATCTCACCGGCACTCGGTTTCTCCAAAAAATTCATGCAGCGCAGACAGGTCGATTTCCCGGAGCCCGAGGGGCCGATCAGGGCAATCTTCTCACCGGGCGCGACGGTAAAATCGATCCCCTTCAGGACTTCGACAGGGCCATAACTCTTGCGCAGGCCCGCCACGCTCAAAAGCGCATTCATCGCAGTTTCCTTATGCTGTTGTGTCGTGGCGAAGAGGTCGGATGAAGGCCGCTTGCCGCAGCCTTCATCCGTCAGCCCGGTCAGCCGCCGGCTGCGCAGGAGGGAAGCTTGTAATCGCCGGGGCGGTCGACGCCGGCACGGAAGTTTGCACCCACCGGCTTGAACCAGACATCGGCGGACAATCCGTAGCGTGCGCCGATCTCTTTCATCTCACAGCTCTTCCACATATCGGCGATGATCGCGTCCATCTTCTGACGCAAATCGTCGTTCTTCTGGTTGAGACCATAGACGACCTGACCGAGCCCGGTGAGCAGCGGGAAATCCGCGCTGTTATCCGTGAAGGCAAGGAAGTGCATGTTCCAATCCGGGTTCTGCTTGATGGCGTAGGAAACCACCGGGGGGTCGCCGATGACGGCATCGATACGCCCGGCAATGAGATCGCGCACGGCAGCGTCGGATGTGTCGTAGAGCGAGAGCTCAATGCCCTTGATCATCTTCAGTTCCGGGACAAAGGAGAAGCCGGTGATCGTGCCGACCTTCTTGCCTTCCAGGTCGGAAAGCTTATCCCAGTTGGTCTTGTTCGACTGCATGATGCCGTTCTTGAAATAATGGATCGGCTCGGACAACGTCATGATCTTCGTACGTTTCTCAGTCCAGCCCATCGTGCCGAGCATCACGTCGACGCGACCGGATTGCACGGAGGCGATCGTACCCGACCATTCCATCAGCGCCGGCTGTATCTTGAGGCCGAGCTTGTCGGCGATGCGCTGCATGATCTCGCCATCGTAGCCGATCAGCTTGCCGTCCTGCCAGCCGGAGCCCGGCATGTCTCCCGTAAAGGCGACCGTCAGCTTGCCCTGCTCGGCAAGTTCGAATGCGTTTGCGAGCGGTGCCGATGCCATGAAGCTGCCTGCCAGCAGCGCGCACATCACCACCCTTCTCGAAAGAGAAAGTGCCATTGTTCTGATCCTTGATTTGTTTTTGGTTCCCCGGTCCGGTGGGTCTTGTCGCCGGATGTCGAGTTCGACGAGAGAGAGCTTGCCACCGAAAGGCGGCGTTGAATTTTAGAAATCGGACATTTTCTTTGAAATAGCGACATGGCTGACTTAAGGTCGGCCGCCATGAACACAGACGCCACCCCTTCAGATGCACCGGCCATCGAGCCGGACTATGTCCGCTGGCTCGATGGATTGTGGGCCGAACGGCTTTTGGCGGCCCGAGACCGCAAGGCCGATCTCTCCATTGGCATTCTGCTCTGGCCGAGCTTCCCGATGATGTCGCTGACCGGGATCGTCGAGCCCTTGCGGCATGCGGCCGATTTTGCCGACAACTCCCGACCCCTGCATTGCCGCTGGTCGATCATGGGAGCGCCGGGCCACGCCGCGGTGGCGAGCTGCGGCATCCGCGTGCAGGCCGATGCGCCCTATATCAACCCGACGGACTTCGACTATATCGCCGTCATCGGCGGTCTCCTGCCGCATCTACGCGCAGCACCCAGCAAGCATCGCGACTACCTTCGGGTCGCCGCATCCGCCGGAGTCCCGGTGATCGGCGTCTGCACCGGCGTCTTCGTACTCGCCCAAGAGGGCCTGCTGACCGGGCGCAAAGCCTCCGTTCATCCCTTCCATGCCGAGGATTTCAAGATCGCCTTTCCGCGCCAGGCATTCTCGACGCGCGACGACTTCCTGATCGAGAACGGCCGCATCACCGTTCCCGGCGGCGTCTCGATCCTGTCGTTGATGACGGAACTCATTGGCACCCATTGCGGTCCCGACCGGGCGGCCAAGGCAGTTCACCAGCTGTCTTTGACCGAGCACAAGGGCTTGAGCGCTTTCGACCAAGGCCGGGTTTCCAGCTTTCGACATGTCGAGGATTCCCGCATTCAGCGCGCGGTCGTTTTGATCGAGAGCCGCAAGGGCCGCGACGTATCACCCGAGCAGGCAGCCAGCATGATCGGGCTGTCGCCGCGTCAGTTCGGGCGCCTGTTCCAGCAAGGCATCGGCATGACCCCGAAGCGGTTCATCATCGAGACCCGCCTGCGTTATGCCCGCTTTCTGGTGGAGAACAGCACGCTCTCGATGACGCAGATCGCCTTCGAGACCGGCTTTTCGGATGCCGCACATTTCGCAACGGCTTTCCGCCAGAAATTCAACCAGTCGCCGCGGCAATTGAGATAAGGGATCTCGATTTCGGCTACGCGGCCTATCCGCGACGGAATCCTTAATCTCGTCACGTTGCCCATCTCGCCAGCGACATCGGAGGCATGATTGGTGAAAGTTTACGAAAGGCCTTGCACTCGCATTCTTGATCGGTCATTCTAGAACGATCAATAAAGAATCGAGGCGAGTGTGGGCAGAACGCGGGAATTCGATGAGGAGGCGGTGTTGAAGGGCGCGATGCAGGTCTTTCGCAAGCACGGCTATCAAGGTGCGTCGATCCGAGACCTGGAAGAGGCGACGGGCCTCAAAGGCGGGAGCATCTATCACGCCTTCGGCGACAAGGCCGGCCTCTTCGACGCGGCGTTCAGACATTATAACCGGACGGTCCTGGAGGGGCGGATCGAGCGATTTGCGCCGCCGGGGAGCGGCCTTAAAGGCTTGCGCGAACTGTTCCTTTCACTGCTGCATGAGCCCGACAACGGTTCCCTGGGCTGCCTGATCACCAACATGGCTGTGGAATTTGGAGGTGAGGTCAAAACGCATCCCCGTGTCGAAGCAGCGCTTGGTCTTCTTCGCAGCACGTTCCGCTCGAGGCTCGGCGAGTCGTCGATTGTGGCTCGAGACGCGGACGAAGCCAAGGCGGACCGGACAGCCGTCCGTCTTCTTGCCCTCTATCAAGGCCTCCTCGTGCTCATTCGCGGCGGCGAAGACAAAGCCCGCCTGCGGCAGGCGATCGAAGACGAATTCAATCAACTGGAGATACTGTTATGACGCCTGAGGCGCTATGGGATCGATATGCGGCCATCTGGTCGTTGGACGCTGACGCGCGCGAGTCGGAAATGTCGGCTTGCCTCGCCGACGATGTGACCTATTGCGATCCGAATGGAGCGATCGCCGGGCGAGCCGGTCTCTCGACTTACATGGCCGGCTTCAAGGAGAGTATGCCGGCAGGCCGGTTCATAATATTGAGCGTCCTCCATCACAATGAACGTTCGCTGGCACGCTGGGAACTGCGCCACGACGACGAGACCGTCCTGCAGACGGGGACAAGCTTCGCGGCGATGTCCGATGGCCGGCTCAGCGCGATCACCGGCTTCTTTGATCCTTCGGCGGGGCAGCCCCATGACTAGCGAGGCGACACGCCAGTTGGCGCTCGAATTTGCGAGCCAGATCGCCCCACCGGGCGCCATCGATGTAAGGCGGTTCTTCGGCGGATCCGCCCTCGTCCGAAACGGCGCGCAGTTCGGATTCGTCATGAAGGGCACGTTGTATCTGCGCGTCGACGCCGCGATGCGCGCGGAGTTCGAGGCAGATGGCTCGGAACCGTTCAGCTACCGCGCTGCCGGCAGGGATGTGACGGTTCGCCGCTACTACGCGGTGCCGGCGCATGTGATCGACGATCCCTCGCTGCTGCGCAGGTGCTCGGAGCGGGCAATTGACGCGACCCCGCTGCCCGGCCGCAAACGCTCAAACGCCAACCTCGCCGGCAGCATATCTGGTTGATGCCCATATCCACCCCGGCCCATCGTGGCCTTGGGCGTTCAGATCTCTCCCGCCGACGGCCCCCAGACATCCGTCAGCGCGAAGCCTGCGGGATGCGGGTCGAAGGGGTCGAGGGCCACCTGGGTGAGGCCGAAGGTGAAGCCGCGGCCGGTGATTGTTGGGATGACGGCCGGGCGGCCGGCCACCTCGGTCACCGCCTGCAGCCCGACCTCGAACTCGGAGCCGATGATCGATTTCGAGGTGAAGACATCGCCGACTTTCGCCTTGCCGCGGGCATGGAGCGCGGCAAGATTGGCGGAATTGCCGGTGCCACAGGGCGAGCGGTCGGCCCGGCCCGGCCACATGGTGGTGCAGGTGCGCACCGTGCCGTCGGCCTCGCTATCGCGGAACATCACATAGGCGACGCCTGATATCGCCGGAATCTCGGGATGGACGACTGTGATGTCGCGGTTGATCAGCTCTTTCAGGATCATGCCGGCCTGGACGAGGCCGGCGGCATTGGCCTCCTCGATCGTCAAACCGATCTGGCCGACATCGACCAGGGCGTAAAAGATGCCGCCATAGCAGAGATCGGCCTTGATCCGTCCCCAATGCGGCGTGTCGATCTCGACGTCGAGTTCGTGCACGAAGGAAGGCACCATGGTGAGCTTGACCTTCTCGCAGCGCCCGTCGCGGCAGGTTGCTACCGCCTTGACGAGGCCGGCCGCGGTTTCGAGCGTCACGATCGTCTCCGGCTCCTGCATCTCGACGATGCCGGATTCGAGCAAAGCCGTCGTGACGCAGATCGAGTTCGAGCCGGAGCTCGCATGCGCCTGATCCGGTTGCAGGATGATGAAGGCGGCATCCGCCTGCGGATGCCTTGCCGGCAGCAGCAGGTTGACCGAGCCAATCGGGGCGCCGCGCGGCTCCAGGCAGAGGAAGCGGCGCAGCTCGTCACCCTTCGGATCGGTGTTCAGCCAATGCAGTTGAGCGGCGATGGTCTCGCCGGGGATCTTCGGCACGCCGCCGATCGCGACGCGGCCGATCTCGCCTTCGGCATGAACGTCCAGCAGCTGGATCGTGCGCTTCCATCTCATGTCGTAAACTCCAGTTCGGATGTGACGGCCGAGGCCGCCATCGACAGTAAATCCTAATATCGGTCCATGCGGAACGGGGTGATGTCGAGAGGTGGCTTGAGCCCGGTCACCATATCGCCGATCAGCCGCGCTGTCGTTGCCGCATAGGTCAGGCCGAGATGGCCGTGGCCTGTCGCATAGAAAACCCCCGGCATTTTCGAGGACGGCGAAATGATCGGGATCGTATCGGGCAGCGCCGGGCGATGGCCCATCCAGTCCGTCGCCTCCTCGAGTTTGAGACCCGGCAGCGCGCGCTGGGCATGGCGCACCAGCACCCGCGGTCGGCGGAAATCCGGAGCCGCATCGAGGCCGGCAAGTTCGACATTGCCGCCGACGCGGATGCCGCCCGCCGTCGGCGTCACCATGAAGGCGCGCGCCGGCCAGATCATCGAATAGCGCATGGAGATGCCGGGTTTCATGATCTGCGTGTGATAACCGCGCTCGGTTTCAAGCGGGATCGGCTCGCCGAGCTTTTCGGCGAGGAAGCGGGTGTGGACGCCGGCGGCCAGCACGACGGAATCCGCCTCGATGCGGCTGCTGTCTTCAAGCAGCACGACGGCGGTGCCATCGCCCTTGCGCTCGATATTCCGGACCATACCGGAGACGAAGGCCGCGCCCGCGGCCTTGGCCGCCTCGGCAAGTTTGACCACCAGCTGATAGGGATCGCGGATCGACTTGTTGTCGGGCAGCAGCACGGCCTTGGCGATCGATGGGGAAAGAGCCGGCTCATAAGATTGAATGGCGCCGTTGCTCAACACTTCGAATTCGAGGCCGTAGCGCTGCATCATGGCGAGATGGCCGCGGTCGGCGGCAAATTCCGCCTCGGTCTCGTAGATCGCCAGACACCCCTCCTCGGTCATCAGCTCGGGCGCGCCGATCGCCTCGAGCATCTGCCTGAAATCGCCGAGGGCGCGCTGTGAGAGGCTCATGCCGGCATCCTCGATCGCGCGGAGGCGCGACGGGCGGCCGGCCGCGAGGAAACGCAGGAACCAGGGCAGCATCTTTGCCGCATATGAGGGCCGCAGCCAGACCGGGCCTTCGGGATCGAGCAGCCAGCCAGGCATTTTCTTCCAGGTCGAGGGGCAGGAACCGGCGACGAAATCGAGCGCGATGCTCGCCATATTGCCAAAGGAGGTGCCGCGGCCCGGCTCGCCCTTGTCGACCAAGGTCACCGCAAGGCCGCGCCGCTGCAGCTCGAAGGCGATCGAGGCGCCGATCACGCCTGCGCCGACGACAACAACCCTCTTCTTCGTCTCTTCAGCCATGCCATCAACCCACCCATACTGCAGACAGAATTGCCCTTCGCCACTCTGATATATCAGATCGGTAGTGATGCCTATGGATTTTTTACTGGCTTTCCGGCAGGCCGGCGCCGACGCTGTCGCCGACTGAGCCGACGGTATTGTCGACCGACCGGCCGAGGCGCTTCAACTGGGCGTCGTAGTTGCGGCGGGTGCGCGGATCGAAGATGGCGATCGGCGTGCTGACGGCGACGCTGACGGCACTTCCGGCCGTCTGGGCAGCGCCCATCGCCACTGCGCCGACGGCTTCGCCGAGGCCGACATTGGAATCGGTGATCGTCTGGCCGGCAATCAGCCGGTCGCCAATCAGCTTCACCACTTCGGGGCTCTCAGCGAATTTGCCGTGGTTCAGCCGGTCGCCGCCCTTGAGCTTGGTGAGATCGAGCACGGTGATGCCGGCCGCCTCCAGCTTGCTGCGGTAGGGCTCGACCGAAGGATCGATCTGGCCGAGGCGATCGACATTGCCGGAAATGCGCCGCGACAACGCCAGAGCCCGGTCATCCCTGGAGACGAAGATGGTGAAATGCGGCCGGTCCTTGCCGAGGCTTGCGAACTGGCGGCCGAAGACGTCGACATCGAGATCCGGCGAGGCGAGGATGACGTTGTTGATCTTGGACGCGACATGACCATTGCGGATCGCCATCTGCCTGAGCGCTTCGACGGTCAGCCACGTGCCCATGGAATGGGCCATGATGGTGACGTCGCTGACGGCGGGATTGGCGGCAGTGCGGGTCAGCAATTCCTCCAGCGCGTCGCGGGAATAGTTGGTGCTTTCCTTGTCGTAATTGTAATCGAAGATGCTTGCGCGTGAGGGCCAGGTGAAGACGACGGGAGCGACGTCGGCATGCGAATCATGGACGATCTGGGCGAAGCGGTAGACGGCATCCTCATACCGATTGTTGAAGCCGTGCACGAAGACCAGCACCCGGCGGCTCTTAGGCATATGGCCCTTCAGCCAGGTCTCGCCCGCCCGCTCGCCTTCGAGCGGATCGACCGACACGGTGACGAAATCGCGTAAGGGATCGGCCGGCAGCCGCGTTGGCCATTGCACCTGGCCGACCTTGCGATTGGCCTCCGGCGGGATCGAAACATCGACGGCATTGACGGTAAGTCCGGTGCCGCGTTCGCCTGAGAAAAGCACGGCCGGATTGTCGTCGGCAGCGCGCGTTGTCGCGACGAGAAGGTCCACCTTCGACGTGCCCGAGGGAACGCTGCCCGCCGCCTGCATGACGCCGACCGGCCTGCCGCCGCAGCCGGCGAGCGCGAACGCCGCCAGCAGAAGACCTGTCAGAGCCGCCCGCGGGCCGCGCCATCTGCCGATCATGACCAAACTCCAACCGGTTCGCGCACCGACAGGCGGCGCCCGTTCAAATAGGCCGACGACAGCCGCAGAGTCAAATTGCCTAGAAGGAAGAGCTTGATTGGGAAAACGAAAAGAGCCTGGCGCGGGAGGAGGTGTGCCAGGCTCTTGATCCTGACTGACAACTGGGAGGAGGAGTGTTGTCAGTCCGATGTAAGAGCGCTGGGAGGAGGAGTGCGCTGCTTACGAAGATAGTGATACCCCATTCACTTGATCGGGAATAGCGAAAATACCGCAATGCAGCATTGCACTCAGTGCAAGGCTTGCCTAGGAAACAGCAGGGAGGCGCCTCATTTTGCGGCATGTTTGACCAGGTGGTCAAAATTGTGCCGAAAAATCTTGCTGCAACTCAGAGGTCGCCGCCTGCCGCTCATCCTCCCGCCCTTTCCCCTCCCCAACCCCTCCCACAAGGGGGAGGGGCTAAAGACGGTGAAGGTCTTTGTCTGTTGTTACCGTTCGACGGATTGGTGCGATCGACGGTTACTTGAAGCGGTGCAGCAAGTTGGCCCCTTCCCCTTGTGGGGAGGGGTTTTGGATTGGCTCCGCCGGTCAGCTCCTCAAGCCGCCTTAAAGACCTTCCGGCCCTCGGCATCGAGTGCGGAGAATTCCTCGTCCGACAGCGTGATATCCACAGCCGCGACGTTTTCTTCTAGATGCTTGACCTTGGAGGTGCCGGGGATCGGCAGCATCACCGGGCTGCGCTTCAGAACCCAGGCGAGCGCAATTTGGCTTGGCGCGGCATTGTGTTTCTTGGCGATCGTGTCGAGCAGCGAGCCGGGCTTGGCGAGATCGCCGGCGGCCAACGGGAACCAGGGGATGAAGCCGATATTGTGCTTGGCGCAGTAATCGAGCACGTCTTCGCTGGTGCGGTCGACGAGATTGTAGCGGTTCTGGACGGTGGCGACCTTGAAGTGCTTCGAGGCCGCCTCGATGTCGGCGACGGAGACTTCGCTCAAGCCGGCATGGCGGATAAGACCGGCATCGAGCAGCGATTTGATCGCATCGAATTGCTCCTTGGCCGGCACCTTCGGATCGATGCGGTGCAGCTGCCAGAGGTCGATCTGCTCGAGCCCCAGATTGCGCAGGCTCTTATGCGCCTGCTGGATCAGATATTCCGGGCGACCGACCGGCAGCCAGATGTCGGGGCCATGACGGGTGAGGCCGCCCTTGGTGGCGACGATGGATTTGCCGCCATAGGGATGCAGCGCCTCCTTGATCAGCCATTCGGAAATATCGGGACCGTAGGAATCGGCGGTATCGATGAAGTTGACGCCGAGTTCCGGCAG
This sequence comes from Rhizobium redzepovicii, assembly GCF_019793435.1. Classification (GTDB taxonomy): domain Bacteria; phylum Pseudomonadota; class Alphaproteobacteria; order Rhizobiales; family Rhizobiaceae; genus Rhizobium; species Rhizobium redzepovicii. Next base: position 143,217 of record NZ_JAILYH010000012.1, on the reverse strand, counting down.
GCGCCTCAGCGTGCGGATGGATTCGGCATGATCGTCGGGCTCGCCCCAGATGCCCTTGCCGGTGACCCGCATGGCGCCGAAACCGAGACGGTTGACGGCGATCTCGCCGCCGATCTTGAAGGTGCCTGACTTGGCTGCATTATGACTGGACATGATCTTTCCTCTCCTGGTCAATGAAATCGTTAAAGTGGGTGGCGCAGCGCGGTGCCGCCGGGTTCACCGGTCATCGGCGCGCGGTGATGATCCGCCGATCACGGTGATATCGAGACTATGGCCTTTATGACGCTTGCACATATAGGAGGGAGCCGCGGGCACGGACAGGGACGGAACCGAAAATGCCGCAGGGTGCGCGGATTGAGCGACCGACATCAAAGCCTGGTCTTCGCCTCGTCGCCGAATTCAGCCAGGATCCTCCAGAGCTCGGCGAAGATTTCCTCGGCAAAATCCTGCGGCGCGGCACCCGGCGGGCGCTGCTGCCAAAGTTCGGCCCCGACGCGCAGCGCGCCGATGACGACCGCCGCGAGAATGCGCATGCGCGACCGCTCTTGCGGATCATTTCCCTTGCGCAGAAGCAGCGCCTCGGCGAGCTTCTGCTCCAGCCTGGCATATTTCAGCTGGTCGCGGGCGTTCAGCGCCGGCGTGCGATGAATGAGTTCAGCGAGCGCCAGGCCGCGCTCGTCGACAGCGGCGATGACGGTGGCGATGATCGCCGCCTCGACCACGGCCACCAAGGGCTCTTCTGCCGGCCTTGCGGCGATCGCAGCCATCAGCCGATCGGCGAAACTGTCCTGCCAGGCAAACACCACCTCTTCCTTGGAGGGGAAATAGTCGAAGAAGCTGCGCTTGGAGACGTCGGCCGCTTCGGTGATGTCCTCGACGGTCGTGGCCTCGAAGCCGCGCTGGAGAAAGAGTGTCATCGCCGCCTGCTCGATGCGCTCGCGCGTCTGCCGCCGCTTGCGTTCCCGCCTGCCTTCCCCGGTCGCCGTCCGTTTGCTGTCAGCCATGTCAGCCCGGCATCATCACTCAGCCGCCGGTTTCGTTGGAAAAAGCGGCAATATCGTCGAGTTCGGCTTCGCTCTCACGATAGCTGAAGCGCTCGCGCGACAGCTCAAGCGGTTTGCGGCGGGAAATCCTGTAGACGGAGGCCGGCGGCAGGTTGCGCACCGTGCCGCCGATGCGCACCGCCTTCAGGCCGAGACGGTCGAGGATCGGCCGCGGCACCGGGCAGCGCGGCCCATAGGTAAATTGATAGACGGCCCCGCCCGGCCGCATATAGGCGAAGGCTCCGGCCAGGATCGAGGCGATCTTGCGCGGCGACATCGATAAGAGCGGCAGGCCGCTGACAACGGCGCCGACCGGTTCGCCCTCGAAAATATCGGCATGGGCGAGCTGGGCCGCATCCATCTGCAACACACGCGCCATAGGGAAACGCGCCTGCAGCGCGGCGATGAATTCCGGGCCGTACTCGATCAGGGTCAGATCCGCCTCGCTGACGCCGCGCGTCAACAGCGCCCGGGTGAAGACGCCGGTTCCGGGGCCAAGCTCGATGATCGGCCCGTCGAGCGCGGCAATTTCACTGGTCATGATCCTGGCAAGCGAATCGCCCGACGGCGCGATGGCGGCGACACGAAGCGGGTTGCTGATCCAGGAGCGAAAAAAATGCAGGAAATCGGAGCATGCAGCCTTTGCGGTCATGACTATCCCACCTGTCTGAAATTCGATTGATTATGAAATGCGACCATCGCGGCGAGCATGGCAATTCCAAGGCAGACGCATCAAACACCTGTGCGAACAGGCGATTTGCGCGGTTTTTTCTGTCGAAATCTCTGTTGATTTTTCACTTATTGCATTTTTGCAGTTGATGCAAGATTTGTGGAAGACGGTTGTACCGGTCCCTACAGCAAAAGGCGGCCCAAAAAGGCCGCCTCCATATTGCCGACAAAGTCTGCCAACTTGGCCGCGAACGGCGGGGCGCTCGTCAATAGTTGCAGCTGGAGCTGCTCGTGGGGTTGAAGCCGAGTTTGCAATCCATGTTGAGGGGCTTCTTCGGGTTCATCATATAGTGTGTCGAACCCATGCTTTCCGCGCGCTCGCCGATCGAACCGGTCGTGCGCCTGTCATGTTCAACCTTGGTTTCCTGAGCAACCGGGCGCGCTGTCGCACCTTGCTCCGTCGCGCTCGACTGGAGGGGAGCTGCCGTGGCCGAAAAGGCAGAGAGGCCGAGGATTGCACTGAAAGCGGCGGCGGTCAGGCCGCTCTTGAAGGTCGTGGTCATAATCGTCTCCTTGGGAGGATTCAGGGAATTTGCGCCCCGGAGTTAGGAAGGCGATCTGTCACATACTACGGCGCCAAAATGGAGGTCACGGATATGTGAGCGGCCCCATGATCGAGAAAGAGGCGGCTCAGGGCCGCCTCTTTCATTTGCCGGCTCAATAGCCGTTATCACAAGGCATGCTGCCGGGACCGATCGATCCGGAAAACGTAGGGTTGCACATTTCCGGGGCTGCCGGTCTGTTCACCGGCTGGCGAACGATGGAGCCCGTGGTGCCGGCTTCGACGCCGAAGGCGGCAAGCGGATACCAGTAACCGTCGGAATGGCGGCGGGTGCCGGCGCGCTCGGTGTGAAAGCCCTGATATCCATGCCAGGACCCGGCATGTGGTTTATATTGCACCATTTTTTCGGCTTGGAGATCGGGCGGCCGAACTGCCTGGACAGGTGCCGCCTGCGCCGGCGCGATCGACGCGATCGACGCGAGGGCGAGAAAGGCACTGAGCACCGTGGTGAAAGGGGTCAGTCTGAGCGTCTTCATGATAAACCCTCCTTCGTGGATTTACCTGATGAAAATGCCTTTTCCAGCTGCCTGGTTCCTCGCTCACATGCAGCTTCCAAAACTCGTGATTGCAGGCGATCCGGCGTGACCAAAGCGCCGAAAAACGTGAAAAGTCGCGATCGGCAGACGGGCTCAAACGGCGCCAGGGTGGAAATCTGAATTCTCTGTTCTCAATTCGCGTATAATGTCCGGTAGCCCTGGCCGGAGAGGCAGGCGACATATTGCCGGTGGGCCGCAGCGCGCGCTATCGTTTCCGCCTCCAGCTCGTCGGCCTGAGCGTAGCCGGTCAGCTGGGCCCGCAGCTGATACTGCTTCCTCGCCTCGTCATACATGGCGTTGCCATCGGTCATGCAGATGCCGTGCGCAACAGCAGGCGGATTGACCGGCACGCCCACCGCCAGGAGCACCGGATCATTGGCATGGTCGATGCAGCCGGCAAGCGCCGTCATCATCGCAAGGACCGCCAGAGCCCGAAAAATACCCACCATCATGCAATCCTCCGGCCGAAGCGCCTCTGAGACTCATCAGACCTGCGGGTACATCAGCAAGGTTGCGCGAAACTAAAGCATGTCGCGCAAAAGTGTGCCGCGGTTTTGCGGCAGCGACATGCGTGAAAACAAAGAGCTAAAGCGCGTCGCATGAATCAAGTTTGACGCGACGCGCTTTAGGCACACCGGCATCGAAAGTTTAAATATTGCTTAAACGTTATATTAATGCTTACTTATAGTCGCAGACGCTAATCTCTCCTGGGGAGGAAGATTATGGCTTCGCCGTGGGTAAACGATGCGCTGTCACACGCGCGGTCAGCCTTTTCAAGCAAGATCCACACGGATATTCTCGAGGTTGGCGGCGGCTCCCGCACCCATATTCCCTTGGAGGGCGCCAGATATACGGTGCTGGATATCTCGAAGGAGCAGCTCGAGAGGAACCGGGATGCTTGCGAGCGGATCCTCGGCGATGCGCAGACTATCGACTACGGAGACCGCCGCTTCGACGCGTGTGTCTTTTGGGACGTACTCGAGCATCTGGAAAGCCCGCGCGCCGCCTTGCTCAGAGCCCACGACACCCTGTCCCCCGGTGGCCTGGTCTTCGTCAAGGGTCCGATCCTGAATTCGACCAAAGGGATCTTCACCGACCTCACGCCCTGGTGGACCCACGTCCTGTTCTACCGCTACGTGCTGCGGCAGAAAAACGCGGGAAAACCGGGTTATGCCCCGTTTCGCGTCGAGCACGCCGCAGAGGCATCGCATTCGGAGATCGCCGGGACACTGAAGGAACTCGGCATGGATATCGTCTTCGTCGGAGAATATGTGTCGACCCAGGTGCATGCGCTCAAGGACCGAATTCCTCCGCTTTATTGGCTCTATGAAGCCTTCGGCCTTCTGCTGCGCACGGTTTCGGCCGGAAGGATCGGCGGGCGGGAGACGGAGTTCCTGATCGTGGCAAAGTGCCTTCGTCCCCACCAAACTCTATATAGCACTTCGGAATCCCGAAATTGGCTGCGGCATTGAAATCCCTCAATATTTTCCGAGGGTCATAGCTCACGAAGCGCGGCGAATTTCGGGATCCCGAAGCGGTGGGATTCGGGATTCCGAAGTGGCGTTTTTTTCTTCCGGCCGACGCGCCCGCGTTTGTCGGCGGCAAGTTTGCGGTCGGTCTCGGACCATTTCCGGCATCTATCGGCCGTGCATTGTTTCCACTCGTCGGTGGCCGGCGCGCCTTCATGGTCGCCGACAAATGTCAGGGTGAAGCGGTTGGGATGCGCGACCCCGCTGCCTGCGCGGCCGCGGCGAACTTTGACCAGCCCCTTATATGCCAATTCATCAAGCGCATCGGCGACATATTCGCCGGTGACGCCGTAGGACACGAACTGGGGATGGGTCACGACAAGCTTGCCGTTTTCCAAGGCGGCATGGGCGGTGTGTTCGATGATGATGCGGAAGAAGGCGCGGCAGGCATTGGCGCTCAATGTCGTGAATGCCGGCGATTCCAGCAACTGGATCGTCAGCCATTGCCAGCGAAGGCTGCCGTCATCGCTCCTGCCGGGCGGAGCGGTATGTTTTCGCACCATCGCCCGCGTCTTTCCGGCACTGGTTCGGCTCTTGTCGCGCGGGTTGAATTCCACCATCAGCCCCTAACCCTCGTTGCCAGCCGATCCTTCGGCAAGACTCCCACCTTGCGAGGCCGGGAATTCTGCGGGCGACAGCGGAAGTTCGTCCGGACGATCATTTCGCCAACGGGAAAAAATTTGCTCGACATTCAGCATTCCATGGTTGCAATTGCGTGCAACATATCGCAAGCACGATCCACAGGATAGGAAAATATTCTTAGTTTTGATCTTATATCACCGAGGCCTTCCTGCTAGGATCTCGGCAGGAATGTCAGAGGCCAGCCAGCATGAAATCACCGCACTGGAGAAGACTTGTCTGGTTTTGCGTCTGTGTCACGCTCTCCGGTCCGGCGTGGTCCGATGACGGCGTCACAATCCCCAGCTATGCGCCGGCGACCGGCGCCGAGCGCGGCTACAGCGTTCAGAAAGCCACCGAAAGCGATATGTCGTTCTGGTTCGACAAGCCAGGTGCCGCGGTGACGGCGCGCGGCGTATTTCGCCAGCGCATGACGGTTCTGTCGCGGGATGAAAGCGGCATGCGGGCCCGCTGGTCCCTCAATGCCGAATTGCCGGAAGGCACTGCTGGCCCTACCGACAGCTATCAGATGAACTTGCTCTATCGGAACTCCCTTGCAGTCTATGGCACCAGCACGCTCGAGCTGGAAACGGACCTGAACGGCTTTCCCACCAACCTCTTCGGCGTCGATGGGATCCTGGCGCATATGCGGGAAATGGCCGCCAATGGACCAGGTGGGACCGCGCCCGCGGAAAATGGGGTCAATGGTATCATCGGCAAGATAGAGCAAAACCCGCTGCTGATCGTCACCGCCTTGGTGCCGGAGGCGCAGCTGCTTGCGACCGGACAATTCTATCAGGATCAGGTCATGCAGATCGGGCAGCCCGCGGCGGCGTCGCGGATCGAGGATTATAGCGGCGTCAATGTCCCCGTGGTGTCGACCTGGACCCTTGAGTCCACCGACGCTGCCTCCCACACGGCAACTCTTTCCCTCTCGGAAGAATTCGATCCCGCAGCGTTGAGTCAGTCGCAGCAGCCGGCGACGGCAAAGATGATGGCGGCCTTTCCCGAGCGGGTAAAGAACCTTACCGCCGATCAGCTGGCTTCCATCAAACGCGCCGGCAAGACCCGAAGCGCCAAATTCGTCGTCTCGCTGGACGATGGTTCGGCGGTCGAAGCCACCGAGATCGTCAGCGTGACCACAGGCGGATTTACGCTGCGCACCTACACCCACATATTGCGGGACGACATGCCGGCGCGCTTGCCGCTCCCCGCCGTGGTGACGGCCAAGGTATTGCAGACGCCCGATCTGCATGTCGAGCCGCTGCCATCTGCCAAGGCCGGGCCGGGCATCCTGGACGAGCTTTCCACGCCGCCTTCGCCGCCGGAATCGCAGGAGACGGCGGTGGTGACGGAAAAAGACGGGGCTGAAGCGATCGCGCCCGTCTCGCTCGAGGTGAAGAGCGCCGAGGTCGCCCGGTCTCCCATCTCTTATGATCGGGGGCTGACTATCGTACTCACGCCGGAAAGCACCGCCAAATTCCGCGATTTCACGCAAGCCGCATTGGGACGGCAAACGCAGTTGCTGATCAACGACAAGGTCGTCATGGAACCTTGGATGAGGGAGCCGATCATGGATGGCCACATTGTTCTGGCGGGCACCGATGGAAAAGATCTGGAAGCGATGGCGGAACAGTTGAGGGTTCCGGGAGCTTCGATCGTCGTCCGGCTGCGCCCATGAGGGTGCGCCCATTCCATATCATGGCCTCCCAGATTATGGATTGACCCATCGACAGGCGGCAAGAGCGCCCGTCTCGTCATAGGTCGACAGCGCCCTTCGATTGCCCTGCCGGCGCAACTGGAACCAGTCCAGCATGCGGGCGCGAAAGATCAGCAGGCCGAAGTGCGGCTTTCCCTCCGCCTCATCCGCAGGCTTTGGTAGAACCGCCTCATCGATCATGTCAAAACCACACTCGTCGCCGGGCGGACCGCCGGTGTAGGTCGTCCGCGTCCAGGGGGAGAGCGTGTCCCAGGCGGCGTTCGCCTGATCGCTGCCGGAGGCATGCAGTTCGACCGTTCCCTGAAGGCGAAACTGCAGCCGCGTCTGCGGGCAGAAGCCGAGGACTACGACATGGGGATTTGCCGAAAGCTCCCGCCATTTCGGGCTGCGGCTATCGGTGTGAAATTCCAGAACCCGCAATGACCCGTCGGCGCGCCGCAAGACCACCATGCGCGCCTGCGGCCTCGCCTCTGAATCCACCGAGCAGAGGTTCACGAACCGGAAACCCGACTGCGGATTTGACGCAGCCGTTTCAAGCTCCCGCCATGCGGAAGCGTCTATATCCGCGAGGTTCGGCGGCACGGCCTCATGATCTGTTTCCATGGCCTGACTCAGACGGAACGGGTAATGCCGCCGTCGACGCGGATGTTCTGGCCAGTGATGTAGCCGGCGCCCTCGGAGAGCAGGAAGGCGACGGTCGCGGCGATTTCCTCGGCTGTGCCATAGCGGCCCATCGGCACGCTGTCGCGCCGCGCGTCGGTGGCCGGCAGGCTGTCGATCCAGCCGGGCAGGACATTGTTCATGCGGATGTTCTTCGCCGCATAGGTGTCGGCAAAAATCTTGGTGAAGCTTGCCAGCCCCGCCCGGGCGAAGGCCGAAGTGGGAAACATCGCCGATGGCTCGAAGGCCCATGCCGTCGAGATGTTGACGATGCCGCCGCCGCCCTGGGCCTCCATGATCGGCGCGACCAGCCGGATCGGCCGCACGGCGCTGAGGAAATAGACCTCCATGCCCTTGTGCCAATCCTCGTCGGTAATTTCGAGGATCGGCGCACGCGGCCCATGGCCGGCGGAATTGACCAGCGCATCGATCCGCCCCCATCTCTCCATCGCCAGATCGACGAGCCGCTTCACATCGTCATTGACCAGGTTCGAGCCGGTGACGCCGACACCGCCCAATTCCTTGGCGAGCGCCTCGCCCTTGCCCGACGAAGAGAGCACCGCAATGCGATAGCCGTCCGCAGCCAGCTTCCGTGCGGCGACAGCACCCATGCCGGAACCGCCTGCGGTGATGAGAGCGACTTTTTCTTTAGACATCGAAGCCTCCAATCGTTGAATTGCGAAGCAGTATGCCAGAGACAGCGCCGACTTTCGCCTCAGAAAGAAACGTGTCAGACTGTAGAAAATCTACTGGAGAGCCTCCGGAAATCTCAATGGCCCAACCCCGCCGCAAGCTGCCGCCGCTGAATGCGCTCCGCGCCTTCGAGGTCTCGGGCCGCAGGTTGAATTTCCGCACCGCCGCCGAGGAGCTGGGAGTGTCTCAGGGTGCGGTGGCGCAGCAGGTCCGCGCGCTGGAGGATCAACTCGGCCTGATGCTGTTTCAACGTCTGCCGCGCGGTCTGGCTCTGACCCCGCAAGGCGCAGCCTATCTGGCGGATGTGACCCGCGCCTTCGACACGCTCGGCGAGGCGACCGGACGGCTTCTCGCCCGGCCGGACGCCGTGACGATCAGCGTCACCCCGACGGTCGCCGCCAAGCTGCTGATCCCGCGTCTCGCCGAGTTCAAAGCCGCCCTCCCCGACGTGGAACTGCGAACGGTCGCCACCGAGGCGCTGTCGGACTTCGACCGCGATCAGGTGGACATTGCGGTGCGGCTGACCCGCGGGCCCTTCCCAGCCTCGCTGGAAACAAGGCTGCTGTTCCGCCAGGAACTGGTCGCCGTCGCCAGCCCATACCTCGTCAAGGGCCTACCCCTTCCGCTGACGGCCGATGCGCTTCGCAAGCTGCCGCTTCTGCATGACGCGGTCAGCCCCTGGCCGCTCATCCTGCGATCGCGCGAGAAGCTGCCGGGCGCGGTGTTCAACCACACCACGCTGGCCCTCGATGCCGCGCTCGCCGGCCAGGGCGTCGCTTTGGCCTGCCGGGCGTTCGTGGCGGCGGATCTCGAGGCCGGGCGGCTGGTGCAGGTGACGGATGCGACGACGCTGATCGAACCGGACTATTTCCTTATCCGCAAACGCGCGTCATCGCCGCGAAAGGCGGTCGATGCGGTATGGCACTGGTGCGCGGCGCGGCTGTCGCTGGGCTAAACCCATAAACCGACGCGAAGTCGGATTTCAATCCTTGGGTTCAGGGATCAGGCGTATCAGCGTTCCGTTAGACGCCGCGCCGCTGATTTCGTTGAGATCTGCCGAAGCGGTCCGCGAGCGATGAGCATCTCTGGCGCAAGGTGTTTTCCAGGCCCCGGATCGGCAAAGGCTGAAAACGCGTGATCCGACTCGAGCATCGCCATGAATGATGTCGCGACGATTGCTTCGCCGCAGGCGGCGCATCGAAGAATGTACGAATCGAAGTGCACAATCGATTCTGTTTCGTCCAATCCGCACGATGGGCAAGCCAACATATTGTTCATTTGTTCACTCCAGCCCTATGAGGCGGCGGCCAGGACGATGGCGATGACGAGCAGTATGGGCCCCATCCACTTGAAGTGACGAACCAAAGGCGGATTGGCGGAGTAGCCGGGCAGCGGCAGATAACCAAAGCCGACCGAGGTCATCCACAGGCCTGCGCAAAACATGATGATTTCGTCGATATAGGCTGCGATCATGGCTCTCCCGCCGTCGTAGGGACTGTGATGCTCTGTCTCGACAAGCGGAGCCGCTCTATCCGAGCCGGACAGCGATCTCCAATTAAACATCTGGCGGCACTTTCGAAAAGACCGAAAGCTAAACCTAAGGTGGCAATGCCGTTCCGAATCCCCTAAGCATCCGGACTTATCATCGAACGCGGCCCGCTACTGCCAACTCGTGGAAATATCACATGCATAACGCCAAATTCATGCGCACCGCTGCCATCTCGCTATTCGTTGCTTTTCAGACATTTCAGGCCGAACACGCCCTGGCCGCTTCGGCCAATGAAAAGTTCTTCGATGCCGCCCTTTGCAAGCCGCCCTATTCGATAACATCGGCAACCGAAATCTATGATGCCGCGGAAGCTCTGGCCAAGCCGGACACGTCGTCGCTGGGTGCAGCGATCTACAAGATCCCGAGCCAGATCGGCCACGACGGCTTCAAGTCGACGGAGGTTTTCTTTGCCAGCAATGCGGTCGGAATTCTGGTCGAGGGCCAACGCGCTGACGATCTGGCGAAAAAATACGGGTTGAAGCCGGAGACCTCGGACCTGCTTGGAACCTCCACCAAGGGCTATGCGCGCGAGCTTCCAGCCGATCAGCAGCCTGAGCCCGGACTTGCCGGGCCTGGAAAAGTTTCCATCGCCGCCCGCCAGGGGGATGCCTTCAAAGGCAAGACATTGCTGGCGTGCGAATTCGCCCAGGATTTCTAAGAGGCGCCGCATAAGCCTGCAGTCGGCTTTGCTGAAAAAAACATCTCGCTCTAGCCGTCGCCTCGCCACGCGGGATAAACCGCCTTATGTGAGGAGACGGCAGAGAGCACGCAGCGGAGGTCCTGAGACATGCAAACCATTTGGAAGAAGCCGGTGACGTTAGCCCTTGAAGGCCCGGATCAGTGGGTGGTCATCCAGACGACCCAGGCGGCAACATGGGCGTTGATCGAAGACTGGCCGACCGAAGAGGGGCCGGCCCTGGATCGGGCCTGCGCGGTTTGCGCGGATGTCATGTCGGGCAAACGAAACCGGGAAGAGGCGCGGCAGGCCTTCATCGAGGCTGCGATCGAAGCCGGAATCCCGATCAAGGAGTAGGGCCAGGCATTTTGGACGCTGTTGGGCTTGATGCTTCCACCGAGAGGCGCGAGCCGGCGGCTTCCGGCACTGGGGCGGCTTTTGTCCTGCGGGTTGAACTCCCCTATCAGCCCCTCAGCTTGGCCGCCAGCGCCTCCTTCCGAGAAACGACAGAAGAACTCGTTTTTCACAGATGCGGAGGGAAAGACCAGGCGCCGACATTGCCAATCGCCACAATATTCTCCGGAATTCAACATTCCATGGTTGCAACGGCAAGCAATCTAGCGTAAGAACATTCCATGAACTAGGAAAAAAATCTTAGGGCATTTTTGAGGTCACCTGATCCCGTCAGACGGTGGCAGGTAATTGAACGTGGTGGAGGCCAGGATGCGAAAGGTCGGCATGAGGAAGAAGGGCGCGATGGTCTATGGCCAGCGGCTACTGGCTTTGGTTTCGATCCTGCTGGGAAGCGCCGTCCAGGCCTTTCCCTGCGATCAGCCGGTCGTGATTTCCAACTGGTCGCTCTGTGCGACCGGCAATGTGAGCGCTGAGGGTGGCGCCGCGGATTGGAAAGTCGTTCCGGCATGGACACGCCAGAAAGCCATAAGCGCGTATTTCGGAAATGAGCCGCGGCTCTTGGCAAACCACGGCCTTTGCAACGAAAAATTCCAGCGCGTGGTTACCTGCCTGCCGGGATGGGAAATGGGCGATCCGGATGAGTGCTCATATCTGATTTGCAGTGGCTATTACTCATCCGCGTACGGCAAGAAAGAAAAGGAAGACTTTGAAAGAGATTTCCCGGCCGAGCAATAGTTTTTCGCTTGGCTGCCTTGGGGCACAGACTGTAACGGCTATCGCGGCGAACTTTTCATCCGCCTGTATTCTTGAACACGAGGCATTGGGTGAAGCGGTTGCCGCTTTCCACCGCTTCAGACCAATTCACCACAATTTCCCCTTCAAGCATCATGACCTTTGACAAAGCTCTTCCCAGATCCCAGGCAAGGGGGGAGAATTTTTCGTTGGTCAGATTATCGGCCTGAACGACAAGATAGGCATTCGTCTTCATGCGTTGGCAGATCTGGCCGTATATTTCCTGCATGCGTTTCAGATAAACGTCATAGCCGTCATAATCGGGATCGCCGTTGTAAAGCGGGTTCCATTTATGCCAATGGGGCATGTATGGTGGCGATGTGATGCAGAAATCCATCTCGGGAAGGCCGAAGGCTGCCAGCCCCGCGCTATCACCGCAGAAGAGATGATCCTTTGTCGTGATGCGTTCCCTGACCCATTCATATCTCTGCCGGTCGGCTTCTATCCCATAAGGGATTCTGCCATTCTGCTCGCAGACAAAGAAGGTCGTCCCTAGGCCGACAAAGGGATCGAAGACGGCGTCTCCTGATTTTGTGAACCGATCAAGCAATGCCGACACCAAAGCGCCGGGAAACCTTATTTCATCGCCGTTCTGAAAATCCGGCAAGGGAAACTGATGTCGGTTGGAGACGGTCAATAATTCTGAAATTGTCACGGCAAATTTCCTCCGCAGGCAACTGCCACCGGACACAGTTCCTCCGATGGGACCATAGGAAAAGATGCTGGTCAGTTACGCACAATATCAGAGAGCCACGTCAGATGACGTTGCCCATCCGGCACTGAGTGCAATTAAAGCTGCTAAAAAGGAAGTGGCGCACCCGAAGAGATTCGAACTCCTGACCCCCAGATTCGTAGTCTGGTGCTCTATCCAGCTGAGCTACGGGTGCGTGCAATTGCGGCGGTGCCGCTTGCGTGGGCGATCCTCTAAAGCGTCCTTCGGGACAATGCAAGAGCATTTCGGAAAAAATCGCGCGTTTCATAATTTGCGGCCGCGGCTTTCGAAATCCGGTCACTTCTCAAGGTGCGTCCGGCTGCGGTAATCCTCCAGCGAAACCGGGCGATCGGGAATCTCGATGCGGAACTGGGTTCCCACCGTCGGTTTTTCCACCAGCGCGATCGTGCCGCCATGGGCGAGCACCAGCTCGCGGGCGATCGTCAGGCCGAGGCCGGTGCCGCCGGAGCGGGCGGAGCCGCGGAAGGCGGCAAACAGGTTCTGGCGCGCCTTCAGCGGCATGCCGGGGCCGGTATCATCCACAGTGATGCTGACGACGCTGCCGACGCGCTGGGCGGCGACGGTGATGCGCCTGACGGCGCCAGGGGCAGCCTCGCCCGGCGCCGTCAGCGCCTGCAGCGCGTTGCGGCAGAGATTGTGGATGACCCGGAACAGCTGCTCGCCATCGGCATCGACCTTGAGATCGGCGCCGATCTGCTCGGTGAATTCGATGCCGCTTTGCGGATCGATCGCCAGCATGTCCTTGACGTCCTGGGTGAGTTCCAAAAGCGGGATATGGCGGCGGCGCGGGGCGGATTCGCTCGCCTTGCCGTAGGACAGCACCTCGGTGGTATAGCCGACGGCGCGGTCGATGGTGCGCAGGAGCTTCGGGGCGAAGCTCTTGACCATCGGATCGTCGACATCGACCAGCCGGTCCGACATCAGCTGCGCCGAGGCCAGGATATTGCGCATGTCGTGATTGATCTTGGAAACGGCGAGGCCGAGAGCGGCGAGGTTCTTCTGCTGCTTCAGCGTCTTCTGCAGCTCCATCTGCATCGAGGTGAGGTTGCGGCCGGCAACCGCCAGTTCGTCGCGGCCGCCCTCGCCGATATAAATATGCGCGGGGTTTTCCGGATCGGAGGAGAATTGCTGCATGCTGCCGGTCAGCCGGCGGATCGGGCCGATCAGGATGCGGTTGATCGCAAAGAAGATCAGCGTCGCGGTGAAGAGCGAAATCAGCACCGATAGCAGGAGAACGTTGCGGGAATAGGCAAACATCGCGGTGCGCAGCTGCCTGTCCTTCATCACCACCTCGACGCCGGTATTGGTGTCGCCGACCGGGCCGTAGACGCGGATCATCCGGCTGCCGCCGAAGATCAAGGTGTCAAGCGCATCGCGCATCGCCGTTGCCGGCGGCACGTCGGTGAGATCATAGGCTTCATCGACGGAGGTCGGCATATCGGTCGTCGCCAAGAGCCGCGAGGTGCCATCCTTGCGCAGCACGATTGCCTTGGTGCCGGTGGCCTCGAGCGTCTCCTTCTGCAGCGCGCGCGGCAGCTCGACCGGCTGCAGCCCATCGATGACGATGGCGGCGGCAGCGGCCGTGTTCAGCCTGTCCTCCAGCCAGCGTATGCGCATGCTGGCGACCGAGGGGAAGAAGATCAGGATTTCAGCGAGCATGATAAAGAAGACAGTCAGCCAGAGCAGCTTGCCCGACAGTCCGCCGAACATACCGGCAGACGGGCACGGCGCCCTTGCGGTCTCGCCGGTCGCGGGGGTTTCGGCCGAAGGATTGTCGCCCTGATCTTGTACCGGCATTTTTGTCTCGCCCGATCGGCAACCTTCCAGCCGCCTTCACCGTTGGAGCTTTATATTAGACCAAAAGGCTCCGCTTTCAAATCTTTGCGAGCAGCGTCATGTCGTCACAAAGAAACGCCGCCCGGAGGCGGCGTTTCAAAGCGCATGATCGATAACAGATCAGAACTCTTCCCAGCTCTGTTCGGCGGCGGCCGTATTGCCGCCGAAGGCGCGGGCGACCTTGGCGATCGCCCGGCGGGCGGGCGAGGCGACCGGCCTTTGCGGCTCGTTGCGGACAAGCGCCACCGGTGCCGGCGCGTCATCCGACAGCCTGAAGCGGGAGATGAGGCGGACCAGTCCGCCGGCCTCGGCCGAAAGCCTGTGCGTGGCGGCGGAGGTCTCTTCGACCATCGCGGCATTCTGCTGGGTCACCTGGTCCATCTGGTTGACGGCGGTATTGACTTCCTTGAGGCCGGTCGACTGTTCGGTGGCAGCCGTGGCGATCGAATGGATATGATCGTTGATGGCGATGACGCGGGTGCCGATTTCCGCGAGCGCCTCGCCGGTCGCCTGGACGAGTTTGACGCCGACCTGGACCTCGTCGCCCGACTTGGTGATCAGCGCCTTGATGTCCTTGGCGGCCGTTGCCGAACGCTGGGCGAGTTCGCGCACTTCCTGGGCGACGACTGCGAAGCCCTTTCCGGCCTCGCCGGCGCGTGCCGCCTCGACGCCGGCGTTCAGCGCCAGCAGGTTGGTCTGGAAGGCGATCTCGTCGATGACATTGATGATTTGGCTGATTTCGCGCGAGGCCTGCTCGATGCGGCCCATGGCTTCGACGGCGTTGCGCACGACGACCCCGGAAGCGCCAGACTTGTCCTTGGCTTCGGAGACCATGACGGTTGCTTCATGCGCCCGCTCGGTGGAGTTCTGGACGACGGCAGTAATCTGGTCGAGCGCTGCCGATGTCTGTTCGAGGGCGGCCGCCTGCTGCTCGGTGCGTTTCGACAGGTCGTCGCTGGCATTGCGCAGCTCGGCGGTGTTGCCGTTCATGGCCTCCGTCGTCTCGCGCACTTCGCGCATGGTCGCCTGCAGGGTGACGAAGGTATTGTTGACGTTCTGCTGCAACTCGGCGAAGGCGCCCTGGAAGCTGCCGCGCATCGTCTGGGTCAGATCGCCTTCGGCAAGGCTTGCGATGACGCGGCGGGTTTCGCCGATGCCGGCATCGACGCTCGACAGCAGCGTGTTGATGTTGCCAGCGAACTGGTTGAGGTTCTCGTCCTCATAGTCCTTGTCGATGCGGTGGCCGAAGTCGCCGGCCGCAGCCGCGGCGACGACGACGGACATGCTCGACTGCAGGTCGTCGCTCTTGGCGCGCATCGCCGCCTCCTGAGCGTTCAGGCGCTTGACGGCTAGGCCGTTCGCCTTGAAGACCGCAACGGCGGCGGCCATCTCGCCGATTTCGTCCTGGCGTCCGGCAAAGGGAACCTCGGCTTCGAAATTGCCGCTGGCGACCTCATTGATCGCCCGGGTGACGCGCTTGATCGGGCGGCTCAGATGGCTGGTGCCGATATAGAAGCCCATGCCGATGCCGACCGCGATGCCGATGCCGGTGATGCTGAGGACGAGCATCAGTACCCAGGTGCGGAAGCTTTCGATCTCGGTATTGACGGTTTCGAGCGCTGCCTTGTCGGTGGCGACGACCGCGTCGATTTCGGCTTGGAACGCCTTGCGGTTGGCGCGGTTGGCGTCATTGTTGCCCTGGGCGCTGGCGGCCTCGGGGCCGACTTCGGTGCCGAGACGGGCAGTCTCCATACGGAAGGTGCGGAATTCCGCAGCGCGGGCGACGAGCTTGGCGAAATCGCCCTTCTCGTCTTCCGGAACCAGCGGCGCCCAGCCCGCGATAACCTTGTCGATCTCGTCGAGGCCGGCCAGCAGGCCCTTGGCGAAGTTCGGCGTGTCCTTGATCGACTTGGCCGCATAGATGCCGCGCGCTTCCATGACCACGGCCGTGACGAAGCGGTTGAGGCGTTCG
This sequence comes from Rhizobium redzepovicii, assembly GCF_019793435.1. Lineage (GTDB taxonomy): Bacteria > Pseudomonadota > Alphaproteobacteria > Rhizobiales > Rhizobiaceae > Rhizobium > Rhizobium redzepovicii. The sequence goes on along the minus strand of NZ_JAILYH010000012.1, from coordinate 127,155 downwards.
CCGGCATAGGCGCGGGCGGCAGCCTGCTCGTAAGCCGTCAGGTTGCGATTATATTCGTGCATGGCCGAGAGCGCCGTTGCGCCGATCAGAAGCGCCACCGCGCCCATCACGCATACCAACAGATTAATTTTGCCGCGGATCTTCAATGCTGTCTCCTGAGGTACGCCACTGCCTGGAAAGCAAATTCCAGCCGATGACCTGAATATCGGCGAAATTTATTAAAGTTAGATTTCCATTATTTACGATTATGGCTGGGGAAATTATCCATGTGGACCCTGGCCGGGACGCACAAAGCCCTGAAAACCGGGCGATCGGTCTGCCGCGCCGACAAATCACAACCAGTCGGCGCAGATCGAATTTATTAATACCGGAGTGCGAAAATACTTGCCGAGTTGGTGCTTGCAGCGAAATTATCCGGTATAATTGACTTTCACCGGCTTCATCCCTATAAGCCGCCGCACGTCCGGTCACTCAGCCTTTTATGGCCCGCCCGTTCGAAAAATAACGCTCCTTGCATTATGCAAATTCAAGAAGGGCCGCACTCCGCGGTGTTTAAATAAATGAAGCGTACCTACCAACCATCCAAGCTTGTTCGCAAGCGTCGCCACGGCTTCCGTGCGCGCATGTCTACCAAGGGTGGCCGCAAGGTCATCGCCGGCCGCCGCGCGCAGGGCCGCAAGCGTCTTTCGGCTTAAGGCCGGGTTGCCCGAAAAGAGATGGCGGGCGAATTGACGACCAAAAAAGAAAAACACGCTGTCGGGCGGCTGAAAAGCCGCCCGCAGTTTCTTGCCGTGCGCGAGGGCGAAAAACGCCGCGGCGGCCTCTTTCTTCTCGAAGTCCTCGACCGGAAGGAACCCGACAGCCAAGCCCGCGTCGGATTTACAGTCACCAAAAAACATGGCAACGCGGTTGAACGCAACCGCATGCGCCGCCGCCTGAAAGAGGCGGTGCGGCTTCATGCGGGGTTTGCAATGCAGCCCGGACACGACTATGTGGTTGTCGCGCGCAGGGACGTGCTTGAGGCGTCCTTCAAAGAATTGGCCGCGGAACTGAAATTTCGCGTGGAAACCAGGCCGAAACCCCGGCGCTCCGGAGACGGACGCCCCAGGAACGTATGATGGAAAAAAACCGCAATTACTTCATTGCGATCGCTCTCTCGGTGCTGATCGTCCTCGGCTGGCAGTTTCTCTATATGAATCCGCGCATCGAGGCCCAGCGCAAGGCGCAGGAAGCCCAGAAGGCGCAGCAGAAGACCGAACAGGTGCAGCAGCCCGCAGCCAACGGCGCGGCGCCGGCCCCGACGAGTGGGACCGCCCCTTCCGGTCAGGCCGTCGCCACGGCAACGCTGGAACAGGCGCTGGCAAAGAACCCGCGCGTCGTCATCGATACGCCTGCGCTTTCCGGCTCGATCAACCTCGCCGGCGCCCGGCTCGACGACCTGAAGCTCAAGGGCTATCACGAGACCGTCGACGACTCGAGCCCGACCATCACCCTGTTCAGCCCGGCGGAAACCAAGGATGGTTACTTCACCGAGCTCGGCTATATCGGCAGCGACGCCACGGGCAACGTTCCCGGCGCCTCGACGCTCTGGACGGCGCCCGAGGGCGCCAAGCTCACCGACAAGACGCCGGTGACGCTTTCCTACACCAACGACAAGGGCCTGACCTTTACCCGGACGATTTCCGTCGACGAACGCTACATGTTCACCGTCGCCGACAAGGTCGAAAATACCGGCCAGGCTCCCGTATCACTGTCTTCCTACGGCCGTGTGACGCGTTACAACAAGCCGACGACGCCCTCCGTCTACGTGCTGCATGAAGGATTCATCGGCGTCATCGGCGATGACGGGCTCGTCGAAACCAAATATACCGCCGCCGAGAAGGAAGCCGTCATGCCGCCGAAATCCACCGGCGGATGGCTCGGCATTACCGACAAATACTGGGCCGCGACGATCATTCCGCCGCAGACCTCGGCCTATGAAGCACGCTTCTCGCATTTTGCCGATGGCCAGCCGCGCTATCAGGCCGACTACAAGGACGATGCCTTCACCGTTGCGCCCGGCCAGTCGATCGAGCTCAAGAACCTCGTCTTCGCCGGCGCCAAGGAAGTGCCCGTCATCGACGGCTACGAGACCAGCTATTCGATCCCGAAGTTCGACCGGCTGATCGACTGGGGTTGGTTCTATTTCATCACCAAGCCGATGTTCAAGCTGATGGACTTTTTCTATCGCTTCTTCGGCAATTTCGGCGTGGCGATCCTGTGCACCACCATCGTCGTCAAGGCGCTGTTTTTCCCGCTCGCCAGCAAGCAATATGCTTCGATGGCGAACATGAAGCGCATGCAGCCGAAGATGGAGGAGCTGAAGGCGAAATTCGCCGATGACCGCATGGGGCTGCAGCAGGCGACCATGCAGCTCTACAAGGAAGAGAAGATCAACCCGATCGCCGGCTGCTGGCCGGTGGCGCTGCAGATCCCGATCTTCTTCTCGCTCTACAAGGTGATCTACATCACCATCGAGATGCGGCACGCGCCGTTCTTCGGCTGGATCAAGGACCTTTCGGCCCCCGATCCGACGACGATCGTCAATCTGTTCGGCCTGTTGCCCTTCGAAGCGCCGACCATTCTGCATCTCGGCGTCTGGCCGCTGATCATGGGTGTCACCATGTTCCTGCAGATGCGCATGAACCCGACCCCGCCCGATCCGACGCAGGCGATGATCTTCAACTGGATGCCGCTGGTGTTCATGTTCATGCTGGCAAGTTTCCCGGCCGGCCTGGTCATCTACTGGGCCTGGAACAACACGCTCTCGGTGATCCAGCAGTCGGTGATCATGAAGCGCCAGGGCGTCAAGGTCGAGCTGTTCGACAATCTGAAGGGCCTGTTCCGACGAAAAACGGCGCCGTCGAAATGACGCAGCTGCCTATTGCAGCAGGTTAATGTGCTACAGAGAAGCCCCGCTCCGACGGGGCTTTTCTGTTCGTATCGGTGAGCAATCACCCTGCGCCGACGCGGCTTCAACAAGCGCGCATGGAAAGCTCGATATCTTCGGAAAACGGCGTCGACATGTAACCGCGGCCAGGCGCGCGCACGTGGCCGAGGTATTCCGGGCAGGCGTCGGCATCGTCGGCGATGACAATCGCTCCCTGCCGGAGGCGGCCTTCCAAGATGTACAAAATCTCCAGATAGAGCGACTTTGCGCCGTCCATCAGGACCAGATCTATGCTGCCGGGAAGATCGGCGACGAGGGTTTCAAGCGCATCGCCCTGCCGAAACTCGACGAGATCGGCAAGCCCGGCCGCCGCAAGGTTCTGCCGTGCTCTGGAGATCTTGTCGGGCTCGAACTCGGTGGTGATCAGCCGGCCGCCGCCGTTATCGCGCAATGCGGCGGCGAGATAGAGCGTGGAAATACCGAACGACGTGCCGAACTCGACGATCTCACGTGCTCCACTGGCGCGTGCCAGCATATAGAGCAACTCGCCGGTCCTGCGCGACACGGGCAGCCACAGGTCCTTTATCAGGCCGTAGAAATTGCGGTATTCCGTCTTGCTGTGGAAGAGGCGATCCCGCTCCTCCCGCGACAGTGCCGCCAGGCCGGGGCTCGTCGCCTTGTCGGCCTGTTCGAACAAATGCTCGAGCAGCGGCGCGAGCGGTGAGGTCGTTAACGTGGTCATGGCAAATCCTTTGTCGAGAGCGTTGTTGTGCCGATCGAAAAAATACGATTAATTCGTCGCATTCGCTAATCGCATCCGGGAGCCTGGAAATGGCCGATCGCCCAAGCTCTGAAATTTCCTCACGAAAACAGCCCAAACAGGCGCGGTCGAACGAGCTCGTTTCGGCCATTCTGCAGGCTGCTGTTCAGGTTTTGGCGCAGCAAGGCGCGCACCGCTTCACCACCGCGCGCGTGGCTGAGAAAGCAGGCGTCAGCATTGGGTCGCTCTACCAATATTTTCCGAACAAGGCGGCGATCCTGTTTCGGCTGCAGAGCGACGAGTGGCGCGAGACCACCGGTCTTCTGAGTGAGATCCTCAACGACCGATCGGAGCCGCCGCTTCGCCGGGTGCGCAGATTGGTTCAGGCTTTTATTCGCTCGGAGTGCGAAGAGGCCGCCGTCCGTGTGGCGCTCGGCGACGCCGCTCCGCTCTACAGGGATGCGCCGGAGGCCCGGGAGGCGCGACAGGCTGGCGATCCGGTGATCGAGGCGTTCCTGAGGGAGGTGCTTCCCGCCCTCCCTGAGGCAGCCCGAGTGCTCGCCGGCGACGTTATGATGACAACCCTGACGACCGTCGGAAAGGATTTCTCCGAAAGACCGCGGAAGAGCGAAGACATGGAAGCCTATTCGGAGGCAATGGCCGATATGCTGTGCGCCTACCTTGTCAGCCTGGGCGCGCGATGAGACGCAGAGCCGTCGGCCGTGGGGACCGCAATGGGCTGTTAACCGCCTCAAAGCTTGACATCTCCCCTCAAAACCACGAAGCCCGGTGAAGAGACAGAACCCGGAGATTGCAGAGCCCGCATGCCCGAAACCGAAAAGCCGCTCTTCGGCCACCCATGGATCTTCATCCGCGGCGTACCCTCGCTCAATTTCCTGCCGCCGGAAGGGCCCCTGGAAGTGGCCTTTGCCGGCCGTTCCAATGTCGGCAAGTCGTCGCTTATCAATGCGCTGGTCGGCCAGAAGGGGCTGGCGCGCACGTCGAACACGCCGGGGCGAACCCAGGAGCTCAATTATTTCGTTCCGGATGGCTATTCCGGCGAAAGCGGCGACATGCCGCCGATGGCGATCGTCGACATGCCCGGCTACGGTTATGCGCAGGCGCCGAAGGAGCAGGTCGACAAGTGGACCAAGCTGGTTTTCGACTATCTGCGGGGCCGCGCGACGCTGAAGCGCGTCTATGTGCTGATCGACAGCCGCCACGGCATCAAGAAGAACGACGACGACGTGCTCGATCTGCTCGACAAGGCGGCCGTCTCCTATCAGATCGTGCTGACCAAGACCGACAAGATCAAGGCGCCGGCCGTGCCGAAGCTGCTTGCCGAGACCGCGGAAAAGATCCGCAAGCGCCCGGCCGCTTATCCCGGCGTGCTGTCCACCTCGTCGGAAAAGGGCGACGGGCTGGACGATCTGCGCCAGGCGATCGGCGAAACCGTCGGCGTCGCCCGCTGGAAATAGAGCGGCGCTAGATGGTTCAGCGCTCGCCGATAGCTGCGGCAATGTTCGGCGACGCGCGAATCCGGCCAGTTCCGAAGCTCCTTCCCACATTTTCGGATCCGCGGCTTTTCAGTCGGCCGAGTCCCCATTTGGTGCAAAGGCCACCGACGCATCCAAAGATTGAATCGACCGGCGATGAAAAACTAACGGTTGACGGCGCGCGTCCTTTGCGCTACATGACAACTATCGAATTTTGCTTGCTGGCTTGGTTATCGCGCGATTAGCACCGCGGCCTGAACGAACTTCCTTTCAAAAATCGCTATCACCATCCGTATCGCCCTGGCGCTGCGGTTCTTCAATATTGCTATGAAAGGGTTCATCATGACCACTGGCACCGTTAAATGGTTCAATTCCACCAAGGGCTTCGGCTTCATTCAGCCTGACAATGGCGGCGCTGACGCCTTCGTTCACATCTCCGCCGTCGAGCGCGCCGGAATGCGCGAACTCGTCGAAGGCCAGAAGATCGGCTTCGATCTCGAGCGTGACAACAAGTCGGGCAAGATGTCCGCTTGCAATCTCCAGAACGCTTAACTCGATATCTGCTTTCCTTTGACCACGGATGTACTGGCACTGCCGGAAGCACGTTATCCATGCAAGGCCAGGCGAACTGCCTGGCCTTTTTGTTTTCGCTCGCCCATCGAACTCTCAGTATCGGACCCGACATGACAGAGACATACAGCAAATCCCGCCAGCGGGCGGAGATTGCCTTCGGCAACGTCCAGAGCCAGTTCTTTGCAAAGAACAAGGCGGCCGAGGAACTCGAATCCGACGTCCAATCGCAACAGGCAAAGACCTTGCGGCTTCGCGAGGCGCGGCTTTCCAGGGAACGCAACGACCGGGCAACAACAACGGCCGCGCTCGTTGCAAAACGCACCCGGGCCGGCTGACCTCACACTGCGCTCACCGTGAACTCATCCTGAAGGAAGCTTGAATGGCGGACGATATCAAGGAACTCCAGTCGATCAATACGGCTTGGCAGATCGCCATTCAGGAGATTCTCCGAATGGTTATCAGGGACATGTATCATGGTGGCGGCGAGGCTTCGTTCAGGACGCACATCAAGCGTATCGAAGAGGCAGCGGTGGACAGCATCTACACGGACTTGCGGCTGCGCGGCACGGATGAATGGACGGAGGTCCTGGTCAAGGAACGGGCGAGCAATTTCGTGACGACGCTGCTGACCTCGTTTACCTATGACCGGGCATAGCCTTGCCGGGTTTGGCCCCACGGGTTCGGATCCTTATCATCGCATCATGAAACTGCTTGCGTAAGCGGATCAGCGGCGATTGCACTTGCGTCCCCGCAGTATTTGAAGCAACCCTCCATCCCAGGCGGTGCAAGAGCAGTCCGCGTGCGCGAGTAATGAGATGACCGATAGCAAAGACCAGCCGCTGTCGCCGGAAGGCGTCGGCAACCTGCCCCATCTGGCCGAAGCCCTTGATGACGATCGGTTTCGACACTTTCTCGATCACGTCCCTTTTGCCGTGGCCGTCTCCGAACTCGGCGACCGCGAGGCGCTGATCTATGTCAATCTCGAATTCGAACGGCTGACGGCGCTGAGCGCAAAGCAGGTCGAGGGAAAGACCTGGTCCGAGATCGAATTGAATTCCACCGCCATTTCGGGAGGAGCGACGCTCACGGCCGCCGTGACCTCTGCCGAGGAGTATATTGGCGCGTTCTCGCTGGTGGCCGAACCCGAGAGCACTGCCATTATCGATGTCTGGTCGAATACCATCGTCAACGATGATGATACCCCGCTGTTCCGATTGGTGGCCTTTGCGGCGCGCAATGAGGCGGCGGCCGATCAAAGCTTCGGTGAACTGCTGACGGAGAAGGATGTCCTTCTGCGCGAACTTCAGCATCGCGTGAAGAACAACCTTCAGATGATCACAGCGCTGATCCGGATGGAGGCACGCAATGCGCAACAGAGCGAGGAAAGCGAAAGGTTTGCACGGCTTGCCGGGCGAATTGAGGCCCTGGCGCTGCTGTATCGCTCGCTGTCGGACGAAGAGAAAGGTGCCACAGTCGATCTTGGAACCTATGTGAGCCAGATTGCCGCCTCGGTGATGGCGGCTCACGCCGTGGAAGGGATCCGGCTGGACATGAAGGTCGACACCTGGCCGGTTTCGGTCGATGTGGCCATGCCCGCCGGCTTGGTCATCAACGAACTGCTCACCAATACGCTCAAACATGCCTTCGTGGGGCGTGATGGCGGAGAAATCACGCTCCGTTGTGTCGTCAGCGATACAGGGTGCAGGATCACCGTCGCCGATAACGGGGTCGGGCTTCCTCAAGATGTGACTTGGCCGCACCCGGGTAAACTAAGCGCAATGATCGTACAGTCGCTGAAACAGAACGCCCGCGCCAAGGTCGAAGTCACCTCGTCCCCCGACGCCGGCGTGAGTGTCTCGCTCGTTTTCCCAATAGCCGAAGCGACCCGATAGCCTCATCGCTAGAAAACTGGTCGGAAATCACAAGGCAAGTCATTCTCGGCTACTTTCGGGGCGCCCCGAAGAGCGCCCCGGGCCCTGCCAAGATGGGCGGGCTTACATCTTCGGCAGCAGCACCTTGTCGACGACGTGAATGACGCCGTTCGACTGTTTGACGTCGGCGATCGTCACATGCGAGACGCCGCCGTTTTCGTCGGTCAGGGTGATCTTGCCCATGCTTTCCTTGGCTTTCAGCACGCAGCCGCCGACGGTCTTGATGTCGTGCTCACCGCCGTCATCCTTGATCATCTTGGCAACCGTCTTGGCCATCGCGTCGGCAGCAACGACATGGCAGGTCAGAACCTTGGTGAGCGTCGCCTTGTTTTCCGGCTTCAGCAGCGTGTCGACGGTGCCCTTCGGCAGGGCGGCGAAGGCTTCGTTGGTCGGCGCAAAGACGGTGAAGGGACCCTTGCCCTCCAGCGTGCCGACCAGGCCGGCTGCCTTGACGGCGGCGACCAGCGTCGTGTGATCCTTGGAATTCACGGCGTTTTCGATGATGTTCTTGGTGGCGAACATCGGCGCACCGCCGACTTCAGGGTTCTTGGCGGCGGCAAAGGCGACGGCGGACAGGGCGGTGGCGAGCGCAAAACCGCGCAATACGGACTTGATCATGATTTTCTCCTCACCGGACACGATCCGCGGGCTTAATGCCTGAGCGTCGTCCGGACATTTCGAACTACGGCGGCTTGCGCCAAAGAGTTTCAGACAGGAGAAAATGATTTCATGGCCGACGCGATTTACGGCCGGCGCCCGATCATGGCCGGCGCAATGCGCCGCTTGCGATCACCGGACCGGTCGCCTGGCCGGTCGGCGAGCCGCCGAAGGGTTCGAGGCTGACGGCAAGCGTCGCGCCATCGGCGAGATTGCTGCGCAGATCGGCGGGAATGACGAGTTCGCCGCTCTCGCCCGGCTGGAAGACGCCGAGCGATTTCGGCAGGCCGCTGCCCGGCACCAGCCAGAGTTCCAGCGACTTCTCCTCCGGCTTGCCGGCGGCGACCGGCACGATCTTCAGCCGTCCACTCTGCAGCTCGTAGGAGGCAAGAAGATTGATGGCGCTGTTCTGGCCGGAAAGCGAGGCGACCAGCGGTGTCGGTCCCTGCGGCTCAGGCACGACGCCCGAGGCGAAGATGACGGCGCTGACGGCGACGACGACGCAGGCAAAGCTCAGCGAGCGCCAGAAGACTGCCGAATTCCAGAGGCCTTGCGAAAAGGATGCGGGTTTTTGAGCATCGCCGAATAGCCGCGCCTCGATCTGCTTGAAGGTTTCCCGGTTCGGCGAGGCGGTTTCATATTCGTCATTGAAGGCAGAAAGGTTGGTTTCCCAGCGGCTGACGATCGCGGCAAAGGGCCGATCGTGGCGCATGCGCTCTTCCACCACCCGCCGATCCTGCAGCGACAGGACGCCAAGCACATATTCGCCGGCGAGAACCTCGTCGCGGGAGCGGTCTCCCTTGCTTTTGTCGGGCGATGTCATCGTTCCATGCACTCTCTCAGTTTCAACAGGCTGCGCCTGAGCCAGGTCCGCATCGTGTTCAGCGGGACACCAAACTGATCGGCCAGTTCCTGATAGCTCAGCCCTTCGACATAAGCCCGTTTCACCGCGACCGCACGATCAGCTTCCAACTCTTCCATGCAGGTGTCAATCCGCCTTCCTTCATCCTTCGTCACCGTCTGCATTTCCGGGTCGGGTGCGGCGTCGGCAAGATCATAGGCACTGTCGATTTCGTCGGCGACGGGCTTGCGCGACCGCAACGCGTCGATCGACCGGTTGCGGGCAATCGCCGAAAGCCACGCTGCCGACGATCCTGTCGCTGCCTGGTAGCTTCCGGCCCTTTGCCAGATGCTGATATAAACTTCCTGCAGGGCTTCTTCGGCTTCCGTGCGATCCTTCAAGATACGCAGGCAGATGGCAAAAAGTTTCGGCCCGGTCTGATTGTAAAGGGCAACAAAGGCCCGGCGGTCGCCGAGCGCGACGCGGCCGATCAGGTCTGCAATCTCATCGCCTTGCATGCCGTTCCTCATCTCATGCTTGGGTGCGCCGGACGCTAAAGGCCACCGGCTCCGCGCCAGATACGAAAAACTATTGCCCTCTGGATTATTCCCTCTGTCGGAAACTTGCGATAAAAGGCCGCGAACAATTCCGCGGGGTCCCCATGAACGAGTCCGAAAGCGAACTGCAGGCACGGCTTCTGGCCAAGGCGCTGCCCTTCATGCAGCGTTATGAAAACAAGACGATCGTCGTGAAATATGGCGGCCACGCCATGGGCAATCCCGAACTCGGCAAGGCCTTTGCCAGCGACATCGCCCTTTTGAAGCAATCCGGCGTCAACCCGATCGTCGTTCACGGCGGCGGCCCGCAGATCGGCGCCATGCTGAACAAGATGGGCATCGAATCGAAATTCGAGGGCGGGCTGCGCGTCACCGACCAGAAGACGGTCGAGATCGTGGAGATGGTGCTCGCCGGCTCGATCAACAAGGAAATCGTCGCGCTGATCAACCAGACCGGCGAATGGGCGATCGGCCTTTGCGGCAAGGACGGCAACATGGTCTTCGCCGAAAAGGCGCGCAAGACCGTCAAGGATCCGGATTCGAACATCGAGCGCGTGCTCGATCTCGGCTTCGTCGGCGAAGTGGTCGAGGTCGACCGCACGCTGCTCGATCTGCTCGCCCGCTCGGAGATGATCCCGGTGATCGCGCCCGTCGCACCCGGCCGCGACGGCGCCACCTACAATATCAACGCCGATACCTTCGCCGGCGCCATTGCCGGCGCGCTCAACGCCACCCGGCTGCTGTTCCTGACCGATGTGGCCGGCGTGCTCGACAAGAATGGTCAACTGATCAAGGAGCTTTCCGTCGCCGAGGCGCATGCGCTGATCGCCGACGGCACGATCTCGGGCGGCATGATCCCGAAGGTCGAGACCTGCATCGATGCGATCAAGGCCGGCGTCCAGGGCGTCGTCATCCTGAACGGCAAGACCGCCCATTCCGTCCTGCTGGAAATCTTCACCGAGCACGGCATTGGGACGCTGATCGTTCCCTGATCGAGGGTGCGCCTTTCATCGGAACGAAGGGCGCGTCTCCCCTCCTCCTGCTCGTGAGTCCTGTTTCAGCTTTTCCATCGGGAAGAGCAGTCAGTAGCGCCCATGCGTCAGAGGCGCCTGCCCGACCTCTTCCATCCTTTCTCGCGATCACGCCGGCACAGGATCGGCCCCGATGCTCAAGGCAATTCTTTGGCGCGGACGCGCGCCTGGCTTTCCTTCTTGATCGGCCGGCTGACCGGGCAGACCTCCTGCACGAAGCCATTGAGCGTATTGACCAAACAGGGAATAGTGGACGAACTGGCCCTGCTTCTCCCGTCTGATCAGCCCCGCCGTTTCAAGAATGGAAAGATGCTGCGAAACGGCCGGCTTGGACATGCTGAAGCGGTCTGCGATCTCGCCGGCGGTCAAGCCGGATGCCGAGAGATAGGCACGGGGCATTGCCGTGCGGGTATCGGTGTCGCTGACCGGACACTGGCTGGTCGGTCATTTCGCCCACCGGGCCGGTCATCAGGGATGGCGTGTCGATGACGTCGCGGTGCAGGGTTACAACCTGCCGCATTTCGGGCTGGTGACCTTTGGCGAGAGCTTCCACGGCAACCATCACGCCTTTCCGGAATCGGCGCGGCTCGGCATCGAGCCGGGGCAGTTGGACCTCGGTTGGTATTTCATCCGGCTGCTGGCGGGGATCGGCCTGGCTTCGGCGATCAAGCTCCCGCACATGATCGTGCCACGGCGAGGGTTGAAGCGCGTCGACACATCCGCTTCCGGTGGCAATCAGCCGCAACATCAGGCGGAATCGCGCCCCTGACTGCGATATCCGCTCGAAGAAGCCGCAAATCGCCCGATCTAGCCTTGGCAAGATTTCGAATCGTGCTTTAGGTTGCGCCCCGAAACTTAACGGGTCGAGCAAACAGATGCGCCTTACAGACTGCTATAATTTTCACGATTTCCGGCGCATGGCCAAACGGCGGCTTCCCGGGCCGATCTTCGATTATATCGACGGCGCTGCAGATGACGAGGTGACCTATCGGCGCAATAGCGCGGCGTTCGAAGCTTGCGATCTGGTGCCCGACGTCTTGCGCGGGGTGGCCGAGGTCGACATGTCGGTAACCGTCATGGGGCAGAAGCTGGCGATGCCGGTCTATTGCTCGCCGACGGCGCTACAGCGGCTTTTCCACCACCAGGGCGAGCGGGCGGTCGCGGCGGCGGCGGGAAAATACGGCACGATGTTCGGCGTCTCCTCGCTCGGCACGATCAGCCTGGAGGAAGCGCGGCAGATCAGCGCCGGGCCGCAGGTCTATCAGTTCTATTTCCACAAGGACCGCGGCCTCAACCACGAGATGATGGCGCGGGCGAAGAATGCCGGCGTGCAGGCGATGATGCTGACGGTCGACAGCATTACCGGCGGCAACCGCGAGCGCGACAAGCGCACCGGCTTTGCCATTCCCTTCAAGCTCAATCTCGCCGGCATGATGCAGTTTGCGATCAAGCCGTCCTGGGCGATCGACTGGATGACGCATGAGGCGTTCCGGCTGCCGCAGCTCGAAAACCACGTGAAGATGGACGGCGGCGCCCTGTCGATCAGCCGATATTTCACCGAAATGCTCGACCCCTCCATGTCGTGGAACGACGTGGCTGACATGGTGCAGGCCTGGGGCGGGCAATTCTGCCTGAAGGGCATCATGTCGGTCGAAGACGCCAAGCGCGCGGTCGAGATCGGCTGCACCAGCATCGTGCTTTCCAACCATGGCGGCCGCCAGCTCGACGGTTCGCGCAGCGCCTTCGACCAGCTGGCTGAAATCGTCGACGCGGTGGGCGACCGGATCGACGTGATGATGGATGGCGGCGTGCAGCGGGGCACGCATGTTCTTAAAGCGCTGTCGCTGGGGGCGAAGGCGGTCGGGCTCGGCCGCTATTATCTCTTCCCGCTTGCCGCCGCCGGGCGGCCCGGCGTCGAACGGGCGCTGGAGACGATGCGCACCGAGATCGAACGGGACATGAAGCTGATGGGTTGCACCTCGGTCGACCAGCTGACACGGCGCAATCTGCGCTTCCGTTCCTGAGCGGAGTGGGATGTCATTTTCGGGCCGCAGTCTTTCATCTGAGAGCTGCGGCCCGCGCACATCTCGGCCTCAGAGCGTGCTGTAAATCGCCGCCGCCTCCTGTTTCAGCTTTTCCATCATCGACCGGTAAGGCCCCGGTCCATAGCTGATGCGGCCGACACCGAGCTTTGCCAGGGTTTTCACATCGGGAGCGCCCGCCCGCATCATGATATTGACCGGCAGCGACGATGCAGCGCAGATCTTTTCGATCAAGGCGGGATCGATCAGGCCGGGAACGAAGAAACCGTTGCCGCCGGCCGCCGCATAGGCCCTGCCGCGCTCGATCGCCTCGTCCACCAGACCGGCATGTTTGGCAAGATCGCCTTCGGCGAGGAAGAGATCGGTGCGGGCGTTGATGAAGAAGGGGATGTCTCTGCCGTCGGCCATGGCGCGAATGGCGCGGATGCGGGCCGCCTGGCTCTCGGCGGGGTAGAGCCCCTCGCCGGCAACCACCCGATCTTCGAAATTGATGCCGATGGCGCCGACATCCACCAGCCTGGCGGCATTGGCCGCCGCCCCCTCGGGCTCCGCCGAATAGGCGCCTTCGAAATCGACCGACAGCGGCAGGTCGATGACGGCGGTGATGGATTTCGCCGTCTCCACAAGTACCTGCATCGGGAGTTTCTCGCCATCGGCAAACCCGTGGGCTGCGGCGACCGACCAGCTTCCGGTCGCGAGCGCCTTGGCGCCGGCTTCCGTCACCGCCTTCGCCGTGCCGGCATCCCAGATATTGTAGAGGACGATCGGATCGCCCTTCTTATGCAGCGCGGCGAATGCCTTGGCCTTCTCAATCTGGTTCATGCTGTCTCCTCCATCTTCGCCTGTGTACTGATTTTCTCTTCATGGCGCAGCAGCCACTGTTTGCGCCAGAGCCCGCCGCCGTAGCCGGTCAGCGAACCATCCGCGCCGAGGATACGATGGCAGGGCACGATGATGGCAAGCTGGTTGGCGCCATTGGCGCGGCCGACGGCCCGCACCACCTCCGGCCTTTCCATCTCCCTGGCAAGATCGCCATAGGCGCGCGTCTCACCGACAGGGATTTCCATCAGCTTTGCCCAGACATGTTTTTCGAAGGGCGTACCGCCAAGCGCCAGCGGCGTCGTGAAAACGGTGGGCCGGCCCTCGAAATAATCCCGGATCTCCGCCTCGATCTGGTCGATGACAGGGGTGCGGCCGATTGCGACCGAGGATCGGACGCGCTTCTGCAGCGCTTCGAGCTCAGTCGGCAGCGCCTTACGATCATGAAATTCGAGAAGGTGCAGATGCGTCTTGTCGGCAACCGCGATCATCGGCCCGAGCGGGGTGGCGAACCAATCGGCAACGAGCAATTCGCGGTTTTGCGAGAGCGCCGGCGCTTTACCGACGAGCCGCTGGAATGCCGTGCGAAAGCCGCTCGGAGACTCGTATCCGGCGTCGATCTGCGCATCGATGACGCGCGCGCCGTCGGCCAGCTGCCGGGCCGCTTCGCCGAGCCGGCGATAGCGGACGATGTCATGGAAGGTCATGCCGAGCGCCCGCTTGAAGGCGCGGCGCACCGTCGAGGGATCATGGCCACGGCGGACAATCTCCTCCTCGGTCCAGCGAACCTCCGGCTGAGCGTCGAGTGCCGCAAGCAGTTCGTCGACGATCGGCTCCCTGCCCGGCTGTTCCAGCGGCCTGCAGCGCCGGCAGGGACGAAAGCCGGAATGCATGCAAGCGGCGATCGTCTCGAAGAACAGGGTATTTTCCCGCTTCGGCTTGCGCGCCGGGCAGGTCAGCCGGCAGAAGATGCCCGTCGTCTTGACGCAGACATAGGCCTGCCCCTCATAATCAGCGCTGCGCGCGATCAAGGCGTCATAGAGCGTATCGTCGTCGGGGCGTTCGAAAAGCATATCCGCTTTCTAGCATCCCGCGCATGCGCCGTCCGCCGAAAATCGGGCGTCTATTTTATTCTTGTCGATTTCCTTGCGGCCGCGCCCATGCCATAAGACCGCCATGACAAAGATCGACCGCACGCCTGATAAAGCCGATTTCGCGCACGTCACAGACTGGGTCTTCGACCTCGACAACACGCTCTATCCGCATCATGTCAATCTCTTCGCGCAGATCGACAAGAACATGACCGCCTATGTCGCGGCCTTGTTGCAGATGGAGCGGGAAGAGGCGCGCAAGCTGCAGAAGCAATATTACCTCGAGCACGGCACGACGCTGCAGGGCCTGATGATTCATCACGGCATCGACCCGAACGACTTCCTCGAAAAGGCGCATGCGATCGACTACACGGCGCTGACGCCGCAGCCGGAACTCGCCGCGGCGATCAAGGCGCTGCCCGGGCGTAAGTTCATCTTTACCAATGGCAGCGTCAAACATGCGGAAATGACGGCCGGTGCGCTCGGCATTCTCGAGCATTTCGACGACATCTTCGATATCGTCGCCGCCGACTATGTGCCGAAGCCGGCGCAGGCGACCTACGACAAGTTCACGGCGTTAAAATGCGTCGAAACGAGCAAGGCGGCGATGTTCGAGGATCTGCCGCGCAATCTGACGGTGCCGAAGGCGCTCGGCATGCAGACAGTGCTGTTGGTGCCGCGCAATCTGGAAGACACGCTCGTCGAATGGTGGGAAAAGACCAGCGGCGAAGAGGATCACATCGATTTCGTCACCGACGACCTCGCCGCCTTTCTCGGCAAGATTACCGCTCGGAGCTGATCTGGCCCCTGGGTTGGCGGCGACTGACGGATTACCAAAGTTTCATTCAGCTTACCGATGTTTAACTGGGGCTTTCCGCCCTGCTGCCGTAGCTTTCTTCGTGAGGGGACACCTCACGAAAGGCAAATACGATGTACCGCAACAAGCTGATACTGGCAGCGCTTTCCTCCACCCTCATCTTCGGCGCAGCCGCCGGGGCAGGCCATGCCGCACCCGGTGACGCGCCGCGCCAGCACCCCGGCATGCACGGTCCGGGGCCTGCCGCCTTCCGCGAAATCACCTATGTCAGGATGCTCAAGCAGTTCGACGCCAACAAGGACGGCAAGGTCTCCAAAGAAGAAGCGACCGCCGGCCTCGACAAGGTTTTCGCTGCGATCGACACCAATAATGACGGCTCGCTGACGCCCGGTGAAATCAGCGCATACCAGAAGACGCAGATGCAGGCGATGAGAGATCAGCGCAAGCAGGAGGCCAGCGAAAACAAGGATACCGATACCGCAGCCGCGACGCCAGGCAATGACGACCAGGGCCGGCCGCCACGCGACGGTCACGGCGGGCATGATGGTCATGACGGGCACCGTTGGATGCGCCATGGCGGCAACTTCATGCGCGCCTCGATGATGATGCACCGGGTTGATACCGACCAGAACGGCCAGATTTCCAAACAGGAAGCCGTTGCCGCCTTCGACAAGCTGTTTGCGCGGATGGACCGCAACAAGGACGGCGTCATCTCGATCGACGACATGCCGGACCGGCCGCTGCTGTAGGCCGCGGCTGCAAGGTTGGGCGAACCATCGCCTCCGCTCTTTCCCCGCCCGGCGGGGAAAGAGCCACGTCTTACGAACGGGATGCCGAGCCGCTATTCGCGATGCTCATAGAAATCCTGGATGATCTTCCACGCGGCTTCGGCCGTGTCGACGAAGCTGATCAGCTTGACGTCGTCGGGCGCGATCGTGCCGAATTCGGCCAGGGCATCGAAATTGACGATGCGGCGCCAGAAGGCTTCGCCGAAGAGGATCAGCGGCAGCCGCTCCATGCGGCCGGTCTGGATCAGCGTCAGGCATTCGAAGAATTCGTCGAGCGTTCCGAAGCCGCCGGGAAAGACGGCGATTGCCTTGGCGCGCACCATGAAATGCATCTTGCGAATGGCGAAATAGTGGAAGTTGAAGCTGAGTTCCGGCGTCACATAGGCGTTCGGCGCCTGTTCGTGCGGCAGCACGATGTTGAGGCCGATCGAGGGTGCGCCCTCGTCGGCCGCGCCGCGATTGCCGGCCTCCATGACGCCGGGACCGCCGCCGGTGACGATGACATATTCCTGGAACCCGAGGGTCGCCGAATATTTCGAGCAGAGCCGGGCGAATTTTCGCGCCTCGTCATAATAGACGGAGGCCGCCTCCAGATTGGCGCGCTGGATGTCGTTGCGTGCCGCCCAAGCGCTCTGGCCGGGGGCGGGAATACGGGCGCCGCCGAACATGACGACGGTCGAGCGGATGCCGCGCTCCGTCAGCATCATCTCCGTCTTCAGCAGCTCCAGCTGCAGGCGGATCGGCCGCAGCTCCTCACGGCAGAGGAAATCTTCGTCGACATAGGCAAGGCGGTAGGCGGGCGACATCGTCTGCGGCGTCTTCGGCACAGCCTCGGCGCGCTGCCTGTCGGTCGAGCTGCTCTTCAGCGGGTCCCATACGCCATCCTTGCGCCGCGACCCGCCGTTTCGTCCCTTCGCCATGTCGAAATGCCTTTCAGTCTTGCCGGCTTCAAAGCCGGATATGTCGCTATAACGCCTTGAATCCAAGTATGATCTTGTTGGAAAAATCATTCCGTTCTACGGCTGCATGCTGTAGAGCAGGTTAAATCCCTGCCAACCGCATTCCGGAGACTCCGCCGTCTCCACGATAAAGATCGAAGTTTAAGGAATTCTCATGAGCGCCACCGACCTCGCATCCCTCGAAAAGACCATCGAAGCCGCCTTCGACAATCGCGACAATGTGAACACGTCGACCAAGGGCGAGGTTCGCGATGCGGTCGAAGCAGCGCTCGACCTGCTCGATGCCGGCAAGGTTCGTGTCGCAACGCGCGGCGCCGACGGCGCCTGGACGGTCAATCAGTGGCTGAAGAAGGCCGTGCTCCTGTCCTTCCGCCTCAACGACATGGACGTGGTCAAGGGCGGCTCGGGCAATTCCACCTGGTGGGACAAGGTGCCCTCGAAATTCGAGAACTGGGGCGAGAACCAGTTCCGCGCCGCCGGCTTCCGCGCCGTGCCGAACTGCGTCGTGCGCCGCTCGGCCTATATCGCCCCGAACGCCATCCTGATGCCCTCCTTCGTCAATCTCGGCGCCTATGTCGGCGAAGGCACGATGGTCGATACCTGGGCGACGGTCGGCTCCTGCGCGCAGATCGGCAAACATGTGCATCTCTCCGGCGGCGTCGGCATCGGCGGCGTGCTGGAGCCGATGCAGGCCGGCCCGACGATCATCGAAGACAATTGCTTCATCGGCGCCCGTTCGGAAGTGGTCGAAGGCTGTATCGTCCGCGAAGGCTCGGTGCTCGGCATGGGCGTCTTTATCGGCAAGTCGACCAAGATCGTCGACCGCGCCACCGGCGAAGTGAGCTACGGCGAAGTGCCGCCCTATTCCGTCGTCGTCGCCGGCTCGATGCCGTCGGGCAGTGCGACCATGGGCAACGGCAAGCCAGCGCCGCATCTCTACTGCGCCGTCATCGTCAAGCGCGTCGATGAACAGACCCGATCCAAGACCGGCATCAACGAGCTGCTCAGAGATTGATGACACCAGGACTTTGATCCGGTAAACAGGCGGCGTCTTTTGCGCGAGGCCGCCGCCTTGCCATGTCTTTGCCATTCCCGCCGGATAGTTCGACGCCATGACCGCTACCGATCCCGTCGCCAATCTTCAGACGCTGATTCGCTGCCCCTCGGTGACACCGGCCGAAGGCGGCGCGCTGTCGGCGCTCGACGCCATGCTTGCGCCGCGCGGCTTCACTGTCGACAAGGTGAAAGCGAGCGAAGCGGGAACCGCCGATATTGAAAACCTCTATGCCCGGCTTGGCAAGGACGGCCCGCATCTGATGTTTGCCGGCCATACCGATGTCGTGCCGGTCGGCGACGAGGCCGCCTGGACGCATCCGCCCTTCGCCGCCGAGATATCGAAGGGCGAACTCTTCGGTCGCGGCGCCGTCGACATGAAGGGCGGCATTGCCTGCTTCGTCGCCGCCGTCGCCCGCCATATCGAAAAGAGCGGGCCGCCCAAGGGCTCGATTTCCTTGCTGATCACCGGCGACGAAGAAGGCCCGGCGATCAACGGCACAACCAAGCTCCTGCAGTGGGCGGCCGAACGCGGCGAACGCTGGGATGCCTGCCTGGTCGGCGAGCCCACCAATCCGGACAGGCTCGGCGACATGATCAAGATCGGCCGGCGCGGCTCGCTGTCGGGCAAGATCACCGTGCATGGCGTCCAGGGCCACGCCGCCTATCCGCATCTTGCCGACAATCCGGTGCGCGGCATGCTGCAGCTGACGGAGGCGCTGATGGATCCGCCCTTCGACGGCGGCACCGACGATTTTCAGCCCTCAAACCTTGAGGTGACCACGGTCGATGTCGGCAATCCGGCGACCAACGTCATTCCGGCCAAGGCCTCGGCCAGCTTCAACATCCGCTTCAACGACAGCTGGACGGCCGAGACGCTGCGCGCCGAAATCCTGCGGCGCCTCGACGCCGCCGCCGGGGATGGTCGGCTGCGGCCGGGCCGCGAACCGGTGAAATACGATATCGTCTGGGCCGACCGGCCGAGCCATGTCTTCCTCACCCGCAACAATGCCCTGATCGCCTCGCTCTCTTCAGCCGTCGAAAGTGTCACCGGCCGCTCGCCGGCGCTTTCGACCACCGGCGGCACCTCGGATGCGCGTTTCATCAAGGATTATTGCCCGGTCGTCGAGTTCGGCCTCGTCGGCCAGACGATGCACATGGTCGACGAGCGCGTCGCCGTTTCCGATCTGGAGATGCTGACGGCGATCTACGAGACCTTCATTGCCCACTGGTTCGCCAATGCCGGGGCTTAGGGAAGTCCAATACTATTTGGCCGGCCTCTGGCTGCTGATCCGGCTGGATCCGCGCGGCTTCCGCTACCTCGATTTGTCCGAGCGCGGCGTGAACCGCTCGTTCTGGGCGATCGCCTGGTGCCTGCCGCCGATGGGCATTTCCTGGCTCTGGTGGCGGCAGGTCTTTCTGCGGTCGATGCCGCCGGAAGCCGATGTCGGCTTTGCCTTCTATCTCAGGCTCGGCTTCGTCGAGCTCGCCAACTGGTTCGTGCCGCTGGTTTTTGCCGGGCTGCTGCTGCTTGCCTTCCGCATGGGCGAGCGTTTCGCCCCTGTCGTCGTCAGCGTCAACTGGCTCGGCGTGCCGCTCTCCTATATCAACGGGCTGCTGCTGGCGATGGTTGTCTTCCTTCCCGGCTCCGTCGGCCTTGTCTCGCTGCTGCTGCTTGCCTTCATGCTGGCTCAGGTCTTCGTGCTGGCGCGCATTCTGCGGATGATCTGCCACGGTCATCCGCTGATGGTCGGGGCAATGACGCTGGTGCTGCTGGTGCCGTCGATGATCCTTTCGGAATATCTGCAGCACTTCCTCGGCATCTATCCGGTCTGACCAAGCTTACGATGGATCGTCATCGGTCTCGCTGACCGGCCTGCGCCGGTCGACGATCACCTCCGGATAATCCACCTGCAGGAAATAGAGCCCGTCGGGCGGCGCCACCGGGCCGCAGGCCTTGCGGTCGCGCGCCGCAAGGGCGGCCTCGACATCGTCAGGCGTCCATTTGCCTTCGCCGGCGAGCTTCAGCGTGCCGGCGAAGGAGCGGATCTGGTTGTGGAGAAAACTCTGCGCCGTGGCGCGGATCTCGATCAGCTCGCCGCTGCGCGTCACATCCAGCCGATCGAGCGTGCGCACCGGGCTGTTTGCCTGGCAATGAGCGGCGCGGAAGGTGGAGAAATCGTGGCGGCCGACCAGCCTCTGGGCGGCGGCGTGCATGACCTCGTGGTCGAGCGCCTTCGGTACCCACCAGGCCTTGCCGGCTTCCAGCGCCAGCGGCGCCCGTCGGCTGACGATCCGGTAGAGATAATGGCGGCGCAACGCCGAGAAACGGGCATCGAAGAATTCCGCAACCGCCTCGACATCGAGAATGGAAACACGCTCGCCGGCAAGCCTCAGATGCGCGTTCAAGGCATTCTGCAGCTGGTACGGCGACCATGCCTTCGACAGATCGACATGGATCACCTGGCCCATGGCGTGGACGCCCGAATCGGTGCGGCCGGCGCCGCGGATCGAGACGGTCTCGCCGGTCAGCGACAGCACTGCGGCTTCGATCGCGCCCTGCACCGAGGGGCCGTTCTCCTGCCGCTGCCAGCCGACATAGGGGCCGCCGTCATATTCGACGGTCATGCGGAAGCGCGGCATCAGGAAAGCCTCGTGCCGACGGCAAGCGGCGTACCCCTGAGGAAATCGGCCGCGGCCAGCGGCTTGCCGCCTGCCTTCTGCAGCCTGGTCAGCCGCACAGCACCCGAGGCGCAGGCGACCGCGAGGTCGTCGCTCAGCAATTGCCCGGCAGGCCCCTCGCCTTCAGCCAGCTCCGAGCCGAGCACCTTCACGCGCTCAGGCTTGCCACCGATCTCGAGCTCGAACCAGGCGCCGGGAAATGGCGCCAGACCGCGGATATGATTGTGCACATCTAGGGCATCCCTGGCAAAATCGATGCGGGTTTCGGCCTTGTCGATCTTGGCGGCATAGAGCACACCATCTTCCGGCTGCGGCGTCAGCGGCAGGTCGTTCATCTCCAGCTTCACCATGGCTTCCGCCATCGCCTTGGCGCCGACCTGCATCAACCGGTCGTGCAGTTCGCCTGCCGTCATGTTCGGGCCGATCTCGACTGTGCGGGTGAGCGCCACGGCGCCGGTATCGAGCCCCTTGTCCATCTTCATCACCATCATGCCGGTTTCTGCGTCACCCGCCATGATCGCCCGCTGGATGGGCGCCGCACCCCGCCAGCGCGGCAGCAGCGAGGCGTGGCCGTTGTAGCAGCCGTCGCGGGTGCCGTTCAAAACCGCCTCCGGCAGCAGCAATCCATAGGCGACGACGACGGCGACATCGGCCTTGAGAGCGGCGAACCTCTCGCGCTCCTCGGGATCTTTGAAATTGACCGGCGTGAAAACCGGCAGGCCGAGCAGTTCGGCCGCCTGATGCACCGGCGATTTCTGCAGATCGAGCCCGCGTCGCCCGCCCGGCCGGGGCGGCTGCGTATAGACGGCGATGATCCTGTGTCCGGCATCGACCAGCAGGCGCAGGGTCGGAACGGAGAACTCCGGTGTTCCCATGAAAATGATGCTAAGAGACATTCTATCTCGCCAATTGAGGATCAGCCGTCTTCAAACGGGTTTACGAGCTTGAGATCAAGCCCCTCGAAATCTCTGGTGTTGCGGGTGGCGAGCGTGGCGCCGTTTGCAAGGCAGATGGCGGCGATCATCGCATCCTTGGTCTCCATCGGCCGCCCCGCCCTCTTGCGCTGTGCCGCCAAGAGGCCGTAGCGATTGGCCGCGCTCAGGGAAAAACCGAGGATACGGCCTGAAAATTCCGACTCGATCTTATTAAAGTCGGATATCAACGTTGCCTTCCGCCTGCCGTCATCAAGAAGTTCAAGACCATAGCGCATTTCGGCGACGGCAATCGTCGTCAGGAAAAGCGTCTCGACGTCATAGCCATCAAGCCAGTTCAATATCCGCTCGCTGTGGGTTCTCCCCTGCATTTCGGAAATCACATTCGTATCGAGGACGATCATGTGTCGAAGCGCGGCGGTTCGCGGTCGGGTTCGTGGCGCGATGCGGCGATGGTTTCCACCTCCTCATCGCTCAATCTTTCATCGCTCATCAGCGAGCGAAAGCGCTGTCCGGCGGAAGCCCCCGAACGCCCGACAGCAATCTGCCGGCGGATGATTTCGATCGCCTCTTCCGAAAGGCTGCGGCCATTGCGCTGCGCGCTTTCCTGAAGCTGCCGCTTCATTGCATCCGGAACATCGCGAATAAGCAGGTCACCCATCGGCACCTCCATTATGATATCAGTGATATCATAGCGCCTCGCCGGCGAAATTTCAACGCGACGCTCAGAGCGCCTTCGACTTCGCCGCCTTGGTGAATTTCTTGATCACCATCTCCCGCTTCAGCCGCGAGATATAATCGATGAACAGCACGCCGTTCAGATGGTCGATCTCGTGCTGCAGGCAGGTGGCGAGCAGGCCATCGGCTTCCACCGTCTGTTCCTTGCCGTTCCGGTCGAGATATTTGACCGAGACGACGGCGGGGCGTTCGACCTCGGCATAATAATCCGGGATAGACAGGCAGCCTTCTTCATAGACCGAGCGTTCGTCGGAAGATTTGACGATCTCCGGGTTGATGAAGACCTGCGGCTGCTTTTCCTCGCCTTCGCGCGACACGTCGATGACGAGCACGCGGCGCGGCACGCCGATCTGGATCGCCGCAAGGCCGATGCCCGGCGCGTCGTACATGGTTTCCAGCATATCGTCAGCAAGACGCTGCAGGTCGGCATCGACCCGCTCGATCGGCTTCGAGGCCTGGCGGAGAATAGGATCGGGAAGAATGATGAGTGGCTTGATGGTCATGGCGTTCCCATAACCCATCTTTTCCGACTATGGAATTATCCGGCAGGCAGGGAAGACGCTTTTTTGCATCCCCGCCCGGAATTTCGCCATATTCGCCGCGGGCCGCTGGCCGGCAGCGGTACCGGAACGACCCTTTTGGCCAGCAAGCGCCTCGGCCTGCGAGGACATTGGGGGCGCTATGTCCGTTCACGTTTTGATCTATATATTGCCACCTCTTCTGTTATGGTTACGGCATGACCGCTAGTTCCGATTCGTTCAGTTTGTCGCTTGCCTCGATCAGCCCGGCCATGCTGGCGCTTGCCGGCGGGGTTCTGCTGGCTCTTATCCTGCTGGTGATCGTGCTGCTGCTGCGCGGCGCAAGCCTTCGCCGCGAGCAGGCGGAGGAGGCAAGCTTTCGTGCCGCTGAAAGCGAGGCGCGCATGGCCGAGCTTTTGAAGATCCAGGCGGAGATGCAGGGCCGGATCGCTGTGATGACCGAGGTGTTCGGCGCGCGGCAGAGCGAGCTGAACCAGGCGATCAGCCAACGCCTCGACGGCATGTCGCAGCGCGTCAACTCGACGATCACCGAGCAGACCAAATCGACGCATGAGAATTTGCAGCGGCTGCAGGAGCGGCTGGCGGTGATCGATGCGGCGCAGAACAATATTCAGACGCTCGCCAAGGATGTCGTCGGGCTGCAGGCCATTCTTTCCAACAAGCAGACGCGCGGCGCCTTCGGCCAGTCGCGAATGGAAACCATTGTCGCCGACGGCCTGCCGATGGGCGCCTATGCCTTCCAGCAAACGCTCTCCAACGGCTCGCGGCCCGACTGCACGATCCGCATGCCGAACGGTGCGCCGCCGCTGGTGATCGATGCGAAATTTCCGCTCGAGGCCTGGAACGCGATCCGCGACGCCGGCAGCCCGGAGGCGGGCAAGATCGCCGGCCAGCAGTTCCGCCGCGACATGGAGATCCATATCAGGGACATTTCCGAGAAATATCTGATCCAGGGGGAAACCCAGGATACGGCCTTTCTCTTCGTGCCGTCGGAATCGATCTTCGCCGAGATCCACGAAAACTTCGAGCCGGTGGTGCAGAAAGCGCACCGCGCGCGCATCGTCATCGTCTCGCCATCGCTGCTGATGCTGTCGATCCAGGTCATCCAGGCCGTGCTCAAGGATCAGCGCATGCGGGCGCAGGCACATCTGATCCAAGGCGAAGTGGCGATCCTAATGGACGACCTCGGCCGCCTCGACGAGCGGGTGCGCAAGCTGCAGGGCCATTTCGCCATGGCGCAGAAGGATATCGACATGGTCGTCACCTCGGCCGACAAACTGACCAAGCGAGGCGCCAAGATCGAAGCGCTGGAATTCGAGGCCGGCGGCGACAGCAAACCGGGCCGCGACACCGAACCCGCAGCCAAATCGGTGGAAAGCCGCACCGGGCTTCTCAAGCTCAGGGTGGTTGACGAGGAGTGACCGCTTCGGGCAGTGTCTCGCCCGCATGCGCCAAAGGACGGGACACCCCTGATGATTACAGTTTTCGGGTCCATCAACATGGATCTCATCGCCACCACCGAGCGTCTGCCGAAGCCCGGCGAGACGGTGGCCGGCAACGGTTTTGCCACCGCCGCCGGCGGCAAGGGCGCCAACCAGGCACTGGCTGCGCGGCGCTCCGGCCGCTACGTGCATATGGCAGGCGCTGTCGGCAAGGATAGCTTCGCCGCCGATGCCCTTGCCCTGCTCGATGATGCGGGAACCGATCTTTCTCTGGTCAAGCATGTCGACGGTCCCACCGGCACGGCGCTGATCCTTGTCGGCGGCGACGGTGAAAACATGATTGCCGTCGTTCCCGGTGCCAACGGCGTGGTCACCGCTGACGATGCCGAGACGGCGATCGGCGGCATGAAGGAAGGCGATATCTTGATGCTGCAGTTCGAAGTGCCGGCTGATGCCGTCGAACGCGCCCTGTCGGCCGCCCGCGCCAAGGGCGTCACCAGTATCCTCAACCTTGCGCCCTTGATTTCCGATGCGCCGCGCCTCGGCCGGCTTGCCGATATCGTCATTGCCAATGAGACCGAGTTCGAGCGGCTAGCCGGACAGGACGGCATGGACGCACCGGCGCGCGAGGCAGCCCTGATGCGCCTGCACGCCGAAACCGGCCAGACGCTGATCGTGACGCTTGGCGGCGACGGTGTCATCGCCATTCGCGACGGAGCGATCTTAAGGGCGCAGGGTCTGAAGATCGAACCCGTCGATACGGTCGGCGCCGGCGACACTTTCTGCGGTTATTTCGCGGCGAGCCTCGACGAGGGCCTGGATTTTGCCTCGGCGCTGCGCCGTGCGGCCGTTGCCGGTTCACTCGCCTGCCTCAAATCCGGGGCGCAGCCTTCGATCCCTTGGGGTGAGGACGTCGCAGCCAGGATATAAGCTGCGTCTCTTTGCGAAGCCGCCGGCAGGGCCCTTAATTTTAAGGGGAATTCCTGCCTTTTTACCGCGGCGCACGGCCCAAATTTCATTCAAATTTAACAGATCCCCAGCGATGTTGCTCCTGGTCGCCGGTGACGCATGCCTTTGATCCGGCCGTCCATTGCATAATTCAAAATGCTGCGGCGTCCTTTGCGCGTCTTTAACAGATGCACGGCGCTGCAGGCGGCGGCTCCATGACGGGGCGATGCCTTTGCTCCTGCGCCGGAAAATGCCCGTTCGGCGCATCCTTGCCCGAGGATTCCCATGTCCATATTCCGCATGAAATCGCTTGCCGCGAAGCTCATCGTCATCACCGGCATCGCCATCGCGCTTGTCCTTGTCGTTTCGAACTTTTTCCTCATCGGCCAGACCCGGGACCGCGTCCAGACGCTGACGATGGATCAGGCGAACCTCGAGGCGAAATCGATCGCAAATGAAATCGCCGCCAATGTCGGCGAACTCGCCAGCGCCGCGCGCACCATGTCCGGCGTCATCGGCCGCGGCCATGAAGGCAAGGCGCTCGATCGCAAGGGCATGATCAACGTGCTGAAGGCCAATCTCGAGCAGAACGCCTTCGCCTTCGGCAGCTGGTTTTGCGAGCAGCTCGGCGCGCTCGACGGCAAGACCACCGAGATCGCCAACGACAAAGACGAAGGCACGAACAAGAACGGCGCCTTCACGCCTTACTGGTCGAAAACCAAGGATGGCGGCATCCAATATTCGACTTTCGATAATGATTATACCGCCGAATGGTGGAAGCTCGCCGCCGACAGCGGCAAGGGCGCGATCACCACGCCCTATATGGCCGAAGGTACCGACGTTCCGACGCTGTTGACCTCGATCGCCTATCCCGTGATGTCGGGTGGCAAGATGATCGGCGTCGGCGGCGTCGACATCTCGCTGAAATCGCTGACCGATAAGCTGCAGGCGCTGCATCCGTTCGGCTCCGGCCGCGTCACGCTGCTGTCGCAGACCGGCAACTGGATCGTCGCGCCGATCCCCGACCTGATGACCAAGCAGTATGACGGCGAAGGCGCCGACACCGTCAAATCGGCGCTGTCAAGCAAACAGCCGGGCCTCGTCAGAAACCTCGCCTATGACGGCCTCGATCCTTTCGACCGCGTCGTCTATCCGTTCGCGGTTCCCGGCGTCAACGCCACCTGGGTCGTGCTCGTCGATGTCCCGCATACGGCGATCAACGCACCGGTGCAGGATCAGACCACCATGATGATCGTGAACGGCCTGATCGTGCTCGGCGCAGTGATGCTGGCGCTCTATTTCGCCGTTCGCTCGCTGGTGCAGCGACCGCTCGGCGGGCTGGTTGCCAGCGTCGGAGCGCTGGGCGACGGCAAGTATGACGAACCGGTCGCCGCCCAGGACCGTACCGACGAAATCGGTTCGGTCGCCAAGGCGCTCGAAGGCTTCCGCTTCACGCTCGCCGACAGCCGTCGCCTCGAAGACGAGGCCGCCAGAGAGCGGCAGGCGGCGGAGACCGAGCGCGGCCGTTCGGAATCGGAACGCCAGCAATCGGTATCGCTTCAGCGCCATATCGTCTCGATCGTCGGCGATGGCCTTTCGGCGCTGTCGCAGGGCAATCTCAGTCACCGCATTATCGACGATTTCCCCGGCGAATATGGCAAGCTGAAACAGGACTTCAACGCCGCCCTTGCGAGCCTCGAAGAGACCATCAACACGATGAACCTCAGCGTCGCCAATATCGGCTTGGGCACCGGCGAAATCAGCAACAGCGCTTCCGACCTCGCCAAGCGCACCGAACAGCAGGCGGCAAGCCTTGAGGAGACGGCGGCCGCACTCAACGAACTCACCGCACAGGTCGATTCCAGCGCCGACAACGCCCGCACGGCCGCAGACAACGTCAACCTCGCCTGCCAGGACGCCGAAAAGTCCGGCGAAGTGGTGCAGAAGGCGATCGCCTCGATGCAAGGGATCGAGCAGTCATCGACGGAAGTTTCGAGGATCATCGGCGTCATCGACGAGATCGCCTTCCAGACCAACCTGCTGGCGCTGAACGCCGGTGTCGAGGCGGCGCGTGCCGGGGAAGCCGGCAAGGGCTTTGCCGTCGTCGCCCAGGAGGTGCGCGAACTTGCGCAGCGTTCGGCCAATGCCGCCAAGGAAATCAAGACGCTGATCAACACCTCGGCCGTCCAGGTCAAGGAAGGTGTCGATCTGGTCGGGCGGGCCGGCGGCACGCTGCACAAGATCGCCGAACAGGTGATGAGCATCAATGATCTCATCCGCCAGATCTCGGCATCGGCCAGCGAACAGGCCGTCGGCCTGAAGGAAATCAACCAGGCCATGAACCAGATGGACCAGGTGACGCAGCAGAACGCGGCGATGGTGGAGGAAGCCACCGCCGCCAGCGTCGCCCTCAACGACGAGGCACAGACGCTGAAGGCGCTTGCTACCCGTTTCAGCGTCGCAGGCTCAGGCAATGCCGCAGCACTGACCTCGGTTGCCCAGCAGATGCGGGCGCCGGCTGCCCCGGCCGCTTCGCCTCGTGCCACCCCCGCGGTCCGCCGCGTGGCAGCTCCATCGCGAGGCTCGGCTGCCGTGGCGCAGGATAGCTGGGAAGAGTTCTGAGCATCAGTTCCCTAAAGCGCGTCACGGCTAACTTGATTCATGCGACGCGCTTTGGCTCTTTGTTTTTATGCATGTCGTTATCCGGGAACCGCTGCACACTTCCCGGCGCCATGCATTATCATGCAAAAGGCGCCGGGATGAGCCGGCGCCTTTCGCATTTCAGACATAAATGACGCTCAGGCAGCGTTCGACGTCTGTTCCTCATTGAGGAAAGCGTAGATTGCCGAAGCGGAATCCGTGGCGCGCAGCTTGGCGACCAGATCGTGATCGCGCAGCACGCGGGCGATCCGCGACAGGGCCTTCAGATGATCGGCACCGGCACCTTCCGGCGCCAGCAGCAGGAAGACGAGGTCGACAGGCTGGTCGTCCAGGGCTTCGAAATCGACCGGCTGCTCCAGCCGGGCGAAGATGCCGACGATCGAATGGATGTTGACCAGCTTGCCGTGGGGAATGGCGATGCCGTTGCCGACGCCGGTCGAGCCAAGGCGTTCGCGCTGCAGGATGACGTCGAAGATCTCCCGTTCGGAGAGCCCGGTGATCCTGGCGGCTCTTGCGGCCAATTCCTGAAGCAACTGTTTCTTGGAATTTACTCTGAGGGCGGGAATGATCGCATCCTGATGGAGCAAATCTGCCAATGCCATTTCTTTTTCCTTCTGTCGCCGGGATCAAATGCAACGAGCGGCGGCGATACCGCCGCTCACCGCCTGATCTCAGCCTTTGATATTGGCGGAATCGATCCAGCCAATATTTCCGTCGTGCCGACGGTAAACGATGTTCAAGTGTTCCTTGCCGGGGCTGCGGAACAGGAGAAGCGGCTCGTCGGTCATGTCGAGCGCCATCACGGCGGTGGCGACCGACATGGTCTTCAGCTGCTTCGTGCTTTCGGCGACGATGGCCGGCGCGAAATCGTCGGGGATCTCATCTTCGTGGTCAGGAACGGAATCCATGACCGTGTAGGAGACTTCTGCAAAACCGTTCAGATGGTTTCCGGCATGATGGTCCTTCAGCTTGCGCTTGTAGCGGCGCAGGCGCTTTTCGATGCGCTCCGAAGCGGCGTCGAAAGCCAGCAGCGGGTCCGTCGCCTCGCCGGCCGCATGCAGCACCACCCCACTGTCGAGATGAAGCTTGCAGTCTGCCGAGTAACGAGAACTCGCCTTTTCCACGGTCACCTGACCCGAATATCCCCCGTCGAAGTATTTCGTGATGGCCATACCAATTTGGTCCTCGATCTTTTGACGGAACGAGTCACCAATTTCCATATGTTTACCGGACACACGCACACTCATGGAGTTTCCCTTCTTATCGTCGTTTGCGGGTATCAGTTTACGCCAAGCCTCAGGTTCATCCAAGCACTTCGCGCAATCTCAAGCAAGATCGGCGTCAGCCTGCTGGTCCTTGGTGCCCTTCTGATGCTGGGGATAACTCCAGACGCCGTTTGCGGCATCGATTGCGGCGGGCTTCTAGCCAGCCGCTGTTGAAAAGTCAATAGGGCGAAAAATCGGCATCACTAATACACGCGACGCACGCATCGAAAACACGGTAATTACAGCATATTTCACCGGCCACTTACCAATGACCTTTAGTGGATTCTCGCTGTGGTTGCCATAACCCGCGCCGGGATCGTCATGGCTGCGACACCGAAGATGACGCAAACGAGTCCAATCCAGGCCGTCGGACTCAGCCTTTCACCGAGGAAAAGGATGCCGATCGCAACACCGATCGGCACTCTGAGATAGGCTTGCGACGTCGTGCCGACCGAGCCCAACGTTTGGACGAGACGGAAATAGATCGCAAAGGCAAGCGCCGTCGAAAAGGCGGACAGAGCCAGCAGCGCCAGAATCGATGCGGCCGAGGGATCGAGCGTCCACGGCCGGTCGACGACGAGGCTGACCGGCAGGAGAATGACCGCGCCCGAGATCAACGAGCCGGCCGCCGGCACGGCGGGATCGAGCCCCTTGAAGTTCTTGCTGAAAATCGCCGCACCGGCATAGCAGGCTGTCGCCAGGATGATGGCGAGCTGCGCCATCAGGCTTTCGCCGAGACCGCCGAGCACCTCTACGCCGATGACCAGGCAGATGCCGGCAACTCCTGATATGACGCCGAAAAGCTTTCGCGCCGTCACCTGCTCGTGGCGGACTATCAGCACGGTCAGCAGGAAGGTGAAGATCGGCGTTGCCGAATTGAGGATCACCGCCAGCCCGGCATCGACGGATTGTTCCGCCCAGGCAATCAGCGTGAAGGGAATGACGCTGTTCAGACAGGCCTGGACAAAAAACCGCCGCCACGTCCCACCGTCAGTGGGCAGACGGATTCGCCGGTAGCGGAGGACGGCGAGCAGAATGCCGCCGGCAATCAGCGTGCGGACGGCGATCAAAGTCACCGGGGGGATCGTCTCGACGCCGATCTTGATGAAAGTGTAGGACGACCCCCAGAGGGCTGCCAGCGCCAGCAGCAGGAGAAGCTCCCTGGCAAGCTTCGGATTTTGCGGCGTCATGGTCGGCTTTCCCAATTCGTTCAAGACGTCAGAGAAATAACGGGGATTTGGAGCTGGATGCTTCGATCAAGACCGAAGCATTGCGGCGTCAGAAGCCGGCGACCTTGGCGAGCGCCCGTTTTTCGCGCCGGCGCTGGACCGAGGAGGCAATGTTCATAGCCTCGCGGTACTTGGCAACCGTGCGGCGGGCGAGATCGACACCGCCTTTCTTCAGCATGTCGACGATATCGTCGTCGGAGAGCACCGCGTCGGGGCTCTCCTGCATGATCAGCGCGCGGATCTTGTGACGCACCGCCTCGGCCGAATGGCTGTCGCCGCCGGCAACGGCGCTGATCGAGACGGTGAAGA
Source organism: Rhizobium redzepovicii (assembly GCF_019793435.1). Lineage (GTDB taxonomy): Bacteria > Pseudomonadota > Alphaproteobacteria > Rhizobiales > Rhizobiaceae > Rhizobium > Rhizobium redzepovicii. The sequence goes on along the minus strand of NZ_JAILYH010000012.1, from coordinate 96,066 downwards.
AATATTTGAGCTCGAAGAGGCCGCGCGGCGTCAGCATGTATTTGTTCGAGGTGACGCGGCTGACGGTGGATTCGTGCATCTTGATCGCCTCGGCGACCGTCTTCAGGTTCAGCGGGCGCAGGTGGTCGACACCGTTCAGCAGGAAGGCATCCTGCTGGCGGACGATCTCGCTTGCCACTTTCATGATGGTTTTTGCCCGCTGGTCAAGGCTGCGCGTCAGCCAGTTGGCGCTTTGCAGGCATTCGGACAGGAAGGCGTGATCATCGCCATTCCTGGTCACACGGGAAAAATAGGACTGGTTGACGAGCACGCGCGGCAGCGTATCCGGATTGAGCTCGACCAGCCAACCGCCCTCCAGGGAGGGCCTGACGACCACATCGGGCATGATCGCTTCGGAAACGCCGGTCTCGAAACCGCTGCCAGGCTTGGGATTAAGCTGCCGGATTTCGCCGAGCATATCGAGAAGGTCTTCCTCGTCGACGCCGCAGAGCCGCTTCAGCGTGGCAAAATCGCGCCGTGCCAGCAGTTCGAGGTTTTCGACAAGCGCCTGCATGGCGGGGTCATACCGGTCCTTCTGCCTGAGCTGGATCGCCAGGCATTCGGAGAGGCTGCGGGCGAAAACCCCCGGCGGATCGAGCGTCTGAAGTGCGGCAAGCACACGCTCGGCCGCAGTCAGGCTCGTGCCCAGCCGCTCGCCGGTCTCGACGAGATCGACTTGCAGATAACCGGCATCGTCGAGCTGATCGACGAAGTTCTGCGCGATCAGCCGATCGGCCATGTCGGGCAGGACGAAGGGGATCTGCTGGGCGAGATGATCACGCAGCGACACCTGGCCGGCGACGAAATCGTCGAGATCGTAATCGGTGCCCTCGCCGCCGCTGCCCGGCATCGATTTCCACTGGCCGACGAGTTCCGGCGCATCGAGGCGCTGCGGCGCGCTGTCATCGGGATAGACATTGGTGTAGTTGGCGTCGAGCTCGTCGTTCAGCCGGCTGGTGCTGGCGCTGCCGCCATTGTCGTACCAGTCGCTGGAAAGCGCGTCGGTGCGGTTGTCGTAACCATCGTCCGAGCCCGCATCCTCCGGCGAATGACCATAAGGCTCGTCCTCGGATTCGCCGCGTTCTGCGCCCGCCTCGCCGTCATTCGACGGAAATTCGAGCAGCGGGTTCTTCTCCACTTCCTGGGCGATGAACTGGGTGAGCTCGACATGCGTCATCTGCAGCAGCTGGATGGATTGCATCAGCTGCGGTGTCATCACCAGCGATTGGTTCTGGCGCAGGAAAAGACTGGCGGACAGTGCCATGACGGACGCGAAACTCCCTCGATTCCTCCGGGAAACCGCGTCCGATCACACTTCAGGCGACGGAAATCCAACTGGCCCAAAAATTGCTTTTTTATCTCATTTGGTCAAGCGGAACTATGTCGGCGCGGTTAATTTCTGCGGTGGGACAGGTGCCGGCGAAAGGTTTGCGCCGTTTCAGGATGACTGAGGCAGCGTCCCCGTCTTTAGCATCATCGACCGTTCAGAGGCTGAAATTGTCGCCGAGATAAAGCCGGCGCACTTCCGGATTGTTGACGATGTCGTTCGCCCGGCCATGGGTCAGCACTTCGCCGGCATGGATGATGTAGGCCCGGTCGATCAGACCCAGCGTCTCGCGCACATTGTGGTCGGTGATGAGAACGCCGATGCCGCGCGCCGTCAGGTGGTGGACGAGATTCTGGATGTCGGCGACCGAGATCGGGTCAACGCCGGCGAAGGGTTCGTCGAGCAGCATGAAGGTCGGGTCGGTCGCCAGCGCACGGGCGATTTCGAGACGGCGGCGCTCACCGCCCGAGAGGGCAACTGCAGCACTCTTGCGCAGCTTCTGGATATGGAATTCTTCCAGCAACTCGTTCAGCTTCTGCTCGCGCTCGGCCTTGTCCTTGACGTGCACTTCAAGCACGGCGCGGATATTTTCTTCCACCGTCAGGCCGCGAAAGATCGAGGCTTCCTGCGGCAGGTAACCGACGCCGAGACGGGAGCGGCGGTACATCGGCATGGTCGTGACGTCGTTGCCGTCGATCTCGATCGTGCCTTCATCCACCGGCACGAGGCCGGTGATCATGTAAAAACAGGTGGTCTTGCCGGCGCCGTTCGGGCCGAGCAGGCCGACGGCCTCGCCACGGCGCACCACCAGCGAGACGCCATTGACGACGCGCCGCGTCGCATAGGTCTTCGTCAGACCGCGTGCGATCAGCGTTCCCTGATAACGGCTTTTGTCGGCGGCGCCCGCAGCTTGTGGCCCGGGCTGGCCGAACATGGTGGATAGCGATGATAATTTCACGTGGGAGGCCGGCTTCTCAGTTCTGCTTCTGCTGCGCATTCGGCTGCGATTTTGGATCGAGCTGAATTTGGACACGCCCGCCGCAGCTTTCAAGCTCCGCCTGACCGGTTTGCATGTGAACGGTCAGTTTGCAGCCGGTGAAGACGTTCGGTCCATCCGACAGAATAACCTTGTTGCCCTGATCCGCCGTGAGGATGAATGTCTGCGAGGCCATATCGAACTTGCCGTCATCGGCGGTCGCCGTCTGCGTGCCCGATGTCAGCAGGACCTTGTCGGTCACCAGGATCTTGTCGATATCGGCACTGCCCGATGCCAGCGAGGCCGACTGCTGCGGCTGGGCGGCGGGTTGCGTCCCGTCGGCGGCCGGCTTTGCCGCCTTGTCCTTGTAATAGACGGTCATCTTGCCGGACTGCATCGTCGTCGTCCCCTGGACGACCTTGACCTTGCCGGTGAACAAAGCCGTGTGTTCCTGATCGTGGATTTCCAGCTTGTCGCTTTCGATCTGGATCGGCTGGTCGTTGGAAAGCTTCATGCCCGACATCGTGGCCGCCTGCTGCGCTCCCGCGCCCGCGGCCGTCAGAACAAGGGCAAATGCGCCGGCAATGAACGCCAAGCCAGTCTTGCAAGTGGAAATGCGACAATCTTTTGTCATGGATGACCCGGCTGGTTAAGTGCCCTGTTTATGGATGGTGGATGGATCGACATTCATGCGAACATTCCCCTCGAATGTGATCACCCGCCCCTTATCGGTTATCTGGAGCGTCTTCGCAACAATGGAGGCATTGTCCTTGGTGATGGTGACGGGGTCGTCGCTGCGCATGTTCCCGCCCTTGATATCGAGGCGGGCGGACTGGAAATTCGCGTTGAGGCCGCTGCTCAGCACCAGGGTGAACGGAGCGGTCATATGCAGGTTGTCGGTGGCGCGGTTGTAGTCGGCGGTCGAGGCGACGACGCGGGCGATCAGGCCGTCATTCATCGGCACGGCGGCCTTGATGGTCTCCAGCGTGATGAGATCGGGATTGCGGATATCCTGCAACGCCCGTTCGGCGAGCATCGAATAATTGATGCCGTCGGAATTGCGGCCCGCGATCGCCGGCTTTTCCATCACGACCTTGCCGTTTTCGATCTTGGCGCCTTCGAACTTGACGTTCTCAGGCAGATAGATGCTGACCAACGCCACCGCCAGGAGGGCAGCCGCGACGATGAGGGCTGCCACCGGCAGCAAAATCTTCAGCCGCCGCACGCGGGCGGAATGGAACAACGCATCGCCATAGGCGCTACGGCCGGAGCCCGCATAGGCGGCATTTCCGTTGTTCTTCAGGGTATCGAGCATAGGTCTCGTTCCATGTGCGGTGATTGCCGCGCCTCGTAACAAAGCCGGCCGCCAATCACAGTTCGTTTCGCATTATTACATTGGCTTGCCAATATGGAATTTTTTCTGCAACAAGCAACAAAACGGAAAAACATCAAAAAGTGGCATTCGTACGCGCCGCTGCCACCTATTTCACCGGATCGATCGGCGGCATGCCGAAGCCGGGCCAGCGCTGGAGGTTTCTCATGGACAGTTCGATCATCGCCGATCGCCGGCGGCTGCGCCGCAAGCTCGGCTTCTGGCGTATCGTCGCGGTCGCCCTCATCGTGGCACTTGGTCTGGCCTTCTACAGCTTCGCCTTCGGCAATGGCGGGACGGAGCGCCCGCATATCGCCCACGTGACGATCTCGGGACTGATCGTCGACGACGACGAGCTTCTGGAGCGGCTGAAGAAAGTCGAGACCAGCGATCAGGTGAAGGCCGCAGTGATTTCGATCTCCTCGCCCGGCGGCACGACCTATGGCGGCGAAAAGATCTTCAAGGCGATCCGTGCGATCGCAGCCAAGAAACCCGTCGTCTCCGATGTGCGCACGCTTGCCGCCTCCGCCGGCTATATGATCGCCACCGCCGGCGACACGATCATTGCCGGCGACAGCTCGATCACCGGCTCGATCGGCGTCATCTTCCAGTATCCGCAGATCCAGCCGCTGCTCGATAAGATCGGCGTCTCGCTGCAGGAGATCAAATCTTCGCCGCTGAAGGCCGAACCCTCGCCGTTCCACGAAGCGAGCGAGGAGGCCAAGGCAATGATCCGCAACATGGTGGTCGACAGCTATAACTGGTTCGTCGATCTGGTCGCCGACCGGCGCAAGCTGCCGCGCGACGAGGTGCTGAAGCTCGCCGACGGCACGATCTATACCGGCCGCCAGGCGCTCAAGGTGAAACTCGTCGATACGATCGGCGGCGAGCCGGAAATCCGGGCCTATCTCAAATCGCGCGGCGTCGACGCCGACCTGCCGATGGTCGACTGGGACAAGAAGAGCAACACGCCCTTTCTGCTCGCTGGGGCTGTTTCGCGGTTGATTACGATCTTCGGTTATGATGATCTCTTGAAAGGCCAGGATATCAATGGAATCCTGCCCCCAAAGTTGCTTCTTGACGGGCTGCTTTCAGTTTGGCAGGTTGGCCGCGATTGATAAGAAATCAATAATTTAAGGGGGCGAACGTGATCAAGTCCGAATTGGTGCAGATTGTTGCAGCACGCAACCCGCATCTCTATCATCGCGACGTCGAGAATATCGTCAACGCGGTTCTCGACGAGATCACGGATGCACTGGCTGCGGGCAACCGAGTCGAATTGCGCGGCTTTGGCGCGTTTTCGGTCAAGAACCGCCCGTCCCGCTCCGGCCGCAACCCGCGCACCGGCGATACCGTCTTCGTCGAGGAGAAGTGGGTTCCCTTCTTCAAGACCGGCAAGGAGCTGCGCGAGCGGCTCAATCCCGGCCAGGCCGACGAAGAGGATTGAGCGCCGCACGCCGCCTGCGGCGAATCCGCACTTGATCTCGAAGACCGTTTTCCTATTCTGCTAACGCATCGGCCCCGAAAATCGGAATCGATTTTCGGGGCCGATGCGTAGTTATAACGCGCCGCTCAGAAAGGGCGGCGCCATCCGACGCATGGAGAACTCCAATGGCCAAGAAGATCGTCAACCTGTTGATTCTGCTGCCGCTCGGCGTCATCCTCATCGTCTTCTGCGTCGCCAACCGGCAAAGCGTCACGCTCGCCTTCAATCCGTTCCGGCCGGAAGATCAGGTGCTTGCGGTTTCTGCGCCCTTCTTCGTCTTCCTGGTCGTTGCCTTGATCGCAGGCATGCTGATCGGCTCGGCCGCCACCTGGTTCAGCCAAGGTAAACACCGCAAGCGCGCCCGCATCGAGGCCAAGGAAGCCATCCGCTGGCAGGGCGAGGCCGACCGCCACAAGAGCCGCGCCGAGGAAATCGCCGGGCAGCTTCCGGCACGATAAACCGGCTCGGTTTCGGCGATGCTTCGGCAGCGGTCAAACCGGAAAAAAGCTCAGTTCCTGATAGTCGCCCTCCGGCGACGTGCCGTTGCCGGTCACACGGAAACCGTGGGCGAGGTAGAAAGCCTTCGCCCGCCGGTTCTTCACCAGGCACTTCAGCCGGTAGCGGTGGCCTGGCCATTCCGGCAGCGCCTGCAGCAGCGCCGTACCGGCGCCAAAGCCCTGGAAGTCCGGGCTGATATAGAGCATGTGGATGAAATCATCGGCCGGCCAGAGCGACAGGAAGCCGGCTACTCCGCCGTTTTCATGCTCACAGACGAAGACCGTCTCGCCATTCGTATGGGCGGCGAAGTCTTCGCGGTGGAATTTGCCGGGATCGACCCAGACGAATGTTTCGCGGCGCACGGAAAGATAAATCTCCGCGAGCATTTCCTGGTCTTCCGCCCGCGGCGGCCTGATTGTCCACGTCATGACGTGGATGTAGCCCATGGCCCAACCCACGCCAAGCCCAAAGCGCGTGGCGTCGGGCCCGGATCAGCCAGCCGCCATCTTCGCGACGACGGCGGCATTGAAATCCGAAAAGAACCCTTCGGCGAGCCTCTGTGAGGTCGCATCGAGCAGACGTGCGCCGAACTGGGCAAGCCTGCCGCCGAGCTCGGCTTTTGCCCGAAAATGCAGGATGGTCTCGGCACCGCTTTCTTCGAGCACGATATCGGCGGCTCCTTTGGCAAAGCCGGCAAGACCACCCTTGCCTTCGGCCGACAGCGTGTAGCTGTTCGGCGCATCGACATTGGACAGTGTCAGCAGCCCATGAAAGGTAGCCGACAGCAGGCTGAACTTGACCTTGATCGTCGCCTCAAAGGTATCCGGCGACAGCCGCTCGATGGCCTGGCAGCCTGGAATGCAGCCGCGCATGATCTCGGGATCGTTGAGCGCTGCCCAGACGACATCCCGCGGCGCGGCGATGCGTTCTTCGCCGGTGAAATCCATTCGATAACCCCATCTCCGATTCGCTCACTTTATCCCAGCGGGAAAGGCTTTTGCCAGGCGGAGAGGAATGTTATCCCGCTCGTTCCGGGGCAAGGAATTGGCGATGAGTGACGAATTGAGGCCGTGGAGCGTGGCGGCAAGCCGCATCACCTATGAGGATCGCTGGATCCGGCTGCGAAGCGACGACTGCGTCACCGCCGATGGGACCGTCGTCGCGCCCTTCCATGTGCTCGACTATCCCGACTGGATCAACGTCGTGCCTGTCATGCCCGACGGCCGCGTGCTGCTGACGCGGGAATACCGGCATGGACGCGGCGAGATCATCCACGGGCTCGTCGCCGGCGGTGTCGAGCGCGGCGACAGCGAGACCGGCGATGCGGCGATGGCGGCAGCCCGGCGCGAACTACGGGAGGAGACCGGCTATGAAGCCTCGACCTTCGTCAAGCTGCTCACCTCCTACCCGAATGCAGCAAGCCACAGCAACGCGGTGACGAGCTGGCTGGCACTCGACCTCAGCCGAGCCGGTGAACCGCGTTTCGACCCGGGCGAGAAGGTCGAGCTGTTGTTTGAGGATCTTGCCGCCCTCCTCGGCGACCTGCAGTCCGGCGCGGTCATCATGCAGTCGATGCATGTCGCAGCCCTTTATGCGGCGGAAAGCTGGCTTCGCCGGCGGTCATCGGAGGCTTGAAATAAATGCCGCGCCGGCGCGCAGTTGATCCGGCACGCTTTTCTGGGCTACTGCATAATTCAAAGGGCGCTGCAGAAGATGCAGACGCTCTCACCATATCCCGACAGACACGCGGAAGAGCACGTTGAAACAAAGAGAACGCCGGCCGGGCCAGAAGAAGACATCAGGTCCTTCCGGGGAAAGCCGCAGGGACGACCGGGTCGGCCGGCCGCCGAAGCCGGTCGCGCGGCCTGCGGCTGCCCGCGAGACGGTGCGCGAGGCTGCCGTGCCTGCCGCGCCCGAACGGCCGCTGATGACGCGCAGCGGCGAGCGCCCGGCTGAGCGCGTGCCCGTGATCCTCGAATCGCTCGGGGCCGGCGACTTCCACCTGATCGACAGCGGCAACGGCGAAAAGCTTGAGCAATACGGCCCCTACCGTATCATCCGTCCCGAGGCGCAAGCGCTGTGGCGGCCGTCGCTGCCCTCGCATGTCTGGGAAAAGGTCGATGCCGTCTTCACCGGCGATACCGACGAGGAAGGCAGCGGCCGCTGGCGCTTCCCGAAGGAGGCGCTGGGAGAGACCTGGCCGCTCAACCTGCTCGGCGTCGATTTCCTCGGCCGTTTCACCTCTTTCCGTCATGTCGGCGTCTTCCCCGAGCAGATCGTGCACTGGAGCTGGATGAAGGAGCAGGTCGAAAAGGCCGGCCGGCCGCTGAAAGTGCTGAACCTTTTCGGCTATACCGGCGTCGCCTCGCTGGTTGCCGCCGCAGCCGGCGCCGAAGTCACCCATGTCGACGCCTCGAAGAAGGCGATCGGCTGGGCGCGGGAAAACCAGGCGCTCGGGCGCATGGAGAAGCTGCCGATCCGCTGGATCTGCGAAGACGCGATGAAATTCATCCTGCGCGAGGAACGCCGCGGCAGCCAGTACGACATCATCCTCACCGATCCGCCGAAATTCGGCCGCGGCCCGAACGGCGAAGTCTGGCATCTTTTCGAGCATCTGCCGTTGATGCTCGATGTCTGCCGCGAGATCCTGTCGCCGAAGGCCGTCGGCCTGGTGCTGACCGCCTATTCGATCCGCGCCAGCTTCTATTCGATCCACGAGCTGATGCGCGAGACGATGCGGGGCGCCGGCGGCGTGGTCGAATCCGGCGAGTTGGTCATCCGCGAAGCCGGCCTCGACGGCAAGACGCCGGGCCGCGCGCTTTCCACCTCCCTCTTTTCCCGCTGGGTGCCGAAATGAGCAAGGACTTCCACGATCAGGGACCGCGCAGGGTCGGACAGGTGAAGGAAGTCACCTCGCTTGCCAATCCGATCATCAAGGACATCAAGGCGCTGACGAACAAGAAGTCGCGGGAGGAAAGCGGGACTTTCCTGGCCGAAGGACTGAAGCTCGTCATCGATGCGATCGAACTCGGCTGGACAATCCGGACGCTGGTCTATGCCAAGGCCGCCAAGGGCAAGCCGCTGGTCGAGCAGATGGCGGCAAAGACCGTCGCCTCGGGTGGGCTGGTGCTCGAAGTCAGCGAAAAGGTGATCGCCTCGATCACCCGGCGCGACAATCCGCAGATGGTCGTCGGCATCTTCGAGCAGCGCTGGATGCCGCTTCGGGACATTCGGCCGAGGGATGGCGAGACCTGGGTGGCGCTCGACCGGGTGCGCGACCCCGGCAATCTCGGCACCATTATCCGCACAGCCGATGCGGCCGGCGCTTCCGGCATCATTCTGATCGGAGAGACGACCGATCCCTTTTCGCTCGAAACGGTGCGGGCCACCATGGGCTCGGTCTTTGCCGTTCCGGTGGCGCGGGCAACACTGGAAGAGTTCATCGCCTGGCGGAAATCGGGCGGCGTTTCCGTGGTCGCGACGCATCTTGCCGGCGCGGTCGACTACCGCACCATCGACTACCGGAAAAAGCCCGTCGTGCTGCTGATGGGCAACGAGCAATCCGGCCTGCCGGACCAACTGGCCGGGCAAGCCGACGCGCTTGCCCGCATTCCGCAGCAGGGCCGCGCCGATTCCCTGAATCTCGCCGTCGCCACCGCTGTCATGCTTTTCGAGGCGCGCCGCCATCTCCTCTCACTTGCCGAGGGCAAATGACCGAACAGACGCCTGCCCGCCCCGCGCTGTTTTCGCGCCCGGCGCCGATCCTCTTCTTCATCATCGTCGCCGTTCTCCTCGACCAGATCGTCAAGATCGCTGTCGATCATTACCTGCCGCTGCAGGAGGCCGTGCCGGTTATTCCGATGCTGGCGCTCTACCGCACCTACAATCTCGGCGTTGCCTTTTCGATGCTGGAGGGCATGGATGGCTGGTTCATCGTCGGCATGCGCCTCGTCATCGTCGCCTTCGTCATCTGGCTGTGGTACCGCACGGCGAAGGACCGCTGGCTTGCCCATCTCGGTTACGCGCTGATCATCGCCGGCGCGATCGGCAATCTCGTCGACCGCTTCGCCTATGGCCACGTGATCGATTACATCCTGTTTTACACCGACAGCTGGTCTTTCGCGGTGTTCAATCTCGCCGACAGTTTCATCACCATCGGGGCTGGCTGCGTCATTCTCGACGAGCTGCTGCTGCCGAAAAAGGCCGGCCGCTAAAATCTTATCGAATTCCTGAAGGCATTCGGAAGAGGCCTCATGTTAGCCAGATTGCATGCAGAATCTGGGACAGTTGCAGGAAAGATTGTCCGCCGCCTTCGGCGGACCCGCCGCCAAGCCGCGTGAAGAGCGGATGGCGGAGTTCTTCTCGCGACCCGGCACATCGGCGCCTCAGGCGGCCGATGACGGCAAGATGGGGCCTGCAGCGACACGGCGCCTGCTGGTCTACTGGCTTGGCGGCGCTGGCCTGCTTGCCGCGATGATCCTGACTCTGCTTGCCCATGCCGGCGATCCTCTGCTGCTTTCGGGCGGTCTTGTGGTCCTCGGCCTTGCCGTCATCGCCAGCTATGCCGTCCTGATGTTTCGCCGGCGCAGGCCCCCCAGCGGCGGCAAGTCGCTGCCGGATTGGAACGACGGCGCCAAGCTGTTTGCAGACGTCCACGACGTGCTCGGCGATATCACCGTCAGCCGCAGCATGGACCGGCGCATCATTTCCGCCAACGATACGTTTCGCCGGCTGACCGGGCGCCTGCGTCCCGAAGGGCACAGTTGCGAGGAGATCGGGCTTGCCTTTCGGCCCGGCCCGATACCCCACTGCTTCGATGTCGAGATCTCGACGCCGGACGGCCAGCGCATCTTTCTCTGGCGCGACGTCGTCACCCGCGACCCGGCAAACGGCCGGCTGCTGCTGCAGAGCGTGGCGCGCGATGTGACCGACGAGCGGCTGATCGCGCAGGGCCGCGAGGAGGCCCGCCAGAAGGCCGAATATAACAGCGCCGCCAAGTCGAGGCTGCTTGCCACCGTCAGCCACGAGGTGCGCACGCCGCTTTCCGGCCTGCTCGGCATGACGCATCTCCTCGCCGAGACGCGGCTGACGCAGGAGCAGCAGGATTATCTCGCCAATATCCGCCAGTCCGGCCACGCGCTGACGCAGCTCGTCGAGGATCTGCTCGATTTCTCCACCATCGAGGTCGGCCGCTTCGCGCTGCACCCGCGCTCGGAATCGCTGCGCAAGCTTCTGGAAAGCGTCGTCGAGATGCTCGCCCATCGGGCGCATGAAAAAGGCATCGAGATCGGCGCCACGGTGTCATCAGACGTTCCGGAGAATATGAGTTTCGACCCGGCGCGGCTGCGCCAGGTTCTGTTCAACGTCATCGGCAATGCGGTGAAGTTCACCCAGGTCGGCGGCGTCTTCATTCGCGTCTCGCTCGATGCGGACGACCTGTCGATCACGGTTACGGATAGCGGTCCCGGCATGACGGCGGAGGAGCAGGCGCGAGTCTTCGGCGAATTCGAACAGGGCGGGACCGTTGCCGACAGGAGCAGCGGCACCGGGCTCGGCCTTGCCATCTCCGCCCGCATCATGCGCGAATTCAACGGCACGCTGACGGTTGCCAGCGAAAAGGGCAGAGGCAGCGAATTCACCATCCGCTTCCCTGTCGATATCGGCAGCGAGCGCCCTGACCGGCGCAATACGCTGCTTGCCGGCAACAGCGTCGTGCTCCTGGCGCCGACGGGTGCTGCACGCACCGCCATCGCCGAGACGATCACCGCGCTCGGCGGCCTCTGCCATCTGGTCAGCGACGGCGAGAGCGCGCGGACGACGCTGCTCGGCTTGGCCAATAGCGGAAAGCGGCCGACCGATATCATCATCGACCATCGCATGTCGGCGGAATTTGCCGCCCATCTTGCCGATCGCGCCGAAATCGCCGCCCTTGGCCTGCGCAAGGTGCTGCTCGTCAATCCGGAAGAGCGCAGCGCCCATCCGCTCGACCTCTTCGATGCCTGGCTCATCCGGCCGCTGCGCGAACAGTCGCTGATCGACGTGCTGCGCGGGCGCATGCGCGGCATGGAGAAGCGCGACGCGCTGAACGACAACCAGCCGGGCTTTGGCCTTTCGGCGGCGGAGCCGATGGTTGCCGCCAGCGGGCTCAACATCCTGCTTGGCGAGGACGATCCGATCAACGCCATGCTGGTGCGCGTCGTGTTGGAGAAGGGCGGGCATAAGGTGCGCCATGTCGAGGATTTCGAGGCGCTGCTCGATTGCGCCCTTTGCGAGGCGAATGCCCGGCCCGATATCATCATCAGCGACCTGTCGATGCCCGGCGGCAACGGCATCGACATGCTCGGACGCCTGCGCGGCCACGAAAGACGGCTCGATCTGGCCTCGGTGCCGGTGATTGTGCTGACCGCCGACAAGAGCGACGAATCGCGCCGCCAGGTGTTGCTGAACGGCGCCAACCGGGTGATGGTAAAGCCGGTCGACCCGGTGCGGCTGCTGACCGAAGTGCAGGCGGTGGCCGCACTTTCCGCCCGCCGGGCAGAGGCGCGATAACGTGCCGCGGGGCCGGCATGCTTCTTGCGTTCACAAATTCAATATGTCACTTTCCTGTCGCAGAGAAGTGTTTTATGGCGTCGATAAGCCGGCAACGGGAGAATCGCCATGTCCGCCATCGACATCCTGAATCGTGACACCACCGAGGTTGCACCGCCCTTGACGGCGGCTGCGCAGACGGACGGCGACATCCTCGGCCGCATCGGCAATCTGGAAACCCGGCTTGCCCGCACGGCGCGCGAGATCGATGCCGCCCAAGCCGTGCGTTACCGCGTTTTCGTCGACGAAATGAAGGCGCAACTGCCGCTGGACGCCATGCGCCGCCAGCGCGATGTCGATGCCTATGACGCCTTTTGCGACCATCTTCTCGTTCTCGACCGCACGATCGAGGGCGACCCGGAAGACCAGATCGTCGGCACCTACCGCCTGCTGCGCCAGGATGTCGCCATGGCCAATGGCGGTTTTTACTCGGCTTCCGAATTCGAGATCGAGGGCCTCCTCGCCAAACATCCGGATAAGCGCTTCATGGAGCTCGGCCGCTCCTGCGTACTGCCGGAATACCGCACCAAACGCACCGTCGAGCTTCTGTGGCAGGGCAACTGGGCCTATGCGCTGAAGCACGGCGTCAGCGCCATGTTCGGCTGCGCCTCTTTCCCCGGCGTCTATCTGGAAAGCCATGCGCTGGCGCTGTCCTTCCTCTACCACAATGTGCTGGCGAAGAACGAATGGGCCGTCAGCGCATTGCCGCATCTCGCCCGCAACATGGATCTGATGCCGATCGAGGCCGTCAACCCGAAGCGCGCGCTGATGGCGCTGCCGCCGCTGATCAAGGGTTACATGCGCTTGGGCGCGATGGTCGGCTCCAGCGCCGTCGTCGACCACGCCTTCAACACGACCGACGTGCTGATCGTGCTGCCGATCTCCAGCATTTCCGACCGCTACCTGAATTATTACGGCGCCGACGCCGGCCGCTTCGCGAGCTAGAGCCTTTCCTAGTCGCCAGGCCCCGGCAATGTTTCAGGGCATGATCTCTATCGGTGTATGGTTGGGGACGCGAGCCCAGATATCGCGCATCTCCGAGTTGGTTACTGCAACACAGCCATCCGTCCAATCCCACAGGTGATGGACGTTTCCGAAGAGGCCCCAGCCATTGGGAAGCCCGTGGATCATGATATCGCCCCCGGCAGGAAAACCTCCTGCTTCAGCGTTGCGCCGATCATCCGGGTTTGGATAGGAAATGTGCAGGCTCAGATAGGCCATGGACTTTGGATTTCGCCAGTCTATTTCATAACGCCCTTCAGGTGTTCTCTCGTCACCTTCTCGCTGCTTGGGCCCGGCATCGGCAGCCGTGCCTAAAGAAATCCGGTATGTAGAGATGGGAACATCGCCTCTCAAAAGGACCATGCGGCGTTCGGATTTATAAACGCGAATGAGGTCAGCCTGTTGTTCCAATGGCGCATCCGGAGGCGGCGAGCCTGAGCCGACCCTGGCCATCAATTTCGTATAAGCGAAACAGCTGGCGACCACGATGGCTAAAACGACAAGTTTGTTTCTCAACTTGATCTCATCTTCAGGAGGCGCGCTCGAGGCCAGGCACGATCGGCCGGCAATGGCTGGCAGGCTTTGGCGCACATGATGCTTCACCCCTTGGCGCCAGTCTAAAGCCGGATAAATGCCCGGCCGACGCACAGTCGGCCGGGCCAAAAGGCGTCTCAGAAACGCAGGACAGGTTACGAACCCGCCCCATAGGCGGCGATCGCCGCCATGTTGACGATGTCGCTGTCCTTGGCGCCCATCGAGGTGATCTGCACCGGCTTGTCGAGACCGACGAGGATCGGGCCGATTACCGTCGAGCCGCCAAGCTCCTGCAGCATCTTGGTCGAGATCGAGGCCGAGTGGAAGGCCGGCATGACAAGCACGTTGGCGGGGCCGGAAAGGCGGCAGAAGGGATATTGCTCCATCACCTTGCGGTTCAATGCGACATCGGCCGCCATCTCGCCGTCATATTCGAAATCGACGCGACGCTTGTCGAGGATCTTCACCGCCTCGCGCACCCGCTCCGAACGTTCGCCCGAGGGATGGCCGAAGGTGGAATAAGCGAGCATGGCGACGCGCGGCTGATAGCCCATGCGCCGCGCCAGACCGGCGGCCTCTTCGGCAATATCGGCAAGCTGCTCGGCCGTCGGCATGTCGTGGACGGCGGTATCGGCCACGAAGACCGTGCGGCCGCGGCAGAGCGCCAGCGACACGCCGATGACGCGGTGGCCAGGCTTTTCATCGATGCAGCGGCGCACATCGTCCAGCGCGGTGGAATAGTTGCGGGTGATACCCGTCACCATGCCGTCGGCGTCGCCCAACGCCACCATAGTGGCGGCGAAGTGGTTGCGGTCGTTATGGATTAGCCGCTGAACGTCGCGGTGGAGATAACCGTGCCGCTGCAGCCTGGCATAGAGATAGTCAATATAGGCTTCGACCCGGGTGGAAATACGGGCATTGACGATTTCAAGCCCCGGCCGGTTGAGATCGATGCCGGCGCGTTCGGCCGTCGACCGGATTAGGTCCTCGCGGCCGAGCAGGATGGCGGTGCCGAGCTGCTGGTTGGCGTAGGAGAGTGCTGCGCGCAGGACCTGTTCTTCCTCGGCCTCGGCAAAGACGATCCGCTTCGGGCGGCGGCGCACCCGCTCATAGAGGCTGGCGAGCGTCGAGGCGATCGGATCGCGGCGCGCCGAAAGCTCGCGGGCATAACCGGCCATATCAGTGATGACCTTGCGGGCGACGCCGGTTTCGATCGCCGCTTCCGCCACCGCGACCGGGATCGCGGAGATCAGCCGCGGGTCGAAAGGAACCGGGATAATGTATTGCGAGCCGAAGCGCGGCCGGTTGCCTTGATAGGCGGCAACCACGTCATCCGGCACATCCTCGCGGGCAAGGTTTGCCAGCGCCTTGACGGCGGCGATCTTCATCGCGTCGTTGATTGTGGAGGCGCGGACGTCGAGAGCGCCGCGGAAGATATAGGGAAAGCCGAGAACGTTGTTGACCTGGTTCGGGTAGTCTGAGCGGCCGGTCGCCATGATGGCGTCGTCGCGGATGCGGGCCACCTCTTCCGGGGTGATTTCGGGATCGGGATTGGCCATGGCGAAGATGATCGGCCGATCCGCCATCGAGCGGATCATCTCTGCCGAGAAGGCGCCCTTCTGCGACAGGCCGAAAACGACATCAGCGCCGTCCATCGCCTCCTCAAGCGTGCGTGTATCGGTCTTTGCCGCATGCGCCGATTTCCATTGGTTCATGCCCTCGGTGCGGCCCTGGTAGATGACGCCCTTGGTGTCGCAGAGAATGATATTCTCCGGCGCAAAGCCCATCGCCTTGATGAGTTCGATGCAGGCGATCGCCGCAGCACCGGCGCCGTTGCAGACGAGCTTGGTCGTCTTCAGGTCGCGGCCGGTCAGTTCGAGCGCGTTGATCAGGCCGGCGGCGGCGATGATCGCCGTCCCGTGCTGGTCGTCGTGGAAGACGGGAATATCCATCAGCTCGCGTAGCCGGCTTTCGATGACGAAACAATCCGGCGCCTTGATATCCTCGAGATTGATGCCGCCGAAGGAGGGACCGAGGAAGCGCACGCAGTTGATGAACTCGTCGACATTTTCCGTATCGATTTCGAGGTCGATGGAATCGACGTCGGCAAAGCGCTTGAACAGCACCGCCTTGCCTTCCATGACGGGCTTGGAGGCCAGCGCGCCGAGATTGCCGAGACCGAGAATGGCCGTGCCGTTGGAAATGACGGCGACCATGTTGCCGCGGGCGGTATAATCGTAGGCCGTCTGCGGATCGGCGGCGATCGCCTTCACCGGTACGGCGACACCCGGCGAATAGGCGAGCGACAGGTCGCGCTGCGTCGCCATCGGCTTGGTCGGGACGACTTCCAGTTTGCCGGGCCGGCCCGTGGCGTGAAAATCGAGCGCCTCCTGGTCGGTAACTGATGTCGCCGGCCGGTCCTTCTTATCGATATCGGGCATAAATCCTCCAACGTCCTGTGGGCGACGCTTCGCTCTTCCTCAAATGCTGTTGTCATCTATAGCGGCGCGCGGATAGGGTTGGCACCTGTTTTTTTGGGAAAAACTGCACCTCCGTGAACGCACGAATAGACACAGAGAATGAAGCCTTTTCGGCTGCCGAGCTTGCCACGGCGGAAAGTCGTGCCTCGGCGACGCCGATGATGGAGCAATATATAGAGATCAAGGCGAACAATCCGGGTTCGCTGCTCTTCTATCGCATGGGCGACTTCTACGAGCTGTTCTTCGAGGATGCGCTGGAAGCCTCCCGCGCGCTCGGCATCACGCTGACGAAGCGTGGCCAGCACATGGGCCAGGATATCCCGATGTGCGGCGTTCCGGTGCATGCGGCCGACGATTACCTGCAGAAACTGATCTCGCTCGGTTTCCGCGTCGCCGTCTGCGAGCAGGTCGAAGATCCGGCCGAAGCGAAAAAGCGTGGCGGCAAATCCGTCGTCAAGCGCGATGTCGTCCGCCTGGTCACGCCGGGCACGATCACCGAAGAAAAGCTGCTTTCGCCCTCGGAATCCAACTATCTGATGGCGCTGACCCGCATTCGCGGCGGGGCCGAACCTTTGCTGGCGCTTGCCTGGATCGACATTTCCACCGGCGTCTTCCGGCTGGCCGAAACCGAAGCCTCGCGACTGCTTGCCGATATCCTGCGCATCGATCCGCGCGAACTGATCCTGCCCGAGACGATCTTCCACGATCCGGAACTCAAGCCGGTGTTCGACGTGCTCGGTCGCACCGCCGTGCCGCAGCCTGCCGTGCTCTTCGACAGCGCCAGCGCCGAAGGTCGGATCGCGCGGTATTTCGGCGTTGCGACGCTCGACGGCTTCGGCACCTTCTCGCGCGCCGAGCTGGCGGCGGCTGCCGCCGCCGTCGCCTATGTCGAGAAGACTCAGATCGCCGAGCGGCCAGCGCTCGGCAAGCCGGAGCGGGAAAGTGCGGCGTCAACGCTGTTCATCGATCCCGCCACCCGCGCCAATCTGGAACTGGCCCGCACGCTGTCGGGCGACCGCAACGGCTCATTGCTGAAAGCGATCGACCGCACCGTCACCGGCGGCGGCGCGCGGCTTCTGGCCGAGCGGCTGTTGTCGCCGCTGACCGACCCCGCCCGCATCAATGCGCGGCTCGATTCGATCGGCTTCCTGATCGACGAACCCTCGCTCTGCGGCAATCTGCGCGACACGCTGAAACATGTGCCGGACATGCCGCGGGCGCTGTCGCGCCTGGCGCTCGACCGCGGCGGCCCGCGCGATTTGTCAGCCATTCGCCAGGGCCTTCAAGCGGCAAACGACGTGGCAGCCATGCTTGCCAATGCGATGCTGCCGGAAGAGCTTGGCCAGGCGCTGTCCGGGCTGCAGGCCCTTCCCGCAGCGCTCGAAACCCTGCTGGCCGAAACGCTTGCCGACGAATTGCCGCTGCTGAAGCGCGACGGCGGCTTCCTGCGCGACGGCGCCAGCCCCGAACTCGATGAGGTCCGGGCGTTGCGCGACCAGTCGCGCCGGGTGATCGCCGGGCTGCAACTGCAATATGCCGAAGAGACCGGCATCCGGTCGCTGAAGATCAAGCACAACAACATCCTCGGCTATTTCATCGAGGTGACCGCCGGCAATGCCTCGCCGATGACGGACACGGCCGAAGCCAAGGCCCGCTTCATCCACCGCCAGACGATGGCGAGCGCGATGCGCTTCACCACCACCGAACTTGCCGATCTCGAAAGCCGCATCGCCAATGCCGCCGATCGGGCGCTGACGATCGAGCTTGCCGCCTTCGAGAAGATGACGGCGGCCGTGGTTGCGGAAGCCGAGGCGATCAAATCCGGCGCCCGGGCGCTTGCCGTCATCGACGTTGCAGCCAGCCTGGCGCTGCTCGCCGAAGAGCAGGCCTATTGCCGTCCGCAGGTCGACAGCTCGAAGATGTTTGCCATCGAGGGCGGCCGCCATCCGGTCGTCGAGCAGGCGCTGCGGCGGCAGGCGGGCGGTCCCTTCGTCGCCAATAATTGCGATCTCTCGCCGAAGGCAGGCGACAAGGACGGCGCGATCTGGCTGTTGACCGGCCCGAACATGGGCGGCAAATCGACCTTCCTGCGGCAGAACGCGCTGATAGCGATCCTGGCGCAGATGGGCTCCTTCGTGCCGGCGACCTCAGCCAATATCGGCATCGTCGACCGGCTTTTCTCGCGCGTCGGCGCGTCCGACGACCTGGCGCGCGGGCGCTCCACCTTCATGGTCGAGATGGTCGAGACCGCTGCGATCCTCAACCAGGCGAGCGACCGTTCGCTCGTCATCCTCGACGAGATCGGCCGCGGCACCGCCACCTTCGACGGCCTGTCGATCGCCTGGGCCTCCGTCGAGCATCTGCACGAGGCCAACCGCTGCCGCGGCCTCTTCGCCACGCATTTCCATGAGCTGACCGTGCTTTCGGAAAAGCTGGGCCGGCTATCGAACGCGACGATGCGCGTCAAGGAATGGGACGGCGACGTCATCTTCCTGCATGAGGTCGGCCCGGGCGCGGCCGACCGCTCTTACGGCATCCAGGTCGCCCGCCTTGCCGGGCTTCCGGCCTCGGTGGTGACGCGGGCCCGCGATGTGCTCACTCGCCTCGAAGATGCCGACCGCAAGAACCCGGCGAGCCAACTGATCGACGACCTGCCGCTCTTCCAGGTGGCGGTGCGCCGCGAGGACACGGCCCGCGGACCGTCCAAGGTCGAGGAGACGCTGAAGGCGATGAGCCTTGACGATATGACGCCGCGCGAGGCAATGGACGCGCTTTACGACCTCAAGAAAAAATTGAAATAGGGCAGCGGCACGCGATGTTCATGGAAAAGCTGATACGCGAAACGGAGCGCCTCTCGCTCATCTGCTCCATGCTCGACACGATGCGGCGCGCCGACGCCGATCGCAATGCGCGCGGCTGGACGTCGCCGATCGGCATGCTGAAAATTACCCGCTGCTGCGCTATGATCTCGGAACTCGGAACTTCGATCGCCAAGGCCGGCTATCGCGAGTGCGACAGACAGTCGCTTGAGGAGATCATGAGAGAGACGCGGCAGGTGCTGCATTTGCTGAATGCGCGGGCCACCGCCTGAGTTTTCAGGAAAGCCGTCGCGCGGCTTACCAACACCATTTCGCCAAATTTAAAGGTTCTTGCAGTATGAGGGCCCGTGTCAATCGCCTGATAAAGGGGTTATAGCGCATGCGGACGAAACACGAGGCGAGCCCGGATGCGGCCGCCCGGCATGAACAGGAAACCGCCCCGGCGACAGCGATGCGCGAGCTTGATTTTTCCCATATTCTCGACGTCGAGTTGTTGCAGAAGCAGTGCGACGCCGTTGCCGAGGCCAACCGCAACCGGCCCGACGTGCTGCGCGCCGACCTGCTTGCGGTGCTCAAGAAGGCGAGCACGGAAGGCCGGCAGAAGGCGCGGGCCGCACTTATGGCCGACGGCGGCGGGCTGAATTGCGCCTACCGGATTTCCTGGCTGCAGGACCAGATCATCACCGTCCTCTACAATTTCGCCACCGCCCATATCTTTCCGCAGCAGAAGGACAAGTTTGCGGTCACCGCCGTCGGCGGCTACGGCCGCGACACGCTGGCGCCGGGCTCCGATATAGACCTGCTCTTCCTCTTCCCGCCGCGCCCGACCGAGGAGACGCACAAGGCCGTCGAGTTCATGCTCTACGTGCTCTGGGACATGGGCTTCAAGGTCGGCCACGCCACCCGTACGGTGGAAGAATGCATCGCGCTTTCCAAGTCCGACATGACGATCCGCACCGCCATCCTGGAAATGCGCTACATCTGCGGCCTGCAGCGGCTGGAAACCGAACTCGAGACCCGCTTCGACAAGGAAATCGTCACCGGTACCGGCCCTGAGTTCATCGCCGCCAAGCTTGCCGAGCGCGACGAGCGCCACCGCAAGGCAGGCGATACACGCTATCTCGTCGAGCCGAACGTCAAGGAAGGCAAGGGCGGGCTTCGCGACCTGCACACGCTGTTCTGGATCTCGAAATATTATTATCACGTGCGCGACCAGGCCGAGCTGGTCAAGCTCGGCGTCTTGTCGAAGCACGAATACCGCCTGCTCGAGAAAGCCGACGATTTTCTCTGGGCGGTACGCTGCCATATGCACTTCCTGACAGGCAAGGCCGAGGAGCGCCTGTCCTTCGACATCCAGCGCGAAATCGCCGAAGCATTCGGCTATCACACCCGCCCCGGCCTTTCGGCCGTCGAGCGCTTCATGAAGCACTATTTCCTCGTCGCCAAGGATGTCGGCGATCTCACGCGCATCCTCTGCGCTGCGCTTGAAGACCAGCAGGCGAAGTCGATCCCGGGCCTGACCGGCGTCATCAGCCGCTTCACCCATCGCAACCGCAAGATCGCCGGCAGCGTCGAATTCGTCGAGGACCGCGGCCGCATCGCGCTTGCCGACGCCGAGGTGTTCAAGCGCGATCCCGTCAGCATCCTCCGGCTCTTCCACGTCGCCGACATCAACGGGCTGGAATTCCATCCGGACGCGCTGAAACGCGTCACTCGCTCGCTTGCCCTGATCGACAACCGGCTCAGGGAAAACGACGAGGCGAACCGGCTGTTCATGTCGATCCTGACTTCGAAGCGCGATCCGGCGCTGATCCTGCGGCGGATGAACGAGGCCGGCGTGCTTGGCCGCTTCATCCCCGAATTCGGCAAGATCGTCGCGATGATGCAGTTTAACATGTATCACCACTATACGGTCGACGAACATCTGATCCGCACCGTCGACGTTCTCTCCGAGATCGATCAGGCACGCGCCGAAGATCTGCATCCGCTCGCCAACAAGCTGTTCTCAGGCATCGAAGACCGCGAGGCGCTCTATGTCGCGGTTCTCCTGCATGATATCGCCAAGGGCCGCCTGGAGGATCATTCGATTGCCGGCGCCCGCGTCGCCCGCAAGCTCTGCGGCCGCTTCGGCCTGTCGCAGAAGCAGACGGAAATCGTCGTTTGGCTGATCGAGGAACATCTGACGATGTCGATGGTGGCGCAGACCCGCGACCTCACCGACCGCAAGACGATCACCGATTTTGCCGACCGGGTGCAGTCGCTCGACCGGCTGAAGATGCTGCTGATCCTGACGATCTGCGATATCCGCGCCGTCGGCCCCGGCGTCTGGAACGGCTGGAAAGGCCAGCTTCTGCGCACGCTCTATTATGAAACCGAGCTGCTGCTGGCCGGCGGTTTTTCGGAAGTCTCCCGCAAAGAGCGCGCCAATGCCGCCGCCGAGGCGCTGCATGCGGCCCTTGCCGACTGGAGCCAGAAGGACCGCAATACCTATACCAAGCTGCACTACCAGCCCTATCTGCTCTCGGTGCCGCTGGAAGACCAGATCCGTCACGCCCATTTCATCCGCCAGGCCGACAAAGCCGGCCAGGCGCTCGCCACCACGGTGCGCACCGACAGTTTCCACGCGATCACCGAAATCACCGTGCTGTCGCCCGACCATCCGCGGCTGCTCGCCGTTATCGCCGGCGCCTGTGCTGCGGCCGGCGCCAACATCGTCGACGCGCAGATCTTCACGACGTCGGACGGTCGGGCGCTCGACACCATCCATGTCAGCCGCGAATTTACCGACGATGCCGACGAGCTGCGCCGGGCCGCGACGATCGGACGGATGATCGAGGACGTGCTGTCCGGCCGCAAGCGGCTGCCCGAGGTCATCGCCACGCGGGCGCGCAACCGCAAGAAGAGCAAGGCCTTCGTCATTCCGCCGTCGGTTAACATCACCAACAGCCTGTCGAACAAGTTCACGGTCATCGAGGTCGAATGCCTCGACCGGCCGGGTCTCTTGTCTGAGATCACCGCCGTGCTCTCCGATCTGTCGCTCGACATCCAGTCGGCCCGCATCACCACCTTCGGCGAGAAGGTGATCGACACCTTCTACGTCACCGACCTGGTCGGCCAGAAAATCTCCGGCGACAGCAAGCGCGCCAACATCACCGCCCGGCTGAAGGCAGTCATGGCCGAGGAGGAAGACGAACTGCGCGAGCGCATGCCCTCCGGCATCATCGCGCCGGCCGCCACCGCCCGGACATCGCCGTCAGCCGAAAAGAAAGCCGATTCGCCCGCATGAGCCCGCAAGCATGAGCCTCGTCAAGAAATTCGCAACCGTCGGCGGCGCCACCCTCGGCAGCCGCATCTTCGGTTTCGCCCGCGAAACGCTGATGGCAGCCGCACTCGGCACCGGACCGATGGCCGACGTCTTCTACGCCGCCTTCCGCTTCCCGAACCTGTTTCGCCGGCTGTTTGCCGAGGGCGCCTTCAACGCCGCCTTCGTACCGCTTTTTGCCAAGGAGATCGAAGCGAACGGCACGGAAGGGGCCAAGCGCTTTTCCGAGGAAGTCTTCGGCGTGCTGTTTTCAGTGCTGCTCCTCATCACCATCGTGATGGAGCTTGCCATGCCGCTTTTGGTGCGCTTCGTCATCGCGCCGGGTTTTGCCGACGATCCCGACAAGTTCTCGATCACCATCCGCATGGCGGCGGTGATGTTTCCCTATCTGATGTGCATGTCGCTGACGGCGATGATGAGCGGCATGCTGAATTCGCTGCATCATTTCTTCGCCGCCGCTATCGCGCCGGTTTTCCTCAACGTGGTGATGATCGGGGCGCTGTTTTATGCACTCTATACCGGCGCCGATCCGCTGGCGACGGCCTGGTATCTCTCCTGGGGTGTTCTTGCCGCCGGCGTGCTGCAGCTCGCCGTCGTCTATATCGGCGTGCTTGCGGCCGGCATGAGCATCGGCTTCCGCTTCCCGAAGATGACGCCGAACGTCAAGCGGCTGCTGATCCTTGCGGTGCCGGCCGCCGTGACCGGCGGCATCACCCAGATCAACCAGTTGATCGGCCAGGCAATCGCCTCCTCCCGCGACGGCGCGATCGCAGCCCTGCAATATGCCGACCGGATCTATCAGCTGCCGCTCGGCGTCGTCGGCGTCGCCGTCGGCGTGGTGCTGCTGCCGGAACTTGCCCGGGCGCTGAAGGGCGGCAATCTGCGCGAAGCCGGAAACCTGCAGAACCGCTCGATCGAATTCGTGCTGTTCCTGACGATCCCTGCCGCATTCGCGCTGTGGATCCTCTCCGACGAGATCATCCGCGTGCTTTACGAGCGCGGCGCCTTCCATCAGGAAAACACCGCCGTCGTCGGCGCGATCCTGGCGATCTACGGCATCGGCCTGCCGGCCTTCGTGCTGATCAAGGCGCTGCAGCCGGGCTTCTACGCGCGCGAGGACACCAAGACGCCGATGCGCTTTTCGGCGATCGCCGTTGCCACCAACTGCGCCACGGCGCTCACCCTCTTTCCCTTTATGGGCGCGCCCGGCATCGCCGTGGCCGAAGCCACTGCCGGCTGGATCAGCACCGTGTTGCTGTTCACCACGCTGTTGCGCCGCGGCCATCTGACATGGGAATGGGCGCTGGCAAAACGCACCGCCCTGCTGATCGTCGCGGCGGCGGTCATGGGGGCGGCCATCGTCTTTCTCAAGCAGTATTTCGCACCCTGGCTCGCCTCCGGCTCGCCGCTTCTAACCAAGATCGGCACGCTGGGGCTGCTGATCGCGATTTCCATGCTGGTCTATTTCGCCGCCGCCTTCCTGATCGGCGGCGCCGATCTCGGCATGATCCGCCGCAATCTGAACCGCAAGCCGGCGGCGGCGGAGGATGCGTAGCGCCGTCAAGGTCTAGCAATCCACCCATCGCCGCTGCGGTCCGACATCGACATGAACGATGCCGTTGCAATAGGTGCCGATGCCGCCGATGCCGGGCGCGCTCCTGGCGGCTGCGATGATGGTGCGTTCCGACAGGCCCGGCATCCTGATATCGGCCGCCAGGCATTTTCCATGCAGGGAGCCATGGCGGCGGGGATGCGCCCGGAGGCCGGAGGTGATCATCGGCCGGCGTCCGGTTTTTGCGGCGATATGCGACAGCACCGCCTGAAGACGCGCGGGAAAACAGCCGGTGCGGACACTGACGGTCTGGACGGTGTAGGCTGGGCGTGCCTCCTGCTTGGGAAGATGAATGACCGGCCGTTTGCTGTCTTGACCGACGGCGCTGGTTGCGGATTGTAGGGCGAAAAGGCCTGCCATGGCGAGCAAACTGGCGGTCTGCATGGTTCCTCCTGGCGGTTGACAGGGCGGCCATCGCACGCCCCTGCGCGGTCGAGGATTTTCAGTTCAATAAAAGCTTTTCTGTGAAATTTTATACTCAATTGTGAGTAACGGACTTGATCACTTCGGCTTAAAATAACGGACATTGCCGATCCAGCCTGGAATAAACATCTCAATCGGGAGATATGACATGACGACCCAGTCGCTTTTCCTCGTCACCCTCGTCGTCGACGACTACGACCGCGCCAAGGCATTCTACTGCGGCGCCCTTGGTTTCGATTGCCTTCAGGACGAGCCGCAGCCGGAGGGCAAGCGCTGGGTGGTGGTGAAGCCCAGAGGAGGAGATGGCGGAGCCTTTCTGCTGGCGCAGGCCGCAAACGACACGCAACGGGCGGCGATCGGTAACCAGACAGGCGGCCGGGTCAGCTTCTTCCTGAAGACCGACGATTTCGCCCGCGACCATGCCGCAATGCGCGCCGCCGGCGTGCGCTTTCTGGAGGAGCCGCGGCATGAGGTTTACGGCACGGTCGCGGTGTTTGCCGATCCCTACGGCAACAGCTTCGATCTGATACAGCATCACGCTGCCTGAACCTCTTGATTGCGATCGGCTGCCCGTGCATAAGCCGCGGCGTTAGCAACATGGGCGAACAGCCCTGGGGCCCTCCACCAGCCTATTGAGGACGACATGAGCGAATTCAAGAAACTCGTATTCTCCGGCGTGCAGCCGACCGGCAATCTGCATCTCGGCAATTATCTCGGCGCGATCCGCCGCTTCGTGGCGCTGCAGGAAGGCAATGACTGCATCTACTGCGTCGTTGACATGCATGCGCTCACTGCCCAGTTGGTGCACGAGGACATGCAGAGCCAGACGCGTTCGATCGCCGCCGCCTTCATCGCCGCCGGCATCGATCCGGAAAAACATATCGTCTTCAACCAGTCGGCCGTGCCGCAGCATGCCGAACTTGCCTGGATCTTCAATTGCGTCGCCCGCATCGGCTGGATGAATCGCATGACGCAGTTCAAGGACAAGGCCGGCAAGGACCGCGAGCAGGCCTCGCTCGGCCTATACGCCTATCCGAGCCTGATGGCCGCCGATATTCTCGTCTACCGCGCCACCCATGTGCCGGTCGGTGAGGATCAGAAGCAGCATCTGGAACTTGCCCGCGATATAGCGATGAAGTTCAACCTCGATTATGCCGAGCATATTCGCAAGACCGGTTACGGTGTCGACATCACCGTCGGCAACGAGCCGGTGCATGCCTATTTCCCGATGGTCGAGCCGCTGATCGGCGGACCGGCGCCGCGGGTCATGTCGCTGCGCGACGGCACCAAGAAAATGTCGAAATCCGACCCTTCCGACCTCTCGCGCATTAACCTGATGGATGACGAGGAGGCGATCTCGAAGAAGATCCGCAAGGCAAAGACCGATCCGGACGGCTTGCCGAGCGAGGTGGAAGGTCTGCAGGGCCGGCCGGAAGCCGACAATCTGGTGGCGATCTATGCGGCGCTTGCCGATAAATCGAAGGCGGACGTGCTGGCCGAATTCGGCGGCCAGCAGTTCTCCGTCTTCAAGCCGGCGCTGGTCGATTTGGCGATCCACGTGCTGGCGCCGATCACCGGCGAAATGCGCCGGCTGATGGACGACACCAGCCATATCGACGCTATCCTGCGCAGGGGCGGCGAACGGGCCAGGGCCCGCGCAGAGGTGACGATGCGCCAAGTCCGCGATGTGATCGGCTTCCTTTACTGAGAGTGATCTCTTCTTCTCCCACGTGGAGGAGAAGAGGAAAAAAACTGGGCTTGCAAATTTTCCGCTTCGGGTGTCAGAGTCCGCGCCATGGTATCGAAGCGACTCTCACGGCTCGAAGGTCATCGCCGCAAATTCATGGCGGTGATCGACGGTACACCCGAATGCCAGCGCGCCGTTCATTATGCCGGCCGGCGCGCGAAGAATTCCAATGGCGGGCTGGTGCTGCTCTACGTCATTCCCGACGGGGATTTCCAGCAATGGCTCGGCGTCGAGGCGATCATGCGGGCCGAGGCGCGCGAGGAGGCCGAGGCGGTCGTTGCCAAGATCGCCCAGATCGTGCGCGAGACGATCGGCATCGAGCCGGAGATCGTCATCCGCGAAGGTGGTGCGGCCGAACAAATCAACGCCGTGATCGAGGACGACCGCGATGTGGCGATCCTCGTTCTGGCCGCCGGTTCGGCGAAGGAAGGCCCGGGACCGCTGGTTTCGTCGATCGCCGGCCGCGCGGCGGCGTTTCCGATCCCGGTCACCGTGCTGCCAGATACGCTGACCAATGAGGAAATCGACGCCCTCTGCTGACAATTTCTTGAGTAAAAATCTCTTGAATGGCACCGGCAATCGGCTTATCTTCTTTTGAAGAATTCTAAAGACGGCGAGGCATGGGCCGGCCGCATGGAGACCCAGATGTTCATTCAGACCGAAGCCACGCCAAACCCCGCCACGCAGAAGTTCCTGCCGGGCAAGGTGGTGATGGAAAGCGGCACGGCCGAGTTCCGCAGTGCCGAGGAGGCCGAAGCTTCGCCGCTCGCTGCCCGCCTGTTCGAAATACCGGGTGTGACCGGTGTCTATTTCGGCTATGATTTCATTTCCGTCTCCAAGGACGATGCCGAATGGCAGCATCTTAAGCCGGCTATTTTGGGCTCGATCATGGAGCATTTCATGTCGGGCAAGCCTGTCATGGGCGATGCTTCCATCCTCTCCGAAGACGTTGACGCCAGCGACGAGTTTTTTGACGAAGGCGACGAGTCGATCGTGCTGACCATCAAGGAGCTTCTGGAGACCCGCGTGCGCCCCGCCGTTGCCCAGGACGGCGGCGACATCACCTTCCGCGGCTTCAAGGACGGCAAGGTCTATCTGAACATGAAGGGTTCCTGCGCCGGCTGCCCCTCTTCGACGGCGACGTTGAAGCATGGCGTCCAGAACCTGCTGCGCCATTTCGTTCCGGAAGTGCAGGAAGTGATTGCCGCTTAAAAATTCTGGCGTTCGTCCGGCCGTTCATCTGTGGTTCGGCCAGACGAATTTATGATCAGGCGACAATAGATTTTTCGGAAATTGATGGCATGATTGTTCTGGCGCTCGACACGGCAGGTGTAGACTGCGCTGCCGCCGTTTACGACAGCGGCAGGAATACGATGCTGGGGGAGGCATCGGACATGATCGGCAAGGGGCATGCTGAACATCTGATCGGTATCGTCGATCGCGCGCTCGATCAGGCTCATATGGCGCTTTCCGATATCGACCGCATTGCCGTCGCCATCGGCCCCGGCTCGTTTACCGGTATCCGGGTCGGCGTTGCCGCAGCCCGCGGTTTTGCGCTTTCCCTCAATGTGCCCGCCGTCGGCGTCACCACGCTCGAGGTCATGGCATCAGCCCAGCGCGAAAAAACGCCCGGCCGCGCCGTGCTGGCAGCGATGGATGCCAAGCGGGACGAAATCTACCTCCAGTCCTTTTCATCGGATGGTTCGCCCCTCGACGCGCCACGGGCGTTAAGCGTGGCGCAAGCGCAGGCTTTTGCCGCAGGCTTCGACGGCGAGATCACCGGATCGGCAACGCCGCTGCTGAAGGCGGACGCCCATGGCGATCACAGCAACAATTTCCCGATCTCCGTCGTGGCGCGCCTCGGTGCTGCCGCCTCCCCCGATGCCGGAAAGCCGAAGCCCCTTTATCTGCGCGGACCCGATGCCAAGCCGCAGGCCGGGTATGCGATTGCCCGACGAGTATGACGATGCTGGAAGCCTATCTGACGCTGAAGCCGGAATTCGAGATCATCGCCATGGAGCGCGAGGATTGCCGCGATGTCGCCGTCCTGCACGGCGAACGTTTTGCCCGGCCCTGGGGCGATGGTGAATTTCACGGGTTGCTGATGCAGGACACCGTGTTCGGCTTCGTCGCCCGCCAGACCAATGCCATCCTGAAAAAGCCGCTTCCCGGCTTCATTCTCGCCCGCCATGTCGCCGGCGAGGCGGAGATCCTGACGATCGCCGTGCAGGCGAAGGTCGCTCGCGCCGGGCTCGGCTGGCGACTGATGCAGGCAGCGATGCGGGAAGCACGCGCACGCGGCGGCGAGAGCATGTTTCTCGAAGTCGACGACGGCAATACGGCAGCGCTTGGCCTCTATCGCAAGCTCGGCTTCGAAAAGGTCGGGGAACGCAAGGGTTATTACAAGCAGGAAAACGGCGCTCTCTCCACGGCGCTTGTCATGAAGCGCGTTCTTCGCTAGTTCCCTGACAGAGAGATGACTTGCTGATCGGCGCCAAAGCCCTTCGGCATTGTCGCAAGACGAATATCTTTTGAAGGCGGGCCATGCCTGATGTAGCCAAGACCCTTGAGGAGCTTTGCACCGAACGCGGCATGCGCATGACCGAGCAGCGCCGCGTCATCGCGCGCATCCTCGAAGATTCGGAAGACCATCCCGATGTCGAAGAGCTTTACCGCCGCTCGGTGAAGGTCGATGCGAAGATCTCGATCTCGACCGTCTACCGCACGGTGAAACTGTTCGAGGATGCCGGCATCATCGCCCGCCACGACTTCCGCGACGGGCGCTCGCGCTACGAAACGGTGCCGGAAGAGCATCACGACCACCTGATCGACCTGAAAACCGGCACGGTGATCGAATTCCGCTCGCCGGAGATCGAGGCGCTGCAGGAGCGCATCGCTCGCGAGCACGGCTTCAAGCTGGTCGACCACCGGCTGGAACTCTACGGCGTTCCGCTGAAGAAGGAAGACCTCTGAAGCAATGGCCGCCGGGGAGACCAGCATTTGATCGCCTGGCTGCGCATTGCCTGTGCTGCGGTCGTCATCCTGACCGTCAGCATCGTGCTCGTGCCGCTGCAACTGCTCGCCCTCCGTTTCGACTGGCGGCTGCGGCGCCGGCTGCCGCGCGTCTGGCACCGTATCATCTGCTATTGCCTCGGCATCCGCGTCCGCGTCACCGGCCAGCTGGAAGAGCGCCGGCCGCTGATGCTCTGCTCCAATCATTCCTCCTGGATGGATATCATGGTGCTGTCGGCGGTTGCCGACGTCGCCTTCATCGCCAAGATCGAGGTGGCCGAATGGCCGATCTTCGGCACGCTCGCCAAGCTGCAGAAGAGCGTCTTCGTCGTACGCGAGGAGAGGCGCAAGACCGGCCATCAGGCAAACGAGATCGCCGGGCGGATGGCCGATGGCGAAATCGTCGTGCTCTTCCCAGAGGGCACGACCTCGGACGGCAACCGGCTGCTGGAGGTCAAGTCCTCGCTGTTCGGCGCTGCCGCCATGGCCGTGCCCGCTTCGCCCACAGGAACCGTGGTGGTGCAGCCGGTGGCGGTTGCCTATACCAGGGTGCACGGCATCGCCATGGGCCGCTATCACCGGCCGCTCGCCGCCTGGCCGGGGGATATCGAGCTCTTGCCGCACCTGATCGATATCGTGCGATGCGGCGCCATCGACGCAGAGGTTTCCTTCGGCGAGGCGGTGGAATACCGCGCCGACACCAATCGCAAGGAAGTGAGCGCGACTATCGCCTCACGCATCCGCAACCTGTTGAACAGCCGCCTGCGCGGGCGCGAAATCTCCTAAAAGAAGATTTCGATTTTCTCAGGCGGCAAAAACCACTAAATAGCGCGCCATGACACAGGACAGCGCCCTTCTCCAGGCTCCGGAGCCGACACGCCGCGACGGTTCCAACAGCCGCAAGGTCTTCATCAAGACCTATGGCTGCCAGATGAACGTCTATGATTCCACGCGCATGAGCGATGCGCTCGCCCGCGACGGTTACGAACCGACTGAGGATATGGAAGAGGCGGACCTCGTTCTGCTCAACACCTGCCATATCAGAGAGAAGGCGGCCGAGAAGGTCTATTCGGCGCTCGGGCGGCTGCGCGACATGAAAAAGAAGAAGGCGGCGGACGGACGGGAGATGATGATCGGCGTTGCCGGCTGCGTCGCCCAGGCCGAAGGCGAGGAGATCCTGCGCCGGGCGCCCGCCGTCGACGTCGTCATCGGCCCGCAGACCTATCACCGCCTGCCGGAGGCGCTGCGCCGGGCCAAGCAGGGCCAGCGCGTCGTCGATACGGAATATGCGGTCGAGGACAAGTTCGAGCATCTGCCGATCGCCGAGAGCCGGAAGATCCGAGCCCGCGGCGTCACCGCCTTCCTGACGGTGCAGGAGGGCTGCGACAAATTCTGCACCTTCTGCGTCGTGCCCTATACCCGCGGCTCGGAAGTGTCGCGGCCGGTTGCCCAGATCGTCGAGGAAGCCGAAAAGCTGGTCGAAGGCGGCGTGCGCGAGATCACCCTGCTCGGGCAGAACGTCAATGCCTGGCACGGCGCCGGGCCGAGGGGCGAGGCGTGGAGCCTCGGCGACCTGCTCTACCGGCTTGCCGAGATCCCCGGCCTTGCGCGGCTGCGCTACACCACCAGCCATCCCCGCGACATGGACGACCGGCTGATCGACGCCCATCGCGATCTTCGGGCGCTGATGCCCTATCTGCACCTGCCGGTGCAATCGGGCTCCGACCGTATCCTGAAGGCGATGAACCGGCGCCATACAGCGGCCGAATATCTCTCGCTGATCGAACGCATTCGCACGGTGCGGCCCGACATCGCCCTGTCCGGCGATTTCATTACCGGCTTTCCGGGGGAGACAGACGAAGATTTTGAGGATACATTAGAACTTGTGAAGAAGGTGCGCTATGCGCAGGCCTTCTCGTTCAAATACTCGACACGGCCGGGCACCCCCGGCGCGGAACTGAAGGACCAGGTGCCGGAAGAGATCAAGGCAGAACGGCTGGAACGCCTGCAAGCGCTTCTCGTGAAGCAGCAGCAGGAATTTGCCGAATCCTGCGTCGGCAAAGAGATCGACCTGTTGCTGGAAAAGCCCGGTCGCATGCCGGAACAGCTGATCGGACGTTCTCCCTGGCTTCAATCCGTGAATGTTGATGCAAAAGCATCGCAAATCGGTGACATTATTAAAGTGCGAATCACAGGAACCGGAAACAACAGCCTGTTTGCCGAACGCGCAGAGGCTGCGGTTTAACTCAAGGAGCCCGACCGCTTGAACGGACAAGAATTGGTTTCTTCTTCACCGCGCCACCCCCGCACGCCGAGCGATACCAATCACTTCGTCCTGACGTTCGAGAACAACCGCTTCGCCAGCGAGCTCTTCGGTCAATTCGATCAGAACCTCAAGCTGCTCGAGGAACGGCTCAACATCGATGCGCGGGCCCGCGGCAATTCGGTCGTCATCACAGGCGATGTCGTGACCACCAACCAGGCGCGGCGCACGCTCGACTATCTCTATGAAAAACTTCAGAAAGGCGGCAGCGTGGAACGATCCGACGTCGAGGGCGCAATCCGCATGGCGGTCGCCGCCGACGATCAGCTCAGCCTTCCCACCATGGAGCGCAAGGCCAAGCTGACGATGGCGCAGGTTTCCACCCGCAAGAAGACGATCATTGCTCGCACGCCGACACAGGACGCCTATATCCGGGCGCTGGAGCGGGCCGAGCTGGTCTTCGGCGTCGGCCCGGCCGGCACCGGCAAGACCTATCTCGCCGTCGCCCACGCTGCCCAACTGCTGGAGCGCGGCGCGGTCGAAAAGATCATCCTGTCGCGCCCGGCCGTCGAAGCGGGCGAGCGCCTCGGATTCTTGCCCGGCGACATGAAGGAAAAGGTCGATCCCTATCTTCGCCCGCTCTATGACGCGCTCTATGACATGATTCCCGCCGACAAGGTCGACCGGGCGATCACCGCCGGCGTCATCGAAATCGCGCCGCTCGCCTTCATGCGCGGCCGCACGCTCGCCAACGCCGCCATCATCCTCGACGAAGCACAGAACACGACATCGATGCAGATGAAGATGTTCCTGACGCGTCTCGGCGAGAATGCGCGGATGATCGTCACCGGCGACCCGAGCCAGATCGACCTGCCGCGCGGCGTCAAATCCGGCCTCGTCGAGGCGCTGCAGCTTCTCAACGGTGTCGAGGGCATCTCGATCGTGCGCTTCAAGGATACCGACGTCGTCCGCCATCCGCTGGTCGGGCGCATCGTCAGGGCCTATGATTCCACCTATGCCGAAGCCGAAGCGGTCAGCCGGCAGGACTGATGGCAGAACTCGACATCCAGATCAGCGTCGACGACATCGGCTGGCCGGGCGAGGAGACGCTGCTGTCCTTTTGCGAGCGCGTGCTCGGCGCTGCCCTGGTCTATCTCCGCGACAGCGAGAAGCAGCCCTTCCCGACGATGCCGCCCGAGGTCTCGCTTGTCTTCACCGACGACGCCTCGATCCAGGACATCAACGCCGAATGGCGGGGGAAGGACAAGGCGACCAACGTGCTCTCCTTTCCAGCCTTTCCGGTTCGGCCCGGTAAAATGCCCGGTCCGATGCTCGGCGACATCATCATCGCCCGGGAGACGGTGGAGCGGGAAACCATCGAGCTCGAAAAGAGTTTCGATGACCACCTGACCCATCTTCTGGTGCACGGTTTCTTGCATCTTCTCGGCTACGACCATATGAATAGTGATGAAGCCGAAATTATGGAGGGGCTGGAGACTCGCATTTTGGCGCAGCTCGGCCTATCTGATCCTTACGAGGGTCAAGACCTTAAAATGGAACCATGAGCGACTTTACGACGAAGCCGGCGGCAGACGCCAAGGACTCCGAGCCATCCTCCTCTTCCGACGAGGCGGGCAGTAGTAGTCGGCCATCCGGCCGATCCCAATCCTTCTGGTCGCGCGCCGCGCGCATCCTTCGCCCGCAGCAGGGCTCGCGGCTGCGCGAGGATCTTGCCGACGCGCTGATGACCGATGCGGCCGGCGATGACGCATTTTCACCCGACGAACGGGCAATGCTGCATAACATTCTGCGCTTTCGCGAGGTGCGCGTCGCCGACGTGATGGTGCCGCGCGCCGATATCGAGGCGGTCGACCAGAACATCACCATCGGCGAGCTGATGATCCTGTTCGAGGAATCCGGCCGCTCGCGCATGCCCGTCTATGCCGACACGCTCGACGATCCGCGCGGCATGGTGCATATCCGCGATCTGCTCTCCTATGTCGCCAAGCAGGCGCGCAACAAGCGCCGCGGCCCGGCGAAACCGGCCGCAGCCCTGCCGGCGCTGCCGGCGATCGAGGTTGCGCCCGAGAATATCCAGAAGACCACGCGGCCGGCCAAGCCGAATTTGGATCTCGCCCGCGTCGACTTGCAGAAGACGCTGACGGAAGCCGGCATCATCCGCAAGATCCTGTTCGTGCCGCCGTCGATGCTGGCCTCGGACCTGTTGCGCCGCATGCAGGTGAACCGCACGCAGATGGCGCTGGTCATCGACGAATATGGCGGCACCGACGGGCTCGCCTCGCATGAGGACATCGTCGAAATGGTGGTCGGCGACATCGACGACGAACACGACGACGAAGAGGTGATGTTCAAGCGGGTTGCCGAAGACGTCTTCATTGCCGACGCCCGCGTCGAACTGGAAGAGATCGCCGCGGCGATCGGGCCGGATTTCGACATCAGCGAGCAGGTCGACGAGGTCGATACGCTGGGCGGTCTGATCTTCTCCGCACTCGGCCGCATCCCGGTGCGCGGCGAGGTCGTGCAGGCGCTGCCGGGCTTCGAATTCCACATCCTCGACGCCGATCCGCGCCGCATCAAGCGGCTGCGCATCACCCGCAAGCGCCATGCGATCCGCCGCCGCGCCAAGGTGGATGGCGACATTCCCCCCGGCTCCGACGCCGGCGACGACCGGCCAGCGGAATCAACCGCCAATTAATGCTGTCCCGGAACCCGCTGCGCGGTTCCGGGCGATCTTCATTAACAGGACAAAGAGCCGCTTTTTTGAAAGACTGCGCATGGGTTGATTCGCGGTTTGATGGGAGTGCGCATGGAGCGGCTTGCGGACAGGGTTATCCTCGTCTGGGGTTTCAAACGGTCGCTGCTGGCCATTGCCGCCGGAGCATTCGCCGTGCTGGCGCTGCCACCCTTCGGCTTCTTCGCGGCAATGTTCGTCTCCTTCACGCTGCTCGTCTGGCTGATCGACGGGGCCGCGGCTTCGCCTGACAGCGGCCTCATCGGCAGGCTGTGGCCGGCATTTGCCACCGGCTGGCTGTTCGGCTTCGGCTATTTCGTCGCCGGCCTGTGGTGGCTCGGCCATGCGCTGCTGGTCGATCAGGAGGAATTCGCCTGGGCGCTGCCACTCGCCATTCTCGGGCTGCCGGCCTGTCTGGCGATTTTCTACGGGCTGGCGGTGGCCCTTGCCCGCATCTTCTGGTCCGACGGCATGGGACGGATCGCCGCACTGGCGGCCGGCTTCGGGCTGATGGAATGGCTGCGAAGCGTTGTCCTGACTGGCTTTCCCTGGAACGCCATCGGCTATGGCATGATGCCGGTTCCACTGATGATGCAGTCGGCGCATGTGATCGGGGCGATGGGGGTGACTACCCTTGCCGTATTCGTCTTTTCCGCGCCGGCCCTTGTCGGCACCCGGCAAGGCGCACGCACCGGCATCGCGCTCGCCGTCCTGCTATTTGCCGCCCATCTCGGTTATGGCGCTTATGCCCTCTATGTCGCGCCGCGGGCCGAAGCCTTGCCTGAAGATAAGCGGCCGGTGGTGCGGTTGGTGCAGCCTGATATCGACCAGGCGGCAAAGATGGACAACGACGCCGATCGCAATGCGATCTTCGAGACGCATCTGAAGCTGTCGGCCGAAGCACCGAGAAATGGCGGGCGCAAGCCCGACATTATCGTCTGGCCGGAAACCTCCATCCCCTTCATACTGACCGACAATCAGGATGCGCTGACGCGGATCGCCGATACGCTCGACGACAACCAGATCCTGATTGCCGGAGCCGTGCGCGCCGAGGAGATGGGGCCCGGCACGCCGACGCGCTACTATAATTCCATCTATGTGATCGACGGCCGCGGCCAGATCATCGCCGCCTCCGACAAGGTGCATCTGGTGCCGTTCGGCGAATACCTGCCCTTCGAGGACCTGCTCACCGAATTCGGCATCCAGAACGTCGTCGAAATACCAGGAGGGTTTTCGGCAGCAGTGAGCCGGCACCTGCTGGCGCTGCCCGGCGGGCTCAATCTTTATCCGCTGATTTGCTACGAGATCATTTTCCCCGATGAAATGACCGGCGACATCGAAGACGCCAATGCGATCCTCAATATCACCAATGATGCCTGGTTCGGTGCGACGCCAGGCCCCTATCAGCACTTCCAGCAGGCGCGGGTGCGAGCTGTTGAAACCGGACTGCCGCTGATTCGCGACGCCAACAGCGGTATTTCAGCAATTGTGAATGCACAGGGGGAAATTATTGCCGGCCTCGATCTCGAACAAACCGGCTTTATTGATGCAACTCTTGATAGGTTAGGCGTAGAAGCGGGGACGGCATTCCCCCGGCAAACATACTTCTGGTTGACCGAGGCGCTGCTCATTTTGATTGCGCTGGTTTCTCGTAGAGGTTTTATTTCCGGGTTGAATTGACCAAAAACCCCTAAAATTGCATAGTGATGACAATCGGCGTTCCGGACGTATGTTCAAAGGTGGGTTCTCACCGCTTGCAACGTGGCGTTTGGGATGGATCAGGGGCATGCCGGTTAAACAGGTTGAAATTCTTAGCTAGGGCACGACCATGATTGAAAACAAAAAGAAGCCGAATCCGATCGACATCCACGTTGGCAGCCGTATTCGTCTTCGCCGAACAATGCTGGGCATGAGCCAGGAAAAACTTGGCGAAAGCCTCGGCATCACATTCCAGCAGATCCAGAAGTACGAAAAGGGCACCAACCGCGTCGGCGCAAGCCGTCTGCAGAACATCTCGAACATCCTCAATGTTCCGGTTTCCTTTTTCTTCGAGGACGCACCCGGCGAACATGCAGGCGCCGGCGGCGGCATGGCCGAAGCCTCCAGCTCGAATTACGTCGTCGATTTCCTCTCCTCTTCCGAAGGCCTGCAGCTCAACCGCGCCTTCGTCAAGATTTCCGATCCGAAGGTTCGCCGCAAGGTCGTGGAGCTGGTGAAGGCTCTGGCAGCCGAGGCCGACTCCGACTGAGCCACACCAATCGCTGAATCCCAAAGGCGGTCGAAAGGCCGCCTTTTTTGCGTTTTTGGGGCAAAATTTGTCACTTTGCCGCAGATATAAAGATATATTTATGTCCTTCTGCGCTTGTCATCGGGCCTCGAACTGAGTACCTACTAGCTAGCTTTTATTCTTTGAGGGGAATCCCGGAATGCGCGCGAATTATCTCTTTACCAGCGAATCTGTTGCCGAAGGTCATCCTGACAAGGTTTGCGACCGCATCTCCGACGAGATCGTCGATCTGGTCTACCGCGAAGCGGCCAAAACAGGCGTCAATCCGTGGGGCGTGCGCATTGCCTGCGAAACGCTGGCGACCACCAACCGTGTCGTCATCGCCGGCGAAGTCCGCCTGCCGCCGAGCCTGATGAAGAAGGACAAGGAGGGCAAGGACGTCATCAATCCTTCTAAGTTCAAGGCCGCTGCCCGCCGCGCCATAAAGGATATCGGTTACGAGCAAGACGGCTTCCACTGGAAGAAGGCCAAGATCGATGTGCTGTTGCACTCGCAGTCGGCCGACATCGCGCAGGGCGTTGACAGCGCCGCCGACCAGCAGGGCGACGAGGGCGCCGGCGACCAGGGCATCATGTTTGGTTACGCCTGCAAGGAAACGCCGGATTTGATGCCGGCGCCGATCTATTATTCCCACAAGATCCTGCAGCTGCTCGCGGTTGCCCGCAAGAAGGGTGACGGCGAAGTCGCCAAGCTCGGCCCCGACGCCAAGAGCCAGGTGACCGTGCGCTACGTCGACGGCAAGCCGTCCGAAGCAACGTCGATCGTGCTTTCGACCCAGCATCTCGACGAAAGCTGGGATTCGAAGAAGGTCCGCGCCGTCGTCGAGCCTTATATCCGCGAGGCGCTCGGCGAACTGAAGATCGCTGACGACTGCAAGTGGTACATCAACCCGACCGGCAAGTTCGTCATCGGCGGACCGGACGGCGATGCGGGCCTCACCGGCCGCAAGATCATCGTCGACACCTACGGCGGTGCCGCACCGCATGGCGGCGGCGCATTCTCCGGCAAGGACACGACCAAGGTCGACCGTTCGGCTGCCTATGCCGCCCGCTATCTGGCGAAAAACGTCGTTGCCGCCGGCCTAGCCGACCGTTGCACGATCCAGATTTCCTACGCGATTGGCGTCGCCCAGCCGCTGTCGATCTATGTCGACCTGCACGGCACCGGCAAGGTCAGCGAAGATCAGGTCGAAGCAGCGATCCGCAAGAATATGGACCTGTCTCCGTCGGGCATTCGCCGCCATCTCGACCTCAACAAGCCGATCTATGCGAAGACCTCCGCTTATGGCCATTTCGGCCGCAAGGCCGGCCGCGATGGCTCGTTCTCCTGGGAGCGCACCGACCTCGTCAAGGCCCTCAAGGAAAGCGTAAAGGCCTGAGATAAAGCATGACGGATATGGAACGCCGCGGCCGGGCGACTGAAGCCTTCTTCGGTCGCCGCAAAGGCAAGGCCCTGCGCGAACACCAGGCCGAGACGCTGAACAGCCTGCTGCCGGCATTCCTTATCGATCTTTCGGCGGCTCCGCTGGAGCCGCTGACGTCCCTCTTTACGGTTCCGGTCGACAGATTGCGGCTGGAAATCGGTTTCGGCGGCGGCGAGCACCTGATCCACCGCGCACTCGAGAGGCCTTCGACCGGCTTCATCGGCGTCGAGCCCTTCGTCAATTCCATGCAGAAGCTGCTGTCGCGTATCGGCGAGACCGGGGCGCGCAATATCCGCGTCTATAATGACGACGCGACGCAACTGCTCGACTGGCTGCCGGACGCTTCGCTCGATCAGATCGACCTGCTCTATCCCGATCCCTGGCCGAAGCGGAAGCACTGGAAGCGCCGCTTCGTCTCGAAGACCAATCTCGACCGCTTTCACCGCGTGCTGAAACCGGGCGGCCTGTTCTGCTTCGCCTCCGACATCGACACCTATGTGAACTGGACGCTGCTCAAATGCCGCGACCATGGCGGCTTCAACTGGCTGGCCGACAATGCGGCGGACTGGCTGACGCCCTATGAGGGCTGGCCGAGCACACGCTACGAGGCCAAGGCGCGACGCGAGGGCCGGTCTTCGGCCTATTTGACGTTCAGGAAGATCTGAGTTTCAACGGCGGCTAACGGGCAATAGTGACGGGCGTGCCGTGTGGCACGAACGATGAGCCTATCCTGACGCAGCCTCCGCAGCGAAATCGAATAAGCGATAGTGCACCGCAAAAGCAGCACAACGCGCCAGGCATTATCTTGACGGTCAGTGGAGGCTGACCGTCTTCAGTTCATCCTCGGCAGCCTTGAAGAAGGTGCTGGAGCGGTTGTCCGTCAAGAGGATCGGCGTGCCGTCGGCGCCGAAAAGTGCCCAGAGATCGACGTTCGGATCGATATCCGGCGCCTCGGGAAAACACTTGGCGACCTCTTCGGTGCGCATCTTTCTGATATAGGCGACCTCGCCGCTGCCGATGTGGGCAAGCTCGGATTTGGTCAAGTGAGACGTGGCTTCTTTCATCAACATTCCTGTTCCTCCGGAAGAAGGGACCAACGGTTCGACAAACCGTTGTGCTACTGTGAGACCGAAATGTTAATTTTCTTGACCATGCGCGCGGGCTCCGGTCGAATTAGATCGACGGAGAGCAGACCGTTCTTCAGACCGGCGCCGAGCACCTGCATGCCGTCGGCCAGAACGAAGGTGCGCTGGAACTGACGGGCGGCGATGCCGCGATAGAGATAGTCCCGTTCGCCGTGCTCCACCTGACGGCCGCGAATCAGAAGCTGGTTCTCCTCAATGGAAACATCGAGTTCCTCCTCGCCGAAGCCGGCGACAGCCAGCGTGATGCGCAGACGTTCCGGCGCGCCGTTATCGGCGGCGATGCGTTCGATATTGTAAGGCGGATATCCGTCGCTCGCCTTGGAAATGCGCTCCAGCGTCTTTTCCATGGCATCGAAGCCCAGAAGCAGCGGGCTGGCGAAAGGGGTAATGCGGCTCATCTCTTTTCAAGTCCTTGATGCAAGCGACCATCCCGGACCTTAAGGGCAGCATCCGGATGCCGCTAATATGGGGACAGCACCCCGGCGCTGCAAGACGCGGGTGACGTCTCGGCACCACCCCTCAATTTTGAGGTGGTGATGGCTCCTTGCTTGACAAAGCGGCGGCTGCCTCGCATCAAAACGGGCCGGCGCAGAATGTGCCGATTTGTGACGAGAAATGAAGAAAACGGTGCATCGGATGGCAAGCGCAAGAAAGATCATCATTGACACGGATCCCGGCCAGGACGACGCGGCCGCCATTATGCTGGCCTTCGGCAGTCCCGACGAGCTGGAGTTGCTGGGGATCACCACGGTCGCCGGCAACGTGCCGCTTTCGCTGACCAGCCGCAATGCGCGCATCGTCTGTGAACTCTGCGGCCAGACGGAGACGAAGGTCTTTGCCGGCGCCGACGCGCCGATCGCCCGCAAGCTGGTGACCGCCGAGCATGTACACGGCAAGACCGGCCTCGACGGTCCTCACCTCAGCGAGCCGACGATGGCGCTGCAAACGGGACATGCCGTCGACTTCATCATCGAGACGCTGCGGCGTGAGGAAGAAGGCACGGTGACGCTCTGCACGCTCGGGCCGCTCACCAATATCGGCCTGGCCTTACAGAAGGCGCCCGACATCGCCCCGCGCATCCGCGAATTGGTGATGATGGGCGGCGGTTTTTTCGAGGGCGGCAACATCACGCCGGCAGCCGAATTCAATATTTACGTCGATCCCGAGGCCGCCGATATCGTCTTCCGCTCGGGCGTTCCGATCGTGATGATGCCGCTTGACGTGACGCACCAGTTGCTGACCCGCAAGGATCGGGTGAAGCGCATGGCCGAGATCGGCACGGCGCCGGCAAAGGCGATGGTCGAGATGCTGGAATTCTTTGAACGCTTCGATATCGAGAAATACGGCTCCGACGGCGGGCCGCTGCATGACCCGACCGTGATCGCCTACCTGCTGAAGCCGGAGCTTTTCAACGGCCGAGACTGCAATGTCGAAATCGAGATCCACTCCGAACTCACCGTCGGCATGACGGTCGTCGACTGGTGGCATGTCACCGAGCGCAAGCGCAATGCAAAGGTCATGCGCCAAGTCGATGCGGACGGCTTCTTCGATCTTTTGATCGAACGCTTCGCCCGCATCTGATTTCGGCATCCTTCTCCAAAGGGAGAAGGTTCAGGCGTCCTTCTCGTCGAAGACCGAATTGGTTTCGGCTTCGGTGGCCTTCGGACCGCCCTTGGCGACGCCGACCATGGCCGGGCGCAGCACGCGCTCGCCGATGGAAAAGCCTGCCTGCACGACCTGGACGACCGTGTTGTTCGGCACATCCGGGTTCGGCACTTCGAACATCGCCTGATGGAAATTCGGATCGAACTTCTGGCCGACCGGCTCCAGCTTGCGAACGCCGTGGCGCTCGAGCGCCGACAGCATGGCGCGCTCGGTCATCTCGACGCCCTCGATCAGCGTGGTCAGGCCGGCATCGGCCGCGTCCTTGACCTCTGCCGGAATGGCATCCAGCGCCCGGCGCAGATTGTCCGAGACGGCGAGCATGTCACGCGCGAAACCGGCGACGGAATAGGACTTGGCGTCCTTGACCTCACGCTCGGTGCGGCGGCGCAGATTATCCATTTCGGCGGCAAGGCGCAGATAGCGGTCGCGCAGTTCGCCGTTTTCGGCTTTCAGAAGCTCGAGTGCATCAGGCTGGGGCGCCTCTTCCTGCGCAATATCGTTCTCGACGTAGGCGGCAGCGTCGGCTGCGGCATCGGCCGCAGTTGCGTCAGGTCCGTTTTTCGTCGTGTCATCGGTCATGACGGTCTCCGGTTGGTGTCTTCAGATGCGCCCGATATCGAGGTTTGACCGAAAAAAATCAAGTCTGCGTGACAAAGAAGCGAAAATTCCGCGGTCTTCGTCAAAGTGGTCAAAGCGGATTGCGTGAAAGCCGGGAGACGAGCTGGGCAGTGTAGTCCACCATCGGCACGATACGGGAATAATTGAGCCGCGTCGGGCCGATGACGCCGACGGCGCCGACGATGCGATCGTCGTCGTCACGATAGGGCGCAACGATGAGCGATGAGCCGGACAGCGAGAAGAGCTTATTTTCCGAGCCGATAAAGATACGCACGCCCGAGCCGGTTTCGGCGAGATTGAGGATCTCGATCAGGCTGTCTTTCTTTTCGAGATCGTCGAACAGCATCCGCAGCCGGTCGAGATCCTCGGCGCCGGCGAGACCTTCAAGCAGGTTGGCGCGGCCGCGGATGATCAGCTGCGCCGGCTTTCCCTCGTCGGGGCTGCCGGCCCAGACGGCGATGCCGCGCTCGACGAGATCACGCGACAGGGCATCGAGTTCGTGGCGGACGTTATCCTTCAGCTGACTTAATTGTTTGCGCAGCTCCGGCAGGGTCTGGCCGGACATGTGGGCATTGAGAAAATTCGCCGCCTCGGCCAGCTGCGAGGAGGTAACGCCCGCCGGCAGCTCGATGATGCGGTTTTCCACCTGGTCGTGATCGCCGACGAGCACGGCCAGCGCCTTTGTCGGCTCCAGCCGGATGAACTCCACATGTTTGAGCACCGGATCGCTTTTCGAGGTGATGACCAAGCCGGCGCCGCGCGAAATGCCCGACAGCATGCGGCTCGCCTCGTTCATCATCGATTCCACCGGATTGCCGCCGCTTTCGGCCCGCACCTGGCGGTCGATGCTGGCGCGGTCCTCGGCGGAGAGATCGCCGACCTGCATGAAGGCATCGACAAAGAAACGCAGGCCGATCTGGGTCGGCAGCCGGCCGGCGCTGATATGCGGCGAATAGATGAGGCCGAGATCCTCGAGATCGCTCATGACGTTGCGCACCGAGGCCGGCGACAGCGACATCGGCAGCAGGCGGGACAGATTGCGCGACCCGAGCGGCTCGCCGCTCTCCAGATAGCCCTCGACGATGCGGCGAAAAATTTCCCTGGAGCGCTCGTCCAGCGCAGCAACGGCATCCGAAACCGATGTCGACCTGATGCCCATGAAACTCTCGAACCCGCGCTGATGATACTTCGCGAAAAGTAAGTCAAACTCGCAGCCGTGGCAAAAGGGAATTTGCAAATGGGCGCCGCCAATCGTAGAAGCGGTCAACAAACCCCAGGAGATAAGAATGCGGCCTTCAGGCAGAAAAATCGACCAGATGCGCAAGGTCTCGTTCGAGCGCAATTTTTCCAAGCATGCGGAAGGTTCCTGCCTGGTGAAATTCGGCGATACGCATGTGCTCTGCACGGCCAGCCTCGAAGAAAAGACGCCGCCATGGCTGCGCAATAGCGGCAAGGGCTGGGTCACGGCTGAGTACGGCATGCTGCCGCGGGCGACCGGCGAGCGCATGAAGCGCGAGGCGGCCGCCGGCAAGCAGGGCGGCCGCACCCAGGAAATCCAGCGGCTGATCGGCCGGTCGCTGCGCGCCGTCGTCGACCTGCAGGCGCTCGGCGAGCGGCAGATCACCCTTGATTGCGACGTCATCCAGGCCGATGGCGGCACGCGGACGGCCGCGATCACCGGCGGCTGGATCGCGCTTTACGACTGCCTGAAATGGATGGAAAGCCGCAACATGATCAAGGTCGACCGGGTCCTGAAGGATCATGTCGCCGCCATCTCCTGCGGCGTTTTCGCCAGCCAGCCGGTGATCGATCTCGATTACCTCGAGGATTCCTCGGCCGAGACCGACGCCAATTTCGTCATGACCGGCGCCGGCGGCATCGTCGAAATCCAGGGAACGGCCGAAGGCACGCCATTTAGCGAAGAGGAATTCACTTCGCTGATGGGTCTTGCCAAGAACGGCATCGGCGAACTCGTCGCCCTGCAGAAACAGGCGATTGCGGGATGAACCCCATGCTGGAAGGCATGCTGGAAACGGCGCTTTATGCGCGCGATCTCGATGAGGCCGAGGCGTTCTACGAGAGCGTCCTCGGGCTTGAAAAGATCACCCGCGCCGCCAACCGGCATGTCTTCTTCCGCTGCGGCCCCGGCGTTCTATTGATCTTCAATCCGGAGGAAACCGTGAAGCCGCCGTCGCCTGACGCGCTGCAGGTGCCGCCGCATGGCACGACCGGACAGGGCCATGCCTGCTTTCGGGTGTCCGGCCGCAACATCAATGCGATGGCCGAACGGCTGACGGCGGCCGGTGTGGCGATCGAATCCGAGGTGCATTGGCCGAATGGCGGCCGCTCCATCTATTTCCGCGATCCAGCCGGCAACAGCCTGGAATGCGCGGAGGCTAAAATCTGGGGCATCGAATAGGATATCTGAATGCGCAAGCTCGAAACGAAGACCATCGTCGTCGCCAGCCACAATGCCGGCAAGATCCGCGAGATCCAGGAACTGATCGGACCGCTCGGCTTCACCGCCAAATCGGCGGCCGAGCTGAATTTCGTCGAACCTGACGAAACCGGCACCAGCTTCGAGGAGAATGCGACGATCAAGGCGGTGGCCTCCGCCAATGCAGCCGGCATGCCGGCGCTGTCGGACGATTCCGGGCTGGTGGTCGATGCGCTCGGCGGCGATCCCGGCGTCTACACCGCCAATTGGGCAGAGACATCGGACGGCACACGCGATTTCGACATGGCGATGGCGAAGGTGGAAAAGGCGCTGCAGGATGCGGGCGCGAGCAAGCCGGAACAGCGCACCGCGCGTTTCGTCAGCGTGCTCTGCCTCGCCTGGCCGGACGGCCATACCGAGCTCTTCCGCGGCGAAGTGGAAGGCAATGTCGTCTGGCCGCCGCGCGGCACGCAGGGCTTCGGCTACGATCCGGTCTTCCAGCCGGAAGGTTACGGCGTCACTTTCGGCGAGATGAGCGGCGAGGAAAAACACGGCTGGAACATCGGCAAGCCGCAGGCGCTGTCGCACCGGGCGCGTGCCTTCAAACTCTTTGTCGAAACCTGCCTGGAGGCATAAGGTCGCGAAGTGGACAATTTCGACACGCCAGGCTCCTCGCGCGATGCTGCGCTGCTGCCCGATACCGGCGAGCCCGGTTTCGGCGTCTATGTGCATTGGCCCTTCTGCGCGGCGAAGTGTCCTTATTGCGATTTCAACAGCCATGTGCGCCATCAGCCGGTGGATCAGGAGCGCTTTGCAGCAGCCTTCCTGAAGGAGATGGCGGCGATCCGGGCTATGAGCGGGCCGAAGACGGTGACGAGCATCTTCCTCGGCGGCGGCACGCCGTCGCTGATGAAGCCGGAAACAGTCTCCGCCATTCTCGACGGCATTGCCCGGCACTGGCACGTGCCCGATGGTATCGAGATCACCATGGAGGCCAATCCCTCCAGCGTCGAGGCCGATCG
The DNA here is from genome assembly GCF_019793435.1 of Rhizobium redzepovicii. Classification (GTDB taxonomy): domain Bacteria; phylum Pseudomonadota; class Alphaproteobacteria; order Rhizobiales; family Rhizobiaceae; genus Rhizobium; species Rhizobium redzepovicii. The sequence goes on along the minus strand of NZ_JAILYH010000012.1, from coordinate 51,217 downwards.
CTTCCGCGGTTACCGGGCGGCCGGCGTCAACCGCGTCTCACTCGGCGTGCAGGCACTTGATGATCGCGACCTGAAATTTCTCGGCCGGCTGCATGATGTCGCCGACGCGCTGAAGGCGATCCGGCTGGCGCGCGACATTTTTCCGCGCATGTCTTTCGACCTCATCTATGCCCGGCCGCACCAGACGGTTGAGCAATGGGAAAGGGAGCTGAAGCAAGCGATCTCTTATGCGGTCGATCATCTTTCGCTCTATCAACTCACCATCGAGGAAGGCACACCGTTTTACGGCCTGCACAAAGCAGGCAAGCTGATCGTGCCGGATGGCGAGCAGTCGGCTGTGCTCTACGAGGCGACGCAGGAAATCACCGCGCGCGAGGGCATGCCGGCCTATGAGGTTTCCAACCACGCCCGGCCGGGCGCCGAAAGCCGGCATAACCTCACCTATTGGCGTTACGGCGATTATGCCGGCATCGGCCCCGGCGCGCACGGCCGGCTGACGCGTGGCCCCGAGAAGATCGCGACGGCGACCGAGCGCAAGCCGGAAGCCTGGCTCGACATGGTCGAGCGCGACGGCCACGGCATTCTTGACGAGGAGCGGCTCGGCTACGAGGAACAGTCCGACGAACTGCTGCTGATGGGGTTGCGGCTCAGGGAAGGCGTCGATCTTGCCCGCTGGCAGCAGCTTTCCGGCCGTGACCTCGACCCGAAGCGCGAAGAGTTTCTGCTCGAACACAAATTCATCGAGCGGATCGGCAATTCACGGCTGCGCTGCACGCCGGCGGGCATGCTGATCCTCGATTCCGTCGTCGCCGATCTCGCCTGCTGACATCTGACAACGGATTGTTTCCAACGCGGCGATGACATCAACGCCGCGTTGGAAAACAATTCTCAGCCGTGGCTGGTGGCGCCGGCCTTGAACAGGCTGCCGGTCGGCGTCTTCAAGAACATCTCCAGCGGAATATGCTCCTGGTGCAGGAAGCCGGTCGCCGGCAGCAGGCCGTCGCGGACCATTTCGATAACGGCAACGACGGAGGCTGACGTCGTCCAGGCGATCGCCGTGCGGCGTGCACCGGCAATCTCGATCGGGTAATAGGCGCGCACGAACTCCTTGCGGCGCAGGCTGCCGTTCTCCGTGCCCTCGGCGGCGACATGGACATAGACAACATCGTCTTCAACCGGCGGCTTGGCATTGGTCAGAATCTCGCCGGCGAGCTTGCGCTTGTCGCGCATCAGAAGCTCGTGGAAGAAGAAGTTCATCAGTTCCATGTGACCGGGATAACGCATGGTCTTGTAGTCGAGATTGTCGATCTTGCCGAGCATGGTGTCGCACATGGTGCCGAGGCCGCCCGAGGTCGTGAAGGCTTCGAGCTTGACGCCGCCGACATAGACGGTCTCGTGCCATTCCATCGGCGAGACCAGCTTGCGCACGCCGCCTTCGATGACCTCGCAATCGTTCAGATATTCGTTGACGACGCCTTCGGGCGACCAGTTGAAGGCATAACCCAGCAGCCCCGTCGGATGCTGCGGCAGGGCGCCGACGCGCATGCGGATCGAACGGCAGCGATCGAAGCCGTCGGCAAGGCTGGCGCCAACGATGCCGACGAAACCCGGGGCCAGGCCGCATTGCGGCGCCATCAGGCCGCGGGCGGTCTTCGACAATTCGATGATGAAATTGGTGGTGGGAACGTCTTCGGTCAGGTCGAAATAATGAATGCCGGCGAGATGGGCGGCGCGCGCCAATTCGATGTTCAGATGGTAAGGCAGGCAGGAGAGCACCGCCTCGACATTCGACAACAGTTCGCCGACCACTTGCGGGTCCGAGATATCGCCGGCGCGGCACTTGAAGGGAACGTCGCTCAGCGGCAGTTGCGCATCGACGCCGATGACCTCGAAACCACCTTCATGCAACAGCGTCGCCGCCAGCCGTCCGACCTTGCCCAGGCCGAGAACGGCGATCTTTCTAAAACTCATTTATGATCCTCCCATGCGCCCTCTTCGGCGCTTCAGTCTTTGCCCGGCACACGCCGCTCCAAATCGGGCATGCACGGGGTGGCCGGAGGTATAGAATAAAAAGCTCATAAAGCAAAACGGCCGGAATCGCTTCCAGCCGTCAACGTTTTCCGAAAATCGGGTCGTTATTCGTTGATCAGCCGCTTCAGAAGCTCGACCTCATGCGACAGCTTGGTGTCTCCGGAAATCAGCTCTTCGATCTTGCGCACGGCGTGCAGCACGGTCGTGTGATCGCGCCCACCGAAACGGCGTCCGATCTCGGGGAAGGAGCGCGGCGTCAGCGTCTTCGACAGATACATGGCGATCTGGCGCGGCTTTACGATGACGCGGGTGCGGCGGTTCGAGACCAGTTCCTGGCGCGAGACATTGTAGTGCCTCGCGACGATGCGCTGGATATCCTCGATACGCACGCGGCGGGGTTCGCCGGAGCCAACGAGATGGGCGAGCAGTTCGTCGACGCGCTCGATCGACAGGTTCGGCTCGAAGGAGCGGCGGAAGACCAGCTGGTTGAAAGCCCCTTCCAGCTCGCGGCCGCTGGCCGTGACGTTGCGGGCGACGTGCTGGAGCAGTTCGGCCGGAATTTCGAGCGACGGATCTTCAAGCCGGGCCGCAGCAAGGCGACGCCTGAGGATCTCGAGGCGCATCTCGTAATCCGGCGCGTCGAATTCGATCGCGACACCGCCCTGCAGGCGCGAGCGCACACGCGGGTCGAGCGATTCCAGCTCCCAGGGGGCGCGGTCGGCGGCGACGACGACCTGCTTGGCGCTGTCGAGCAGCATGTTGAGGAGATGGCAGAATTCGTGCTGGATCATCTTGCCCTGCAGGAACTGCATGTCGTCGATGATCAGGAGATCGATGTTGCGCAGCGAATCCTTCAGCGTCAGCGCATCATTGTCGCGGATCGCGGTGGCGAAGCGCCACATGAAATACTCGGCCGTCAGATAGACGACGCGCAGCGCCCGCGGGTTCTGCACCGCCGCATTGGCGATCGCCTGCAACAGGTGGGTCTTGCCGAGGCCGACCGTCGAATGGATGAACAGCGGATTGAAGCGCACGGCGCCGGAACCGGCCTCGGCGATCGTCTTGGCGGCCGCAAGTGCGACGCGGTTCGAGCTGCCTTCGACGAAGGTGTCGAAGGTGAAACGGCTGTCGAGCGGCGAACCGAAGAGCGGCGCGCCAAAGCTTGCGGGCCTTGCCGCGGCAACGGAGGAAACCGCCTGCTGGACGGCCTGGCCGGCCGGCTGGGCGCTTGCGGGGCGGCGCGCCTGGGGGGCAACGACCGGCTCGGGCTGAACCGCCTCATCGAGCGCCTTCGTGCCGCTGCGCGTCGCAGTGCGCACCAGGACTTCGATCTTCAGAATTTCCGGATCCTCGGCCTGGAACAGACCGGTGATGAGATCGAGATAACGATTGTTGATCCACGACTTCAGGAAGGTGGTGGGAACCGACAGGCGAACCACGCTCTTCGACACCGAATGCAGCTTCAGCCGGGCGAACCAGCTGGCATAGACGTCAGGGCCGACCTGGGCCTTCAAGCGCGCGCTGACGCGCTCAAACAAGATGCTGTGCTTCATTTCCGCCTTTGCTTCTCCCCCTTCGAGGCGAATGGAGCCAAACGCCTGCGGTGCCACATCCCCATTGTCGGGCCCGCCCGCCGTCATCGTATTCATCTGCATAATGCCGCCTTTCAATTCCACCGGGCGGCTTCCGCTAAAATAGCCGCCCGATTATTCCCCGCTTTGGCGAGCTGACGGCATCCTCATGAAGCCGCTTACCTGCCGGTTCACTCAAACATGGCGCAGAACACCGTTGCAGGGACCGCGTTCATGCGGCAACCTTCACCGGCTTTCCGTGCCAGGCTGGCGGTCGATCCTCGTTTTCGACCGATCAGCCCGTACGCAATATTACTTTAACCTTCTCCGGCGACCTCGCCTTAAACGTGTGGCCACTGAAGGCACAAAACATCCCTGCCCGTAACAGCCACGTTACGGCCCAAATCCGTCGAGTGCTTGAAAAAACGGAAGCGCAAGGCTCCGTAACAAATGGCACAAACTTATCGCCCTGCCGACGTGGCAGTTAAGACCGAGCCTCTACAGGTGATGTCCGCGCCCTCTGTTGGAAGCCATTTAGGCAGGATCAAAAGGCAATATCAACGATGAATTTTACGCAAAATTAAGAAGCGGGCATTGACTCCGCCTGCCCTTTTCGGGCGTCACACCACCGTCAAAAAAGAATCGCTTTTGAATCAAGGAGATTCCCCGTTCGGGCTATTTGGACACGCATGGAAAGAAAAAAAATAAAAATCTTCTTGACTCCCCCCTGGTCCCGGAACGTCGGGTCAGAGTCGCGTGGCGTGAAAGCATCCTTGCGCAAGTGTTTGTTATCAAACAATTTTTCCTGTCATGGCGCTGACACGAAACAGTCGCAGGATTAACCATAGAGGGGCTGATCGGCGGAATCGAAAAAGCCCGGTAAAATTACCGGGCTAATCATAACGAGGAAGTTCTTAACGGAAGATTACGCGGTCGCGGTGACCGAAAGAGCCTTCACACGAGCGGCCAGGCGCGAGACCTTGCGCGATGCCGTGTTGGCATGCAGCACGCCCTTGCTGGCGGCGCGGGCAAGCTCGGGCTGAGCCGCCAGGAAAGCTTCCTTCGCCTTGGCGGCGTCACCGGATGCGATGGCCTCTTCGACCTGGCGAACGAAAGTACGAACGCGCGAGCGACGAGCCTTATTGACGTCGGTACGGCGGGCGATCTTGCGGGTCGCTTTTTTCGCCGAAGTTGTATTGGCCATGGATGCCTCTCTCAAGAATTCGAACAAACTCCGCCATTACCGCGGGCCCTGCGGCCACAAAATCCAGCAATGCGGGAGCAATCGCAGAAAACCAAACCGGCTTTCCGAACCGTGGGCGGGCATATAACTCTAAAGCCGGCCCACGTCAACGCGGATTTTCAAGCTTTGCAGCCGGAACCGCCGAAAAGCGTTCAACGGTGCTTAAAAGCCGGTTTGCGCTTCTCGACGAAGGCCGCCATGCCTTCCTTCTGGTCGTCGGTGGCAAACAGACTGTGAAACAGCCGGCGTTCGAAGCGGAGCCCCTCCTCCAGCGTGGTCTCGAACGCGCGATTGACCGCCTCCTTGGCCATCAGCACCGAAGGCTGAGAAAGCGAGGCGATCTTTTCCGCCGCCGCCAACGCGTCGTCGAGCAGACGCTCGGGCGCCACCACACGCGAAACGAGTCCCGAGCGTTCGGCTTCGGCCGCATCCATCATGCGGCCGGTCAGGATGAGATCCATTGCCTTCGCCTTGCCGACGGCGCGCGTCAGCCGCTGCGAGCCGCCCATGCCGGGGATGACGCCGAGGGTTATTTCCGGCTGGCCGAACTTCGCCGTTTCCGAAGCGATGATGAAATCGCACATCATGGCGAGTTCGCAGCCGCCGCCGAGCGCAAAGCCGCTGACGGCGGCGATGACCGGCTTGCGGGCCTTGGCGACCTCATCCCAGCCGCTGATGAAATCACTCTTATAGATATCGGCGAACTGAAGCGCCTGCATCTCCTTGATATCGGCGCCGGCGGCAAAGGCGCGTTCCGAACCGGTGATGACGATCGCGCCGACCGCCTCGTCGGCATGGAAGGCGGCATAGGCCTCCTTCAACTCCTTCAGGACGGTGGAATTCAGCGCGTTCAGCGCCTGCGGTCGGTTCAGCGTGACGAGGCCGACATTGCCTCGGGTTTCGACGATCAGGGTCTCATAGGCCATGCTGTTCTCCCGTTCTTACTTCTGGCAGGTGGCGCAATAGAAGGTGGAGCGGCCCGCCTGGACGATGCGGGCGACCGTACCGCCGCAGCCGGGCGTGCGGCAAGCCTGACCTTCGCGATCATAGACGGAGAAGGAATGCTGGAAATAGCCGAGCGATCCGTCGGTCTGGATATGGTCGCGCAGCGAGGATCCGCCGGCGGCGATGGCATCGGCAATGACATGGCGGATCGAGGCGACGAGCAGGTTGAGCTGCTCCTTCGGCCGGCCGCCTGCCGTCACCAGCGTGCCGGCGGCGCGGATCGGCGAAAGATGGGCGCGCCACAGCGCCTCGCAAACATATATATTGCCGAGACCGGCAATATTCTTCTGGTCGAGCAGCGCACTCTTCAACGGCTGCGCCTTGTCGCGGAAGCGCTCGGCGAGATAGGCGGCGCCGAGCTCGTTTCCCGTCGGCTCCGGGCCGAGATCGCGGAAGAAGGGATGGGCGGCAAGATCGGCGCGCCCCACCATATCCATGAAGCCGAAACGGCGCGGATCATTATAGACAACGCGGCGCGGACCGGCTGGACTTTCCAGATGAAAGACGACGTGATCGTGCTTCTCGTCCTTCGAGCGGGCATGGTGGAATTCGCCAGGCGTGGCCGCGCCAGCGCCCTCCTCGATGCGACCCTCCTCGATCCGAAAAGAGCCGGACATGCCGAGATGGGAAATCAGCGTGTTGCCATCGTCGAGATCGACCAGCAGATATTTGGCGCGGCGGCCAAGGCTGACGATGGTGCGGCCGGAAACCCTGTCGGCGAAAGCGTCGGGAAAGGGAAAGCGCAGATCCCCACGGCGCAGCTCAAGCCTGGCAATACGAGCCCCCTCCATCGCCGGCGCCAGGCCGCGTTTTACCGTTTCGACTTCTGGCAATTCCGGCATCTTAACCCATCTGTATCTAACGTGTTTCAACCGAGGACGATGTGCGCTATAGCGCCAGTGGTCCGCGGAGAGCGCGGCCCAGTGATAACGTCGCGCGCGGTCTTTCGCTATGGCCTGCGCGGCTGAATATCGAGGAACGGAGCAGTCTGATGCCTGAAAGCCGCACTTCCGCCGATGGCGGCATGGAGACCTCCTACGGCTTCCGCGAGGTGCCGGGCGGCGAGAAGCAGGACCTGGTCAACCAGGTGTTCCACAAGGTCGCCAAGCGCTACGACATCATGAACGACGTCATGTCGATGGGCATGCACCGCGCCTGGAAAGACGCGATGATTTCGGCGCTGAACCCGCGCAAGGAGCAGGGCTACAAGGTGCTCGACGTTGCCGGCGGCACCGGCGACATCGCCTTCCGCATCGTCGAGGCCTCGGGCCGGCAGGCGCATGCGACCGTGCTCGATATCAACGGCTCGATGCTCGGCGTCGGCGCCGAGCGGGCGGAAAAGAAGAAGCTTTCCGGCAATCTCACCTTCGTCGAGGCGAATGCCGAGGAACTGCCCTTCGAGGCGGCGAGCTTCGACGCCTATACGATCGCCTTCGGCATCCGCAACGTGCCGCGGATCGATGCCGCACTGTCAGAGGCCTATCGCGTGCTGAAGCGCGGCGGACGGCTGCTGGTGCTCGAATTTTCCGAGGTCGACATGCCGCTGCTCGACAAGATTTATGACGCCTGGTCGTTCAATGCCATTCCGCAATTCGGCAAGGCGATTACCGGCGATGCCGAACCCTACCAGTATCTGGTGGAATCGATCCGCAAATTCCCCAACCAGGAGAATTTCGCGGCGATGATCCGTCAGGCCGGCTTTTCCCGCGTCACCTACACCAACTATACCGGCGGCATCGCCGCGCTGCATTCCGGCTGGAAGCTCTGAGGGAATGAGGGAAGCAAACACCAACCTCGGCCGGCGGGGCACTGCAGCATGAGCACGTTCGGGGCCTATTTCCGCCTTTGGCGCGTCGGCTGGGTGCTCGTGCGTGAGGGCGTCGTGTCAGCTCTGCCGTCCGAAGGCCTGCCGCCTCCGGTGGCGCTCGCCAAATCCTTCGTGACGATTTTCGAGCGCAGCAAGGCGCGCCATCAGAAGCGCAGCGACCGGTTGGCGCATGCCGTCGAGCGGCTCGGCCCCTCCTATGTGAAAATCGGGCAGTTCCTGGCAACGCGGCCTGACGTGGTCGGCGTCGAATTCGCCAACGACCTGTCGCAGTTGCAGGATCGGATGGCCTTCTTCCCCTCGGCTGCCGCCAAGGCCAATATCGAAGGCTCGCTCGGGCGGCCGATCGGCGAACTCTATGCGAGCTTCGGCGAGCCGATCGCCGCCGCCTCGATCGCCCAGGTGCATCCGGCCGAAGTCGAAACATCCGAGGGCCGCAAGAAGGTCGCCGTCAAGATCGTGCGGCCCGGCGTGCGCCAGCGTTTTGCTCATGACATCGAGGCGATGTACCTCGTTGCCCATATGCAGGAGCGTTTCCTGGCCTCCAGCCGACGGCTGCGGCCGGTCGAGGTGACGAAGACGCTGGAGCAGACGACGAAGGTGGAGATGGATCTTCGCCTCGAGGCGGCCGCCCTCTCCGAAATCGCCGAGAATACCGAAAAGGATCCCGGCTTCCGCGTGCCGAAGGTCGACTGGGAGCGCACCGGGCGCGATGTCATCACCATGGAATGGATCGACGGCACCCGCATGTCCGACGTCGAAGGACTGCGCGCGGCCGGCCACGATCTCAACCTGCTTGCCGACACGCTGATCCAGTCCTTCCTGCGCCACACGCTGCGCGACGGCTTCTTCCATGCCGACATGCATCCGGGCAATCTCTTCGTCGATGCGGACGGCATGATCGTTGCGGTCGACATGGGCATTGTCGGACGGCTTGGCAAAAAGGAACGGCGGTTCCTCGCCGAAATCCTCTATGGCTTCATCACCCGCGACTATATCCGCGTCGCCGAGGTGCATTTCGAGGCGGGCTATGTGCCGGGCCACCACAATGTCGAGAGTTTTGCCCAGGCGATCCGGGCGATCGGCGAGCCGATCCATGGGCAGCCGGCCGAGACGATCTCCATGGGCAAACTCTTGACGCTGCTGTTCGAAGTGACCGAACTCTTCGACATGGCGACACGGCCGGAGCTGGTAATGTTGCAGAAGACCATGGTGGTGGTCGAGGGCGTGTCGCGCATGCTCAACCCGCGCTTCAACATGTGGAAAGCCTCCGAGCCTGTCGTCGGCGACTGGATCCGCACCAATCTCGGCCCGAAGCGGATCGCCACCGACCTCAAGGATGGGCTGAAGGCGGCGGTCAAACTTGCCGAAGCCGTGCCGGAAATTGCGGCGAAGACCGAAAAATTCCACCACCAGCTTCTGCACATGAGCGAACACGGCTTACGCTTCGACGCGCAGACGGCTGAGGCGATCGGCAAGGCCGAGGCGCGACACAACCGCTCGGCCAGGATCGCCCTTTGGGTCATTGCATTGACGCTTCTCTATATTGCCTGGATGCTGAGCTGATCCATCGGTAAAACATGCTGTGTTCGGCATTTAGGATATCCCATGCGACCGAGGGCTCGCTTAGTCTCGCCGTTAGAGCATGATGCCGAAGTGTAAGCGGTTTTCGGGCGACATCATGCTCTAGCTCTTTAATTTGGAACGGGATTCAGATTTTCGGCCGGACCGGCCTAAGATCATCCTGTTCTAGGAGATATGGCACATGCAGCACGAACGCCCTGGCATCGAACTTTCCGGACGGCCGCTCGGTTTTGCCGAGATGGTGACGATCGGTGCGGGCAAGGCGACGATTTCGGCTTCGGCCACCGGCATGGCGCGCATCGCCATTGCCCGCGAGATCGTCGAGGATGCGATCGCCTCCGGCATGCCCGTCTACGGCTCGACGACTGGCGTCGGCGCCATGAAGGATGTGGAATGGTCGGCCGACGAACTCGACACCTTCAATCTCGGCCTGGTGCGCGCCCATCATTTCGGCACCGGCACGCCGTTTTCCTGCAATGTCGTCCGCAATGCCATGGCGATCCGCGTCAATACGGCTCTGACCGGCCAGGTCGGCTGCACGCCGGAGTTGATCGAGGCCTATATCACCATGCTGAAAGCCGATCTCATCCCGGTCGTGCGCCGCACCGGCTCGATCGGCTGCGCCGATATCGGCCTGATGGGGCAGATCGGCGCGGTGCTGACCGGGGTCGGCGAAGCGATCTATCGCGGCAACCGCATGCAGGCAGCGGAAGCCTTCCGGGCGGCCGGGCTGGAGCCGGTGCGGATGGCGCCGCGCGACAGCCTCGCCTCGCTCAGCATCAATGCGGTAAGTTTTGCCGCGGCGGCGGAAACGACGCGCAATGCGGCGGCCTCGATCCGGATCCTGCTGGCGACGGCGATGATGGCGGCCGGTGCGCTCGGCGCATCGCGTGATCCGTGGAAGGCGGTCCGCCATGTCGGCACCGCGCGCGAGGCGCTGATCGGCGCCTGGCTCTGCAACGCATCCGATGACTGGAACTGGCCTGTTGCAACGCATGTGCAGGATCCGCTCAGCCTGCGCATGATTGCCCAGGTGTTCGGTGCGGTCATCGAAAACCTGCTATCGACCGGCCACAAAATCCTTGCCGCCACCGGGCGTTCGGACGACAATCCCGTGGTGGTCGAAGGCCGGGTGATGACCTCGGGCGGATCGCTTCCGCTCGACGTGACGATCCTGCTCGAATCGGCCGCCCTCTGCATGGCGCATGCGGCGCGCAACGCCTTCAACCGCTGCGTCATTCTCGGCAACGGCCAGCGGCGCGACCTGCCGGTCAATCTCGTGCCGCCGGGGCGGATCGCCACCGGATTCGGGCCGATCATCAAACTTGCCGGCGAGATTTTTTCGCGCGTGCTGTCGATGTCCAATCCGGTGTCGGCGCAGTCGCTGGTGGTGGCGGCCGGGCTGGAGGACGAGGCGGCGTTCCTGCCGCTGGTCATCGAGCGCTTCGAGCGGCAGATGCAGGCGTTGAAGCGCCTGGCGGCGCTGGAGGCACTGCTCTCCGCCCAGGCGATCGACATCCTCGGCGATGAACCGAAGGGCGTTGCCGCCATGCTCTACGAGGTCGTGCGCAAACATGCGGATTTCTATATCGTGGACCGGCCGCTTTCGGCTGAGGTGGAGGCAATCGAGGAGGAGCTCGGCTCGGACGACTTCCTGTCGAGACTGACTGCACAGGTTCCGATCGCCTCCTTCGACGATTTCTTTGCGCTCGGATCACTGGAGCATATCGAGGAGCGGCTGACCCGCCACGAGGCGCAGGCAATCTGAACTCAGCTTTTTGGAGGAGCCGACATGGACTTCGATCTCGTTCTGCAGGGCACGGTGGTGCTGCCGGACCGCATTGTCGAAGCGGGTTATGTTGCCGTGCGCAACGGCAAGATCGCCGAGGTCGGCCTCGGCGTGCCGCCTGCGGCGCGGGAACGCCACCTGCTCGGCAAAGCACTGATCCTGCCTGGCGCGATCGACGCGCAGGTGCATTCGCTCTCGCAGAAGGACCAGGAGGATTTCATCTGGTCGACGCGGTCGGCAGCGGCCGGCGGCGTGACAACAATCGTCGATATGCCCTATGACGAGGGCGATCTTGTCTGCTCGGCGGCGGCGGTCAAACGCAAGATCGACCATGCCGGGCAGCAGGCGCGCGTCGACTTCGCGCTTTACGGCACCGTCGACCCGGAAGAAGGCCCGGCGCGGATCGGCGAGATGGTCGAGGCCGGCGTTGCGGCGTTCAAATTCTCGACCTTCGGCACCGATCCCAAGCGTTTTCCGCGCATTCCGCCGACCCTGCTCGACGCCTGTTTTGCGGAGATCGCTCCGACCGGGCTGACGGCAGGCGTACACAATGAGGATGACGAGGCGGTGCGCAGCTATATGGCTGAGGTGAAGGCAAGCGGCGTCACCGACTGGCGGGCGCACGGCCTGTCACGGCCGCCGATCACTGAGCTGCTGGCGATGCATACGATCTTCGAGACCGGTGCCGTGACCCACTGCCCGGCGCACGTGGTGCACTGCTCGCTCGGGCGCGGCTACGATATCGCCCGCGCCTATCGCCGCGACGGCTTTGCGGCGACGGTCGAATGCTGCATCCATTATCTGACGCTCGACGAGGAAAACGACGTGAAGCGCCTCGGTGGCAAGGCGAAGATCAATCCGCCGGTGCGGCCGCGCGCCGAGGTGGAGACGCTCTGGCGGAAGGTGGCCGAGGGTGATGTCTGGCTGGTCTCGACCGATCACGTCAGCTGGTCGGAAAACCGCAAGACCAATCCCGACATGCTCGCCAACGCCTCAGGTGTTCCCGGCCTCGAGGTGATGGTGCCGCTCTTCGTCAAAGGCGCCATCGAACGCGGCATTCCCCTGACCTGGGCAGCGCGGCTCATGGCCGAAAATCCGGCCAGGCATTTCCGGCTCGACCATATCAAGGGGGCGCTGACGCCGGGCAAAGATGCCGATATCACCGTGCTCGAACCGAGGGACAGCGTCTATGACGCTGCGGCAAGCGGCAACAATGTCGTCGGCTGGAGCCCTTACAACGGCATTCGCCTGCCCTGGACCGTTTCCGCCACCTATCTCAGGGGTGAAAAGATCGCCGAAGGCGGCAAGGTGCTGGCCGAGCCCGGCAGCGGACGGTTCGTGCGGCCGTTGCCGCGCCAGGTCATTGCGGGAACGGATGCATGAACCGAAATCTTCCCATCAATGCCGGCCGTATCGCCAGGGATATCGAGGCGCTGGCCGCGATTACCGAGCCGGGGCACCCCTGGACGCGGCGGGCCTTCTCACCGCTCTTTCTCGAAGGCCGGGCCTATATCGAAGCGAAGATGAAGGCGGCGGGACTGGAAACGCGGATCGATGCCGCCGGCAATCTGATCGGCCGGCGCACGGGCCGCAAGCCCTGGCTCGGCACGATCATGGTCGGTTCGCATTCCGACACGGTGCCGGACGGCGGCCGCTTCGACGGCGTTGCCGGGGTGGTCTCGGCGCTGGAAGTGGCGCGTGCGCTGAGCGACCAGGCGATCGAACTCGACCACGATCTGGAGATCGTCGACTTCCTTGCCGAGGAGGTTAGCATCTTCGGCGTCTCTTGCATCGGCAGCCGCGGGATGACCGGGCAATTGCCGGAAGCCTGGCTTTCCCGCGTCAGTGGCGGTCTCGACCTTGCCGAGGGCATCGCTGAGATGGGCGGCGAGCCCGGCGTGCTGGCGCAGCAGAAGCGGCCGGATCTCGCCGGCTTTCTCGAGCTTCATATCGAGCAAGGACCGGTGCTCGAAGCCGAAAGAGAGGATATCGGCATCGTCACCGCGATTGCAGGCATTACCCGCATCGAGATCACCGTCGAGGGACGGGCCGATCATGCCGGCACGACGCCGATGGACCGGCGGGCGGATGCGCTGGTGGCAGCCTCGCAGCTGGTGCTCGACATTCGCAACGCCGCGGCTGAGCTCTCCAAAACGCCGGGCCACTTCGCGGCGACGGTCGGTGAATTCAGGATCGAGCCGAATGCCGCCAATGTCGTGCCGTCGAAAGTGGTGCTGCTGATCGATGGCCGCGCCGAGATTCGTGCCGACATGGAGGCCTTCTGCCGCTGGCTCGATGGCCATGTCGAAAAGCTGGCCACCCCCTATGGCGTCACGATCGAGACGCCGAACCGGGTCTCCGACAATATGCCGACGCCGGGCGATGCCGGCCTGCTTTCGACATTGGAGACTGCCTGCCAACGCGTCGGCGCCAAACATCGGCGCATGGCCTCCGGCGCGGGACACGATACGGCCTGGATCGCCAAGGTGGCGCCGGCGGCGATGATCTTCGTGCCCTGCCGGGGAGGACGCAGCCATTGCCCCGACGAACGGGCGGAAAATGACGATATTGCGCTCGGCGCCGCCGTGCTGTTCGAGGCGGTGCGCGAGATGGACACGGATTTGACGCGGGAGAAGACCGATGGGACGCATACTGGTTGAGAAGGACGTGGAAGCCGCGGTCAAGGGCGGCTCCGTCTATGCCGCCGGTGGCGGCGGCTGGGCCGATCACGGGCGGATGCTCGGTTATGCCGCCGTCAATGTCGGCAAGCCCGAGCTGGTCTCGATCGACGAGTTGAAGGACGAGGAGTGGATCGCCACCGCGGCTGCGATCGGCGCGCCGGCCTCCACCACCCCCTGGGAAATGCAGGGCATCGATTATGTGAAGGCGGTGCAATTGCTGCAGGAGGCACTCGGCGAAAAGCTTTCCGGGCTGATCATCGGCCAGAACGGCAAATCCTCGACGCTGAACGGCTGGCTGCCGTCAGCGATCCTCGGTACCAAGGTGGTCGACGCGGTCGGGGATATCCGCGCCCATCCCACCGGCGACATGGGCTCGATCGGCATGGCCGGCTCGCCGGAGCAGATGATCCAGACCGCGGTCGGCGGCAATCGGGCCGAAAGCCGCTATATCGAACTGGTGGTGAAGGGCGCGACCGCGAAGATCTCGCCGGTGCTGCGCGCCGCCGCCGATCAATCCGGCGGCTTCATCGCCAGTTGCCGCAATCCGCTCAGAGCCTCCTATGTCCGCAGCCATGCGGCGCTCGGCGGCATTTCGATGGCACTTTCGCTCGGTGAGGCGATCATCGCGGCGGAGAAGAAGGGCGGATCTGATGTCATCGACGCGATCTGCAAGACGACGGGCGGACATATTCTTGCCGAAGGAATCATTACCCGCAAGGAGGTCGTCTACACCAAGGAAGCCTTCGACATCGGCACGATCACCGTCGGCGCGGGCGAAAAGTCGGTGACGCTGCATGTGATGAACGAATATATGGCGGTGGACGATGCGGATGGCGGGCGGCTTGCCACCTTTCCCGCGGTCATCACCACGCTTTCACCACAGGGCGAGCCGCTCAGCGTCGGCCAGCTCAAGGAGGGCATGCGGGTGTTCATCCTGCATGTGCCGATGGATATCATTCCGCTGTCGGCAAGCGTGCTCGATCCGACCGTCTATCCCGTCGTCGAAAAGGCGATGGGGATCGAGATCGCCCGCTATGCACTGGCGACGAAGGCCTGAGCCATGGCGCGCGATCGGGGTCTCGAAGAACTGATGCGTGAGGAACTCGGCGATCGGCCGGGTCTTGCCGAAAAATCGATGTTCGGCGGCTGGGCCTTCATGCTGAACGGCAATCTTCTCTGCTGCGCACGCCATGACGGCATGCTGATCCGTCTCGGCAAGGGCAATGACGACTGGGCGCTGGCACTGCCAGGCGTGATCCAGATGCTGTCGGGCGAGCGGGTGATGCATGGCTGGGTGCGAGGCGGTGCCGAAGTTTATGGCGACGATACCCTGAGACGGCGTTTGCTCGATGCGGCACTCGCCTATGTGGAATCGCTGCCCAGGAAATAACGAACGAAGGCAGAGCAAAACGAGGAACCCACGATGCCGAAGGCCAATCCACGTCATCCGAAATTTCCGATTCCCGGCGGGCCGGAACTGCGCGCCAAGGGCTGGCGGCAGGAGGCGCTGCTGCGGCTGCTCGAAAACGTGCTCTCCGTCGGCGAGGACCCCGACAATCTGATCGTCTACGCCGCGCTCGGCAAGGCGGCCCGCAACTGGGCGGCGCATAGGGGCATCGTCAAAGCGCTGACCGAGATGGACGAGGACCAGACGCTGCTCATCCAGTCCGGCAAGCCGATCGGCCTCGTTCGAACGCATGCCAAGGCGCCGCTGGTCATCATGGCGAACTGCAATATCGTCGGGCAATGGGCAAAGGCTGAAGTATTCTACGAGCTGCAGCGCAAGGGGTTGATCTGCTGGGGCGGGCTGACGGCCGGCGCCTGGCAATATATCGGCAGCCAGGGCGTCATCCAGGGCACCTACGAGATCTTCATGCGCATTGCCGAGCGGCGCTTCGGCGGCGATCTCCTCGGCCGGTTCGTGCTGACGGCCGGCCTCGGCGGCATGGGCGGGGCGCAACCTCTCGCCGGCCGCATGGCAGGGGCTGCAATCCTCTGCATCGACATCGATCCGGAGCGCGCCCGCAAGCGCCAGCAGATCGGCTATCTCCAGGAAATCGCTCCCGATCTCGATACCGCCCTTCAGATGATCGATGCAGCGGTGAAGGACAAGCGGGCGCTGTCCGTCGGCCTCGTCGGCAATGCGGCGGAGGTCTATCCCGAGATCGCCCGGCGCGGCATCGTGCCCGACATCGTCACCGACCAGACCTCGGCGCATGACCTCGTCTACGGTTACGTGCCGAAGGGTATGAGCCTCGATCAGGTCAAGGGTCTGCGCGACGACGGCCAGGGGCAGTTGATGGCGGCAAGCCGGGCCTCGATCGTCGAGCATGTGACGGCGATGCTGGAATTCCAGAAGCGTGGCTCGGAGGTCTTCGACAACGGCAATCTCATCCGCACGCAGGCCCGCGAGGGCGGTGTCGCCAATGCCTTCGACATTCCGATCTTCACCGAAGCCTATCTCAGGCCGCTCTTTGCCCGGGCGATCGGCCCGTTCCGCTGGATGGCTCTGTCAGGCGAGGAGAGCGATATCGCCCGGATCGACGATCTGCTGCTCGAGATGTTTCCCGATAACAAGATCATCACCAACTGGATCCGGCTGGCGCGCGAGCATGTGCCCTTCGAGGGGCTGCCGGCCCGCATCGCCTGGCTCGGCCACGGCGAACGCACCGCACTCGCAAGGCGCGTCAACACGCTGGTTGCGAGCGGCGAACTCAAAGGCCCGGTCGCCTTCTCCCGCGACCATCTCGACGCCGGCGCCATGGCGCATCCGAATATCATGACCGAGGGCATGAAGGACGGCTCCGACGCAATCGCCGACTGGCCGCTGATCGATGCGATGATGCTCTGCTCGTCGATGGCCGATCTGGTCGTCATCCATTCCGGCGGCGGCGGCTATGCCGGCTACATGACGAGCTGCGGCGTCACCGTGGTCGCCGACGGCACGGATGCCGCCGACGAACGGCTCGACCATGCGCTGACCAACGATACGGCGCTTGGCGTCATGCGTTACGCCGATGCCGGTTACGAGGAGGCGCTGGATGAGGTGGCGAAGAAGGACGTGCCCTATATCCGGCTCGGTTGATGTGCGGGAGGCCGACGTCAGGCAATCAGATTGGAGACCTCGAGGAGGTTGCCGTCGGGGTCCCTGAAATAGACCGAGCGCAAACGCCCGGTCGCGCCGGTGCGCTCGACCGGACCCTCTTCGATGGCAACGCCTAAGGCCTCCAGATGGGCGATGACATCGGCAAGCTGAGTGTCGGCGATGAAGCAGAGGTCGCCGGAGCCGGGTGTGGGTTGCCTTGCCTTGGGATCGAATTCGTGGCCGGCATGGTGCAGATTAATCTTCTGCCCGCCGAATTTCAGTGCTTTACGGCCTTCAGCAAAGGTTTCGACCGACATGCCGAGGATGCGGGAATAAAAGTCGCAGCTGATGGCGATATCGGCGACGGTCAGCACGAGATGGTCAAGCCGGTCTATGCGGATCATGCTTTTCTCCTCGCGAGGTGCTGCGCAAGACAGGCGGAGACAAAGGCCAGCGCCAGCATGGCAAGCGTGAAGATAACGACGGCGGCCCAGCCTTCAACCGCGAAGAACCAGCCGCCCGCCGAACCCATGAGGCTGGAGCCGACATAATAGGCGAGCATATAGAGCGACGAGGCGTGCCCTTTGGTGCCATGTGCCAGCTTGCCGACAAGGCCGCTGGCGATCGAATGGCTCATGAAGAAGCCGGTCGTGAGCACGATGATACCGAGGATAATCGCCGGGAGCGAGGCAAAGAGCGTCAGCGCGCTGCCGGCGGCCGTGAGTGCCAGACCGAAGAGAAGCACGGAAAAGTGCCCGATCCGGTCTCCCAACAGGCCGCCGATCGAGGAGGCGCCGATGCCGAAGAGGTAGACGGTGAAGATCAGGCCGAGTTCGGTCTGGTTGAGGCCGTAGGGCGGCGCCACCAGGCGGAAGCCGGCATAATTGTAGATCGTCACAAAGGAGCCCATCGCCAGGAAGGCGATGGCGAAGATGAAGGGCAGCGCCGGATTGCGGAGATGGCCGAGCCAGGCCTTTGCATGAAAGCGTGGGTCGAAGCCCGGCCGGCGGACGAAATTGCGTGACGGTGGCAAGAGGGCGATGAAGCCGATCGCGGCGGCAAGGCCGATGGCGCCGATGATGAAGAGCGCCGGACGCCAGGTGAGATATTCGGCGAAGATGCCTGTCAGCACGCGGCCGGACATGCCGCCGAAGGCCGTGCCGCCGACATAGAGGCCCATGGTGGCGCCAAGGCCGCGCGGATCGATTTCCTCGGCGAGATAGGCCATGGCAACGGCCGGCACACCACCGAGAACAAGGCCCTGAAGCGCGCGGATGACGAGCAGCAGATGCCAGTTCGGGGCAAAGGCGGTGGCAATGGTCAGCAATGCCGCCCCGACCAGCGATATCGACATCAGGCTGCGGCGGCCGAGACCTTCCGAGACGGCGGCGGCGCAGACGATGGCGACCGCCAGGAAACCGGTGGAGAGCGAAAGGGACAGCGAGCTTTCGGCCGGGCTGACAGCGAATTCCTGCGAGAAGATCGGCAGCAGCGGCTGGACGCAATAGAGCAGCGAGAAGGTGGCGAAGCCGGAAAGGAAGAGTGCCAGGCTGGCGCGGCGATAGGCGCCGGCGCCACGGGTCAGGTAGTGCTTCTGCCCTGGGGTCGCAGCTGTCTCGGAGGTCTTCACTGCATGCACTGACGTCGGCACATCTTCATCCTTCCAGCCTCCGATCTAGTCAAAGCGCCTCCATTTGTCCAATATATGAGACCGTCGATTCCGATAGGTTTTGGAGATAGTGATGGAGCTGCGGCATCTCAGGTATTTTCTGGCGGTGGCGGAAGAGGGCAATTTCACCCGTGCCGCCGGCAAGCTCGGCATCGGGCAGCCGCCGCTCAGCCAGCAGATCCGCGACCTGGAGAGGGAAGTGGGTGCGGCGCTGTTTCACCGTGTGCCGCACGGCGCCGAATTGACGGCAGCGGGCGCGGCCTTCCTTGGCGAGGCAAAGGCGTCGCTGGTGGCAGCTGAGAAGGCGAAGCTTGCGGCGCAAAGCGCCAATCGCGGCGAGACCGGCCGGCTGTCGCTCGGCTTCACCGCATCCTCCGCCTTCAACCCCGTGGTCAGCACGACGATTCGACTGTTTCGCGCACGCTGGCCGGAGGTTCGGCTGTCGTTGACGGAAATGAATACGCTGGCGTTGATGCAGAAGCTGGAACGCGGCGAGCTCGACGCCACCTTCATGCGCCCCAGCCTGGACGATCCCGCCGGCATCCGGCTGCGGCGGCTGCCGGACGAGCCGATGGTGATCGCCCTGCCCGCCAGCCATCCTCTGGCAAGACATCGCAGCCTGCCGCTTGCAATGCTGGCGGACGAACCCTTCATCCTCTTTCCCCGGCTCGTGGGCTTGAGCCTCTACGACGATGTCGTGCTCGCCTGCCGCAAGGCGGGATTCGAGCTGACCGTGGCGCAGGAGGCGCCGCAGATTTCCTCGGTCGTCAATCTGGTGGCGGCCGATCTCGGCGTCTCGATCGTGCCGGCCTCGATTTCGCGGATCAAGCTCGAAGGTGTGACCTACCGGCCGATCGAGGGGCCTCCGGCCGTGGCGCGCCTGGCGCTGGCAATCCTGAAAACACATCGCTCGCCGGTCACCGAGAACCTGATGAGCCTGCTGAGCTAAAGCGCGTCGCGATCTTTCAGATTCGCTCTTCGCGCTTTAGGTCTTTGTTTTTGCGCATGTCGTTGTCGCAAAACCGCTGCACACTTTTGCGCGACATGCTCTAGCCCGCCGGATCCCAATAGGGCGGATCGCCAAAACTCTTCTTCAGGTGATCGGCGATGGCACGGAGCTTGGCGGAGGGGTTTCGGCCCTCGGGATGCGCCATATAGATGAATTCGGCCTCCGGCTTGTGACCGACATCGATTTCGGCAAGCCGGCCCTCGCGGATGGCCGGGCCGGCGATGAAGGCGGGCAGCAGCGCAATGCCGAGGCCGGCAATCGCGGCGTCGCGGAGCATGTCGCCATTGTTGATGCCGAGCGCCAGTTTCGCACGGACGACGATCGCACCCTCCGGCGTCTGGAAGCGCCAGTCGGCAACGCCGCGATTGGTGTAGAAGATGCCGCGATGGCTGTTAAGATCGGCCAGCGACGACGGAATTCCCTGGCGGGCGAGATAATCCGGTGAGGCACAGAGAAGACGGCGGCTTCGCGTGAGGTTCCAGGCGACCAGCCGGCTATCGGCGATCGGACCATTGCGGATAATGGCATCATAGCCGTCCGAAGCGGCATCCACCCGCCGATCATCGATATCGAGGGTCAGTTCGATCTCGGGATGTTTGGCGAGAAAGGGATAGAGCGCCGGGCCGAGATGCATGCGGCCAAAGGTGACGGGGGCGGCGATGCGGATCGGGCCTGACAGCGTTCCGCGCCGCTCCGCCATATCGGCCGCGGCCTCCTCGATCTCGCGCACGATGCGCGCAGCCCGCTCCAGGAAGACCGTGCCATCCTCGGTCAAAGTAAGCTTGCGGGTCGTTCGGTGCAGCAGGATGCCGCCGAGCGACTTCTCCAGCTCGGCCAACCTTTCGCTGACGACGGATTTGGACAGCCGAAGACGCCGGGCCGCCTCGCTGACCGAGCCTGCCTCGACCACGGCGACAAAAGCCGCAATGCCTTCTATCCTGATCATCGTTCGGTCTTTCCGAATTCGAATTCCCCGATCTGGAGACTAATCCGAACGAAAGGAAAATGCCATCTTCCATTCAACGGAAGGGACGGCAAGGGCCGCCTCACCTCAACACAGGAGATGGAACCATGAACCGCTTGAACAACAAGGTCGCGATCGTCACCGGCGCAAGCTCCGGCATTGGCCGGGCCACGGCAAAACTCTTCGCCGCCGAAGGCGCCAAGGTCGTCGTCGGCGCCCGCCGTCAAGGCGAACTTGACAGCCTCGTTGCGGAGATCAAGGCGGAGGGCGGCGATGCCGTCGCCATTGCCGGCGACGTGCGCTCGGAAGATTATCACAAGGCGCTGGTCGCCGCCGCCGTGAGAAATTACGGCAAGCTCGATATCGCCTTCAACAATGCCGGCACGCTCGGCGAAGCCGGTGCGAGCACCGCCGTTTCCGAAGCGGGCTTCAGCGAGGCGCTGGCGATCAATCTGACGGCCTCCTTCCTCGCCGCCAAGCACCAGATCGGGGCGATGGTGGAAAATGGCGGCGGCTCGGTGATCTTCACCTCGACCTTCGTCGGCTACAGCTTCGCCTTCCCGGGGGTTGCCGCCTATGCCGCCAGCAAATCCGGCCTGATCGGCCTGACACAGGCGCTTGCCGCCGAATTCGGACAGCAGGGCGTGCGCGTCAATGCCATCCTGCCGGGTGCGGTCGATACCGACATGTATCGGGACATGAACGATACGCCTGAGAAGCAGGCCTTCGTCACCAATCTGCATGCGCTGAAGCGTGTCGCAACACCCGAAGAACTTGCCCGCTCGGTCCTCTACCTCGCCTCCGACGATGCAAGCTTCGTCACCGGTACGGCGTCGCTGGTCGACGGCGGCGCTTCGATCACCCGCACCTGAGGCGGCGCGGCGCGGTTATCCGCTGCGGGTTGATGATCCTTCAACGCGCCGGCTTATCGCGCCGCCTTTTTCAGAGCATTCTCGCATTGAACAAGAACGGGCCACGCCCCAACATTCGGTCAAAGGAACTTCATCATGTCACGCCTGCAGAACAAGACAGCCCTCATCACCGGCGGCACCAGTGGCATCGGCCTCGAGACCACCCGCCAGTTCATCGCTGAAGGTGCCCGCGTCGTCGTTACCGGCAGCAGCGCGGCAAGCGTCGAGGCGGCCCGCGCCGAATTCGGCAGCAAAGCCACCGTCATCCAGGCCGATGCCGGCAATGCGGTCGGCCAGAAGGCCGTCGCCGATAGCGTGAGAGAGACTTTCGGCACGCTCGACATCCTCTTCGTCAACGCCGGGGTCGCCGAATTCGGGCCGCTGGAACAGTGGAGCGAAGCCGCCTTCGACAAGTCGGTTGATATCAACGTTAAGGGCCCATTCTTCCTGATTCAGGCGTTGCTGCCGATTTTTTCGAAGCAGGCTGCGATCGTGCTCAACACTTCGATCAACGCCCATATTGGCATGCCGAATTCCAGCGTCTATTCGCTGACGAAGGGTGCGCTGCTGACGCTTGCCAAGACATTGTCGGGCGAACTCATCGGCCGCGGCATCCGCGTCAACGCCGTCAGCCCCGGTCCGATCGCCACGCCGCTCTACAGCAAGCTCGGCGCTTCGCAAGCCCAATCGGAGTCGATGACTGCGCAGATCCAGGCCCAGATTCCCGTCGGCCGTTTCGGAACCCCCGGCGAAGTCGCCAAGACGATCGTTTTCCTCGCCTCCGATGAGGCGGCCTATATCGTCGGCAGCGAACTCATCATCGACGGCGGGATGAGCAACCTCTGACCCACGAGTGCGGCGGAGACTGGCTGCCGCCGCAGCTTGCCCGCCTCGGCATGGCGATCGCGATCGTCATGCGGCGGCTTCCGGAGTAGCTCCGATGCCTGTCGCCCTCGCGATTGCATGTTCTCCGCCAAAGGCTTAGGGTCGGGACCGGTCAATAAGGCGACGGGAAGAAAGCCATGGCTCTCAGCGGCAAACGCATCCTCCTCATCATCTCCGGCGGCATCGCCGCCTATAAGAGCCTGGATCTGATCCGCCGGCTGCGCGAGCGCGGCGCCAGCGTGCGCCCGGTGATGACCAAGGGGGCCCAGGAATTCGTCACGCCGCTGGCCGTCGGCGCGCTGGCGGCTGACCATGTTTTCCTCGATCTGTTTTCGCGTGAAGACGAGCAGGATGTTGGCCACATCAGGCTGGCGCGCGACTGCGACCTCGTGCTGATTGCCCCGGCCACCGCCGACCTGATGGCGAAGATGGCAAACGGGCTGGCCGACGATCTCGCCTCGACCGTGCTTTTGGCGACGGAGAGGCCGGTGCTCGCGGCACCGGCGATGAACCCCAGAATGTGGGCGCATCCGGCGACGCGGCGCAATGCGGCGCTGCTCCGGGCAGACGGCATCCGCTTCGTCGGGCCGATGGCCGGCGAGATGGCCGAAAGCCGCGAGGCCGGGCTCGGCCGGATGGCGGAGCCGCTGGAGATCGTCGCGGCCGCCGAAACCATGCTCGACGACGGGGAGAAACCGCTGAAGGGACGCAAGGCGATCGTCACCTCAGGCCCGACGCATGAGCCGATCGACCCGGTGCGTTATATCGCCAACCGCTCCTCCGGTCGGCAGGGGCATGCGATCGCCGCCGCCCTTGCCAAACTGGGAGCCGAGGTGACGCTGGTCTCGGGGCCCGTGACGATTGCCGACCCTGTCGGCGTCAACACCGTGCATGTCGAACGGGCGGAGGAAATGCGCGACGCCGTGCTGGCGGCGCTGCCGGCCGACATCGCCGTCATGGTCGCGGCTGTGGCCGATTGGCGGGTGGCCTCGGCCGCCGACCAGAAGCTGAAGAAACATCCGGGCGAATCCATACCGACGCTGGCGCTGACCGAGAACCCCGATATCCTCAAAACCGTCGGCCATCATACGATGCGGCCGAAGCTGGTGATCGGCTTTGCCGCCGAGACGCAGGACGTCGAAAGCAATGCAAAGACGAAACTCGAGCGGAAGGGCGCCGACATGATCGTCGCCAATGACGTCTCGCCCGCCACCGGCATCATGGGCGGCAGCCGCAACAGCGTCAAACTCATTCGCCGCGACGGCGTCGAGCAATGGCCTGATCTGGCGAAGGAAGAGGTTGCCGAAAGGCTCGCGGCGCTGATCGCCAAGCAACTGAGCTAATCGCCTGCGGCTCCGCTGCTGCCAGGCGTTTAGGCAGGAATGGCCACGCGCTGGGGCTTTGCGGCACTCCGCTTCTCCGGCCGGAAGTCGGCGACATTGATGCCATCTTTACCGACGGTGACGGCGCTGCCATCGGGAATTTCCGCCCAGGCATCGACATCGTCGTTCAACGGCTCGGAGACGAGGCAATAGCCGGCGCTTGCAGGTGAGGCATAAAGCGTCGGCGCCTTGCGATCGGTGGCATAGCGGATCGCATAGAGCGTCTTGCCGTCGGAGAAGGCGGCAGTAAAGCGCAGCACAATCGAGCCGAGGATGCTTTCGGCCAGATCCTCGACAAAACCGACCATCTGGGCCATCGCAGCGATCGGCGCCTCGCGCAGGCCGAATTGCAGCGCCAGCAGAAACATCAGCTCGGAATCGGTCGTGCCGCCGCGGGCGTTGAACAACTCGTCGTCGAGCATCGCTTCCATCGGCCGGCGCAGGCGCTCGAATCCTGAAATCTGGCCGTTGTGCATGAAGGACCAGGTGTCATGCGTGAAGGGGTGGCAATTGTCGCGGCGCGTGCCGCCGCCGGTGGCGGCGCGGACATGGGCGAGAAAGAGTGGCGAGCGGATCTGCCGCGCCAGGCTCTTCAGATTGCAATCCGACCAAGCCGGCAGGATATCGCGGTAGCGGCCGGGCTCGGGCCTGTCGCCATACCAGGCGATGCCGAAACCGTCGCCATTGGTCGCCGTCTTGGCGCGGGTAGCGCAATGCGACTGCTCGATCAGCGAATGGGCGGGCGAGGATACCAGCTCCTCGAGATAGAGAGGGTCTCCGCGATAGGCTGCCCAGCGACACATGGCTTTCTTGCTCCGGACCCCGCCGCCGCACCGGCGGGCATGCTGAAATTGTCTGTCGTCGCGGCTAATAACAGCTTAACGCGCCGCCGATTTGCAAGCGCAAGATGACGGATTCATGACTCTGGCATCTTCAAATTCGGCGAAAGTCTGTGTCCTTTTGTGAACATACGGATTGCCTTGCGGCAGCGCGTTGCACGGATTTGTTCTTGCATCTGAAAAGAATCAGCCTACCTTTGACCGATCAGCAACAGAAAGAAAGGAAGGTGATCCAATGTCTAATGAGATTTCGGACCTCGTAACGGGCATGGGAGAGGTGATGAAAGCGAGGCAGCCCTCGCTGTAATCCCGCCTTCCTGGGGCTGCGTAGACAGCCCGGGCCAGTTTGAGGCCAAACTCATGGAAAGGGTCGCCGAGGCGACCCTTTTTATTGCCCTGATATAAGATCGTTGACGGACCATCGAAATCCCACTACTCATAAAGTCATCAGATGACTTTATGAGTAGTGGGATGCGTGCAATCAGCAGGACCAATCTCGCGGATGATGCCGTCGAGGCGATCCGCAGCGATATTCTCGGCAAACGCTGGGCGGTCGGCGAGAAATTGCCGAATGAAGCCTCGCTGTCTGCCATGCTCTCGGTAAGCCGCGGCACGGTGCGCGAGGCGGTGCGGGTTCTCGTGTCGCAGGGTTATCTCGAAACAAGGCAGGGTTCGGGAACCTATGTGCGGGCGACCAGCGATGCCGGCCGGCCGCTGACCATGGCCCGGCGCGCCAGCCTGCGCGACCAGTTCGAGGCTCGCCTGGCGCTCGACGTCGAGGCCGCGCGGCTGACCGCGCTTCGCAAGACGCCGGAGACGGTTGCCGGGCTTCGCCGGCTGCTTGCCGAACGCGGCAGTTACGACGGCGGCGATCAGGCCGCCTTCATCGAACGCGACCTCGCCTTCCACAAGGCCGTCATCGCCGCTTCGGGCAACCGGGCGATGATCGAGATCTACGATTTCTTCTCGGCCTCGATCGCCGATACCATCGCGGCGACGCTCGGGAAGGATATTCCTGAACCGGATATGCAGGCGCATGCCGATATCGTCGACGCCATCGAAACCGGCGATCCGGACAGGGCGGATTTGGCTGTGCGCCGCTTCATGGCGCCGGTTCTTGCCGCCCTCGACCGGATGATCCTGTCATGAACACGCCTTCCCGCGATCTCGCCGCCACGCTCGACCCATCCGACGAACTGCTGATCGATGCCGAGGCCGGCAGCCTGCCGCCGCCGCAGGCAACACCGGTCCGCGGAGCCGCGGATCGTTTCCTGCTTGGCGCCAGCCTTGTGCTGATCGCCTTCAACCTGCGCCCGGTCTTTTCGAGCGCTTCGGCGCTGCTGCCGGAGATCCGCTCGGAACTTGGTCTCACCGCGCTCGGCGCCAGCCTGCTGACGACGCTGCCGGTCGTCTGCCTCGGCGCATTCTCGCCGCTTGCACCGCGTCTTGCCCAACGCCTCGGTTCCGAACGGACGCTACTCGGCGTCATCCTGCTTCTGACCCTTGGCACCGCTTTGCGCGGGCTCTCCTCCGTACCGCTGCTTTTTATCGGCACGGCGCTGGCAGGCGCCTGCATCGCCGTCGGCAACGTGCTGCTGCCGGGGCTGGTGAAGCGGGATTTTGCCGGGCGCGCCGCGCTGATGACCGGCTTCTACACCATGGCGCTCTGCGCGGGTGCGGCCAGTGCGGCGGGGCTGACACTGCCGATCGAACACGCGCTCGGCGGCTCTCTCCAAGGCGCGCTCGCTATCTGGGCACTGCCGGCGCTCGTCGTCGGGCTGATCTGGCTGCCGCAGGTTCTGCGCAGCGGAGGCAAGGCAAGGCGAAACGGATTTCATGTCAAAGGCCTCTGGCGGGATCGGCTCGCCTGGCAGGTGACGCTGTTCATGGGTCTGCAATCCGCACTTGCCTATTGCGTCTTCGGCTGGCTGGTTCCGATCCTGCGCGAGCGCGGCCTCGACGGCGTCACCGCCGGGGCGATCGTATCGCTCTCGGTGATGGTGCAGGCCGCATCCTGCCTGATCGTGCCGCATATCGCCGTGCGCGGGAAAGACCAGCGGCTGATCAATGCGAGCCTTTGCGGCGTCGCCGTCACGGCCCTGCTCGGCCTGCTCTTTGCGCCGCTGTCGACCGTCTGGCTCTGGGCTGTGCTGCAGGGCATCGGCCAGGGCGGGCTGATCGCGGCGGCGATGACGACGATCGTGCTGCGGTCGCGCGATCCCGATGTCGCCGCCCATCTGTCCGGCATGGCGCAATGCGTCGGTTACCTGCTTGCATCAATCGGCCCGCTCATCGTCGGCCTCATCCGCGGCTGGACCGGCAGCTTTTCCTGGTGCGCCGCCCTCTTCGTCGCGCTTGGGCTCGGAGCCGCGATCAACGGCTGGAAGGCCGGCCGGTCGATCGAGATCGATGTTCATGCCGTGGAGAAGGTGATCTGAGCCCTCACCGGCCCATCACCATCTCTTGATGTCGGTCGCCCGGCCGCGGATGTTACGCTATCTCTAGAGCGCGTCGCATCAAACTTGATTCATGCGACGCGCTTTAGCTCTTTGTTCTTACGCATGCCGTTGCCGTAAAACCGCTGCACGCTTTTGCGCGACATGCTTTACCTGCAGCCCGTACCGCCGGAGGAGACATCTTGCGTTTACGACCTCTGTTTCTGTTTGCAGCGCTGGCGGTGTCGCTGGCCCCTGCCCTTTCCTCGGCTGAGGAAAGCACCCAACCCGGGGCAAATGTCGAGCGCAGCGCGCGCGACGGCGTGCTGAAGCTGCTGCCGGCCGATTCCGTCACCGAGCACGAAATGACGATCGGCGGCCGGAAGTTTGCCTATACCGCAACCGCCGGCACACTCGATCTCTTCGGCCAGGACGGCGCGCCGACCGGCGCCATCTTCTACACCGCCTATGTCGCGAAAGGCGGCGGCCCGGGCCGGCCCCTGACCTTCGCCTTCAACGGCGGCCCGGGTGCGGCTTCCGCCTTCCTGCATCTCGGGCTGGTCGGGCCCAAGGTGCTCGATTTCGGGCCTCAGGCGCGCGACGGCGCGCATGCGCAGCTCGTCGACAACCCACAGAGCTGGCTTGAGTTCACCGATCTCGTGCTGATCGATCCGATCGGCACCGGCTGGAGCCGGACGGTGAAGGCCGACGACGCCTCCAATTATTACAACGTCAACGCGGACGCTCAGAGCATCGCCAAGGCGATCGCGCTTTATGTCGCGCACAACAACCGCTCCAACGCGCCGAAATATCTTCTCGGCGAGAGCTATGGCGGCTTCCGCGCCGCCAAGGTCGCCTCGGCGCTGCAGGAAAGCCAGGGCATTATCGTCGCCGGCGCGGTGATGCTGTCGCCCCTGCTCGAGGGCCAGTTGATGTTCAACGCCGATCAGTTCCCGCTCGGCGCAGCACTGGAGCTGCCGTCGCTGGCGGCGGCCGAACTCGACCGGCACAACGCCTTTGACGAAGGGAAGCTGCGCGAAGCGGAAACCTTCGCGCTTGGGGATTATCTGACGACGCTCGCCGGGCCGCCGCCGACGGGCGCCAATGCCGCCGCCTTCTATGGCAGGATTGCCGGGCTGACGGGCATCCCTGAGGATATCGTCACGCGCAACCGCGGCTTCCTCGGCAACTCCTTCGTCAAACATTCCGACGGGGGCAACGGCGAAGTGATGAGCCCTTACGACGCCTCTTTTGCGGCCCCCGACGCCTATCCTGAATCGGATTACGACCGCGGCGACGACGCCATTCTCGATGGCTTCGCCCGCGCCTATGGCGGCGCCTTTGCCGACTATGCCCGCAACCAACTTGGCTTCAAAACCGAGATGACCTATTCGCTGCTCGACAGCGATATCAGCCGGCGCTGGGAATGGGGCAGCGGACGCGGCGGCGGATCGCGCTTCCAGGCAAGTGCGACCGATGACATCAGGCAGCTGCTTGCCTCGAACACGGCCTTCCATCTTTTGATCGCGCATGGCTACAGCGATCTGGTGACGCCCTACGGCGTCAGCCGCTACGTGGTCGACCACTTGCCGCCATCGCTTAGCGGCGGCCGCGTCGGGCTGAAACTTTATCGCGGCGGCCATATGTTCTATACCAAGGCCGATCAACGGGCCGCCTTCACGGCGGATGCCAAGGCCTTCTACGCCACGCACCCGGCCGCGCAGCCGGCGGATTGAGGAAATGCGGATGCATATCACCGGAGGATGCCATTGCGGCGCCATCCGCTATCAGGCGGCGATCGAGCCGGAGCGGGTGTCGATCTGCCATTGCACCGATTGCCAGCGGCTGACCGGCTCTGCCTATCGCATCACCGCGCCGGCGCGGCCGGGAAGTTTCGAGCTCACCTCAGGCGAGCCGCGCGGCTATGCAAAATACGGCGACAGCGGCGGCCTCAGCCGGCAATTCTTCTGCCCGAACTGCGGATCGCCGCTCTACCGCACGGATGGCGACGGCGGCGCGATCGGCATCCGCCTCGGCGGCATCGACCAGCGGCGGGAACTCACCCCGAGGAAGCAGATATGGTGCCGCTCGGCCTTGCCCTGGGTGGAGAATATCGAGCCGCTGCCACGGTCCGACGGCGAAGACTGAGAAACATTCGGCGCGACCCCTTGCCTTGCTCTTGTCGCAACCGGACGCCGCGTCGGATCTTTGAATATCGCCGCGCCGCAGGTCCGCGTTTGACCTGGCGAAATGTCAACGCAATGTATTCATTCGCAAAAAACGGAAAAAATTCTGCTAAGGCTCAGTACAGATCCCCCATTAGCTCAAACTTGCTAAGTGCAAATTCGCCCAACTTATAGTATAAAAGAAAGCGGAGGGGAATTGCATGGCGTATTCGGTGGGGGTTTCATAGTCATAAATGTCTTTATTCCGGATTTTACAAACTCTTTCTTGCATTTTAAGAGGATGTAATATTTGGAGTTGTCGTTATGGCAACCTCTGTACATGGACTTTGGTCTTAATCCACCGACGGACTTTGGTCTTAATGCCCTCCAACTGACTGGCGCCCTCCATCGGCGAGACAATCGCGACTCGATGGAAAGCAGCAAGTTCGATGCGCGGGGGGAGACCTGCCGGGTGCATTCGGCGCCCGGGGCCTGGACCCCTGCGACTCTAACCGAGGGAGCATCTCCATGGCACTCGACATCACAACCCAGGACATCGTCATCGACGAAAGCGCCAATTTGCAGGACGACGACATCGATCCGCTGCTTGCGCCGCACAGCACCAACACAACGCTGCAATACATGTTGGGCCTCGATGGCTCGGGCGGGCTATCCTCACCTGAAGTCGCCTACCAGTCCAACTTCGTCGTCGCCTCGGCGAGCGCAGGGGAAACCATCACCTCGGTGGTTCTCACGCAGAATTCTTCCGGGACCCCGTTTTCCACCACCGTCGGCGTCAACAGCAACATCCGCACGGTCGACGGCAATTATGTCTGGCTGTTCCAGAGCGCAACGAATGCAAACGTCGTGATCGGCGTCATCGGTACCTCTGATCCGCTCGCCGAACCCGCCGAGACGGGACCGCTTGCCTTCTCGCTCGGACTGATCGGCACCGGCGCCACCCATGACCTCTATACGGTCCAATACGTGCCGCTGCTCCATCCCGACGCAACCAACCCCGACGACCGCATCGATCTGACCAATAAGGTATTTGCCTCGGTCACAGGGACCACGGTGGTCAATTTCAGCCAGCTTGACGACGCACCCTCCGGACACAACGACTGGTACATCCTCGACGCCGACACAGGCAGCACACAGAAGATTCTCGTGACGGCTCACGACGAAGGCGCGCAGGCGGAAGTCAATGTCAGCACGCAGGGCCTGGGCGTCGCCTCTCAAGATGTGCGCTTCGGCCGTGAGCTTCAAATCGACTTGATCAGCGGCGGCACCCAGAGCGCGGGCAAGGACTTTACCGATACGCCAACCGCGCCTGATTACACCGCTCACATCGAAAACGTCTCGAGCGCCGGCTTCTCGGTTTCGCAATCGACTCCGACCGGCACCGTCGCTGACATCGAGATCCACGCCTACAATAACGACGACAATGCCGAGGGCTCCGCATTCCCGGGTGACGATAACGATACCGAGATCAATATAACCGGCGTGACGTTCAAGCTGAACGGTGTGGCAACAACGGCGGCCGCACTCGGCATCACGGTCAATCTCAGCGGCAATGGACTGATTCTCGAAAATGTCGGCGAGGGCGTGACGATCGATTTCACCACTGCAGGCGGGGCCGGCGGAACCTTCGACCGCTTCACCATCAAGAACATCGACACGGAGAAAGACTTCTTCGACGTCAAGGAGGTGCACTACGGCGGCGAGGTCAGCAATGCTCACAACGAAGAGGTCGGCTCCTTCATCAATTTCGACGATGACGGACCGACGATCACGGCAACCGGCAGCCCGCCGAACCTGACGGTCGACGAGACTATCCTTGCGACCAATGCCAGCGACGACTTCTCGACCTTCTTCACCTCAAATGCCGGGGCCGATGGCGACGCCATCACCTACTCGCTTGGCATCAGCCAGGTCACCAATGTCAGCGGCCTCACCGATACGGCAACCAACCAGTCCGTGCTGCTGTTCCTCGAAAGCGGCAGTGTCGTCGGCCGCGCCGGATCCGCCGCCGGCGCAATTGTCTTCACCGTCAGCGTCAGTGCTGCCGGCGTCGTCACCCTCGACCAGCAACGGGCGATCTTCCATGCCGACGCCACCAACCCGGATGACAGCCGAACCCTGGCAGCCGACGACCTCATCACCCTGACGGCGACCATCACCGACAAGGACGGCGATCACGCCCCGGCCACCCACAATATCGGCCAGAACCTCATCTTCAAGGATGACGGGCCGGCGATCACGGCAACCGGCAGCCCGCCGAACCTGACGGTCGACGAGACTATCCTTGCGACCAACGCGCCGGGCGACTTCTCGACCTTCTTCACCTCAAATGCCGGGGCCGACGGCGACGGCATCACCTATGCGCTCGGCATCAGCCAGGTCACCAATGTCAGCGGCCTCACCGACACGGCAACCGGTCAGTCCGTGCTGCTCTTCCTCGAAGGTGGCAACGTCGTTGGTCGCGCTGGATCGGCCGCCGGCGCCATCGTCTTCACCGTCAGCGTCAGTGCTGCCGGCGTCGTCACCCTCGACCAGCAACGGGCGATCATCCACGCCGATGCCGCCAACCCAGATGACAGCCGGACCCTGGCGGCCGACGACCTCATCACCCTGACCGCGACCATCACCGACAAGGACGGCGATCAGGCAACCGCCACCCACAATATCGGCCAGAACCTCAATTTCGAGGACGACGGGCCGACGATCACCGTGCCGTTTGACGGCAACCCCGCTCTCGCAGGCACCCAGCACGAAACCCTCGCCAACGTGCTCAACGCCTCGGCGAGCGGAGCCTTCGGCTACGATATCGGCGCTGATATTCACCCAGCCGCTTTCTACACCGGCGGCGGCTCCGACTTTGTCGACCAGAATGGCGTAACGGCCGGCGTCCAGATCGGACTGACCGGCACGATCACCGGCGGCGGCGGAGGCAATCTCCTCACCTCGAATGTGACGCTGGCGTCGGAGAGCCTCACCTCAGCGACGTTCAACTTCACCTTCACCTACGACAGAGATCCGGCTGCCGGCACCCAGACAGGCACGGGAGGCGGCACCCTCGTCTTCGATAAGGTCGCCGACACCTATACCATCAACCTGACCGACCCGCTCGAAGGCTTCAGTTTCGACGTGCTCCATACGAGCGAGCTGCTGTCCAAGCAGCCGACGAGCAATGTCGGCCACCCGCCGATCGTGCTGGAAAAGCTGCAGGCAGATGACTCGAATACACCTGCCGATGAAGACTTCTATGTGCAGTTCACCGGCAACCTGGTCAACAAGGCCAACCCGTTCGGCTTGACGAGCAATGGCCAAGGCTCGTCCACTGACACCACCTTCACCATCGGCGGTCACGAGATGGTGAGCAACGGGAATGAGACGTGGGTGTCTGCAACACAGAGCACCAACGGCGTCGCCGGCGACACGATCCAAAAAGACGAACTGCTCACCTTGCGGTTCTTCAACAGCGATGTCGGTATCTCCAATGAGGCCACCACCCCGACAGCGACCGCCGGCACGATGGCGATCAAATTCGACGGCATCGGCAACAGCGAAGACCTGATGCTGATCCTCAACCTGATCGACAAGAACGGCGCCGACAACATCGCCGGCAACGGAGACGATAATACGACGATCACGCGGGCCATGTATGTGTCGAACGCCGACATCTACAAGACGGGGCAAGTGCCGGCCCCCTACAGCAGCGAGTTCACGCTCGACAACAATGACGGCCTCGTGATCGTCGAGCAGAACGACTACAACGCGACCGGCGAAGACTACGTGCTCCAGGGCGTGCAGATCATGCAGTCGGGCAACGGCATCACCGGCAACAACACAGCGATCGACCTGGTGCGGACGACCGGCGCCAACGGCGGCAGCAATGCGACCGCCGGCCTGGTAAATTTCGACGGCGCCGACAACGACGTGCTGAAGATCACCGACATCGGCTTCACCTCAACCGTCAGCCAGACACCGGATGCCAACCTCGACTTCGCCTTCCAGGTGGTCGATGCGGACGGAGACCAGACGGTGATGCAGCACATACTTGTCGACGTCGCCTGACATGTAACCAACGGGGGCAGCATTCGCTGCCCCCGTCATCCATTGCGCAAAGTGTCATCTCGAGTACAGAGCCATAAAAGATGAAAACCAAACAGCCGCCCCCGGCGCTTCAGGTTGTGATGAAAGAAGCCAGACGGGCTATCCGGCCGCTTATCTGGTTCAGCGGCGCCATCAACGTCCTGATGCTGACCGGGGCGCTTTACATGCTGCAGGTCTATCACCGCGTGCTGTCCAGCCACAGTCTCGAGACGCTGCTGATGTTATCGCTGATGGCGGCAGGCGCACTTGCGGCAATGGCGGGGCTGGAGGTGGTGCGCGGGCGCCTTCTGGCAACCCTTGGATCGTGGATGAACGCGCGGCTGGCGCCCGTTCTGCTGACGGCATCGGTGGAATATGCGGCCTCAAAGCCCGGCCAGGCCAATGCCCGCCCGCTGCGCGACCTCGACCAGGTCCGGAATTTCTTCACCAGCCCGAGCATCTTCCCGATTCTCGATGCACCTTGGGCGCCGCTGTTTTTCGCCGCCATCTTCTTCATGCATCCGTGGCTGGGCTGGCTGGCGCTGTCGGGTGGCGGGGTGCTGTTTACGCTGGCCCTGCTCAATGAATGGCTGACACGCAAGCCGTTGACCGAGGCGACGAGCGCACAGTCGCGGGCCTACACCCAAGCCGAGGCTGCGATCCGCAACGCCGAGGTCGTCCAGGCGATGGGCATGCTGAAGCCACTGCTCGAGGGCTGGAAGGTGCAGCAAGACGAGGCAAACAGGGGCCAGGTTGTTGCCGCCAACCGCGGTGGCATCATCTCGGCCATCGCGCGTTGCCACCGGCTGGCTCTGCAAATGGGGATATTGGGCCTCGGGGCCTATCTCGTCCTGCGCAATGAGGCCTCCCCGGGGATCATGGTCTCCGCCTCCATACTGATGGGCCGCGCGCTATCGCCGGTCGAGCAGGCGATCGGCACGTGGAAGGCGACGGTCGGCGCGCGCGCCGCCTACCGGCGTCTCACCGCCGTCGCCGGCGAGCACCCCGAGGCCGCACCGGTTCCAGCGATGCCGCGGCCGACAGGCCGGTTCGAGGCCGACAATATCGTGCTTGCCCGACAGGGCGGCGAACATATTCTGAAAGGGATCAATTTCCGTCTCGAGCCGGGTGAATCCCTGGCTTTGATCGGCCAGAGCGGGGCCGGCAAGACGAGCCTAGCACGCATCCTGGCCGGGGCCTGGCGCCCTTCTGGCGGGCGGGCTTTGCTTGATGGCATGGATGTCGCCCAATGGGCGGCGGAGGACCGCGGTCATCATGTCGGCTACCTGCCGCAGGACATCGAGCTTTTCGCCGGGAACGTCTGCGAAAATATCTGCCGCTTCGCCACGGTCAGTCCGGTGGTGTTCGACAAGGCGGTCAAGGCAGCGCAGTTGGCGGGCGTCCACGACCTGATCAAAGGGCTGCCGAAGGGTTACTTGACGGAGATTGGCGAATCCGGCGCGGTCCTGTCCGGCGGACAGCGCCAGCGCATTGGCCTGGCGCGGGCGCTCTACGGCGACCCGGCCCTCGTCATCTTGGATGAGCCCAATTCCAATCTCGACCGCGAAGGTGAGGAGGCCTTAATCGCGGCCCTCGGCACGATCAAGGCGACGGGCACGACCGTCATCCTGATCGCGCACCGGCCGAACATCATGGAAACGGTGGACAAGATATTGGTTCTCAACCGCGGCCAGCAGGACCTCTTCGGTCCACGCGATTACGTCTTCAATGAACTGGCCGTGCGCCTGCGCAAGGTCACCCAGATGCCGACTATCGTGGCGAAGTGAGAAGAAACGAGACAGACATGAAGGATATGAAGGTCGTTCCGTTACCGGTTTCACCGCCCACCGCTCCGGTCCCCCTGCGCCTGACCGGCGTGACGATCACCGGCTTCGCGATCATATTCCTGTTCTTCGGCATGGCCGGGGGCTGGGCGACGCTGGCGCCGCTGGACAGCGCCGCAGTGGCCCCCGGGGTCATCAAGGTTGCCGGCGACCGCAAGCTCATCCAGCACCTGGAGGGCGGCATCATCGCCGGTCTGAACGCCGCCAATGGCGATATCGTCAAGGCGGGTACTGTCCTCATCCAACTCGACGCCACACAGGCAAAGGCGAGGCTCGATCTGGTCCAGAACCGGATCGCAACGCGTGAGACGCTGGCCGCTCGTCTGCGGGCCGAGCGCGACGACAAGACCGAGATCGAATTCGACCCGGCGCTGCTCGCAAACCCCACCCGCTCGGCAAAGGACGCGGTGGCCGCCCAGCGCGATGTCTTCGCGGCGAAGCACCACAATCTGCAGGACGAGCGTGAAATTCTCAGCCAGCGCCGTCGTCAGACCCAGGAAGAGATCACGGGACTGGAGGAGCTGATCATCACCGAGGACAAGCAGATCGAGGGGTTCGAGGGTGAAACCAAGGATCTTGAAAGCCTCCTCAAACGCGGGCTGGTCACCCGCGAGCGCGGCCTGCTGCTAAGACGGCAACAACGGGAGGTCGAGGGGGAACGCGCGACCAATGTCGCGGCCATTGCCCGCGCCAAGAGCGCCATGGCCGAGATCGACATGCAAATCCTCAATCTCAGCACCTTGCGGCTAAACGAGGCTGTGGAAGAGTTGAGTAAGGTCGAAGCTGAGCTGTTCGACCTTAGACAGGAGGAGCGGTCCGCCAAGGACGTGCTTGCCCGCACCAATGTCGTCGCGCCCGTCGATGGCATCGTCATGGACCTGAAGGTCCACACAACAGGCGGCGTCATCAAACCCGGCGAGACACTGATGACGGTCGTGCCGCTCGGCCAGCAGCTCGTGGTCGAGGCCATGGTCCGGCCTGAAGATGTCGAGACGATCGCGCCCGGACAACGCGCACGCGTCAGTTTCCCGGCATTTGCCCGCTACAACCTGCCGCCGCTCGACGGCGTCGTTGAGATCGTGTCGGCCGACCGGATGGTGGAGGAGCGCAGCGGGGCGCCCTATTTCGCGGCGACCGTGCTGATCGACAAGAGCGAACTCACCAAGCTGGAAGGCCGCAAGCTTCTGCTCGGCATGTCGAGCGAAACGATGATCCGGACAGGCGCCCGCACCGTGCTTTCCTATCTGGCCGAGCCGATCACCCAGAATTTCCGCCGGGCGCTGCGGGAAAAATAGCGGCGACCGATCACGCCGCCTTGGCGGCGTGATATTCCTTGATGGCGACCATCTTGATCGCCGGATGGCGTTCGGATTCGTAGCGCAGCGAAAAACCGTCCTGGGCGAGGAAGACCGGATCGCCGTCGAGATCGCGGGCGATATCGCCGCGTTTGACGGTGAGGAATTTTTCCAGATCGGCCGGCTGATCGGCCGAGATCCAGCGGCAGACGGAGAAACGCGACATTTCGAAGGAGACCGGCAGGCCGTATTCGGCCATCAGCCGTTCCTTCAGGACGTCGAGCTGCAGGGCGCCGACGACGCCGACGATTGCCGGCGAGCCGTCTTCCGGCGAGAACAGCTGGACGACGCCTTCTTCGGCCATCTGCTGCAGCGCTTCTTTCAGCTTCTTCGCCTTCATCGCATCTTCCAGCCGCACACGGCGCAGGATCTCGGGCGAGAAGTTCGGCACGCCCTGGAAGACGAGGGCTTCGCCTTCGGTCAGCGTATCGCCGATGCGCAGCGTCCCGTGGTTGGGAATGCCGACGACATCGCCGGCATAGGCAGTGTCGGCGAGCTGGCGCTGCGAAGCGAAGAAGAATTGCGGCGCCGTCAGACCGAGCTGCTTGCCGGTGCGGGCAAGCCTTGCCTTCATGCCGCGCTCGAGCTTGCCGGAGCAGATGCGGGCAAAGGCGATGCGGTCACGATGGTTGGGGTCCATGTTGGCCTGGATCTTGAAGACGAAGGCCGTCATCTTGTCGTCGGTCGCATGCACGGTCCGGGTGTCGGCGACCTGGTCGCGCGGCGGCGGCGCAAATTCGCCGAGCGCGTTGATCAGATCGCGAACGCCGAAATTGCGCAGCGCCGAGCCGAAGAAGACCGGGGTCATATGGCCTTCCAGGAAGGATTCGCGGTCGAAGGGCCGGCAGGCCTCGATCGCCAGTTCCGTCTCCTCGACGAAAGCCCGACGCTCGTTTTCCGGCAGCCGATCGGCAACAGCCTGCGGACCGTTGACCGGCGTTCCCTCGATTTCGGTATCCGAGCCGCGCACCGTGTTGGCGGCAATATTGTAGGAGCCGCAGAAGGTTTTCGAGCGGCCGATCGGCCAGGTGATCGGCGCCGTATCCAGCGCCAGCTTCTCTTCCACCTCGTCGAGGATCTCGAAGGGATCGCGGCTTTCGCGGTCCATCTTGTTGATGAAGGTGATGATCGGGATATCGCGCATGCGGCAGACTTCGAAAAGCTTCAGGGTGCGCGGCTCGATGCCCTTGGCGGCGTCGATGACCATGACGGCGGCGTCGACGGCGGTCAGCGTGCGATAGGTGTCGTCGGCGAAATCCTCGTGACCAGGCGTGTCGAGGATGTTAAAGACATTGTCGTTATATTCGAAGGTCATCACCGAGGTGACGACGGAGATGCCGCGTTCGCGCTCGATCTTCATCCAGTCGGAGCGCGTCTGCATGCGATCCTTCTTCGCCTTGACTTCGCCGGCAAGCTGAATGGCGCCGCCGAACAGCAGCAGCTTTTCGGTGAGCGTCGTCTTGCCCGCGTCCGGGTGAGCGATAATAGCGAATGTGCGGCGGCGGGAGACCGCCTCGGCGAGACTTTCGGCCATGCTTGTGAATCCTGTGGAATTGCCGCGTATCTAGCGATTAAAGCCTGGCATTGCAATTGACCTCGGCGCTCAGGGCGCAAAGTAATGGGCCATGACCATTCATCATGATGTGAGACCGACGCTGAATCTCATCCGCCTGGCCAATGGCGAAGGCCTCGACCTGCCCGCCTATGAAAGCAAGGGCGCCGCCGGCATGGACCTGCGCGCCGCCGTCGACGAGGCAGCGCCGCTGACGCTTCAGCCTGGCAAAAGGGCGCTGGTGCCGACCGGCTTCATCTTCGAGATCCCCGAAGGTTTCGAGGGCCAGGTGCGGCCGCGCTCCGGCCTTGCCTTCAAACACGGCATCACCTGCCTGAATTCGCCCGGAACCGTCGACAGCGACTATCGCGGCGAGGTGAAGGTGCTGCTTGTCAATCTCGGCGAGGAAGCCTTCATCATCGAACGAGGTATGCGCATCGCCCAGATGGTGATTGCGCCGGTGACCCAGGTGCGGGTGGCCGAAAGTGCCGCCGCAAGCGAGACGACGCGCGGCGCCGGTGGCTTCGGTTCCACCGGCGTGTGATGACAAAGCGCCCCGACAGCGCGGGCCTATTCTTCCGGCAGGATTATTTCGGCGACCCGGCCGGCTGGGCGGCGTTGGTGCGCCTGCTCCGGGATATTTTCGGCATCGATATCGGCCCGTTGCAGCAGCTCGGCGGCCCCGACCCCACAAGCATGCCGTTCGGCTGGTTCGATGCCGAGGGCGGGCTTGCCGCCAATATCTCGGCCTTTGCGCTGCCTTTCGTTCTCAATGGCAGGGTCGTCCATGCCGCCGGGCTGCAATCGGGCGCCGTGCGGCCGGCATGGCGCCGACGCGGGCTCTATCGCGATTTGACGGTGAAGGCGCTCGACTGGTGCGACCGGCAGGGCTTTGAAGCCGTCATCCTCTATACCGACAAGCCGTCGCTCTATGAGCCCTATGGTTTCCGCGCGATACCACAGCATCGATATCAGGGAGCGGCACCAGACCCATCGATTTTTTCAGGACCTGCCCGGCAACTTGCGCCGACCGATGCGGATGATCTTGCCCTGCTGCAATCGCTGCTGAACGCGCGGAGCCCGGTTTCGACCTCGCTCTCGGTCACCGTCAATGCGGCGATGTTTCTCATCAACACGCAGCTCGATCCCGATGTCCGCGTCAGCTTCATCGAAGACCTGCAAGCGGTGATCGCCTGGAAGATGGATGCGGCGGGTCGCTTCAGCCTTCTCGATGTCGTGGCGGTCGAGATCCCGACGCTTGCAGTCATCCTCGGCGGGCTCGACATCGCCTCCGCCGCCATCGAGGTGTTTTTCCGTCCCGACAAGCTCGACTGGGCGGGTGCTCCGCAGCCGGCGAAAAGCGGCACGGTATTGATGCTGCGCGGGCTCGGCGATGAGGCCCCGCACTTTCCGGCAATGCTGTCTCCGATGGCGGACTTCTAAAAGTTCGCCGCCTTACTTTTTCCGTGACAGCGGCGGCAGGCGGCGCTTGACGGGCGAGGCTTTGATCATCGCGGTGTTGGTTTCCGCCCGTTCGGCGACCCGGTCGAGGAGACCGTCGAGCTCCGCCATCGAGCGGATGACCAGGCGGGCGATGAAACAATCCTCGCCGGTGACCTTGTCGCATTCGACGATTTCGGGAATCTCCTGAATGAGCCGTTCGACGATGTGCAACTGTCCCGGCAGCGGCCGCACACGGACGATCGCCTGCAGGGGGTAGCCAACGGCGGCAGGATCGAGATCGATGGTGAAGGCCTTGATGACGCCGCGCTCCTCCAGCCGCCGCAGGCGCTCGGCCGCACTTGGCGAGGAAAGGCCCACCTGCTGCGCCAGCTCCTTCAGCGAGATGCGGGCGTTGCCGGCCAATGCTTCGAGAATGGCCTGATCGGTTTCGTCTAGCGATTGCACATCGTTAGGCATGTCGTCAATCTTTCCTCATATTATTAGGCTATGCCGTTCACCATCCTTTTCAACCTTATATAAAATCGCGCACCGCCGCAATATCATGATGCCATCGAAAACGGAGGCGATCATGAGCGGCGACATTAGAAGAGGCACGGCGGAGATGACGGCAGCGATGCTGATCTCGGGGACGATCGGCTGGTTCGTCGTCATGTCGGGCCAGCCGGTCAGCGGCGTGGTGTTCTGGCGCTGCCTGTTCGGCGCGCTGACTCTACTCGTCATCTGCGGCGCGCTCGGGCTGCTTCGGCCTGGTATCCTGACGTTGCGCGCCTTCGGCATCGCCATCTTCGGCGGCATCGCCATCGTCTTGAACTGGCTGCTGCTGTTTGCCTCCTATTCGCATGCGACGATCTCGATCGCCACGACCGTCTACAACACCCAGCCCTTCATGCTGCTGATGCTCGGCGCCCTGTTTCTCGGCGAAAAGATAACCGCCACCAAGCTGTTCTGGCTGATGCTTTCCTTCGCCGGCATGGTGGCGATCGTCCAGGCGAAACCGGGTGGGAGCGGCAATACGGTCGACGGCTACGGCCTCGGCATCCTCATGGCGCTGGGCGCGGCCTTCTTCTACGCGCTGGCAGCACTTGCCGCGAAATGGCTGAAAGGCACGCCGCCGCATCTGATCGCGCTGATCCAGGTCGCGACCGGCATGCTGATGCTGGCGCCGATGACCGACTTTTCGCATCCGCCCGCGGATCTCGGGACATGGGCGATCCTGGTGACCGTCGGCGTCGTCCATACCGGGCTGATGTATGTGCTGCTCTATGGCGCTATCCAGAGGCTGCCGACACATCTGACGGGGGCCCTGTCCTTCCTCTATCCGATCGCGGCAATCCTCGTCGACCGGCTGGCCTTCGGCCACGCGCTGCAGCCGATGCAGATCGCGGGCGCCGCAATCATCCTCATTGCCGCCGCCGGCATGAACCTCGGCTGGAGCCCGAGATGGCTGCGGCCGAGGGCGCTGCAGAGCTGAGAGCCGGGCGCGCCGCACAGATGACGCCACGCCCGACTGCCGATATTATTTCTGCCGCCGGGTCGTTTCGAACAGGAACCAGGTGCGGCGCTCGGACTCGTCGATCCAGTTCTCGATCAGGCTGGCGGTCGCGACATCATTGTGCTCATCGCAGAGATCGTGCACCTCGCGCAGCAGCGAAACGAGTTGGCCATTGTCCTCACGCAGTTCCGACAGCATGTCCTCGGCCGTGACGAAATCCGCGTCATTGTCGGAAATTCGCTGCTGGCGGGCGATCTGGCCGATGGAGCGCAGCGTCACGCCGCCGATCTTGCGGGCGCGCTCGGCAATGTCGTCGGTCATGGCGAAGATCTGCTCGGCCTGTTCGTCGAGCAGCAGGTGGTAGTCGCGGAAATGCGGGCCGGACATGTGCCAGTGGAAGTTCTTGGTTTTCAGATAAAGCGCGAAGACATCGGCGAGCAGCGCGGTCAGCGCCGCCGAAATGTCGGTGACGGCGTTGGTCGGCAGAGTGGACGGCGTCTTCAGCGGCGAAAGTCTGCGGGTTTCGGCTGGGGTCGGGGACATTCATTCTCTCCTTGGTGATCAAAATCTCGACGCCGCCGACCTTTTCGAGCGCAGAAGACACTGACGGCGCGCGTGCAGAGAGAGAACTAGCAAGGCCCGACCGCTTTCCAAGTGGACCGAGGTTCAGCAGACCTATTCCTTATGGTTATGGACCGATCAGCACCGAAGCATTGATGAAGCCGCAACGCGCGCCTATAGAGAGATCGCGCAATCCAGTGGATATCAAAGATGAGCCTTACCGCCCTGATCGCCTATGCCGGAGCGCTGTTCATCGCCGCGGCCATTCCCGGACCCGGGATTACCGCGATCGTCGCCCGCGCGCTCGGCTCGAATTTCCGCGAGACCTTCTTCATGGGCCTCGGCCTGGTGCTCGGCGACATGACTTATCTCACCGCGGTCATTCTCGGCCTTGCCTTTGTGGCGCAGACCTTCACCGAGGTGTTCATCGTCATCAAGATCGCCGGCGCGCTCTATCTCGGCTATATCGCCTGGAAATTGTGGACGGCGGGACTGGTGCCGCAGGATATCGCGGCGAAGAAATCCAGCAATATCGGCCTGTCCTTCCTTTCCGGCCTGCTGGTGACGCTCGGCAATCCGAAGACGATGCTGTTCTATGTCGCGCTGGCGCCAACGCTGATCGATATCGGCCATATAAGCTTGCGCGACTATGCGATGCTGCTTGCGGTGACCTTCGTGGTGCTGATCGTCGTGCTCGTGCCCTATATGCTGCTGGCCTCGCGGGCCCGCACGATGCTGAAAAAGCCGCGCGCCCTGCAGGCGCTGAACCGGGTTGCTTCAGGCATCCTGGCCGGCACGGCGGCCTTCATCGCCACACGGGCGGCCTGAAATAAACATCCGGCAAGAAACGGTTTTCAAAGCTTTTTTTCTCCGACGCCCGCCCTCCCGACATGAACGCGGTCTGGTCTCTTCAGCCCTTTGACCCTATTCTCCTCCTCAATTTCAGACGTAGGATTTCAAAGGGAGGCACTCATGTCGCATAAGCCCGGCCGCGGCCGCATCTATTCCTCGATCACCGAGACCATCGGCAACACGCCGCTCGTGCGCTTCGACAAGCTGGCGCGGGAAAAGGGCGTGGTGGCCAACCTGATCGGCAAGCTCGAATTCTTCAACCCGATCGCCTCCGTCAAGGACCGCATCGGCGTGGCGATGATCGAAAGCCTGGAAGCGCAGGGCAAGATCACCCCTGGCAAGACGGTGCTGATCGAGCCGACCTCCGGCAACACCG
The DNA here is from genome assembly GCF_019793435.1 of Rhizobium redzepovicii. Lineage (GTDB taxonomy): Bacteria > Pseudomonadota > Alphaproteobacteria > Rhizobiales > Rhizobiaceae > Rhizobium > Rhizobium redzepovicii. The sequence goes on along the minus strand of NZ_JAILYH010000012.1, from coordinate 8,553 downwards.
GTATCGCGCTCGCCTTTGCCGCCGCCGCCAAGGGTTACCGGCTGATCCTCACCATGCCGGAAACTATGTCGGTCGAGCGCCGCAAGATGCTGGCGCTGCTCGGCGCCGAGCTGGTGCTGACCGAGGGACCGAAGGGCATGAAGGGCGCGATCGCCAAGGCGGAGGAGCTGGCGGCGTCGCTTCCCGACGCCATCATTCCGCAGCAGTTCGAAAACCCGGCCAATCCCGAAATCCACCGCAAGACGACCGCCGAGGAAATCTGGAACGACACCGAGGGCACGGTCGACATCCTCGTCTCCGGCATCGGCACCGGCGGCACGATCACCGGCGTCGGCCAGGTGCTGAAAAGCCACAAGCCCGAGATCCAGATCATCGCCGTCGAGCCCGCCGATTCCCCGATCCTCTCCGGCGGCAATCCCGGTCCGCACAAAATCCAAGGCATCGGCGCCGGCTTCGCCCCGAAGATCCTCGATACCGGCATCTACGACGAGGTCGTCACCGTCACCAATGACGAGGCTTTCGAACAGGCGCGCCTGGTCGCCAGGCTCGAAGGCGTGCCGGTCGGCATCTCCTCGGGTGCGGCGCTAGCCGCGGCGATCAAGGTCGGCAGCCGTCCGGAGAATGCGGGTAAAAATATCGTGGTGATCATTCCGTCCTTTGCGGAGCGTTATCTGTCCACGGCGCTGTTTGAGGGGCTCGGGAGCTGACGTAGAGCTTCAGCTCCGCTTTCCCATTCCTAATTCTCGGGAAAATATTGGGGCGCTGCGGCGCCCCTTGCTATTGCTAACGTGATCGACAGGAGCGAACTTACAATTGGAAGGGACAAGGTCAAGAGGCATGGGACTTTCCGAACTGTCCGATTGGATCATGTCCAGAAGTTCGGACGCCCGAGTGCAAACAACAACGCCTATGGACGCCGTCGGGGCCGTTGCGGCAACCGTCCGCAGGGGCATGCTCCTGCGGACGGAGAATCGGACTCAGCAATTGGCGATGACTGAGGCCGGAACTGATCCTGGGAAGCAACCACGTTGGCCTAGATGGCTTCTTCAATTTGCCTACGCTGAGCGAGACGCCCACGTATCTGACTCTCTATCTTGGCCAGCAGTTTCGTATCGGTTGCTATCTTCTGCTGTTTTGACAGGTCAACAATCTTCTTATGCTGCCGATTTGGTAGTTTGAGCTTTCCGTCTCTAACGATTACGCCGGTTATGTCGGCAGGGGAGGCCATAAGGCTCAGTTCTTTTTCGTGTTTAAGCTTAAAGCCGTTCCTAAAAATAACCTGCTTCACTTGCCAAATGAGGGAGCCCGGCACAGTTTTTCCTGAAATAGTGATGTCATCCGCATATACACTGAGGATGCACCCAGCCCCTGCAACCAAGGTCGCCACGTCGTGCCACATTTTCATGTTCGAGTAATAAGCAAGGATCGGACTGCAGGGTGATCCTTGGGGCAACCTATTCATATCGGTAGTCAACGACACCAGCACCGCCGTAACATCAGGCGCACACTTCATGATCGTTCCGAAAAACCAGGCTACTCGATCGGCGCTGCAGCTCGGAAAGTAGTCAGCAATATCGAGGAGCCAGAAGGCGCGATTGTTAACGTGTCTTCCTGCGTTATCCACATAAGAGACGCCTTTAACAGGGCTACAAAGAAAAGGGGGAGTTTCGATGCGGGAAAGCAGGTCTGCGATCCGTGCTTGCAACTTTTTCAACTGATCGACTGGAATATCGATAGGACGGTACTGGGTTGCTTGGTCAGGTGGCGGGGGTTGTGTCAGCCAAGGCGCGGTGTCGCTGTCTTTTCGCTTCCAACGTTTCTTATAGCGAACATCCAGACCCTCGACGGCCTTCAGAAGCGGTAGCGAACACATCAAAACGTTTGCGAGCTTCTTACGTGTGCTCACATTGAAAAGAGCGCTATCTTCGATCTTATGGAAACGGAATGACTTACGCGGCATTCGACGATGATTTCTGCTCGATCAACCGTAAGAAACTGATGACCTTCGACGCAACAAAAGCTTTCGCCCTCTCGCCCTTTCCGGCATTCTCGATGTTCTCGGAAAAGAACATTATCGAAGACACCGGGATTCCGAAGGTCTTTGAGTATCGCTCAATTATATCAAGTGAAGGTATCTTGCTTCCACTCTCGATCTCTGAGAGATGCGATCTGGAAATACCAAGCTTTTCCGCAAGTTCAACCTGCTTCAAGTCATGGAAAACCCTCATTAATCTCAAGGCTTCGGATAACATATTACGTTCCCTTCCTTGTAGATATTGGGTTCACGGTTTATCACGACGGTCCGAAGATATCGTGGCATACTCGCAATATGCGATATATGGTCAAAGCCAGCCTGACGACCACCTTCAACATTTGCGGATTTTTCAGCTGTTTCCAGCACCAAGAGACGAACTGCTTCCAGCGCGTCTTTGTTCCACTCCTTAACCGCTGCCGCTGGCGATCACTTTCTTCTACAGACATAGAGATTCCCTTCTGTTTGCCCTCGGGACCATCCCTAAGGGTCGTCGCCAAACAGACTCGGAACCAGCAGCATGCACCGTCTACCTAGAAGCAACCCGCTCGTCGGGGTTGCTTCTGCTTCGCCCGCCGCCGTCGTCCCCTCTCGGGTCTCCTCGGGCGTCCGGGTAAGATCAGAGGGCACGAAGGCCCTCCACGGCATTCGCTTTCGCGAATGGCCTGAAAATAACGACTTCTTCCGCTCGTGATCTGAAACGAGATGTAGACTCGCCCTGCCGCAATTACAAGAACAATATTCGCTAACAGCGAACTTTTTTCCACCGTGGACGCGTTATTCTGTCAGGGGGCAGGACCTGAATGCCGCGAAAATGATTGGCAAGGGCGATCAGGCTGTGGGGTTGGCGCGAGCATATTACCCTCGGCGCCGGCCCAGCCGGCCTCAGACTTGTTAGAAAATCCACTCTTCTTACGCCGCCGCCGTCAGCCTCTCCCCCGCGATCCGGTAAGAAATCGCTTCGGCAAGATGCAGGCGGCCGACGGTCGGTTTGCCGTCGAGATCAGCCAGGGTGCGGGCGACCTTGAGGACGCGGTGGTAGCCGCGGGCGGAGAATTTCATTTTTTCGGCGGCGTCGCGCAAGAGCTGCAGGCCGGCGGCATCCGGTTCGGCGAGTTTCTCGATCATTGATGTGGAGCAGCGGGCATTGGTGCCGATGCCCTTGGCGCCGGCGGCCTCGAAGCGCTCTTGCTGCCGTTCGCGGGCGCGGGCGACGCGGCGGGCGACGTCGGCGCTGGCCTCGGCGGCCATCGGGCGGATGAGATCGGCGGCGGAGACGGCGGGTACGTCGATGCGGATATCGATGCGGTCCATCAGCGGGCCGGAGATGCGGGCTTGGTAATCGCTCATGCAGCGCGGGCCGCGGGCGCAGCTGTGGCCGGGCTCGCCGGCCATGCCGCAGCGGCAGGGGTTCATGGCGGCGATCAGCTGGAATTTCGCCGGATAGGAGACGCGGTGATTGGCGCGGGCAATAACGCATTCGCCGCCTTCGAGCGGCTGGCGCAGCGCATCGAGCGCCTGCGGCGTGAACTCCGGAAATTCGTCGAGGAAGAGTACGCCATGATGAGCAAGCGAGGCTTCGCCGGGACGGGCGCGCAGGCCACCGCCGACGAGGGCCGCCATGGTGGCGGAATGATGCGGGGTGCGGAAGGGACGGCGATCGGAAAGCTTGCCGCCGGTAAGCTGGCCGGCGATCGAATGGACCATCGAGACTTCAAGCAGCTCGGCCGCCGAAAGCGGCGGCAGGATCGACGGCAGCCGTGCGGCCAGCATCGACTTGCCGGAGCCGGGAGGGCCGACCATCAAGAGATTATGGCCGCCGGCGGCCGCCACTTCGAGGGCACGCTTGGCGCTTTCCTGGCCCTTTATCTCGGCAAGATCCGGCAGGTTGGCGGCATTGGCGCGGATCGACGCCTCCGGCCGCGACAGCACCTGGGTGCCGCGGAAATGATTGGCGAGGGCGATCAGGCTGCGCGGCGCGAGGATATTGACCTCGGCGCCGGCCCAGGCGGCCTCGGCGCCGCTTTCGGCCGGGCAGATCAGCCCCTTGCCGAGCGCATTGGCGCCGATGGCAGCCGGCAGCGCGCCTGATATCGCGGCGATGGTGCCGTCGAGGTTGAGTTCGCCGACGACGACATAATCCGACAGCGCATCGGCGGGAATGGCGCCGAGGGCGGCCATCAGGGCAAGCGCGATCGGCAGATCGAAATGCGAGCTTATGCCATATTTCAATATTTTATATGGAGAGACTATGGGCTTTATCAGCGGCCCTGTAGCCTAACCCTTCAGCGAAATATCCTCGGGGGTCCGGGGGCAGACAGCCCCCGGTCTTCGGGGGCGCGGGGGGAATGTAGCCGTTCGCTGCAAACAAAAATGACCGCGGAATAAGAAGTTCCACGGCTGCAAACGACATTGATGAGTCTAACCCTTCACGGTCATCGGCATCCCTGCCTGTACCGTATTTCCATTAGGCCATATCGCATGATCGACGTCAATATTCATTCGTCGCTCGCCACACCGCATCAAAGCTTAGTTCGGCGATCTCTTTTTCGCTTGGCCACTGGAATGTTCTCAAGCTTATTCAACGACTGCATGTTGTCGCTCGTGTTGGCGTTGAACATGCCCCAACCGTTCCCATCGGCGGGCGACACGAAAGTGATGCCTTGATCCTCATAGAATCGTTGCAACGCTGCGACGTAATGCTCGCTCACGTCCACGCCTTTCTCCACCCGCTGAATAGTCTTCCTAGACATGCCGAAGACAGCCTCGACGTCTTCCTGACTGAGGCCCAGAAACTCTCTGGCTGCTTTCATGATTACGGCTGGCACTCGCGGCATAAGGACTCATAAGCACGCTTCCACAGCCTGAGCAAAACATGTTGTCAACAAATGTTGACGCCGAACAATTATTCGGCTTAATGAGTCCTCATTGGCGTCATTTTGTCGCCAAATGAGTCGCGAATCCTTTAAATGGATAGCGGCATAGCGGAGTTGGGCGAATCATGAACTCACAGATGGCGGAACATATTTCTCAACTGAATCGACTCGTAACGGCCTCGAACTTCCACAAGCAGGTCGATCGCGGCGCCGCGCTCATGGCCATACCAATTGGACACAAATCCCGTAGGCGATGGTGCCGCCAGGGCACTTTCAATCAAAATGCGAGATCACGCGGTGGGCCGGCGGGCTCGACCTTTGGAGGATGAATAGATGAGGATTCTCAGATTTGGGGAAGCCGAAGGTAATTCGTCGCTACGGGCGATCCGGCGCCGCGTGGAGGCTTCCGACCTGCTGTCGTCCGACTTGCGCGGAATTCTCAAAGATCGCCGACTGCCAGTTATCGATCCTCTCGAAACGCCAATCATAGAACAATGGGTGATCGAGAACTATCCGGCCGCGATGTTGACCGGCTACATCCATTATCCGAACAAGCCAGACCCGTGGGCGTCGGAATGGCTCAGCTTCACCGCGCCTTTGGAGCTCCTGTCAGTGGAAGCAAATCTTGCCCGCTCAATGGCATGCTGGTACCGGCTCGGGACACCAAGCCCTTGGGCCAAGGATACTCTCGCGGCTTGGAGCCACAGATGACAGCTAGGGCTGCGACGCTCCGCGCGCTGACCAAGCTGGCGAAAGCAAAGCTGATGATGCGCAGATCGCCGGGTCTCTTTCTTGCTCACGCGGCACTCCGGCGATCACTCCGTTCGCAACATGCGCTCATGCGAGGATTACCCTCGACCGTGATCGTCGTCACAGGGGGTGCCTCCGTCAGCGAAAGCCATCGAAAAGCAGCGGAACTTGTCGCGACGGGATCGCTAGATGTTCGGGCGAGGCTTCGCCGGCATCAGGAGGTCCTTGTGCATGTTCTCACGCCTCCACTCCGGAAAACGTCCAAAGTCGACAATCCAATTCTGGATGAGCATGGCAGGTACGACGTCATAGTCGTTCTCGTTCACAGCCGGTCAGATATCCCCCCAGGGATGTCTTTGATTGCCGATGCGATTGTGGACATGCCAAAGCCTACTGTGGAGCACATTCATGCAATTCGGCGGTTGCTTCGGCGGACGCCGATCAATGACGACACCGCTCGGCTGCTCGTGGACCTGGAATTTCCATTGCTCGTACCGGTCGTGTGCAAACACCGTCTTTCCGATACCGAAGCGCTAAGTCTGCTGTCGGCCTCCTCCGGGAATTCGGCAGGTGTCGGCCCTCGGCTGGAAGAGCTCCCTGGTTACTCCCCGGTGAAAAAGTGGGCCCAGGCATTCATCGTAGATCTCGACCGCTTCCGACATGGAAAGATGGACTGGTCGAACATGCCCCGCGGCATTCTCCTCTACGGTCCTCCGGGCACCGGTAAGACCATGTTCGCTCAGGCCTTCGCCAGGTCGGCAGCCCTGCCGCTGATATCGGCGTCGGTTTCTCGGTGGCAGGCGGCCGGCCATCTGGGTGATCTCCTGAAAGCAATGAGCGAAACATTCGACAAGGCCCGAGCGAAGCAGCCAGCGATCATATTTATCGATGAGCTGGACTCGATCGGCGACAGGTCGAAATTCTCCGGCGATCATATTGACTACAGTCGCCAGGTCGTCAATTTTCTGTTGGAGCAGATTGATGGCGCAAAGGGTCGAGACCAAATCCTGGTCATTGGCGCCACAAACTTCAAGGAAGCAATCGATCCGGCCCTTCTCCGTAGCGGTCGGATAGAACGTCACATCAGAATCGATCTCCCAAACGCAAGCGAACGGGCCGAAATCCTCCGCTTCCACCTGGGAGTGGAGAATATCGAAATAGAGTTGATGGACATTGCCGCCGATCTTGAAGGCTGGAGCGGCGCCGACTTGGACATGCTCGCAAGAGAGGCCAAAGGTCGGGGCCGGATGAATGGCCGAGGGGTCAGGATAGACGATCTGCTCGAGTCTTTACCTCCGGTGCAGGCTCTTTCTCCCCACCAGGCTCGCCGCGTCGCTTTTCACGAAGCCGGGCATGCTATCGTTGCGTCAGTCCTTTCTCCCGGTTGCAGGGTGAGCGTGTCGATCCGGAAGAAGCTCCGCCTCGTGGGTTCGCGAGATCTGGCGCCCGGCTGGACCCGATATGAAGACGACGACTATGACCTGCTTCCAACGAACTCAGACTTTGAGAATGTCATCTGCCGAACGCTGGCTGGAGCGGCGGCGGAAGAATTGCATCTGGGTTCCAGATCGACTGGTTTCAGCGGTTCAGCGGGAAGCGACCTCGACACGGCGTCAGCCATCGCGGCACGCATGGTCGCGTCATATGGCCTGGGCCGGCGACTCCGGTTCTTAATAGAATCTCATCACATGGATATCAGGCGGGCATCTCGCCTGCCGGCCGACCTGCGAGACGAGATCACCCAGATTCTCGAAGAACAGTTTGCTCGTGCCAAAACGGTCCTCTCCGAACAGTCGGCATTTCTGGTCGAGCTCGCGGAAGAGCTTCTGGAAAAGGAATACGTCGGGTCAACGGACGTCGCAGCGATCGCTGCAAAGAGCATGACTTCAGGGAAGGATTCGACGCGATCCGCTTGTCCTTGAACGGTCGCGTCCGCACCGGGATCATCGTTGGCAACAATATGGAACCGACGTTGTTTCAAGCTGGCCCCGATTAGGCAATCCTACGAACGTTCGCTGGTGACACTGCGACGTTTCAGGGTTTCGCGGCGTCGGCCTTGGCCAACGATGCGCCGAGAAAACGAGCCATCGTCCTCTTCATTCTTCGAGATTTCTGACACACTCGCAGATAGCGGCTCTTCTTTATCAGACCGTGTCGCGTCTGCCCCTTCCTCACCAATGATATTACCGCTTCCCATTCGACCGTCGAGCCTATTCGCTTGAAGATGGCGACAATACACCTTCCCCGAGATCCGCGCCATCGGCTCTCGGCAGTCTTGTTGAACGTTAGCAGGGACCGCGCATGAGGGGCCGTGGCACTGTATTGACCGATACGCCACCCCAGCGGCGGACTTGGACGATAGAGCAAACTGCTCTTTTCGCTTACTGAGCCCCGCGGGGATCGCCGGAACGTTGAGTAAAGACGTGCAGAAAACCTTCGTCACCTGATAGCAGACAGGTAGTGTTTAAATGCTTTGCCTTTGTTCCATCTCAGAATCCTAACTCGTGTCGTGAGATCAACCTCTCCATGTCCTCTTCGCGGCCGGCAATTAGTCGACGGTTCAGATGAATGGTATCGAGGAAAGACCGCATGTCCCAGACGAAGTCCCGAAACATCTGGTAACGTTTTGCTTCGAGTCTATTGTTGCCAGCTTCTTCATACTCGTCCGTGACAATTTCCTGGCCGATGAAGGCAACCACGAACTCTTCTTCTAGCATCTGAAACTGAGATTTAATGTCCGCCAGCGCATCCCCGACGTCCCATCCTCGCTGTCAATCGGCTTGGTAACGGGACCCCTTATCGGCTCCCAAAAGTGACCCCTGCCTCTGGTTGCATAGGGTCAGCGCGCGTAGGCCCGGAGCTTTTCATTTAGCGCAGGGGCCTGCGGGCGCGGGT
>NZ_JAILYH010000119.1 GCF_019793435.1 Rhizobium redzepovicii | reverse complement strand
TATCGAGGCCGGCCCTCTCAAGGTGAGAGTTGGCCAGATGCTCCCAAGCCTGGCGCAGTTCCTTCAGCTGCAGCTGCGATGGCGGCAGGTGGTTGGCGAGAAGCCACCTGTTCTCCCGCTCAAGCAAGGTCTTGTCGCCAAGACCGGCTTCTGTCAGCTGGCGCGTCGTCATCATCAGATGCGCATGGCTGTTTCTGATGTCGCTTCCCTCGCCTGGTCGATGGATCGCGAAGTCGACGGCAGCGCCATAGCGAT
>NZ_JAILYH010000118.1 GCF_019793435.1 Rhizobium redzepovicii | reverse complement strand
CGACGTTGACATCGTAAGGGCCGGTCTCAAACTCGACTTCGTTCTTGTCGAAAACCCAGTCACGGATGGCGTCGTTGGCGATGTGGTGGCCGAGCGATTGCGAGACGCCGCGGAAGCCCTCGCAGCGCACCGGCACGATCGTCTTTTCGTGCTCCTTGGCCTTCTTGCGCGACACCGCCTCAATGTCGTCGCCAATCAGCCCGATCGGGCATTCCGACTGCACGCTGATGCCGTTGTTGAGGGGGAAAAGCTCCT
>NZ_JAILYH010000117.1 GCF_019793435.1 Rhizobium redzepovicii | reverse complement strand
GGGGGATCGGCAAGTCCACCACCTCCCAAAATACGCTCGCAGCGCTTGTCGACCTCGGGCAGAAGATCCTGATCGTCGGATGCGACCCGAAAGCCGACTCCACCCGGCTGATCCTGAACGCCAAAGCGCAGGACACGGTTCTGCATCTGGCAGCGCAGGAAGGTTCGGTGGAAGACCTTGAGCTCGAGGACGTGCTCAAGGCCGGCTACAAAGGCATCAAGTGCGTGGAGTCCGGCGGTCCGGAACCGGGCGTCG
>NZ_JAILYH010000116.1 GCF_019793435.1 Rhizobium redzepovicii | reverse complement strand
ATTCCGACTGCACGCTGATGCCGTTGTTGAGGGGGAAAAGCTCCTCGATCTCGTCGATGACCTGTTCAAGCTTCTTGTCGCCGCCGAACACGATGTCCTTTTCCTGGAAGTCTGAGGTGAACTGCAGAGTCACGAACGTGTCGATGCCCGTCAGGCCGACGTAGTAGTTGCGGCGTTGCGACCAGGAATAATGACCGCAACCGACCGGCCCGTGCGAGATGTGGACCATGTCCTTGACCGGCCCCCATACCACGC
>NZ_JAILYH010000115.1 GCF_019793435.1 Rhizobium redzepovicii | reverse complement strand
ATCTCGTCAACATGACCAAACGCAATGGCGACCTGATCGGCGGCGCCGACTACACCTTCGACTGCACCGGCAACACCAAGGTGATGCGCCAGGCGCTGGAGGCCTCCCACCGCGGCTGGGGCAAATCAATCATCATCGGCGTTGCCGGGGCCGGCCAGGAGATCTCCACCCGTCCGTTCCAGCTGGTCACCGGTCGCAACTGGATGGGCACCGCCTTCGGCGGCGCGCGCGGGCGCACCGACGTGCCGAAGATCG
>NZ_JAILYH010000114.1 GCF_019793435.1 Rhizobium redzepovicii | reverse complement strand
GTCGTCTCGGTGCGGATGAACGAACTGGCGAAGACCACGGTCGTGCCGGTTTCGCCCTTGCGAACGGCGCCGCCGAGCTCGATTGCCTGGCGAAACGTCATCCAGCGTGATGAGGCAAAGCCGCGGGAGATGGCTTGGCTGCTCATGTTGGAACCTCCGTTTCGAGGTCGCGGCCATCGCGACCTGCTACGGCGGTCCGAAAGCCGGGCTGCAAGCGCTGCCTGCACCCGCAGGGCCGCAACGAAGTGGAGGACGGCAAAGC
>NZ_JAILYH010000113.1 GCF_019793435.1 Rhizobium redzepovicii | reverse complement strand
GAGGTTGTTATTTGATGTAGCCGGCTTTGGTCATTTCCCGGGTTGCCAGCTGCTGGGCGCTCTTCAACGCCTGATCGACCGAAATCTGGCCGGCAAGGGCTGCCGAGAACTGCTGACCCACCGCCGTGCCGATGCCCTGGAACTCCGGGATCGCCACGAACTGGACGCCGACATAGGGGACCGGCTTGACGGTCGGCTTGGTCGGATCGGCCGCCTCGATCGAGTCGAGCGTCATCTTGGCAAACGACGCCGCCTTCTGGTAGTCCGCAT
>NZ_JAILYH010000112.1 GCF_019793435.1 Rhizobium redzepovicii | reverse complement strand
ACCCAACTCACACGTTGGCTCATGATCGCTGTATGAAATGCATCCGGCGCCATGGGCGGGTTTCGTCCTGGCCTGAAGCCATAGTAGAACCCGCAAAGGGTAGGCCGTCATAGACGGCACTAAGCACTTCAGCGACCGCGCCAGCATCCTTCGCACCCGAGGCTCTTCCCGCATCCGTATCTGTCTACACCTCAGATGCGACAGCCGTCGCCTCTTGGGATGCTGGCCAAACGTCACGTTTTGAAGGAAGACTGGCGACGTGCACATTCGATGTCGCCCC
>NZ_JAILYH010000111.1 GCF_019793435.1 Rhizobium redzepovicii | reverse complement strand
GCAGGGAGAACGACATTTACCTTTTCCAGCAATAGGGTGGAGATGGATCGAGCAATAGATGCCAGTCGTTCTTGAAAAAGCACCAAATCGTTGAGGGAGAATCCGTTTTTACGCGGCCACGTGCAGCCGCCAACCCAGATGAGACGATCCCCAGTGCCGGGGGCGACATCGAATGTGCACGTCGCCAGTCTTCCTTCAAAACGTGACGTTTGGCCAGCATCCCAAGAGGCGACGGCTGTCGCATCTGAGGTGTAGACAGATACGGATGCGGGAAGAGCCTCGGGTG
>NZ_JAILYH010000110.1 GCF_019793435.1 Rhizobium redzepovicii | reverse complement strand
ATTGCTGGAAAAGGTAAATGTCGTTCTCCCTGCCTGATGGCCCCAGAGTGGCCGTGTAGGGCACACCATGGATAGTGATGCTGGTCTGGGGGTTGTCCGCGCTCGGCAGCAACTCAAGCCAGGACATTGCAAGCCGAAGGCCAGCCGGTGCCGGTTGATTGCGGTGTTGCCAGCTCGGAGGGACAGCTTCTCCCAAGTCGTCCACAGGCAGCATGTACTGTGGGGTGCCGAAGATCGATGCCCCCAAGCTTTGCTCCCATGGTGCGTCTGGCGGATTGACGCTTTGCACCGGTGAATAGGCGGCTGACGGCAAATC
>NZ_JAILYH010000011.1 GCF_019793435.1 Rhizobium redzepovicii | reverse complement strand
CGTTCCGGTGGAGGTTACGGTCGTTCCCGAGCCCCAGACATACGAGGAGGAATTCGTGATCTAAGCACCCGCATGGGGCGGAATGGCGGCTTTTGGCGCAACGGCGAGCCGCGTTGTCACTGCGTCAGCAGCAATAGCGACGGGCGGCTCGATGACCATTATAAGGGCGCATTGCCGCCCGGCAGCATCGGCAATCGATCGGTGGTGCCTCTGATCGCATTTCTGTTAACTTTGGAAGCAAATCGCCCGCGATGTCACCAACTGCCGAAGTGTGAAAGGCGCAACGGGCTGATGGGCCTCTCGCTCATCGAGCCTCTTCTCTTGAAGGAGGAACACTAGGATGAGCACCGACCGGGAGACCGTGCGGTCCTATGATACAGTCGCGGCGGAGTACGCTGCCGAGGCCGCGGCGATGCCCGAATGGGTCGCGACCGAGATCGATGTGTTCGTGACCGGGCTGGGTGGCTCGGGCAGGGTGCTGGAGATCGGAAGCGGTGGCGGGCGAGATGCACTTGAGCTTGAGAAGCGGGGGATTAGCGTCCGGCGCACCGACATTTCGAAAGGTTTCGTCGAACTGCTTCGCGAGAGTGGCTTCGCGGCCGACCTGTTGGACCCGCTGACCGAAGACTTGGCCGACCCGCAGCGTCCTGGCACAGCGTACGACGGGATCTGGGCCTGTGCCTGCCTGATTCACGTCGCGCGCGATGATTTCGGTACGGTGCTTGGACGGCTTGCCGAGGCGACCCGGACCGGTGGCCGACTGCACGCCTCGGTTAGAGAGGGCGACGGCGAGGATGTGTCCACACACGGCGGTGCTGCAGCGCCGCGGCACTACGTCGAGACGTACTGGCGCGAACCTGCCCTGCGGTCCGAACTCACCGACGCCGGCTGGATCGTCAGCGAGGTACGTCGGTGCGTCGGAAGGCCTCATGATCGGTGGTTGAGCGTTCGGGCGAGCCGGGCGTGAGGCACACAGACCTTGAGGGAATGGCCGCATGTGGCGCGACTATGAACTTTAGATGGTCACCAATGTCTGCTCTGCTCCCGGGCGAAGGCAAAGATCGCCTCTGTGGTCGATATGAAGGCGCAAAGCAGCCTTATTCTTCTATAACGAAAAAAGACCGCTTCGGCAGATAGCGGTCCTTCCTCTCATTGCTGTCTTCAAGATTCAAGAGATTCCACACCACGTTAGTGGCGGGCCTTTGCGAAATCGGCAGTTCTTGAAATCAGCGTTCGGCGAGTGCCGGTTCGCCCTTCTTCTCGCGCACCATGTTGATGAAGCGGCGGAAGAGATAGTGGCTGTCCTGCGGGCCGGGGGAGGCCTCCGGATGGTGCTGGACGGAGAAGACCTGCTTGCCGAGGACGCGCAGGCCGCAATTGGTGCCGTCGAAAAGTGAAATGTGAGTCTCTTCAACGCCATCGGGCAGCGACTTCGAGTCGACCGCGAAGCCGTGGTTCATCGAGACGATCTCGACCTTGCCGGTCGTATGATCCTTGACCGGGTGGTTGGCGCCGTGATGGCCCTGATGCATCTTCTCGGTCTTGGCGCCGAGGGCGAGCCCCAGCATCTGATGGCCGAGGCAGATGCCGAAGACCGGGATATCGGTCTTAACAAGGGTCTTGATCACGGGCACCGCATATTCGCCGGTTGCGGCCGGATCGCCCGGGCCGTTCGACAGGAAGATGCCGTCCGGCTGCATGGCGAGCACGTCTTCGGCGCTCGTTGCGGCCGGCACGACGGTGACCTTGCAGTCGAGACCGGCAAACAGCCGCAGAATGTTGCGCTTGACGCCGTAGTCGAGGCAGACGACGTGGTACTTCGCGTCCGCTGCGGCGAGTTCCCCATACCCTTCATTCCAGACCCACGGCGTCTCGGTCCATTGCGAGGACTGGCCCGACGAGGCGATCTTGGCAAGGTCGAGACCTTCGAGGCCGCTCCAGGCCTTGGCTTCGGCCTTCAGCGCCTCGATATCGAAGACGCCGTTCGGATCGTGGGCGATGACCGCGTTCGGGGCGCCGTTCTCACGGATCCAGGCGGTCAGCGCGCGCGTGTCGATGCCGCAGAGACCAATGACGCCGCGCGCCTTCAGCCATTGGTCGAGATGCTTGGCGGCGCGGTAGTTCGAAGGGTCGGTGATGTCGGCCTTGAAGATGACGCCGACGGCACCGTGGCGGGCGGCAGGCGTCAGATCCTCGATGTCTTCATCATTCGTCCCGATATTGCCGATATGCGGAAAGGTGAAGGTGACGATCTGGCCGAGATAGGAGGGGTCCGTCAGGATCTCCTCGTAGCCGGTCAGCGCCGTGTTGAAGACCACTTCGGCCTGGACCTTGCCGGTGGCGCCGATGCCCTTGCCTTCGATGACTGTGCCGTCGGCAAGAACGAGCAGGGCGGTCGGCTTTTCGATTGTCCAGGGTGCTGTCGCGGTCATCTTCATCCCGTTTCCGGCGGCCGGCGCGCGTTGCCGCGCTCGTCGCCATTTGATCTCGCAGGCGTGTGGACACGGCAATGCCGCGCGCTTCAGGCCTGATCACGAATTTTGGTGCAGGTGGCGGTAAATAGCCACGCAATCGCGTAGCGTCAATCTTTGTAGCGGAGATTGCCGCCGTTTTCCTGCGCTTTATCGCGGCGACCGCGCAATTTATTTGATCCGCCGCATCAGCGTGGTTTATGAAGCGGCATCAAAACAGGAGTGAAGACCATGCTGCGCGATCAACTCGCCACCCAGCTGAAAGAGGCGATGAAGGCCAAGAATGCGGAGCGGCTTTCCACCGTCCGGCTGATTCAGGCCGCGGTCAAAGATCGCGATATTGCCAATCGCGGCACCGGCAAGGAGCAGGCGAGTGACGACGAGATCCTGCAGATTCTGGCCAAGATGGTGAAACAGCGCGACGAATCGGCAAAGATCTACGAGGAGAATTCCCGGCCGGAGCTTGCCGCCAAGGAGCGCGCCGAAATCACCGTCATCCAGGATTTCATGCCGAAGCAGCTTTCGGACAGCGAAGTGCGCGCCAATGTCTCGGCGATCATCGCCGAGACCGGTGCTGCCGGCGCCAAGGACATGGGCAAGGTGATGGCCGCGCTCAAGGAGCGTTATGCCGGCCAGATGGATTTCGCCAAGGCGTCGGCGACCGTCAAGGAACTGCTGAGCTAATACATGTCGCCCGGAAGTGTGCAGCGGTTCCGGGACAACGACATGCATCAAAATAAAGGATTAAAGCGCAAGGAGCGATCTGAAAAATCGCGACGCGCTTTAAGCCGGCTCAGACCACGCGTCTTGCCTGCGGTTCGTCTAGGACCGCAGGCCCGAGCACCGCTTCGGCTGCAGCATCGATTATGGCGAATTTCGCCGCCTGATAATTCCAATATTCGAGAATGAAGCGGCCTGACAGCCAGAAGTCGCCCTTGCGGGAGGGTTCTGTCCAGCCGACGCTTTCCATATTTGCGGCTTGCGTCAGAAGCCGCTTCAGGTGGGTGTTGGAGATCATGAACTGTTCGCGGATTTCCCTGAGCGACAGAGGACCGACCACGACACGTTCGGCCGTGCGAGGAAATTCCGGAAGCCGCGAGATCAGGTAGTCCATCACCAGGCCGCCGGTATTTGCCCAGTTGAAGAGGTTGAAGGTGGGGCCGGGATTGCGCACCGCTTCGCTCCCGATGATCGACCTGGCGATGCGCGGCTGGATCGCTGCCATCATCGCCGAGGGGTCGGCGCTGACCTTGCCGGCGCGTTCACCGCCGTCGAGGCTGTCGAGGATCGTCAGATGGGCGACGAGCCATCGGGTGAAATGCTGCTCGGCAGTTTCCGTGGGCTCCAGATAGCGCGTGCGCTTGTCGGGGCCGGGAACCGGCCGAAGGAAACGATAGGCCAGCATTTCCTGCATGAAGGCTGCGGCCGTATTGCGGCTGGCGATGTCGTTCCTGACCGCGAAATCGATGAAGCGGCCGGAATAGAGGCCGCTCTTGCCGTCGTCGGGTTGGCCGTAGTGAAGCGCAAAGCCGGCATGGGCCATCAGCCAGCGCTGTTGTGCGGCGAAAATCGAGGCGATGCGCGGGCTCTCACGATAGATCGTGAGCATCTGATCGGCGCAATGCAGGATCGCAGCGAGAAAGCGATCGTCTGCTGCAAGAGTTTCAGCGGTAAAGGCCATGTAAAAGAGGTCCAGGAAATTCGGCGCATACTTCTTTCACGCAAGCCCCGCCTGTCAACGGTTTTGTCAATAATCGGTTAATTTCAAAAGGGAATTTGTATCAGGGGAAGCCAAAAATTTAAGAAGGCAGGAGCTGGGGGCGCTCCTGCCTTCTTGCTCTTTGCTTCCGCCGGCAAACGCAGGGCCGAGGCCCAAGCCGGAGGGTATTTGCAAAGGCACCCTTGCGAAGCGGCGCCGGGGGTAGGGATGGTGCTTCGCTCGGGGATCGCTTTGTTGAGATCGAACCTATTGCGGTGCGGCGGCTTATTCAAATTACAAAAAAATAATGATTGCCGAAAACGTCGTTTTTGGAGGCTTCGAAGCGAAGGCTCGCGTGGCGGCGCCAGGATAAGGCTGGGCCATCGACGCAGGTGATAAGCATCTGTTTTAAAACGGTTTACCTTGGCTTCATCAAAGGCCAGTACTCATGCCGAGACATTTGCCATGGTTGAATTTCAACGCTTGAAAGACAATAGTGTCGCACCCTGTCGCAGGGGGCGATAACGCGTTTTTGATTGGATAACCGACGCCCCGAAGGACGGCTGCACTTGCCTGTGAATAGCGGGTTTTCGTGACAAGTTTCGTGGCATGAAGCGGCAAAGCAGCTTATATGGAGGCTGGCCAAGAGGTATAAATGCGCTTTTCCAACACTTTTCTCGATGATATTCGTGACCGCGTTCCGATTTCGAACGTGATTGCGCGCCGTGTCAGCTGGGATAAGCGCAAGACCAATGTGTCGCGCGGCGATTACTGGGCCTGCTGCCCGTTTCACGGCGAGAAATCCCCGAGCTTCCACTGCGAGGACCGGAAGGGCCGCTATCACTGCTTCGGCTGCGGCGTCACCGGTGACCACTTCCGCTTCCTCACCGAGCTTGAGGGTCTAAGCTTTCCCGAGGCGGTCCAGCAGATCGCCGATATGGCCGGCGTTCCGATGCCGCTTGCCGATCCTGTGATGGAGAAGCGCGAGAAGGAACGCGGCTCGCTGATCGACGTCATGGAAATGGCGACACAATTTTTCCAGGATCAATTGCAGACGGCGAATGGGGCGAGGGCGCGCGCCTATCTGCGCGACCGCGGGCTAACCGGGCGCACCATCGAGACCTTCCGTCTCGGCTATGCGCCTGACAGCCGCAATGCGCTGAAGGAATTCCTCGCCGGCAAGGGCGTCACCAAAGAGCAGATCGAGGCTTGCGGCCTGGTTGTTCATGAAAACGTACCGGTGTCCTACGATCGCTTCCGCGACCGCATCATGTTCCCGATCCTCTCGTCGCGCGAAAAGGTGATCGCCTTCGGCGGCCGCGCCATGTCATCGGATGCGCCGGCGAAATATCTGAATTCCAACGAGACGGAACTCTTCCACAAGGGCAATGTCCTTTATAATTTCGCCCGCGCGCGCCGCGCTATCCAGGGGCCGGGCCGCGGCGATGCTCAGGACGAGAATGCCGGCGGCACCATCATCGCCGTCGAAGGCTATATGGACGTGATCGCGCTCTATCAGGCGGGCATCGAGAATGCGGTGGCGCCGCTCGGCACGGCGCTCACCGAAAACCAGCTCGAGCTGCTTTGGAAGATGGTGCCGCAGCCGGTGCTCTGCTTCGACGGCGACGGCGCCGGCATTCGCGCTGCCAATCGCGCCGCCGAACTGGCGCTGCCGCATTTGAAGCCCGGCCGTTCCGTCCGCTTCGCACTTTTGCCTGATGGCAAGGACCCGGACGATCTCGTGCGCGATGACGGCCGCGCACCCTTCGACAAGGTGATGAGCCAGGCCAAGCCGCTGTCGGAGATGCTGTGGAGCCGCGAGATCAATACCGGCAAGTTCGACACGCCCGAGGCGCGCGCCGAACTCGAGGCGCGGCTGAAGCAACTGGTCGCCGTCATCGCCGACGAGAATGTGCGCCGTCATTACCAGCAGGATATTCGCGACCGGCTGAACGTCTTCTTCCAGCCGCAGTTTCAGAACCGCAACAATGGCGAGCGCCGCGGATTCAGCGGCAATTCCCGGCCTGGCCGCGACAATGCTGTTAAGGCAGGGCCGAAAAGCCCCAGCCTTATTTCCGACCGGCTCGCCCGCTCAGGCCCGGTGCGCGGCCACAGGGACAATACGGCGCTGCGCGAAAGTGTGCTGGCGCTCACCATCGTCAATCATCCGTCGCTGATGATCGACGATTATGACGAGATCGCTGCGATCGATTATGACAGCCGCGAGTTGAAGCAGCTCTGGTCGGCTGTGCTTGGGGCAGCGGCTGCCGTCGCCGGCCCGCATCTGACGCGCGAATATCTGACCGAACGGCTGGAATTCGAAGGCTTCGCTCCGCTGATCAAGAACCTCGACCAGCAGGTGCGCAATGCCAGACTCTGGACGGCAACCGAGGAGGCGGCGATGGAGGATGCGCGTGAGGGTTATCGCCAGGCGCTCGCCTTCCATAAACGGGCAAAGGCGCTGCGCCGGCAGAAGATGGAACTTGAACGCGAGATTGCGCTGGCGACCGAAGCCGGCGACGGCGAGGCGATCGTTCAACTGATGCGGGCCCAGCAGGAAGTGCATTTCGAAGGTGTGCGGCTTGAGAACCAGGAGGCGATCATCGACGGCTTCGGCGTGCTCTCCGGCCGCGTCAAAGGGGCGGCGAACCACTGATGCCGCAGACCGAACGGAACGAACCGGGCTTTTCCGCCTCCGACGCGCTGTTTTCCGCCGGCCGCGCGCCGCTCGATATTCTCAAGCAGGTCTATGGTTATTCCTCCTTCCGCGGCAAGCAGCAGCAGGTGGTCGAACATGTGGTATCGGGCGGCGATGCGGTGGTGCTCTTCCCCACAGGCGCGGGCAAATCGTTATGCTTCCAGATCCCGGCGCTCTGCCGCGATGGCGTCGGCATTGTCGTTTCGCCGCTGATTGCGCTGATGCGCGATCAGGTGGAGGCGATGAAGCAGCTCGGGATCCGCGCCGCCGCGCTCAATTCGTCACTGTCGCGCGAGGAGTTCGTCGAAGTCCGCCGCGCGCTTTCGGCCGGCCGGCTCGATCTTCTCTACGTGACGCCCGAGCGCATTCTGACCGATGGTTTCCGCGAGCTGATCGCCAACGAGAAGATCGCGCTGTTTGCGATCGACGAGGCGCATTGCGTCTCGCAGTGGGGGCATGATTTCCGGCCGGAATATCGCGCGCTCGGCCAGCTTGGCGAGCAATATCCGGGCGTGCCGCGCGTGGCGCTGACGGCGACCGCCGATCCGCATACGCGCGACGACATTATCGAGCGGCTGGGGCTCGACGCTGCCCGGACCTTCACCACCAGCTTTGACCGGCCGAACATCGCTTACGAAATTGTCGAGCGCGATCAGCCGCGCCAGCAGCTGTTGCGCTTCCTGTCCGGCCACAAGGGAAACAGCGGCATCGTCTATTGCCTGTCGCGCGCCAAGGTCGAGGATACGGCCGAATGGCTGAACGGCCAGGGCGTACGCGCGCTTGCCTACCATGCCGGCATGGACAGGGCGGTTCGCGACGCCAATCAGGATGCCTTTCTGAAAGAGGAAAACCTCTGCTTGGTCGCCACCGTCGCCTTCGGCATGGGCATCGACAAGCCGAATGTGCGGTATGTCGCTCATCTCGACCTACCGGGTTCGGTGGAGGCCTACTACCAGGAGACCGGGCGCGCCGGCCGCGACGGCCTGCCGTCCGAGGTCTGGATGGCCTATGGCATGGCCGATGTCATCCAGCGCGGCCGGATGATCGACGAGGGCAGTGCTGCTGCGGAGATCAAGCGGGTCGAGCGCGCCAAACTCAATGCATTGCTTGCGATCTGCGAGACCGCTTCCTGCCGCCGCCAGGCGATCCTTGCGCATTTCGGCGAGGCGCATGCCGGACAATGCGGCAATTGCGACACTTGCCTGAAGCCGGTCGAGACCTGGGAGGGCACGGAAGCGGCGATCAAGGCGCTGGCCGCGATCTACCGCACCGGTGAACGCTTCGGCGCCGGCCACGTCATCGACGTGCTTATCGGCAACGTCAACGAAAAGACCGAGCGTTTCGGCCATGTCGATATGCCGGTCTTCGGCGCCGGCAAGGATATTCCATCGCGCACCTGGCAATCCGTCTACCGCCAGCTGCTTGCCATGGGGCTGATCCGTGTCGATCACGAAGCCTATGGCGCGCTGAAGCTGGAGCCGGAGGCGCGCGCCGTCTTCAAGCAAGAGCGGCAGGTGTTCTTCCGCAAGGACCGCCCGGCCTCCGAACGGCGCACGAAGAAGGCGGAGCGCAGCGAGCGCAAGTCGGGACTGTCGGGCGCCGACGGCGCTCTGTTCGAGGCGTTGCGGGCCGAGCGCATGGCGATCGCCAAATCGCTCGGCGTGCCGCCCTATGTCGTCTTTCCCGATACGACGCTGATCGCCTTTGCCACGGAAAAGCCGAGGAGCCGCAAGGAGCTGCTTGCAATATCGGGCGTCGGCCAGGCGAAGCTCGAGCGTTATGGCGATGCGTTCCTGGAGATCATCCTGGCGCATGACGGTTGAAAGGATCGGGCGATGTGCCTGCCGATCTCGGCCCGGCGCTGAACAAGACAAGCCGATGGCGATATGCTAACCCGGAAGCTATAAAAAACATCAGGAAGGGCCGCCCATGACCTCGCCATTTCTCTCCCATCTCAGGGCCGAAATTTCGGCGCTGAAGGATGCCGGCCTCTATAAATCCGAGCGGGTGATCAGCTCCAAGCAGGCAGGCGAAATTGCCATTTCGACCGGCGAGCGCGTGCTGAATTTCTGCGCTAACAATTATCTCGGCCTTGCTGACAATGAGGAACTGGCCGAGGCCGGCAAGCAGGCGCTCGACCGCTACGGTTACGGCATGGCTTCGGTGCGCTTCATCTGCGGCACGCAGGAGGAGCACAAGCAGCTCGAAGCGCGCATTTCCTCTTTCCTCGGCATGGAGGATACGATCCTCTATTCCTCCTGCTTCGACGCCAATGGCGGACTTTTCGAAACGCTGCTCTCGGAGGAAGACGCGATCATCTCGGACGCGCTGAACCACGCCTCGATTATCGACGGCGTCAGGCTTTCGAAGGCCAAGCGCTTCCGCTACGCCAACAACGATATGGCAGCACTCGAAGAGGAATTGAAGAAGGCCGAAGGCAGCCGCTTCAAGCTTATCGCCACCGACGGCGTCTTCTCGATGGATGGCATCATCGCCAATCTCAGCGGCGTCTGCGATCTCGCCGAGAAATACGGCGCCATGGTCATGGTCGATGACAGCCATGCGGTCGGCTTCGTCGGCAGGAACGGCCGCGGCTCGCCCGAACATTGCGGCGTCGAGGGCCGGATCGACATCATCACCGGCACCCTCGGCAAGGCGCTCGGCGGCGCCTCGGGCGGTTATACCTCGGCAAAGGCGGAGGTCGTCGAATGGCTGCGGCAGCGCTCGCGGCCCTATCTGTTCTCCAATACGCTGGCGCCGGTCATCGCCGCCGCCTCGCTGAAGGTGTTCGACCTCATCGAAAATGGTGACGCCTTGCGCCAACGCCTGTCCGACAATGCCGATCTCTTCCGCGGCGAGATGACGAAGCTGGGATTCACGCTCGCCGGCAAAGGCCATCCGATCATCCCGGTCATGCTCGGCGACGCCAAGCTTGCCCAGGACATGGCGGGGCTGATGCTGAAGAAGGGCATTTACGTCATCGGCTTTTCCTTCCCGGTCGTGCCGAAAGGCCAGGCCCGCATCCGCACGCAGATGTCGGCGGCGCATTCGAGGCGGGATGTCGAGCGGGCGATTGCGGCCTTTGCCGAGGCAGGGCGGGAATTGGGTGTGATTTGAGAATGAGGCGTTGCTTCTTAGCTTGACGTGAGACCGGCGCGGCTTGCTCCCTCTTCTCCCCATCGGGAGTCCGAAGGACGGGTTGAGACCCGTGGCGCAACCCCGGTCGGTGGCCCGAAGGGTCGGATGAGGGGGCGGAGCGAAGCGACGTTTCGAGCGTTGAGCGAGAAGCAATATTGGATTTGATGGCCTGCCGAGCCGCCCCCTCATCCGCCCTACGGGCACCTTCTCCCCGCTGGGGAGAAGAGGGAGTCGCAAGGTCCGGCACCAGAACAAGGGCGGGATATAGTCGATGTCGAACATGATGAAGGCACTGGTCAAATCGAAAGCAGAAGTCGGGCTCTGGATGGAGAATGTGCCGGTGCCGGAGGTCGGGCCGAACGACGTGCTGATCCGGGTGAGGAAATCGGCGATCTGCGGCACCGACGTCCATATCTGGAACTGGGACCAGTGGGCGCAGAAGACTATTCCCGTGCCGATGGTCGTCGGCCATGAATTCTCCGGCGAGATCGCCGAGATCGGTTCGGCGGTCACCCGCTACCATGTCGGCGAGCGGGTTTCCGGCGAGGGGCATATCGTCTGCGGCAAGTGCCGCAACTGCCGGGCGGGCAGGGGGCATCTCTGCCGCAACACGCTCGGCGTCGGCGTCAACCGGCCGGGTTCGTTCGGCGAGTTCGTCTGCATCCCCGAAAGCAATGTCGTGGCGATCCCGGAGGATATTTCCGATGAGATTGCCGCCATCTTCGATCCGTTCGGCAATGCCGTGCACACCGCACTCTCCTTCGATCTGGTCGGCGAGGACGTGCTCGTCACCGGCGCCGGGCCGATCGGCATCATGGGGGCGCTCGTCGCTAAACGCTCCGGCGCCCGCAAGGTCGTCATCACCGATATCAATCCGCACCGGCTGGACTTGGCACGCAAACTGGGGATCGACCATGTCGTCGACGCGTCGCGCGAAAATCTGGCCGACGTGATGAAGACGATCGGCATGACGGAGGGTTTCGATGTCGGGCTCGAGATGTCGGGGGCAGCACCCGCCTTCCGCGACATGATCGATAAGATGAACAATGGCGGCAAGATCGCCATTCTCGGCATTGCGCCGGCCGGTTTCGAGATCGACTGGAACAAGGTGATCTTCAAGATGCTCAATCTCAAGGGCATCTATGGCCGCGAGATGTTCGAGACCTGGTACAAGATGATCGCCTTCGTCCAGGGCGGCCTTGACCTTGCGCCGATCATAACCCATCGCATCGGCATCGACGATTTCCGCGACGGCTTCGAGGCGATGCGGTCGGGCAACTCCGGCAAGGTCGTAATGGATTGGATGTGAGGAGAAAGACATGCTCTATGAAGGAAGCTGCCACTGCGGCAAGGTCGCATTCGAGGTCGAAGGCGAATTTACCGAGGCGCTGGACTGCAATTGTTCGCTCTGCCGCCGGCGAGGCGGGCTTCTCGCCTTCGTGCCGCGCGACAAGCTGGTGCTGAAGACGCCTGAAGAGGATCTCTCGACCTATACTTTCAACAGGCATGTCATCCGGCATCACTTCTGCGCCAAGTGCGGCATCGCGCCGTTTGGCGAGGGGGTAGGCCCGAATGGCGCGGCCATGGCCTCGGTCAATCTGCGCTGCATTCCCGCGGTCGATCTCGGCGCGCTGAAGGTGACGGCCTATGACGGCGAGGCAAAGTAGCCGATATTTGTCCCGACAAAGGCGAATAGACCAACGATAGGACCGCAAAAATGCCGCGAACAACTGGCATGGCGGCCAATATCCATGCTGCCCTTGTCTTTTGTTCGCCGCATCTTAAATAAGGGTTCGCAATCGCTGCCGCGGTTCAAAGCCTGTGGATAAGGCTTTTTCCGATCTTTCGTGAGCTTTTTTTGTAGAAAAGCTTGACGAGAACAAAAAATGTGGGAATCACCGTTCGACTTGTTGAAACGGTGAACTGGGTCAAGGCGGATCGCGCAACCATGGCCGGAAATCCAAAAGCAAAAAAGCTTTGCTGTCCGGTGCCGGCGATCGTGGTTAATCAGGCTTTAAATGTCATCCCGTTAGGTGGGCAAAGGTGATTCTAGGGCGGCGCGAGCGACGTGTCAGGCCCTGAGACGGCCCATTCACCGTAGCGAGATTGGATAGCGTCAGGAAGGCGACGATATAAATGGCAACCAAGGTCAAAGAGAACGAAGACGCGGAAGTCGAACGCGACGGCGCAAGCGACGGCCCTCTTCTCGATCTTTCCGACGACGCGGTCAAGAAGATGATCAAAGCCGCCAAGAAGCGCGGCTATGTGACGATGGACGAGCTCAACGCTGTCCTGCCGTCCGAAGAAGTGACGTCCGAGCAGATCGAAGACACGATGTCGATGCTGTCGGACATGGGCATCAACGTCATAGAGGATGAAGAAGCCGAGGAAGCCGGTGCTTCCGGCGGCGGCGATGACGACGATGCCGGCGGCGACGAGGAGAGCGAAGGCGGCGAACTCGCGCCTTCGAGCGGTACCGCGCTCGCAACCGCCAAGAAGAAAGAACCGACCGACCGTACCGATGACCCGGTGCGCATGTATCTGCGCGAGATGGGCTCGGTGGAGCTTCTTTCCCGCGAGGGCGAAATCGCCATCGCCAAGCGCATCGAGGCCGGCCGCGAAACGATGATCGCTGGCCTCTGCGAGAGCCCGCTGACCTTCCAGGCGATCATCATCTGGCGCGATGAACTCAACGAAGGCACGACGCTGCTGCGCGAGATCATCGATCTCGAAACCACTTATTCCGGTCCTGAAGCCAAGGCCGCGCCGCAGTTCCAGAGCCCCGAGAAGATCGAGGCCGACCGCAAGGCCGCCGAGGAAAAGGAAAAGACCCGCCGCGCCCGCTCCGGCGACGACGACATCACCGATGTCGGCGGCGAGGGCCTGCCTCCCGAGGAGGAGGAAGAGGACGAGGACGAATCCAACCTTTCGCTGGCGGCGATGGAAGCCGAGCTTCGCCCGCAGGTGATGGAGACGCTGGATACGATCGCTGAGACCTACAAGAAGCTGCGCAAGCTGCAGGACCAGCAGGTCGAGCAGCGCCTGTCGGCTTCCGGCACGCTGTCGACCGCACAGGAGCGCCGCTACAAGGAGCTCAAGGATGAGCTCATCAAGGCCGTCAAGTCTCTGTCGTTGAACCAGAACCGCATCGACGCCCTGGTCGAGCAGCTTTACGACATCAACAAGCGCCTCGTTTCCAACGAGGGCCGCCTGCTGCGTCTGGCCGAATCCTACGGTGTCAAGCGCGATAGCTTCCTGGAGCAGTATCAGGGCGCCGAGCTCGATCCGAACTGGATGAAGTCGATCGGCAATCTGGCCGCCCGCGGCTGGAAGGAATTCGCCCGCGGCGAAAACACGACGATCCGCGACATCCGCCAGGAGATCCAGAATCTGGCGACCGAGACCGGCATTTCGATTTCGGAATTCCGCCGCATCGTCCACATGGTGCAGAAGGGCGAGCGCGAAGCGCGCATCGCCAAGAAGGAAATGGTCGAAGCGAACCTTCGCCTCGTCATCTCCATCGCCAAGAAATACACGAACCGCGGCCTGCAGTTCCTCGACCTCATTCAGGAAGGCAATATCGGCCTGATGAAGGCGGTCGACAAGTTCGAATATCGCCGCGGCTATAAGTTCTCGACCTATGCGACCTGGTGGATCCGTCAGGCGATCACCCGTTCGATCGCCGACCAGGCCCGCACGATCCGCATTCCGGTGCACATGATCGAGACGATCAACAAGATCGTTCGTACCTCGCGCCAGATGCTGCACGAGATCGGCCGCGAGCCGACGCCGGAAGAACTGGCGGAAAAGCTCGCCATGCCGCTCGAAAAGGTCCGCAAGGTCCTGAAGATCGCCAAGGAGCCGATCTCGCTCGAAACGCCGGTCGGCGACGAAGAGGATTCGCATCTCGGGGATTTCATCGAGGACAAGAACGCGCTGCTGCCGATCGACGCCGCCATCCAGGCGAACCTGCGCGAAACAACGACCCGTGTTCTCGCCTCGCTGACGCCGCGCGAGGAACGTGTGCTCCGCATGCGCTTCGGCATCGGCATGAACACCGACCATACGCTCGAAGAAGTCGGCCAGCAGTTCTCGGTCACCCGCGAACGTATCCGCCAGATCGAGGCAAAGGCGCTGCGCAAGCTGAAACATCCGAGCCGCTCCAGAAAGCTGCGCTCGTTCCTCGACAGCTAAGGGGCGACAAGAACTCTACGATTGCGAAAGCCGGGCTTCATGTCCGGCTTTTGCTTTCGATCTTTGCGCCACTGCCGCACACTTTTGGGCGACACGCCTAATACCAATGATCCCGGTGGCTTTCTTGTCGCTCGGTGGTGACAAGATTATAGTCCGGCGACGGGGGAAGAAATCGATCGCGATGCGCGAGCGAGGACCGACGCATGCCCGTGTCGGGCGAATCCTCCGATGGGAGGTGCGAAGTGACCACTTACATTGTGCTGATCAACTGGACGGACCAAGGTGTGCGCAACGTTCGCGACTCATCAAAACGGCTGGATGCGGCGAAGAAACTGCTCGGCGACATGGGCGGCTCGTTCAGCCAGTTCTTTCTGACGATGGGCGGCCACGACATGGTGGCTGTCTGCGAAGCGCCTGACGATGCCGTCATGGCGCGGTTTGGCCTCTCGCTGGCGATGGGCGGCAATGTCCGCACCCAGACACTGAAGGCATTCCCGGAAGCCGCCTATCGGGAGATCATCGGCTCGCTCGGGTAGCCGGAAACGGAGATCGTCGAACTTGAAGGTTGCAGAGCTTCGGCTGTGCTGGCAGTGTCTCGCCGTGCTTCAATTTCCGCGGCAGGGCTCCTGGCCCGATTATTCCGGCAAGTTCCATGATGAAAGCGCGCCTCAGTTTCATGATCTCCGCCGATCCTCCGACAGCGGCTTCCTGACCGATGGAGCTGACGGCCGGCAAATGGGATGACGGAATCCAGTGGGGCGCGGCAGCGTCCTTCGCCTTGCATGCCGCAGCGATCCTGGCGCTCCTGCTGCTGTTGCCGAAGGCCGAGCCGCCGCTGCCATTGCCGGATGACGGTCTCTCGGTGGAGATCGTTCCGCAGCCGGTGGGGCCACCAATCATGCCCGAGCCGGCCAGGGCGCCATCGCCAGAGCCGGCAAAGCCAGAAGCCGTAGCGCCCCAAGCCCAAAGGCCTGCGCCGGTTGTCGATAGTGCACCTGCCGCAGCAATGCCGTCGGTGACGCCAATCGCTCCACTGGTGCCAAAGCCGGCTGAATTCGTTGCGGCAAGCCGGCTGTTTTCCGACAAGGTGCTGGCCGATCCGCGCAGCCGGGGCGCCCGCGAAGCGTTGCGCGGCCTTGCCGGCAGCGAGCGCAATCTGCAGCTTTGCGACCTCGAGGCGCTGGAACAAGTCCGCCGCGCCCGGCCGGATATGCGGCCTGACACGCTCGCTGCCTATGCGATGGCGCCGGAGAAGGTCGGCGGCAACAGCGTCGAGGTGAGGGGCGGCGCCTTCCGCAGCAAGGGCAAGTGGTACAACATCCAGTTCAAATGCGGGCTCCACGCCGGATCCGGCAAGGTCATGTCCTTCGCCTTTTTCGTCGGCGATGCCATTCCGCAGGGTGAATGGCAGGCGCACGATCTGGTGGCCGATGACGGGGCGGCCGACCAATGACGCCAATCGCTGTTGCGATCACGCGGTTTTTTTCTTTTGTGGCTTGATGCTGCCGGTTTTAAAGGCCACATCGCTGCTGTGACTGAAGAAGACGTGGCACCAGCGGAAACGCAGCACGAAACGGGAAAACAGCGGCCTGAAATCCGCTGGGGCATCGGTGCGTCCGTACTTCTGCATATCCCCCTTGTCGCGCTTCTGATCTTCGGGCTGCCGAAGATCGAGCCGAAGCCTGCCGAAGAGGAGAGCGTGAAGGTCGAACTCGTTCCGCCGCCGGAGGAGAAGAAGCCGGAGCCCAAAGAGGAAAAACCGCCGGAGCCGAAGCCGCAGGAACAGGCGAAGAAGCAACCGCCGCCTCCGCCACCACCGCCTCCGCCCCCGCCGCCGCAGGCTAAGAAAGCTCCCGTGCAAGCGAAGCCGATGCCGACCCTGCGCCCGGTCATCGAGTTTGGCGACAAGAATAGTGGCCCGGAAAAGTCGCTGACGGGAAATTCTTCTCAGGGTGAAATTAAACCTGCAGCGAACTCGCCGCAGCAGGATATCGAACCGCAGCAGGCGCCGACAAAGACGGCGGCCGAAAAGCCTAAAACCGAGGAGCCTCCATCAAAACCAGTGCCGGATGATGTGAAGCTTCCTGAGGTTGCGACGGCAGAGGTTTCGCCGGAGCGTGATGGGCCGCGGACAGACGTGTCTGGCGACGCCAATACGACGATCGAGCAGGCCAAACCGTCTGAAGAAAAGACCACCGCGACGCCGAAAGTGATTACTAAAAACAGCGATCTACCCAAGGCAAAAACGCTGTTTTCACAGACGAACGATGGCAGTTCATTTGCGCAAACTGCGATCAATGGCCTTCCACGTAAAAATCGAGTGGCCACGCTTTGCGCCACCGAGCTTCAGGCCCAACTTATTCACGGTTCGCCGCGTTATTTCCCCATCTCATTGCCCAGTTTTGGATTGCGAGCCGGCAGCATTCTTAACGTCGACGATGCGGCCTTTAGCACAGCCAAAGGCTGGTACCACGTTCGTTTCAGGTGCGAGTTGGATGAGGGAGCGACGAAAGTTGTGTCGTTTGCCCACGAAGTTGGCGGGTTGATCCCCCGCAGTCAGTATGCGAAGTACGATATTCTTGACTAGTCCTCGCGATGGGCTTTCGTCTCATCGGCAACAAGCCACACGCAAGGAACCGCATCTAGCCTCTCCTCATGGCCGTGATGATACGGTGAGAGAGGACAATGATATGTCGAACGAGATCGAGCGTTTTCTTGAGCGTCAGGATGAAGCCGTGAGCGCGCTGTTCCTGGAACACAAGGGTGACGAGCTGACCGATATTCTGGTGGCGGCTCTGGAAGAGGCGTTCGAGATTCTGCTCGAAGCGGCGCCCGCCGAAACGCTGCATTGACATTTTCCAAAACATTGCCGGCAGCGCTTGCCGAGCGGCTGTCCGGCTACCGGTTCGAACGCGATACGCTCGGCCGTTCCACCGCGAGCGTCTTCCGGCTGGAAGGCGAGGGGCAGCCGGTCCTCTATCTGAAGGTCGAGGCAGCGGGGCCGTTCGGCGAGCTTGCCGATGAAGCCGCCCGGCTTGACTGGCTGAAGACCGCCGGCTTGCCGTGTCCCGAAGTGATCGGCCGGGAAAGCCACGGCGGGCGCAACTGGCTGCTGATCGGCGCGCTGCCGGGCAATGATCTTGCCAGTGCATCGGCGCTGACGCCGCTGGCGCGGGTCGAATTGCTGGCTGCGGCGCTTCTCGAGTTACATCGTCTGCCGATCACATCCTGCCCCTTCGATCACCGGCGGGAGAAACGCATGGCGGTAGCCAAAGCGCGGATGCAGGCCGGTAGTGTCGACGAGACCGATTTCGACGAGACGCGGCTTGGGAAAAGTGCCGAGACGCTGTTTGCCGAACTCGAAACCAGAAGGCCGGGCCGCGAAGACCTCGTCGTCACCCATGGCGATGCCTGCCTGCCGAATTTCATCGCCTCCGAGGACGGGTTCTCCGGCTATATCGATTGCAGCCGGCTCGGCGTCGCCGACCGCTATCAGGATATCGCGCTCGCCTGCCGCAGCATCGCCTCTAATTTCGGCGAGGCGCTGGTGCAGCCCTTCCTCGATCGTTACGGCATGCCGGCCGCGGATCCTGTGAGGCTCGACTATTATCGGCTGCTCGACGAATTCTTCTAGCCGTTGCGCCATCTCCATCCGGCTGGCAGAGTGGCCGCAATCGAACCTGCGGACAGACGATGGCGAAGAACCAGTTCAGGATGCTGCGCTCGGCGCTATCAGGCGTCGAAGCGGTGGAGGCGGAAACGCGTCACAGTTTCTCCAGGCACACGCATGAGCAGTTCGGCATCGGCCTCGTCTCATCAGGGGCGCAGAAATCGCTGAGCGGCCGCGGCATGGTCGAGGCTGCGGCCGGCGATATCATCACGGTCAATCCGAACGAGGTGCATGACGGGGCGCCGATCGGCGATGGGCGATCGTGG
This sequence comes from Rhizobium redzepovicii, assembly GCF_019793435.1. Lineage (GTDB taxonomy): Bacteria > Pseudomonadota > Alphaproteobacteria > Rhizobiales > Rhizobiaceae > Rhizobium > Rhizobium redzepovicii. Next base: position 224,892 of record NZ_JAILYH010000011.1, on the reverse strand, counting down.
CGCATCCTCTATTTCGATCCCGAGATCGTCGCCGGCCTGTCGCGAGAGATCGGCGAGGGTGGGCCAGGGCGGCAGGAAATCCCCCATCCCGTCATCCGCAACAGGGCGATCGCCGCCCGCTTCGAAATATTGTTTGGCGCGGTGACCGAGAGCGGGTCGGGATATGGGCTGTTGCGCGAGCAATTGCTGCTGCAGCTTGTGGCCGACGTCATGCGGGAGCGCGGCGGCAGCGACGAGCGGCCGCCGGTGCCGGCGTCGATCCGCGCGGCCCGGGATCTGATCGACGACGATCCGCTTGCCGCCGTCTCGCTCGCCGATCTCGCCGGCGAAAGCGGGCTCAGCCGCTTCCAGGTGCTGCGCGGTTTTGCCAGGGCGACGGGCCTGACACCGCATGCCTATCTCGTCCAGGCCCGCATCCATATCGCCCGGCGGCTGATCGCTCAGGGCATGCCGCTTGCCGAAGCCGCCTTCGCCAGCGGCTTTGCCGACCAGAGCCACATGACGCGGGTCTTCGTGCGCAAATACGGCCTGTCGCCGCGGCTCTATGCCGGCGCCTTTCTCTAAAGTCCCGGCGCCTGCAATTTCGTTCAAGACCGCGAGACGCCCCTGTTGTTTCCTCGGCGTTCCAACAGGAGGCGTTGAATGTCGAGGCAGGTTCAAGGGTATGTCTATCTGGCGCTGGCGATGCTGACGGTGGGCAGCACCGTCATCGCAAGCAAGCTCATCGCATCGGGCCTGCCGCCATTTACCGCCACCGCCCTGCGCTTCGCGCTGGCTTTTCCGGTCTTGCTGGTGCTGATGCGGGCAAGCGGCGTCCGGCTGCCGAAGCTTTCCAGGCACGATCGCCTGATTCTCGTCGTTCAGGCGGGCGCCGGCAGCGTCGGTTATACGACGCTGCTGATCTCAGGCCTCAGCCTCAGTTCGGCCGCCGATGCCGGCGTGGTCATCGGCACGCTGCCGGTGGTCTCGGCGGGTATTTCCATCCTGCTGCTGCGCGAAAGGCCTGGGCGCGGCCTGCTCCTTGCCGTGGCGCTTGCAACGGCGGGCGTGCTTTCGATCGCCGTCACGCCGGGTGCGGCCGGCGGGTCGCTCGCCGGCAATCTGCTGATCTTCTGCGCCGTCGTCTGCGAGGGGCTGTTCATCCTGCTGAACAAAAGACTGAAGGCGGACATTCCGCCGCTTGCCCAGTCGACGCTGATGGCCGGCATCGGCTTTGTCGTCGCCGTCATCCCGGCGGCTTTCGCGGCGCCTGTCACACCGGATATACCTGCAAGCGCCATCATTGCCGTCGTCTATTATGCGCTGGTGCCGACCGTCGGCGGCTTCCTGCTCTGGTATGCGGGAGCGGCCAGGGTGAGCGGCACGGAAGCTGCGCTCTTCACCGCAGTCGCTCCGGTCTGCGCCGTCATGCTGGCTTTCCTGATCCTCGGCGAACCGATCGGGCTCAACCAGATCGCCGGCATCGCCTGCGTGCTGGCGGCCGTGCTCGGGCTTGCCTTTGCCGGCAGCCGGGCGGCAATGAATATATCCAGAGGGAGATAGGCCATGCAGTTTCGTCATTCCGATGCGATATGGCAGGCGTTTCCGGAGCTTCGCGCCGGCGCGCTCCATGTCGACGCTATCCATGCGGATGCCGATGTCGAGAAGGCGATTGCCAGTTTCAGCACGATTGCCGAGGGCCGGCTGGCCGCCGCGCAGGAGGGCGAATTTCCTGAAATCCAGGCGTGGCGGCGCGGCTTTTCGCGCATGGGGCTGAAGCCGACGCAATATCGCTCAGCTTCCGAGGCGCTGTTGCGCCGCTTCCGCCAGGAGCATGGCCTGCCGAACCTGCATCCGCTCGTCGATCTCTGCAATGCGATTTCGCTCGCCTTCGCCATTCCAATCGCCGTCTTCGACGCCGAACAGATTGCCGGCGATCTCGAGGTTCGGCGCGCCGGCGGCCACGAGACCTATCTGACCTTCGGCGGCGAAATCGAGCATCCGGAAGTAAACGAGGTGATCTTTGCCGACGGTGAAGACAGGGCGCATGCGCGGCGCTGGACCAACCGGCAGAGCGGGCTTTCGGCGGTGCGGCAACAGACGCGCTCAGTGCTGATCGTCGCCGAGGCGCTGCACGCTACTGCCGGCGAGGATATCGGCAGGCTGGTCGCAACGCTTTCGGAGGCGCTGGCGCATCACTGGGCGGTTCAGCCGAAAACCGCCATGCTGAGCCTGGCATCGCCGCGTTTCGAATTCTAATGCATGTCGTCCGGATAGGTCTTGGGCCGGCGGCATGCCCGACCTATCTCAGTCAGATCGATATCTCATGGAGACGAACCTCATGTCAGACAAATCGATCAAGATCCCGGGCCCGGATCATCCGATCACCGTCGAGCACAATCCCTGCCGCGTCGTCGTCACGCTTGCTGGCAAGGTGATTGCCGATACCCACGATGCGCTGACGCTGCGCGAGGCCTCCTATCCGCCGGTGCAGTATATTCCGCGTCGGGATGTCGACATGGCGCAGCTTCAGCGCACCGACCATGCCAGCCATTGCCCCTATAAGGGGGACGCCGCCTATTACAGCATCATTGCCGGCGGCGAGCGCTCGAAGAATGCCGTCTGGACCTACGAAGCGCCGAATGCCGCCGTCAGCAACATCAAGGACCATCTCGCCTTTTATCCCGACCGCGTCGACGGCATCGAGGAAATGGCGTCTCCGGAAGCCGGCACCTTCTGACCACCGCAGGTGAGACACATCAGCAATCGGGAACATGTGGCCCGCGGGCTCGTTAGACTGATCTAGCGGGGGATGTGTCGTGCCGAAATTCTACTTTCAGCTCCTCGACGGTGATGGCGTCGGGGCGACCGAGACAGGATATGAGTTCGCCTCCATCGAGGCCGCGAAAGCGGAGGCCCGGCGCGTGCTGGCGGAGATGGCCGCCGAAGGTCTGCCGGCAGAACCTTTGAACATGCTGTCGGTGGAACTCTTTGACGAAAGCCGGCGACCGCTTGCGGAGATCCGGCTGATCCTCGAGGAAATACCCAAATAGCCGCAGCCGGCAAGCCGTCTACGATGTTGCTCCAAGCAATGGCGCGACTATGTCAAAGTTAATTGCCGGCTATGAAGGCGGGTCTTAATGCATGTCGCCCGGAAGTGTGTAGCGGTTCCGGGATGACGACATGCATAAAGAGAACTCAATCGTCGCGGCCACCGCGTCGGACTATGCGGAGAAGATCGACGGCAAGCCTTGAATAGCGGCCTATCGCAATACATCGAGCCACTCATTGTTGAAGATGAGGCTGGCAACCGTAACTGGGTCGCCGCTTTCGTTGCGAACGGTGACGGCGATGATGGTGCGATCACCCGCCGGCAGCTCGTCACGGGCCACATCCAGCAGGATGCGGGTCACCTCTTTCGGAATGTCCGCGCGCGATCTGAGCTCGGTGCCGTGCTCATCGCGTGTGGGACCTTCGCCGTTATGTAGATCGAAAAAGTAGCGAGCCATGTTTTTTCCTGTCGTCACAGGGGGAAAGTACAGATGAAGACAATTGTTCCCGAGGCTAGGCATTGATTCTTATAGAAAATACAGGTCGCATCATCATGATCTCCTCTTGTGCTATCGGCGGAAAAGCCCGTGATTGAAGCCCTGCTGCTCAATCTTGGAAGCCGCGACGTGCTTTCCGCCGAGGAGGAGAACCTTCTCAGGTCGATCCTGGTCAAGGACAGGCATTTTGTTGCGGGAGAGGATATCGTCCTCGAAGGCAGCCGCCCGCCCTACAGCACGCTGCTACTCGATGGTTTCGCGGCGCGCTACAAGGTGATGGCCGATGGCAGCCGACAGATCACCGCGCTGCATGTCGCCGGCGATTTCGTCGATCTGCATGCCTTTCCCGTCAAGAAGATGGATCACGGCATCGTTGCTCTGTCGCCCTGTCATGTCGCCTTCGCCGATCATGCCGATCTCAGGGCGATCACCGAGCGCATGCCGCATCTGACGCGGCTGCTCTGGCTCGATACGCTTGTCGATGGCGCCATTCACCGCGAGTGGATCGTCGCCATGGGCCGGCGCTCCAAACGCGCCCATATCGCCCACCTCGTCTGCGAGCTTTTCGTGCGCCTGCAGGTCGTCAAGCGGACGCGCGGCGCCAGCTTCCAGTTTCCGTTGACGCAGATCGAGATGGCCGATGTGCTCGGCGTTTCCGTCGTCCACCTGAACAAGACGCTGCAGGCGCTGAGGCGCGAGGGCGTCTTTACTTGGGAGAACCGGACGATCACCATCGTCGACTGGGAGCGCCTGCAGGAAATCGCCGAATTCGACCCCGCCTATCTGAACATCTTCAAGGAGTCGCGCTAACGCTTTCAGCGACAGGCCTGACGTCACCGGCTCTCGGCATGCTTGCAATCGATAGCGGCGGGCGCCTATCATCCACGCCATGAATAATCTCTCCTCGATCGATCTCAACCTTCTCGTCGCCTTCGATGCGATCATGGCAGAGCGCAGTGTCACAAGGGCCGGCGCCCGCATCGGCCGCACCCAGCCGGCGATGAGTGCGGCGCTCGCCCGGTTGCGGCAGCTTTTCCAGGATGAACTGTTCGTGCGCAGCCCGAACGGGCTGGAGCCGACGCCGCGGGCACTCGATCTCGCTGAGCCGATCGGAAAATCGCTGCGGCATGCGCAGGAGGCGCTGGCCTTCAGCGGCGCCTTCGACCCGCAGTCGTCATCGGCTTCGTTTCGCCTCGGTCTCTCCGAACATCCGGCCTTCGTGCTGCTGCCGAAACTGCTCTCCGCAATCAGGCGGGTCGCGCCGAATGTCAGCGTCGACGTCAAGGGTTTCACCGTCCGCGAACGGGCGGTGGAAATGCTCGATGCCGGCGAGGTCGATGCGGCAATCGGCGTGCCGGTCTCCTCGTCGCCGCGGATCCTTTCGCGGCTGCTTTTCGAGGAGAGCTTCGTTTCGATCGTCCGCGCCGATCACCCAGCGGCAAAGTGCCTCGACCTCGAAACCTTCGTCAGCCTTGACCATCTGCTCGTATCGCCGGAAGGCGATCGTTACGGCCATGTCGACCGAAGGCTTTCGGAACTCGGACTGCGGCGCAGGCTGGGCCTGACGCTGCCGCAAATGTATGCGGCGCCGGCGGTCGTCGCCGAGACCGATCTCGTCGCCACGCTGATGCAGGGGATCGTTGAGGTTTCGGATCATCGCGCCAGGCTGTCCGTCCACAGGCCGCCGATCGAGCTGCCGCCGGTCTCCTTCGCGCTGTCATGGCATCGCCGCAACGATTCTCATGTGGGACAGCAGTGGTTCCGCGCGCTGATCGGTTCCGTTGCGGCGGCGAAGCAGGATCGGCCAGGAGACCCGGACTGATCCTGCTTCTGCGCTAAAGCGCGTCGCGTCAAATTTGATTCATGCGACGCGCTTTAGCTCTTTGTTTTTACGCATGTCGTTGCCGCAAAACCGCTGCACACTTTTGCGCGACATGCTCTAGAACAGGATGATTCTAGGCCCGTTGGCCTAAAATCTGAATCCTCTTCTAAATTAACGAGTTAGATCGTGATGTCTTGAGAAGACCGCGCACACTTTTCGGCATCATGCTCCAGCGGTTGCCTATGGCATCAGCAGCGTCTTGCCGCGAGAACCGCCCTTCGAAAGAGCCCGCAGCGCTTCAGCGGTATCGGCAAGAGCAAACTCCCGGCCAATGACGCTCTGCAGGTGACCATCTGTAACGAGCGCTGCCACTGCGGCGAGGCGGCCCGCATCGCTCTGGTGAAACAGGAATTGCGCATCGATGCCGCGCGCTTTCGCCCCTTCGGTGTCGAAGGGCGCCGACAGACCGACGAGCTTTCCGCCCCGGCGGATGATGCCGAGCGAGCGCTGCAATGTTTCGCCGCCGACCGTATCGATCACGACGTCGACGGACGTCAGCAGGGCGGCGAAGTCCTGGCTGCGGTAATCGACCACCGCCTCGGCGCCGAGCGAGCCGACGAGATCAAGATTGGCCGCAGATGCCGTTGCCGTCACATGCGCTCCGGCACGCCTTGCGAACTGGACGGCAAAGCTGCCGACACCGCCAGCGCCGGCATGGACCAGGACCGATTGACCGGGCTGGACGGTTGCGGCTTCGAACAAAGCCTGCCAGGCGCTGGCCGCAGCCGTCGGCAGACCGGCGAGGCTTTTGAGCGGCAGCGCCGGCGAAACCGGCACGACCAGGCGCGCGGGCACGGCCGCCAGTTCGGCAAAGGCGCCGCCGGCGGCCGGCTCGGTGCGCGCGATCACCCTGTCGCCGGGCTTGACGGTGGCGACCATCCGGCCCGTTGCAACGACCGTGCCGGTGAGATCGGTCCCCAGCACATGAGGGAAGGCGAGGGGAAAGAAATCCTTCAGGTAGCCGGCGATCAGCTTGTTATCCATCGGATTGGCTGCTGCGGCCTCGATACGGATGAGGACATCGTCGAGACCCACCACCGGCTCGGGAATATCGTCGAGGCGGATGTCGCCGATCGCGCCGTAGGCATGGATGCGGACGGCTTTCATCACGCGCGCTCCTGAAGCAGCGGCATCGTCTTTGGCGGCCAGGCGCCGAGCTGATGCAGCATGCCGAACCAGTCTTCGAGATGCCAGGTGTGGGAAATCCTGTCGCCTTCGAAACGGTGGAATTCATGAAGCGCGATTTCGAGTCGGCGGTTCGTCGGCGGAATGCCGAAGAGCGCGCCGCGCTGCGTGCCGACGATGCGGGCGCGAACGCCGGCGCGATCGTTGAGACCGATGACTTCGTCGACCAGGATCTCGACATCAGGCAGGGAATCGATGAAGCCGAGGATGATCGGCTTCAGTCCTGCCGGTCCTGGCCCCTGGCCCGGCGCCAGCGGAATGTCCTGCCAGCCGGGCGTGACGGCTTCGTCGAGAAGATCGGGATTTTTGCGGGTGAATGCGCCGTAGAAGGTTTGAAGCGTTGCATGCTGCCCTGCGGTCAGTGCGCTTGCCGTCGTGTCGATGGTCATGGAAAGCCTCTTGCTTGGGTGACGAGCGAAAGGCTACGGCGCGGGTCTTCATATTGAAAATCGATATCGATTATTTGGGGTCATTCACCGCATGAATGTTGCAGGCTCTGCAATCGCACAATCCGGTGAGAGCGGTTCATTGCGATTGACAATTGGTCCGTTCGGGCAGAACACCGTTTTGATCTTCCCAAACTCCTGCAAAGGCCGGCGCAGCCGCGTCGGCCGGTGACATCGCAAATGGACATACCTCAAGGCCCGCGGAGCGTTCTTCGCCACCCCGGCTATCTGAACTTCGCTGCCTCCCGCGTCTTTTCCTCGCTTGCCTTCCAGTCCATTGGCATCGCCATGGGCTGGATGATCTATGATCAGACGCACAGCGCCTTTGCGCTCGGCCTCGTCGGTCTCTGCCAGTTCCTGCCGATGGCGGCGCTGACCTTCGTCGTCGGCCATGTCGCCGACCGCTTCGACCGGCGGCGCATCGGCCTCATCTGCCAGTTGATCGAGGCGGTGACGGCACTGGTGCTGGCGGTTGCCACCTGGCAGCAATGGCTGACGCCTTCAGGTATCCTTGTCGCCGTCACCGTGCTTGGCGCCGTTGTCGCCTTCGAGCGGCCGACCATGGCGGCGCTGCTGCCGAATATCGTGCCGGCTTCGATGCTGCAGAAGGCGGTCGCCACCTCCACCTCGCTGATGCAGACGGCGCTGATCATCGGCCCCTCGCTCGGTGGCCTGCTCTACGGGCTGAACCCGGTGGCGCCCTTCGCCGTGTCGGCGCTGTTTTTTGCCGCCGCCAGCGTCAACGTCATCTCGATCCGCCTGCAATGGGCGCCCGGCAAGCGCGAGCCGGTGACACTGGCCTCGGTCTTTGCCGGCGTCTCCTTCATCCGCAGCCGGCCGGTGATGCTCGGCACGATCTCGCTCGATCTCTTCGCGGTGCTGCTCGGCGGCGCCACCGCGCTCTTGCCGATGTTTGCCCGCGATATCCTGCATGCCGGCCCTTGGGAGCTCGGCCTTTTGCGCGCCGCACCGGCGATCGGCGCGCTTGCCATGTCGATCGTGCTGGCCCGCTGCCCGCTCGAGAGCAATGTCGGGCGCAAGATGCTTGCCGCCGTCGCCGTGTTCGGCGTCGCCACCATCGTCTTTTCGCTGTCCACCAACATCGCGCTTTCTGTCGCCGCCCTGCTTGTCGTCGGCGCGTCGGATACGGTTAGCGTCGTCGTGCGCAGCTCGCTGGTGCAGCTTCTGACGCCGGATGAGATGCGGGGTCGTGTCAGTGCGGTCAACTCGCTGTTCATCGGCACCTCCAACCAGCTCGGCGAATTCGAATCCGGCATGATGGCGGCAGCACTTGGGCCGGTCGCCACCGGCATTGTCGGCGGGCTCGGCACTGTAATCGTCGTGCTCTTGTGGATGCGGCTCTTCCCCGATCTTACCAAGGTCAAGACGCTGCAGGGCTGATGCATATCTGGTGCGTTGAAAGCAGCAGCGGCTGCCGTTAGGGTCCGCGCAAATCACTATTCGGCGGGGGCCGCGTGACGAAAACTTTTCTATCCTATGTCCTGGCGGCGATTGTCGCCGCAGCACCAGCCGCCGCAGTGGCCGAATGGCAGGCTGTGGAAGAAGTGCGGCCCTATTCGATATCGGGGAAGACCGGCGCCGAACTCTACGAATCGATCGGGGCGCGGGGGCCTGAAGTCGGTGCGGGCCGGGTGATCGCGCATACGACCTTCAAGTTGACCTGGACCCGGAAATACGAAGCGCAAGGCGCCGCCTGCGTGATCACCACCAACAGGCCGAAACTGATCATCACCTATACGCTGCCGAAACCCTCCACGGCGCTGCCGCCGGCCGTCCAGGCCAGTTGGGAGAGCTTCATCGCAGGCGTGCAGGCGCATGAGCGGGTGCACGGTGAGACCATCAAGGAGATGGTCAAGGAAATCGAGACGATGAGCATCGGCCTCACCGTTGCCGACGATCCCGATTGCAAGAAAATCCGCATCGAGTTGACCCGCCGCCTCGGTGAGATCTCTGCAAAGCAGCGCCAGCGCGGCCGCGACTTCGACAAGGTCGAAATGGGCGACGGCGGCAATATCCAGCAGCTCATCCTCAAGCTGGTGAACGGAGCCTGATTACCGCTGCCGGCGCATCATCCCTGGATCTGTCTGGCCGCGCGCCTATCTCTCCCTCCAGCGCGAGATAGATGGAGAAGATGATCGTGTCCTATGTCGACGGTTTCATCGTGGCGGTGCCGAAGGAGAATATCGAGGCCTACAAGAAATTCTCGACATTTGCCGGCACGATCTGGAAGGAATATGGCGCGCTGGAATATGTCGAATGCATCGGCGACGACGTGCCCTATGGCGAGCTCACCTCCTTTCCCCGCGCTGTGCAGGCCAAGGAGGACGAGGTGGTGGTGTTTGCCTGGATCGTCTACCGGTCCCGGCAGCAGCGCGACGATGTCAACGCCAAGGTGATGGCCGATCCGAGGCTCAAGGGCGACCAATGGCAGATGCCCTTCGACGGCAAGCGGATGATCTATGGCGGCTTCGAGACGCTGATCAAACTCTGAACCGATCAAGCATTGACTTGCCTCTTCTGACGAGCCACCTCGCGCCGATAAGATTCCGAGACGGGAGAGCGCCTTGCCACAGACGATCCTGACACTGTCCACACGCGGACAGGGCCTTTACGAATTCACCGATCAGGCAGACGCCTTTGTCAACCGATCAGGGCGGGAGGAGGGGCTTCTCACTGTCTTCGTGCGCCACACTTCCTGCTCGCTGCTGATCCAGGAAAATGCCGATCCCGACGTGCAAACCGATCTGCTTTCCTTCTTCCGCCGCCTCGTGCCGCCGGCCTCTGATCCGTCGATGGGCTGGGTCGTGCATCGCGCCGAAGGGCCGGACGATATGCCGGCGCATATCAAGGCGGCGCTGACGCAGGTCTCGGTCGGCATTCCCGTCGCGCGGGGCCGGCTGATGCTCGGCACTTGGCAGGGCCTCTATCTCTTCGAGCATCGCGACCGCCCGCACCGGCGGGAAATCGTTCTGCATCTTGGCCCGTGAAAGGATTAATCCTTGTGAATGAGAAGTGAATGGTCGGTTCGAACGCCATTCAGTTTACAGCGTTTACTGTCGAGGCAATCCCTAAGGGAGAACCCAAGCATGTCGCGCAATAACGACATGCGTAGAAATAGGACCAATCGACGGAGACGCCCCATGACACATTTCCTCGCCAAGGCCTCGCTTGCCGCATTGCTCGCCCTCTGCACCGTCCCGGCCACGGTCACCACCGCGGCAGCCGCTGGGCCGCAGACGAATTTCGTCGTCGAGGCGCAATATCACCGGCCGATTCGCGGCTGCTCGCCGATGCATGCAGTGCGCAAGGCGCGCGATTTCGGTCTGCGCAGAGCCCAGATCACTCGCATGTCGCCGCGCGTCGTCGTCGTTTCCGGCCGCGACCATCGTGGCTGGGACCGAATGGTCTTCGCCAATGTCCGCGGCTGCCCGCTGATCCGGCGCTGAGGACTGCGCCGGCAGGCGCCGACACGGCGCTTGCCGGCCGCTTTTGCCTTGACGGCGACACGTTCAGCCGCTTCTTCTCTAATCCGTATGGGTGATTCCCAGGCGGCTCGGCCGCACCGACTTTGAAACGAAAGGTTTTTCGATGATGCAGTTTTTGGCAAAGGCGGGTCTTGCCGTCATGCTGACCGCCGGCACCCTTGCCGGCACGGTGGCGCCCGCCGCCGCGCAGTTGAATATCATTATCGGCGATCAGGACCGTGACGCGCCGCGGGACTACCGCCGTCCGGCTCCGGGCTACGATCGCCCGCCGTTGGGCTACGACCGCCGTCCGCGCGGCTGTGATCCGCGGATGGCCGAAGACATGGCCCGCGATTACGGCTTCCGCCGCGCCCGCGTCGTCGACGTCACCCCGCGCCGCGTCATTGTCCAGGGCTGGACGCGTCGCGGCCCCGGCGAGATGAGCTTCGGCAACGTCCGCGGCTGCCCGGCTCTGCGCCGCTGATAAACTAGAATACCGCCTCGTCTCCCCGATGCGGCGGCCAGAACCGCCTTTGCCAGTCTCCCCGGATCGGCAAGGGCGGTTTTCTTTTTGTGAGGTTGTTCTACGCTCGGTAGACCCTGGAGGGTCTAACATGCCGCACCGCCTCAGATAATTTCCATCCAAGCAATTCGTCGAACGGTGGCAGTCAGCAAGACCTTCATTTTGGCCGCCGTCGGCAACCGCAGCTTAGTCCCTCCCCCTTGTGGGGAGGGGTTGGGGAGGGTGTTGGCTGCCGCCGGCACTTTCATTTCACTGTTCGATCGCAAAAGTCACGGTGACGCTGACAGTGTAGTTGTTCTCGCCGCTCTGCACGGGAACGGCCGAATCGGCCTCCTTCATCATCGTGGCGCGATAGGCCGGCTGCGGCATCGGGCGCGGCACGTTCTCGTTGATCTCGATGATGCGGCCGAGCTTGACGCCGGCGGCTTCGCTCAGAGTCTTCGCCTTCTTCACCGCCTCGGCAACAGCATTCTTGCGCGCCTCTTCGAGGGCTGCTTGCGGCTTGTCGTTGGTGAACTGGATGTCGCCGCCCTGGTTGATGCCGAGGGTGACGGACTGGTCGATCACCTGGCCGAGCTTGGCAAGATCACGCAGCCTGATGGTGATGGAATTGATGGTCTGGTAGCCGATCAACTGCGGCTGCTGCTGTTGACCATCGACCGGCTGCGGGTAGTTGTATTGCGGCTGGATTGAGAAGCCGGAGGTCTGCAGATCGCGCTCGGCGATGCCGCCGTCCTTCAGCGCCTTCAGCACCTCGTTCATCGCCTTGTTGTTCTCGTCGAGCGCTTCGCGGGCGGTCTTTGCCTGCTTGACGACGGCAAGGTTGACGACGGCCATATCGGGCGCAAGGGCCGATTCACCATCCCCCGTCACCGAAATCACCGCCTCACGCGGCTTTGCCTCCTGCGCCAACACCGGCGCTGCGCTGCCGAGCGGCAGGGCGAGAAGGGCAGTCATCAGAAGAGTCTTGGAGAGAATCGGCGCCATGTTTCATTCCCTAGTTGTCGTTTCCCGGATGAACTTTCTGTCGGTTGATTGTGAAGCTATTGCGGCGGAAGAGAAGGGCGAGTGTGTGCGGAGAGAAAAAATGTGAGGGTGCGGGCGTGGAACGCGAATCCGGCTCGACGGTGAGTAGCGCCCACGGCACAGCCTCTCCATTTCTCCGTCTTCCCACCACCTACCAAATCCCCCAAACCTGATAGCAAAGACGGCGGGTTAAGAAACAGGGGCGGGCATGCTGTGACCGGCAAGGGCGCAGCATGCGCTTCATGACAATTCTTTCGATCGGCCTCGCGATCGGCCTGGCGGGCTGCTCCCAGGTGGCGGAAAAGGCTGAAAATGCCGCCAACCGCTCCTACATCAGCTATGCGCTCGGCAAACACTATACGGAGATCGCCAATCTCGTCCAATCGCCGATGGCGCGGCTTTCCGGCTCCGACGCGACCTATGGGCCGATGATCGCGTGACGCCGTTGAAGAACGGCATGACGATCTACCGGCATATGACGCCCGCCGCCAAGACCGAGACCGGCACGAACTTTGCCGGCCTTGTCGGCAGCTCCACGGTGTCGCAGAGCAACCGGCTGTCCTATTTCCTGGTGGGCGCCGATGGGATCGTCAAGGATTGGTCGACGGGCTCCGTGCAGGGCAGCGCCAGCGACTGCGTGCAATATATCGGCGGCGTCATCAACCGTTGCAACGATACGCAGCAGCTTCAGGCTTCGCTCGCGCTCTATGATGTGAGGGTGGCAACCAGGGCCGGTCAGCCCATATCGAGCTGGGGAGAACCGGCAGCGCCCGCAGTGAATTGAGGGCGCACGCCAGCCAGGATAAGGTCGTTTGCCTTACCTTTCGGCCAGCGGACACATTGCGGATTTAAGCGCCGAAATCATCCATGAAAGACGGATGGATCGCAGGCTTGCGCTCTTCGCGGGCGTCGCGAAAACGCTGGGGAACCGCACCGAGACCGGTCACGAAACGGGTCAGGAGATTGCGGTTGAAAAGTTTATGCAGGGCACTCATGGCAGTTCACTCATTCTTTTTTTTGTTAGCCGGCAGCATATATTTTGCCCAAGCTGCCATCGCAATGGGCAATTTTACATGACAGTTATGCGACAGTGCATGGCTTGGGAGATCACATTGGCGTTATGAGGGCCGCCGAAGGGCACTCTCACACCATAAATCCTCGCGAACATGCGGGATCGCGTGGTAAATTCTCCGTTCAGGGCCAAGCCAAGGGCCCTCCGAAGGAGAAGCTCAGATGAACCGATTTTTCGCATTTATCGCGACCGGAACGCTGATCAGCCTTGCCACGATCACTTCGGCCTGCACATCATCCGGATACCTCGATCAGACCTCGTCGATCGGGGGCGGCTATTATCGGGAAGAGATGCCGCTCAACCCGGCCTGCGGCGGTGGGTTTAGACCTAGCGACGGTCGCTCCTGCAGCTATTAGAGGCCGGCTCGGGCCGTTGGCAGAAAATCCATGACCAAGTCCGGAACCGAGATAGTCGGATTCCGGCTTGGACGTGCCGCATGAACATCACCGCCTTGGACTCCTGCTTGGCGTCCAACGGTATCAATCAGTGAAGCCCTTGCAGTCTGTTCCGCCGCTCTGCCAGCAGTTCATTTTGAACCAGGTTCCTGGCATTGTCCGAAAGACCATTCGGCCCCAACAGACCAAGTTCGGTAAACCGCGCTTCGATTTCCTTCGGAATGCTGTCCGCTTCGTGTTGGCAAAGGCGCACAAGCCACTTCCATTCGTCGCTCGTCATATCCCTGTGCACGACCATGAATTGCTATCCTCCCGAGAACAACGACATCCGTAAAAAAAATACCACAACTTCTATCGAAAGGCAGGTGGCTCGACGATCGGGCTGAGCATGCGGTCAACCACTGATCCCTGATCGCTCCAGACGGCGGGACCCTGCATGGTTATGGCATTAAGCCTGACCGCAAGAGTTGGTTGAAAAGCACCCGGGCAAAGGTCTAATCTCCGGACAACTGGGGATATACTGATGGCAGCCGTGTTTCGCGTAATCTTGAGCGCTGTGTTTTCCGCGGTCCTTGCTTCCACATGTCTTGCCGACGGCCCGACGTCATCAGGGACCGGCTTCGCAGTAACCACCGATGGATGGCTGCTGACAAATGCGCACGTCGTCCAGGCTTGCAAGCGCATCGAGGTGAAAGGCAAGGGAGACGCCACCGATCCCCGCATCGACGCCACGAATGATTTGGCGTTGGTGAAGATCAATGCCGCGGAGCCGTTGAAGCCTCTTGTCTTCCGTCACGCTCCAACGCGGGTCGGCGAGGACATCGTTGCCATAGGCTACCCGCTGGCGACATTGCTGTCGGATTCGGTCAAGGTCACCACAGGCAACGTGAATGCGCTGGCAGGGCTTCGAAATGACACCCGGTACATCCAGATTTCCACACCGATCCAGCCCGGTAATTCCGGTGGCCCGGTCGTTGACCGCGACGGCTTTCTTATGGGCATCACCAGCGCGACGCTGTCGAAAGGGATCGCGGATGAGATCGGTATCACGGCGCAGAATGTGAATTTCGCTATTCGTGCTTCGGTTGCCGACCTTTTCCTGCAATCTCAGAGCATCACAGGGCAATCCGGCGACAAGGCGGCAGACCAGCAGCCGATCTCGACAGCCGATGTGGCGGACAAAATCACGCCGTCGGTGTTCCAGATTCTCTGCTACGGCGAGGAGCAGGAACAGGCGTCGACCAACACACCAAGCGCCACGACCAATCTCCCCGCGCAACCAACCGCTTCATTCATCGATGCTCGCGGCTACGACGCGATCGGCTTCGACTACCGAGCCGTCAAGGATGTCACTTATTCGGGGTGCCACGAAATTTGCGAAGGCGAGAGCCAGTGCAAGGCGACTACCTACAACACGAAGCACAGCGTTTGCTTCCTGAAAGATAACATTGTTGCCCTGATACGGAATTCGGATGCGGTCGCCGCCTATGCATCGTCAAAGGCAGCCGATGTGATCGTGTCTGATTTCACGAGCTATTCGGGCATCGATCTTCCCGGCGGTGACTACAGACGCCTAAGAGGCAGCAACTATCTGCTATGTTTCACCGCCTGTATCGGCGACAATGCTTGCAAGGCGTTTTCCTATATTCCCAAAAAAAACGAATGCTGGCTCAAGGATACGATTGGCCGTCCCAAGGCGACTAAAGGTGTGGAGTTAGGGATCAAGTAAAACAGCAAATCTTCACCGAGCAAACTCGCTCGCAACGCGATGACGAAATGACCGTGAAAATTGTCGATGTTGTCTGACACTAAAGCGTGTCGCGGCTTTTGAGATTCAGGATTCTCCAATCAGTGGAGGTGTGATTCCCTTTGATTGACAGAGGGAGAAG
Organism: Rhizobium redzepovicii; assembly: GCF_019793435.1. Taxonomy (GTDB): domain Bacteria; phylum Pseudomonadota; class Alphaproteobacteria; order Rhizobiales; family Rhizobiaceae; genus Rhizobium; species Rhizobium redzepovicii. The sequence continues at coordinate 209,462 of NZ_JAILYH010000011.1, read as the reverse complement.
GGCCGTGGGCAAATCACATCCGATCGCGTTGCGCGTGCGTGTTGCTGCGTTTGTCGAGGAAGGCCATAGCCATCGAGAGGCGGCTCGGCATTTCCGCGTGTCGCCGCGTTTTGTGAACAATCTGATGATCCTGAAACGCGCGACCGGATCGGGCGGGCAAGCCGGACCGCCCATGCGGGTTTGGCCCTCGATGCCTTGGACCAAGCGCTTCATGATCGACGGCCTATCTATCGCGGCGACCTCATCCACCATTCCGACAGGGGCGTGCAATGCGTGTCAATTCGGTATCCCGAGCGACTGGCGGAGGCGGGCATCGAGCCCTCCGTTGGAAGTTGGCGACAGTTATGACAATGTTCTCGCCGAAACGATCAACGGTCTTCACAACGCCGAGGTCATCCATCGGCGAGGACCATGGCGCAACTTCGAAGCCGTGGAGTTCGCCACACTCGAATGGGTCGATTGGTTCAACAAAACCGGCGTCTTCTGGAACCCATCTGAAACACTCCGCCAGCAGAGGCCGAAGAACGATACTACGCCATGCGGATGCGCCAGCCATGGCCGCATAATTTAAACGAAATGGCCCCCGGCAAACTAGGCGCGGTTCACATGTCCATCCTTTGCCTCACACCATCCTCAGAACCGTGGGCCGCGTGCCTCAGTCGGAAAAGGCGAAGTTCTATCCGTGACTTGATGGAGCTGACCGCGCCAAACGCAGGGAATTGAAAATAGCTCCTGAGCATCTTAATAAGAGATGAAGGATAAAAACGGGCGATGGCAGCTTTAGCACTTCTCGAAGAGCGTGAAAAAAGGTTTGGAGCCTATCCGCGTCCGGATTGGCCATCGCTCGATTCCGACCCGGCCGAGGCTGCTGCCATTTTTGCGCGCGGTTTCGCGAAATTCGTCCTTAGGCTTCGTTCAGCTGATGCATTGGAGCGCGCCGCTCTTCGTGATGCTGTTGATGCGATGATCGCAGATAACGACAGAATGAAGCTTATCGAAGTCAGGTTGGGCTGCATCGAGTACGGCATGCGCGCCTACCAACACATATTAGAGATGCGCCAAATTTTCCCAGCGATGCGGCAGGCTATTGAAGAGCGTGCTCTGCGGATTGGCGAGCCCGGAAAGAGGAAATTTTTCCGCAAGAGAAGCGCCGAATCGATCCGCTCGCAGGAAGACATGATTGCAATCGATGAGGCATTCATTTCTTTCCTGCAAAAAGAGCTCCAACCGAGTATCGATGCCAAGATCCGAGAACAATCCAAGACCATGGCTGATGATGAGAAGGCGATTCGTGACGACCTGAATCAGCGGTTCCCTAAAATCACAGCGCGCCTCGCCAAATGAACTCGCCGATCTGGATTGAAGTGCATCAGGTGGTTGCCATCAACGCGGAACAAGTTTCCAAGACTGGGGAGGTGCACTTTCTGCGAGACTTTGGGCTTTTAGAAGCTGCGGTGATGTCGCCTCGGGACCATTGGCACTATGAGGGGCCAGATCTTGTGCAGGCCTTCGGCAACCTTTTGTTCGCAATCGCGAAAGCCCACGCGTTCGAACAAGGTAACAAGCGAACAGCATTTCACGCCGCCGCCGAATTCCTAGCTCGAAACGGCGCAACCCTTATTTTGCCCGATACCGATTATTGGGCGGAGAAAATAGAGGAACTGATTACCCATAGCTCCCTCTCAAACGATTTTGTTAATGTCATGAGGGTTTACACCATTCTGCCGTGATCGATCGGAATTGATCGTCTCGCTACTGATGGCTCAAGTGGCCTTCAAAGCCCCTTCAACGATTCTTGTAAAATTCCGGAACTTGGTGTCAAAATTCCGGAATTCCGCGTCCGGCTACAGTCGATCAAGATGGCGCTGAACCAAAGGCTAACCCCCTCATCAAATCCCTTAAAACAAGAAAAAATGGTGGGCCCGGAGGGACTCGAACCCCCAACCAAGCGGTTATGAGCCGCCGGCTCTAACCATTGAGCTACAGGCCCTTGACGCCGGTGGTGGCGCCTTGGCGCCGGAGGCCGGCGCCAGGATACCGGGGCAATGGTTCCCGCAGCATCGGTTCGCTCTAACGCAAATTGCAGGGAGCCACAAGCGCAGAGCGCAAGCATCTGTGGACGATGCATATTTCATCGGCGCCGGTACTGGAACCTTCTCGCGCCGGCGACAATTACAGAGATTGGATTCGATGAAGGAGGGCGATCGCAGATGGTGGCGTTGAACAGTGCCGTGGTGCTTATCGTCGAGGATGAGCCGCTGATCCGGTTCAATGTTCTCGATGTGCTTGAAGAGGTCGGCCATGTGGCGCTGGAGGCGGCGAATGCCGACGAGGCGATGGTGGTGCTGAAGGGCAGGCAGGATGTCGATATCCTGTTCACCGATGTCAATATGGCGGGTACCATGGATGGCATCCAGCTTGCCAAGCGGGTGAGGGCGATGCGGCCGAACATCGGCATCATCATCACCTCGGGCATGGTGCGGCTCGACCCCATGGCGCTGCCCGCCAACACCGCCTTCCTGCCGAAGCCCTATATGCACGACGCGTTGATCTCGACGATCGATTCCCTGATGACGTGACGGCAATTCGCTGATGACATGACGGGGCGCACAGCCGCAAAACGGGGACAGGTTTTGCGGCTGCGCGCGAGGCGCCGGGAGACATGCTCGTCTTCAGGCGTGCGGAGGGGGTCGCGCCCTCAGCTGAAGCTGCTCTTCAGCGCCTCGTTCTCGTGGTGAGCCTTCTTCTCGTAGATGGTGAACAGCGCCATCGAGAGGAGATAGGAGAGGAAGGGATCCCCGATCTGCGTGGCGATATCGCGGGAGGCGAGCACGTGGCGCTCCAGGGCGCCGATATCTTTCTGTATTGCGGTTTCAGCGAGGCGGTTCATGCTGCCATCTCCAGGAATTGCGTCACGACCGAGCGGGCCGGAACATGTCTGACATAAAGGGGTAGGGTCAGGCCGAGGGCGGTGCGCATCTTGCGCAGCACGCGGTCCGACACTTCGAAGGCGCCGCAGCAGACGGGGTACTTGCCGTAGCCGTCTGCGCGGCCGAGTTCTTCCACTTCTGCGCCAGCGCGCTTGTAGACGCGCTTGAGATAGGGCTCGTAGTTGGAAATCATCGTATGGATGCCGTGATCGAGCGCGCATTCGCAAAGCGCAAGCAGCATCATCGAAAAGGCGCGGCCGGCGTCGATCTGAGGGAAATCCCTGGCGATCGCCTCTTCGTCGATGCACATGCGCGTGCCCTCCCAGATGCCCGGCGCGATGAGATCGGCGGCATCGGGAAACGTCTCGCGGAAGACATCGTAGAGAAGGGTCGGGCCGGTCGTCGGCATCAGGCGCATGCCGCCGTAAAGACGCGTGCGGCTGTCGTTGCACCAGACGAGATAGGCAGGAGCCAGCGCATCGTAGCTGTCGCGTTCGTAAGGGCCGACGACAGGAACGTCCCAGCCGAGCGTATCGGCGAACACCTTCTTGCGCAGGCGAAACATCTGGTCGAGTACGGCAGCGTATTTCTGATACTCATGTGCCTGAATGATAACGAACATTTTGCCCTCCAGCGTTTACAAGTTCGTGGAGAGCAGAATGGTTCAGGCCGGCCGGTTCGGAAATTCCCTCAGATGGGCCCCCTCAGATGAGGGGATTAGCCCAAAAGCATGAGGGCTGACGTCACGACATGCGCCGAGCAAAGACTATGGATTGATGATGCGCAATTGCACGGCCCGCGAGGCGGCGGCCGAGATGGTGGCGCAGCCGAGCTTGAAGCGGGCGGTCTTCAGATAATCGCGTGTGGTGTGCTCGGAAATGCCGAGGATGACCGAGATGTCCTTGTAATCCTTGCCGAGTGCTGTCCAGTGCAGGCACTCGATCTCGCGTGGCGACAGTGCCGGCACAGGGTCGTTCTCACCGTGCAGCTCGTAGACGGCCTTGCGATGGATCAGGTGGGCGATCTCGATCCATTCGTTGCGGCAGCGCCGGACAAGCTCCGTCCATTCCTCGACCGGGATTCGGGCGTTCACCGACAGCAGCGCGCGGCGCTGCGCCTTGTCGGCGACGGGAATGGAATAGCCGTTGCCGCCGATGCCGTGCTTCTGGGCGTCGACCAGCATGGCATAGGCCTCCGGCGTCGGCTCGACCTCGCTCCAGTCGAAAGGCAGCTGGCGCTCGAAGCCCTGTTTGACGATCGGATCCACCTTCACATAGCTGTTCAACAGGTAACGGGAGACCCAGGCATCCGGATAGGTGGTGCGCACGAAGGGCGAGTCGATCTTGCTGGCGATCGTCTGGGCGAGATGGTAGGTGACGAAATCGAGGCCATATTGCGCCTGGAGAATGCGGATGGCAGCATCCACATTGGCCGCCGCCTTGATCTGTTCGAAGGCGGACTCGAACTTATCGCTATAGCTATTCTCGATCATTTCCACTGCCCCAATTCCCTCAATCCTACCGTGAGGACCGTCATAAATACAAGGCATCCCCACATATGCGGGGAATGACAATCCCGGCTCCGCCTGCTAGCGCCTTTCCACGAGGAGACCTCATATGGACAGCAAGCGCCCCTTCGAGATTGCCGAATGCCAACAGGCCGCCAAAGGCCTGAAATCCAGCTGGCAGGACATGGCAGGCTCCGAAGCGCTGATCCGCGCGCTCGTTGCCGAACGCAACGGGGACACCCCGCTGGCGCTGTTCTGGACCGAGGTCCACAGGGCGCTTAGCGTGGAAAACAACGTTTTCTGACACGGCCCGCCCCGGCAGGGCTTTCAGGCTCTTCCCGATCTTACAGCACCGACCGGGCGCCGGGATCGGCCACGACGAGATGAAATCCGCGTCCTGCGAGCGACCACGTTTTCATTCTCATCCGTTTCCGATTTTGCGAAGAAAGTGTCGAGCGGCATTGTCGCGGGCGGTCAGAGGGAAAGCTCGTACTCCCTGGATTTGTGCCATTATGCTTGAAGAATGGTTTCCAATGGCGGCGCTGGTGTCTCGGGAAACGGCTAGACTGTGCCATTGTTGGCGCGCGCGAGCCGCAAACCCCAAGCGCCAACCTCTCTCCAACCTCATCCTTGTACGTTGCCGTTGCTGGCGCGACCAACCCTTGATCTGGCGCTCGCGGGCGATGGCGTCGATGATGCGGTCGTAGGTTTCGGTGAACACGAGTTCGACGGGAAGGCGCTTGGCGGTGTAGCCGTCATAGGTGCCGGCATTGTGCTCCCAGACACGCGCCTCGATCTCCTGCTTGGTCAGCCCGGTATAATAAGAGCCGTCGCTGCAACGGAGGATGTAGATTGTGACTTCCATGGCGAGAGGCGAGCATGGGGAGCGAGTGAGCAGCAATCGTGCGGCGCTGGAGTGGCCATCACCCGCCCTCGTGGTTCGAGACGGCCCTGCGTGCCTCCTCACCATGAGGGCTAGTTGTTGTGCCCTGAGGCTAGACCGTCGGCGGCAGGGCTCTGCGTTCTTGGGCGGGCAAGCCGCGCCCTCTCTCCGCCCGCATTGTTGTGCCCTGCTGCTAGGCTATCGGCGTAAGGCGCCGCAATCTCCGATGAGGTAAGCCGCAACCTCTCTCCGCCCTCATCCTGAGGTTCCCCGCAGGGGCCTCAGCAGCCAACATAAGATAGAGATCAGCCAACCTTGGTCGAAGGGTTGAGCCAATCCTGGAGCGGCAGTTCGGGCCGCGGCTGTTTCGGGCGAAATTTCACCAGCACCTCGCGGCCGTCGACAGAGGCTTGTGTGCGTTCCAGGGCATTGCGCTCGGCCACTGCCTGGCGCCAGTGTTCGTCACCGCGCCCTTCGGGGCGGCCCTGTTCTTCCCAGATCGCGTAAGCTCTTTTGCTAATCCATTCGTGGCGCTTGTCGCTCATCTATCTATTCCATTCGTGAAAGGTGTTATTCGGCAATTCTGTCCTGCGGAACCGGCCCGTCGTTACGAACCGGCAGGCGCCGCTTGGCAGCCATCAGCAGGTCGAGCTCGATCGAAGAGGGCCCAAAACGGGTGAAAAGACTTTCGGCCTGCTCGCCGCCAAGACCATATTTGGAAGCGAATTCATCAAGGCTATATGGGCGGCCGCGCAGGATTCTGCTTCGGCGCTCCGGTTCATGGATTTGCGTCATTGGTGATTACCCCAGACTGTTTTTCGAAGTGTGAGAACAAAACAAATTACAGCGGCAAAAGTTCCGTGAATTTGCAGGGTTTTTTCGCCCCGTCGTACCATTGCGGGGCGATTTGCAGCCGCTGGCATGGATTTTCAGGAAGGGGCGTGGCTGAGAAAATTTCCACTAAAACACGCAAGAAAATCAGCGCGTTATGGAATTCGCTTCCGCAAGGGCGCAGAATTGGGCTTTACCCCGGCGCGTTACTCTATAGAATCAATAGTGTTATTCGGTTCGCAGGGGCAGCAAAACCTGCCATTCCCCGCGTTGGCGCGACCGAGACCGGAGGACTTTGGCCTCAACCCATCAAGAGGAGACAGACATGATGAATGCCCTGCCGCCACTTCATGACGGCCACGCGCCGTTTACCCTCCAGCAGCTGTTTCGCGAAGCACTTTACGCCTTCGAGGAATGGGACAGCGAATTGACCGAACCGATCGTCACCTACGAAGGACGGGTCATCCCTATCGGCTTCGTATTCGAAGCCATGCGCGAATGCACCGACATCGTGCCGATGAACATCGTCGGCGCCGTCACCGAGCGGCTGACCAAGCCGTGGGAGGGCGAAGGCCCGCTCGACCAGATGACCTTTTCGACGGCGGCGCGTGTCATGCGCGTGCTGGTGCGCAAGCGCCTGCTTGCCAACGGCACGGTCGATCTCGTCGCCGTTTCGGCCCACGCGGCCGAAGATCAGAACCGCGACTGACAGGATGAGGATCGCGGCCATGGCTGCGATCCTTTTCCGCTTCCAGGCGGAACCTCGCCCATTGCCAGCCGTTTACTGGCATGCCCGCCGCCAGTGCGGGTGAGGAATAAGCACCATGCTGAAATCCATCGTTCATGAAATCATCGGCACGCCGCGGCGTGAACCGGAACTTCCGCAGTCGCTCGAGCAGTTTCGCGACAGGAAGCGGGTGCTGATCATCTTTGCCGATGCCCAGGACGACCGCGCCGTCATCCAGGACGAATGGCTGCGGAACGCGCATATGCGTCTCATCGAGGAAGACGTCGAAGTTTTCATCATCGCCGGCGGCGGCGCTTTCTCGCTGTTCGACGATGGCTCCGATCTCGATGCCGACGATGTCAGAGAGCGGCTGCAGGGCCCGCCATCCGGCGAGTTCGGGCTGATCCTGATCGGGCGCGACGGGACCGTCAAGCTGCGCTCGGATGAGCCGAGGACTGCGGAGGATATCTTCGCGGCCTTCGAGATGCTGCCGAAGCAGACGCCTTGGTAGGGCTTCGGACTGCGCGGGACACGCGACGGCGTGGCGAAGCCGCGCGCCCGGCGTCTTCGCATGCCGACAGCCTGAAAGGCATTCCTAATGCGCGTCGCATCAAACTTGATTCATGCGACGCGCTCCAGCTCTTTGTTTCGATGCATGTCGTTATTCCGGAACCGCTGCACACTTCCGGGTGACATGCATTAAAGCTCGAAGGCTTCCTTGAGGCCGAGGCTCTTGCGTTCGCGCAGGTCGAGATCGGTCTCGATATGGGTGATGTGATGCAGCATCAGCTGGCAGGCGCGGTCGAGCTCGTTATTTTCGATCGCCGTGATGATCTCGCCATGTTCTGAATGGCCGCAGCTCGAGGCGGTCGACTGGCCGTAAAGGGCAATCACCAGCGACGAGCGGGCGACCAGTTCTTCCATGAAGCGTTGCATGATCGCATTGCCGGAGATCTCGGCCAGCCTCAGGTGAAAATCGCCTGACGCCTTGATCTCGGCGCGTCGCGCCGTCTGGCCGCGCTCGCTCATCAGGCGGCCTTCCTCCAGCAGAAGCTGTTTCAGCTGGCTGATGTCACCAGGCGTGATCCGCGCGGCTGCCTCTCGCAATATGCCGGGCTCGACCAGGCGGCGGGCGGCAAAGATCTGCCGGGCCTCGTCGGGCGAGGGATAGGCGACAAAGGCGCCGCGGTTCTTCTCGACGCTGACGAGACCTTCATAGGAGAGCGCCTGCAGTGCCGCGCGGGCAAGCGTGCGGCTGACGCTGAAGAGGTTGCCGACATCTTTTTCGGAGAGCTTGGTGCCGGGCGAAAGCCTGCGCTCGACGATTGCTTCGCGAATGGAATCACGGATCAGTTGTGCGCTGGTTTCGGCGGAGTCTTCGGCCTGCATGGCCTTGGCAGCGGATTTCATGAAAATCGATTTCCTGTGATCGGCAAACCATATCTGGCTTCCCGGCAAAAGTTAAACGGAATTTGTGCTCGAAGCGCCAGCAAATTGTATACGATCATCTGCATAAATTGAGGACGATAGCCTAAATCCTGTGCAGGCATCGTTTTGCTCATACTTTATCTCCCTCCGATCTACGGCAGAGAAAACCCATGATTCACAATGGGTTGAGAAGTCGTCGGCAAATTGGCACGGCAAGTGCATCGTCTTTTCCAAACAGGGGAAGGCATGATGTCGAAAGCGGCAGAGATCGATATAGTATCCGTTTCGAAGGTCTATGGGGCAACGACCGCGGTACAGGCGATCAGCCTGAAGATTCCGGCCGGCTCCTATTGCTGCTTCCTCGGCCCGTCCGGCTGCGGCAAGACTTCGACGCTGCGCATGATCGCCGGCCATGAGAGCATCTCGTCGGGCGATATCCGGCTCGGCAATACAGTCGTCACCGATTTCCCGCCGGCCCGGCGCGGCACGGCGATGATGTTCCAGTCCTATGCGCTGTTTCCGCATCTCGATCTCATCGACAATGTCGCCTTCAGCCTGAAGATGAAGGGCGTCGACAAGGCGGAGCGGCGGGCCAAGGCGCTCGACATGCTGAAGCTGATGCAGATGGAGCCCTATGCTAACAGGCGTCCGGCCCAGCTTTCCGGCGGCCAGCAGCAGCGCGTGGCGCTGGCGCGCGCACTGATCACCGACCCTGAGGCGCTGCTGCTCGACGAGCCGCTGTCGGCGCTCGATCCGTTCCTGAAGATCCGCATGCGCGCCGAACTGAAGAAGCTGCAGAAGTCGCTCGGCATCACCTTCGTGCACGTCACCCACAGCCAGGAAGAGGCGATGGCGCTCGCCGACATCATGGTCATCATGAATGATGGCCGGATCGAGCAGGCGGCTGCCCCGCGCGAGGTCTTCGAGAAGCCGGCAACCGCCTTCGTCGCCCGCTTCATGGGCGATCACAACGTGCTCAGCGGCCGGGTGACATCGAGCGAGGACGGCGTGCTCGTCATGACCGTGCCGGAGGGGCAGAGCTTTTCCGTGCGCGGGGCGGGCAGGGAGGTCGGCGAACCGGTCGATATCGGCATTCGCACCGACCGCGTGCGCTTGCAGGTGGCGAGCGAATGGACGCTCGGCTTCAACGGCGTCGTCTCCAACGTCGAATATCGCGGCTCCTCCGTGAAGATCACCGTGCTCGGCGCCGGCAGCGACGACTTCACGGTCATATCAGACGACAGCGACTATTTCGCCCGCCCGGTCGCCGTCGGCGAGACGGTCGCGCTCAGCTGGGAACTCGATGATGCCGTGCTGCTCGGCCGCGCTTCCGCATGACCAATCAAAAACCAAGACCTTCCACATCAAAAAAGGGGAACTGACATGACGACTGAAACGACATCGACCAAGGCCGCGAAGGGTCTTTCCCGCCGCACCCTGCTGAAGACGGGTGCCGCCGCCGTCGGCGCCATTGCCGGCTCCGGCGCTCTCACCGGCTTTCCCACCATCTGGGCTAAGACGAACATCACGCTTCGCCAGTTCGGCACCGGCGTTTCGAACATCAATGCCATCGCCGAGAAGTGCAAAGCCGATCTCGGCATCACTCTGGAGATGACGGCGACCGATTCCGACGCCGCCGCCCAGCGGGCCGTTACCCAGCCCGACAGCTACGACATTGCCGATATCGAATACTGGATCGCCAAGAAGGTGTTTCCGACGGGCGTGCTGCAGCCGATGGACGTCAAGAAGCTCAAATATTACGACAAGATCGTGCCGCTGTTCATCAACGGCAAATTGAAGGCAGACAGCGTCATCGCCCAGGGCACGGCGCCGCACACGGTCGGCTTCGTCGAGGCGCAGGGCTCCAAGAAGTTCGCCAAGGAGCCGACGCAGTGGATGACGATGGTTCCGACAATCTACAACGCCGATACGCTCGGCATCCGCCCGGATCTCGTCGGCCGCGACATCACCAGCTGGGCCGACATCATGGATCCGAAGTTCAAGGGCAAGACCTCGATCCTCAACATCCCGTCGATCGGCATCATGGATGCGGCGATGATCATGGAAGCCATGGGCAACATCAAATATGCCGACAAGGGCAACATGACCAAGGAAGAGATCGACAAGACGATCGAATTCCTGATCAAGGCCAAGGGCGACGGCCAGTTCCGCGCCTTCTGGAAGAGCTTCGACGAGTCGGTCAACCTGATGGCCTCGGGCGAGGTCGTTATCCAGTCGATGTGGTCTCCGGCTGTGGCCGCCGTCCGCTCCAAAGGCATCGCCTGCAAGTATCAGCCGCTCAAGGAAGGCTACCGCGCCTGGGGCGGCGGACTCGGCCTTGCCTCGCATCTGAAGGGCGCCGAGCTCGACGCGGCCTATGAATATATCAACTGGTACACATCAGGCTGGGTCGGCGGTTATCTCAACCGCCAGGGCTACTACTCCGCCTGCATGGACACCGCCAAGAACTTCATGTCGGCTGACGAATGGGGCTATTGGATCGAAGGCAAGCCGGCGCAGGGCGATATCCTGTCGCCCGAAGGCAAGGTCATGGAGAAGGCCGGTGCGGTGCGCGACGGCGGCGCCTTCGAAGCACGCATGGGGGCCGTCGCCTGCTGGAACTCGGTGATGGACGAAGACCGCTACATGGTCCGCCGCTGGAACGAGTTCATCGCTGCTTGATCGGCGAGGGGGCGGAGAAGCATTGTCTTTTGCTGATGCTCTAGACGTCGCTGCGCTCCGCCCCTCATCTGCCCTTCGGGCATCTTCTCCCCGCTGGGGAGAAGGGGGAGCTTGCCGCTCGGCAGGCAACAAAAGATCAAGGCTCGCGGCTGCCGAGACGGTGCCGCGATTCCTCTTCTCCCCAGCGGGGAGAAGGTGCCGGCAGGCGGATGAGGGGGCTGCACGCGCTCCCGTCCCACCTGATCTAGTGAGAACGGAGAACCGATCATGGCGACCATCGCAGCGGCAACGGAAGACAGCAAGCAGCCTATACGCCGCAAGTTGCGCCTCTCCCCCTCAGCCATCTCCTATCTCCAGGCGACGCCGCTGATCGCCATCCTCGGCTTCTTCTTCCTGCTGCCGATCGCCATGATCACCGTCGTCAGCTTCTGGGACTACGATTTCGCCGGCCTCTATCCCGACTTCCTCACCATGAACTACACCGACACGCTCGGTTCATGGGTAACCTGGAAGACCTATCTCAACACACTGAAATTCACGGCGATCGTCTGGGCGCTGACGCTTCTCATCGGTTTCTGGGTCGCCTATTTCCTCGCCTTCCACATCCGCAAGACCTCGACGCAGATGATCCTGTTTCTCGTCTGCACCGTGCCGTTCATGACCTCGAACATCATCCGCATGATCTCGTGGATCCCGGTGCTCGGGCGCAATGGCCTTGTCAATTCGTCGCTTATTAAGATGGGCATCATCCCGCAGCCGATCGAATGGCTGCTCTATTCCGATTTCGCCGTCGTGCTCGCCATGGTGCATCTCTATACGCTGTTCATGGTCACGCCGATCTTCAACACGCTGATGCGCATCGACCGGTCGCTGTTCGAGGCGGCGCGTGATGCCGGCGCCTCCGGCTGGCAGGTGCTGTGGAATGTCGTCATTCCGCTGGCAAAACCCGGCATGGCGATCGGCACGATCTTCGTCGTCACCCTCGTCATGGCCGATTTCTCGACGGTGCAGGTGATGTCCGGCGGCCAGAGCGCCTCGGTGGCGCTGATGATGAAGAACCAGATGTCGCTGCTGCAATATCCGGCGGCGGCCGCCAATGCCGTGGTGCTGCTGGCCGTGGTTTTGCTGATGGTCGCAGCCATCCTGCGCGTCGTCGACATCCGCAAGGAGCTTTGAGATGAACCACGAAAAACGCGGCCTCGAATTCTATCTGCTGGCGATCTTCTTCGCAGTCTTCGTGCTGTTCCTCTACGGTCCGCTCTCGGCGGTGCTGATCCTGTCCTTCCAGGGGCCGGACGGCGGGCTGACCTTCCCGATGAACGGCGTTTCCACCCATTGGTTCTTCAACCTGTTCGAAAAACAGGCGGTCGGCGATTTCGGCGCCTCGTTCCGGCGCTCCTTCAGCCTCGGGCTGATGGTCATGGCCGTGACCGTCACCGTGTCGCTGCTCGCCGGCCTCGCCTTCCGCCGCCGTTTCCGCGGTTCGACCGTGCTGTTCTATGCCACTGTCGCCAGCCTTGTCGTGCCGTCGATCATCGTTTCGCTCGGCATTGGCGTCGTCTTCCAGGAGGGCGGGCTGAAGCCCGCCTGGTATTCCTCGGCCTTCGGCGCGCATCTCACCTGGACGCTGCCCTTCGGCGTGCTGATCATGTTTGCCGTCTTCAACCGCTTCTCGCCGGCCTATGAAGAGGCGGCGCGCGACCTCGGCGCGTCCGCATGGCAGACCTTCCGCCATGTCGTGCTGCCGATGATCGCGCCGAGCCTGATCGGCGTCGGCCTGTTCGGCTTTACGCTATCTTATGACGAATTCGCCCGCACGTTGATGACGTCAGGCACTTACAATACGCTGCCGCTCGAAATCTACGGCATGACCACCAATGTCACGACGCCGGTGCTCTATGCGCTCGGCACGGTGACGACGCTGTTTTCCTTCACCATCATTCTCATCGCCCTCGGCATCATGACGATGCTCAGCCGGCGGCAGGCAAAGATCAACTGACATGCGCATCCTCATCGTCAATCCGAACACCACGGCCTCCATGACCGAGAAGGCGGCCACCGCTGCGCGGGCGGTGGCTGCTTCAGGCACGGAAATCATCGCCGCCACTTCGCAGATGGGGCCTGTCTCCATCGAGGGCCATTATGACGGGGCGCTGGCGATCCCCGGCCTGCTTTCCGAACTGAAGGAACGATGGGCGGCGGGTTACGACGCGGCCGTCATCGCCTGCTTTGACGATACTGGGCTCGACGCGGCGCGGAGTTTCGCCGATGTGCCGATCCTCGGGCTCTGCGAATCCGCCGTCGCGACAGCGGGTTTCCTAGCGCAACGCTTCACCGTGGTGACGACGCTGGAGCGGTCACGGGTGCTGATCGACAATCTGGTGCGCCGCTACGGCATGGGCGAGCGCGCCAAGGTGCGCGCCTCCGATATCCCGGTGCTCGAGCTTGAAGATCCGGCCTCGGGCGCAATCGGCAAGCTCAGGGCCGAGATCGAACGGGCGCTTGCCGAAGACGGCGCCGAGGCGATCGTGCTGGGCTGCGCCGGCATGACGGATCTGGCGAGGGAATTGCAGGATATCTACGGCGTGCCCGTCATCGATGGTGTCTCGGCCGCCGTCAAGCAGGCAGAGGCGCTGGTTTCGCTCGGCCTTTCCACCAGCAAGCGCGGCTCCTACGCCTCGCCGCTGCCGAAACCCTTCACCGGAGCGATGGGCGTCTTTGCGCCGGCCGGGAAGCTCGGCTGAGCCATGGCCATCTCCTTCGACTTCAAAGAGCTCAGTGAGCGCGAGCGTTACAAGCTGATGATCGGCACGATCATTCCACGGCCGATTGCGCTGGTGACGACGGTCGACGAACACGGGCGGATCAACGCAGCCCCTTTCAGCTTCTTCAACTGCCTTTCGGCCGATCCGCCGATCCTCGCGATCGGGGTCGAAAACAATGCCGACATGTCGTTCAAGGACACCGGCCACAATATTCGCATGACCGAGGTCTTCACGGTCAACATCGTCTCTTTCGCCATCGCCGAGGCGATGCATGTCTGCGGCGCTCGCTATCCCCGCGGCGTCGACGAGTTGAAGGAGGCTGGGTTGACGGCGATGCCGGGCGCGAAGGTGGCCTCGCCCTGGATCGCCGAGGCGCCGGCAGCCTTCGAATGCCGGCGGCATGTGACGCTGGAGCTCGGGCGCTCGCGGCAGATCGTCATGGGCGAGATCGTCTATGCGCATTATCAGGACGGCGTCGTGGATCCGGAACGGCTGCATGTCGATCCGGCCGCCGTCGATGCCATTGCGCGGCTCGGCGGCGATACCTGCGCCACCATCCGCGACCGCTTCGAGATGCTGACGCCGAAACTCTGAGCCCGGGGTACCTCCAAGTTTTTGCTTTACTTTTTTGCTCCCCGCAAGAATGGTCGCAGCGGATCATCACGGCAGAGGAGTGCTTAGCCATGACAGTCGAACAGGATCTCAGCCGGATCGCGGAACAGGAGAAGGCGCTGAGCTTCGACGCTTTCGATCTGACGACGGCATGGCAGCTCGGCAAGCTCCTGCAGGAACTTGCCACCGAGCGCGGCCTCGGCATCGCGATCGATGTGACCCTGCATTCGATGCCGGTCTTCTATGCCGCACTGCCTGGCGTGACGCCCGACAACGTCAACTGGGTCAGACGCAAGCGCAACATGGTGCTGCGCTATTTCCGCAGCAGCTATGCCTCCGGCCTGAAGCTCGGCAAGGACGGCAAGACGGTCGAGGATAACGGGCTTTCCGGCGCCGATTATGCGCCGCATGGCGGCAGTTTCCCGATCAACGTCAAGGGCACCGGCTGCATCGGCGCGGTCACCGTCTCCGGCCTGCCCCAGCGCGACGACCACAATCTCGCGGTCGAGGCCCTGGCGCTGATGCTGGCAAAGGATCTGGACACGCTGCGGCTCGACCCGCTGCTCTGAGCCGGCCATTTGCTGGATAGGCGGGCGCCGGTTAGTGAACCTCAGAGCCTGCCGCCGGCCTCAGTAATGCTCTTCGTCAGGCTGCCGGTTGCCGGGAAGAGCGGGATGAGGCAGGCCTGCAGGGCGTGGTAGATATCGCCCTTGCCGGGGAAGAGCGAATGGGCGGGAACGAGATCCTCCGTCAGCTCCTCATGCCAGCCGCCGTTCCGATGGTCGATGAAGGCGCGTTCGATCACATTCCAGATTTTGCGGTAGCATTCCTCGTGATAGTCGCTCGGCAGGTGCTCGTTGAGGAAATGGGCGGCGGCCGCACCCTCGCAGGCCGGCCACCAGAGCTTATTGCGCTTGGCGGGCTTGTCGTTCCAGTCGAGCGTATAGAAGAAGCCGCCCTTGTCGCTGTCCCAGCCGAGCGCCATGGATTGCTCGAAGAGGGCTTTGGCCGCATCCGGCATCCACTCGATGCGTTTGCCGCCGAGGGCCCAAAGCTGCAGGATGAGGCGGGTCCATTCCAGCCAATGGCCGGGCGTCGTGCCGGCCGGGCGGAACATTTCGTTCGGATGATAGTATTGCTTGTCGAGCTTCCATTCGGCGTCGAAGTGCTCGGCGACGCGCCAGTCGACCGAACCGGCCGCGCGCCGGATGACGAGGTCGGCGATGCTTTCGGCCTTGGTCAGGTAATCCCGGTCGCCTGATGCTTCGAAGGCGGCCATCAGCGCTTCGGTCAGGTGCATGTTGGAGTTCTGGCCGCGGTAGGCGCCGCCGTCGAGCGGCTGCCAGTCGGCGGTGAATTCCTCGGCGATAGCGCCGTGGCGCGGCTCCCAGAACTTGGTGTTCAGGACCTCGGTAATATCGGCAAGCATGCCGTCGGCCAGCGGATGGCCGATCGTCTTGGCCGATGAGGCGGCGAGCAGCACGAAAGCATGGCCATAACCCTGCTTGTTGGAATCGACCGGACCACTGTTGTCGAGCGACCAGAAATAGCCGCCATTCCTCAGGTCGCGGTGATGGTTCCAGAGATAGTCCATGCCGTGGTCGACGACGTCGGCAGCACCCGGACGGCCGAGCAGGGCGCCGATGGCAAAACAATGCACGGCGCGCGCGGCGATATGGATGCTGCGCACTTGGCCCTCGGCATCGAGCGGCGTGCCGTTATCGTCGAGATCGTAGAAGCCGCCCTTTGGGTTGACCGAATTGTGCTGGAAGAAATCGAAGAGGCCGTTTGCCTGGGCAAGCAGCCAGTCGCGGTGATAGGCGCGGCTCGTCCAGTTGCCAAGCGCGGCGTTGCCGGTTGCGGGTGCCATGATACTCCTCCGATTTGGTGGGCAATGCGTGTCAATTGCCTATATAGAGGCCGTTCAAGCCTGTCATCCGCTGAGACTTGCAAAGCACGAAATCGATAGGCATATATTGACATAAAGATATCTTTATGTGATTTGAACTGTCTGGTCTTACGACGTCAAGGAGCCCTCCCGTGTTCGATACTCTTTTTGGTCCGGAAACGGGCAAACGTGACGGCAACGAAATTTTCGCAGCGCTGCGCAAAGCCGCGAGCGAGCGCATCCTCGTCCTCGACGGCGCCATGGGCACGCAGATCCAGGGGCTGGGCTATGACGAAGACCAGTTCCGCGGCACCCGCTTTATCGGCTGCGCCTGCCACCAGAAGGGCAATAACGACCTTCTGATCCTGACCCAGCCGGATGCGATCGAAGAGATCCATTATAAATACGCCAAGGCCGGCGCCGATATTCTCGAGACCAACACCTTCTCCTCGACCCGCATCGCCCAGGCCGATTACGAGATGGAAGGGGCGGTCTACGACCTCAACAAGGAGGGTGCGGAAATCGTCCGCCGCGCGGCACAGCGTGCCGAGCGCGAGGACGGCCGCCGCCGTTTCGTCGCTGGCGCCATCGGCCCGACCAACCGCACCGCCTCGATTTCGCCCGACGTCAACAATCCCGGTTTCCGCGCCGTTACCTTCGACGATCTGCGCTCCGCCTATGGCGAGCAGATCGACGGCCTGATCGACGGCGGCGCCGACATCATCCTGATCGAGACGATCTTCGACACGCTGAACGCCAAGGCGGCGATCTTCGCCTGCGAGGAGCGCTTCGAGGCCAAGGGCGTGCGCCTGCCCGTTATGATCTCCGGCACGATCACCGACCTTTCCGGCCGCACGCTTTCCGGCCAGACGCCGTCGGCCTTCTGGAATTCGGTGCGCCACGCCAATCCCTTCACCATCGGGCTCAATTGCGCCCTCGGCGCCAATGCGATGCGCCCGCATCTGCAGGAGCTTTCGGGTGTCGCCGATACTTTCATCTGCGCCTATCCGAATGCCGGCCTGCCGAACGAATTCGGCCAGTACGACGAAACGCCGGAGCTGATGGCGGCGCAGATCGACAGCTTTGCCCGCGAAGGCCTGGTCAACATCGTCGGCGGCTGCTGCGGCTCGACGCCCGAGCATATCCGGGCGATCGCCGAGACCGTCGCCAAGTACAAGCCGCGGCCGCTTCCCGAGCATCGCCCTTTCATGTCGCTGTCGGGCCTCGAACCCTTCGAGCTGACCAAGGACATCCCCTTCGTCAATGTCGGCGAGCGCACCAACGTCACCGGCTCGGCGAAGTTCCGCAAGCTGATCACCAATGCCGACTACACGGCAGCGCTCGACGTCGCACGCGACCAGGTCGAGAACGGCGCGCAGGTGATCGACATCAACATGGATGAGGGCCTGATCGATTCCGAAAAGGCGATGGTCGAGTTCCTCAACCTGATCGCCGCCGAGCCCGATATCGCCCGTGTGCCCGTGATGATCGACAGTTCGAAATTCTCGATCATCGAATCCGGCCTGAAGCGCGTCCAGGGCAAGCCGATCGTCAACTCGATCTCGCTGAAGGAAGGCGAGGAGAATTTTCTCGCCCAGGCGCGGCTGTTGCACAATTACGGTGCCGCCGTCGTCGTCATGGCCTTCGACGAGACGGGGCAGGCCGACAGCTATGAGCGCAAGGTGGAAATCTGCACCCGCGCTTACAAGCTTCTGACAGAGAAGATCGGCTTCCCGCCCGAGGATATCATCTTCGACCCGAACATTTTCGCGGTCGCGACCGGCATCGAAGAACACAATAATTACGGCGTCGATTTCATCGAGGCGACCCGAACGATCCGCGAGCGCATGCCGCTCGTCCATATCTCCGGCGGCGTCTCCAACCTGTCCTTCTCGTTCCGCGGCAACGAGCCGGTGCGCGAGGCGATGCACGCCGTGTTTCTCTACCACGCCATCCAGGCGGGTATGGACATGGGCATCGTCAATGCCGGCCAGCTCGCCGTCTACGACAATATCGATCCGGAGCTGCGCGAGGCCTGCGAAGACGTGGTGCTGAACCGCCGCCCCGACGGCACCGAGCGGCTGCTCGAAGTCGCCGAGCGTTTCCGCGGCGCCGGCGCCAGGGAAGGCCGGGTCCAGGATCTTTCCTGGCGCGAATGGAGCGTTGAGAAGCGTCTCGAACATGCGCTGGTCAACGGCATCACCGAATATATCGAAGCCGATACCGAGGAGGCGCGCCAGCAGGCGGCCCGGCCGCTGCACGTCATCGAAGGGCCGCTGATGGCCGGCATGAACGTCGTCGGCGATCTGTTTGGCTCGGGCAAGATGTTCCTGCCGCAGGTGGTCAAGTCGGCGCGTGTCATGAAGCAGGCGGTCGCCGTGCTGCTGCCCTACATGGAAGAGGAAAAGCGCCTGAACGGCGGCGAAGAACGTCGCTCGGCCGGCAAGATCCTGATGGCGACGGTCAAGGGCGACGTGCACGATATCGGCAAGAACATCGTCGGCGTCGTGCTGGCCTGCAACAATTACGAGATCGTCGACCTCGGCGTCATGGTGCCGGCGACAAAGATCCTCGAGACGGCAATTGCCGAAAAGGTCGACGTCATCGGCCTCTCCGGCCTGATCACGCCGTCGCTCGACGAGATGGTGCATGTCGCGGCCGAGATGGAGCGGCAGGGTTTTGAGATCCCGCTTTTGATCGGTGGGGCGACGACCAGCCGTGTGCATACGGCGGTGAAGATCCATCCCGGCTACAACAAGGGGCAGGCGATCTACGTCACCGATGCGAGCCGTGCCGTCGGCGTCGTCTCGGCGCTGCTGTCGCCGGAGACGCGCCAGGGCTATGTCGACGATACAAGGGCCGAATATGCCAAGGTGGCGGCCGCCCATGCGCGCAGCGAGGCAGAGAAAGTGCGCCTGCCATTGCCGCGGGCCCGCGACAATGCGCATAAGGTCGACTGGTCCGGCTACCAGCCGACGAAGCCGCAATTCTTCGGCACGCGGGTATTCGAGGATTACGATCTGGCCGAGCTTGCGCGGTATATTGACTGGACGCCGTTCTTCCAGACCTGGGAACTGCGCGGCCGTTACCCCGCCATTCTCGAGGACGAGAAGCAGGGCGAAGCGGCGCGTGCGCTCTGGGCTGATGCGCAGTCGATGCTCAAGAAGATCATCGACGAAAAGTGGTTCCGCCCGCGCGCCGTCATCGGCTTCTGGCCGGCTGGCGCCGTCGGCGACGACATTCGGCTGTTCACCGATGAAAGCCGCAGCAAGGAGCTTGCCACCTTCTACACCTTGCGCCAGCAGCTTTCGAAGCGCGATGGGCGGGCGAACGTGGCGCTCTCCGATTTCGTGGCACCTGTCACAAGCGGCGTGCAGGATTATGTCGGCGGCTTCGTGGTGACGGCGGGCATCGAGGAAATCGCCATCGCCGAGCGCTTCGAGCGTGCGAACGACGACTATTCCTCGATCCTCGTCAAGGCGCTGGCCGACCGCTTCGCCGAGGCCTTTGCCGAGCGCATGCACGAGCAGGTGCGGCGCGAATATTGGGGCTATGCAAAAGACGAGACGCTCAGCAATGAGGATCTGATCACCGAAGCCTATGCCGGCATCCGGCCTGCGCCGGGTTATCCCGCCCAGCCCGACCACACCGAAAAGGCAACGCTCTTCAGGCTGCTCGACGCGGAAAAGGCTGCCGGTGTTAAGCTGACGGAGAGTTATGCGATGTGGCCGGGCTCATCGGTCTCGGGTCTCTATATCGGCCACCCCGACTCCTATTACTTCGGCGTCGCCAAGGTGGAGCGCGATCAGGTGGAAGACTATGCCAAGCGCAAGGGCATGGAGGTTTCCGAAGTCGAACGCTGGCTCGGGCCGGTGCTAAACTACGTGCCGCGCAAGACCAGCGAGGAGATCGAAGACGCCGCCTGATTTGCTGAGTCTTCGCAGCCGCTTGAGGCGGCGCGCTCAGGAACTGATTCAATGAATGAAAGCCGGGAAGTGATTCACTTTCCGGCTCTATGATTTTGATATGGTTCAATAATGATCCGCGTTCTAGCTTTTCGAATTCGATAGCCGAATTGATGTTGTAATGGCATTCTCTGCCAAGCAGCGAATGGGGCCGCGATGCAAGTTACTATCCATGCCGCGAAGGCCAATCTATCGAAATTGATCGACGCCGCGCTTTCCGGTGAAGAAGTGGTGATCGCTAGGGGACGCAAGCCTGTCGTGAAGATCATGCCGATTGTGCAATCTTCCTTCAAGATCGGCCTGCTCAAGGGGCTGGTTGCTGGAAATGGGCCTGACTTTTTCGCGCCCATGGATGAGGGCGACCTTGCGGCCTGGGAAGGGGGCGAGTGAATTCCCTTCTACTCGATACCCATGCCTGGGCATGGGCGCTGACTGGCGATAAACGGCTGTCGCCGCCACTGCCATGCTGAATGGGATACCGATCACTTCCGCCGATGCGATCTTCGATCAACTCGCCGGAAATGAGCGCTGGATTACTCGCTTCTGGTAGGCTCAGGTAACCCCGATCGTCAGCTCGGCGACGAAATCATAGGCGTCGCCGCGATAGAGCGAGCGGGTGAATTCCACGGCGCGGCCGGAGCCGAGATAGGAGATGCGCTCGATCGACAGGCCGGCGGCACCGACGGAGACACCGAGAATCTGGGCGTCGGCTTCCTTCATGTTGGTCGCCGAGATGCGCTGCACGGCCCGCACCGGGCGGACCTGGAGTCGTTCGAGTTCGGCATAGAGCGAATTGGTGACGGCGGCGGGATCGGGGAGAAACTCGCCGGAGACGCTGGCATTTTCGATTGCCAGCGGCTGGTCGTCGGCGATGCGCAGGCGGGAGAGGCGCGAAACCTTCACGTCGGTGCCGAGGCCGAGAATCATCATCTCGTCGGGCGAGGGGGTGTGGATGCCCTTGTGCAGCCATTCGGAACGGGAGGACATGCCGCGGCGCGCCATGTCCTCGGTGAAGGAGGTAAGCTGCGACAGGCGCTGCTCGACCCTTGAGACGGGTTTGGCGACGAAGGTGCCGGAACCATGGCGGCGCACCAGCAGACCGTCGGCGACGAGTTCGTCGATCGCCTTGCGCACGGTGACGCGGCTGACGGCGGCGAATTCCGCGATGTCGCGTTCCGGCGGCAGCGCATCGCCGTGACCGAGCGTACCGGTGCGCACGGCCTCTTCCAGCGTACGGCGCAGCTTGACGTAGAGCGGGCCGGTGCCGGCCGCCTGCAGACGCTCCAGGGACAGGAGGGTGGCCAGGTCGTCGGTCATGCCGCACCTCTCTGTTCGTCGTGCAGGAGCTTGACGGCAAGTTCGACCGCACCCTGCAGGGCATCGCCCTTCGGCCTGGCAAGCCGTGCCTTGTAGCGTTCGGAAAGCCACGGCTCATAGGCTCCTGCAAGGCCGCCGAGCAGGCAGATCGACGGGCATTCAGGCCAGAGCAGCGCTTCGAGGCTTTCGCCGATTGCCGTTGCCGCGTCCGTGATGATGCCGACCGCGACGGCATCGCCCTTAGCCGCATGTTCGAAGACCACAGGTGCATAGCGGGCAAAATCCATCGGTCTTGCCGAATGCGCGAACTCGACGATGCGCTCAGGATCGCTGCCGTATTCGGCCATGATCGCTTCGGTCATGGGAGACGACGGGCGCACGCCGTCATGGGCGAGCAGCGATCGCTCCATCAGGTCGCGGCCGAGGCGGGCGCCGCTTGCCTGGTCGCCGACGATGAAGCCCCAACCGCCGATGCCGTTCAGCCGGCCGTTCCTGCGGGCATTATAGACCGAGCCGGTGCCGAAGGCCCCGACGATGCCGTCGCCATCGCCGAGCGCGCCCTGTAGGGCAATTAGCGCATCGGTGACGACGCGGCCTTCGGCAAAGGGCAGGGCCTTTTTTATTCGCTGCCCGTAATCCGTGACATTGGCGCCGGCGACGCCGACGACTGATGCAACAGAGGCGATGGTTTCAGCCGCAAGTCCTGCATCTATCAGCGCCTGCCGGGCGGATTCGACAATGTTGAGAAGAGAATTTTCCAAATCGGACAGGATATTGGCCGGGCCTGCTTTGCCGCGGCCGATGACATTGCCGTGTCTGTCCGCGACCGCGGCTCGGCAGCTCGTTCCACCGCCGTCTATGCCGATTGCAAGCTCCGTCATCGGGCCTCCGAATACGCCGTTCCCTATGTTTTTTATTACAATACCAAAAAAATACCATTTACCAAGTGGGAATGATAGAGAAAATTCGTCTTTTTATCATGTTGATTTTATTTGATAAAATTTTTTAATGAATTTTTTGGGGCAGAAAAGTTAAATTCGGCTGGACAATTGGTATTTTTTTGGACTTAATTCGGCAAAAGGGAACAGCACATCGAAGCCCGCGAAAACCGGCGGCAAAGCCAAGCCGGAACCGCTTCGAGGATGATCGAGAGAACGACCCACCGCTTGTCAGACTGGTGGCGAAGTTCGGTATCCATCGGCTTTTCCCGATCAATTTTGCCGCGCCCGATGCAGGTCACGGGGCAGCGCGCAGTCCGGCCGCAAGCGATCCGCCTTTGCGTCCGTCGAGCTTTCGGGGCCGGCAGGTGCTGGCGGCCCTCCAAGAGGCGTTGGGTGTTTCCTCAAGCACACCAATTGCTTGTTTCAGATCGAAAACAGCGCCTTGCGGCGCTCAAAACACAGGAGAGGGAAATGAAAAACACTGCTCTGAAAAGCTTTCTGCTTGCCTCCAGCCTGCTGACTTCGGCAGGTCTCGTCCATGCCGCCGACGTCACGCTGACAGTCGAAAGCTGGCGTAACGACGACCTGCAGATCTGGCAGGAGAAGATCATTCCGGCCTTCGAAGCGAAGAACCCGGGCATCAAGATCGTCTTCTCGCCGACCGCGCCGACCGAATACAATGCCTCGCTGAACGCCAAGCTCGATGCCGGCTCCGCAGGGGACATCATCACCTGCCGCCCGTTCGACGCTTCGCTGGAACTCTTCAACAAGAAGCAGCTCGTCGACATTACCAGCCTGCCGGGCATGGAGAACTTCTCAGCCGTCGCCAAGGCGGCTTGGACCACCGACGACGGCAAGTCGACCTTCTGCGTGCCGATGGCTTCGGTCATCCACGGCTTCATCTACAACAAAGATGCCTTCGACAAGCTCGGCATCTCCGTGCCGAAGACGCAGGACGAGTTCTATGCAGCCCTCGACAAGATCAAGGCCGACGGTACCTACATCCCGCTCGCCATGGGCACGAAGGATCTCTGGGAAGCCGCGACTATGGGCTACCAGAACATCGGCCCGAACTACTGGAAGGGTGAAGAGGGCCGCGAAGCGCTTATCGCCGGCAAGCAGAAGCTGACGGACGCCGACTGGGTCAAGCCCTACGAAGAGCTTGCCAAGTGGAAGCCCTATCTCGGGGACGGCTTCGAAGCCCAGACCTACTCGGACAGCCAGAACCTCTTCACGCTTGGCCGCGCCGCGATCTATCCGGCCGGTTCCTGGGAAATCGCGCTGTTCAACACGCAGGCCCAGTTCAAGATGGGCGCGTTCCCGCCGCCGGTTCCGAAGGCCGGTGACACCGGCTACATCTCCGACCATCCCGATATCGGCGTTGCCCTAAACGCGAAGAGCACGCATGCCGAGGAAGCCAAGAAATTCCTCAGCTGGGTCGCATCGCCCGAGTTCGCCGATATCTACGCCAACGCGCTGCCGGGCTTCTTCAGCCTGAACTCCAACCCGGTCAAGATGTCCGATCCACTCGCTCAGGAATTCGTGTCCTGGCGCGGTCCGTACAAGTCGACCGTGCGCTCGACCTACCAGATCCTGTCACGCGGCACGCCGAACCTTGAAAACGAGACCTGGGTCGAGTCCGCCAACGTGATCAACGGCACCGATACGCCGAAGGTCGCTGCCGAAAAGCTCCAGAAGGGCCTCGACAGCTGGTACAAGCCGGCCAAGTGACGTGGCGGGGGGCCGCGTTTGCGGCCCCTCATCCGGCCTGCCGGCCACCTTCTCCCCGCGCGCGGGGAGAAGCAGACTCGCAGCGACCTCTCAGCCCGATTTCGCATCCCAGCAGGGTATTGCCTCTCTCCCCCGTCGGCAGAGAGTTCGGGTGAGGCGCAACATCTTCCATCTGCGCCCGCAGGATTGCGGCCAGTCGACGAGAACAGGCAAACGCCATGAGCCAAACCGACAACGCGATCGATATCGTCCCGATCAAGCGCCCGGTGCGCTGGCACATCTTCGTCTTCATGCTGCCCGCGGTGATCGTCTATTCCGCCGTCATGGTGCTGCCGCTCATCGAAACGCTTAGGCTTTCGCTCTACAATATCGTCGACGGTCAGCCGGCCTTCGTCGGACTTGCGAATTTCAGGGTGTTGTTCGGCGATCCGCGCTGGGCGCATGACTTCTGGAACGCGCTGGTCAACAACCTGATCTTCTTCGCTATCCACATGTGCGTGCAGAACCCGATCGGCGTGGCGCTTGCCGCCCTGCTTTCGGTGCCGAAGCTGCGCGGTGTCGCCTTTTACCGCACGGCGATCTTCCTGCCGACGCTGCTCTCTTTCGTCATCGTCGGTTTCATCTGGAAGCTGATCCTGTCGCCGATCTGGGGCGTGGCGCCCTGGATGCTCGATCTCATCGGCTTGAAATTCCTGTTTGCGCCCTGGCTCGGCAAGCCCGGCTCGGCGCTGATCGCAGTGTCGCTGATCTCCAACTGGCAGTATATCGGCATTCCGATGATGCTGATTTATGCCGCGTTGCTCAGCATCCCCGAAGAGGTGATCGAGGCGGCCGAATGCGACGGCATCACTGGCTGGGCGCAATTCTGGAAGATCAAGCTGCCGCTGATCCTGCCGGCAATCGGCATCATCTCGATCCTGACCTTCGTCGGCAATTTCAATGCCTTCGACCTGATCTACACGGTGCAAGGGGCGCTCGCCGGACCTGATATGTCGACCGATATTCTCGGTACGCTGCTCTACCGCACCTTCTTCGGTTTCCAGCTTCAGCTCGGCGACCGCTCGATGGGCGCGACGATCGCCACGGTGATGTTCCTCATCATCCTCGCCGGCGTCTCGCTCTATCTCTTCGTCATCCAGCGGCGCATGCGTCGCTACCAGTTCTGAGGAGCGCGCATGTCCAAGGCACGCACATCTCCGATCCGCACCGGCCTCGTGCATCTGGCGCTTGGCGCCTATACACTGGTCGCGCTGTTTCCGGTTTTCCTGACGGTGGTCAACTCGTTCAAGGATCGCGCCTCGATCTTCCGCGAGCCGCTGATGGTGCCGACGCCGTCGACATTCAGTCTGGTCGGTTATCAGACGGTGCTCGGTCAGGGCGATTTCGCCACCTATTTCCAGAACAGCTTCGTCGTGACGATCGTCTCGATCCTGCTGGTACTGCTCTTCGGCGCCATGGCGGCCTTCGCGCTTTCGGAATATCGCTTCCGCGGCAACACGCTGCTCGGGCTCTATATGGCGATCGGCATCATGATCCCGATCCGCCTCGGCACGGTGGCAATCCTGCAGGGCATGGTGGCGGCAGGCCTCGTCAATACGTTGACGGCGCTGGTCCTCGTCTACACCGCGCAGGGCATACCGCTGGCGATCTTCATCCTGTCGGAATTCATGCGCACGGTCTCGGATGATCTCAAGAATGCCGGGCGCATCGACGGGCTTTCCGAATATGCGATCTTCTTCCGCCTGGTGCTGCCGCTGGTTCGGCCGGCCATGGCGACCGTCGCCGTCTTCACGATGATCCCGATCTGGAACGATCTCTGGTTCCCGCTGATCCTGGCGCCCTCCGAGGCCACGAAAACGGTAACGCTCGGCTCGCAGATCTTCATCGGCCAGTTCGTCACCAACTGGAACGCGGTGCTGGCGGCGCTGTCGCTGGCGATCCTGCCGATCCTCGTTCTCTACGTCATCTTCTCGCGGCAGCTGATCCGCGGCATTACGTCAGGAGCCGTCAAGTGAGCCACGAGAAACCCATCCGCGTCCTCGTTGCCGGCCTCGGCAACATGGGCCGCAGCCATGCGCTCGCCTATCACAACAATCCAGGCTTCGAGATCGTCGGTCTCGTCAACCGCTCGACGCCGAAGCTGGAGCCCGAGCTGCAGGCCTATACGATCCATCCCGATTTCGCGACGGCGCTCGCCGAGCTGAAGCCGGACCTCTGCTCGATCAACACCTATTCCGACAGCCATGCCGATTATGCCGTCGCCGCTTTCGAGGCCGGCTGCGACGTCTTCGTCGAGAAGCCGCTGGCGACCACCGTCGCCGACGCTGAGAGGGTCGTCGCTGCCGCGAAGAAGGCCGGGCGCAAGCTGGTGATCGGCTATATCCTTCGCCATCACCCCTCATGGACGAAGCTGATCGAGGAAGCGCGCAAGCTCGGCCCGCCTTACGTCTTCCGCATGAACCTCAACCAGCAGTCCAGCGGCCCGACCTGGGCGACGCACAAGTCTCTGATGCAAACCACGTCGCCGATCGTCGATTGCGGCGTGCATTATGTCGACGTCATGTGTCAGATCACCGACGCAAGGGCAGTCGAGGTGCGCGGCATGGGGCTGCGGCTGTCCGACGAGATCGCCGCCGACATGTATAATTACGGTCAGTTGCAGGTGCTCTTCGAGGATGGTTCGGTTGGCTGGTACGAGGCCGGCTGGGGACCGATGATCTCGGAGACCGCCTTCTTCGTGAAGGATGTGATGTCGCCGAAGGGTGCGGTGTCGATCGTCATGGATCCGAACGCCAAGTCCGACGATATCGACACGCACACCAAGACTTCCGTGATCCGTCTGCATACGGCCGAAACCGGGCCGGACGGCAAGTTCATCCGGCCCGACCAGGACATGAGGATGACGGGCGAGCCCGGTCATCAGGCGCTCTGCGACTTGGAACAGGCCTTCATGCTGAGGGCGATCCGCGAGGATCTGAACCTCGATCGCCATATGGCCGATGCGGTGGCGTCGCTGCGCATCTGCCTTGCCGCCGACGAGAGCGTGCGCACCGGCCAGCCGGTCAGATTGTAAGGAAAAATCAGTGGGATCACTTCAACTCAAATCCATCCGCAAGACCTATGGCACGCATGAGGTGCTGAAGGGCATCGACCTCGAGGTTGAGGACGGCGAATTCGTCATCTTCGTCGGCCCCTCAGGCTGCGGAAAATCGACGCTGTTGCGCAGCATTGCCGGCCTTGAGGACGTCACCTCGGGCGCCGTCGTCATCAACGGACGCGACGAGACGCTGACGCCGCCGGCCAAGCGCGGCATTGCCATGGTGTTCCAGTCCTATGCGCTCTATCCGCACTTGACGGTCAAGGACAACATGGGCCTCGGCCTCAAGCAGGCGGGCACGCCCAAGGACGAGATCGATAGCCGAGTGGGCAAGGCATCGGGCATGCTGTCGCTCGCCCCCTATCTGGCGCGGCGGCCGGCCGAACTCTCGGGCGGTCAGCGCCAGCGCGTCGCGATCGGCCGCGCCATTGTGCGCGAACCGGAACTCTTCCTGTTCGACGAGCCGCTGTCGAACCTCGACGCAGCGCTGCGCGTTCAGACCCGCCTTGAAATCGCTCGGCTGCACCGCAGCCTGAAGGCGACGATGATCTACGTAACCCATGACCAGGTCGAGGCGATGACGCTTGCCGACAAGATCGTCGTGCTGAATGCCGGCGCGATCGAGCAGATCGGCTCGCCGATGGAACTCTACAATCGTCCGGCGAACGTCTTCGTTGCCGGATTCATCGGCTCGCCGCAGATGAATTTCATCGCGGCCGAAAAGGTCGGGGATCACAGTGCCAAGACGATCGGCGTGCGTCCCGAACATATGACATTATCGCGCGAGCAGGGGAGTTGGGCAGCGAAGGTCGTGCACGTCGAGCATCTCGGCGCCGATACAATCATCTATCTGGAATCCGATCAGTGCGGCCTGCTGACGGCGCGTCTGTTCGGCGAACATCAGTACGAGCCCGACGAGACCGTCTATGCGACGCCGGATCAGGCGCGTGTGCACCGCTTCGATGTGGACGACCAGGCAATCCGCTGAGCGTATGACAAGCGCAAGCCCTGCGGCCTTGAACTGACTGACCCCCGAAGGTTGATGTCCAACTTTCGGGGGTCAATTCACCTGCGGGGTTTTAATATGCAGCGGCCGTCCGCCGGTTCGATCAGTTGAGCACCGGCCGCATGAAGCTACGTTCATAGCTGACGATACTGCGGTTGCGCTTGTCGAGTTCGAAAGCGGCCTGACATTCCGGATCGCTTGCCATGCGGGTTCGATAGTCCTCGTAGGCGGCAAGGCTCGGGAAGGAAAACAATGCAACGGCAATGTTGTTGGCGCCTTCGGATGGCAGGAAATAACCGTGATGGGTGCCGCCCATCCTGTTGACGATCGGAATCCAGAGCCGGGCATATTCCTCGAATTCGGCGAGCTTGTACGGATCGATCACATAACGCAGGTGGCAAGTAATCATTGAAAATATCCCGTCGCTTGAAACGCCGGGCGAAGAGCTGTCCCGGCTCATTTGGTTTGGGCAACTTCTGGCACCGAGTTGGGAGAGTTCAAGTGCTTTGTGGTGATGGCTGCATCACGCTTGGTGACAGTTCGGCCAACCGACCTGAAAAAGGCGCCGTTTTGCGGCGCCTTTTGCGTCAGCGGTATTGTCAAACTCAGTCGCGGATGACCAGCAGATCGGCCGCCATGAAGCGCAGCGTCACCGTTTCGCCGGCCTGCGGCGGGGTGACGCCGGGGCTGTTGAACATGTCAAAGGAAATGACGTTGCCGCCGACATTCATGCGGGTGCGGATGACCGACCCCAGGAAGTGGGCCGAGACGACCTGGCCGGTGAGCGCGGTATCGCTTCTGACGGTGTCGGAGAGCGAGCCCGCTTCCGGGCGCAGCGCCAGCGAGATGGTTTCGCCGGCCTTGTGGGCTGCGACCGACTGCTTCAGCGTGATGGCCTGATCGCCGATCTGGATGCGGTTGGCGTCGGGATCGACGACCTTGGCCTCGATGAGGTTCAGCGTCCCAACGAAGGAGGCGACAAAGCGCGTTGCCGGCGTATTATAGATCTCGAAGGGCGAACCGATCTGGTCGGCCTTGCCGGCGTTCATGACGACGATGCGGTCGGAGATCGACAGCGCCTCTTCCTGGTCATGGGTAACGAAAACCGTGGTGATGCCGAGCTGCTGCTGGATCTGGCGGATTTCCTCGCGCAGCGACACGCGGATCTTGGCGTCGAGTGCGGAGAGCGGCTCGTCGAGCAGCAACACCTGCGGCTTGACGGCAAGCGCACGGGCAAGAGCGACTCGCTGCTGCTGGCCCCCCGACAATTGGTAGGGGAAGCGGTCGGCGAGGTGGTCGAGCTTGATCAGGCCGAGCATTTCCTTGACGCGGGCATCAATTTCAGGCTTGGGGGCGCCGGCGACCTTCAGGCCGAAGGCGACATTGTCGTGCACCGTCATGTTCGGGAACAGCGCATAGGCCTGGAAGACCATGCCGATATTGCGCTGGTTCGGCTTCAGCGCGCTCTGGTCCTTGCCGTTGATGGTCAGCGTGCCGCCGGTCGGCGTTTCGAAGCCGGCGATCATGCGCAGAACGGTCGTCTTGCCGCAGCCTGACGGTCCGAGGAAGGAGACGAATTCGCCCTTCTCGATGTTCATGTTGAAGTTCTTGACGACCTGGACCGGGCCGAAGGATTTCTGAATGTTGGTCAGCGTGAGAAAAGACATGAGCCGATTACCTTAAGCCTTTGCCGGACGGGCTTTGCCGAAGCGGGAAACGAGGTTGAGCAGGCCCATGCTGAGCCATGTGATCGAGAAGGCGATGACGGCCAGTGCTGAAGGCTCATAGGCCTTGTTGGCGCCGACAAGCTGCAGGTAGGGGCCGAAGGCCGGGCGGTTGAGCAGGGCAGCGAAGGTGAATTCGCCCATGACGATCGCCAGCGTGATGAAGGCACCCGACAGCACGCCGCTCATGACGTTGGGAAAAATGCACCTGAACATGATGGTCGTCCAGCGCGCGCCGAGGCTTTCGGCTGCTTCCGTCAGGGTGCGGACGTCGATGGCGCGCATGGCGGTGTCGACGGCGCGGTACATGTAGGGCAGGGACAGCGTGATGTAGGAGAAGACCAGCAGTATGTTGGTGCCGGTCGTCGAACCCGTCAGCGGCAGATAGGACGACGAGTTGTACATCCTGAGATAACCGAAGACGATGACGATTGCCGGAATGACGAGCGGCAGCAGCGTGATGAATTCGACGACCGGGCGCATCTGCGGCAGCCGCAGCCGCACCCAGTAGGCCGTCGGCACGACGAGCAGCATGCCGAAGACGATGGTCAGAAGCGCCATCATCATGGAGTAGCCGAAGGTCTCGCGGAACTGGGCGTCCGAGAAGACCGACTGATAGGCATCGAGACTGTATTCACCGCGGCGCATTCGCAGCGAAAATTCAATGGTGCCGATTAGCGGAATGATGAAATAGGACGCGCCCAGGATGATGGCGATCCAGGCTCCGAGACGTTGCGCTTTCATTTCTGCCACCGTTCGGCGCGCATGCGCAGCATGAGGTACAGGACGTTGGATACGCCGGTGATCACGATCATGCCGAGCGCGATTGCGTAACCGAGGTTGGCATTGTGCAGAACGTCGCCGCGGATCTGCGCGTAGAGCAGGATCGGCACGATGTTCAGCGAACTGCCGGTCAGCGCGAAGGCGGTGGCTATGGCGCCGAAGGCGTTGGCAAAGAGCAGCAGTGTCGTGCCGAGCAGGCTCGGCCAGAGGATCGGCATCGCGACCATCGTCCAGTACTGACGGTTGGTGGCGCCGAGGATCTGCGAGGCTTCACGCCATTCCTTCTTCATGCCGTCGAGCGCAGGCGTCAGGATCAGCACCATCAGCGGGATCTGGAAATACATATAGGTGATGGTGAGGCCGAAGAAGGACAGCAGGTTGAAGCCGGTGCTGTAAAGGTTGAAGTCGAACCATTCCCGCAGGAAGACCGTCACGAGGCCGGTGCGGCCGAGCGTTGCCAGAAAGGCGAAGGCGAGCGGCACGCCGGCGAAATTGGAGGCGACGCCGGAGAAGGTCAGAAGCGTCGAGCGCACCGAGTTCGGCAGGCCGCCGAGCACGACGGCCCAGGCGAGGAAAAAGCCGATCAACGCGCCGCCCAGAGCCGAGGCGACCGAGACGCGGATACTGATCCAATAAGCGCTCATGATCGATGGCGTAAAAAGATCGCCGATATTCTTCAGCGTAAAACTACCCTCGGGTGTCAGGAACGCGCCCGCCACGAGATAAAGCGTGGGGATGATCAGAAACAGCAGCGAGAAGATAATGAAGGGTGCAATGCCCAGCCAGTCGATCACGCGATCTCTGTTGATCAAGGGGGCGCTGCTGACCATAGGCGTTGAGACGGTGCTCATGGAAAAGCTCATCCTGGGGCGTCGGAGTGAGAAAACCTCCCCGCCGTTGGGCGGGGAGGCAGGATCAGGGGTTACTTGACGCTGGCGCCGACCACGGAATCCCAGTTCTTGGTGATGGTTTCCTTGCCGGCCGCCTGCTCTTCGAGCGTCGGGAAAACAGCCTTTTCATAGGCTGCTGCCGGCGGCAGCTTGTCGAGCAGGTCCTTCGGGATCTTGTTGTTCTTGGCAAGATCGTTGAAGCGGATCGGGTGGCAATATCCCTTCAGCCAGCCAAGCTGACCTTCGTCGGAATAGAGGTATTCCATCCAGAGCTTGGCAGCGTTCGGGTGCGGAGCGAAGGCCGAAATCGCCTGGACGTAGACACCGGCAACGACGCCCGTCTTCGGAACGACAACCTCGAACGGAGGATTGCCCTTGAGGCTCTGGCCCCAGGACAGGGCGTTGTAGTCCCAGGCGACGATGATGGGCGTCGAGCCCTGAGCGAAGGGAGCCGCCTTGCCGACGACGGGCACGAAGTTGCCAGCCTTGTTGAGTTCGGCGAAGAACTTCAGGCCTTCTTCGCCTGCCTTGGCCGCGTCACCGCCGGATGCGGAAAGACCAGCAGCATAGACGCCCTGGACAGCCTGGTTGGCGCTGCGCGGATCACCTGCAAGCGCGACCGTGTTTGCGTAGTCGCTCTTCTTCAGGTCGGTCCAGTCGGCCGGCGATTCCTTGACGAGGTCCTTGTTCACGAGGAACGAGAGAACGCCGTAATAGTCGCCGTACCAGAAGCCTTCGGCATCCTTGGCCGTGTCCGGGATCGAATCCCAGGTGGAAACCTTGTAAGGCTGGATCAGACCGTCCTTCTTGGCGGACGGACCGAAGGAGAGGCCGACGTCGATGACGTCAGGAGCCTGCGGACCGGTGTTGCCCTTGTTGGCCTTGATGGCTTCGACTTCGTCGCCCGAACCTGCGTCCGGGTTCAGTTCGTTGACTTCGAGGCCATACTTGGCCTTGAAGCCCGCAATGACGTCGCCGTAGCCGCACCAGTCGTGCGGAAGAGCGATCGTGGTCAGGGTGCCTTCCTTCTTGGCGGCGGCGATAAGTTCAGCGCTCGGCTCGGCGGCGGCAATCGCGGTCGAAGCCACGATCATCGCAGTAGAGAGCGACAGAAGTCGAGAAATGTTAGAGATCACTGTTGTTCTCCTTCGGGTTTTCAGTGTCTGGCGATGCTGTTAATCAGCTTACATGAAGCTTGTGTGACGGGTGGATGACGTTAATTTTGCTATGAATAGCAGGCGTTTGCGACACGTGTTTTATTTGCGACGACACGACCTGTTTCCGCGAAAGTCCGTCCTTGTTCTCCCCTTTGTTTTTCTTGTCCCTCCTAACCCGGTTTGCGGAAAAGCTTGGTCTGCTCGAACAAGCCCTCAAGCGTCTTCATGCGCTCCTTCGTCTCGTCCCAGGTGGAATTCTGAACGGCCTCGATGAGTGCTTCGA
Organism: Rhizobium redzepovicii; assembly: GCF_019793435.1. Lineage (GTDB taxonomy): Bacteria > Pseudomonadota > Alphaproteobacteria > Rhizobiales > Rhizobiaceae > Rhizobium > Rhizobium redzepovicii. Next base: position 176,315 of record NZ_JAILYH010000011.1, on the reverse strand, counting down.
CGATGAAGAGGGTGACGACGGAGGAGTCCCAAGCCGACGGCGCCTCGATCCGAACGCGGAAGGCATGCCGGGCGAGCTTGGCGGCGGGCGAGCTCCACTGGTCGGTGAAGACGACGATTTCTGCGCCGCGTTTGCGAGCGGCAGTGGCAAGGCTCACCATCTCCTGCTCGTAGCGGCGGATGTCGAAGATGATCAGAATGTCGCCGGCATTCATGTTGAGAGCATATTGCGGCCAGCTGCTGGAGTTCGACGACAGCAGCGTCGTCGCCGGCCGAATCACCTGCATGTGGGTGAAGAAATATTCGGCAAGCGCGCCGGTGATGCGGCCGCCGACGAAATAGAGGCCGCGCTTGCGGTCCGACAGCAGTGAGACGACGCTGTCGAAGGTCGCGGTGTCGAGATCGGTCAACGTCTGGCGCAGATTGCTCATGATGGCATCGGCGAAACGGTTGAGGATATGCGTGCCAGGTGCGTTCTGGGCCCAACGATCATGCTTGGCGATCGGGTTGGAGATCGTCGCTTCGACCTCCAGATGCAGATGCGCCTGAAAGTCCGGATAGCCCTTGAAGCCGAGCTTCTGCACCATGCGCACGACAGTCGGCGTTGAAACGCCGGCATTCTCGGCGATCGTGGTGATGCTGCCGAGACCGGATACCGGATAATTGTCGAGAAGGCTTTCGGCCAGTTGCTTCTCGGCGCGCGTCAGCACCCCGAAATGCGAGTGTATGACGTCCGAAACCGTCTTCGATGCAACTGTCACTTAACGATGCTCCCCGGGGTGGTCTGGCGCCACTTTCCCGCTCAAAGTTAACAACGCTGTCATAATCCATGTCAACTACTGTCATGAAAAGAAATTTTCAGTCGACGCTTGACAGTGACCGAAACCTGAAGAATTCTTTTCTTGGAAAGCTTTTATTAAGGGATAGGAGTGGCGCCATTGGTGCTGGCCGGGCCAAAAATCCTCAGCGAAGCGGACGGTGATTGCGTCGGGATCGAGCGCGTCGGCGGCCGAAGCCCGGTGCTGCTCGTCTGCGAGCACGCTTCGAATGTGCTTCCCGCTCATTTCGGTGATCTCGGCCTGCCCAGCGAAGCGCTCTTAAGCCACATTGCCTGGGACCCGGGGGCTCTTTCAGTCGCCCGCCGCTTATCGGAAGGGCTCGATGCGACGCTCGTCTATCAGCGGTTCTCTCGGCTGATCTACGACTGCAACCGGCCGCCGAGTTCACCCGGCGCCATGCCTGAAGTAAGCGAGATCTATGCCGTTCCCGGCAACACGGATTTGACCGCCGAAGAACGGCTTGCGCGCACCGACGCGCTCTACGTGCCTTTCCACGACGCCATCCGCGGGCTGATCCGCGATCGCCGGGCGAGGGGGCAAGACAGCATCATCGTGACGATCCATAGCTTCACGCCGGTCTATCACGGCCGCGAACGCGCCGTCGAACTCGGCATATTGCACGACGAGGACAGCCGGCTCGCCGACCGCATGCTGGAGGCTGCGGCCGAGGCGCCGCTTTACAGGACGGAACGCAACCAGCCTTACGGGCCTGAGGATGGCGTGACTCACACGCTGATCCTGCACGGGCTGTCGAACGGCTTGCGCAATGTGATGATCGAGGTCCGCAACGACCTCGTCGCAGACGATGTCGGCCAAGGGGTCATGGCCGACTATCTAAAAGGGCTGCTCCAGCAAAGCCTGGACGCCTGATAAAAAGAAGACCCGAGGGAGCAGTCTAACTGCGAACGTCCGCACGGCGCAAATGCAGCGGGCAATTTGGCACTGAACCGGCCCGCAATCCCGCGGCCGATCGTGAACAGGGGGAAGTCATGTCGGATTATTCCGAACTGGACAAGAAGCAGGATGTGCACATCCTGCATTCCATGGGTTATGCCCAAGAACTCGAACGACGCATGAGCTCGTTCTCGAACTTCGCCGTCTCATTTTCCATCATCTGCATCCTCTCCGGCGGCATCAATTCGCTGGCGCAAGCGACCTCCGGTGCCGGCGGAGCCGCCATCGGCATCGGCTGGCCGCTCGGCTGCTTCATCTCGCTCGTCTTCGCCGTTGCCATGGCGCAGATCAGCTCCGCCTATCCGACGGCCGGCGGGCTTTATCACTGGGGTTCGATCCTCGGCAACCGCTTCACTGGCTGGCTGACCGCCTGGTTCAACCTGCTCGGTCTCGTCACGGTGCTCGGCGCCATCAATGTCGGCACCTATTATTTCTTCATGGGTACGTTCGGCACGGGCTATCTTGGCTTGACGGACACTATCACGGTGCGGATCGTCTTCCTCGTCATCATCACCGGCGCACAGGCGCTCGTGAACCATATGGGGATAGGGTTGACCGCAAAGCTGACAGACTTCTCGGGTTATCTGATCTTCGCGACCGCCATCGCGCTTGCCGTAGTGTGCCTGTTATCGGCCCCGTCATATGAATTCGGCCGGCTCTTCACCTTCGCCAATTACTCCGGCGAAGCGGGCGGCAGTGTCTGGCCGACGACGTCGGGCAGCTGGGTTTTCCTGCTCGGTCTGCTGCTGCCGATCTACACCATCACCGGCTACGACGCTTCGGCGCATACGTCGGAAGAGACGGTCAAAGCCGCCCACTCGGTGCCGCGTGGCATGGTCGCCTCAGTTCTGTGGTCGGCACTCTTCGGCTACATCATGCTGTGCTCTTTCGTGCTCATGCTGCCGAATATGGACGATGCAGCAAAACAGGGCTGGAACGTGTTCTTCTGGGCGATGGACACGCAGGTCAACGCGACCGTGAAGGACATCCTCTACTTGGCGATCCTCGTCAGTCAGTGGCTGTGCGGCCTTGCTACCGTCACTTCGGTTTCCCGCATGATCTTCGCCTTCTCGCGTGACGGCGGCCTACCGGCATCGAAGGCGCTGTCGAAAGTCAGCCCGCAGTACCGCACGCCGGTGGCTGCGATCTGGACCGGCTCGATCCTTTCGGTGCTGTTCGTCTGGTTCACCTCACTCGATATCATGAAAATTGGCGACACGCCGGTGTACACCATCGTCGTTTCGTGCACGGTCATCTTCCTCTTCTTCTCCTTCGCGATCCCGATCACGCTCGGCCTCTTCGCCTGGGGCACATCGAAATGGGACAAGATGGGACCGTGGAACCTCGGCGAAGGCCTCTTCAAGCTCTTTGCAGTGCTGTCGATCATCGCGATGGTTCTGATCTTCATTCTCGGAATCCAACCGCCGAACGGTGCTGCCCTTTACGTTACCGTTGGCTTCCTTCTGATGACCGCAATCGTCTGGTTCGGTTTTGAAAGCCGGCGCTTCAAGGGACCGCCGATCGGCGCTGAGGTGGCAAAGCGCCAGGCCGAAATCGCAGCTGCCGAAGCGGCGGTTGGCGAAAGCGGCGAAAAATAAGCATCGAGGCTTCCCTCTCAAATGGCGGGGCCGCTCCTGCGGCCCCATCGCCGGTTCAACGAAAAGGCATCAGGCCCACATCGGCCGAGCGCATGCGATTTCGTTGCCCCGATCATCTCAATTCCAATGTCAGGCGGATCAACCATGAGCAGCTACACATTCGACGATCTCAAGAAGGATGTTGCCGAAGGGCGCATCGATACGGTTCTTGCGTGCCAGGTGGACATGCAGGGCCGTCTGATGGGCAAGCGCTTTCAGGCGGAATATTTCGTCGAGAGCGCCTGGAAGGAAACCCATAGCTGCAACTATCTGATCGCCACCGACATGGAGATGGAGACGGTTTCCGGCTATAAGGCGACCAGCTGGGAAAAGGGTTACGGCGACTATACGATGAAGCCGGATCTGGCGACGCTGCGCCGCATTCCCTGGCTCGAGGGCACGGCGCTGGTGCTCTGCGACATGCTCGACCATCACACCCATGAAGAGGTCGCCCATTCGCCGCGTGCAATCCTGAAGAAGCAGGTGAAGCGCCTCGAAGATATGGGCATGAAGGCTTACATGGCCTCCGAGCTCGAATTCTTCCTGTTCGACCAGAGCTACGAGTCGGCGCATACGGCTGGCTACCGCAACCTCAAGCTCGCCAGCGCCTATAACGAGGACTACCACATCTTCCAGACTACCAAGGAGGAAGAGGTGATGCGGGCGATCCGCACCGGGCTGCAGGGCGCCGGCATTCCGGTCGAGAACTCCAAGGGCGAGGCCTCGGCCGGCCAGGAGGAGATCAACGTGCGTTATGCCGATGCGCTCGCCATGGCCGACCGGCACGCGATCATCAAGAATGGCTGCAAGGAGATCGCCTGGTCGAAAGGCAAGGCGATCACCTTCCTGGCCAAGTGGAATTACAATGCCGCCGGCAGTTCCTCGCATATCCATCAGTCGCTCTGGAGCCTTGAGGAAAAGCCGCTGTTCTTCGACCATACCGGCAAATACGGCATGTCGCCGCTGATGCATAATTATGTTGCAGGGCTTCTCGCGCATGCGAGCGAGATCACCTATTTCCTGGCGCCCTACATCAATTCCTACAAGCGCTTCATGGCCGGCACTTTCGCACCGACCAAGGCGATCTGGAGCAAGGACAACCGCACCGCCGGCTATCGCCTCTGCGGCGAAGAGACCAAGGGTATCCGCATCGAGTGCCGCGTCGGCGGCTCCGATCTCAATCCCTATCTCGCCTTTGCCGCGCTGCTTGCGGCCGGTATCGACGGGATCGAGAACAGGCTCGAGCTCGAGGCTCCTTTCGTCGGCGACGCCTATGGCGGCAAGGATATTCGAGAAATCCCGCGCACGCTCCGCGCCGCCACGACCGCAATGACGGAATCGGCAATGCTGCGCAAAGCCTTCGGCGATGATGTGATCGACCACTATACCCGTGCTGCCGAATGGGAGCAGGAAGAATACGACCGCCGCATCACCGATTGGGAAGTGGCGCGCGGTTTCGAAAGAGCCTAGTAGGGATTGCGGGTTGTTTGCCCCTCACCCTAACCCTCTCCCCGTTTTACGGGGAGAGGGGACTTGCCATACGAGAGGTAGATGGGACGGAGACGCTGCGGCTATCCCCCTTCGCCCCGCTTACGGGGCGAAGGTGCCGGCAGGCGGATGAGGGGCTCATGCCCTCGCCGAAATTTTGATCAATACGAGGACGGAAATCGATCATGACGATGATCCAATGCATTTCACCGGTTGACGGGTCGGTCTATGCCGAACGCGCCGCACTTTCTCTCGATGCCGCCAAGGATGTTGTGGCGCGGGCCCGCAAGGCGCAGAAGGCCTGGGCGAAACGGCCGCTCGAAGAGCGCGTGCAACTGGTGCTGAAGGGTGCTGCGCGGCTGAACGAGATGTCCGACGTCGTCGTGCCGGAGCTTGCCTGGCAGATGGGCCGGCCGGTCAAGTATGGCGGCGAATACAAGGGTTTCAACGAGCGCTCCAACTATGTCGCCTCGATCGCTGCCGATGCGCTGGCGCCTGTTGTCATCGAGGAGAGCGATCGTTTTGAACGCCGCATCGAGCGCGAAGCGCATGGCGTCGTCTTCGTCGTGGCACCCTGGAACTATCCCTATATGACCGCAATCAACACGATTGCGCCGGCGCTGATGGCGGGCAATACCGTCGTTCTGAAACATGCCTCGCAGACGCTGCTCGTCGGCGAGCGGCTGGTGCAGGCCTTCGTGGAGGCGGGCATTCCCGAGGACGTGTTCCAGAATGTCTTCCTCGATCATCAGACGACCTCGGCGCTGATTGCTGCCGGCAGCTTCAATTTCGTCAACTTTACCGGATCGGTCGAAGGCGGGCGCTCGATGGAGCGGGCCGCCGCCGGCACCTTCACCGGCCTCGGCCTCGAACTCGGCGGCAAGGATCCGGGTTACGTCATGGAAGACGCCGATCTTGAGGCGGCCGTCGATACGCTGATGGACGGCGCGACCTACAATTCCGGCCAGTGCTGCTGCGGCATCGAGCGCATCTATGTGCACGAATCCCTCTACGACGCCTTCGTCGAAAAGTCGGTCGCCTGGGTGTCGAATTACAAGCTCGGCAATCCGCTCGATCCCGAGACTTCGCTCGGACCAATGGCGAACAAGCGCTTCGCCAAGGTGGTGCGCGAGCAGATTGCCGATGCGGTCTCCAAGGGCGCCAAGGCGCTTGTCGATCCCAAGCTTTTCCCTCAGGACGACGGCGGCGCTTATCTCGCACCGCAGGTTCTCGTCGATGTCGACCATTCCATGGCCTTCATGCGCGAGGAGACCTTCGGTCCGGCGGTCGGCATCATGAAGGTGAAGAGCGACGAAGAGGCGCTCGCCTTGATGAACGACAGCCAGTACGGGCTAACGGCCTCGCTCTGGACCAAGGATGCCGAACGGGCAGGGCGGCTCGGCCGCGAGATCGAAACCGGCACCGTTTTCATGAACCGCGCCGATTATCTCGACCCGGCGCTCTGCTGGACCGGCGTCAAGGAGACGGGCCGCGGCGGCTCGCTGTCGATCATCGGCTTCCAGAATCTGACGCGCCCGAAATCCTTCCACCTGAAGAAAGTCACAGTATGAGCAGCAACATCACCGCAAACTGGAGCTATCCGACATCGGTCAAGCTCGGCCGGGGCCGGATCAAGGAACTGGCAGACGCCTGCAAGAGCCTCGGCATCAAAAAGCCGCTGCTGGTCACCGACCGCGGCCTCGCCTCGATGGCGATCACCAAGAACGCGCTCGACATTCTCGAAGATGCAGGCCTTGGCCGGGCGATCTTTGCCGACGTCGATCCGAACCCGAACGAGAAGAACCTCGAGGCCGGCGTCGAGGCTTTCAAGGATGGCGGCCATGACGGCGTCGTCGCCTTCGGCGGCGGCTCGGGCCTCGATCTCGGCAAGTGCGTCGCCTTCATGGCAGGTCAGACCCGGCCTGTCTGGGATTTCGAGGATATCGGCGACTGGTGGACGCGGGCAAGCCTCGAAGGCATTGCCCCGATCGTCGCCGTGCCGACGACAGCGGGTACCGGCTCGGAAGTCGGCCGCGCCAGCGTCATCACCAATTCGCAAACGCATGTGAAGAAGATCATCTTCCATCCGAAGTTCTTGCCTGGTGTCGTCATCTCCGATCCGGAACTGACCGTCGGCATGCCGAAGATCATCACGGCCGGCACCGGCATGGATGCCTTTGCCCATTGCCTGGAGGCCTATTCCTCGCCTTTCTATCACCCGATGTCGGCCGGCATCGCGCTCGAAGGCATGCGGCTCGTCAAGGAATTCCTGCCGCGCGCCTATCGGGAAGGCACCGATCTTGAAGCACGCGCCAACATGATGTCCGCTGCCGCCATGGGTGCTGTCGCCTTCCAGAAGGGGCTCGGCGCCATTCACGCGCTGTCGCACCCGATCGGCGCCGTCTACAACACCCATCACGGCATGACCAACGCAGTTGTCATGCCGGCGGTGCTGCGCTTCAACCGCACGGCGATCGAGGAAAAGATCAGCCGCGCCGCCGCCTATCTCGGTATTTCGGGCGGTTTCGACGGCTTCTACGACTATGTATTGAAGCTCCGGTCCGACCTCGGCGTGCCGGAGACGCTGACGGCGATGGGAATCGCTGCCGACCGCATCGACGAATTGTCGGCCATGGCGATCGAAGATCCGAGCGCGGGCGGCAACCCGGTTGCCATGACGCTCGAGAATACCAAGGCGCTTTTCAGCGATTGCTTCTGAGATCATAAGATCGGACCTGCAGACCGGCCCGGAAAGCCTTGCTTTCCGGGCTTTTTTCATTCTAGCGACATCCCCAATTTTAGGGATGTGAAAAATACCGGCTGCAATTTCGGCGCGCGTGTTTGGAATTTGTTAACCATGATTAGAAAGGATGGATTAACCGCACGATGCTCCGATGGTGCGTAAAAGAGCGATTCCGGCTCGCACCATTTCCTTCCGAGGACTGAACATGCCTGTCATCACATTCGCAAATACCAAGGGCGGCGCCGGCAAGACGACCGCTGTTCTCCTGCTCGCCACCGAGCTTGCCCGCAAGGGTTTTCGCGTCACCATTCTCGACGCCGATCCGCAGCACTGGATTTCGCGCTGGCACGAGATATCTGGTCATGTGCCCAATATTTCGGTGATCGATTTCGTCACCACCGCCTCGCTGCCGCTGCATATCAGTGAGAACAAGCACAATACCGACTATTTCATCGTCGACCTGCCGGGTGCGCGCAATCCGCTGCTTGCCACCGCCGTCGGTCTTTCCGACCATGTGCTGATCCCGATCCAGGGCTGTGCGATGGATGCGCGCGGCGGCGCGCAGGTGCTCGAACTGCTGCAGTATCTGGACGAAAAGGCGGGTATCAAGATCGGTCATTCAGTGGTGCTGACCCGCGTCAACTCGATGGTCACGACCCGGGCGCTGCAACTCGTCAAATCGCTGCTCAGCGAGCGGCATGTGCCGGTGCTGGACACGGCGATCATCGAACGCTCCGCCTTCCGAGACATCTTCGACTGTGGCGGCACGTTGCACACGCTCGATCCCGCCCGCGTCAGCAATCTCGACAAGGCGCGTGAAAACGCCACCTGTTTTGCCGAGGAGATCATGAGCAAGCTGCCCGCCCGGCTGACGGTGTCGCTCCGTATGGCAACGGCGGCCTGAACATCCCCCGTATAAACCGAAAAGGCCGCCGGAGCGATCCGGCGGCCTTTTCCGTGTCGTTATCACGCTGGCTTCAATCGACGAATTCGACCGTCACTCCCGGCTTGACCATCTTGGCAAGCTCGGTTGCGTCCCAATTGGTCAGGCGAATGCAGCCGTGGCTCTGGGTGCGGCCGATCTTGGAAGGCTCGGGCGTGCCGTGGATGCCGTAGGTCGGCTTGGAGAGCGCCATCCAGACGGTACCGACCGGGCCGTTCGGGCCGGGCGGAATGTTGAGGATCTTGTCGTTGGCGCCCTGCTGGAAATTGATCTTCGGATTATAGGTGTAACCGGGATTGAAGGCGACGCGCTCGACCGTCACGATGCCCGACGGGGAGGGTGTGTCGGTGGAGCCGATCGATGCTGGATAGGCGGCAATGAGATTGCCGGCGCTATCATAGGCAAAGACCTGCTTGCGGCCCTTGTCGGCGATGATACGGGCAACTTCGCCGCTCTTCGGCTCACCCGGATTGACGACCTTGATGACGGTGCCGGCGACGCTGAAATCAGCGCCGGGGTTCATCTCCTTGAGGAAGGCCTCGTCCATGTGGAAGCGCTCGGCCAGCATTTCGGTGGTCGATGTATAGGCAAGCGACGGCAGCAGCGCCTTATGCGAATAGTCTTCCGGGATCTCTGCGACATAGGGGCCGGCGGCATCGGCCGGCGTGATCGTGTAGCTGACGACCGGCAGGCCGCCGTTCATGCGCAACTCTTCCAGAATGGCGTCGGTGTCGTTCGGGTCGAGTTTGGAGCCGGTCATCTGGTCATAGGCATAGACCGATTTGGTGACGTTCGAGCCCATATGGCCGTCGATGACACCGGGCGAGATGCCGGCGCGGTCGAGGAAGACCTGCAGCGCGACGATCTCCGGCTTCGACTTATTCTTCAGCGTGATGACGGGTTCGTCCGGCGCGGCCTTGGGCGCGTCGGCGGGCGGAATCTGCTGGTCGGGATCGATCGAGGCATAATCGTCGCCGGACTGCGGATTGCCGATGCTGTTGTCCTGGGGATAGGGCTGTTCGCCGAGCGGCTGGCGTTCGATCGCCGCATCGCGCGGGATGCCGCCGGTGACCGCACCGCGCTCGGAGTAACGTGCGTCGCCATCGTCGGCGTAATAGGGATCGTTGCCGTTCTGGTCGGCATAGACGTCGCGCGGGCCGGGCCGCGGCGGATAGTAGCCGCGGGCGCGCATCTCGGTGGCGACGACATTGCCGTAGTCGTCGATCAGCACGCGGTTGCCGCTGCGGTCGCGGGCGTAGATATAGCCGCGCGGGACATAGTCGAGGATTTCGCCGCTCGGGGTGACGAGTACGACATCGCTCTGGCGGCGGTCACGGAACTGCTGCGCGCCGGCCTCCGGTGCTGCAACGGCAATGGCTGCCAGCACGGCCGCAAGCGAAAATGCCGACTTTAAAAAACGATTCACGTCTCACACCTCGAACAGTGACTAGGCCGACACACACCTGCGAATTTTGACGCTAGTGTGGAATTTATGAAACCGTGCTGAACAAAATATGAAAATCACTAAGATTTCCTTTTACTCATAAACGTTTGCGTCTCCGCGTCAGTTCCGCAAAATCCATGGTTGCGGCAAAAGCGCAAGAGAGGAAAAGGGTTCGATTGACGAAAGACGGCGCAAAATCTAACGCTACTCGGCCGATAAGCCCCTGAGGAGACTGCAATGATCGAATTTGCCGCTGCAAGCGGGCCGCGCCTGATGCTCGATGAAGCATCGGTGCTGGATATCGGCGGATGCATCGTCGAAGGCGTCGACATCGCGCCGAAGCGCGCCATTCCCGACGACGGCGATCCCCGAATCGATCACTCGCTCGAAGGCTTCCTGTTCACCTGCGGGCCGGACCATATCCGCCACCGCCAGCCGATCGCCGGTAGCGCCGAGGGCAAGGTCTATCCGCTGCACGGATCGGCCTCCGGCCATGCGGCCAAGGTGCTGTGGACGAAACTGGAGAACGGCAATGCCGAATGCCGGGCCGATATCGACATCACCACCGTCGAAGGACTGCCGCAGCGCATCGAGCGGCTGTGGCGGATCGATGGGGCGACCGGTGAGGTCCGGCTCGAGGACCGGGTCATCAACACCAGCGATCGGACGGTGCCGACCTTCCTGATGTATCACATGAACACCGGCGGTAAATGGCTGGACGAGGGCACGCGGATCGAGGGCGGGATGCTGGAGAATGGCGGTTTCCCCTGGACATTCGGCGAGGAGCCGGGCGGCATCTTCTGCGTGCCGGCGCCGGCAACGGAGCAGGGCTTTGCCGAAGTTCGCCTAGGGCCCATCGCCGCGATCGGCGGCAGGACGCTTCGCGTGCGTTTCCGCGCCGACACGCTGCCTTATCTGCAGGTGTGGCGAAACCAGAAGGCGCCGGCCCATATCATCGGCATCGAGCCGGTCTCGCATCGCTGGGTATTGCGTGACGAGCTTGAGGCAGCCGGCGAGTTCCACATGCTGGCGCCCGGCGATAGCCGCAGCTATGGGCTGAGCTTTGCCTTCCTGTGAGCGAAGTGTTGTTGACGCTTGCCAAGCTGCGTCGTAGACCTTCAGCCCACCATTTTTGAGGAGACAGGACGATGGATATTCGCCAGATCGACGATGAATATTCGGTTTCGGGTCAGATCACGCCCGAGGACCTCGACGATATCAAGGCGCTTGGGTTCAAATCGATCGTCTGCCACCGCCCCGACCATGAGAGCCCCGATCAGACGTCGTTTTCCGTTATCGAGGCACGTGCCAAGGAACTCGGTCTGGAGATCACCCATGTGCCCGTCGGGCCGATGGGCGTGACCGAGGAAGCGGTCCAGGGCATGGTCGACGCGCTCGACGAGTTCCCGCGACCGATGCTCGGCTATTGCCGCTCCGGCGCCCGCTCGACGGCGATCTACCAGAAGACCCACCATATCCGCAGCTAGGCCCCCATTCCGGCTGCCGATTTTCCGGCGCTGCACCGCAGCGCCGCCGCCACCTTCCCATTCACTCAGGAGACTATGATGAGCATTAAGCGTATCGACGTCGGCGCACGCATGAGCGGCGCCGTCATTCACGGCAACACGGTTTATCTCGCAGGCCAGGTCGGCGAGGGCGAAAGCGTCACCGATCAGTGCAAGTCCTCGCTTGCCGAAGTCGACCGCCTGCTGACTGCATCAGGCAGCAACAAGTCGAAGATCCTGCAGACGATCGTCTATCTCTCCGACATTGCCTATTTCGCCGAGATGAACGCCGCCTGGGAAGCCTGGATCGATCCGGCCAATCCGCCGGCCCGCGCCACCAGCGAAGCCAAGCTCGCAGCGCCGAAATACAAGGTCGAGTTCATCGTCACGGCCGCGATCGACTGATCGTCGCCGCAGCACTGCATCAAGGCCGGTAGGTGCGTGAGCTCACGGACTTACCGGCTTTTTGTTTGCGCAATTTCCGAGAGCGTGCGTGTCGGCGTGATCGCCTCGGGATCGAGTTTAACTTCGATGATTGCCGGCTTGCCGCTTTCGCGCGCCCGCTCGAAGGCCGCGGCGAATTGCTCGGTGCTTTCCACCCTTTCGCCATGGCCGCCATAGGCGCGGGCAAGGGCTGCGAAGTCGGGGTTGGTCAGGTCGGTGCTGCTGACGCGGCCGGGATATTCGCGCTCCTGATGCATGCGGATCGTGCCGTAGATGCCGTTGTTGACCACGACCGATATGATCGGCAGGCCGTAGCGGATGGCAGTGGCGAACTCCTGGCCGTGCATCAGGAAACAGCCGTCGCCGGCAAAGCAGATGACCTCGCGCTCTGGAAAGAGCCGCTTGGCGGCGACGGCGGCGGGCAGGCCGTAACCCATCGAGCCTGAGGTGGGCGCGGCCTGGGTGTTGAAGCGGCGGAAACGATGGAAGCGGTGCAGCCACGTGGCGTAGTTGCCGGCGCCGTTGGTGAAGATCGTCTCCGGCCCGGTATTGGCTTCCAGCCACTCCATGATCGGCCCCATATGGACGGCGCCCGGACCTGTCGCCGGCGGTTTCGACCAGGTGAGATAGGCCTGGTGCATGCGCTGCGTGCGCTCCGCCCAATGCGGCTCGGCCGGCGCTTCCAGATCGGCAAGGGCCGCGACGAAATCGGCAGGTGCGGCGCAGATGGGGAGATCCGGGCGGTAGATGCGGCCCAGTTCGGACGCATCGGGATAGACGTGAATCAGCGATTGCTGGGGGTAGGGGATATCGATCAGCGTATAGGACGAAGACGGCATTTCCGACATGCGGGCGCCGAGCAGGATCAGCAGGTCGCTCTCCTTGATCTCCTTTGCCAGCGCCGGATTGATGCCTATGCCGACATCGCCGGCATAGGAGGGGTGGAGATGATCGAACAGCATCTGCCGGCGGAAGGAACAGCCGACCGGCAATTGGAACCGTTCGGCGAAGATTGCAAAATCGGCGACGGCATCGGCATCCCAGCGCGTGCCGCCGAGGATCACCATCGGCCGCTCGGCTTTGAGCAGTCTCAGATAGAGATCGTCGATCTGGCGGCGGCCGGGATGGGCCTCGACGCTGACATAACGCTTGGCGCGGGGCGCTTCGACTTCGTCGCGCAGCATATCCTCCGGCAGCGTCAGCACCACGGGGCCGGGGCGGCCGGAGGTTGCGATCGCAAAGGCGCGGGTGACGAACTCGGGAATGCGGGCGGCATCGTCGATCTCGCCCACCCATTTGGCGAATTCGGTGAAGGCGCGGCGGAATTCGACCTCCTGGAAAGCCTCACGCTCGCGTGCTTCACGCTGCACCTGGCCGATGAAGAGGATCATCGGGATCGAATCCTGCTTTGATATATGCAGACCGGCAGACGCGTTGGTGGCGCCGGGGCCGCGGGTGACCATGCAGATGCCGGGTTCGCCGGTCAGCCGGCCCCAGCAATCGGCCATCATCGCCGCGCCGCCTTCCTGGCGGCAGACGATCACATCGATGTCGCTGTCGCGTAGCGCATCGAGAACGGCAAGGAAGCTCTCGCCGGGCACGCAGGACAGACGCTTGACGCCGTTCGCCTTCAGCGCCTCGACGATTAGTTCCCCGCCAGTCTTCTTCATGACAATGCTGCCTTCTTCATGACGATGCCTTCCTCTCGCGCTCGGCGAGTTCCGCCAGAATCTCTTCGGTGTGTTCGCCGAGACGCGGGCTCGGCCTGCTATAGTGCAGCGGCGTTTCCGACAGCACTACCGGCGTCCTGACTCCGGGGATGACGGTACCGGCGCGATCGGCAAGATCGATGCGCAGGCCGCGGGCTTCTACCTGCGGATCGGCAAACATTTCCTCGATCGTGTTGATCGGGCCGGCGGGAACTCCATTCTCCTCGCAGGCCTTCAACAAATCCGCCTTGCGCCATTTTAGTGTCTCGGTGGAGACGAGACGGCGGACTTCGCCGCGATTGGCGACGCGGGCCTTGTTGGTGGCGTAACGCCCGTCGCCGGCGATGGCATCCAGGCCGAGGATGGCGCAGAGGCGGCGGAACTGGCCGTCATTGCCGATGGCAAGAATGAGAAAACCGTCCGCCGCTGGCACGACCTCATAGGGCGAGATATTCGGATGGGCATTGCCGAGGCGGGTGGGGGCGGCCCCGGAAACCAAGTAGTTCATGTTCTGATTGGCGAGAACGGCCGATTGCACGTCGAGCAGGGCCATGTCGACGAGCTGGCCTTCGCCCGACTTGAGCGCGTGGATGAGGGCGGCCTCGATCGCCGAGACGGCATAGATGCCGGTGAAGAGATCGGCGATGGCAACGCCGGCCTTCATCGGCTGGCCGTCCGGCTCGCCGGTGATCGACATGAAGCCGGACATGCCCTGGACGATGTAATCATAGCCGGCGAGGCTGGCATAGGGGCCGGTCTGGCCGAAGCCGGTGATCGAGCAATAAACGAGCTTCGGGTTGACCTTGCGCAGGCTGTCGTAATCGAGCCCGTATTTGACGAGACCGCCGAGCTTGAAGTTCTCGATCACCACATCGGCTGACGCAACCAGGCGGCGGACGAAATCCTGACCTTCGGCGCTCTTCAGATCGGCGGTGACGGAGCGTTTGCCGCGATTGGTGGCGTGGTAGTAGGCGGCCGAGAGATTTTCGCCGTCCGCGCCTTCGACGAAGGGCGGCCCCCATTGGCGGGTATCGTCGCCGCCGTCGGGGTTTTCTACCTTGATGACGTCGGCGCCGAGATCGGCAAGCATCTGGCCGGCCCAGGGGCCGGCCAGCACGCGGGCAAGCTCGATCACCCGGATGCCTGCAAGCGGCGGCTTTTTCGTGGTCTGCGTCATATTCCCTCGTCGGTCTTTACGGCGCCAGCGTCGCCTCAGATGTATCGGATACAGGCCTTGAAGCAAAGCGGCGCTCGCGCCAGAGGATGTACAAGCCCGATGCCATGATGATGGCGATGCCGAGCCATTTGACCGCGTCCGGGAAGTCGCCGAAAACCAGCCAGGCGAAGATCGTCGCTGAGACGATTTCAAAATATTGCAGCGGCGCCAGCGTCGAGGCGGGTGCGGCGCGATAGGCATAGACGCCGAAGATGCCCGCAATTGCGGCCATGGCGCCGACACCGGCGACGTAGAACCAGGCGCTGCCTTCGGGCACGACGGGATCGAAGAGATCAGAGCCGCTTCCATCGCCGATAAAAAGCAGGACGGCGCAGAAGATGAGGCCCCAGATGCCCATCTGGAACTGCATCGCCCAGGGATCTTCCCGGTGCGAGAGGACGCGGGTCATCAGCACGAAGATCGCGATGCAAAGCGCACTGAGGACGGGCAGGAGGGCGATATAGCCGACTTCCTGGAAACTCGGCTGGATGATCAGCATCGCCCCGAAGAAGCCGGCGCCACAGGCGGTATAGCGCCGCCAGCCGATCGTCTCCTTCAGGAAGATGCCGCCGAGGATGGTCACCATGATCGGCTCGACGAAGAAGATCGCAATCGCGTCGGCAACCGCCATGTATTTCAGCGTGGTGACGAAAGAGATCATCGAGACGGTGATGATCAAGCCGCGGATGGCATGGAACAGGCTCTGGCGCCAGGAGAAATCGGCAAAGCTGCGCCGCCATATGACGATCGGCAGCATGCAGAGCGCCTGCACGACGAAGCGGCCGGCGGTAACCTCGGCGGAGGGGATGGTGACGACGGCAAGCTTGGCGAAAATATCGATCAGCGGCGAAAACATCACCGAAAGAAACATCAGCGCGAGCCCTGTCGTCACCTCGGAGGCTGAGGAAACGGGGCGGGCGGAGGTGCTGCTCATGACGGAATCTCTCTGGCTCAGGATCTTGCCGTTTGGAATCTGGCGAGGGCCTCGTCGCACCAGTCCGCAAAGGCGGCGGTTGCAGCATCCGCGCCGATCTCGTTCAGCGTTTCGTGCCGCATGTCCTGATATATCTCAGTGCTGATACGAGAGAAGCCGCAGGCTTTCAAATGGTTTGACAGCCAGAGCACGGCTTTTCCGCGCTCGGTCGCCGGGTCTTCTCCGCCGCCTACCAGATGGATCGGCAGGTCGCGCAGCAGCCGATCCAGATGGAGCTTCTGCGGGGCGCGAAACGTCATTTCGAAGAGATCGAGCCAGAGCGAGACCGAGGCGTCGAAGCCGCAGAGCGGATCGGCGACATATTTGTCGACTTCACCGGGAAGGCGCGACAGCCAGTCGAACTCGGTGCGGCGGCCCGCAATCGATTTCCCCCAGGCGGTGAAGGTGAGCTTCGGCAACAGGCCGCTCGGCACGTCGGAGCCCTTCAGCATGCGTTCGGCAAGCAGGATCGCCTGGGCGGCGCGGCCGGCAAGGCCGACGGCGAAATTCGAATTCCAGACGGCGACGGCGTTAAAATCGGCCGGCGCCGTGACGGCGGCATTAAGGGCGATCAGGCCCCCCATCGAATGGCCGAAGAGGATTACCGGCAGGCCGGGATGGCGCATGGCCGCGTGAGCGCGCATGGCAAGGACGTCGCCGATCACCCTGTCGACGCCGCCTCGCCGGGCGAAGCGGCCGACCGGCGCGTCGGGCGCCGTTGTCTCGCCGTGGCCGCGATGATCATGGGCATAAACATGATAGCCGCGCGCCGCCATCGCCTCGGCAAAGGCGCGATAGCGTTTCGAATGTTCGGCGAGACCGTGCGATATCAACAGGATGCCGCGTGCCGGGCCGACGGCCTCATCATGGTGATAGGCGAGCGACGCCCCCGTCGAAGCGAGCCTTTGTGTTTCAGAAAACATCGGGATCCTCCTTGCGGCAACAGACCAGATCACCGCCCAAAAGCAACATCGGTTCCGGGTTTATCCGATAACAAATTGCGTTCCTGCTGCGATTCAGGGTTGCGGGTCTTCGATCTTCGTGCTTATTTGTTCCTGTATTGTTCTTTTTTGGGGGTTGAAATGAGCAGCATGCAGTTGCGTACCTTGACGTTCGCCGTATCGATGGTTCTTGCTGGCGCCGCCGTGGCGCAGGAGGCTAGTGGGCGCACCCGTTTTATTCTTTCGGCGAGCTGGCAGCCGGCCTTTTGCCAGACGAACCAGAAGAAGGCCGAATGCGCAAGCCAGACCGTCGAGCGCGCCGATGCGACGAATTTTTCGCTGCACGGGCTCTGGCCGATGCGGCAGGATTATTGCGACGTGAGCGCCGAGCAGAAAGCGGCCGACAAGGACGGCAAGTGGGACACGCTGCCGGCGGTTACGCTGTCGGCCGAGACGCAGGCGGCGCTGGCAAAGGCGATGCCCGGCACACAATCCGGCCTGGAACGGCATGAATGGGTAAAGCACGGCACCTGCACGAAAATGAGCGCCGAGGATTATTTCGGCGTCGGCGTGCACCTCGTCGGCGCGCTCAACACCTCGGCCGTGCGCGATCTCTTCGCCGCTAATATCGGCAAGCCGGTCAAGGCTGAGGCGATCAAGGCGGCTTTCGACAAGAGCTTCGGGCCGGGTGCCGGCGAACGCGTCAAGATGAGCTGCCGTCGGGCCGGCAATGTCAAGATGATCAGCGGGTTGACCATCGGGCTTTCGGAAGCCGCCGGGGCGGCGTCGGCGAAGAGCACCGGGCTTGGCGATCTGATCCAGGGCGCGGGAAAAACGACGTTCGGCTGCGACGAGGGCGTCGTCGACGCAGCGGGCTTCTGACCGGAAATCCTGCGTAAACCGGGTTTCGGCGTTGCCCGAAGGCGCTGTTTCGCCTACATAGCGGCACAATCGAAGTTTCCCGCCCGGAGCAGCGCAGCATGGCACGTCAGTTCATCTATCATATGTCCGGCCTCAACAAGGCCTATGGCAACAAGAAGATCTTGGAGAACATCCACCTTTCCTTCTACCCGGATGCCAAGATCGGTATTCTCGGGCCAAACGGCGCCGGTAAATCCACTGTGCTGCGCATCATCGCCGGCCAGGACAAGGAATATACCGGCGAAGCCTGGCTCGCCGAAGGAGCGACGGTCGGCTACCTCGAGCAGGAGCCGCATATCGATCCCAACAAGACGGTGTTCGAAAACGTCATGGAAGGCGTTGCCTCGAAGACGGCCGTGCTCGAACGCTACAATGAACTGATGATGAACTATTCCGACGAGACGGCGGAAGAGGGAGCCAAGCTTCAAGACATCATCGACAGCCAGAACCTCTGGGATCTGGAAAGCCAGGTCGAGATGGCGATGGAAGCCTTGCGCTGCCCGCCGCGCGACGCCGATGTCACCAGCCTGTCCGGCGGCGAGCGCCGCCGTATCGCGCTCTGCCGGCTGCTGCTGTCGCAGCCGGACCTGCTGCTACTCGACGAACCGACCAACCACCTGGACGCCGAGACGATCGCCTGGCTCGAAAAGCATCTGCGCGACTATCCGGGCGCCGTGATGATGATCACCCACGATCGCTACTTCCTGGACAACGTCACCGGCTGGATCCTCGAACTCGACCGCGGCCGCGGCATTCCCTACGAAGGCAATTACTCGGCCTACCTGCTCGCCAAGGCCAAGCGCATGCAGCAGGAAAACCGGGAAGAGGCCGGCCGCCAGAAGGCGATCAGCCGCGAACAGGAATGGATCGCCTCCAGCCCGAAGGCTCGTCAGGCCAAGTCCAAGGCGCGTATCAAGTCCTATGAACAGCTGGTGGAGGCGGCCGAAAAGCAGCGTCCCGGCGATGCGCAGATCATCATCCCGGTCAGCGAGCGCTTGGGACAGGTGGTCATCGAGATGGAAGGCATCACCAAGGGCTTCGAGGGCCGCACGCTGATCAACGACCTGTCGATCAAGCTGCCGCCGGGCGGCATCGTCGGCATTATCGGCCCGAACGGCGCCGGCAAGACGACGCTGTTCCGTATGATCACCGGCCAGGAAAGGCCGGATGCGGGATCGATCCGCATCGGTGAGACCGTCCATCTTGGTTATGTCGACCAGAGCCGCGACGCACTCGACGGCAGCAAGACCGTCTGGGAGGAAATCTCTGGCGGCGCCGAGGTCATCAAGCTCGGCAAGTTCGATATGAACTCCAGAGCCTATTGCGGCGCCTTCAACTTCAAGGGTGGCGATCAGCAGCAGAAGGTCGGCAATCTCTCGGGCGGCCAGCGCAACCGCGTTCACCTTGCCAAAATGCTCAAGGCCGGCGGCAACGTGCTGCTGCTCGACGAACCGACCAACGACCTCGATACGGAAACCCTGGGTGCGCTCGAAAGCGCGCTTGAGGCGTTTGCCGGATGCGCCATCATCATCAGCCACGATCGCATGTTCCTCGACCGCCTGGCGACGCACATCCTGGCTTTCGAAGGCGAAGGCCATGTCGAATGGTTCGAAGGCAATTTCGAGGATTATGAGCAGGACAAGGTGCGTCGTCTTGGTCCCGATGCCCTCAATCCGGGCAGCCAGGCCCATAAGCGCCTGACGCGCTGATTGCAGCCGTTTTTGCAGTCACGAAGCCCTGGTTTCTACCGGGGCTTTTTCACGTCTGGCCTGTCGCAATTTGAGCAGGCAATTTCGCTCAAGCGCGAAATGCCGCTTGTCACCATCGTCCAAATCACATAAAGATATCTTTATATCTTGATTGGACTGAAGATGAGCGAACCCTTGAAGCTTGGACTGGATGCGCTGGTGGACGTCATGAAGGCGGCCGGCGAGCCCACGCGCCTGCGTCTTCTGGCGCTTCTCGACAGCGGCGACCTGACGGTAACCGATCTTACCGAAATTCTCGGCCAATCCCAGCCCCGCATCTCCCGCCACCTGAAGCTGCTTGGCGAGGCCGAACTGATCGAACGCTACCAGGAAGGCGCCTGGGCCTATTTCCGCCTCAAGCAGGAGGGCAAGGCGGCGATGCTGGTGCGGGCATTACTGAAGCATGTCTCCGAGAACGATCCGACCGTGCTTCGCGACGGCGAAAGGCTGTCGCAGGTCAAGCGCCAGCGCGCCGAGCGGGCGCAGGCCTATTTCAGCCGCAACGCCGCTGAGTGGGACGAGCTTCGCCGCCTGCATGCCGCCGATGAAGAGGTCGACGCCGCCGTCATCCGGCTGCTCGGCAGTCAGCCGATCGATTCGCTGCTCGATCTCGGCACCGGCACCGGCCGCATCCTCGAACTGCTGTCGGGGCTCTACCGGCGGGCGATCGGCGTCGATGCCAGCCGCGACATGCTGAGCGTGGCGCGCGCCAATCTCGATAAGTCCCGCATCACCAAGGCCACCGTGCGCCATGCCGATATCTTGAACCTGCCGTTCGAGGGCCAGGATTTCGATCTGGTGACGATCCACCAGGTGCTGCATTTCTTCGACCAGCCGGAAATTGCGATCGCGGAAGCGGCGCGCATGCTCCGGCCGGGTGGCCGGCTCGTGGTCATCGACCTTGCGCCGCACACGCTCGAATATCTCCGCGACGAGCATGCGCATGTCCGTCTCGGCTTTTCGCACCAGGCGATATCCGACTGGCTGCACAGGGCCGGGCTCGACGTCGAGCAGGTCGTGGACCTTCATCCGGGTCAGCAAAGCGGGCAGGGGTTGACGGTCACCGTCTGGCTCGCGCGCGATCCGAGGCGCTTGATGGCTTCGCAACTAAGCGAAGGCGCCGAACCTACATTTGCCGGGAGAGTATGACATGGCTTTGAATAACGAGGCACGCGGCCGCAACATCGGGATCTCCTTCGAATTCTTCCCGCCGAAATCGGAGGAGATGGAAGGTCAGCTCTGGGATACGGTCAGCAAACTGCAGGACTGGGACCCGGATTTCGTCTCGGTTACCTATGGCGCCGGCGGGACCACCAAGGCGCCGACACTGACCGCCGTCACGCGTTTCCTGTCGCAGACGCCGCTCGCCACCGCTTCGCACCTGACCTGCGTCGGCGCGACGAAGGAAGAGACGCACCAGATGATCGAGACGTTCCGCAAGGTCGGCGTCACGCATTTCGTGGCGCTGCGCGGCGATGCGCCCGGCGGCGCCGGCGCCCCCTACCAGCCGCATCCCGGCGGCTATGCCAATGCGGCCGAGCTGGTGGCTGGCCTTAAGTCGGTCGGCGATTTCGAGATTTCGGTCTCCGCCTATCCGGAAAAACACCCGGAAAGCCGTGACACGGCCGCCGATATCGACATGCTGAAGCGCAAGGCCGATAACGGCGCCGACCGGGCGCTGACACAGTTCTTCTTCGACAACGACAATTTCGAGCGCTACCTGGAGAAGGTGCGCGCTGCCGGGGTCTCGATCCCCGTTGTGCCCGGTATCATGCCGATCCAGAACCTGACGCAGCTGAAGCGTTTCGCCGGCGCCTGCGGCACGATCATCCCGGCCTTCCTCGATGAACGCTTCGCCGGCTTCGACGACAAGCCCGAGGAGCGGGCAAAGGTCGCCGCCGATATCGCCGCCGAACAGATCGAGGATCTCGTCCGGCGCGGCATCCATGAGTTCCATCTCTACACGATGAACCGCGCGCCGCTGGTTTCCGCTGTGCTCGACAATCTCGGCTTTTGCCGCCGGCCGGCAAAAAGCGCGGGCGCTGCGGCCTGATCTAAAGGGTTTGAAAAGGTGAAAAAGCGCATGTCGGGCGGGACATGCGCTTTTTCATTAGCGGATTGATCAGGGGAGTTCAGGTACTACCAGTCATTCCACTTTCATCGGCCAGCTCAGATGAAGAGCATGGACAGAACGAAAGCAAACGCTGCACTGACCAACAGAACATTCAAGGATTGCGTGAGTCCCATGTCTGTCTCCTCGCGTTAACCGGCCGATAATATGTCGGAAATATGTCGGTTGGGAAGCGGATTCTATGCTGCGCTGCCGAAGGGCGCGGTGGACAAGTCGGCGAGGCTAGCGGCAAGCCGTTGAAACTAATCGATTATATTCGATAAATTTTTGTTCACAGATTTTAACGTGCCGTTAAATCCGGCGATTGCCGGTTTACCTATGCGCCGAAAACATGGCGAAGAGGCAAGCGGTTGAAAACACGCGGAATTCGCAACCTGGATCAGGTGGTCTTCACCATCCGGCGATAGGCGCGGCCGTCGAGAATGACGAGGCCGAAACCGATCAGCGCCATGCCGGCGAATTCGCCGGGTGTGAGCCTTTCGCCGAGGAAAAGCACACCGAGAAGGATGGCGCTCGGCGGCACAAGCAAGGTGACGAGCGAGGCGTTGGTGGCACCTGCCGCCGCCATGATCCGGAAATAGAGGATATAGGCGAAGGCGGTCGATACCAGCGCCAGCGCCAGCACGGCGACGAGAATATCGACCGGCGGCATCGGGAGCGTCCAGGGACGATCGGCCAGCAGCGACAGCGGCAGAGTTATCAGCGAGGATGCCGTCAACTGGCCGGCCGCGGTGACCGGTGCGGGAACATCCTTGAACCGCTTGCCGTAGGTGGCGGCAAAGCCATAGGAGACGGCGGCGAGCACGGGAAGCAGCAGAGCCCAGAGCGGCGCTTCGCCGCCGGCCGCCAGGCCGGGGCCGATCAGCACGATCGTTCCGGCGAGGCCGACGAGGCAGCCGGCGATCTTTGCCGAGGACAGCTTCTCGTCCGAGGTGAAGTAGTTGGCAATCAGCACGGTCCAGATCGGCGTCGTCGCGTTCAGGATCGCGGCAAGACCGGCGCCGATGCGGGTCTGGCCGAAAAAGATCAACGCATGCGGCAGAGCATTGTTGATGAGCCCAAGGATCAGGAATTCGCGCCAGCGCGCCTTGAGGATCGAATAGACGTCGAAGCGGCCGGCGATATAGACGTGAAGCGCCAGCGCGGCGAGCAGCAGCCGAAGGAAGACAAGGGTCAGCGGCGGCACATGCTGAACGGCAATGCGGGCAAAGAAGAAGGAGCCTCCCCAGATCAGGCCGAGCAGGAGCAGCAGGCCCCAGGTCCAGGCATTCATTCTGCTGTCCATACCGGTTCCTCCACCGTAAGCCGCTCGGTTGCTAAAAACCGGCACCGGCTGTCAGGGCTCATGCTTAGCGCAGACGGCGGACCGCGCCACCCGTTTCTTGCGACGCGGGTGGCGGTGAGGTGCAGGCGGCGATCAGAGAGCGTTGAGGAGGGCAGGCGTTGCCCAGCCGTCGGCCGGCATGCCGAGGCGCTGCTGCTCTTTCTGGATCGCGACACGCGTGCCGGAGCCGAGGATGCCGTCGATCTCGCCGACATCATGCCCGAGCGACTGCAATTTGGTCTGCAGCGTCTTCATCTGGTCGTTGGCGAGGCCCTGTTCCGGCACGCCCTTGAGATAGGTCGGGGCGCCGGAAAGCCGGGTCCCGAAATACGCGGCCGAGGTCGTGTAGATGAACGACTTGTTCCATTCGAGATAGATCTTGAAATTCGGGTAGGCGATGAAGGCCGGTCCCATGCGGCCCTGCGGCAGCACCAGATCGCCTTCGAGGTTGCCGAAGGCGGTGTTGCCGTCGCGCGGCTTGACGCCGAGCGCGAACCATTCGCCTGCCGTCATCGTGCCGCCGAGGCCGGATTTCTCCCAGGGCAGGTTATCGGGCAGGGTGACTTCCTGCAGCCAGGGCTGGCCGCGCTCGAAGCCGAGATGCTGGATGAACTTAGCCGCCGTCAGGATGGCGTCCGGGCCGCTCTGCTTCAGGCGGACATGACCGTCGCCGTCGCCGTCCATGCCGTAGGCGATGATGTCGCGCGGCAGCATCTGCACCTGGCCGATCTCGCCGGCCCAGGCGCCGGTATTGGTGGCGGGGTCGAGATCGCCGTGCTGGACCATCTCGATGAGGGCGATCAGCTGTGGGCGGAAGAGCTCCGGGCGGCGGCAGTCATGCGACAGCGTCACCAGGGCGTTGCGGGTGTTGAAATCACCCTGGACGGCGCCGAAATCGGTTTCCATCGCCCAGAAAGCGGTGATGACGCCAGCGGGAACGCCGAATTCCTGTTCGGCGCGGGCAAAGACGTCGGCATATTGCTTCATCTTCTGGCGGCCGATGTCGAGGCGAGCCTGGCTGACGGTGCGCTGGGAGAATTCAAGGAAGGTCTGCTTGAAGACGCCCTGGGCCCGATCCCGGCTCAGAACCTTGGGGTCGATCTCGGCGTCGGCAAGAGCGGAGTCGGCGGCTGCCGGGCTTGCGCCGGCGGCAACTGCATCCTTCTTGACGCCTTCAAGGAAGGCGGACAGATCGCCGCCGCAGGGTGCTGCCGGAGCGGCTGGATCCGCCGCAGGTGCCTGCTGGGCGGCTGCGCCGCCCGCAAGGGCGAGGGCAAACAGGAGGGCGAGTGCAGAGCGGCTTGCGAGCGAGCGGTGCATGGATGCGGTCCTTATATCAAATGGATGTCCGTCGCTTTCCCAGAGGAATGTGACGGAAGCAAGAAACATTGAAAGACGTTACTAAGAATTTCTATCCTTGGAAACGGCAGCGACCCAATTGTTCCAGTTCTTTGCACTGCCGGCAAAGACATTGATATCCGTGGGACCGCTGATGCCCGGAATGACGCCGGTCGAGGTATATTGCCAGAAGGCCCAGCGGCGGTCGGAATAGGTCACTTCGGGGTGTTTTGCCACCGAACGCACCCAGAAATGATAATCCTGGAAGTAACCGGCGAGATTGTCGCGGTGGAAATCGACCGAGGTGTAGATGATCGGGCGTTTGCCGTAATAGGCCTCCAGCCGGTCCATGAAACGCTGCATTTCGGCGCGCACCGTTTCCGGGTCGGGACGGTAGCGGCAGGTCTTCGATTCGGCGTTCCATTCGACGTCGAGCACCGGCGGCAGGCGCATCGCCTCCTTCGGCACGTTGCGGATGAACCAGTCGGCCTGCTGATCGGCCGAGGAGCAGAAATAATAGAAATGGTAGGGCGCGTGCGGGATGCCGGCGGCGCGCGCCTCGCGCCAGTATTCGTCGAAGCGCGGATCGACCCTGTCCTTGCCTTCCGTCGCCTTGATGAAAGCGAAGGCGACACCGGAATTTTTGACCGTCGCCCAGTCGATATCGCCCTGCCATTTGGAGATATCGATGCCGTGGACCTGGTTCTGCCGCGGATGTTTCGGGCCGAAATCCTGCGGATCGGTGTCCTTGAATCGCGTCTTCGGCTTGATCGATGCTGTTTCGAGATAGTCGTGGCCAGAAGAGGAGCAGCCTGCCAGGAGAATGGCCAGAGGCAGAACGCAAAACAAAAGCCGGCGCATGGGCATCCCGTCGTGAACCGAATGATCTCTTTGCCCCACAGCCTGACCTTCGAAAAAGACGAGTCGGCAGAGGATAACCCTCTTTTCACCATATCAACGTAAAAAATCGGTTAGTTTCAAGCGAATTATGAGCGGTTGCTGATAATGGCCGCCCGCCAGGCGTAACCGCCGCCGACGGTGTCGAACAACAATCTCGCGTTGTTTTCATGGGCTTGCGCTTCCAGGAGCTCCCGCAGATCGGAGCGCGGGGTGACGTGGAATTTTGCGAGCCATGACTGCAGCATGCGGCGGAACCAGCCGGGCAGGCCTTCCTGCTGGCCGAAATCGACGATGTGCAACTGACCGCCGGGGTTGAGTGCGGCAATCGACGCATCGACGGCGCGCTCCCAGTCCGGGATCATCGACAGGGCATAGGAGATCAGGATGCGGTCGAAGCCGCTGACGCCGAATTCGCGCGGGGTGAAGGCCGTGGCATCGGCAACGCGGAATTCCGGGATCGTCGCCTTGGTGGCG
This sequence comes from Rhizobium redzepovicii, assembly GCF_019793435.1. Classification (GTDB taxonomy): domain Bacteria; phylum Pseudomonadota; class Alphaproteobacteria; order Rhizobiales; family Rhizobiaceae; genus Rhizobium; species Rhizobium redzepovicii. Next base: position 150,644 of record NZ_JAILYH010000011.1, on the reverse strand, counting down.
AAGGTCTTGCGCGCCGAAATCAGCATTTCCTGGGAAATGTCGAGGCCGAACAGCTTGGCTGTCGGGAAATGCCTGTGGGCGAAGGCCATGTTGCGGCCGGTGCCGCAACCGACTTCGAGTAGGGTGCCGCCCTCGGGTACATCGAGATTGCGGATCGTGCTGTCGCGGCCGAGAAGGTAATATTTGCGCGTCAGATCGTAGATATGGCGCTGGTAGCGGTACATGCCATCCATCAGGCTGGCATGTTCGCCGCTCTTTCCTGCCGTCTCGGTGCCGACCTTGCTCACGCCTTCTTCCCGTAAATGTGGAAGCCGCCGTAGATCGCCGAACGATCAAGGGCCGTCAGCTCGCGCGACTTCTCCTCGAAGTAGTCCCACTGGTCGCGGATCGAAGGAGACAGGCGGCCTTCGATGATGCTCTTTTCGGCGGCGGTGCGGAAGATCACGCGGGCGCCTTCACGCGCCGTGCGGGTGATTTCCCGCCAGACGTCGTTCAACTGCTCGTCCGTCATCCAATCCTGCGCGTCGAGCAGGATGTAGCGGTCGCGCGAGGCGGCCGGCTCGCGGGCCAGAAGCTCGGTGAAGCTTGCATGGTGGACGTTGACGCGGTCGACATTGGCGCGGATCACTTCATAGTGCTCCGGCTTCAGATAGGTCGGCAGCGGGCCTTCCTCTTCAGTGCCGTAGCGGCGGCCGAAGGCCTGCCAGGCGAAATAATTGTCGCGCATCGGGAAATGACAGGCGAGCTTTTCCAGGCGGTGCTTCAGCACCGGTGCGATCGAATGGTCGGCGGCCAGGCTTGCGAGCTCGTCATATTGCTGCGGCGGGATGCCAAGGCCGAAGAGCGAGCTCTTGCGGCCGGTGATCCAGCGCACCACCGGCTTTTCGAACAGCGGCGCGATCTGCTCTTCGAAGAACTGGCGCTGCTCGCGGATCGAGCGGGTCTTGGTCATCTCGCGCAGCTTGACGCCATGCAGGCGGGCAAGAAGATGGGCCGCGCCGATGAAGCGGCCGAGCAGACCGGTTTCGTAGATGTTGCGGTCGAAGACGGTGACGCGGCGGCGGCCGAACTTGCGGCCGTTCCAATAGCTGCGGGTCGCCTCGTCAAGCTTGACGGCAAGATGCCGGTCGTAGGCGCGGCTGTTCGACTTCTCGTTCGGCATGGCCAGGAAACGGACGAGATCGGCATGATCCGGCAGATGCTTGAAGGCGGCGAGCTTCAGGCGGTTCAGCGCGATATGGTGCGGGTTGAGGTCGACGACGTCGATCGATGCCGGCGCTTTGGAGAGATAGGCGAGCATGTTGCAGCCGCCGGAGCCGATGGTGACGATGCGATGGTTGGGCTTCAGCTCCATCGCCTGCATGTCGAGATCCGGATCCTCCCAGATCTGCGGATAAACGAGGCCGGAGAAGAGGAGGCCGAAGAGACGCTCGGAAAAACCTTCCTTCGAAAAAGCCTTGTGGCGGAGAAGGGCGTCCTTGAGTTTCCGGTTCTTGCGGAAGCCGGCATCCGGTGCAAATTCTGACATGAGTCTGTCACCTTTTTAGCGTTCAGGGCGTGTAGCGCGCCACTGCTACAGTTTGATGACGTGGGCTGTGGGGCACCGTTCTCGGAAGGCTCCGGCATCAATGAAGAGTGATCGGAATGGTGCGCCTACTTCGCACCGGCCCCTTTCCGACAGGCGCGATTCCTGCTTCTCTCCCGGCATGGAGGAATGCCATGCGATTTGTGCTGCGTGTCCTGAAGGCGCTTGCTCTCCTTGTGGCTCTCATCATCGCTGCCGGAACCGGCTGGCTCTTCGCCTGGCCGCCGGAGCTCTTGCGCGTCGGGGACGGCTACGCCGCCAAGATCGTCTGCTCCAATGTCTTCGTCGCCAGCCGGGATGCCGACGATGTGTTGCATGACGACGTCCAGGCGCCGGGAAATCCGCTGCTGAGGCTGGTTCGCGTCGGTGTCGAGCGTGACAGCGGCCGGGTGACGGCGCGCTTCATGGGGCTGTTCGCATCGAGTTATGCGCTCTATCGCGGCGCTCTCGGATGCACCAGCGTGCCGGACGGCAATTTCGAGGCGGCGATTAACGCGGTGCCGTTCGATCCGCCGGCCAAGATGCAGGCGAATGACGCGGTGTGGCCGCAAGGCGAGGGCACTGGCAATCAGCCGGACGCGAAGATCGCCGCGGTGCTGGCCGATGCCCGATTTGCCGGTCCGGCCATGCGGGCGATCGTGGTGGTGCGCGGCGGCCGTATCGTCGCCGAAGCCTATGGTCCCGGATTTTCGTCGAAGACGCCACTGATCGGCTGGTCGATGACGAAGACGGTGAACGCGGCCATCCTCGGCCGGCTGATGCTCGACGGCAAGGTCTCGTTCGACGACGATCACTTGATGGCACAGTGGAAGGACGATCAGCGTGCGAGGATCAAGGTTTCCGACCTGCTCGGCATGGAGAGCGGGCTTGCCTTCAATGAGGATTACGGCAGCGTTGCCGATGTGACGCGCATGCTCTATCTCGATCCAGACATGGTCTCGCTGCCGGCCAATGCGCCGATGGAGGCAGCACCCGGGCAGCGGTTCCGCTATTCGAGCGGCACGGCGGCGCTCTTGTCACGCATCTGGATGGACAGGGTCGGCAATGCGCAGGCAGCCTTTTCCTATCCGCATGATGCGCTCTTCTCCCCGCTCGGCATGACCAGCGCCGTCTTCGAGCTCGACGCGCGCGGCACCTTTGCCGGAAGCTCCTATCTCTATGCGACTGCGCATGACTGGGCGCGTTTCGGACAGTTCCTGCTGCAGGATGGCGTCTGGAATGGCCGGCGGCTGTTGCCGGAGGGGTTCGTCGGCGCCATGCGCACGCCGACGGCAGCATCGAACGGCCGGTATACGCAAGGCCAGGCGTGGCTCGCGCCCGGCGGCTCGAGTGCTGTATTCGGGCTGCCGGAGGACACGTTCTGGCTGACGGGGCATGACGGGCAAAGCATGGCGATCGTGCCGTCCGCCAATCTGGTCGTCGTCCGGCTTGGCCTGACTCCGGGCTGGCTCGGTTATCAGCCGCAAACGCTTCTCAAGGCAGTCCTGGCGGCGTCGCCGCAATTGGGCATGCCGCAACTGCAGGCCGGATCAGAGCGGCAGGTCCAGCCGCGGCCATAGGCCGAGCCGTCTTTCTGGGGTAGTTGTCAGTAATTGCCCTGCGCGACGTCGTTCATGCCCTTGCGCTTGGCATCGTAATAATAACCGCGCGCATAGAGACGCACGGCATCGTCTTCCTTGCTGTCGGAGACGAGCCAGGCGCCGCGCAGATATTTCGCGGCATATTTGATGTTGGTCTCGGCATCGAAGAGACCGCCCGGGGCGCCGTCATAACCCATTGATTTGGCAGTGTTGTACTTGATCTGCATGAGGCCGAAATAGCCGCGCTTGTTGTAGGCCTTCGGATTGTAGCGGCTCTCGCGATGGACTATGCGGTGGAGCAGCGTCTCGGGAATTTCGTAGAGTTTCGAATATTTCTGAATGAGCTTGGTGACGAAGCTCTTTTCGACGGTCGGCGCATCGTCCTTGTCGTCGTCGCTGAACATCGGCGGCGCCGTCGGCGGATCGATCGGCCCGGATTCATCGAAACCGTAGTCCATGCTGGCGCGCGGCGTCGTGTCGACTGCGGCAAGTGCCGCAAGCGCGCCGTTCTGCGGTGTCGCGGCAAAAGCAAGCTGCGTTGCCGGCTGTGCCGGCGCTCCCGGACGCGGCGTCGGTACCACGGACTGGATCGCCGTCATCTCGGGTGTCAGCGGGATCTGCGCGTAGGCTGCCGGCTCCATGGTGAGATCGGCACGCTGGGAGGCGGTCACGGTCGGCATCGCCGTTGCGGTCAGGGCAGGGGATGCCGGGGAAAGGGTGGCACCGGCGACCGCCTGAGCGGCCGTGCCTTCGGCCGTCGGGATTGCGGCAAGCGTGGCGTCTTCACCGGGCTTCGGCATCGGCACCACGGTCTGCGCAGCTGTCAGTTCGGCCTGGGAGGTGTATTCGACACTCGCGCAGCCGGTCATCACGCCACAGCAGAGCACCGTAGAAACGACAAGACTGCGTTTCAGCCCGGACAATCCGATCGCTACCATTCCGTCACTTTCGTGAAATCGCGCCGCCCCGGCAGCGTTATAAAAGTTACTAAAAAGCTTAAATCCGACGACCCCATTAACCTATTCGTGGCATTCCGGCAACCACGGATTATTTCTAAGCTGCAATACGGCGATACCCGGCGGTTACGGCGCCTGCAGCGATCAGCAGAGTGCCGCCTGTGCGGTTTACGGCGCGCTGGACGCTCGCCTTGCGAATCAGTCCGCGCGCGGTATGGGCGAGAAACGCATAAGCGGAAGCGTTGAGGATCGCCAGCACGAGGAAGGTTGCTTCCATGATCGCCATCTGGCCGACGAAGGGCAGGGCCGGATTGAGGAACTGCGGCACGAAGGCGACGAAGAAGATAATGCTCTTCGGATTGAGGGCGGTGACGACATAGGCGTGGAGGAAGATCTTGAGCGATTTCTCTTCCGGCAGATTGTCGTTGTCGGCAACCGGTTCGCCGATGACCGGGGCCCGCCAGAGCTTGATTCCCAGCCAGATCAGGTAGGCGCCGCCGATCCACTTCAGGACGGTGAAGAGGGTGGCGGAGGCGGCGAGGACGGCGCCGAGACCGAAGAGAGACGCCGTCATCGCGGTGAAGTCACCAAGCGCCACACCGCTCACCGTCGCAAACGCCGTCCTGCGTCCATGACCGAGCGCATAGGAAACGACGAGCAGTATCGTCGGTCCCGGTATGGCCAGCATGATGGCGGATGCGGCCGCAAAAGCGAGCCAAGCTTCAAGTGACATGGTGTCTCCTCCTATTCCTCAGGAACAAGCAAAGACATCATATTAACCATCCGTCAATCACGCTTCTTTGTATTTCTGGCCTATATTGTCCATGACTTCGGCAAACCATGCCGTCGACAGGTCAAAAGCCTTGCCGCCCTTGATGCGCGGGAATTCTATAGTGCGCAATTTACCGTTTTGCGCTTCATCGTGGCCGGTGACGCCGGAGACTCTGTTGAGCGCACTCTCGACTGCAAGATCGACCATGCTCTGGATCAGCCGGAGGTCGTCGCTGTTGGCCGGCGCCGAGCGGGCGAAGTAGCCCGATTTCTGCACGAGCGAACGTTCGGCGTTCAAAAGGCTGGCGAACTGCTTCTGGAACCAAGCGCCGACATTGATCGTATCGATTTTCACATGGCCGAAGGCGTCGCGCTTGACCGTCTCGCCGGCGGCTTCGCGCTCCGCGACGATGGCGTCGAGGCAGGCGCCTTCGGAGACGAAGACCGTGGCGTGGCCGTTGCGGTCCATGCTCTCCTTCAGGCGGGCGGCCTCAGCGTCGAGGTCGAAGGCCATTTCAGGCAGGTAGACGGCGTCGATACTCTTCAGATGCGCGTCCATCATCAGGCCGTCGACATATTGGTTGCGGCTGGTGCGCTGGAGATAGGCGCGGGCGGTCGCGGCGGTCAGCCAGCCGCAATGGCGGCCCATGACCTCGTGGATGACGAGGGTGCGGGGGGCGGCCGTCTGTTCGTTGCCGACATTGTCGAAGAAATGTGCGCCGACTTCGGCGGCCGTCCAGGCGCCGAGCGACTGGCGGATCGGCACGACGTCGTTGTCGACGGTCTTCGGCAGGCCGACGACGGTGAGGTTGTAACCGTTGGCGGCGAGATAGGCGGCAAGGTCGGCGGCGGTGGTGTTGGTGTCGTCGCCGCCGATCGTGTGGAGGATGGTGATGCCGTCATTGGCGAGGCGTTCGGCGGCAACCCGCAGCGGGTTGTCCCCTTCCTTGACCAGACCGCGCTTGACACAGTCGGCGGCATTGGTGAGCTTGACGCGGCTGTTGCCGATCGGCGAGCCGCCATAACGATGTAGCAGCGGCGCCTTTTCGCGCATCTCGCGGGTGATCTCGATGCTGTCGCCGAGCAATACGCCCTGGTAGCCGGACTTGTAGGCGACGAGATCGAGGTCGGGGGCGATGTCGCTGTAGCGTTCGATCAGTCCGCCGACGGCGGAGGAAAGACAGGGCGCCAGGCCTCCGGCGGTCAGCATTGCAACTTTCTGCTTGGCCATGATCCCTCCTATGGCGTTTCGGTGCGGCGGCTTCAGCTACAGGCGTCGCCTCGAATTCGATTCAAGCGACGCGCCTTAGCGCATTGTTTTCATGGATGTCGTTATCCCGGATCCGCTGCACACCTCCGGGCGACATGCATGAGCGCATGGATGCGGCAGGGAAGGGAGCCTGTAAAGTAAAGAATTTACGAAAAAGCGCCTTTCTGCCGCGTTGCGGCCGGAAGAGTTGATATAATCGTTTCAAGCCGGTTCTGACTGCGGAGAACTCTTGTGGAAATTGCCGGCGCGGCGCGCCGCGAAGCGGAGGTGCCGAGCGCAGGAGGAACCTTTGCTGCGGTGCGACAATTACCAAATCGTGAAAACTGTGTTCGGCCCTACGACCAATAGTCGCCTTGCAAAGGCTACGATTCTTTGGTCAAGCTATCTGCATATAAGTTGACAAGCGTGCGAGAGATTTCGATGTCCTTCTGGGAAAAACTGTTGAATGCCATTGGCAATACCGCGGGCAATGCGCTGTCGGCGGTGGTCGAGGCTATCCGAACGGTTTTTGAAGGTGATCCCGAGACCCGGCGCAAGGTGGCTTTCTCCGTGGCGATCATCGCGCTGTCGGCCAAGATGGCCAAGGCCGACGGCATCGTCAGCGAGAAGGAGGTCGAAGCCTTCCGCGAAATCTTCGAATTCCCGCAGGACCAGGCAAAGAACGTCGCCAGGCTTTACAACCTCGCACGCCAGGACGTGGCCGGCTACGAAGCCTATGCCGAACGGCTCTCGACGCTTTGCGTTACCTGCGCGGCCAATTGCACCGTGCTGGAAGACGTGCTCGACGGTCTCTTCCATATCGCCAAGGCCGATGGGCTGATCCATGAGAAGGAACTGAATTTCCTCAGCCATATCGGCGAGATCTTTCAGATGAGCGAGATGCGCTTCGAGCAGATCGCCGCCCGCCACGTCTCCACAGGCGGCGATCCCTACAAGGTGCTCGGTGTGTTGCCCTCGGACGATTTCCCGACCATCCGCCGCCGCTATCACGGTCTCGTCAGCGAACATCATCCCGACCGGCTGATCTCGCGCGGCGTGCCGAAGGAGTTCCATGTCATCGCCAATGAGCGCATGGCGGCGCTGAATGCGGCCTATGCGGCGATCGAGAAGGAACGCCGCGCCGCATGACCTCTTTCGAGGCCGACTGCGGGAGCGCCCGCGTGCAGCCTTCGCCGAACCACGGCGAGCGCGCGGACGGGCGCCGTCCGGACATGATCCTGCTGCACTATACCGGCATGCCGACGGCGGATGGCGCGCTCGACTGGCTCTGTCGCGCCGAGAGCCAGGTCTCCAGCCATTATTTCGTGCATGAGAACGGCGAGGTGGTGCAGCTAGTGCCGGAGGTGCGGCGGGCCTGGCACGCGGGAAAGAGCAGCTGGCACGGCGAGACGGATATCAATTCGCTGTCGATCGGCATCGAGATCGCCAATGCCGGCCACCCCGGCGGACTTCCCGATTACCCGAAAGAGCAGATCGCCGCGGTGATCGAATTGTGTCGTGACTGTGTCGAACGTTGGTCAATCGCGCCGGAGCGGGTCCTTGGGCACTCCGATGTCGCCCCGATCCGCAAGGTCGATCCGGGTGAGAAATTCCCATGGGGCGAGCTCCACAGGGCGGGCGTCGGTCACTGGGTCGAGCCGGCAACGATCACCGGCGGGCGCTTCTTCCAGCAGGGTGATGCCGGCCAGCCTGTCGAAGCGCTGCAGTCGATGCTGTCTCTATATGGCTATGGCACTGAAATCACAGGACAATTTTCCGAGAAGACGGCGGGAGACGTGGAAGCTTTCCAGCGCCATTTCCGGCCTGAACGGGTGGACGGCATCGCCGATTTCTCGACGATCGACACGCTGCACCGGCTGCTGTCGGCGCTGCCGCGTTTTTCCTGAGCGGAAGAGGCCGATTTCCGGCCGATATTTCTGCGGCTGGCGAGAAAACCGCCTCGCCACATCATTTCCCTATTATCTCCTCATTGCGATGGTCTAAGAACGCCCGCTGAACAGCGCTCACGGCTTTTTCAAGTGTAACCACGAGCGCCAAATGAAACGATAAGAATTGCTGCGGAACACGATCAGTCCTTGATCGCGTATGACCGGATGACGGCGAGGCGCGCAGTCCTGCAATTCTATGGGTCGGAGTGAATAGACTACATGAAGAATATGATTGTTGGTGCTGCGGCATGCGTTGGCATGCTGCTGGCGGGATATAGTTTTGCCTTGGCTGGTGATGACTGGGGTGCCAGGGCTGAAACCATCCCGCTGAAAACCGTCGATCGCCAGAGCGGCTATGCCATGCCCGATTTTTCCGCCAGCGTTCCCTATGCCGCGCTGATCAATAAATATGCTGCTGAGTACGACGTGCCGGTCGCGCTTGCCCAGGCCGTCGTGCGTGTCGAGAGCAACTTCAATCCGAAGGCACGCGGCAGCGCCGGCGAAATCGGCCTGATGCAGATCAAGCCGGCGACGGCGCGGATGATGGGCTATTCCGGCACGAAGAAGGGCCTGTTCGATCCGGAGACCAACATCAAATACGGGATGAAATACCTGGCGGCCGCCCATCAGCTCGGCGGCGGGCAGACCTGCAACACGATCCTGAAATACAATGCCGGCCATGCCGCCACGCGCATGAACCCGGTGTCTAAGACCTATTGCGGCAAGGTCCTGGCGATGCTCGACTGAGCTTCGCCGGACGCGTCGGCCGAGAATTTTTCCGGCATTTGCGATATGAATCAGGATGCTTGCCGTGATATCCCCACCTGAAACGAGGTGGGCTACCTCGAGATGAGATTAGGCCACCTCGCGATGAGGTTAGGCCACCTCGACACGAGGTTAGATATGGCAGTCGATTTCAGGTTTATCATCATCGGGCGCGGCATGATGGGGGCGGCTGCCGCACGGCATCTCGCCTCGATGGCCGACGGCATTGCGCTGATCGGCCCGCGCGAGCCGGAGCAACGCAAGGCCCATCACGGGATATTCGCCAGCCATTACGACGAAGCGCGCATCACCCGCACGTTCGACGGCAATCTGACCTGGGGAAGTTTCGCCGCCCGTGCGCTCGACCGCTACCGCGAGATCGAGGCAAGGAGCGGCATTTCCTTCTATTCCGAAGTCGGTTGCCTCTTTGCCGGTCCGCCGCCAAAGGACGAGCAGGACTATATCAACCGGGCGCTCACCGTCAGCCGGACACTCGGCAGCGATATCGAGACCCTCGCGCCGTCGGACCTTCGCCAACGTTTTTCCTATCTTGCCGTCGATCCTGATTTCACCGGATATTTCGAGCGCAAGCGCGCCGGGCACATCAACCCGCGGGCGTTGGTGCGGGCGCAGGCGAGGCTTGCCGAACAGGGCGGTGTCTCGCTGATCGAAGCAACCGCGACATCCGTGCGCGACGCCGGTTCCCATGTCGAGGTGATGGCCGGTGGCAGAACCTACAGTGCCGAGCGCGTGCTGGTCGCTGCCGGCGGTTTCAGCAATTTCAATGCCTTGCTGCCGCGTCCCGTCGATACCAGGGTCATGGCGCGCACGGTCGCCTTCTACGAGATCAGTGAGAACGAGATGGCGATCTTCGGCGACATGCCGTCGACGATCGTGCTCGGTGACCGGGAGGAGGACCACATCTATATCCTGCCGCCGGTGCGTTATCCCGACGGCAAGACCTACCTGAAACTCGGTGGCGACACCGAGATGCTGTCTTTCAGAGAGCTGGAGAATGTCGGCGCGTGGTTCCGTTCGGATGGCAGCGTAGCTGAACGCGAGCATCTCGCAAGCATCGCCCTCACGTTGATGCCGGCGCTTGCCGGCTGCCCGGTCACCTCGGGGCCTTGCGTGGCGAATTTCACGCCGACCGGTTATCCTTATGCTGGATTTACGCAGTCGCCACGCATCGCGGTGCTCACCGGCGGCAATTTCGTCGCAGCCAAATCCTCCGACGAACTCGGACGGCTGGGCGCCGTGCTTCTGACCGAAGGTGCGCTCCGCGACAGTGATTTCGGCGGCGAGCTGACGCCGGTCTTTGCCTGAAAGGGAGCATCATGGCAGTCGATTTCAAATATATCGTCGTCGGCCGCGGGCTGATGGGATCTGCGGCGGCGCGGCATCTGGCGCGCCAGGTGGATGGCGTGGGAGTGATCGGCCCGGACGAGCCTGATGATCGCAAGGCGCATCAGGGCGTCTTCGCCAGCCATTACGACGAGGGGCGCATCACCCGCACCATCGATCCCGATCGCAACTGGGCGCTGCTCGCCAACCGCGCGATCGGCCGTTACCGCGAGATTTCCCGCGACAGCGGCATCGACTTCTATCGCGAGGTCGGCTGCGTGGTCGTCGCGCCTGATGGAAGCGATTATCTCGAGAGGACCCGGCAGGCGGCCGTTTCGCTCGGCGTCGAGACCCGCTTTCTCGATGAGGCTGGGCTGAGGGCCGCCTTTCCGTTTTTCGCCTTTCCCAGTGCCGCTGCCGGCGTCTTCGAGGCAAGGGGGGCCGGCCACATCAGCCCGCGCCGCCTGGTCAAGGCACAGTCGCTGCTGGCGGAAAAGGCAGGTGCTGCCGTCATTCGCGACCATGTCGTCTCGATCCGCAGCGTGGGCGGATCGGCTGTCGTCGAGACTGCCGGCGGCCGGAGCTATTGCGGTGAGAAGGTATTGCTGGCGGCGGGCGGATTTTCCATTGCAGAGAATCTGTTGCCGAAGCCGGTTGCCATGACGGTTTATGGTCGGACGGTAACGCTTTTCGAGGTGAGCGAGACCGATGCGGTGCGCCTTGCGGCCATGCCGTCGCTCATTCTCGATGTGCCCGGCACGCATATCTATCTGCTGCCGCCGATCCGTTATCCCGACGGCAAATTCTACCTGAAGATCGGCGGCGATCCCGACGATCTGGCGCTCGGTGACGAGGTCGCGATGCGCGCCTGGTTCAAAACCGAGGGGCGCGAGACCGTGCGCGCCTATCACGAACGCATCGTCGAAGGTCTCGTGCCCGACTTGGCGCCGCTCTCGATTTCGACGGCGGCCTGCGTCGTCTCGCAGACGGAGAGCGGCTACCCGATGATCGGCTACACCTCATCGCCTGAAATCGCGGTGCTGACGGGCTGCGCCGGCACCTCGGCCAAGAGTTCGGACGAAATCGGCCGGCTTGGGGCTGACCTGCTTTTGTCAGGCAGAATCAGCGAACATGGCTACTCCACGGATTTCACACCGGAATTTCGCTAAATAAATTTTGATTTCGGTGGCAATTGCCATCTCTCTCGTTTATGGGACCCCTGCCAGTTGGCTGGGCAGCCGCGCTCTATCAATGCCGAAAGGCGGTAGGGTGAGGAAAGTCCGGGCTCCACGGAAACACGGTGCCGGATAACGTCCGGCGAGGGCGACCTCAGGGAAAGTGCCACAGAAAGCAAACCGCCTGTCATGACAGGTAAGGGTGAAAGGGTGGGGTAAGAGCCCACCGCATCTCCGGCAACGGAAATGGCACGGTAAACCCCACCGGGAGCAAGACCGAATAGGGATGACGCGGCAGGCCGAAAGGCCTTCCGGCCGGTTTCCAGGCCAGTCATCCGGGTGGGTTGCGCGAGGCAGCGTGCGAACGCTGTCCCAGAGGAATGGCTGCCACGTTCCGGTTCACGCCGGAGCCATACAGAACCCGGCTTACAGGCCAACTGGCGATTAACTTTTGTGGCGCGATCAAGCCCTGATTTCAGGAATCACTTCCCGGTAAGCCGCTGAAATCGAAAGTTTTCAAGTGGAAGCTCATGCAGTCCGCCTGTTGAAAATTCTTTTTGCAAAAGCACCGCTGCGCGACCATCGCGACAGGGCGATCCTAACTCTTTGTTAAACTTAACAGCTTATAAATTTTTGATCATGCGTCTGTTGCAAAATGGGCGTATCCCATTGACGCCCATATGGTCCCATGCTATCCCAAATGCGCACTGCACCAGGGCAATCACCTGCCCATTCATCGCAAAGCAAAGACGTCTTCCTCTCCGGAAGCGTCGGAGGGGTTTTTGCTCATCCGGCTTGCGAAGCTGTGCCTGATATCGGGAGTTTCGGGCGTCTTTTGGTCCGGATCCCTGCGGGAACGGATGTTTCGTGTGATGAGCCGCTTCCTTTCGAATGCGACCAACAGGATCGATGCCAAGGGCAGGGTTTCCGTGCCCTCGGCGTTCCGGTCCGTGCTGGCGCAGCGCAATGTTCAGGAGCTCTATTGCTTCCAGGACTTTGTGTTTCCGGCGATCAGCGTCGGCGGTCCGGATCTTCTCGAAAGATTCGAACGGCAGATTGCTGCGGAGGATCCGTTTTCGCCGGATGCCAACGAGATGTCGCTTCTCATTCATGGAGGCGGGGTCTTCATGAAGCTCGACGCCGAGGGGCGGCTGATGGTCACGGATTTCATTCGCGGCTTTACCGGCATCTCGGACGAGGTGACCTTCGTCGGTCGGGCGGATCATTTTCAGCTTTGGCAGCCGCAGGCTTTTGTGGCTGCGCAGGCGCAGGCACGAGGGGAGCGCAAGCTGGCGGGCAAGCGTTCCTGAAAGAACGAGGGAACGGAATGGTGGCGAATCCTGGCGGAGGTTCAACTGATGCCGGTGGCGGACCGGTTCGTCACATTCCTGTTCTTCTTGATGAGGTGCTTTCGGCGTTGGCGCCCGCGCCCGGCAAGCTCATCCTCGACGGTACATTCGGTGCGGGCGGCTACAGCGCCGCCATTCTTGCGGCCGGCGCCGAGGTGATCGCGCTCGACCGCGATCCGACGGCGATTGCATCCGGCCAGGCAATGGTTGCTGCCCATGGCGGCCGTCTCAAGCTCGTTCATTCGCAATTCTCGCATCTTGCCGATCATGCGCCGCAAGGCGGGCTCGATGGCGTCGTCCTCGATATCGGCGTTTCCTCCATGCAGATCGATGAGGCCGAGCGTGGTTTCTCCTTCCAGAAGAACGGGCCGCTCGACATGCGTATGTCGGCCGCGGGCGTTTCGGCGGCCGATGTCGTCAACCGCGCCAAGGTCGCCGATCTGATCCGCATCTTCCATTTCCTCGGCGAGGAAAGCCAGGCGCCGCGCATCGCGCATGCGATCGAGAAGCGCCGCGAGGAAAAGCCGTTCGAGACGACACGCGATCTTGCCGGTCTCATCGAGCTGGTCACGCCCCGCAAGATGAAGGACAAAATCCATCCGGCAACGCGTGTCTTCCAGGCCTTGCGCATCTTCGTCAATGACGAGCTCGGCGAACTCGCGCAGGCGCTGTTTGCGGCGGAAGCAGCGCTGAAGCCGGGCGGCCGGCTCGTCGTCGTCACCTTTCATTCGCTCGAAGACCGGATCGTCAAGAAATTCTTCTCCGACCGCGCCGGCAAGGCGTCGGGGTCGCGGCATCTGCCGGTCGCGCATGAGCGGGCGGCAACTTTCGCGGCGATCGGCAAGCCGATGGTTTCGGCAAGCGAGGTGGAGGCGGAGATCAATCCGCGCGCCCGCTCCGCCAAGCTGCGCGCCGGCCTGAGGACGGAGGCCGCCGCTGAAGCTGCGGATATGTCGCTCTTCGGGTTTCCCAATCTCGCCAGTCTCGGAAAGCTTGGAGGTTGATATGCTGAAAACGTTCGATCTCGTGCTCATCGGCGTTATGACGGCCACCGCCGCCGTCACCTATACGATCAAGCATCGCGCTGAATTGAAGTTCGAGGAGGTTCATCGCCTCGAAGCCGAGATCAAGCTCGAGGAGGACACGATCGACCTTCTCAAGGCTGACTGGGCGCTGCAATCGCAGCCGAACCGGCTGGAGCGGCTGGTCAAGGCCTATGATGACGAGTTGCAGTTGCAGCCGACGCAATCGACGGCGCTGGTGCATGCTAAGGAATTGCCGATGCTGAAATCCGAGGTTCCCGTGCCCGACGTGACCGAGGCCAAGGCTGGCGCCAAGAGCGCGACCGAGGCCGGCGCGAAAGGTGCAGCCCTGGCCGGCGCCAAAGGCGCGACGGTCACGACGAAGGCGCAGCCCGTTCCAAAACCCGCGCCGCGCGCCGCGGAGGAGGATGAAGCAGACGAGATCGAAACGGGGTCGGTGGAATAATGTCGTTTCTTTCTCGCATCATGGTCTTGAAGAGCCAGGCGCATTTCTCCGCTGGAGTCTACAATCGTTTCGGCGGTCCTTCTCCTGCCGGCCTGGCGATCGAGGGATCCCGCAAGAAGAAGTCAGGGCAGGCAAAAAGCCGCGTCGGTCTGCTGATCCTCGGCTTCATGGGTGTCTATGTCGTCATCGGCGGCCGTCTCGTCGAATATGCGATGAAGGATCAGGAGGTCGTCTCCAGCATCCTGCCGCCCGATCGGCTGATGGCTTCGCGCCCCGACATTCTCGACCGCAACGGCGAAGTGCTGGCGACCGACATCCGCACCGTCTCGCTGTTTGCCGAACCCAACAAGATCGTCGATGCCGACGAGGCGGTCGAGAAGCTTGCGACTGTTCTGCCGGAGCTCGACGTCCGGGATACCTATAAGAAGCTCTCGGTCAAAACGTCGCATTTCGCCTGGCTGCGCCGGCAGCTGACGCCGAAGCAGCAGAGCCAGATCCTGGCGCTCGGCATTCCCGGTATCGGCTTCCGGCCGGAAAAGCGCCGCTTCTATCCGGGCGGCTCGACCGCCGCGCATATCCTCGGTTACGTCAACATCGACAACCGCGGTGTCGCCGGGATGGAGAAATATATCGACGACCAGGGGCTCGCCGACCTCGCCTCGGTCGGCATGACCAGCGACCAGCCGCTCGAGCCGGTGCGGCTGTCGATCGACCTGCGCGTGCAGAACATCGTTCGGGACGCGGTCGTCAACGCCGTCAACAACTTCCAGTCCAAGGGGGCGGGTGCTGCCGTCATCGACGTGCATACCGGGGAAGTGCTGGCCATGGCCTCGGCGCCGGATTTCGATCCGAACGATCCGCAGGAAGGAGCCAAGGAGGGTTGGCTCAACAGGATGACCAACGGCACCTTCGAAATGGGATCGACCTTCAAGACCTTTTCGCTGGCGATGGCGCTCGACACCGGCAAGGTGAAGATGACCGACACGTTCGATGCCAGCAAGTCGATCTATATCGGCGGCTTCACGATCCACGATTTCCATGGGCAGCGCCGCTGGCTGACCGTGCCCGAGATTTTCCAGTATTCGTCGAATATCGGCACGGCGCGCGTCATCGACATCGTCGGCATCGACGCGCAGAAGGACTATCTGACCAAGTTCGGCCTCTTGACCAAGATGCAGACCGAGCTGCCTGAGGTGAAGATGCCGAGCCAGCCGCGGGTCTGGAAGAAGATCAATTCGATCACGATTTCCTTCGGCCACGGCGTCTCGACGACGGCGCTGCAGACAGGGGTGGCGGCGGCCGCTCTCGTCAATGGCGGCAAGCTGATCGAGCCGACATTCCTGCCGCGCAGCCGCGAACAGGCCGATGAAATCGCCACGCAGGTGATCAAGAAGACGACCAGCGACGAGATCCGCTATCTTCTCGATTTCAACGGATACAAGGGATCGGGCCGCGTCGCCCGCGTGCCAGGTTTTGCCGTCGGCAGCAAGACCGGCACGGCCGATAAAGTGGTGAACGGCCGCTATTCCGCGACCTTGAACTTCAACTCCTTCATTGCCGCATTCCCGATCAACGATCCCAAATATGCGGTGATCACCTTCTGCGACGAGCCGAAAACCGGCGAAAAGCAATACGGCGGAACGATCTCTGCCGGTACCGCTGGCCCGATCGCCCGCGAGATCATCAGCCGCGCGGCCCCCATTCTCGGCATCGAGCCGAAATTCGGGGAGGGCGGATCGGCCTTGCTGGTGTCTTATTGAGTGTGAATGAATATCGACGCCGATTCGCGAGGGGTGGACCGGCTTCAAGAGAGAAAAGTGCATTCGATGAAATTGCGAGACCTGGCCGGAGATCAGTTTCCGGAAATTGAAGCACAGCTCGAAGGCCCGGCAGGCTTGCTTGATATTTCGGGCCTGTCTTCGGATAGCCGCCATGTGGCGCCGGGCAATGCTTTTGTCGCTGTCGCCGGCAGCAAGGCGGACGGCGCGGGCTTCATCGCCGATGCCGCCGGCCGGGGTGCCGCCGTCGCGATTGCTTCCCAGGCCGTCGAGGCTTCCATCCCGGTGCTTGCGGTCAAGGAGCCGCGCCGTTTCCTTTCGATCGCCGCCTCGCGCTTCTTCGGCAGGCAGCCGGAGACCATGGTCGCCGTCACCGGCACGGCGGGCAAGACCTCTGTGGCTTCTTTTACCCGGCAGATCTGGGCGCATGCGGGGCATGCGGCGGCGATGATCGGCACAACAGGCGTCGTCTCGCCGACGCGCAACGAATATGGTTCGCTGACGACGCCCGATCCGGTGTCGCTGCACAAACTACTGGCCGAACTTGCCGGCGAAGGTGTCACGCATGCGGCGATGGAGGCTTCCAGCCACGGCCTCGACCAGAGCCGGCTCGACGGCGTCAAGCTTGCCGCCGCTGCCTTCACCAATCTCGGCCGCGACCACATGGATTATCATCCCACGGTCGAGGCCTATATGGCCGCCAAGATGCGGCTTTTCGATACGCTGCTGCCGAAGGGCGCGCCGGCGGTGATCTTCGCCGACGATCCATGGTCGGCGCAGGCGATCAAGGCCGCTGCCGCTGCCGGTCACGATGTGCGCACCGTCGGGCGCAAGGGCGTCTACCTCACCTTGAAACGTGTCGAGCACTTCCGCCACAAGCAGACCGCCGAGATCCATATCGGCGGCGAGATCTTCGAGGTGGATATTCCGCTGGCCGGCGATTTCCAGGTGGCCAACGCGCTGGTCGCGGCAGGTCTTGCCATGTCGACCGGCGTCGAGCCGAAAGTTGCGATGGCCGCGCTCGAGAAGCTCGTCGGCGCGTCCGGCCGTCTCGAACTCGTCGGCCATACGAAAGACGGCGCGCTCGCCTATGTCGACTATGCCCATAAGCCGGATGCGCTGGAAAACGTGCTGGGCTCGGTCCGGCCCTTCACCACCGGCCGCGTCGTCGTCGTCTTCGGCTGCGGCGGCGACCGCGATCGCGGCAAACGGCCGATCATGGGTGAAATCGCCTGCCGACTTGCCGACGTCGTCATCGTCACCGACGACAATCCGCGCTCGGAGGAGCCGGCCGCGATCCGGGCGGAGATCATGGCGGCAGCATCCGGCGCCTCGGAAATTGCCGATCGCGCCACGGCAATCCGCGAGGCTGTTGGTATGTTGCGATCCGGCGATACACTGATCGTCGCCGGCAAGGGGCATGAGGAAGGGCAGACGATCGGTAGCGTCACCCTGCCGTTCTCCGATCATGCGGAGGTGCGCAAGGCCTTGGAGGAACTGCAATCTTGAGCTGGCTCTGGACGACCGAAGACATGATCGCAGCAATGGCGGGGCGGCCCTTCGGCACTCTGCCCGAAGGCATCACCGGCATTTCCATCGACAGCCGCTCGATCAGCCCGGGCGAAGCCTTCTTCGCGATCAAGGGCGACCGTGTCGACGGTCACGACTACGCGTCGATGGCGGTGGCGAACGGCGCCTCCCTTCTCGTCGTCAGTGAGGCGAGGCTTCCGGCCATGGGCCGCCTGACGGTGCCAATGATCGTCGTGGAGGATGTGCTTGCGGCACTCGGCCGGCTCGGCCTTGCCTCGCGCGAGCGCTCCAAGGCCCGGATCATCGCGGTGACGGGCTCCGTGGGAAAGACGACCACCAAGGAAATGCTGCGGCATGTGCTGTCGCCCTCCGGCAAGGTGCATGCCTCCGTCGCCTCCTTCAACAATCATTGGGGCGTACCGCTGACGCTGGCGCGCATGCCTGACGATACGGATTACGGTGTCTTCGAAGTCGGGATGAACCATCCCGGCGAGATCCGGCCGCTGGTCGAGATGATCCGTCCCGATGTCGCCATCATCACGACGATCGCACCGGCCCATCTCGGCAATTTCAAGAACATCAAAGAGATCGCTGCCGCCAAAGCGGAGATCTTCGAGGGGGTCGAGCCAGGCGGCCATGTGGTGCTCAACCGCGACAACGACCAGTTCAATTTCCTCGACCGCACGGCTCAGTCGCTCGGTATCGAGCATATCCATTCCTTCGGCCAGCATGCCAAGGCCGAATTCCGGTTGGCGGAATTCAACGGCGCGGATGAGAATTCGACGCTGTGGCTGACGATCGGCGGCGAGACGCTGGAGGTCGCGATCGGCGCGCCCGGCCGCCATATCGCCGAGAACGCGCTCGCCGCGCTCGGGGTCGTCAGGATCGTCGGTGCCGACATGGAAAGGGCGATCGCAGCGATTGCGACGCTGAAGCCGGAAAAGGGCAGGGGCAAGCGCCACCGGCTTTCGATCGGCAGCGGCAGCTTCACGCTGATCGACGAAAGCTACAATGCCAATCCGGCTTCGATGCGCGCGGCGATCGCACTGCTGGCGGCCTCCGAGCCGACCAGCCGCGGACGCCGTATCGCCGTGCTGGGCGACATGCTTGAAATGGGCGAGTATGCGCAGAAGGTCCATACCGATCTGGCCGTGCCGCTGCTTGCAGCCGGTATCGAACATGTCTGGCTCGCCGGCGCAGAGATGGCCGCGCTCAAGGAATCGCTGCCGGAAAGCGTCCATGTCGAATATCGCGAGAACACCGCCGAATTGACGGATTATGTGTTGAACTCGGTCGCGCCAGGCGACGTGTTGATGGTGAAATCGTCTCTGAGCATCGGTTTCGGCAAGATCGTCGCCGCGCTCCTTGACAAGTTCCCGCCATTTTCCGACACGCAACGCGAACTTTGATCGGGTAAACAAGGGGCCCTGAATGCTGATCTGGCTTGTCGAACTGTCGGAATATTTCAAGTTTCTGAACCTGTTCAGATATATTACCTTCCGTACAGGCGCTGCTCTGTTCACCTCAGCCCTGATCGTCTTCCTGTTCGGGCCGACCATCATCAATTCGCTGCGCATCCGGCAGGGTAAGGGCCAGCCGATCCGCGCCGACGGGCCGCAGACCCATTTCAAAAAGGCCGGCACACCGACCATGGGCGGGCTTATGATCCTTGCCGGCATCGTCGGCGCCTCGCTGCTCTGGGCCGATCTTTCCAACGTCTATGTCGTCGCCACCTTGCTGGTGACGCTCGGTTTCGGCGCGATCGGCTTCTATGACGATTATCTCAAGGTGACGAAGCAGAGCCATATGGGCTTTTCCGGCAAGGCGCGCCTGGGCATCGAATTTGTCATCGCCGGCATCGCCGTCTATTTCATGATGCGCACCGCCCTTGCCTCGGGCGTTGCCGGCTCGACCTTCGGTTCGTCGATCGCCTTTCCTTTCTTCAAGGACTTCATGATCAATATCGGCATCATGTTCGTCGTCTTCGGCGGCTTCGTCATCGTCGGCGCCGGCAATGCCGTCAATCTGACCGACGGCCTTGACGGGCTAGCTATCGTGCCCGTCATGATCGCCGCCGCCTCCTTCGGCGTCATCGCCTATCTCGCCGGCAATGTGGTGTTTGCGAACTACCTGCAGATCAATTTCGTGCCCGGCACCGGCGAGCTTGCCGTCGTTCTCGGCGCCGTCATCGGCGCCGGGCTGGGCTTTCTGTGGTTCAACGCGCCGCCGGCCGCCATCTTCATGGGCGATACCGGGTCGCTGGCGCTCGGCGGCACGATCGGCACTGTTGCCGTCGCCACCAAACACGAGATCGTCATGGCGATCATCGGCGGCCTCTTCGTCATGGAGACGCTTTCGGTCATCATCCAGGTGGGCTTCTTCAAGATGACCGGCCGGCGCGTCTTCCTGATGGCGCCGATCCATCATCACTTCGAGAAGAAGGGCTGGACCGAAAGCCAGGTGGTGATCCGCTTCTGGATCATCGCCGTCGGCCTTGCCATGCTCGGCCTCTCGACGCTGAAGTTGCGGTGAGGCGGCCATGATCCCGGTCACGACGCTCAAGGACAGGAAGGTCGCGCTCTTCGGGCTCGGCGGCTCGGGCCTTGCCACCGCCCGGGCGCTGGTTTCGGGCGGCGCCGAGGTGACCGCCTGGGACGACAATCCCGACAGCGTCGCCAAGGCTTCCGCCGAGGGCATCCGGACTGAGGATCTGCATACCATCGACTGGAGCCAGCAGGCGCTGTTCGTGCTATCACCAGGCGTGCCGCTCACCCATCCGAAGCCGCACTGGACCGTCGATCTTGCGCGCGCCGCCGGCGTCGATATCGTCGGCGATGTCGAACTCTTCGTGCGCGAGCGCCGCGCCCATGCGCCGGATTGCCCGTTCATCGCCATCACAGGCACCAACGGCAAGTCGACGACGACGGCGCTGATCGCCCATATTCTGAAAAGCGCCGGCTATGATACGCAGCTCGGCGGCAATATCGGTACGGCGGTTCTGACGCTCGATCCGCCGAAGGCCGGACGCTATTACGTCGTCGAATGCTCCTCCTACCAGATCGACCTGGCACCGACGCTCAACCCGTCAGCCGGCATCCTGCTCAACCTGACGCCCGATCATCTCGACCGTCACGGCACGATGCAGCATTACGCCGATGTCAAGGAACGGCTGGTCGCCGGCAGCGATGTGGCGGTCGTCGGCGTCGACGACAGCCATTCGGCGCTGATTGCCGACCGCGTCGAGCGGGCGGGTGTCAAGGTGGTGCGCATTTCGCGCCGCAGCGTGGTGGCATCAGGCATTTATGCCGAGGGCACCAGGCTCATTCAGGCCGCCGGCGGCGCCATGCTGCCCTTCGCCGATCTCGACGGTATCCAGACGCTGCGCGGCAGCCATAATGCGCAGAACGCCGCCGCAGCTGTGGCCGCCTGCCTTGCCGTCGGTATTTCCGCCGACGACATCCGTGCCGGCCTTGCCTCGTTCCCTGGCCTCAAGCATCGCATGCAGCCGGTGGGGCAGCGTGGCCGCGTCGTCTTCGTCAATGATTCCAAGGCGACCAATGCCGATGCTGCGGCACCGGCGCTTTCGAGCTATGATCGCATCTACTGGATCGCCGGCGGCCTGCCGAAATCAGGCGGCATCACCACGCTCGCTCCCTATTTTCCGCGCATCGCCAAGGCATATCTGATCGGCGAAGCGGCGGCGGAATTCGCAGCGACACTCGGCGAGGCCGTGCCTTACGAGATTTCAGGCACGCTGGAGCGCGCGGTCGTGCATGCGGCAGCCGATGCCGAGCGCGACGAGGCCGCCGCTTCGGCCGTCATGTTATCCCCGGCTTGCGCAAGCTTCGATCAGTATAAGAATTTCGAAGTCAGGGGTGAAGCCTTCGTCGGACACGTGGCAGCGCTTGACGGGATTGCGATGCTGATCGGTTCGGCAACAGGAGAGAAATGACATGGTAAGCCGCGCGGAACGTGGGCCTTTGGCCGATTGGTTCTGGACCATCGACCGCTTCTTCCTGGCGATGTTCATCTTCCTGATGGGCATCGGTTTCATGCTGTCGTTTGCAGCGTCTCCCGCGGTTGCCGAGCGCATCGGGCTCGAGCCCTTCCACTTCGTCAAGCGCCATGCGGCCTTCATGATCCCTTCGATTTCCGTCATGCTCGGACTGTCGTTCCTGACGCCCCGGCAAGTGCGGCGAACGGCGATCCTGCTGCTGATCATCTCGCTCGCCATGATGGTGCTGGTGCTGTTCGTCGGACAGGAGGTTAAGGGCGGCAGGCGCTGGATCTGGATCGCCGGCCTTTCGATCCAGCCGTCGGAATTCATGAAGCCCGCCTTCGTCGTGGTTTGCGCCTGGCTGTTTGCCGAACATGCGCGCCAGCCGGAGATTCCCGGTAATCTCTTCGCCATCATTCTGTTTGCCATCGTCGCCGCCCTGCTCGTCGCGCAGCCTGACCTCGGACAGACCATCCTGACTACGGCCGTCTGGGGCGGGATGTTCTTCATGGCCGGCATGCCATGGATCTGGATCATGCTGCTCGGCATCGGCGGCGCCGGCGGCCTGCTCAGCGCCTATTACGTCTTCCCGCACGTCGCGTTGCGAATAGACAAGTTCATGACCGGCGAGGGCGACACGTTCCAGATCGACACGGCGCGCGAGGCGATCATCCGCGGCAGCTGGTTCGGCCAGGGGCCGGGTGAGGGTATCGTCAAGCGCATCATCCCGGATGCACATACCGACTTCATCTTCTCGGTCGCGGCCGAGGAGTTCGGCATCGTCTTCTGCATGGCGCTGGTGGCGCTCTTTACCGTGCTGGTGTTGCGCGGCCTATCGCATGCCTATCGCGAGCGCAACGACTTCAACCGCTTCGCCGTTGCCGGCCTGGTGCTGCAGATGGGCATCCAGTCGATCATCAATATCGGCGTCAACCTCGAGTTGCTGCCGGCAAAGGGCATGACGCTGCCGCTGATTTCCTACGGCGGCTCGTCGATGGTGGCGATCTGCGTCACCGCCGGCTTCATTCTGGCGCTGACGCGTCATCGACCGGAAAAACGTGCGCAGGACCGGAGCCTTTTCCGCGTCCCGCACGGCATGCCGGCGGAGTAAAAGGCCATGAGCAAAGGCATCGTGCTGCTTGCCGCCGGGGGAACCGGCGGCCATGTGTTCCCGGCGGAGGCGCTGGCCTTCAAGCTGAAAGAGCGCGGCTACTCGGTGCATCTCGTCACCGACAGCCGGGCCGAGCGGTATGCCGGCAAGTTCCCGGCCGAAGAGATCCATGTCGTGCCGTCGGCGACGATCGGCTCGAAGAACCCGGTCGCCGTCGCCCGTTCGCTGTGGACGCTCTGGAGCGGCATGCGGGCCGCAAAGAAGCTGATCCAGCGGCTGAAGCCCGTCATCGTCGTCGGTTTCGGCGGCTATCCGACAGTGCCGCCGCTGCTTGCCGCGACAAGGCTTGGCGTGCCGGCGATGATCCACGAGCAGAATGCCGTGATGGGCCGTGCCAACAAGGCCTTGGCGACCCGCGTACAGGGGATTGCCGGCGGTTTCCTGCCGGAGGGGGGCGGCGCCTTCCCGGACAAGACCGTAACGACAGGCAATCCGGTCCGCCCGGCAATCATCGCTGCCGCCGAGGTGCCTTATACGCCCTCGCATCCCGGCGAAGCCTTCAATCTTGTCGTCTTCGGCGGCAGCCAGGGCGCGCAATATTTCTCCAAGGCGCTGCCGACGGCGATTAGCCTGCTTGACGACGCGCTGCGTCTGCGACTGCGCATCACCCAGCAGGTGCGTCCCGAGGATATGGAGATGGTCGGCGGCTGCGTCGCCAAGCTGGAGATGGGGGCCGATATCGCGCCTTTCTTCACCGACATGGCGGAGAGGCTGGCGAAGGCCCATCTTGTCATCTGCCGCTCGGGCGCCTCGACGGTTTCGGAGATCTCCGTCATTGGTCGGCCGGCGGTGCTGGTGCCTTACCCGCACGCTCTCGATCATGACCAGGCGGCGAATGCGGCAGCGCTGGCTGCGACCGGCGGAGCGAAGGTGATCGCCCAATCCGAGCTTTCGCCGGAGAAGATCGCGGCGATCCTGACGGCTGTGATGAACGATCCGGAAAAGCTTTCGCACATGGCAGCGGCGGCGAAACTCGCCGGAAAACCCGATGCCGCGAACTTGCTTGCCGACATGGTTGAGGCTATTGCCGCCGGACGGACAATTGCGGAATTGAAGAGGACACGCGCATGAAACTGCCGAAGGCGATCGGTCTCGTTCATTTCATCGGCATCGGCGGCATCGGCATGAGCGGCATTGCCGAGGTGCTGCACAATCTCGGCCACAAGGTGCAGGGATCCGACCAGGCCGATAGCGCCAATGTCCAGCGCCTGCGCGACAAGGGCATCGAGGTGTTCGTCGGCCATCGGGCTGAGAACCTGGGTGATGCCGAAGTCGTCGTCGTCTCGACGGCGATAAAAAAGAGCAATCCGGAATTGATCGCCGCCCGCGAAAAGCTGCTGCCGGTGGTGCGCCGCGCCGAAATGCTTGCCGAGCTGATGCGCTTCCGCAATGCGATCGCCATCGGCGGCACGCATGGCAAGACGACGACCACTTCGCTGGTCGCCACCCTGCTCGAAGCCGGCGGGCTCGATCCGACCGTCATCAACGGCGGCATCATCAATGCCTACGGCACCAATGCCCGCATGGGCGAGGGCGAGTGGATGGTGGTCGAGGCCGACGAATCCGACGGCACGTTTCTGAAACTTCCTGCGGATGTCGCCGTCATCACCAATATCGACCCGGAGCATCTCGACCATTACGGCAATTTCGACGCCGTGCGCGCCGCCTTCCGGCAGTTCGTCGAGAACGTGCCGTTTTACGGCTTCGGCGTTATGTGCCTCGACCATCCCGAGGTGCAGTCGCTGGTCGGCCGCATCGAGGATCGCAAGATCATCACCTATGGCGAGAACCCGCAGGCCGACGTACGCTTCAAGAATGTGCGCATCGACGGCACACGCTCGATCTTCGACGTCGAAATCCGCCGCCGCCGCACCGGCCAGGTGATCGAGCTCAAGGGGCTGGTCATGCCGATGCCCGGGCGGCATAATATTTCCAACGCCACGGCGGCTATCGCCGTAGCCAACCGGCTCGGCATATCGAGCGCCGATATCGCCAAGGGGCTAGCCTCCTTCGGCGGCGTCAAGCGCCGTTTCACGCTGACCGGCGAATGGAACGGGGTGCAGATCTTCGACGATTACGGTCACCATCCGGTCGAGATCAAGGCGGTGCTGCGCGCTGCCCGCGAAGCCTGCAAGGGGCGCATCATCGCGGTCCATCAGCCGCACCGCTACAGCCGCCTGGCAAGCCTGTTCGAGGAATTCGCCGCCTGCTTTAACGATGCCGACAGCATTTTCCTGGCGCCGGTCTATGCGGCAGGCGAAGATCCGATCGCGGGGATCGATTCCGTGTCGCTGGTCTCGCGGATAAAATCCGGCGGCCATCGCGACGCTCGCTTTCTCACTTCGGCAGAGCTTCTGCCGCAGATGGTTGCGGAGGTTGCAAAGCCTGGCGATTTCGTGGTTCTGTTGGGGGCTGGGAGCATCACATCCTGGGCGGCGGCGCTGCCCAAGCAACTGGAAGGCCTATCGGGAAAGTCCGTATGAAACAGGTGAATGGGGAAAAGCTTCTCGCGTCTCTCGGAGACGGTGTAAAGGATATCCGCGGTCGCATCACGCCGGATGCCCCCATGGACCGCGTCACTTGGTTCAGGGCAGGCGGCCTCGCCGAGCTGATGTTCCAGCCGCATGATATCGACGATCTCGTCGCCTTCCTGAAAATCTTGCCGGAAGAGGTGCCGCTGACCGTGATCGGCGTCGGCTCCAACATCCTGGTGCGCGACGGCGGCATTCCCGGCGTCGTGCTGCGCCTGTCCGCCAAGGGCTTCGGCTTTGTCGAGCTTGCCGGCGAAAACCGCATTCTGGCCGGCAGCATCTGCCCCGATAAGCATGTGGCGGCGATGGCGATGGATAACGGCATCGGCGGCTTTCATTTCTTCTACGGTATTCCGGGCAGCATCGGCGGCGCAGCGCGCATGAATGCCGGGGCCAATGGCGTGGAGACGCGCGAGCGGCTAATCGAGGTCAACGCGGTCGACCGCAAGGGCAACAGGCACGTGCTGTCCAATGCCGAGATGGGCTATTCCTATCGTCATTCGACCGCATCCAGCGAGCTGATCTTCACCTCCGTGCTGTTCGAGGGCTATCCGGAGGAGCGCGCCCAGATCCGCGCCGAGATGGACGCCGTGCGCAATCATCGCGAGACGGTGCAGCCGGTGCGCGAAAAGACCGGCGGCTCGACCTTCAAGAACCCTGCCGGCCATTCGGCCTGGAAACTGATCGACGAGGCAGGCTGCCGCGGTCTCGTCATCGGCGGAGCGCAGATGTCGTCGCTTCACTGCAACTTCATGATCAACATGGGGCAGGCGACCGGCTACGATCTCGAATATCTCGGCGAACAGGTGCGCCGCGAGGTCTTCGAGAAAGAGGGCATCAAGCTCGAATGGGAAATCAAGCGCCTCGGCGTCTTCATGCCCGGCCGCGAAGTGCGCCCGTTCCACGGTGTCACCAGCGAATAGCTTTTTACTGCACGGCGAGCTTCAAACCTTCGCGCGGCGTGACGATGGGCGACCAGCCGAGCACGTCGCGGGCGTGGGATATGTCGACCTGCAGGGAACCGCAAAGACGCTGGTAGACCGCGTCTTTTCCCGTCAATTTCGCACCCAACTGCAGCAAGGCGGGAGGGAAGGGAAGCAGCATCGGTTTGACGCCCAAGCCCGCGGCAATGCCTTCGATGAGCCCGGGTGTGGAGAGATCTTCTCCATCACCGGCGAGAAAGGTCTGGCCGGTCGCATCCCGATGCGTCATGGCCGTGACGATCAGGTCGACGAGATTTGGAAGCGCAACCAGTGTCCGGTGGTTCTTCAGCGATGCGAAGGGGAGCGGTATCTTCTTCCGGACAAGTCCGACGAGCAGGGCGAAGTTGCCCCTGGCGCCAGGCCCATAGACGAGGGGCGGGCGAATGACGACGACTTCCATGTCTGTTCGGGCTGAGATTTCATGCAGGCCGATTTCGCTTTCCAACTTCGAAACGCCATAGGGATCAAGCGGCATCGGCGTATCGTCGTGGCGGAAGGGCCGGTCGTTTTCTTCACCATTGACTTTGATGCTGCTGATGAAAACGAACCTTTTTACCCCGGCGTGTGCGGCCTGCTCGGCGAGATTGAGCGTGGCGGCGGTGTTGATCCGGCGGAATTCCGTCAGAGGATCGGCCGCGCGGTCATTCATGATGTGCACCCGGGCGGCGAGATGGACGACGACGTCAACACCGTCGAGAGCGGCCGTCCAGTCTGTTTCGCTGGATATTTCGATGGGGAAATGCCGCACCTCTGCCGGAAAGCCGGCGGCTGCGGAGCGCGTCGTCACCTGAAGCTCCCACAGCCGCTCGCCATGCAGTCTTTCGACGAGAGGCCCGCCGACAAAGCCGGCCGCGCCGGTGATGAGGCATCGCATGATCTGTTCCCCGCTTGACCTTGAGTGCTCGGGTTAGCCGGAAGTGCCGACCGCATCAATAAAAAAGCCGCGCTGGCTGTTTTCCTCGGATGCACAGTTTCTCGATCCTTGCGCGAAGCTTGCCGCAGCATTTCTCACCAGCTTGACCGGACTCGAATTGTAGCAGATTCCCTATAAACTCTCTGGTTGAGATTTAGGAGGTGCGCATGCGAAAGAGTCTTGTTGCGGAGTTTCTCGGCACGTTCTGGCTTGTCTTTGGTGGATGCGGCAGCGCCGTCCTTGCCGCGGCCTATCCCGAATTGGGCATCGGTTTTGTCGGGGTGGCCTTTGCATTCGGCCTGACCGTGCTCACCATGGCCTATGCCGTGGGCGGTATTTCGGGCGGTCATTTCAACCCCGCCGTCTCCCTCGGCCTGACGGTCGCCGGGCGGTTTCCCGCGGCACGCCTGCTTCCCTATATCGTCGTCCAGGTTGTTGGCGCTGTTGCTGCGGCCGCACTGCTTTATCTCATTGCCAGCGGCAAGGCGGGTTTCGAACTTGGCGGCTTTGCCGCCAACGGCTATGGCGATCATTCGCCGGGCGGTTATTCGCTGCTTTCGGCACTGCTGATCGAAGTGCTGCTGACCATGTTCTTCCTGATCATCATCCTGGGATCGACCAGCAGCCGCGTGCCTGCAGGCTTCGCGCCACTTGCGATCGGCCTCGCGCTAACGCTGATCCATCTCGTGTCTATCCCGGTGACAAATACCTCGGTCAACCCGGCGCGTTCCACCGGCCAGGCGCTTTTCGTCGGCGGCTGGGCATTGCAGCAGCTCTGGCTGTTCTGGATTGCACCGCTTGCGGGCGGGGTGCTCGGGGGGCTCGTGTGGAAGTTTCTCGACGACGCCGACTGACCACAAGGCAGGAGGCTATCCCGTTGAGCCCGCGTGGTTTTTCCATGCGGGCTTTTCCGTTTTGACAGATCGGCTGAGATGTCCACCCTGAAACTTCGAAGACGTGAAGCTTCGAAAAATGAAGTGCGCGGCACGGACAAATGCTGCGCCTGGGAAGAAGAAGTTAACGAAAGTAAACACTTCATTAACCATAATGATGCTCTAATGCATGCAGGTCGGACAAAGGCCCGAAACGGCGCAGACAGCTTCGCGCAAGCGTCGATTTCGAGAATGAAAGTTATTTTTTGGGGGTGTTGATGAGTCGCAAGCATGTCGCTGTCCTGATGGGCGGATTTTCCTCGGAACGGCCTGTCAGCCTTTCCTCGGGAAAGGCTTGCGCAGAAGCCCTCGAATCGGAAGGCTTCGAAGTGACACGCATCGATGTGGCGCGCGACGTTTCCGAAAAGCTTGCCGCGTTGAAACCCGATGTGGTCTTCAATGCGCTGCATGGCCCCTTCGGCGAGGACGGCACCATTCAGGGCATCCTCGAATATCTCGAGATCCCCTATACGCATTCGGGCGTGCTTGCCTCGGCGCTGGCAATGGACAAGGACAAGGCGAAGCTTGTTGCCGCCGCTGCCGGCATTCCGGTCGCCGAATCGCAGGTGATCAACCGTTTCGCCTTTCCCTCGACGCATCCGATGAAGCCGCCCTATGTGGTGAAGCCGGTGCGGGAAGGGTCGAGCTTCGGCGTCGTCATCGTCACGGAAGATCAGGCGCATCCGCCGCAAGTCGTCAGCTCCACCGAGTGGCGCTACGGCGAGGATGTGCTTGTCGAGCGCTATGTCTATGGCCGCGAACTCACCTGCGGCGTCATGGGCGAGACTGCGCTCGGCGTCACCGAGGTGGTGCCGCAGGGACACAATTTCTATGATTACGATTCCAAGTACGCAGCCGGCGGTTCAAAACACGTCATCCCGGCAAAAATTTCACCGAATATTTACCAAAAAATACAAAGATTGGCCCTAAGGGCGCATCAGGCAATCGGTTGTCGCGGCGTCAGTCGGTCCGACTTTCGTTACGACGATCGTTTCTCCGAAGACGGCGAAATCATCTGGCTGGAAGTCAATACCCAGCCAGGCATGACTCCAACCTCGCTTGTGCCCGAAATGGCCGGTCATGCCGGTTATTCCTTTGGTGAGTTTCTCCGGTGGATGGTGGAGGACGCGTCTTGTTTGCGTTGACAGTAAAGAGGATAGGGCGCCCCAGCCATCATGCCGTGCTTCCGGTCATGGAAGCCGAAGAGCGATTCGTCCTGCCGCGTCCGCTGCGCCGCGTTACCCGTTTCCTGATCAGCCTCGGCAGCGGCCGCATCTACATCCCGGCCCATACCGGCACGATCTCGGCGCTGGCTTTCCTGGCTGCGACCGGGCTTTACGGCATGTCGCTCGGCGGCCACACCGAAGCCGTTGCGCAGGCGACGACGACGGCGGCGGGTTTTGCGATCGAGGACGTGAAGGTTTCCGGCAATTCGGAGACGTCCGAAATCGAGATCCTGCAACTGATCGGCCTCGACGGCACGACCTCGCTGGTCGCCCTCGACGTCGATGCCGCCCGCCGGAAGATCGCGCATCTTCCGTGGGTCGAAAGTGTCGAGGTTCGCAAGATCTATCCGAAGACGATCGAGGTGAAGCTCAAGGAGCGTCAGGCCTATGCGATCTGGCAGCACGGGCAGGAGCTTTCGCTGATCGAAAAGAACGGCAGCGTCATTGCGCCGCTGCGCGACAACAAGTTTTCGTCGCTGCCGCTCGTCGTCGGCCGCGATGCGGAGACGGCGGCGGCGTCGCTCGACGACGCCTTCTCGAAGTGGCCCGACGTCAAGGCCCGCGTGAAGGCCTATGTCTGGATATCAGGCCGTCGCTGGGATCTGCACATGGATAACGGCGTCGTCGTCAAGCTGCCGGAAGACGGTATCGACCAGGCGCTGGCGACGCTTTCGAAGTTCGACAAGGAGCATCAGCTCCTGGAGCGGGACATTGCCGCGGTCGATCTCAGGCTGTCCGATAGAACCGCAATCCAGCTGACGCCGGAGGCGGCAGTCCGCCGTCAGACGGCTGTGACAGAGCGCACCAAGGAATTGAAGAAGGCGGGGCAGAATATATGAGCTTGTTCGGTTCATCCCATTTCGGATTGCCGCGCCTGAAGCCGCTTTCGTCGAAGCGGTCGCATGTCGTTTCGGTGCTCGACATCGGCTCGACCAAGGTCGTCTGCATGATCGGCCGGCTGACGCCGCGCGAGGAAAGCCAGATCCTGCCGGGCCGCACGCACAATATCGAGATCATCGGCATCGGGCACCAGCGTTCCCGCGGCATCAAGACCGGCGTCATCGCTGATCTCGACGCGCTGGAAGGCGTCATTCGCCTCGCCGTCGACGCGGCGGAGCGCATGGCCGGGCTGACTGTCGAGAGCCTGATCGTCAATTTGACGGCCGGCCGCCTCGGCAGTGACATTTACACGGCCACGATCGATCTCGGCGGCCAGGAAGTCGAACTCAACGATCTGAAGAAGGTACTGTCGGCCGCCTGCCAGCAGTCGCTGCGCCAGGATCGTTCGGTGCTGCATTCGCTAGCAACCGGCTTTTCGCTCGACGGCGAGCGCGGTATTCGCGATCCGCTGGCAATGTATGGCGATGCGCTTGGCGTCGATATGCATGTGGTCACCGCAGAGCGCTCGGCGCTGAAGAACCTCGAGCTCAGCGTCAACCGCGCGCATCTGTCGGTCGAGGGCATCGTCGCGACGCCCTATGCATCCGGCCTGGCGGCTCTCGTCGATGACGAAGTCGAGCTCGGCTGCGCTGCGATCGACATGGGTGGCGGCACGACGACGATCTCGGTCTTTGCCGAAGGCAAGCTCGTTCATACGGATGCCGTCGGCCTCGGCGGCCATCACGTGACCACCGATCTCGCGCGAGGCCTTTCGACCCGTATCGAGGATGCGGAGCGGCTGAAGGTCGTGCATGCCACGGCCCTTTCGAATTCCTCCGACGAGCGCGAGCTGATCTCGATTCCGCCGATCGGCGAGGATGATCGCGACCAGCCGTCGCAGGTGCCGCGGGCGCTGGTTTCGCGCATCGTTTCGGCCCGAATCGAAGAAACGATGGAACTGATCCGCGACCGCATCCAGCGCTCCGGCTTCAGCCCGATCGTCGGCAAGCGCGTCGTCCTGACCGGCGGCGCGAGCCAGCTGACCGGCCTTGCCGATGTGGCGCGGCGCATTCTTGCCCGCAACGTCCGCATCGGCCGCCCGATGGGCGTCTCGGGACTGCCGACGGCGGCAAAGGGCCCGGCTTTTTCGACGGCCGTCGGCCTGATGATCTATCCGCAGGTCGCGGACATGGAGACACATGCGTCACAGAGCGGTCTGCTCATGTCGCTTGGTGGAAATAACAGCCGCATAGCCCGGATGGGCCAGTGGCTGAAGGAAAGCTTCTGAAATTGAGTGATTGGCCGGCGTGGCGATGCGGCCAGAGAGAGAAGGAACAGGTACCATGACCATCAAGCTGCAAAAGCCTGACATCACAGAGCTGAAGCCGCGCATCACCGTATTCGGCGTTGGCGGCGGTGGCGGCAACGCCGTCAACAACATGATCACCGCCGGTCTCCAGGGCGTCGACTTCGTCGTCGCCAACACGGATGCCCAGGCGCTGACGATGACGAAGGCGGAGCGGGTCATCCAGCTCGGCGCCAACGTCACTGAAGGCCTCGGCGCCGGTTCGCAGCCGGAAGTCGGCCGCGCGGCCGCCGAAGAGTGCATCGACGAGATCATCGATCACCTGAACGGCACGCATATGTGCTTCGTCACCGCCGGCATGGGCGGCGGCACCGGCACGGGCGCAGCGCCCGTCGTCGCCCAGGCCGCCCGCAACAAGGGCATCCTGACGGTCGGCGTCGTCACCAAGCCGTTCCATTTCGAAGGCGGGCGCCGCATGCGCCTGGCGGAGATGGGCATCCAGGAACTGCAGAAGTCTGTCGACACGCTGATCGTCATTCCGAACCAGAACCTCTTCCGCATTGCCAACGACAAGACCACCTTCGCCGACGCTTTCGCGATGGCCGACCAGGTTCTCTATTCGGGCGTTGCCTGCATCACCGACCTGATGGTGAAGGAAGGTCTCATCAACCTCGACTTCGCCGACGTCCGCTCGGTCATGCGCGAAATGGGCCGCGCGATGATGGGTACCGGCGAAGCTTCCGGCTCCGGCCGCGCGCTGCAGGCCGCCGAGGCCGCGATCGCCAACCCGCTGCTCGACGAAACCTCGATGAAGGGCGCCCAGGGCCTGCTGATCTCCATTACCGGCGGTCGCGACCTCACCCTCTTCGAAGTCGACGAAGCCGCGACCCGCATCCGCGAGGAAGTCGATCCCGACGCCAACATCATTCTCGGCGCCACCTTCGACGAATCGCTTGAGGGCATCATCCGCGTCTCGGTCGTCGCAACCGGCATCGATCGGGCGATCAGCGAAGCCGCCGAGCGCAACGTTCAGCCGGTCGCAAGGCCTGCTATCCGTCCCTCCGCGGCTGTTGCTCCGGCAGCGGCCGCAGTTCAGCCTGCCCCCGTGATGCAGGCACCGAAGGTGGTGGATCCGATCGCGCAGACCATCCGCGAAGCCGAGATGGAACGCGAACTCGAATTCCCGGCCCCGCGTGCCAGCGCCCCGGTACAGCAGCCAGTGGTACAGCAGGAAACCTTCCGTCCGCAGAGCAAGATTTTCGCGCCTGCTCCGGAAGCTCCCGTCACGCGTCCCCAGGTGCAGCAGCAGGCTCCAGCGCCCGTCATGAGCCAGCCGATCGTGAGCCAGCCCGTCCAGCAGCAGCCGGTCCGGCAGGAGCCGATCATCCGCCAGGCGCCCGAACCGATGCGCATGCCGAAGGTCGAGGATTTCCCGCCGGTCGTCCAGGCCGAACTCGACCACCGCACGCAGCCGGCTTCCGCGCATGCAGCGGAAGAGCGCGGTCCGATGGGCCTGCTCAAGCGAATCACCAATTCGCTCGGCCGTCGCGACGACGAAGCCGTGGCCGCCGACATGACCGCCGCACCGCCGGCCGCTTCGCAGCAGCGCCGTCCGCTGTCGCCTGAAGCAAGCCTCTACGCACCGCGTCGCGGCAATCTCGATGATCAGGGCAGGGCGGTTCCGCAGGCGCGGATGATGCAGGAAGACGACCAGCTGGAAATCCCGGCATTCCTGCGTCGCCAGTCGAATTGAGCGGCTAACTCTGCACCGTTCATGCCCGGGATCAAGGTCCCGGGCATTGCTGTTTTTCAGTCCGTGATTCGCTAGCGATTTCAATCGTGTGACTTCGTTACAAAGCGAAAGAAACAGTGATTTGGATTGGAGCGCCGGGGCACGTAAGTATGGTGCAAGGAAACTGCCCCACGAGTCCTTTTGACAGGCTCGTTGTACAGAATGAACGATGACCGCGCCGATTGGGCAGACTGCCGGTGCGGAAGAATAAAGGCAGAATTTATGGCAATTGGCTTGCTGGGTTTTCAAACGACGGTATCGCGTCCCGTGACGCTTTCGGGCATCGGGGTCCATTCGGGTGCTAATGTCTCGATCACGCTGAACCCGGCCGAATCGGATACCGGCGTCATTTTCCAGCGCATGCATGCCAATGGCGATATCACCGAACTCAAGGCCGTCTCCTCGCAGGTCGGCAATACCGACCTCTGCACCGTACTCGGCTTCTCGCCCGCCCATTCGGTCGCGACGATCGAGCATGTGATGGCGGCGATCTATGCGCTCGGCCTCGACAATGTGGTGATCGAGGTGCAGGGCTCCGAAATGCCGATCATGGACGGCAGTTCGCTGCCCTTCGTCGAGGCGATCGAGCAGGTCGGCCTGGTCTCGCTTGGCGTCAAGCGCCGCTATATCCGCATTACCAAGCCGGTGCGAATCGAGCATGGCGGCTCCTGGAGCGAATTCCGTCCCTATGACGGCACGCGCTTCGAGGTCGAGATCGATTTCGACTGCCCGCTGATCGGCCGGCAGAAGTGGGCCGGCGACATGACCGCGGCCGTCTTCAAGGCCGAGCTTTCCCGCGCCCGCACCTTCGGCTTCATGCGCGATGTCGAGCGTCTCTGGGCTTCGGGCCACGCGCTCGGCTCCTCGCTCGAAAATTCCGTCGTCATCTCGGACGACAATACCGTCATCAACGTCGAAGGGCTGCGTTACGCCAAGGACGAATTCGTCCGCCACAAGACGCTTGATGCCGTCGGTGATCTATCGCTTGCCGGCGCGCCGTTCATCGGCTGCTACCGGTCCTACCGCGGTGGCCATAAGATGAATGCCAATGCGCTGAAGGCGCTGCTCGCCGATCCCTCCGCCTATGAGGTTGTGGAGACGTCGACGCCGCGCCAGCGTGTCGCCGCCCGCGAACTGATCGCGGTCAGCGCTTCCGGATTCGCTCCCTGGTCGGCATGACCTCCAGCATATTCTCAAGACCAGGCCGCCTCTTTCCCGGAGGCGGTTTTTTTATGTCCGCCGGGTCAGATGCTTTACTGCCACAGGTCGGGGAAGAAGAGGAAAAGCCGGGCATTCCCCGGCTGCTGCCACAAAAATGCGTTAATGCCTTATCATTGCGTTGCTCTTGATGCACATTTATGGCTAGAAACGCCAGCGAGGCGTGGCTGCCGTGGAGCGAGCGGCGGCAGTGGGGTTCTTTCGAATGGGTTATGCAGGATCTGACGGTATGATGAAGACAGCGCGTGCTTTGTTCGCATCGCTTCTGGTGCTCAGCGCGGGCGCCTCGATATCCGGCTGCCAGTCGGATCCCGATATCGACATCACCAAGCTCGGCCTCGAAACCGATCCGCCGGATGTGCTCTACACACAGGGCCTTGCCAACATGAAGGCCGGCAACATGGCGGAAGCGGCGCGCAAGTTCGACGCCATCGACCGCGAGAACCCGTTCTCCGAATGGGCGCGCAAGGCGCTTGTCATGAGCACTTTCGTCAAATACCGCCAGGGCCGCCTGGACGATGCGCTTACATCCGGCAACCGCTACATGTCGCAATATCCGAAATCACAGGATGCGGCCTATGTGCAGTATCTCATCGGTCTCACCTATTCCAAGCAGATCGTCGACGTGACCCAGGATCAGCGCGCCTCGGCCAAGACGATCGAAGCGATGCAGGCCGTCATCGACAATTATCCGAACTCCGAATATGTCGACGACGCCCAGGCCAAGATCCGCTTTGCGCGGGACCAGCTCGCCGGCAAGGAAATGCAGATCGGCCGCTACTACATGGAGCGGAAGGAATATCTCGCCGCGATCTCGCGCTTCCGCATCGTCGTCGAGAAATATCCGAATACGAACCAGATCGAAGAGGCCTTGGCGCGTCTCGTCGAGGCTTATTACGCCATGGGCATTGTCGACGAGGCGCAGACGGCGGCTGCCGTCCTCGGCCACAATTATCCCGACAGCCAGTGGTACGCCGATTCCTACAAGCTGCTGCAGACCGGCGGTGCCGAGCCGCGTGAAAACAAGGGCTCGTGGATCGCTGCGGCAGGCAAGAAACTCCTGCTCGGTTCCTGAGGCCAATGCTGATCCAGCTTTCGATCCGCGATATCGTCCTGATCGAGCGGCTGGATCTTGCCTTCGAGACCGGCCTCTCCGTGCTGACGGGCGAGACCGGAGCAGGCAAATCCATCCTGCTCGATAGCCTGTCGCTGGCGCTCGGTGGACGCGGCGATGGCGATCTGGTGCGCCACGGCGAGGACAGGGGCCAGGTGACGGCGGTGTTCGATGTCGGCATGGACCACGGCGCCCGCAAGTTGCTGCGTGAAAACGGCATCGACGACGAGGGCGACCTGATCTTCCGTCGCCAGCAATCGGCGGACGGGCGCACCAAGGCCTATGTCAACGATCAGCCGGTCAGCGTGCAGCTGATGCGTCAGGCCGGCCAGATGCTGGTCGAAATCCACGGCCAGCACGACGATCGCGCCCTTGTCGACACCAATGCCCACCGCACTCTGCTCGATGCCTTCGCCGGTCTCACCGATGAGGTTTCGGAGGTTTCCCGGCTTTATCGTCTGTGGCGCGACAGCGAGCGGATGCTAAAGAAGCACCGCGAGAAGGTGGAAGGTGCGGCGCGCGAAGCCGACTATCTCCGATCTTCCGTCGAAGAGCTTGAGAAGCTCTCGCCGCAAGATGGCGAGGAGGACGAACTCGCCGACCGCCGGCAGAAGATGATGAAGGCGGAGCGAATCGCCGGCGATATCGCCGAGGCCTCCGAGTTCCTGAACGGCAATGCCTCGCCCGTGCCTCATATCGCTTCGCTGGTGCGACGGCTGGAGCGCAAGAGCCATGAGGCGCCGGGCCTGCTTGAAGACACCGTGACGCTGCTCGATGCCGCGCTCGACCAGCTTTCCAACGCCCAGATGGAAGTCGAGGCGGCATTGCGCAAGACAGAATACGATCCGAGAGAGCTGGAGCGGGTGGAGGAGCGGCTTTTCGCGCTCAGGGCTGCTTCGCGAAAATACTCGGTGCCCGTCACCGAGCTGCCGGCTCTTGCCGTCCGCATGATCGCCGATCTTGCCGACCTCGATGCGGGCGAGGAAAGGCTTGCCAGGCTCGAAGCCGAAGTCGGCCTGGCGCACGAGAATTACGATACGGCGGCGCGCTCGCTCTCCGACAAGCGCCATCATGCCGGCACCGCACTGGCTACGGCCGTCATGACGGAGCTGCCGGCGCTGAAGCTCGAACGCGCCCGTTTCATGGTCGAGATCACCACGGATGCGCAGGAGGCGCTTGCCGAAGGCATCGACGTCGTCGAGTTCCATGTCCAGACCAATCCGGGCACGCGGCCGGGCTCGATCATGAAGGTCGCCTCCGGTGGCGAGCTGTCGCGTTTCCTGCTGGCGCTGAAGGTGGCGCTTGCCGATCGCGGATCGGCTCCGACGCTCGTCTTCGACGAAATCGATACCGGCGTCGGCGGTGCGGTGGCCGATGCGATCGGCCTGCGGCTGAAGCGGCTGTCGGAGCGGGTGCAGGTGCTGTCTGTCACGCATGCGCCGCAGGTCGCCGCGAGAGCGGCGACGCATCTTCTGATCTCCAAAGGGCCGGTCGCCGAAGGGTCGGAAAAGATCGCCACGCGCGTGGCAACGATGGAGCAGAAGGACCGCACCGAAGAGATCGCCCGGATGCTGGCCGGAGCTTCGGTGACCGAAGAGGCGAGGGCGGCGGCGAAGCGGCTGCTGGCCGGCAACGGCTGATCGCCAGACGGCCGCTGTGACATGCGTTCGATTCACATTATGCCAATCGCTCGTTCAGCGGTGAT
Organism: Rhizobium redzepovicii; assembly: GCF_019793435.1. Taxonomy (GTDB): domain Bacteria; phylum Pseudomonadota; class Alphaproteobacteria; order Rhizobiales; family Rhizobiaceae; genus Rhizobium; species Rhizobium redzepovicii. The sequence goes on along the minus strand of NZ_JAILYH010000011.1, from coordinate 113,358 downwards.
CCCTCGCCATGCGGCTTTTCCATTTCAGCGACGATCCCGATATTGCCATATTCGAACCGCGCCCCGTCCGCATTCCCTCCATTCGCCCGCTCGGCCGGGAATGGCTGAATGGTCCGCTCGTCTGGGCGATCGATGGCGATCATGACTTCATGTATCTCTTTCCGCGCGACTGCCCGCGCATTCTGGCATGGGCAACGTCGGATACGCCGGAGGCCGAACGGCGGCGCTGGCTCGGCGATTGGCGCGCCGTCGCCTTTGTCGAGCGTCATTGGCTGGAAAGGCTCGAGGCAGAGACGATCCATCGTTACGAGATGCCGGCGGAGGAGTTCGAAGATCTTGACGATGCGGGCATGTGGGTATCGCGCAGACGCGTCATTCCCACGGAACGGGTTGCCATATCGCGGCTCGATCGGGAGTTTGCGCCGCGCCGGGTGGAGCTTCGAGTGCTCGACAGTCTGCGGCCGCTGAAGGGCCTCTGGACCACCAGCCTGCATGTCAGCGGTATCCGGTTGCGCAATGCGAGGGATTGGGAATAGGGCGGGGAGGGTATTCAAATGCTATCCGTCTGTGCGATGCTCCGCGTGTCGAATTTTGGCGAGAAAGCCGGCCCCAACCTCCCTCATTCCTGTGCCCGTCACAGGAATCCAGTGCGCCCAAGTCCTTGGGCGCAGAAGACTCTTCTTCGGTGCAAGAGAGTCAATCTCCGCGCAGACGCGCGGTGGCTGGATTCCTGTGACAGGCACAGGAATGAGGGTGGAAAGGTCAGCGGTCCGTCTGTACGTCAGCGGTGTCCGGCTGCGTACTGCTGCGGACTGGGGTAGAGCTATCTTCGCAACGCGACAGATATTGCCTCTCTTTTCATCCGGCAATTTTGCTCTAAAAACAATGCAGATTTCTGGCCAGATTCTCTGGAGTGATATTCCATGTCCACCGAAGGTTCCGCCGTCGACACGTTGACGATCGAAGAGGCTGCCGCCGAGCTTGAGCGGCTGGCAAAGGAGATCGCGCATCACGACGCGCTCTACCATGGCAGGGACCGGCCAGAGATTTCGGATGCGGATTACGACGCGTTGAAGCGCCGCAACGATGCGCTGGAGGTACGGTTTCCCGAGCTGATCCGCGAGGATAGCCCGTCGCGGCGGGTGGGTGCTGCGCCCTCCGTCACCTTCTCGCCCGTCGTCCATGCGCGGCCGATGCTGTCGCTCGACAACACGTTTTCGCAGGAGGACGTGCAGGATTTCGTCGCCAGCGTTTATCGCTTCCTCGGCCGTCTGCCGGACCAGTCGATCGCCTTTACCGCCGAGCCGAAGATCGACGGTCTGTCGATGTCGATCCGTTACGAGAACGGTAGGCTGGTGACGGCTGCCACACGTGGTGACGGCACGACGGGCGAGAACGTCACCGCCAATATTCGCACCATTGCCGAAATCCCCAACGAGCTGCCAAAGGGGGTACCCGCGGTGGTGGAGATTCGTGGCGAGGTCTATATGGCCAAGAGCGACTTCCTGGCCCTGAACCGGCAGATGGAAGCAGAGGGCAAGCAGACCTATGTCAATCCGCGCAATACAGCCGCCGGGTCGCTGCGCCAGCTCGACGCCAAGGTGACGGCGAGCCGCAAGCTGAAATTCTTCGCCTATGCCTGGGGCGAGATTTCGGAAATGCCAGCCGACACGCAATTCGGCATGGTGCAGACCTTCAAGGACTGGGGTTTTCCTGTGAACCCGCTGATGAAGCGGCTGAATTCGGTCGCCGACATCCTCGCGCATTACGACGAGATCGGCCTCGAGCGCCCGGATCTCGACTACGACATCGACGGCGTCGTCTATAAAGTCGACAGTCTCGAACTGCAGGCCCGTCTCGGCTTTCGTTCGCGTTCACCGCGCTGGGCGACGGCGCATAAATTTCCGGCCGAACAGGCCTTCACCGAGGTCGAGAAAATCGAGATCCAGGTCGGCCGCACCGGCGCGCTGACGCCGGTGGCGCGGCTGAAGCCGATCACCGTCGGCGGCGTGGTCGTCACCAATGCGACGCTGCACAACGAGGACTATATCAAGGGTATCGGCAATAGCGGCGAGCGCATTCGGCCTGAAGATCACGATATCCGCGAAGGAGATACCGTCATCGTCCAGCGCGCTGGTGACGTCATTCCGCAGATCCTCGACGTGGTGATGGAAAAGCGCCTGGCCGACGCCCGGTCGTACGAATTTCCGAAAACCTGCCCGGTCTGCGGCTCGCATGCGGTGCGCGAGGTCAACGAGAAGACCGGCAAGATGGATTCGGTGCGTCGCTGCACCGGCGGTTTCATCTGCCGGGCGCAGGCGACCGAGCATCTGAAGCACTTCGTCTCGCGCAACGCCTTCGACATCGAGGGGCTCGGTTCGAAGCAGATCGACTTCTTCTTCGAACACGAGGATGCGTCGCTGCAGATCCGCACCGCGCCCGAAATCTTCACGCTGGAGAAGCGCCAGCAGCAATCGCTGACCAAGCTGGAGAATATCGACGGCTTCGGCAAGGTCAGCGTCGGCAAGCTTTATACGGCGATTAACGAACGGCGCAGCATTGCACTCCACCGCTTCATCTATGCGCTCGGAATCCGTCATGTCGGCGAGACCACGGCAAAGCTGCTGGCGCGCTCCTACGGAACTTACGAAGCCTTTGCGACTGCGATGAAGGAGGCGGCACCGCTTTCCGGCGACGCCTGGAACGATCTCAACGCCATCGAGGGCATCGGCGAGGTGGTGGCGCGCGCCATGGTCGAATTCTACAAGGAACCGCGTAATGTCGAGGTGATTACCCGGCTGCTCGAGGAAGTGACGCCCCAGCAGGCCGAACAGCCGGTAACGACCGGCAGTCCAGTCGCCGGCAAGACCGTGGTTTTTACCGGCTCGCTGGAAAAGTTCACTCGCGACGAGGCGAAGGCGAGGGCGGAAAGCCTCGGCGCCAAGGTGGCGGGATCGGTCTCCAAGAAGACCGACATCGTCGTCGCCGGACCCGGCGCCGGCTCGAAGCTCGACAAGGCGCGCGAACTCGGCGTGCAGACGATGGACGAGGACGAGTGGCTGGCGCTGATCAGCGGGTGAGAGGCTGATGACGGCAAGCCGCCAGCCTCGTCCACTCACAGCCTGAGCCGGGCCATCGTATAGGCGTCGACATACTTTCCCGCTCGAAAGCCGAAGGCTTTCAGCAGGCCCTCCCGCTCGAAGCCGAACGTCTTATAGAGGCCGATGGCGGCGTCGTTGTCGGTGTAGACGGTCAGTTCCAGCCGTTTGACATCCAGCCAATCGTCGGCGGCCTCGACCATGGCGCCGAGCAGGATGCGGCCGAAACCGCGGCCGGTGAAATCGTCATGTATCCCCATGCCGAGGCTGGCGACGTGCTGCCTGCGGCCGGAGAGACGGTGGAGGCCGCAATTGCCGACGATCTTGCCATCCAAGGTAACAACGAGGTTGAGCGCGCCCGGCGATGGGTTTTCCATGTATTTGCGGACCTCTTCGACCCTTTGGTACGGCGGCCGCAGGGTGCCGGCCCGATAGCCTGGCAGATTTATGAGATCGGTGATCTCCTCCGCATCGGCGAGGCGGACGGCGCGCACGAGGACGCCTTCCGGCAGGCGCGGCCGGCGGCCAGGCTCAGTCTCTTCGTTTTCAGACATTGGCTGCTCTCCGTTCGTTTCAGGAGGAGAGCCCGGGTTTTGGAAAACCCTGCTCGCCTCGGCAGGGTTTTCGGGGGTGATCGGATCGCTGCTAACGCGCCATCGCTCCCGCGTACCCTTCAAGGGTCGTGGTGTGATGAATAAGCGCTGCCACGGTCACGGAGCCGATCATGGCGGCAAGTTTGGATATGCCGGGTGAAAAGTCAACCGTACGTCGTGCCGAATTTGCGCGGCCGGGAGCGGGGCGGTATTTCTGTTCCCGAGGAAATGATTCGGGTACTGATTTGAAGACCATTGCGATTGACTTCGAGACGGCGAACGAACAGCGCGGCAGCGCCTGTTCCGTCGGCCTTGCCTGGATCGAGGAGGGCAGGGTCACGCGTGTCGAGGAGCGGCTGATCCGGCCGCGCGACATGCGTTTTTCCGGGATGAACATCGCGATTCACGGCATCCGGCCGGAGCACGTCGAGGATGCGCCCGAATTTCCCGAGGTGATGGACGAGTTCCACGAGGATATCAGCGGCGCAACGATGATCGCGCATAATGCCGCCTTCGATTTCAGCGTCTGGCGGGCGTGCCTCGATCTCTACCGGCAATCCTATCCGGAGCTGACCTATCTCTGCAGCCTGAAGATGGCGCAGCGGATCTGGCCGCACTTCCTTTCGCATCGGCTGAACCTGATCGCCGAGCATCTCGGCTTGCGTTTTGTGCACCACAATGCGGCCGAGGACGCCATCGTTTGCGCGGCTGCGGCCATCGAGATGGCGAAGGCGGTCAAGGCCAATGCCGTTCACGCCATACCGGCGCTGATCGGCATGAAGCCTGGCCGGCTGACGGCGCGGGCCTATGAGCCCTGCACCTGCCGGAAAGGCTGATCCTTTCCCGCAGTCGGCCTTTCTTGCGAAGCATGTGGACGCACTTATCTAGAAGGCGGATTATTCAGCGCATAACCCCAGTAATCGGAATCGATTTTCGTAAAGGATTATGCGCAGATTCAAAGTGATAGAGCGTCCTTAGCGCGTCCGGTCGGACGCGCGGCGCTCTAAGGAGCCGCCATGTCCAACCTGCGCAATCTTCTTTTCGCCGCCTTCTCCTTCGCCACCCTTTCCGCAGGCGCCGCCTCGGCCGAGGTCGTCGGCAAGGTCGGGGTCGACTGGATCGGCAACGACATCATCGTCGAGGCGCTCTCCGATCCGGAGGTCAAGGGCGTCACCTGCCACGTCACCTATTTCGACCGCAGCCTGATCGACCGGTTCAAGAACGGCAACTGGTTCGAAGATCCCTCCAACAATTCCATCGCCTGCCGGCAGACGGGGCCGATCGAGATCGGCAATATCGACCTGTCCAAGGATGGCAGCGAAGTGTTCCGGCAGGGCATGTCGCTGATCTGGAAGACGCTGGTCGTCAATCGCATCTACGACAAGGCCAACGACACGCTGATCTATCTCGCCCATTCCAGGGAACTGACGGATGGCTCTGCGAAGATGTCGATCTCGACGATTCCGCTCTATGGGCAGACTGTCACGTGGAAGAATGGGAAGCCGTAAAGCTCAGGGACTACTGTCCTCGGTGATGAAGACCCCGCCCCACAAGAGGGAGGGGCTTAATTTGGCGCACCCGCTTTCCAGATTCTCGACGTTTCGGGGGAATGAGGCGTAGCCCCGGTTAGTCCCTCCCCCTTGGGGGAGGGGTTTTGCACACGGAAATCATGCCTGCCGCACTCTCGACACCTAATAAAAAAGCCCGGACGAGCCGGGCCTTCCAATGCCAGAATGGAAAAGTATCAAGCGGCCTGAGTCAGCTCGTCGGCGATAACCGTATCGAGGTTCAGGAAGCAGACCATGGTCTTTTCCAGTGCGACGATGCCGCGGCAGAAGGCGCGCTGGGCTTCCGGGATGATTTCCGGCGGCGGCTGCAGGTCTTCGCTCTTGATAGTCATCATGTCGGAAACCTGCTCGACCAGCAGGCCGACCAGCTTGCCGGCGATGTCGGTGACGATGATCGCCGAGCGCTCGGAGGGCTCAGTCATCTTCATGCCGAGGCGGCAGGCCATGTCGATGACGGGGATCACCGCGCCGCGCAGATTGATGAGGCCGAGCACGTAGGGCGGGGTGTGCGGCATCGGCGTCACCGGCGCCCAGCCGCGGATTTCGCGGATGGCCATGATGTCGATGCAGAACTCCTGGTCGCCCAGGTGGAACGAGACGATTTCGAGATAAGCGCCCGACTGCTTGATGGCGTTGTTGTTGTTCATGGTCAGAATTCTTCCCAGTTATCCCCGGCGGAGTAGCGATGCAGAACTGCCGTTAAATATAGATGTGACGGCTTAAGTCTTTCCTAACGATATGTATTTTGGGATTGTCCGTCGCTCTGAAGGCAAGCTATTCACAAACATCGATTTTTTTATCGTGCTGATTTCTGGGGGGCGATTTCCGGTCGGGGAACGGCTGCGGCCGATGAGACAATTAATCACGGGTCAGAAAACATATTGTTGAGTTGCGCCCCTTCGGTCGAGACTATAATCACGCCGGAAGAGGCGGGCGGCGCATCCGCCTGGATCGAGGATCTCGCCAATGAAGACATTCCGCATCGCCGTCTGGGTCGGTGTCCTGATACTTGCCGGGGTTCTCGGCTTCGTCAGATGGTATCCTTTGAAATCGGGGGATGTGGCGGCGGAGGCGCCCTTCGGTGTTCCATTTACCCTGGTCTCGCAGAGCGGGCAGCCGATCACCGAAGAAGCGTTGCGCGGCAAGCCGACGGCGCTGTTTTTCGGCTTTACCCACTGCCCAGAGGTTTGCCCGACGACGCTCTTCGAGCTAAACGGCTGGATGGAGAAGGTCGACCCCAAGGGTGACAAGCTGCAAGCCTATTTCGTGACTGTCGATCCAGAGCGCGACACGCCCGAGATTATGAACGAATACGTCTCCAACGTTTCCAGGCGCATCACCGGCATTTCGGGTCCGCCGGACAAGATTGCCGAAGTCATCAAGGGTTTCCGCGTCTATGCCAAGAAGGTGCCGGTCGACGAGAAGGATCCGAACGGCGATTACACGATGGATCACACCGCCTCGGTCTTCTTACTCGATTCGGCCGGGCGGTTTGCCGGAACGATCGCCTATGGCGAAAACCCGGACACGGCGGTAAAGAAGCTGGAGAATCTCGTCAATAAGGGGTGATGGTTTCAGCGTGATGGGGCGTTGCCTCGACCGGTGGCGAGCAACGGAAACGGGAAAGACCGCCTATCGTGAGTGAAATCCGCCTTTACGTGACGACGACCGAGAGCAAGGCCGAAGAGATCCTCGATCTTCTGAGTGCGGTCTTCGGCGAAGAAGACTTTGCCATCGGCACCACCGAGATCGACGAGAAGAAAGATATCTGGGAAGCCTCGATCTATATGATGGCCGAAGACGAGGCCGAAGTGCATTCCCGCGTCGAGGCCGCATTGAAGGCCTCTTTCCCCGATGCCCGGCTGGAGCGGGAAGTCATCCCCGATGTCGACTGGGTCGTGAAATCGCTGGAGGGGCTGAAGCCTGTCAGGGCGGGGCGCTTCCTGGTGCACGGCTCGCATGACCGCGACAAGGTCCGCCCCGGCGATATCGCCATCGAGATCGATGCCGGCCAGGCCTTCGGAACCGGCCATCACGGCACGACCGCCGGCTGCCTCGAGGCGATCGACGCCGTGGTGCGGTCGCGCCCGGTCTGCAACGCGCTCGATCTCGGCACCGGTAGCGGCGTGCTGGCGATTGCGGTGCGCAAGCTCAAGAACATACCGGTGCTCGCAACCGACATCGACCCGATCGCGACGCGGGTGGCGGCAGAAAACGTGCGCCGCAACGGCATCGCCTCGGGCATCGTCACCCGGACTGCGCCGGGCTTTCATTCGACGGCCTTTTCCGAGCATGGTCCCTTCGATCTGATCATCGCCAACATTCTCGCCCGGCCGCTGATCCGCATGGCGCCGAAGCTTGCGACGCATCTCGCACCCGGCGGCTCGGTGATCCTTTCGGGCATTCTCGCCGCGCAGCGCTGGAAGGTGATCGCCGCCTATAGCGGCGCGAGGCTTCGGCATGTCAGGACGATCTGGCGGAACGGCTGGGTGACGATCCATTTCGATCGGCCTTGAGTTTTTGGGGCGATGAGGAGGCGAGTGCCTGTCTGATGGCGCATCCGACGCGGTGTTTCACTGCGCCGGCGGCGAGTTTGGCGAGAACATCACCTCATTGCCGCATGGATGCTCGGCTCAAGGCCGCATGACGGAGCGTGGGGTCGACGGAAGGAGCCATTCACCGTACCGGCGCCTATATCAGGAACCTGTCCACCAGCTAAACCCTACCGACGACAACAAAAAAGGCGGTGCCGATGGCACCGCCTTGGACCGGTCTATCCGGTCAATGCCCGCGAGCTCAAAGGGGAGGAGCGCTCGAGCGGGCTCTACTGCATTCCAATAGGCCGGTCCGGGAGGGAGGAGACGGACGGGCTTTCAGACTCAGAACGCGTAGCTGGGAGCGCCGTTGTGGCGCGTGGCGCGCTGGCCCGCGCCGAGCAGCTTGAGGCTGTCGTCGTTCTGCGGCCGGCGGGCGCCGATGACGTGACGTACGGTCTGGCGTTCGCCAGCCTGCACCGGGCTGCTGTATGCGAAGCGCGAGAGAGAGGCGGCCATTTCAAAAATTCCTTTGTTGCAGGTTCATCGCGAACCGTTCGATGCCGTCTATATAGCTATTCTGAAAGGCGGAGGCAGAGGGTTTGGCTCATGGGAGCCATGCGGCTAATGCATAAAGCGTGCCAAATTAACTTTTGGCGTCACAGTTCTGTCAAAATACTAGGCCGCCCCTACGGTTTCGACTCGTTTCGTCGCTTTTTCTCCCCATCGATTGAAATTTCGCTAACATGGCCGGCATCCCCTTTACCGGATTCGTCTCAACCATTCGGGTTTCCAGCATGTTCCAGTCCTTCGAAGTCACCTCCACGCCCCAATTCGGCAGGGATCGGGTATCGGCGCTGCGCGCTGCTTTCGATTCCCTCGAGATCGACGCCTTTCTTGTGCCGCGCGCCGACGAGTTCAACGGCGAATATGTTCCCGCATGTTCGGAGCGCCTGGCCTGGCTGACGGGCTTCACCGGCTCGGCAGGCATTGCAATGGTTCTGCGCACGCAGGCGATCGTCTTCGTCGACGGGCGTTATGTGACGCAGCTTGCCGAACAGGTCGACGGTTCGGTCTTCTCGAGCGGCGATCTCGTCAACGAGCCGCCGCATCTCTGGCTTGCCGCAAACGGAGCCAAGGGGCTTCGGCTGGGCATCGATCCCTGGCTGCATGCGGGTGCCGAGGTGCGCCGTCTGGAACGATCGCTTTCGCAGATCGGCGGCACGCTCACCTTCCTGCCGCACAATCCGCTCGACAGGCTCTGGAGCGACCGGCCGGCCGAGCCGCTCGGCGCGGTCAGCATTCAGAATGTTGCGCAGGCCGGCGTGCTTGCCAGGGATAAAATCGCCACGATCGCCGCCGACCTTTCGAAGAAGAACTTGGCGGCAGTGTTAATCGCCGATCCCTCCTCGGTTGCCTGGACCTTCAACATCCGCGGCGCCGACGTGCCGCACACGCCGCATCCGCTGGCGCGTGCCATCGTCCATGCCGACGGGCGGGCCGAGCTCTTCCTCGACAAACGCAAGACCGGCATCGAGTTGGAGGCCTATCTCGCGCAGATCTGCACGCAGCTGCCGCCCTCGGCGCTGGAGGAGAGGCTGGGCGCCGTCTCCAGGGATGGCGGCCGTGTGCTGATCGACCCCGATATCGCCTCCTATGCGCTGGCCGAGATTATCCGCAAGGCGGGCGGCGAAGGGGTGGAGGGCGCCGATCCCGCCAAGCTGCCGCGCGCGGTCAAGAACGACGTCGAGATCAATGGCTCGGCCGCCGCGCATCTGCAGGATGGGGCGGCAATGGTGGAATTCCTCTATTGGCTGTCGCAGACAAAACCCGGCACAGTGAGCGAAATTGTTGCCGCCGAGCACCTCGAAGCGGCGCGGGCCCGGGTCGGCCAAAATATGCAGAACCCGTTGAAGGATATTTCCTTCGACACGATTTCCGGCGCTGGCGAACATGCGGCGATCATGCATTACCGCGTGACGACCGAGACCAACCGGATGATCGAGGCTGGCGAGCTCTTCCTGATCGATTCCGGCGCGCAATATATCAACGGCACGACCGACATCACCCGTACCGTCGGCATCGGGGCGGTTTCAGAAGAACATCGCCGTTTCTTCACACTGGTGCTGAAGGGGATGATCCAGATCAGCACCGCGCGTTTCCCGAAAGGCACGCGCGGCTGTGACCTCGACCCGCTGGCGCGCATCGCGCTGTGGCGGGCAGGGGCCGATTTCGCGCACGGCACGGGCCATGGTGTCGGCTCCTATCTCTCGGTGCATGAGGGGCCGCAGCGCATCTCCAGGCTTTCGACGCAGGAACTGCTGCCCGGCATGATCCTGTCCAACGAGCCGGGCTATTACCGGCCCGGCAGCTTCGGCATCCGCATCGAAAACCTGATCTATGTGCGCGCGGCCGAGGAGATCGACGGCGGCGACGCGGCCATGCTCGGCTTCGAGACACTGACTTTCTGCCCGATCGACCGCAGTCTCGTCATTCCTGAGCTTCTGACCCATGACGAGCTGCACTGGTTCAACGACTATCACCGCCGCACGCGCGAGGCGCTGATGCCGCTGATCCATGATCACGATGTCCGGGCGTGGCTCGAAAACGCGACGTTGCCGGTGGAATATTAAGGCAATGTCGTCTGAATGCCGGCCTTAGACGCCGGCGGTATGACGCCAGATCATCACTGCGATCCAGGCGGCGACCAGCATCCACGTATGGGTGAAACGCAGGCCGACGAAGAGGGCGACGATCAGCGCCAGCTTCGAGTCCCAGCCGCCGATGAAAAAGGCAGGTGCGACCAGCGTCGTCAGCACGGCGGCCGGCACCGCATTCAGCGCCGCCTCCATGCGCGGCGGGATGCTCTTCATCCGGGTGATGAGGATGTAGCCGCCGATGCGTGTGGCGAAAGTGGCGACCGCGGCGGCGAGGATGACGAGCGCCATGTGAAGATCGAATTCCATGGCTCAGACCTCATGCACTTCGGATTGCAGGGCGTCGGCTTCGAGATCGGGCTCCTGCGGCGGCAATGGCAGCAGGGCGGCAAGGACGATGCCGGCAGCGGCGCCGAGGCTGACATGCCAGGGCGAGCCGACATAGCGATAGGCGAGCACGGAAGCCACCGCGCTGACGAGCGCCACGGGCAGGAAATTGTCGCGCTTGCGGAAGCCGAGAACGATGCCGAGGAAATAGGCCGGCAGCAGGATATCGAGGCCGATGGCCTTGGGATCACCGATGAAGCCGCCGAGCATGCCGCCAATGACGCTGATCAGTACCCAGGGGATATAGATGATGATGCCGAAGCCGAAATACCAGGCGAAGGTCAGCGGTTTGCCGGCCTCGCTGCGCTTCACCGCTTCGGCAAATTGCGGATCGACGAGCAGGAAGAAGGTGAGGAATTTCTGCACCGGCGTGAAATGGCCGATATAGCGCGCCAAGGCCGCCGAATAGAGCACGTGGCGGAAATTGACGGCGAGGATCGACAGCACGATCAGCCAGGCATGGACATTGTGACCGAAGAGCTCGATGCCGACCATCTGGCTGGCGCCGGCATAGACGGTGGCGCTCATAAAGGCGACCTCGGAAAGCGACAGGCCGTTTTCGACCGCGAGCGCCCCGAACAGAGCGCCGAAGGGCGCCGACGCCAGCGCAACGGCGGAGCCGCCCCGCAAACCTTCAACAAAGTCGGCGCGATTCATGCGATCATCTTATCCTGTTGGAATCCAAGCTTTCCCTTATGGTCTATGGATTGCAGCGGCAATTGAATTTCATTGATTGACCGATCGATTTCGCTGAACCATCGCAGCCCCGGTCGCATTCAAAGAGGAAACCATGAAGAAGATCGAATTTTCCAAGGACGAAAAGGCTGAGATCGTTTCGCGCATTCGCGCTTATTTCGACCGGGAGCTCGATCCTATTGGCGCCTTGCCGGCTGAATTCCTGCTCGACTTCTTCGCCGAGGAGACCGGTCCGTACTTCTACAATCGAGGGCTGAGAGACGCCCAGGCTGCCTTGTTGAAGAGAATGGAGGATCTAGCCGAGGACATCCATCTTCTCGAGAGGGAGAGCAAAACCTCTGGCGCCTGATAATCAAATGGCGGCCTACATTTAACGCCAAATTATGTCACGGCCGATATGGTCGTCACGCTGTCATTCACCGGGTTTGCGTGTCATTTGGCCTCGATTGTCTCTGTTGTTGATGAACCGCGTTTCGCCAAGCTCGGCAAACCGTTGATCTTTTTGGTTTGGCTTGCGCTGGCGTCTGCTCTTTGCTGGTCCGAAACCGTTTGGCGTGACGAGGTTCGCGCATTGTCGCTGGCCCTTCAGGGGGACAATTTCGCCGATATGCTTCGCCAGTTGCATGGCGAGGGTCATCCAGCTCTCTGGTATATCCTGCTGCGCGCCGCCTATGTCGTTGTCGGCTCCCCCGTCGTTCTGAAGGTTGTCGCGCTGACGATTGCGGCGGCCGCGGCCTATCTTCTTGTTTTCAGGCTGAAACTGCCGCTTCCCATCATGCTGCTGTCGCTGTTTGGCAGCTTTTCGATTTTCGAATACGCCGCGATGTCGCGAAACTACGGCATCAGCATGCTGGTGATTTTCCTAATCGTTCTGATCTGGGAGAAAGGAGCCCGCAACGGGATCTTGCTCGGCCTGCTGTTTGCCTTGCTGGCAAATTCCAACGTCCATTCGGTCGTCCTTGTCGGCGGCTTCCTCGCCTATTGGTTTTTCGATTTAATTCTGGTGCGACCGCGGTCTCCTCTGACGGAATACCGGGCCTTTGCAACAGCTGCCGCCATTGCCGCGGTTGGAATTGTCCTGTGTTTCGTAACGGTCTATCCGACCTTCAATGATACGGGGCAGAACGATCTCAGTGGCAAGAACTTCGTTTTGCTTGCCCTTGGCGCTCTTGCTGCGCCCAGTTCGCATTTTATGGAATTCTATCCCAACTGCATCCTTGAATTGGTCGTGGCATATCCGCTGGCGTCACGCATTTTCACAGCGCTGATGTCCGTGCTCGTCTATGCCAGCCTGTTGTCGCTGGCGAACAGGCGGCCGGCGATGATCGCAGCGGGTCTTGTTCTGTTGGGGCTTTCGCTGCTTTTTACGCTTGTCTATCCCGGCGGATACAGACATCAGGCGCTCTGGCTGGTTTTCATGATCGCGATGACCGCCTTGAGCACGAACTTCCAGCGTGAAGGAGTGGACGTTGCCGGCATGAAGGCAACCGGCAGCGGCGTAAAGTTCGGGCGTCTGTGCTTCCTGATATTACTGGCGCTGCAGGTCGTGTCCGGTATCGAAAAGGTCAATCGCGCCTTCGTGGCCGAAATACCCTTTAGCCGGAGCAGGGATTTCGGGGCGTTCATTCAATCGCGCCCCGATCTCAAGGATGCGATCATCATGGCAGATCCCGACTATCTCGTGGAAGCGCTGCCCTATTATCTTTCCAATCGCACCTATCTTCCGCGCGAGGAGCGGTTCGGCGCCATCGTGCGATATACCCGCAACGCGCGGCTTTCGCTCAGCCTTGCCGATATGCTGCAAACGGCACGTCGATTGCAGCAGAGTGAGCAGGTGCCTGTCGTCATTCTTCTTTCGCGGCGGCTCGACCAGATTACGGCCCCCGTCTCCTTGCGTGAAAGCTATGTTTGGCGGTTGTCCCTGACGCCGGAGGATATCTCTGCTTTCCAGAGTGCGACAGAACTCGTCAAACGCTTCGGCCCAGATGCCGGGAGCGACGAGACCTACGATGCCTATGTCATGAAGTAAGACACTGGACTGCAGTCTCTTCCTCAGCCCTCCCGCTTCATCCGCTCCCGGCGCGCGATTTCGGCCTGCGAGGGCTCCGACATGGCGAAGCTGCCGGGTTCGACCTCGCCGGCGCGTTCGTAGACGCTCATGATGACGCCCGTGGTCGATACCGAGTTGGCGGTGAGTTTCAGTGCTTCCGGTCTGGCGCCATGGCCGAAAAGGCGCTTGCCGGGGCCGAGGATCACCGGGAAGGTCAGAAGCCGGAGTTCGTCGATCAGGTCGTGCGCCAGCAGTGTTTGCAGAAGGCTGCTGCTGCCCTGGGTGAGAATGTCGGGGCCATCCTCCCGTTTCAACCGGGCGATTTCGGCGGCAGCATCGCTGCGCAACGCAATGGAATTTTCCCAGCTGAGCGGCTCCGCCGAGGTGGTCGCGACATATTTGGTCGCGGCGTTAAAGGCCTTACCGATGGGATCGTCTTCACCGACATAAGGCCAGTGGGCGGCGAAGATCTCGTAGGTCTTGCGGCCGAGCAGCAGTGCGAAGGGGTCGGTGAAGATCCCATCCATGAACTGGCCCATCGCCTCGTCCCAATAATTGACGGTCCAGCCGCCAAGGGTGAAGCCGCCGGTCGGATCCTCCTCAGGCGCGCCGGGCGCCTGCATTACGCCGTCCAGGCTGACAAAGGCAGCGGTCACAAGCTTTCTCATCTCTCGACTCCCATGGTCGGTGTGTTCATAGCCAAGGACGGGTCGGCGTGCGCCAATCCGACATTCCCCGCATTGTTTTTAAAGCCTGTCGCGTAAAACGACATGCATAAAGACAAGAGCCAAAGTGCCGGGGGCGAATCTGAACGATCGCGACGCGCTTTTATAGCGTCAGTTAGCCGTCCAGGACTTCGGCGCTGTCGATAATCGCGATGCCATGGGCGCGCATCTCGTCGATGGCGGCGGCAACGCCTTCGGGGGTGATGCCGCGGCTTGCATCCTCGATGAAGCGGACGCGGATACCCGGGATCATCTCCAGCGCGTCGAGCGCGGAGAACTTGACGCAATAGTCGGTCGCCAGCCCGCAGACGTCGAGATCGGTGACAGCCTGGCCCTCGAGGAATTCGGCAAGGCCGGTCGAGGCATCGCGGTCATTGTCGCGGAAGGCGGAATAGCTGTCGATGTCGGGATCCTCGCCCTTCTGCTGGATCAGGTCGATCTCTTCGGATTTCAGCACGGGATGCAGTTCGGCATCGAGCGTGCCCTGAATGCAGTGATCGGGCCACATCATCTGCGGCTTGCCCGACAGTTCGCCCATCTCGAAAGGGGCCGCACCCGGATGGGCGGAGGCGAAACTGCCATGGCCCGGCGGGTGCCAATCCTGGGAGGCGACGATCAGATCGTATTTGCCGCTGTCGATCAGACTGTTTGCGATAGGAACCACCTTATCGCCATCCGGTACCGGCAGATTGCCGCCCGGACAGAAGCCATTCTGAATGTCGACGAGCAGCAGCGCTTTCATCAAGGCCAATCCCTTCGCTTATTCCAGTGTAAAGACGCCAAGCATATTGAACGCATCAACTAGTGGATTTCCAGGCGCCGACGCGCAAGTGTTAAATCTGGTACTAGCGGTAGTAAGTGGCTGAAAAAGAATACGCTAATGCAATCACCGCGAGAGCCTGCGACGGCCCTCGTGTCGAAATGGAAGGGAAGGCGGAAGACGCTTTTGCGTCTGGCGGATCGAGGCTCCCCCGGCGGAACCCCGTGCCGAACTATGCCGCGGTCACGGCGTCGGCTACGGAATCACTTGCCGCAGGGGATGCGCCATAGGTATTGCGATGGGCTTGGAGGGCCGTCTGCATGTCGCTCAGCACTTTGGTGAGCAGCGGATCGCTGTCGCCTGAGGTGCTGATCTTGTTCGGATCAGCGGCGAGGAATTCGGCTTCGGTCAACTTGCCGTCGCCATTGCTATCCATCGCGGCAAAAACGCCCTTGGAGGTGTCGTCGCTCTGATCGCTGCCATCAGCCTGATCGTCGCTGTCATCGGTCTTTTGCAGGGACAGCATCAGCGACAGGATGTCGGCGGTGATCTTCTTGACGATATCGGCGCTGCTGTCGTCACCGTCGGCTGATGTCGCAGCCGCGCCGGATGACGAGGACTGCGACGCGGCGGCGAGTTCGTCCGCCGAAACGACGCCGTCACCATTCTTGTCGAGGCTGGAAAGCGGAGACTGGTACTGGGATAATGTGCTGCCGAGAGATGAAACGCTGGTCACTTGAACCTCCTTCGAAAAGTTCGTCGTGAAGCCCGCCTTTCATGGACGGGCAGGTTCCGGGCTAAGCTGATTTGCGCCAAGCGTCAAAGCGACGTTTTGACACGTTAACTTTTCGGTTACCAAAGATATCTTTTTGGAATTATTGTGTTTTTGTAGACAGATGGGTTCGATCGGATGGAGTTCTGCACCGGGCGCGGAAGCGCGATGCGAGGCCGATCTTGCTCCCGGCCGCAATTTCTGCCTTTCTTGCTCAGACCCAAGCCGGAAGCGAAACCATGTCCGAGTCAGAGCCGAACGAGAAGATCGATGCGACGTTCCGCAACGGGTCGCTGACGGCGACCGGGATCATCCTCGGTTTCTCTCTCAATTTCATCAGTCTCTGGGTTTCCAATCCCAATAACTGGAGCCGCGTCGATCTGCTGCCGATGTCGTTCCTGACCGTCGGCATCGCTATTCAGGTGAAGGTGTTTGCCGATCTCTTGGCGCGGGACTCGCTGCTTGCCGTCAAATATGACCGGTCGCGCCGACTTTTCTTGATCGGATTGTCGATCGTGGCCATCGGGATGGGCATCGCCTTGATGAACGATATTCTCGGGCTCGGCAGCATGCGGATGCTCGGGTAAAGGGTCTTGCGTCGCGCAGAGGTGATTATCACACGCGCTCGACGAACCCGTCCAGCACCCGCTTCTGCCCGGCTCGGTCGAACTCGATCGTCAGCTTGTTGCCTTCGATGCCGGTGATGTTGCCGTTGCCGAATTTCAGGTGGAACACGCGGTCGCCGAGGGTGAAACGCGAAGGCTCCGACGAGGTGGATTTTGCCACCAGCTCGCCTTCGATCGTGCGTCCCTTCGGGCCGCTTTCGCCATAGCCGATACGTTCGACGGCGTGGCCGGAGCGGCTGCCCCAATTGTCGCGCGTGGCATCGGTCTTGTTGGCCTGGGCGCGTTTCCAGCCGGGCGTGGAATAGGAATTGGCAAAGGGCTCCGCCTTGTCGAAGCGGGATTGGCCGTAGCCGCCGCGGGCGTAACCGCCATAGCTCTGCTCCATTTCGGCAACCTCGACATGGGTTTCCGGCAGCTCGTCGAGGAAACGCGAGGGCAGGGTTGATTGCCAGAGGCCGTGGATACGGCGGTTGGAGACGAACCAGATGTGGCAGCGGTGCTTGGCACGGGTGATGCCGACATAGGCGAGGCGGCGTTCCTCCTCCAGGCCGGCGCGGCCGCTTTCATCGAGCGAGCGCTGATGCGGAAAGAGGCCTTCCTCCCAGCCGGGCAGGAAGACGGTGTCGAACTCGAGGCCCTTGGCCGAATGCAGCGTCATGATCGAGACGGCATCGAGGTTCTCGTTGGTCTCGGCATCCATGACGAGAGAGACGTGTTCGAGAAAGCCGCGCATCGACTCGAAGCTTTCCATCGAGCGGATCAGTTCCTTGAGGTTCTCTAGGCGGCCGGGCGCTTCGGCGCTCTTATCGTTCTTCCACATGTCGGTATAGCCGGACTCTTCGAGGATCTGCTCGGCAAGTTCGGTATGCGGTGTGTTTTCAAGCAGTTCCTGCCATCGGCGGAAAGATTGAATCACGTCGAAGAGGGCTTTTCGCGCTTTCGGCTTCAGCTCATCCGTTTCGATGATGTCGGCGGCGGCCGCAAGCATGGGGATATCGCGGGCTCGCGCATAGTCGTGCAGCGCGCGCACCGTCGTGTCGCCGAGGCCCCGCTTCGGCGTGTTGATGATGCGCTCGAAGGCGAGGTCATCGGAGGCTTGAGCGACCAGGCGGAAATAGGCCATGGCGTCGCGGATCTCCAGGCGCTCGTAAAAGCGCGGGCCGCCGATGACGCGATAGTTGAGGCCAAGGGTGACGAAGCGGTCTTCGAATTCGCGCATCTGGAAGGAGGCGCGCACGAGAATCGCCATGTCGTTGAGCAGATGCTTGCCGCGCTGAAGCTGCTCGATTTCCTCGCCGATGGCGCGGGCTTCCTCCTCCGAATCCCAGGAGGCGTGCACCTGCACCTTGACGTCGTCCGGATCGGAGCGGTCGGTGAACAGTGTCTTGCCGAGCCGCCCTTCATTATGGGCGATCAGATGGGCAGCGGCACCGAGGATATGTTCGGTCGAGCGGTAGTTGCGCTCGAGCTTGATGACTTTGGCGCCGGGGAAATCCTTCTCGAAGCGCAGGATGTTGTCGACCTCGGCGCCGCGCCAGCCATAGATCGACTGGTCGTCGTCGCCGACGCAGCAGACGTTCTGCGGCTCGCCCTTGGCGCGCTGGGCGAGGAGCCGGAGCCACATATATTGAGCGGTGTTGGTGTCCTGGTACTCGTCGACGAGGATATAGCGGAAGCGGCCGTGATATTCCTTCAGAAGATCGGGGTTCTTGCGGAAGATCGCGATAGGATGCATCAGCAGGTCGCCGAAGTCGCAGGCGTTCAGCGTCGTCAGGCGCGCCTGATAGGCGAAATAGAGATCGCGGCCGCGGCCGTTGGCGAAGGCGCGCGCGTCACCCTCAGGGATATCGGCGGGGCCGAGACCCTTGTTCTTCCAGGTGTCGATCATGCCGGCGAACTGCTTGGCCGGCCAGCGCTTGTCGTCGAGGCCTTCGGCCTGGATCAGCTGCTTGATCAGGCGGACGACGTCGTCGGTATCGAGAATGGTGAAATCGGAGCGCAGGCCGACGAGCTCGCCGTGGCGGCGCAGAAGTTTGACGCCGATAGAATGGAAGGTGCCGAGCCAGGGCATGCCTTCGACGGCGCCACCGACGAGCAACGCGATGCGCTCCTTCATCTCGCGGGCCGCCTTATTGGTGAAGGTGACGGCGAGGATCTGCGAGGGGAAGGCGCGGCCGGTATTGAGGATATGTGCGATGCGAGTTGTCAGCACGCGAGTCTTGCCGGTGCCGGCGCCCGCAAGCACGAGGACCGGGCCTTCCAGGGTTTCGACGGCTTCGGTCTGTTCGGGGTTCAGCCCGGAGAGATAATCCGGCCGGCTGCCGCCGTCGCGGGCGGCCATGGCGCGGGCGGCAATGCCACCGGTGGCGGGCGCCCTTCCGGCGGGCGCGGCAGGCGGCTGCGGCTTGCGCGCCATCTCGCTCGGCTCTTCGTCGAAGAAGGGAATATCGTCGAAACTATTGCTCATGGCGCGTAATGTAGTGATTCGGGAAGGAAAGACCAGAAAAGATGTTCTGCTTTCATTCCCAAGCCGCCGCTATCCCAAGGGGTTTACGCATGGCGGCAAGGCTGCTTGATAGGACAGAGGCAACCCGACGGAAAATTTCAGCCGCACTTGTCGGAAACCGCGTCGGCGGGGCGTCCTTGGATCATCGGACAATCGTCCGGGTCTACCGTCAACAAGGAGGCTGCATCATGGCGAAGGTCGTTTCAAATCTCTGGTTCGCGCAGGAAGCGCGCGAAGCCGTCGAATTCTATGTGTCCATAATCCCGGATTCCAGGGTTGGCCGCACGACCATTCTTCCGGCGGAAACGCCGAGCGGGCCTCCCGGCAGCGTCGAGCTGATCGAGTTCACGCTCGGCAATCAGGCCTTCCTGGCGATGAAGGCGGGTCCGCTCGATAGCTTCAACCATTCCTTCTCGATCGCGATCCTCTTGGAAAGCCAGGCCGAGATCGATCGGGTCTGGGAAGCATTCCTCGCCAATGGCGGCACGCCGGAGGCCTGCGGCTGGCTGAAAGATCGCTGGGGCCTATCCTGGCAGATCGTGCCGCGCATGCTTTCCGAGATGATCGACCACGGCGACCGCGAGCGGGCCAGGCGCGTGACCGAGGTGATGCTCGGCATGGTCAAGATCGATGTCGCCGGGCTGGAGAAGGCATTCAACGGCTGAATTGTGCTGGCGGCGAATGATTCGAACGCTTGGCTCACGGCCGGCATGCGGCCGTTTCCGCCATGTCGGGCGCCAACCGGCACATGCTGTCCAGCACCGACTCTGTGCAGATTTGGCTGCCAATCGTCGATTTTTCCGGAACTCGAATCACGGGCGACATTGCACACCCTTTTCATCTTTCTGTCACGTCGCGAAATGTGCTGATACCGCACGGGTGCTTTTTTCAACTATAATGAGAAACAGTTTCGTAGAGTAAAAATAACCGGTGCATGCACGTTTTTGTGCGTTGCAAGAAACAGCCGGTGAGCGTCGAATATAGCTACGAAATTATTGATTCTTAGGAACGTCGTAGCCATCTCGATGGTTATACGACTTTGAGCCTGCGGCAGAACCTTACTGGAGGGCCCATGCTGAACGAATCCGTATTCGATGCGTTTACGCGCAGTTACGAAGCGCGCCGCGAAACCGATATGTCGGTGGCTGAGTATCTCGATCTCTGCAAAAAAGACCCGATCGCCTATGCCAATGCGACCGAGCGCCTGCTCGCCGCGATTGGCGAGCCGCAGATGGTCGACACTGCGAGAGATGCGCGGCTTGGCCGAATCTTCATGAACAGGACCATCCGGATCTACCCGGCCTTTGCCGGTTTCCACGGCATGGAAGAGACGATCGAACGCATCGTTTCCTTCTTCCGTCACGCGGCACAGGGGCTCGAGGAGCGCAAGCAGATCCTCTACCTCCTCGGCCCGGTCGGCGGCGGCAAGTCGTCCTTGGCGGAGCGGCTGAAGCTGCTGATGGAGGTTCATCCGATCTACGTGCTGAAGGCGGGCGACGAAATCAGCCCTGTTTTCGAAAGCCCGCTCAACCTCTTCGATCCGGAGACGATGGGGTCGCTGCTCCAAGAGCAATACGGCATCCCGCTGCGGCGCCTGAACGGGCTGATGAGCCCGTGGTGCCTGAAGCGGCTCGACGACTTCGGCGGCGACATTTCCCGCTTCCGCGTCGTCAGAATTCAGCCTTCGCGATTGCGCCAGATCGCCATCGCCAAGACCGAGCCCGGAGACGAGAACAATCAGGATATCTCGTCGCTGGTCGGCAAGGTCGACATCCGCAAGCTTGAGACCTACTCCCAGAACGATCCCGATGCCTACAGCTATTCGGGCGGGCTCAACCGCGCCAATCAGGGCGTGCTTGAATTCGTCGAAATGTTCAAGGCACCGATCAAGATGCTGCATCCGCTGCTGACGGCGACGCAGGAGGGCAATTACATCGGCTCCGAAAATATCGGCGCCATACCCTTCTCCGGCATCGTCCTCGCACATTCGAACGAAGCGGAGTGGCAGACCTTCAAGGCCAACAAGAACAATGAGGCCTTCATCGACCGCATCTGTGTGATCAAGGTGCCCTATTGCCTCCGGGTGATGGAAGAGCAAAAGATCTACGAGAAACTGATCGAAGGGTCGGAACTCGCGGATACGCCGTGCGCTCCGGCAACGCTCGAAATGCTGGCCCGTTTTTCGGTGCTTTCACGCCTGCGCAAGCATGAGAACTCGACATTCTTCTCGAAGATGCGCACTTATGACGGCGAGAGCCTGAAAGAAACCGATCCGCGCGCCCGCAGCGTTCAGGAATACCGGGATGCGGCCGGCATCGACGAGGGCATGGACGGCATATCGACACGCTTTGCCTTCAAGGTGCTCGCCTCCACCTTCAATCACGACACCACGGATATCGGCGCCGACCCTGTGCATCTGATGTATGTGCTGGAACAGGCGATCCGCCGCGAGCAGTTTTCCGACGATGTCGAGAAGCGCTATCTGGAATTCATCAAGGCCGATCTTGCGCCACGCTACGCAGAGTTCATTGGCAATGAGATTCAGAAGGCTTATCTTGAATCCTATGCGGACTACGGACAGAACCTGTTCGACCGCTATGTCGACTATGCCGATGCCTGGATCGAAGACGTGGACTTCAAGGATCCCGATACCGGTCAGCTTCTCGATCGCGAGCTCCTCAACCAGGAACTGACGAAAATCGAAAAGCCGGCGGGAATTGCCAATCCGAAGGATTTCCGCAACGAAATCGTCAAATTCTCGTTGAGGTCGCGGGCAGCCAACGGCGGAAAAAATCCGTCTTGGACGAGCTACGAGAAGATCCGGGAAGTGATCGAGAAGCGTATGTTCTCGCAGGTCGAGGATCTTTTGCCGGTCATTTCCTTCGGATCGAAGAAGGATTCGGAAACAGAAAAGAAGCACAGCGAATTCGTCTCGCGCATGGCCGCGCGGGGTTACACGGAGAGGCAGGTTCGGCGCCTCGTCGAATGGTACATGCGCGTCAAACAGGCAAGTTAATGCGGAGCCACCATGCACATTGTCGACCGTCGGCTAAATCCGCGCGGTAAAAGTCTGGAAAATCGGCAACGGTTTCTTCGGCGCATGAAAGGCGCCGTGCAGCAGGCGGTCAAACGTTCTCTGCAAAACCGCAACATCCGCGATGTACTCGACGGCGGGGAGATCAGCCTGCCGATCGACGGAATGGCCGAACCGAGCCTTCGCAAAGGCGAGGGCGGCACCGCCGATCACATCCTGCCGGGAAACAGAGCGTTCGTCGAAGGCGATATCATTCCGCGCCCGCCGGGCGGCAGGGGTGGCAAGCCAAAAGATGCGGGCGAGGGCGATGGTGAGGACGGTTTCCGTTTCGTGCTGACGCGCGAGGAATTCCTCGACGTATTCCTCGACGACCTGGAACTGCCCGATCTTGCCAAACGGCGTCTAGCCGAAACCGAAGAGGAAACGCCGCTGCGGGCCGGCTATTCCGTGTCCGGATCGCCGTCCAACATTGCCGTTGGCCGCACGACGCGGCTAGCGATGATGCGCCGCGTCGCGCTTCACCGGCCGCGCCGCGAAGAGATCGAAGCGCTGCAGCGGCAGATCGTAGAATGCGAAGACGACGAGAGCCGCCTAGCGCTCGAGGCGAAACTCAAATCCCTCACGGAAAAAAGCCGCCGCATTCCCTATATCGATCCGCTGGATGTACGGTACCGCCGTTTCGAGAACGAGCCGAAACCCGTGGCCAAAGCGGTGATGTTCTGCCTTATGGACGTCTCCGGCTCGATGTCGGAACACATGAAGGACCTTGCGAAACGGTTCTACCTGTTGCTCTATCTCTTCCTGTCGAAGCGCTACAAGAAGGTCGAGATCGTCTTCATCCGCCATACCGACAAGGCCGAGGAAGTCGACGAGGAAACCTTCTTCTATGGTCCGGCGACCGGCGGCACGCTGGTTTCCAGCGCCCTTGCGGCCATGCGCGGCATCATCGCGGCGCGTTTCGATCCGGCAGAGTGGAACATCTATGGCGCCCAGGCCTCGGACGGCGACAACGCCCATTCGGACGGAAACCTGAGCGGGCAGCTGCTGCGCGAGATTTTGCCGCTGTGCCAGTATTTCGCCTATATCGAAGTCGGCGAAGAAGGCGGTGACTCTTCGGTATCGCGTTCACCGCTATGGATGCTCTATGACGGGATCCGCTCCGAGCTGCTGCCGCTTTCGATGCGCAAGGTCTGCCGGCGAAGCGAAATATTCCCGGTTTTCCACGATCTCTTCCAGAAGCGTGACGCACAGTCGAGGGTGACGCCATGAATACGACGATGAGGCCAAGAGAGCGGCTGTTGTTCGAGGGGGCCGACTGGGACTTTTCGACGCTCCAGCGCATCCACGACGCCTGCGAGGAAATCGCGCTCGGCGAACTCGGCCTCGACGTCTATCCGAACCAGATCGAAGTCATCACCTCGGAGCAGATGCTCGATGCCTACTCCTCGACCGGCATGCCGCTGTTTTACCGCCACTGGTCGTTCGGCAAACACTTCGCGCATCACGAAGCCTTCTACCGCCGCGGTATGCGCGACCTCGCCTATGAGATCGTCATCAACAGCTCTCCCTGCATCTCCTATCTGATGGAGGAGAATACGGCGACGATGCAAACGCTCGTCACCGCGCACGCGGCTTTCGGCCACAATCATTTCTTCAAGAACAACTATCTCTTCAAGCTTTGGACCGATGCGGAAGGGATCCTCGATTACCTCGATTTCGCCAAAGGTTATATCACCCGCTGCGAAGAGCGTTACGGCGAGACGGCCGTCGAGCGGACGCTCGATGCGGCGCATGCGCTGATGTCGCACGGGGTGCATCGCTATGCGGGCAAGACCACCATCGACCTTCGCCAGGAGGAGAAGCGGCAGCAGGAGCGCCGTGCCCACGAGGAGCAGATGTTCAACGATCTGTGGCGTACGGTTCCGGTCGGCAAGGCCAAGAAGACGAGCGACGGCGGCTTGGAAAAGCGCCGCGCTGCACTGGGTCTTCCGCAGGACAACATCCTCTATTTTCTTGAGAAAACTGCGCCGCGGCTGCAGCCTTGGCAGCGTGAGATCCTTCGCATCGTCCGCCATGTCGCCCAATATTTCCATCCCCAGCGGCAGACCAAGGTGATGAATGAGGGGACTGCGACCTTCGTCCATTACCAGATCATGAACCGGCTTCACGAGCGGGGGCAGATCAGCGACGGAAACTTTCTCGAATTCTTGAAGTCGCACTCCAACGTCGTGTTCCAGCCGAGCTACGATGATCGCCGGTTCTCGGGCTTCAACCCCTATGCGCTCGGTTTTGCGATGATGCAGGATATCGAGAGGATCGTCACGAAGCCGGCGGACGAAGACCGCGCATGGTTTCCCGATATCGCCGGCCGCGGCGATGCGATGTCTGTCCTGCGCGACATCTGGGCCAATTACCGGGACGAGAGTTTCATCAGTCAATTCCTCAGCCCGAACCTGATCCGCCAGTTGCGGCTGTTCCACCTCTACGACGATCCGGAACAGACCGAGGGTGTGCTGGTTTCGGCGATCCACAATGAGCGCGGATATCTGCGCATCCGCCGCCAGCTTTCCCGCGAATACGATATCGGCTGGACCGATCCGGCAATCGATATCGTCGATGTCGACCTCGCGGGTGACCGCCGCCTGCTGCTGCAACATATCATGATGAGCGGCAGCTATCTCCAGGAAGCCGACACGAGGGCTGTCCTGCAGCACCTCGCCGATCTCTGGGGCTACGACGTGTTGCTTCAGGAAATCGATAGTTCGAACAGCGTGGCGAGAGAGCACACGGCGAGCCCGCGCAAGATCGTTCAATGATCATCGATCTTTCTCCAGGCCGTGCTTGTTACCATCGATAGTGTGCAATTATCGATGGTAACGAAGACAAAGGCTTAGTAACTTACCGCCGCTGCAATCGCCCATCACTCACCCACATTCCACGTTTGCAGCGACCTTGCGGGAGCAGACAGCGCGGAGACGAGAGACCATGAGTGAAACGCGGCGCAAGCTGACGACGATCTTCTGTGCTGACGTGCAGGACTATACCAGGCTGATGGGGGCCGACGAGGAAGGGACTCTTGCGGCGCTGAAGCGTTGCCGCGAAGCGATGGGACGCCTGATCGAAAGCCATGGCGGCCGTGTCGTCAACACCTGGGGCGACGGGCTGATCGCCGATTTCCCAAGCGTGGTCGAGGCGGTGCGCGCCGCCGTCGATACCCAGAACGAACTTGCTGGTTTCAACGCCCGTCGCCCGGAAGACGGACGTATGCTGTTCCGCATCGGTATCAATCTCGGCGATGTGATCGTCGAAGACGACGACATCTACGGCGACGGCGTCAATATCGCCGCACGGCTGCAGGCTTCGGCTTCGGCCGGCGGCATCGTCATCTCAAGCACCGTCTACGACCAAGTCCGCAACAAGGTCGCGGTCGGTTTTGAGTTTCTCGGGCCGCTGATGGTGAAGAATGTCGATGAAGGCGTGCCGAGCTACGCGGTGAAGATCGGCGATGCCAAGGATGAGACGCCGCCGGCTCGACGACCAGGCCCCCCGCGGCCGCAGCCCGCGGCTCAAATTACCGAAGCAAGCCCGGTAACTGGGCGACGCAGGCTGTTCGCTGTGCTCGGGGTCATCGCGGCTGTACTGATCGGCATCAATCTTTTATCGTGGCAGGGCGTTTTCTGGGCGCGCTTTCCGGTGCTTGCGCTCGCCGTCGTCGCGGCGTTTGCCTGGAATCGCAATCAGACCCTGTTCAACCGGAAGATCACCTCGCTGGCGATCGTGGCGCTCGGCATTGCCGGCATCAACCTCTTCACCTGGACGGGACAGTTCTGGGCGGTGTGGCCGATATTGGGAATTGCGGCCGTCATGGGCTTGCGATGGTCGATGAGGCGGTAGACATTTAGGCCGCATCGGCAGAGATTTTGCATGGCGCCTTGGCCGCCAATCGGCGGTGTTGAAGACACGGCGAGTGTTCGTTCAAGCAAAAGTGAGCGGCCGGGTTATTTCCATTCTTTGCTGATATTACAAATCGGTAATGCCGGCTGCTTATGCTTGCCGGTACGCTGTAAACGCGCGATATTGTCGCATCAGACGGGACCGTCATCCCGCAGCGCCTCTTTCGACCGAGCCTGGTCCAACCTCGAGTCCCTCCGGAGACGTGAATGGCCTTTTGGAAGCAGTTTATACTTTCGCTCATCGTTATTGTTGCCGGCTTTGCCGCGTGGGTTTTCTTTGTCCCGGGCGCCGGCGATATGATGCGAGATGCGGGTATTCCAGACGGCATCGTTTCCAGGATCGCGCCGAAGGCCGAGCAGACGGCGGTTGCCGACGCTCCCGCCCGGTCGCAAGGCCAGCAACGTGGCGAGGGTCAAGGCCAGGGACAGGGGAGCCAGGGACAGGGCGAGAACCGCCGCAATGGCGGCGGGCGCAACGGCGCTATTCTCGTCGCGACGCAGGCGGTCGTCCAGGGTGTCGTCAACGACCGGCTGAACGCCATCGGGACGGGTGACGCGATCCGCTCGGTCGCGGTCACGCCGCAGGCATCGGGGACGATCCGTGAAATCCTCATCAAGTCGGGCGACAGGGTGAAGGCCGGCCAGGTGCTCGCCAAGCTCGACAGCGAGGAGCAGGTGATTGCCCGCGGTCAGGCTGACGTTGCGGTCAAGGCCGCCGTCGAGAAATCCAATCTCTATCACAACATCAAGTCCAGCGTGTCGCGCATGGACGTGTTCGATTCCGAGATCGCCGAGCAGGGCGCCCGGCTGCAGCTGCAGGCCGCCGAGCTCAATCTCGCACGGCGCAACATTGTTGCGCCGATCGACGGTATCGTCGGCATCGTGCCGGTCAATATCGGCGACAATGTCACGACGAGCATCCCGATCGTCACACTCGACGACCGTTCGGAAATCCTCGTCGACTTCTGGGTGCCTGAGCGCTTTGCCAACACGGTGTCGGTCGGCCAGCCGGTCGAGGCGATGTCGGTCGCAAAACCTGGGCAGGTGTTTTCCGGGGAAGTCGAAGCTGTCGACAACCGCATCGATGCGGCGAGCCGCACGCTACGCCTGCGCGCCCGGATCGACAACTCTTCCGACGAGCTGCGCGCCGGCATGTCCTTCAGTGTCAGCATGAAATTCCCCGGTGACAAATATCCGGCGGTCGATCCGCAGTCCGTGCAGTGGGATTCGCAGGGGTCGTTCGTGTGGCTGGTCAACGACGACAAGTCGCATAAGGTGCGGGTCAGCGTCGTGCAGCGCAACCCGGATTTCGTGCTCGTCAAAGCCGATCTCAAGGACGGCGACAAGATCGTGACGCAAGGCCTGCAGCGCGTGCGTGAGGGCGGGGCGGTGCGCGTTTCCGCTGACGTGGCCTCGAATGGTGAGGTCGCCACGCAATGAGTGTGACCGAGATTCATCAGGACAGGGCCTCGGGCAAGCAGAGCTTCACCGCGCTTTTCGTCCGCCGGCCGATCCTGGCACTGGTATTCAATACGCTGATGGTCGTCGCCGGCCTTGCCGCTTACGTCGGCGTCGAGGTGCGCGAACTGCCGGATGTCGATCGTCCCGTCGTCACTGTGCGCACGACCTTCGACGGCGCATCGCCGCAGACGATCGATCAAGAACTGACCAAGGTGATCGAGGGCGCGGTCGCGCGCGTCAGCGGCCTGAAATCGATCTCGTCCACCTCTTCCTTCGGCCAGAGCCGGGTGACACTCGAATTCTCGGATGCGATCGATCTTGCGGTCGCTGCCAACGACGTGCGCGACGCGATCGGCCGCATCACCCAGAACCTGCCTGATGAGGCGGATGCACCGCAGATCGTCAAGGCGGATTCGGATTCCTCGGCGATCATGCGCCTTGCCGTCACCTCCACCAAGCTCAATATGGACGATCTGACGCAGCTCGTCGAAAACGAGGTGATCGATCGCCTTGCCTCCGTTGATGGCGTCGCCGACGTCGAGGAATATGGCGATCAGGAGAAGGTCTTCCGCGTCGATGTCGACCAGGGCGCTTTGGCGAGCCGCGGGCTGACCATCGGCGACTTGACCAAAGCGCTCGACAATGCCGCACTCGACGTGCCGGCGGGATCGCTGAAGAGCAGTACCCAGGATATCGTGGTGCGCGCCACCGCCAATCTGCAGACGCCGGCGGATTTTTCCAGCGTCATGCTGCAGGATCGCGTCCGGCTCGGCGACGTCGCGACGGTGACGCTCGGGCCGCGCGACGGGGAAACCGCGCTGCGATCGAACGGCAAGCCGGGCATCGGCCTCGGCATCATCCGCCAGGCGCAATCCAACACGCTGAACATCTCGACCGGCATCAAGGCCGCCGTCGAGCAATTGTCGAAGACGCTGCCCGAGGGCACGACGATCGCGATCACCAGCGACGACGCCGTCTTCATCCAGGGCGCGATCCACGAAGTGGTGCTGGCGCTGCTGCTCGCCGCCGTCATCGTTACCGCCGTCATCTATCTCTTCCTGCGCGACTGGCGAGCGACGCTGATCCCGGCGGTCAGCATGCCGGTGGCGCTGATCGGCACGCTGGCGGCGATCTACATGGTCGGTTTCTCGATCAACATCCTGACGCTGCTGGCGATCGTGCTGGCGACCGGCCTCGTCGTCGACGATGCGATCGTGGTGCTCGAAAACATCGTGCGGCGGCGAGCCGAAGGCATGGGGCCGCGGGCGGCTGCAGTGCTTGGAACGCGTGAGGTGTTCTTCGCTGTTGTTGCGACGACCGCGACGCTCGCAGCGGTGTTCATCCCGCTCTCCTTCCTGCCGGGACAGGTCGGTGGCCTCTTTCGTGAATTCGGCTTCGTGCTCGCCTTCTCCGTCGGCCTGTCGTCGATCGTGGCGCTGACGCTCTGCCCGATGCTGGCCTCGCGCATGCTGACGAAGCCGATGATCGAGGATCACGGTGCGCTCGGCCGTCTCGGCGGAGCGCTTGCCCGCCTCTATAAATGGGCGCTGCACGGCTGCCTCAACGCGCCCTTCGTCGTTATCCTGTTTTCGGTGATCTTTGCCGGTGCGGCGCTCGTCGCCTTCTCGACGGTCAAGAGTGAGCTGACGCCCGAAGAGGACCGGTCGATGGTGATGATGCGGCTGACGACGCCGCAGGGATCGAGCCTCGAATATACCCGCGACAAGATGCAGCTCGTCGAGGAATATCTGCAGCCGCTGGTCGACAGCGGCGACATTCGCAACGTCTTCTCGATTTCCGGCCAGGGCGGTTCGCTGAATAGCGGCTTCATGGTGCTGACGCTTGCCCCCTGGGGAGAGCGCCAGAGGACGCAGGCGGAGATCGTCGGCGATATCAACCAAGCGGCCTCCAGGGTGCCGGCGCTACGCGGCAATGCTATCTCATCGAACAGCCTGCGCATCCGCGGCGCAGGCAGCGGCGTGCAGATGGCGCTGATCGGCAATGATCACGAGGCGCTGACGGCGGCCGCCGCCAAGCTGGTGCAGGCGCTCGACGCCACCGGCCAATATGATACGCCGCGCCTGACCAACGAACCGAGCCAGGCGCAGGTGTCGGTGGCGATCGACCGCGAGCGTGCCTCCGATCTCGGCATCGACATTACGGGGCTTTCGACGGCGATCCAGTCGCTGCTCGAAGGGCGTTCGGTGGTCGACGTGTTTGTCGACGGCGAGTCTTATCCCGTGCTTTTGACTTCGACGACGCGGCCGATCGACGATCCGACTGACCTTGAAAACGTGTTCCTGAAAACCGGCGACGGTAAGATCGTGCCGATGTCGGTCATCGCCACGATGAAGGAAGGTTCTGTTGCGCCGCAGCTCAACCGCGAGCAGCAGCTCGCCTCCGTCGCGATCACCGCCGGCCTGAAGAATGGCATGTCGCTCGGCGACGCGGTCAAGCAGGTAACCGAGCTTGCGCAGCCGCTGCTGCCGGCAGGTGCACGCCTGCTGCCGCTTGCCGAAGCCGCGACGCTGGAGGAGAATTCAAGCGGTATGGCGCTGACCTTCGGTTTCGCCATCGTCATCATCTTCCTGGTGCTGGCAGCGCAGTTCGAAAGCGTGCTGTCCTCGCTGATCATCATGTCGACGGTGCCGCTCGGCCTTGCCTGCGCCGTCTTCGCGCTCATCATCACCGGCTCCAGCCTCAATATCTACAGCCAGATCGGCCTGGTGCTGTTGGTCGGCGTCATGGCGAAGAACGGCATTCTGATCGTCGAATTCGCCAATCAGCTGCGCGACCGGGGCCAGGATGTGCGCTCGTCGATCGAAAAGGCCTGCGCGTTGCGCCTTCGCCCTGTGATGATGACGATGATCGCCACCATCCTCGGCGGCGTGCCGCTGGTTTTTGCTCATGGTGCCGGCGCCGAAGCGCGCGTGGCACTCGGCTGGGTGATCGTCGGCGGTCTCGGCTTCGCGACGCTGGTGACGCTGTTCATCACCCCGGTCGCTTATCTGCTGCTTGCCCGCTTCGGCAAGCCACACGCTCATGAGGAAGCGCGGCTTCACGAGGAGATGGCGGTCGCCACGCGGCCACGCGCCGTGCCGGATGATGAGCAGTTGCAGGCCGCCGAATAGACTTATTTCCGAATTGACCTCGCCGCCGGATCGCCATTCGGCGGCGTTTCTTATGGTGTATGAAACCTTGCGAAATAAGATAAATTACTTCTGAAGTTTAGCCGTTTGTTAAGCATAAACGGCAATGATCGTGACCAGCAACCGGCTGGTCTTCTTCGTTTCTTGAAGGCTGCATCGCGCTGGAGTTTCCAGCGCCCCCGGACATGAATGTCCGCGCGGCAACGGTTCATTCTTGTGCAGTTTGCGTTTTGTTTGCGTTTTGGAGTTTAGTTCCCGTGAGTATTTATCAGCGCGTCTCCGTGGACGCGGCGCTTCATGTGCTGCGCGATATCAATCGGAATATGACGGTCACGCAAAACCACATCACGACCGGCATGCGTGTCGCAAAAGCCGCAGATAATGGTGCCTATTGGTCGGTCGCCACCACCGCGCGCACCGACAACAAGGCTGTTTCGGCGATCCAGGATGCGCTCGGCATGGCGGCGGCGACGATGGGCACAGCCTATACCGGCGTCGAGAACGTCATCGACGTCGTCTCCGAGATCAAGGCCAAGCTGGTTGCCGCGACCGAAGACGGCGTCGACAAGAACAAGGTCAACGAAGAGATCAAACAGCTGCAGGAGCAACTGCGCAGCGTTTCGGAATCGGCGACCTTCAACAGCGACAATTGGGTGATCCTCAACAATGACGCGACACCGACGCAGCCGCGCCAGATCCCGGCCTCCTTCATCCGCAATGCGGACGGGACGGTCTCGGTCGGTATGCTGAGCTATCATATCGACAACACGCCGGTGGGAGCGACGAGCTCCAAGGACGCGCGCTATTTGATCGACGACCGCGCCACCGGTTCTGGCGAATACGGTGTGCTGACATCGGCCTATTTCGCCACCGAGCTCGGCGCCTCGCAGAATTATGTGCTGATGGAAAGCAAGAACGGCACCACTACCGGGCAAGTGGTGATCTCGCTTTCGGACGCCACGACGCAGGGACAGATCGGCGAAATGATCAGTGTCGTCGATGCCGCGCTGACGCAGTTGACGACTGTCGGTTCGGCCTTCGGCGCGCTGGAGAAACGCATCAACCTGCAGAACGATTTCGCCTCGAAACTGCACGACAATAACACCGCCGGAATCGGCCGGCTCGTCGATGCCGATATGGAGGAAGAGTCAAGCAAGCTCAAAGCGTTGCAGACGCAGCAGCAGCTCGGTCTGCAATCGCTGAACATCGCCAATGCGACTTATGATACGGTCAGGCAGTTGTTCCAGAATTTCTAAGGTTGTGAGCCGCCACCCGCCCTCGTGGTTCAAGACGGCCTTTGGGCCTCTTCACCATGAGGGCTGATCGTCGTGCCTGCTGCCTATAGGCTTGGTCGATCCATTAAAACTGTTGGTATCAGCGCATTCCCGCAACATGGCTCCTATTTCGGGGCCTGAAATTCCCCTATGACGAGAGCATCTTCATTTTCTTGCCGCAATCCTTGCCATTTGCTCGCATCAGCTTCGAACGGAGACCATCCTGTCCATGATCAAGAAATTCGTACTTTTGGCTGTCGCAGCAAGTTATCTCACTGCCTGCACGACGACCGATCCCTATACGGGTGAACAGAAGGTTTCCAATACGGCGGGTGGCGCGGCGCTTGGCGCGCTTGGCGGTGCTCTTGTCGGCGTGGCTGTCGGCGGCGGCGGCCACGGCAAGCGCAACGCAGCGCTGATCGGCGCCGGTGTCGGCGCGCTCGCCGGCGGCGCGATCGGCAATTACATGGATCAGCAGGAATCCGAGCTTCGCGCCCAGCTCGAAGGCACCGGCATTTCGGTTACCCGCAACGGCGACAACATCATCCTCAACATGCCGTCGAACATCACCTTCGACGTCGACCAGGATGCGGTGAAGCCGGGCTTCTATCCGACGCTGAATTCGGTGGCGATCGTGCTGCGCAAGTTCAATCGCACGCTGATCGACGTCAACGGCCATACGGATTCGACCGGCAGCCTGCAGCACAATCAGGACCTGTCGCAGCGCCGCGCTCTTTCGGTCGCCGATTATCTCGGCGGCCAGGGCATCGATCAGCGCCGCGTGTCGGCTGTTGGTTTCGGCCCATCCCAGCCCGTCGCCTCCAACGCCAGCGAGGCCGGCCGCGCCCAGAACCGCCGCGTCGAGATCCAGATCGCGCCGATCACGCAGGGCTGAGCAGGATTTTCCCATCTCTGAAGCGGCCGGGCGGTGCCCGGCCGTTTTTGTCATTGCTGCATCGTCGCGCCCTTAGTGATCTTGTCGACGATCTTCTTTTCGGCCCGTACTGCGATGCCGACCACCTTGGCGTCGTCGGGCGTAAATTCGGCGAAGACGGCCCGGTTGGCGGCGTCATGGCCGGTCGCAAACATCTCCTCGATGAAGAGAGAGGCGGTGACCTCACGGTCCAGCGCGCGACGATGGATGGCTGACATCGTCGTCTCGTCGGCGGAGAGCACGATGATCGGTTGGATCGACAGCGGATTATAGAGATTGCCGGCGCGGTCCTTGTAGGGCTCGCCGATGATTTCGGGATGCCCGCCGGCGATGCCGGTCATCAGGAAGGCGGTAACGTTCAGCTTCTGCCAGCCAGCAAGATTGTTTCGCAGGACGACGGCAATTTTGGTATCAAACATCGGACAGTCTTTCACCTCGGGTTATGGAGTATCGGGCGCGTTGAGCCAGGATCTACATCCGCAGGCCTTCGAAGGTCTTGAACGTTTGTGCGCGGGACCATCCGGCAACGCCATCCTGGCGGCCCCTGCCTTTCCCGGTATCGAGCGTATCGAGGCGCAGTTTTTAGGCAATGCCTTCGAGCCGCATCGACACGACACCTATGCGCTCGGCGTGACACTGAAGGGCGTGCAGACTTTCGGCTATCGCGGCGCGCGGCGCTTCAGCCTGCCGGGCCAGGTGATCGTGCTGCATCCCGATGAGGAGCATGATGGCGGGGCGGGGACCGAGGACGGGCTGCAGTATCGCATGCTTTACCTCGAACCGTCGCTGCTGCTCGAATGCCTGGAGGCCGATGGCGTCGGCCTGCCTTTCGTCAGAGAACCTGTTATCGGCGATCCAGCGCTGGCTGGCGTGCTGCTTGGCGCGCTCGGCGAACTCGACCGCGAGTTGGACGAGCTATTCGTCGACGACTTTGTCTCGAGGGTGACGGGCGGGCTGTCCAAGCATGCGCTGATGCCACGCCGGCCGCTCGGCAGCGTCGCCTGGCGGCAGGCCCGAGCGGCGCGGGATTATCTCGAGGCGCATGCGTCCCGAGCGGTACGCTCAGGCGAGTTGGAAGCGGTCACGGGGCTCGACCGTTTCGCGCTGTCGCGGCATTTCCGGGCGGCCTTTGCCACCAGCCCGCACCGCTATCTGCTGATGCGGCGGCTGCAGCAGGCCCGGGCGATGATCGGCGCAGGAGAGGGAATTTCCGACACGGCGGCAGCGACCGGCTTTGCCGACCAGAGCCATCTCAACCGGCATTTCAAGAAGGCCTACGGAATGACGCCCGGCCAGTGGGCCGCGTTGGCATATAACCCCGGAAGTCGAGGGCGATTTATGCGCTAGTCTGCCGTGCTCGGCGGCACGCAGCGGCCGCGGCAACCCGCTCGAAACCACGATCGAAGCGGCGCGGGCCGGCGCCACCGTCGGTGAAATATCGGACGCCATGCTGCGCGAGGCCTTCGGCGATCATGCCGCGACGCCCGAGGTCATCGCGGGCGTCTATGGCGAGCCTATCAGGGCGAGGTAGAGCTCTTAGAAAGCTACAAGGCGCACGGGCCAGCTCTTGAACAGTCGGTTCGTGGCGCTTCAACGTGCGCCACCGGGTAACATTCATCGACCATCACCAATCCGGGACAATGAGCGCCTCCCGGTTTCTTCAAGAGCTTGGGCTAACAGTCCGTAGAAGGTGTCGTTATCGGCCGCTGTCAACCAAAACGCATTGGCCGCGCGCCCGGTCACGCCGTTCATGTCGACGATCGTTTGGCCATGAGTCAGACCCCGGGTAGTATCGATCTCGACATTTACGTCTTTGCCGACAAACATCTCGGGGGCGAGAAGCCAGGCAATGACAGCGGGATCGTGGACGGGCCGAGGCTTCCCAAGCTTTATGTAATTCTCATAAAGGGTCAATAAGCCCTTCAAGCGAGGGGTGATCGCGTTGTTCGCAGACGTCAACCGGTTGAGTTCCCGCTCAGTCAATAGCAGCTTCGATGTGATGTCGAGCGAAACCACAGTCTTCGGTACGGGCGCGGCGAAGACCCGCGCCGCTGCATATGCGTCCACGAAAACGTTGAACTCGGCTACGGCGTTCATATTCCCGCCCTGTGACGCTCCGGCCATAAGAACGAGGCCATGCAACCTGCCAGCTATTTCGGGGCATTTTGCGATCGCCAAGGCAACGTTAGTCAGTGGCCCGAGCGCACAAATCGTGATGGTGCCCGGTGGGTGGGAATTCACGGTGTCGATTATCCAGTCAGCGGCAAACTCCGGCCGGGGATGCGTTGTCGAAGTGGGCAAATCCCATCCTTCGGTTATCGCCGCACCATGCAACGCCTCTGCGGTGACCAGCCCCCCGAGAATTGGAGCAGCGGCCCCCACAAACACCGGGACGTCTTCGCGTCCAGCCAGCCTCAGCACCTTCAGCGCATTTGCGGCAGTTGCCCTGACACCAATGTTTCCGCAAACCGCGGTGATGCCCAAGACCTCCAGTAACTCATTGTTGGCAAGAGCCATGAGGATTGCCAAGGCGTCATCTTGCCCTGGGTCAGTGTCGATAATGATGGACTGCTTGGACATCGGGGATTGCTGCAATTCTTATTGGAAATCGTTCTGCGCAAATCGCTACGCAGACGCCGTAGGGATCATGGTAGCGATCAACTGGCGAAATGAGACGCTGCCGACCACCGTGCCAGAGTGGTCAACGACATCGGCAAACTCAACATTGGAGGTCGAAATGCGTAAAAGAGTAGGGCCTTTGGTTGGTGTGGCGCCGGATTCCGTCCGGCAAACCGAGGCGAAGCCTTGGCGCGTCCGATCTCGAGGAGCCTCAAATCCAATGGCTTGCGTAAGACGGGCCACCGAGCGTGGTTGGTGACCCGCAGGTTCCTTACATAACCGCTGCTAGAGCGCAGCCTTGACTTTCTCGGCGACCTCCGGCGCAAGCCAGGTCGTCCAAACGCCCTGGTTTTCCTTGAGGAAATGGAGCGCGGCATCCTCACCCTTGGCCTGGTTCTCGTTCATCCACGCCAAGACCTTGTTGATCGCGGTAGCGCTCAGTTGGCGCTTCTTCAGGTATTCGACAACCTCGGCGTTTTGATCCAAGAACGGCTTTGCCACGAGCGTCTTGATGTTG
This sequence comes from Rhizobium redzepovicii, assembly GCF_019793435.1. Lineage (GTDB taxonomy): Bacteria > Pseudomonadota > Alphaproteobacteria > Rhizobiales > Rhizobiaceae > Rhizobium > Rhizobium redzepovicii. The sequence goes on along the minus strand of NZ_JAILYH010000011.1, from coordinate 77,445 downwards.
TCGGACGCAGTCCACGAGTTCGGCTTTGGATCAGTGCATTCCGCATTTGTGGTGCAACGTTTCCATTCTGAGGGATCGTGTTGGACTCCCAGGTCCACTTTGACCATGTCGTAACGGCCGAGAAGTCCTGTCGGGGACCAGTAATAGGCGATGATGCCTTCCTTCCGCTCGTACGCACGCGATATCGCGCTATCGAGGCCTGCGAGCGAACCCGGATCGATCAGGTCGAATTTATGTTCGGCCATTTTATTGGCCTTATACAGTTGCGCGGTGATGATCGTCGCGCCCCAGCCCGGTGCGCCATTGTAAATCGCGCCGTGATCGGGGTTCTCCGGACTTGCGAAAAGCTCAGGGTGCTGGAGAACGCCCGCGAGGCTGGCGAGGGCGGCGTCCTTCTCTACCATGTACTTGGGCACCCACAGCCCCTGATTCCCGGCGTCGGACAAGGGATCGGATACGGCTACGATTTTACCGTTGTCCACGCCGTCCTTATACAGCGCGGGAACAACATCCACCGCGCCTTCGGGAATGATGTCCGGCTGCCCTTTCTCGATCATGGAGGTAATACCTGGGACAGTGTCGCCTGCCACCAAATTGGCATTGCAGCCGAAACCATTGTTGAGAATAAACCTGTCCATCGCGGCAAGGAATTCCGCCGACATCGAACTCATGTCGGCAATAGTCACGTCGCCACATTCCGCGCTTTGAGCTTGCTGAGAGGCGAAGACGCCCATCAGACTCACCACCGCGATACCTAAGAACCTATTCATTTTTCCTCCACGGGATAGACAAAGTGACGCTGATAAAGGAGCCTGAGCGGAAGCCTATCGCTATTAATACTTGGACAGGTTGAGCGGACATTCACCGCCATGGAAGTCAAAATACTCTCCCGCACCGCGTTCTGACCCCTCTTGAAGTATTGATTTGCGGGGCTCAAATAACTAGCGACCAATTATCTATCACCGGAATGTCCGCTCGTATCGCGCAAAAAAATCAACGGGAGTTAACGTAGCCGCACGAACTCCGTCAGGGCCTCATGGGTCATTTCCTAGCTGTGTACGGACCGTTTGGCTTGATCACAAAGCCAAGACTTAAACCTTCGGGCTGGATCGGAGAGCGGCTTCCGATCACTCCACGCTACACAAAAGCCGATCGGATCAGTCAACGACAGGTCCGAAAATCGAACGAGCTTTCCCTGATCGATCAAGGGTCGGACCATGGCGTCCCACCCGAGTGCGAGGCCCTGGTTGGCCTCGGCGGCGGCCAACAAGACAGTGTACTTGGCAAACCTTGGCCCTCTGAGACCATGGCAGGTTATTGACTTGGCTTGAAAAAAGTCTTGCCAGCGTGGCCAGTTCGGACTTGTCCACTCAAGGTGAAGCAGGGGAAGTTGCCACATGGAGGAGACTTCGAAGTCGTTGTGCTGGCCGGCGAAACCTGCTCCGCAAACCGGATATATGATGTCATCGTAAAGTGGCTCGCTCTTTTCGTTGGGCCAAGCTCCGTTAGCGGGCCGAATGAACAAATCTACTTCCGCATTTCGATAATCACCAACCCTATCCGGTATAGAGTAGTTTATGGTAATTCTAGGGAATATGCTTGTAAACTGATGTATTCTTGGCATTAACCAAAGTATGGCGAACGCTTCTGTGCATGCCAATGTTACGCTTTCCTCCGGTTCGTCTGTCGTTATTGTCCGGATTGTCTCAGACCATCTTGAAAAACTCGAGGAGATTTCCGCGAAAAGATCGTGAGCTGCGGCCGTTAGCTGCACACCGTCCTTGGCGCGAATGAAAAGCTTTATCCCCAATTCGTCTTCAAGCGCCTTTATCTGGCGGCTGATTGCACTCTTCGTTACATTCATCTCGTCGGCAGCTCGACTGAAGCTCGCGTGTCGGGCAGTGGCTTCGAAGACTGCCAAGCTCGTAAGTGGTGGCAGGCCGTAATATTTCCTGACGATCGTCGCTATCCTTCTGATTGCGTTCTGATTTCCGGACATTGGGATGATACTGCTTTTTTCCGGAATTGTGTAGCAAACGCTACTACAGAAAGGATGGCTATCTGCTTGCGACCGGATGCTTCCTTCGAACTTCCGATTTTACCTGACACTGCGGACGCCTCGTCATGGATGGTGTGAGACGGCGATGATCGATTTCGAACCCAAGGTGTGCAGCATTACCTTTGATACCCACGAGGCGCCGCTCGACGCGTGCATTTCGGGACTCGGTATCGGCCAAGCAAGCCCTGAGTTGCGCGTCGGACAGCTCGTCGTAATCTGCCCTCATCTGAACCCGATCGTGGGGGGTCTACGAAATAGCCGGCGCGCCGACTCACCGCGACAACGATATTCAACAGATGGCTGATGGAGCTGAGGTTCCAGGCGTTGCCACCTCGCGGCGATGGCTGAAGGGGCTGCCGCCTGGTTGGAGAGTCGTGGTGTCCGACATGAAAGTCGGACACCACTCCATGTTAGGCATTGTCAGCTTGTGAATAGCCGGAAATGCCCTTGAGCTGCTTGTCCGTATGCAGAAGCGACCCCAAGAAGACCACGCGGATCAGAGTGTGCCTTCGCCTTCGCCCTTGCCGCCTACAACATCATCCGCCTTGCCCTCGATCAGCGCATATCCACCGGCAATCCGGTTAAAAATCAAACCCACCGCCATGCTATACGGTAACGCAAAACGATTTTCAGCAGCCTGCTAGGTAGGATTTTCCGCAAGGCCGGAGCGGCGGGCGATGAAGCGGGCGAGCGTGGGGCCGATCAGCAGAATGACCAGGAAACGGCCGGTCTGCATCGCCATCACGAAGGGCACGTCGACATCGCTGGAGGCGGCGATGATGGCGACGGAATCGGCGCCGCCGGGGCTGGTGGCGAGATAAGCCGTCAGCGGATCGATGCCGGCGAAGATATGAAGGGCTGCCGCCATGCAGCCGCAGAGCGCCATCAGCAGCACAATGCAGGCCGACACCCGCGGCAGAGCGCGGGCTACGTGCTCAAGGATCGGGCGGGTGAAACGCAGGCCGATGCTCCAGCCGACGAGCGCATAGGCGATGGCGAGCAGCCACATCGGCAGCTCGATCTTCAAGAGGCCGACACCCTGCAGGAAGGCGCCGAGAAAGAGCGGCACGATGATCATGCCGCCCTGGATTTGCAGGCGGCGCACGCCATAGGCGCAAAAGCCGGCAAAGGCGATGGTCGCCATAAAGGCCGGCCAATCGACTGCGGGGAAGAGGATGAGCGGCGGCGGCTCACCGCCGTCAGCCGCCACCCAGAGGCGCGAGATCACCGAGGCCCCGACGGCGACGAAGACGACACGCAGATACTGCATGAAGGCGACGAGGCGGGCATCGGCGCCATAGGCCTCCGACATGATCACCATGGCGGAGGCGGCACCCGGCGAGGAGCCCCAGACGGCGGTTGTTCCCGGCAGCACCTGCCAGCGCGTCAGAAGCCAGCCGAGGCCGGTGGCGATGGCGATGACGGAGAAGACGAACAGCAGGAAGAGCGGCGCGTCCTTCGCCATGGCGCCGAGAATATCAGGGGTGATGGTGCGCGCCATCATGAGGCCGACAAGAACCTGGCCGAACTGCAGCGGCCAGAGCGGCACGCGAAGCTTTCCCTTGCCGACCGTCAGCGCCAGCAGGATGGCCGCGACCATCGGCCCGATCAGCAGCGAGGCCGGTAGGACGAAGAGTTCGAGGAAGACGACGAGAGCGGTGGAGAGCGCCAGCAGCAGCGCCCATTTCGGCAGGCCGGCATCGCGCAGCAGGCGGCGTGCGTCGCTTAATGGCATGATCCCCATATCTTTCCCGGCCGGTGCCAAGCCCTGAGGCTGAAGATGGGAGGAGGCTCCGGCATGACGAAGAGAGGCCGGCTGCAAGGACCGGCTGGCGCGGGTCCGGTATAGGTGGGCGCGAGGCGCACGGTCAATTGCGAAATCTGGCGTCTCGCCGCCCCGGGATGCCAAACCGATTCATCCGGCCGCTTCAAGTTATTGTTTTTTCATATCATCGCTAGATGTTGCCGAACGGTTTGGACGGGATTTATCAAAGATGCACATGGCCGACGAGAAAATCGAGCAGGGCGCGCACGCGCGCCGGCAGCGGGCCGCCCTGGCCCATGTAGAGGGCGTAGAATTCTTCGAGATCGCCGGGATTGGCCTCATCGAGCACCGGCATCAAGCGTCCGGCATCGATGTCGGCGCGCACGGTGAAGGCGGCAAGACGGGCGAGGCCGGCGCCCGATAAAGCGAGGTGGCGCATGGCTTCGCCGTCTCCCACCTGGACGCCGGGGGTGATCGGGATTGTTATCGTTTCGCCGTCCTCGCGTAGCCGCCAGCCCTCGACGGCGCGGGCATAGGAAAAGCCGATGCGGCAATGGCGGCGGAGATCGGCGACCCTGCGCGGCTCGCCGTGGCGCCTGAGATAATCCGGCGAGGCGACGATGATCTTGCCTGTGGCGCCGAGCTTGCGGGCGATCAGGCTTGAACTCTTCAAGGGGCCGGCGCGGATCGCGACATCGGCGCGCTCCTCCATCAGGTCGACGATCCTGTCGGTATGGGAGATATCCAGCGCCACGGCGGGATGAAGCGCCATGAAGGCCGGCACCAGCGGCGCCAGCACATGATTGCCGAAGGAGCCGCTGGTGTTGATGCGAATGCGGCCCGAAGCCAGTTCGCCTGATGATGCCTGGCGCTCGGCCTCGGCGATATCGGCAAGGATGGCGACGCTGCGCTCGTAGAAGGCACAACCCTCCGGCGTCAGCTGCAGCTTTCGCGTCGAGCGATTGACAAGACGGGCGCCGAGGCGTGACTCCAGCCGGGCGACGAGTTTGCTGACGGCCGACGGCGTCATGCGCCGGGCGAGGGCGGCCGCGGTAAAGCCGCCGCGCTCGACGACGCTGACGAAGACCTCCATTTCGCCGGAGCGGTTGATGTCCTGACGGCTCATGATGAATTTAAGTCACAGATGATTTGCTAATAGGCAATCTATATCACCAGGCGGCCGAGGTCTATCTCAGTGGAAACAAAGGAGACAGATCCATGGACTACAGAAATCTCGGTGCATCCGGGCTCAGAGTGCCTGTGTTGAGCTTTGGCGCCGGCACATTCGGGGGCAGCGGCCCGCTGTTCGGCGCCTGGGGCAATACCGAGGCGGACGAGGCGCGGCGGCTCGTCGACATCTGCCTCGAAGCCGGCGTCAATCTCTTCGACACCGCCGACGTCTATTCGGCCGGCGCTTCCGAGGAGGTGCTTGGCCAGGCGATCCGCGGCCGACGCGACGCCGTGCTGATCTCGACGAAGACAGCGCTGCCGGTGGGCGAGGGGCCGCAGGACTGGGGAACGTCGCGGGCGCGGCTGATCCGTGCCACCGAGGCTGCGCTCAGCCGGCTCGGGACCGACTATATCGACCTCCTGCAACTGCACGCCTTCGATGCCTCGACGCCGGTCGAGGAGGTGCTGTCGACGCTCGACGGGCTCGTTTCCTCAGGCAAGATCCGCTATATCGGCGTTTCGAATTTTGCCGGCTGGGAGCTGATCAAGTCGCTCGCCGCTGCCGAGCGCCACGGCCATCCGCGTTACGTCGCCCATCAGGTCTATTATTCGCTGGCCGGGCGCGATTACGAATGGGAGCTGATGCCACTTGGCGCCAACCAGGGCGTCGGCGCCCTCGTCTGGAGCCCGCTCGCCTGGGGACGGCTGACCGGCAAGATCCGCCGCGGCCAGCCGCTGCCCAGGGAGAGTCGGCTGCACGAGACGGCGCAATATGGCCCGCCCGTCGACGACGAGAAGCTATTCGACATCGTCGAGGTCCTGGATGCCATCGCAACGGAAACCGGCAAGACGGTGCCGCAGATCGCCATCAATTGGCTGCTTGGGCGACCGACGGTATCGAGCGTCATCATCGGCGCCCGCAACGAGGAACAGCTCAGGCAAAACCTCGGCGCGGTCGGCTGGAGCCTGTCGAAGGAGCAAATCGCAAAGCTCGACGCCGTCAGCGCTGTAACAGCGCCCTATCCCTATTTTCCCTACCGGCGGCAAGAGGGTTTCGCGCGGCTCAATCCGCCGATCGTCTGAGCATGTCGCGCAAAAGTGTGCAACGCGTTTGCGACTATGACGTGCGGAAAACAAAGGGCTAAGGCGCCAAGAGCGAATCTGAAAGATCGTGACGCGCTTAAGGCGGCGGACCGGCGTATAACAAAAAGGGAATGAGATCTTCTCCCAATCTTAACTGGACAGCCGCTTTGACTTGCCGCATACCCAGCCTGACCCCATGGGACACGACATGCCCCGTGGAATGGCAGGGAGATCAAAGGGATGGCGTTGAAGGACGCGAAGGCCGGTACACGCAACGAGGCGGGGATATCAGCTGTGCTCGGCATTCTCAAGCAGAGCTTCGGCGAGCGCTTCCAGACCGGCCAGTCCTTCCGCGAACAGCATGCCCACACGACCACCTATATCCCGCCGCAGCTGCCGGATGGTGTGCTCTTTGCCGAGAGCGCCGAAGACGTGAAGGCGGCGGTCAGGGCGTGTGCGGCCCACAAGGTGCCGGTGATCGGTTTCGGCGTCGGGACCTCGCTGGAGGGCCAGGTCAATGCCGCCAATGGCGGTATTTCGATCGATTTCAGCCGTATGAACCAGGTGCTCGAGGTCAATCCCGAGGATCTCGACTGCACTGTGGAGCCGGGTGTGACGCGCGAGGCGCTGAACATCCATCTGCGCGATACCGGCCTGTTCTTCCCGATCGATCCCGGCGCCAATGCCTCGATCGGCGGCATGGCCTCGACCCGGGCGTCCGGCACCAATGCCGTGCGCTATGGGACGATGAAGGACAATGTGATTGCCGTCACCGCCGTCACCGCCAATGGCGAGGAAATCCGCACGGCCCGGCGCGCCCGCAAATCTTCCGCCGGCTACGACCTGACGCGGCTCTTCGTCGGCGCCGAGGGCACGCTTGGCATCCTGACCTCGGTGACGCTGCGCCTGCAGGCGATCCCGCAGAAGATCGCCGGCGGCGCCTGCGCCTTTCCGAGCGTCAAGGCCGCTTGCGACGCCGTCATCATGACGATCCAGATGGGCATCCCGGTGGCGCGCATCGAGCTGCTCGATACGGTGCAGATGCGGGCCTGCAATGCCTATTCCAAGCTTTCCTATGCCGAAAGCCCAACGCTCTTCCTCGAATTTCACGGCACCGACGAGACGGTGCCGCTGCAATCGTCAGCCTTTGGCGAGATCGCGGCGGAATGCGGCGGGGGCGAGTTCCTGTGGACCGCCAATGCCGAGGAGCGGACCAAGCTCTGGAAGGCGCGCCACGATGCCTACTGGTCGGCAAGGGCGCTGGCGCCCGGGCTTGCCGCACTTTCGACGGATGTTTGTGTTCCGATATCGCGGCTTGCCGATTGTGTTTCCGAAACGCAGGCCGATATCGAGGCCCAGGGGCTGCTCGGCCCGATCGTCGGCCATGCCGGCGACGGGAACTTTCATGTGCTGCTGTTGTTCGATGACAAAAGCGCCGAAGACATCGCCAAGGCCGAGAGCTTCGTGCAGCGGCTCAATCGGCGAGCGCTCGACATGGACGGGACATGCACCGGCGAACACGGGATCGGGCAAGGCAAGATGGCATTCCTCGAACAAGAGCTGGGGGGCACGGTGGATCTGATGCGACAGGTGAAAAAGGCGCTCGATCCGGACAATATCTTCAATCCCGGCAAGATTTTCCACCAGAGCTGAAAACGGAATATTCTCATGAACTTGGGCCTTGCCCCCGGCATGAATAGCGCTAGTGTCGGCAACAGAATGCTGAATGGAGAATCCTTGCGTTGGTAGGCCGGTTCCTCGTCTTTCTAGGGGGAGTGATCGTCGTAGTGCTGTTTGTGGCGCTGCTTGCGCCGCTGTTCATCGACTGGACGGATTTCCGCAAGAATTTCGAGGATCAGGCAAGCCGCATCATCGGCAAGAAGGTCACCGTCTACGGCACGGTGGATGCGCGTCTCCTGCCGTTTCCGTCGGTCACACTTCATGACGTGCGCGTCGGCCAGGAGGCGGACGGCACGCCGATCGTCAAGGTCGAGCAGTTCTCCATGGATGCGGAGCTCGCGCCGTTCCTGTCGGGTGAGGCGCTGATTTTCGACATGCGCGTCGTCAATCCGAAGGTGCGCCTGAGATTGCTCAAGGACGGCACGCTCGACTGGATGCGCGGCAGCCGCGCCGAAATACCCGCGAAAAACGTCGTTCTCGAAAACGTGCATGTCAACGGCGGCGAAGTCGAGTTCATCGACGACCAGTCCGGCCGCTCACGCCGCATCACCGGCCTCAATGCGGAAATGTCGGCCAAGTCGCTGGCCGGCCCCTGGCGCATCGAGGGCAATGCGGCGCTTGACGGCGAGCACGGCAGCTTTTTGATCTCGAGCAGCCAGCCCGACGAAAAGGGCGTGCTGCGCATGCGCACGAAGCTTTCGCCGGACAAGCACCCCGTCAGCATCGATCTCGATGGCGAATTGAAGCTCGTCGACAGCAAGCCGAACTATCAGGGGCAGCTTTCAGCGGCGATCGAAAGCGGCAACAGCGCCAAGCCCGCCAACAAGAAGGAGCAGCCGCCGCGCGTCAAGGGCCGCTTCGAGCTCACCAATGAACGCATCCGCATTCCCGAATATCGGATGGAGATCGGACCGACGGACGATCCCTACGTCATAACCGGGGAGGCGACGCTGGATACGGGCAATGCGCCGGAATTCCTGTTGACCGCCGACGGGCAGCAGATCGACGTCAACCGCATCGGCAATCAGGGCGAGGCCGGCAAAACGACCCGCGATCCGGCGGTTTCGGCGCGCCAGCGGCTGAATTCGCTAATTGATGTCATCGCACAGGTGCCGATCCCGCAGGTGCCGGGCAAGGCAAGTGTCAAGCTGCCGGCGATCGTCGCCGGCGATACGACGCTGCGCGACGTGCAGTTGGAGCTCGAACCGGCCGGTACCGGCTGGATGATCGACAGCGCCACCGGTACGCTGCCGGGGCGGACACAGGTGGAAGGCAAAGGCAAACTCCTGCTGCAGGGCGAAGCCTCGTTCAATGGCCAGATCGTAGTGGCGTCCAGCCAGCCGACCGGGCTTGCCTCCTGGCTTGCCGGCTCGGTCGATCCGGCCATCCGCCAATTGCGGCAGGCGGGCTTTTCCGCCAATGTCAGCCTGACACCCGAATTGCAGCGTTTCGAAAATCTTGAGATCGCTATGGGGCCGGCGACGCTGAAGGGCAGGCTGGAGCGACAGGCGATCTCCGGCCAGACGCCGACCCTATCGGTGGCCCTGAATGGCGACACGCTCGATCTCGATGCGCTGCAGGCGCTGAGCGGGCTGATGACCGGCCAGGATGCCGGCGACAACGTGCTCGACCACAAGATCGCCGCCCAGCTGAAGGCCGATAAGTTCACTGCCTTCGGCGTCGATGCCGAGAATGTCGAGACCACCTTCACGATCGCCGACGGAGAGCTTGCCGTCGACCGGCTGTCGATCAAGAATATTGCAGGCGCTGAACTGACGGCGACGGGCAGGGCGGAAGGCTCGCTGCTCGATTACAAGGGCGCCGGCGAGATCACCTTCAAATCGGCCGATCCCGGTGGCTTTTTCACCATGCTGCGCGAGCACCTGCCGCATCACCCGGTGCTCGACCGGCTGGTGCGCAATGCCGGCTGGTACGGCAACACGGCGCTGCGCGGCGCGCTGACGCTCGGCGGCGACGAAGGCAACGCGCTGACGGTGACGCTTGCCGGTGTGGCGAACGGCAGCCGCGTCAATCTCGATTACCGCATGTCCGACCTGCTGGCGCTGACCGGCAACGGTACGACGAGCCTTGAGGCGACGCTCGAAAATGCCGTGCCGTCGATCCTGTTCGGCCAGGCCGGGCTCGATCCGCTGCCGGTCGATGTCGGCGCCAACGGCCGCCTAACGCTGAAGGTGAAGGCATCAGGTAACGATCCCGCCGATGCGGCGCTAACCTTTGCGACCGACCGGACCTCGTTTACAGCCAATGGCAAAGTCGATGTCCGGCCGGAAACTTTCATGAACGGCAAGATCGCGCTTTCGCTCGACAGCGCCGATATCGACCCCTATCTCATCATGAACGGGATCGCCCTGCCGCAGACGGGAGCCGGGCTGCCGTTCGGCCTGCAGGTCAATGCCCGCGTCGACAGCGACAAGATCGTCTTTTCCGATCTCAAGGGGCATGCGGCCGACAACGAGTTTTCAGGCGCGCTGAGCTTCGACCGGAGGGCTGCGAAGACGACCGCGACCGGCGACTTGACGCTCTCCAAGGCGGATGCCGGCTGGCTTGGCGAGGCAGTGTTCGGCCAGATCGTTGATCCCGCCAACGGCGCGCTGACGACGGCGCCGCTCGGGCTGCCCGTCTTCAAGGATCTCGACGTCAACGTGAAGCTGACCGCCAAGCAGTTCTGGCCCGGTCTGCCGGAGACGGCGGTCACCGACTTTACCAGCAACGTTGCCTACAAGGGCGATGAGTTGCAGCTTAACGACATGGCCGGCAACTGGGATGGCGGAAAGCTCTCCGGCAATCTGCTGTTCACCAATGCCGACGGCACCGGTTTCCTGCAGACGAAGCTTGCGCTTGCCGATTCCGATGTTGCCGGCGTCGTCTGGCTGCGCGACGGCGCGCCGATCGCCAACGGCAAATTCGGATTGTCGCTGTCGATGGAGGCTTCGGGCAAGACGATTGGCGAGATTGCCAGTTCGCTGAACGGTTCGGGCGAACTTAGGCTCGGCGAGACCAGCATACGCGGACTGAACCTCGCCATCCTTCCGCCGCTGCTTGCCGCGACCGATACGATGCAGGAGCAGATTAATGCCGGCAAGGTGCATCCGATTATCGAGACGCTGCTCAGCAACGGAGAGGCGAAGCTGCCGCCGCTCGGCATCCCCTTCAATATCACCGACGGGACACTGCGCGTGCAGAATGTCACCGTCGCCAACGATCTCGCCCGCATCACCGCCGATGCGCAGATCGCGCTGCCGGAGGAACGGATCAGCGCGACGCTAGGCGTCGGTCTCAATCCTGGCACGGAAGCGCTGTCCGGCGCCGAGCCGTCGCTCAGGCTGAATTTTTCCGGCATGCTGCCGTCGCCCGGCAAGACGATGGATGTGACCGATATCACCAGCTACCTGTCGCTGCGCGCCTTCGAGCGCGAGCGCCGGCGCGTCGAGCGGTTGCAGGCGATCGTGCTCGAAAAGCAGCGGCTGCGCCGCGAGGCGGCGCTCTACCGCTTCAATGACGCTCAGCGCGTCAGGGCGGCCGAAATCGAGCAGCAACGGCAGGCGGAGGAAGAGCGGCTGCGCGCATTGGCGCAGGCTGCGGCCGCGCAGAAGGCTCTCGCGGAAGCGGAGGCTGCACGCGCGGCGGAGGCCAAAGACGAGGCGGATGCACAGGCGAGGGCCGCCGCGGAAGCGGCCCGGCGCGGCGGGCCGCAGCCCGGTTCGCTCAATTTTGACCAGGTGCCGGGCGTTCAGGCGCAATGATAATGCATGGAATTTGATTATAATCCGCGGCCAGCGCCGGCCTTCGCCCAGGCCAGCACGTGGAGCCGCAGCGCCGAGGACAGGTTGCTGTCCGACGGCCGATGGTCATCGATTTCGGAAATGAGAGCGGCAAGCGGTATCGAACGGCTTGCGGCGATCGCCTTCAACTCGTCCCAAAACTCGTCTTCCAGCGAGAAACTGGTACGGTGGCCGTGCAACGTCGCAGAATGCTTGCGTATCATGAAGCGGCTTCACGTCTAATTGGCTGGTAGATCGATTCAAGGAAGCTGCATAAGTGGCTGATCTCAATGCATGTCGCCCGGAAGTGTGCGGCGGTTCCGGGACGACGACATGCATAAAAAATCTTCACACTGTATTCCGGCGGCTCAAGCTTTGCGTGAAAGCTTCACGCGCCGTCGTCATCAGTCTCGAGCCGGCCGTCGCGATGGGTCTTGTCGGCCTTCTCGTTCATGCTGCGGGTGAGTTGCTTCTCAGCCTTGGTGCGGCCGAAGGAAATGCGGTTCTGCTCGGCCTGCGCCTCCTTTTCTGAGCGGGCCTGCTTCTTGCGGAATTGGCGGAGATTGACGATTTCGGCGCTCATGCGGGCCCCTTAATCCTTATGAAAAAGGGAGGCTTGGCCTCCCTTCAAATCACTGCTTCTTGCGGAAGGAGTCGAGCGAGACGACCGAACCCGGCTTCTTCTCTTCGCCATCGCCGGGTTTTGCGCCCGCGGCCTCATCGGGCTTTGCTGCGGCGTCGACGGGATACGCGGTGATTTCACCGGACGGTAATTCCTCGCCATCGGCGAGCGGCACGTCGAATTCGAGCTCGAAGTTGACGGAGGGATCGTAAAAGCCGCGGATCGCATTGAACGGGATGACCAACTTTTCCGGGACGTCGGAGAAGGAAAGGCCGATCTCGAAATGCGACTCGGTAATTTTCAGATCCCAAAACTGATGCTGGATGACGATGGTCATCTGCTCGGGATATTTCGATTTCAGGTGCTGGGAGATGCGTACGCCGGCAGCACCTGTGAGGAAGGTGATGAAGAAGTGATGGTCGCCGGGCAGGCGGCCCGTCGCTCCGACTTCCGCCAAAACCTTGCGGATGACGCCGCGAAGTGCATCCTGTGCCAGAATGTCGTAGCGGATATGATCCTGCCCCATGCTTTTCCTGTCTTTCGTCGGTTCGGAAGTCTTTTCACAAGGTTATATGCCACGTCCGGGCGCCTTGGGAAAGACCGGAGCCGAGTCACGTTTTTCAGCAGCATACATGATTTCGGCGGCAGGGAGAAGGTGAAGGCTTCTGTTGCCACGTGCCTTCGGACCCCGCCTAGAGGTGCGAACCACTAGGACTTTGATTGAAGTGTCACGCACCCTTGTCGATCCTGTTTCGCCCCCATCAAAAGCCGGCCTTCGCGGCCGCCGGTTTTTGGTGGAGGCGCCGGGTACCAACGCTTATGAGAACATGACGATTGTTAGTTCAAGATAAGTGTCTGAAAATAGGAAAAAAGATAGCTACTCGTTGACTAATTTTAGTCCACATCACCATAGCGTCATTCAATCAAAGGCAGCAGGACAGAGAGGGGAAAGGTGGAGGTTTCTGTTGCCAGGTACCTCCGAACCCCGCCTTAAGGTGCGAACCCCAAGGGCTTGATTTGAAGTGTCACACTGCGATTAAGCAGCGAGACGAGCTTCCGCATAGTTGTCGTTTGCAACTACTATTTTGACCCGATAACGGTGGTATCATGCCGAGCACAGCTTTTGTCTTTCAATGCCAGTCGATCCCATGTCGCCCCCATCAACAGCCGTCGCGCCGGCGGTTGTTGGTGGAGGCGGCGGCGTCGAAGCCGCGTCCTGCACATCTATTGCACAAAAGGTTTAGCACCATGTCTTCTTGCGAAGCACTAACTACATAGAATTGTACCGATCGAATATCAAGGGGAAACGGCTAAAGAGTGTTCCTCGTGGTACTTGACGGTCACGAGTCCGGGCGCTTCGCTTCAAAATGTGTCGCCCATGTTGTGATCGCGGTCAACCGCGCCTTCGAGCGGGTCGGAGAGCTAATGAAATCACAGAAGATCCTAACATCCGGGATTGCACATGAGATCTGCACGCCGCTTGCGGTTTTGAAGCTGGAACTCGGCCGTATAGACCATCCCCGCGCCAGGCAGGCGGAGGCCAATCTCGACGATCTCGTTCGCTTCGTCGGTCCGCTCACCGCTCTCGCGCGGTTGGACGGTTTTGACCATAGCACTTTCGAAGACATCGACCTCATCGAGCTAGGCTCGTCTATCGTGGCTCAACTCGCTCCATGGTCTATGAGAACAACCATTCACTGGAGTTCTCTTCGCAGGTCGAGTCCGCTCTGCTGCGGGGTGCCCCAGCCTTGTTGAGAGACGCGCTCCGCAATTTGATCAAGAACGCCGTCCGGCACACGCCACCCCAATTGATCGAAGGCGCCTTTTGCCACCGGAACTTGATCAGCGCTCATACGTTGAGCGCGGAGACCATGGAGACGCGAGATGCCTCGGTTGATTTCATTCATGCTCACCCGCCTCGCAGCCGGTGCTGGGCTGGGGTGTGCGGTCGGGTTCGTTGTTTGGAACAACAGGTTTGCCGGAATGTACTCAGCGAGTCCGACGGATTATTACGTCGCGCAGGGTTTGTTCGTGTACCTGTTCGCCAGCATGCTGGGCGTTGGGTATCTGATTACGGCACTCATGCTCGAAGATACCCGATAGACGAGTGAGGGTCCGCCGGCCTCCGGCACCTTGCCGAACACCCTGTCGACCTTGGAACGAAACCGAGGATGAACCAGGCATCCTCTATTGCTGCCATGCCTCCCGCGACGAAGTACGTGTGGAATATGGATCTGGCAGCAGGCGCTGGACTTGATCGTTATTTAGCTGTGATTATCCGCCCGTTTTGCACGAAACGCTTGAAACCCGAGGCACAGCGGAGGCGACGAATTTCATTTCCTCGCTCAGACTCTCACCGCCAATGCCAACGACCGCAATCCAGACCCGATTTCCGAAGCGCACGGAAAAGCGAGTCCTCCCGGCGTCTTCGCCAACGCCGGCCTCGACCACTCCGCGAACCAGACCTCGCCGCATTTGGCTACGAAGCGCGTCGGGCGACAATCCGAAACGTCCGGCCAGGTCGGTTGCGTCAAGCACCAGGCCTTTGAGATCGATGTTCATGGCTTGCGTCCGACCGTAATTTTTACGCTTGGTTGCTTGAAGGAAAATAGCGTCGCCATTTCGGCCGACCATGGAGGCTCGTAGACTAGATCGATGACTACTTCGCCGACGCCGGCGATCGTCCCAACGCGGGTCTTGACTGCCTCGATGATGAAGGCTGACGCCGGACAGAAGCGGGTAGTCGTGGTCATCTCGATCTTGACGACGCCGGCTTCTGTCGTATCGACCTCGTAGATCAGCCCAAGGTCGACAAGGTTCGTTCCGACTTCCGGACCCTCAATCTCCCGCAACGCGGCGAAAACTTGCTCCTTCGTCACATCAGTTGCCGGCATCTGCGGCGTCCCGTTTGGAAGGGCATCCCGCCATTTCGCAGGATCTGTCCTACGTCAAGCTCACGAAGCTGGACCATTGGCATGACCTTTCTTGTTGGCGGCGAAGAAGAACGCCGGCTGTTGAAATGCGTGCCTCTTTGTATTGGGATCCACGTTCGCAGGAGAGTTGGCGAGTGCGAGTTCCCAAGATTTTAGCGCTCTATCGCATACGGTTGGCACAGCGCGGGCTGGGCGTTTCGGCAAATTGTTCGCGGCGTGATTGATCCATGACAACGAGTAGGCGCTCGCCAAGGCGCATAACGCATCACACGCTTTTTTGAGGATGCGAAAATGTCCGACGCCCTTGTCGACAAATACGGCGACGCCCGACTACCCCGCTACACCAGCTATCCAACAGCGCCCGCCTTTTCTGATGCCGTCGGATCGCAGGAATATTCGAACGGCCTGGCTGGCTTGAGGGGCACGGGGCCGGCCTCGCTGTACCTGCACATCCCCTTCTGCCGATCCATGTGCTGGTACTGCGGTTGCCACACGACCATCACCAAGCAGGACGCCCCGATCCTCGACTACCTTGAGGTGATGACCAAAGAGATTGGAATGGTTTCTTCGGCTGCCGGAAACAATTTGCCCGTCAAGAACGTGCATTTTGGCGGAGGGACCCCAACGATCATGAAGCCGCACGAGTTCAAAGCGCTTATGATGACGCTTACGAATAGTTTCGCCTTCGAAAACGACTGCACTGTCGCGGTCGAGATCGATCCACGAACGTTGACCAGCGAGATGATCCTAGCGCTCGGAGAAAATGGGGTGAACCGGGCAAGCCTTGGCGTCCAGAGCTTTGATCCGGTTGTTCAGAAAGCCATCAATCGCATCCAGACGTTCGGCCAGACACAGGCGGCAATCGTCGGACTGCGCGCCCATGGCGTGACGAGCACGAACTTCGACCTGATTTACGGCCTGCCTCATCAGACTGTCCAGTCGTGCGTGGATACGGTGAGGCTTGCGGTGAAGCTTCGCCCCGAACGGTTCGCCGTGTTCGGCTACGCACACGTTCCTACTTTCAAAAAGCATCAGCGTCTGATCGACGAATCAGCACGTCCCGACGCCCGGCAACGTAACGAGCAGGCAGAAGCGATCGCGTCTGAACTTGTCTCCGCCGGATATGTCCGCGTCGGCCTCGACCACTTTGCATTGCCGGACGACCAACTCGCCGTCGCTTCCGCTTCAGGTACGCTGCACCGCAACTTCCAGGGCTATACGACCGACGACTGCGATACCCTCATCGGTTTCGGCGCTTCGGCGATTGGTCGCCTGCCTGCTGGATATTTCCAGAATCATGTCGCGATCGGCCGCTACGCCGAGATGGTTTCCTCCGGAGTTCTTCCCACCGCGAAAGGATACGTCCTTACCGCGGAGGACAAGCTCCGGGCGGCTGTTATCGAACGGCTCATGTGCGATTTCGAAGTTGACTTCGGAGCGTTGAGCAATACGGCCGGGTATGACCCGCGCCTTCTGCTCGAACGGAACGATCGGCTGGACGCTCTGGTTTCCGATGGCGTGGTGACCGTCGACGGAAGCCGCGTGCTCGTTAGCAAGAATGCCCGGTTCATGGTTCGGGCCGTGGCTGCTGCGTTTGACGCCTACTTCGGTTCTTTGGGGCGTAGTCACAGCAAGGCCGCTTGATGCGACGGGTCGTCCTGGAGCGCGGGCGAAAGCGCCCGACCCTCCCATCGACGGCTCCCGGCTTCGGGGGCTTTCCGCGCAGAGCCTGAATGGCAATTTCCTCACCGTCCATCGACACGCTGTTTCTCCCGGCGCCCTGGCACCGCCGGGTACGTCGATCTGTGCCCTGGCGTAGCCGGTGGGACGTCCTGACCTAGGTCGTCAGGTTGCGGTAAATCGATGGCAGCGCGCTCGGAAGCTTAGCGATGTTGGAGACCAGGGAGAACCCTTCGCGCCCAAAGATGACCGGCAGATAGTCGCCGGCGTTCTGATCGACCGTCACCGCGAACACTGCCCGGCCTCTGCCACGCGCTTCCATGACTGCCTTCCGGCAATCTTCAAGCGCGAACCGGCTCTCGTAGTTGTCGACGTCGTTGGGCTTTCCGTCCGTCAGGATGAGCAGCAGTCTCTTCCGCGTTCCGTGCCGGTCGAGCTGCGTGGAAACGTGCCGGATGGCGGCGCCCATGCGCGTGTAGTAGCCGGGCTTGAGGCTTGCGATGCGGTGTGCGGTGGCGGCGGAGAATTTTTCGCTGAATCCTTTGATCGTTTCGACCCGAACCCAGTTGCGTCGCCTTGAGGTGAACGTGTGGATCGCGAAGCTATGGCCGCAGGCGTCAAGGCCGCGGGCAAAGATGTCGAGGGCCTGCATTTCAACGTCGAGAACCCGCCTATTGTCGATCCAGGAATCGGTGGATAGGGAGACGTCGACCAGGATGGAGGTCGCAAGCTCGTGCGCAGCGGGGCGAGTGATCTCATCAAGTTCGTCGGATGCGCTCGCGTCCTCGTCCTCACGATCGTCCGTTGGCCGGTCGACGTTGACCATATCGCCATGGCGAGGATCTTTTAGAAGCGGTTGATAACTAAGGGGTTGCGCTTGCGGTCGTCGGCGTCCTTTGCCCGTCGGGCCTCTTGAGATGGTCGGCTGGCAGTCTGCTGATCGCCGCCTTCGGACGGCAGGTTTTCGCGGTCCGACGCGCCGGGGTCGTCCAACTGTTTGAAGTCTGGCCAGATCGCTAGCCCACGGGGGCGGCCCTGAACGCGGGCCGCACGCTGTCGGCGAGTGGCTGATCCAAGGGCGACGAGAGGACTGCCTGGACCAGCCGCTCAATTTCGCTTTCGACGAATGGAAGCTTCCCTCTTCGTCTACATGCCAGGATAGCCAGGCTCAGACGGACGTACCGCTCTTTCATGCCTGGAAAAGCTTCAATGACGCAAGCCGCGGTGGCTCGGCTCAGTTCTATTCGGGCAATGTCGGCGAGTGCCACGTCCTGTGGCATGTGTTCGATGTGAAACCGCGAGAACGCGATGTCAGGTTAAGCCATTAGAGCCTTCGTCAGCGCGATGGCGAGCACGGCACTTGCCCAGGCGACAAGCGCCCGCCCAATTGGAGAGTGGTGTTGTCGCTCTCCCAGGAAGTCGAGGACGACGAAGCGCACTTTCCACACTCCGATAACTGTGACGATGACCGCGAACGCAAATTTCGGCATCGCCGCCTGAACGTGCCCGGCGGCTGAAACATACGATGTAAGCGCCAGAAGCTGGCAAACGCCCTCGAAGGACGGGTACTGGCACGCCCTGTATTCATAGAAGACAGACCACAGGAAGCATCACCAGCCAGTCGATATCGATCACGTGCCAGAGCGTCGTCAACAAATGTACATTCTGAGGTGACGGGAAGCGGGCGACGAGCACGAGCAGCAACGCCCCGAACAGGACATGCGCTATATGGAAGCCGGTGATCAGAAGATATAGTTGCGAGAAAGTGTCTGCGGCAAGCAGCGAGACTCCTTCCAGCCGATATTCATAAAGCTTCAGCGCTACAAATAAAAAGCCGCCACCCGCCGCTCCGAGCAACATCAGGCACTGGCTCCGCTGATGCCAGCAGCTTGCGGCCTTTACCGCAAACCACCCGCTGGTCAGGAGGATAATGGTGTTGGCGAGGGCGAGCGTCTGATGAAGCCTCGCCGCTCCCTTGGCGAATTCATCGGGGTGTATCCACGAGGCGATGACATAGGCCGTCAGCAGCGCACCGAATGCCGCTAGTTCGCTCCACGCAAGTATCCACACAAGAAGGTCGCCGCCGTCCGACGCGGTTCGGCCGTGCACATCCTGGTTAACGTCGGTCGAAGTCATGATGTGAGCTTGGGGCCGCGATGGCATCGTGTGTTTGCGGGAACGCAAACAGGACCTCATCCAATCCCGGCGGAGAGCGATGCGACAGGTCGGCGTCGTGTCATACGGCTGCGTATTATCACGGAGGTCGATTGGACCTGGGAGCGTCTTCCCGATGACGCAGCTCTTAAAATTCGGCTGCCGAGCGGTCTGTCGTCTGCCAGCCCTTTCCGATGATGACCAGGTTCGCAGCCCCAGATGAGAGGTCGGGGCTTAACTCAATCCATCTTTGATCGATCTCAAAGAAGGTCTTCCGGGGACCTCCTATTGTCGCCGAAAAGGAGAGCCGGATGACTGATGCTCAAATCGGACTGTCGATAGCGACCCCTGTCATCGTGACGTTTGCGATAGCGCTCTTTCGTATGGGCGTCCTGCGGCGTTGTGACCGCCGTCCTGGCCATTGCGATCGCCACCAGCCTTTTCTGCAGAGATAGGACATGACGAACATTCTTACGGAAAATTTTCCCGAGCTCGAGGCCTGCTACGGGCAGCTCATGGGCTGGTGCGATCTACTCGAAGCCATCGCCGACTTCCTGCCTTGCCATATCGAAGACAGACTATGCGAGACCATCATCCACGGTCTCGTTCCCCTTCTCAGCACAACGCATCTGCTGGAGGCGCGAGTCGTTTCATCGCACCTGGGTTTGATCATGATCGATGACGAGCTGACGGAGGCTGTCGAGCGCCGCAGGACGAGCAGACTGTTCGATGCCGACGCCGCGCAGGAAGTCGTCGACGCGATTTGCGCGCTGAAGGCGGGACGATGCCATCTCTCCTGGGATGCGATTGGTTATCTTTTACGCTCGTTCTTCTGTTCCATGCGTCGGCATATTAAAGCGGAACGGGAAATCGTTCGCCAGATCCTGAAAGCATTGGAAAGACAGGACGCGCAGCCAGTGTCTGTGGCCGTCATCGAGGCAGCCTAGAATGCCTGTCGTTTGGTGGCAGTCGCAGCCCGATCGCGGTTTTTCACGACAATCCAGCTTTCGTCGATGCGGAATGGTCGAGCCGATTTCCGGATGTCCGTTGCGCTCGATCAAAGACGCGACGCCACCGGAGCGTTAGCATCCCTCCCGTGACCATAATGAGGAGGATCCTTTCATGGCATTTGCGCTACGGGAGTTGAGCCACGCGGAATGCTACGAAATCCTTGAACACGCGCGCTTCGGACACCTGGCGTGCTGCAGGGATGGCCAGCCTTATATTGCGGCAATCTACTTCGCCTTTGCGGGAAACGTGGCCTACAGTTTTTCGATGCCAGGCAGGACGCTTGACTGGATGCGGGCGAACGACAAAGTGTGTCTGCACGTCGAGCGTCTGGCGAGCGGGGGCGGATGGACAAGCGTCGTCATCGAGGGCCAATTCGAAGAGTTTCCAGACGATAGTTTCAGGCATGACGAAAGAGTTCATGCCTGGTCGCTGCTGAGGCAGCATTCCGACTGGTGGGAAACGGGGTCTCTAAAGCTCGCCGAACTGCCAGTGCTCTCGGCGCCACCGCACGTCTTCTACGGGATTTCAGTGAGATCGCTGTCGGGCCGTAGCGGAATAAAAGATTAACGTTCCAAGGCTTACCGAAATTCCCTCAAACCAGGAGGTTCCCCGTGATCTTAGAGCATTTCGGAAATTCGTCGTTCGATCCCCCCTCGGGAAATGAGAGCTTCGCAAAGCTATGCACTCAACTCCAACTCGAGTCGATTGCCGCAGCGCTGCGTTGTCAATCCGAAGCGATGATGTTCGCGACCTGCTGGGGCAAGTCGTGGATGAGCTTTCTTGGAGATCTGGCTAAAAGCGTCGATCATAACGATGCTCTCGAGGTGACGTCGGACTACGTTCAAAATACGATTGGTGAAGTCGCTGAGGAGGCGGCGACGCTTGCGGTGATCGGGTCGCGTTTCGGCTCGCGCATGGCTGAGGCGATGCAAGGATTCGCCAAAGATCATTCGGAGAAGTTGGCGGTCAGAGCACTCAGCTAGAGAATGTTTGTCCGAAACGAAGTCTCGGCAGGCTCACCGATAGGCTGGAACCACGGCAAGGATTTTGCCCGAGGTATCCGTAATCTCGCAACGGCGGCTTTGCTTTCGCCTGCTGGATGTCTTCAGCCATGAGGCATCGCTTCGCCCGTAGAGAGCGGCCGTAACGCCGGCTAGTCTCAGATCGCCGCCAATTTCGTCGAGCCCCTGAAGGTAGATGTTTGTGGAGAACAGCAGGACGCCGAGGAAGGCAGCGAGATCTTGTCGCGACGGGGAGGGGTTCCCAATGCCGAACCATCGGTCGAACAATGCTCTCCCGACGACCACAGCAAGAAAGATGATGGATGAGGCGTGCACGACCCAGATCGCGATCGCCAGAGGCGAAACGGACACCTTCGGTGGACGTGGCCGTCGGGGTACCGACGTGGAACACGACGGATCCTCCGATCGGATGACCGTCCTCCGACGCCACCCGGTAGCTTACGATCGTAGTGCCGCGAGAGATCGAGCCCGGCAGATTCAATAGGACCACCGAGCCGGCGATATCTCCTTGCAGATCTATCCGGTCGCCCGAAGCGTCGGTGGCACTCGCGCTGACGAGTCTGACCACCTCGTTGAAATGAAATCGACCCGGCTGGGCGACCGATCCAGAATTTCGTTGTTGGCAGGGGAGGAACTCCTCAAAACGGCGTGAGCTTGCGCGCTCGCCAGCAGGAGGCCGCCGAGTGCCGCCAGGACGAGCAGCAGGGCTGCTGCTCGGACAGAAAGGATGAACGTCGCCCAATTCGGAATCCTTGACCACATGAGCGACAATCCGATCACGAACGCGGCTGCTCGACGACGTCGAAGTACGGCGCGGGGGTCTCGTAGTCGTCGGTATTCTTCCCTGCCGCTGGAATTTCGATCCAGCGCTCCACGGCGCCATCGGTGCATTCCTGGACAACCGGCAAGTAGATGCGGGTTCCGAGCGGCAGCTCCTTGGCCACGGTTGCCCGGAAAACGAACTCGTCATATTCGTCGTCCGCGAGACTCCCGCCACTCCAGACGATTTCGCTGACGCCTTCCTTCACCGGCTTTCCGTAGAGGTCGTAGCTCTTCTTGTAAGCGGCGTGGACTTTTTCGATGGTTTAGCCGGACTTCGGCATGGGCTTCGCGGAGAGCTGTCCCTCGGGTACCTTTACCCGGATCTTGATGGTTGCCTTGCCCTCGCAACCGTGACCTACCCGGTAGGCCTTTCCGGAGGTTGCCTGGGATTGCTCCAGCGTTATGTGCGCGTTGGCGAAGCTTGCGCCTCAGACAGCAACGATGGCAGCCAGCATGAGATGCTTGATCATTGTCATAGGTCCAGTCGGCGGGTCGACGGCGGTTCTGCCGCCACCCGCTGTTTCAAGCTGCGTTACTGGGTAACCTGCGCGAGATCGGCATCGAGGCGCTTACGCACCGGGTTCGGTACCTTGGCAGTCTTGATGGCGTCGAGGTTCGCCGGCTTCTCACCCACCTGGATGAGCGCGACCATGCCCATGCCGGCATGCGGCGTGCACTTGACGACATATGCACCCGGCTCGTCGAACGTGGCCTGGAACTGCTCGTTGGGCTTGGACTTGAACTCGGTTGCGCCCTCGGGAATGAGACCCTTATACGTTTCAACGTTATGGCTCTTGTCGGTCGGGACGAAAGTGACAGTGTCTCCTGGAGCGACTTTGACGAAGCCCGGCTCGAATACCATTACTCCGTCGGCGCCCTTGTTGAGCAACTGAACTTGGTGATCGGCAGCCATCATCGGCGCCGCCGAGGTAACAAGAACTGCAGCCACAGCGATCAGACCGAATTTCAAACGCATTTTCATGTCTCCTGTTTGCGGGGCCGGATTTGGCCTCGGGGACACTTCTAGGACATGGCAGCGCAGCGCTCTTTGATGCTCGTCAAACCTGGATAAAATCAATTTTTCAAGACTGAGCCCGACTTCGAACGGACAACGTCATCGATCGGATTTGCCTGAAAGAACAGTGCTCCGCCGACGCTTGCTCGGCCTTTTGATTATGGCGTCATTGGGCGCAGCAGCGGAATAGTGCGTCTGACGATCAATCGGAGGCACTTCGACCATTTCGGCAGGGCGAGGGTCGCGGCCTGGCGTCGAGAACGGGCCAGTGTTCTTTGAAGAGGTGACGGGTTCCGTGACTTGTCGGTTGGAGATCGGCACCGGCGAAATTGGATCAAGCAGTCCGGTAATTTCACCAGTCAACGTGAAGCCGCGCTCCCGGCACCGGCTGCCGCATCCGGGTTGCCAAAATGTTACGAAGCATAGGTGTGTCGATCAACAATGGGCAACCGCGCCTATCAGCGCCGATCGAGAAGCTCGCGAATCATGGAAGCCAGTTCTCGCGCGGTATAGGGCTTGCGAAGCCATTGAGCACCGGAAATGACGTCCGTCGTTGCAAGGGCCGGCTCTGAGTAGCCCGACGTGAAGAGAACGGCGATGTCCGGCCGAAGGGTCCGAGCCTCCCTCGCCACCTCGTCGCCGGTCATGCCGCCGGGCATGACGATGTCGGTGAACAGAAGCGCGATTTCCTCGTTTTTGCGCAGGATTTCGAGTGCTCCACGGCCGTTGTCCGCTTCAAGCACCGCGTATCCCATATCGCCGAGCCGCGCGACAGCTACCCGGCGGACACGAGCGTCGTCCTCCACAACCAGGATCAGCTCGTTTCCTCGAGGAAGCGGGCTCTCCTTTTTCTCTGCCTGCAGACCAGATTCCTGTAGCTTGGATCCGGTCACGGCGGGGAGGTAGATCCGTATCGTCGTGCCTCGACCAGCTTCGCTATAGATTTGAAGGTGGCCGCCGGACTGCTTGACGAAGCCATAGACCATGCTCAGCCCGAGTCCCGTTCCCGATCCTACTTCCTTTGTGGTGAAGAAGGGCTCAATGGCATGCTTCCTCACTTCTTCCGTCATCCCAATTCCCGTGTCGGTCATGGAAATGAGCACGAAATTGCCGCTGCGAACCTCGGGATACATCTTTGCGTAGTCGGCATCGAGGTGCACGCGCGAGATTTCGGTGGTCAGGCTGCCGCCTTTCGGCATGGCGTCGCGCGCGTTGAGAGCGATATTGAGAATTGCGTTCTGAAGCTGCGAGCTGTCAACCACGACGTTCAGATCGGATCCCGCGATCGTCGTAGTGAGCTTGATGTCCTCTCCGAGAGTTCTGCCAAGCAAGTCCGAGAATCCTGTCACAAGCTGGCCGAGGTCGGCATGCTTCGGGTTAAGAGGCTGACGCCGGCCGAAAGCAAGCAACTGGCCTGTAAGCTTAGCGCCGTCGGCTGCCGCGTCCTGGGCCTCCCGGAGGATGTCTCTAAGTTTGCCGGGAGGCAGCTTGTCCTCGATCATCTCCAGATTACCGCTGATCACGGTCAGAAGGTTGTTGAAGTCGTGCGCCAGGCCTCCCGTCAATTGTCCGACGGCTTCCATTTTTTGCGCCTGGCGGAGGTCTTCCTCGATCTTGAAGCGACCTGTCAGATCGCGGACGAAACCCGTAAAGATGCGCTGGCCGTCCGCAGTAGCTTCCCCGACGTGGAGTTCCATTGGGAACTGGGTGCCGTCGGCCCGCTGCCCGGTGACGACACGCCCATAGCCGATAATGCGTTTCTCGCCGGTCTCGAGATAGTGATCGATGTAGCCGTCGTGGGCGTCGCGGTAGGGGTTCGGCATCAGGGTGCTGACATTGCGCCCGCAAATCTGTTCGGACGGCATGCCAAACAGCTTTTCGGCCGCCTTGCTGAACGAAAGCACCGTTCCCTTGTGGTCTATGACCACCATGGCGTCCGGCACGGTGTCCAGAATTGAACTCAGGTGGGCCTCGCGCGATTTGACCGCGTCCTGAGCCTGCTTCAGGGCGCTGACGTCGCTGTTGGTCTGAATGATGGCGAGGTCGCCATCGGGAAGGTTCACAAGCACGCAGCGCGACGCCGTGTGGATCTCATGCCCGCTTTTGTGGCGGTGTACGATTTCGCCCTGCCAGGACCCTCTTTGCTTGAGCTGGTTTCGTATCTCGTCTACCGGCTCCGGAAACCGGGTTGCGAGAAGCTCGTATACTTTTTCGCCGACAGCCTCTTCCCTGGTCCACCCGTACATGTTTTCGCAGCCGATCGACCAATGGGTGATGGTGCCCTCGAACCGATGGATCAGAATGTCCGCGCCGTCCAGCACATGAACCATTACATCAAGCTCCTGATAGGAGGCGGTGCGTGGCGATACGAGACGATGCGGCATGGCTTATCCAGCGTTCGATTAGTGGAGACTGACGCTATGGCAGGTTTTCTCTGAAAAATCATCCGGGTTGCCCGACAGCTCCTGCAGCCGGCGCAGGTTCACGATCCTCAGGTCGTGGCGCCCTTCCGGAAGGAGGACGTTGCGGGACGCAAGCTTGGTGATCGTTCGGGAGACCGTTTCGATGGTCAGGCCGAGGTAGTCCGCGATATCCTGTCGGTTCATGGGAATCCGCAGTAGGCCCTTGTGGACCTCGGCGTTGCGACGGGACACCAGTCTGGCGATGAATGTGCACAACCGCTCTTCGGCATTCTTCTTGGAGAGAAGCACCATCTGGTCATGAGCCGCGACGGTTTCCTTGCAGAGCAGGGAAATATATTCCGGACGCAGCAAGTCGCACCGGCCAACCTCCTCATTGAAGCTTTTGCGCGAAACGCGGCGGATCTTGCAGTCGGTGACGGCTTCGGCCGTGAACAGGAAGTCGCTCTGCAAAAAGGCGCCGATAACGTCGCCTGCGAAGTGGAAAGCGGTAATCACGCGGCGTCCTTCGCCGATGATGCGCTGGAGGCGGACGACGCCCTCCACGACTTGGAAGAGATGCTTCGCAGCGTCGCCTTCCCAGCAGATAGCCTTTCCAGCCGGAACGAGTTCAACCGTCGACATCTGGAATAACGAACCAAGCGAACGCCCGCCGCGCGCAATGTCCGAGGCGGCTTCGACTGGTTGGAAAGCTTGGCGATTCTGCATCAGCATCTTGGTGTCCCCGCGTTTTCGATGCCTGAAATAGACAGCACCCGCGTCACACCGGAATGATTGGCCCGTTGCAAATGGTGAGACTGTGTAACAGCATGTAACTGCGCCATGCCTGGGCGCCAAAGTCCTCGCTCTTTGACCTAGATCAAGGAGGCCGGGCCGCACCCATGACAGTCCTGCCTCAAAGTACGAGAGAGCCGGCCGCGACGCGGTCGTCTGCGCACTGGGGACGACATCATGAACTACACAACGGAAACAGTAGTGGTCGCGGTCGCTGCTTTCCTGGCCCTGCTAGGAGCCGCCTTCGCGCACGATCACCTATTTGCGGTCCATATGGGCATACTATGCGTCTGTCTATGCGCAGGCACCATATTACTGCTGAGGAAGGTCGACTTTTCGCCGGCTGGAAATCAGCCGAAGGCCGATACGTCGGGTTATTTCGACGAGGTCATCCGCTACGGACTGATCGCTACGGTCTTCTGGGGCGTCGTCGGCTTTCTCGTCGGCGTGGTCGTCGCTGCACAGTTGGCGTTCCCGGACCTCAATCTAGCGCCGTATCTCAACTTCGGCCGTCTCCGTCCCGTGCACACCTCGGCCGTCATCTTCGCCTTCGGCGGCAACGCGCTCATCATGACCTCCTTCTACGTCGTCCAGCGGACCTGTCATGCGCGCCTGTTCGGCGGCAGCCTCGCCTGGTTTGTCTTCTGGGGATACCAGCTCTTCATCGTGATGGCGGCGACTGGCTACGTCCTTGGCATCAATCAAGCCCGAGAATATGCGGAACCGGAATGGTACGTCGACGTCTGGCTTACGCTCGTTTGGGTGGCCTACCTAGCCGTCTATCTTGGGACGATCCTAAAGCGTCGGGAACCTCATATCTACGTCGCGAATTGGTTCTATCTTGGCTTCATCGTGACGATTGCGATGCTGCACGTGGTCAACAACCTTGCCGTTCCCGCGTCCTTTCTGGGCTCGAAGAGCTACTCCGTCTTCTCCGGGGTCCAGGACGCTCTGACACAATGGTGGTACGGCCACAACGCCGTCGGCTTTTTCCTCACCGCTGGCTTCCTTGGCATGATGTACTACTTCGTGCCGAAGCAGGCCAACCGACCCGTCTATTCCTATCGGCTGTCGATCATCCACTTCTGGGCATTGATCTTCATGTATATCTGGGCCGGCCCGCATCACCTGCACTACACAGCGCTGCCCGATTGGGCCCAGACTCTCGGCATGGTCTTCTCGGTCATGCTCTGGATGCCGTCCTGGGGCGGCATGATCAATGGCCTCATGACCCTTTCGGGGGCTTGGGACAAAGTGCGCACCGATCCGATCATCCGGATGATGATCATTGCCATCGCCTTCTACGGCATGTCGACCTTCGAGGGTCCGATGATGTCGATAAAGACGGTCAACTCGCTCAGCCACTACACCGAGTGGACGATCGGCCATGTGCATTCGGGAGCCCTTGGCTGGGTCGGCATGATCACCTTCGGGGCGATCTACTATCTGACGCCCAAGCTTTGGGGACGCGAGCGTCTCTACAGCCTGCGAATGGTCAACTGGCACTTCTGGCTCGCCACCCTCGGCATCGTCATTTACGCCGCCGTGCTCTGGGTGGCCGGGATCCAGCAGGGTCTGATGTGGCGCGAGTATAATTCGCAGGGCTTCCTTGTCTACTCGTTCGCGGAGACCGTGGCCGCCATGTTCCCATACTACGTGCTGCGCGTCGTCGGAGGCGGCCTCTATCTGGCCGGTGGGATCGTGATGGCTTGGAACGTCGTCATGACGATCCGCGGCCACCTGCGCGATGAGCTAGCTATTCCGACCGCTTACGTGCCCCAGGCACAGCCTGCCGAGTGAGGTGAAAAATGGCATCGATATTAGACAAGCATAAGATCCTCGAGAAGAACGCCACCCTCCTTCTTGTCGGTTCGCTCCTCGTCGTGAGCATCGGCGGCATCGTCGAAATCGCTCCTCTGTTCTATCTCCAGAACACCATCGAGAAGGTGGAGGGGATGCGTCCCTACACTCCTCTCGAGCTGGCCGGACGAAACATCTACATTCGCGAAGGCTGCTATCTCTGCCACAGCCAGATGATACGGCCGTTCCGAGATGAGGTGGAACGCTACGGCCATTACTCGCTGGCGGCCGAGTCCATGTATGACCACCCGTTCCAGTGGGGTTCCAAGCGCACCGGCCCGGACCTGGCTCGTGTCGGAGGCCGCTATTCGAACGAATGGCACGTCCAACATCTTTCCGATCCGCGGGCGGTTGTGCCTGAATCGATCATGCCAAAATACGCGTTCCTGAAGACGAACGAGATTTCGGTCAAGGACATCGGCATGGACCTCAAGGCCAATGAAGACGTCGGCGTTCCTTACACGGACGACATGCTGGCCAATGCTCAGGCCGACATGAAGACGCAGGCTGATCCGAACGCCGACACCACGGCGCTGCTCGAGCGCTATCCAAAGGCGAAAGTCGGCGACTTCGACGGCGATCCCGCCAGGCTGACCGAAATGGACGCCCTGGTGTCCTACCTGCAGATGCTCGGAACGTTGGTCGATTTCTCGACCTACGACGACGCGACCGGCTACCGATGAGGTGATCCATGGAAACCTATACTGCAATGAGACACTTCGCCGACAGTTGGGGTCTGCTGGCAATGGCCGCCTTCTTCGTGGGCGCCGTCCTCTACACCCTTCGCCCCGGCAGCAAGCAGACGGCCGCCGAAGCCGCCGATATTCCCCTGAAGGATGACTGAGATGTCGGAAAAGCATGTCGATGAAATCAGCGGCGTCGAAACTACGGGCCATGAATGGGACGGGATCCGCGAGCTTAACAATCCGATGCCCAGATGGTGGGTCTGGACGTTCTACGTCTGCATCCTGTGGGCCATCGGCTACGCCTTCGCTTATCCCGCGATCCCCATGATCACTTCTGCCACCAAGGGCTATCTAGGGTTCTCCAGCCGCGCCGAGCTCCAACAGGATGTCGACGTCGCCAAGGCGGGGCAGATGAAGTTTCACGATATGATCGCCACCAGGACGGTGCAGGAGATCGACGCCGATCCAGCCCTGCGCGAGTTCGCGATCGCCGGCGGGGCTTCGGCCTTCAAGGTGAATTGCGCGCCGTGTCATGGCTCGGGAGCCAGCGGCGGGCCGGGGTTTCCCAATTTGAACGACGACGACTGGCTATGGGGAGGCGACCTCGATTCCATCAACACGACGATCGCGCACGGTATTCGCTTCGACGGGGATGCAGACACGCACGTCTCTGAGATGCCGGCCTTCGCCGACATGTTGAGTCCAGATCAGACGAAACAGGTCGCGGCCTATGTCTGGGGCCTGACTAACACGCCCTCTAACCCAGCGGCTGCGGAAGCTGGCAAGCAGATATTCCTCGACAATTGCGCGGCGTGCCACGCCGAGAACGCCAAAGGCAAGGTTGACATGGGTGCTCCTGACCTTGCCGACGCGATCTGGCTCAAGGGACGAGGGGAGGACGCGATCGCCCGCCAGGTCACGGCGCCCAAGCATGGAGTGATGCCGTCGTGGGCTGCCCGTTTGGGCGACAGCACCGTGAAGGAACTGACTGTGTTCGTCCACTCTCTTGGCGGCGGGACCTGAAGGATACCAACATGACGACACACGACCATAATCCCTTGCTCGCTCTTTACGGCGTACCGCGCGCAGTCGTCCACTCGCGCGTTTCCGTACGCGCCAAGCCAATCGCGGCAGAGTCCGAACAGACGGACGCTGAAAAGATCGGGAATTCGATGGTAAGTTTGATCGGGCTCAAAGATCAGAAGCCGACAAGCAGGTAGACAACCTTCCCAGGACGTTCCCCGCAGTTCCTCCAGGCCACGCCTTTTCGTTCCGAGGCGTGGCCATCATTTAGGCCCGTCAAGGTGAGCCGACGCCAGCTTGCCGCCACAACGAAGGGCACCAACCCCTTGGGGCCGCGCTTCCTGTCCGGAGCGTGGCCCATTTTTTTCAGTTGTCATTCTTGACCTGGATCAAGGACGGGCTCTCGCAGAGCTGAGAAGAAGGCGGTGAAAAT
Organism: Rhizobium redzepovicii; assembly: GCF_019793435.1. Taxonomy (GTDB): domain Bacteria; phylum Pseudomonadota; class Alphaproteobacteria; order Rhizobiales; family Rhizobiaceae; genus Rhizobium; species Rhizobium redzepovicii. The sequence continues at coordinate 47,451 of NZ_JAILYH010000011.1, read as the reverse complement.
CGGACAGAGCGCGATGAATATCTACACAGCACCAGATCCCAGCCCGGTCGAACGGATAGACGCGGAACCCGTGAACGCCCGCGGCAAACGTGAACCACTTTATGCTGCCCGAAAGAAGGTATTTCCCAAGCGCGCCGAAGGGCGCTTTCGGCGTTTCAAGTGGATCGTGATGATGATCACACTTGGGATCTACTACCTGGCTCCTTGGATTCGCTGGGATCGAGGACCCTACGCGCCGGATCAGGCTATTCTGGTGGACCTGGCGTCACGGCGCTTTTTCTTCTTCTTCATCGAGATCTGGCCGCAGGAATTCTATTACGTAGCGGGCCTGCTTGTCATGGCAGGGTTCGGTCTCTTTCTCGTCACATCTGCCGTCGGGCGGGCGTGGTGCGGATATGCTTGCCCGCAAACCGTCTGGGTCGATCTGTTCCTTGTCGTCGAGCGGGCGATCGAGGGGGACCGCAACGCCCGCATGAAGCTTGATGCCGGGCCGTGGACTTTCGACAAGGCAAGAAAAAGGGTCATCAAGCACGCAATCTGGCTGATGATCGGCGTCGCGACAGGGGGGGCTTGGATCTTCTATTTCGCCGACGCGCCGACGCTTGTCGTCTCGCTTTTCACAGCGAAGGCACCTGTCGTGGCCTACGCGACCGTCGCTACTCTCACTGCGACCACCTACGTCCTCGGCGGGCTGATGCGCGAACAGGTCTGTACGTACATGTGCCCGTGGCCGCGAATCCAAGGCGCGATGCTCGATGAAAATTCTCTTGTCGTTACATACAACGATTGGCGCGGTGAGGCCCGCTCACGCCACTCCAAGAAGATCTTGGCTGCCGGTCAATCGGTCGGCGATTGTGTCGATTGCAACGCCTGCGTGGCCGTCTGCCCCATGGGTATCGACATCCGCGACGGACAGCAGATGGAATGTATTACCTGCGCCTTGTGCATCGACGCCTGCGATGGCGTCATGGACAAGCTGGGAAAGCCGCGTGGCCTCATAGCGTATGCGACGCTCAGCGAATACGCGGCCAACATGGCCATTGCGACGGACGACGGAAGAACGCCGGTCCAGCCCTCGAAGGTGCGGAATGCCGACGGCTCGTTCGTCGAGGCCATCCGGCATTTCGACTGGCGCATCATATTCCGTCCACGCGTGCTGTTTTATGCAGTCACCTGGCTTTTGATCGGCGTCGCCATGGTGGTCCATCTCGCAATGCGCGAGCGACTGGAGCTCAACGTGGTTCACGATCGAAACCCGCAATACGTTTTGGAAAGCGACGGCTCCATCCGCAACGGCTACACACTGCGAATACTGAATATGGTTCCCGCTCCACGCAGGATCGAGCTCAGCCTTTTAGGCCTCGACGACGGCGCCAGCATGCGCATTCCTGAACTAGCCAAGCAGGGCGCGCGGACCTTTATCATCGAAGCTGCGCCGGACGTCGCGACAACAGTCAAGGTCTTCGTGACGAGCAAACAGTCGACCGCCGCGATCAGCGAGTTCCTTTTTGCCATCGAGGACGCCGGACATTCCGATAGAGCGACCTATCGCGCCGCATTCAACACACCGGGAGACGCCAAATGACTACCTCCACCCAAGGATTCACAGGGCGGCACATGCTGCTTGCCACATGCTCGTTCTTCGCGGTGGTGATCGGCGTCAACGTGACCATGGCCTGGTTCGCCTCGTCGAGCTGGAGCGGTCTCGTCGTCGAGAACACTTATGTCGCTAGCCAGGAGTTCAACGCCAAAGCAGCGGCGATGAAGGCGATGGCGGCGTCTGGTATCATCGGAAAACTGTCGCTGGCCGGCGGCCGCATCCACTACGACATCCGCAATCGCGACGGCTCTCCCACGCTCGTCGATGAGGTGGCCGCAAATTTCAAACGCCCTGTGGGCGATCACGAGGATTTCCACGTCGCATTCACGAAAATCGGCGAAGGACAGTTTGAGTCCCAGCACCGTGTCGCCTCGGGTGACTGGATCGTCGAGGTCGTTTCGCGAAAAGAAGGCAGGGTCGTGATGCACGAGGCCTCCCGCCTCGATACCGCGGGGTTTGGCGAATGACGTGCTGCATGATGAACGCGGATGGAGTTCTCGCGATGAGCACCACATCAGTCAGCGCCGAGGAAATCGCGCTCGCAGCCCATTCTTTGGGCGAGGGACTACGGCAGCTCGATCTGAGCGTCCCCGATGCCCACTGCGGGAGCTGCATATCGGCATTGGAGAAGGCCCTTTCGGCGCTCCCCTACGTTCGGAAGGCCAGGGTGAACCTCACATCGCGGCGCGTAACCTGCGTGTACGCCGAAAAAACTGAAGATGGTGCTGCCGACCCGACTGGAATCATCGCCGCGATCAACGGCGCTGGATACCGCGCCCATCTCTTCACACCATTTGCCGCGGAGAACGACAAGACAAGGAACCAGCTTCTCCTCGCCGTCGGAGTATCCGGCTTTGCGGCCGCCAACATCATGCTTCTGTCCGTCTCGGTCTGGTCCGGCGCCGACGCTGCTACAAGGGATCTGTTCCATTGGATCTCGGCGATGATCGCAGCACCCGCGCTGGTCTACGCGGGGCGGTTCTTTTTCCGGTCGGCATGGAACGCGTTGAAGCATGGTCGCACGAACATGGACGTGCCGATTTCTTTGGCCGTGAGCCTTTCTTACGCGGTTTCGCTTTGGGAGACCGCCCATCATGGGGAACACGCATGGTTCGACGCGACCGTGTCCCTGTTGTTCTTCCTTCTTATCGGCAGGACGCTGGATCATGTGATGCGCGAAAAGGCCCGCGCTGCCATCAATGGGCTCGCCCGACTTGCGCCGCGTGGGGCACTGCTCCTGGCGCCCAATGGATCGCGCCGTTACGTTCCGCTTGATGAAATCGTCGTGGGAGATGAGATCGCCGTCGCGGTCGGCGAACGGATTCCGGTGGACGGAATGGTCGTCGTCGGCGAAAGCGATCTCGATCTTGCGATCGTTACCGGCGAAAGCACTCCGGTCGCCGTCGCCAGCGGCGTCGCGGTCAGCTCAGGTGCCATGAACCTCACTGGCTCGCTTGTCGTCCGCGCCACCAAGCTCTCCAAGGACTCTCTCTTGGCCGAAATCATCAGCCTCATGGAGGCTGCCGAGGGCGGGAGGGCACGCTACCGGCGCATCGCCGATCGCGCTGCCGCACTGTACTCCCCGGCGGTCCACCTTCTCGCTCTTGTCTCGTTTCTTGCTTGGGGGCTCATTGGCGGAGACTGGAAGCATGCGATGCTGGTCGCAGTCGCCGTGCTTATCATTACATGCCCATGCGCCCTCGGACTTGCGGTTCCCGTCGTCCAGGTCGTGGCGGCTGGCGAGCTTTTCCGCAGGGGGATCATGGTGAAAGACGGCTCCGCGCTCGAAAGACTTGCGGAGGTCGACACGGTCGCCTTCGACAAGACGGGCACTCTGACCATGGGCAGCCCAAGGCTGGTCCGGGTCGAAGCCGCCGACGAGGCGGATCTCGCGAAAGCGGCTGGACTGGCCGTCCACTCGAGGCATCCGCTGTCGCAAGCCCTGGCCAGAAGCGTCGGGCACGCTGGAACGCCATTCGAGCGCGTCAACGAAATCCCCGGCGGCGGGCTCGAAGCCGCGCGCGGCAGCGAGATCTACCGGCTGGGCAACGAGGCGTTTGCATGTGGCGCAATTCTACCGGGGTCGACGGTCGACAGCCCGCTCTCCGAAGTCGTGCTTTCCCACAACGGCGCAATGCTCGCGCGGTTCTTCTTCGAGGATGCGCTTCGCCAGGGTGCGCAAGACGCGATCAAGGAACTCGGGTCAACCAGGTTTGAAACGTTGATCATCTCAGGCGATCGCCAAAGCGTGGTCGACAACGTCGCACAGGTGCTCGGCATCAGCCGGGCGATGGGGGCGCTGACGCCACGGCAAAAGGTCGGCGAGTGTCAAAAACTGGGCGAATCCGGCCACCGCGTCCTGATGGTAGGCGACGGCATCAATGATGCACCGGCGCTTGCTGCCGCCCATGTGTCCATGGCGCCCGCCACGGCGTCTGACATCGGCCGACAGGCCGCCGATCTTGTGTTCTTCAATGACCGTCTGGATGCGGTCCCTCAAGCGATCGCAGTCGCGAGGCGATCGGCTGCACTGATACGCCAGAATTTTGCGCTAGCGATCGGATACAACGTGCTGGCGGTGCCGGTGGCGATCGCGGGTCTTGCCACGCCGCTGATCGCAGCGGTGGCAATGTCCACGTCATCGATCATCGTGGTGACCAACGCCCTTCGGCTCAACGCTGCCGCCACGCGATCCCGTGCCGGACGTTCGCCGAAACCGGCCGAGAGTGGCGGGGAGGCCAGAATCGCATGAACATGCTGATCTATCTCATCCCGATCGCGCTCTTCATGGGCGGCATAGGGCTTGCGGCATTTCTCTGGTCTCTTGGGAACGGTCAGTACGACGATCTTCAGGGGGCCGCTTGGCGCGTGCTCGCCGACGACGAGTCGGGTCCGCCGAAGTCGTAAGCCGTTATAGAGGGGGAAGGTGATGTTTACAGAGAACGAGATGTTGCTACGATCCGAGCTGTTCGAAGGGCTCGACGCCGATGCCGTTCGAAGTATGCTGGCGTTGGTGGAACTACGGACATTTGCGGTCAACGAACGAATAGCGGCCGAGGGGCAGCACGCCTCGCAGGTCTTCTATGTCGTAAGAGGCCTTGTCCGACTCACGAAAGCCGAGTCAGGCGGGCGTGAGGCCGACGTCTGCGTCTGCGAGCAGGGGGACACCTTTGCGGAATATCTCGTTCCCGGTGGCGACGTTTACGCGCAGGGCGCATGGGCGGCGGATATCACGGAGCTTGCACTATTCGATCTGCCCGGCCTGCGTCAACTCGCTGCCAAAAATAGCGGGGTGCAGCGCAATGTCATGCGGATCATGGCCCGGCATCTGCTCGGCTCGCTGGAATGCATAGCGGGCGATCGCTTGCACACTGCCGCCCAGCGGGTGGCCAACTACTTTGTGAGCTGTTGTCCGGAGGCAACGGCCCAGGCGACGTTCCGGCTGCCTTATCAGAAGCGGATTCTCGCCGGAAAGCTGGGACTCGCTCCCGAGGCTCTGTCGCGCGCTTTTGCCACGCTCTCCGATGCGGGAGTAGCCGTAAAGGGCAGAATGGTTTCCATCGGCAACGTTGCTTTGCTGAGAGACGCGTGCTGAATAACTGAAGGTCGTGGGCCTACATGCTGCGACCAGGCTCTTGCGTGACCTAACATGACAGCAAGCGGGAAGCCGCTCCTGCCGGCCTCGTATCGTGCGATGTGCACATAATCTCTACCCCGAACAGTGGCATTGCCCGCAATCCTGCGTTATCTCATTTCAAACACGGTCGCAGCGGGACGAATGAGTTACATGGAACCGGATCGTATTCTGGTGGTCGACGACGACGCTCGCATCAGACAGATGCTCGTCCGCTATTTTGAGGACAATGGTTACAGGGTGAACGCGGTTGGCAACGGCGCTGCCATGCGCGCTGAACTGTCGAAGGCGTCGTACGCCGCCGTTTTTCTCGACCTCGTGCTTCCCGGCGGAGAGAACGGGCTGGAACTGCTGAAGGAGTTGCGCAGCACGTCGGACGTTCCGGTGCTGATGCTCACTGGGCAGGACGACGTCACCGACAAGGTTGTGGGCCTGGAGTTTGGTGCCGACGACTATGTGGCAAAGCCGTTTCATCTGAGGGAACTACTCGCAAGGCTGAGGACTGTCCTCAGGAGACGCACTCCTGCCCCTCAGCCGGCCCCCACGCCGAACCCAGAGGAGGAAGTTCTCCGGTTCGACGGCTGGAGGCTCGAGGTTGGTCGAAGGAGACTTTCGTCTCCGCAGGGGGAGGATGTTTCCTTGACGACCGGAGAGTTCGATATGCTCCTCGTTTTCGCACGTAATCCGGGGCGGGTCCTGTCTCGTGACAAGCTGATGGACCTGACGAGAAGCCGCAGTCTGGAGGCCTTCGATCGAGCCATAGATGCGCAGATCGTCCGCCTTCGGAAAAAGGTCGAAGTCGATCCAAAGGAACCGATGATGATCCAGACGGTTCGCGGCGTGGGGTACGTCTTCACACCGCGTCCATCAAATGAGAGATAATTGATCGGGGTCAATGTTCGGTGTGTCGAACGTGCATACGGTCGGGCGTGCAATGGCTTCTGGACCGATGATCATCTGGATACTTTTCGCGGTGGCGACGACCGCCACAACTGCAGCTTTCATGCATCCGCTTTCGTCGGGTCGCCTCCGTCCCTTGAAGGACGGCCTGGATGCCCATGTCTATCGGGACCAGCTTATCGAACTGGAAAGTGAGTTTACAGCCCGTCAGATCGCTGCAGACGAGTATGAACTCGCCAAGGCGGAAGCGGCGCGACGGCTGTTCAAGGCAGTCGAGCGGCCGTACGTATCCGGAGGTTCACGACGCTCCCACGGCTGGGTTCGACTCGCGGTCGCGGTGTTCCTACCGCTTTTCAGCATCGGACTCTACGTTTCGCTAGGCTCTCCGGAGCTACAGTCTCGTCCTTTGCCAGCTAGGCTCTCCGAGCCCGGCCAGGATCTCCAGATCCTTGTCAAGAAGACACAGGCCCATCTGGTCGGCAACCCGGAGGATGGCCGGGGATGGGACGTCATTGCTCCCGTCCTGCTCAAAATGGGTCGAGCGGACGACGCGGCAGAGGCATATCGTTCCGCGATTCGTATCCTTGGGCCGAGCGTCCTGCGTCTGGAAGGACTTTCGCAGGCCCTGATGGCTCGTTCAAACGGAATTGTGGGGGAGGAGGTCCGCGTCGTGCTCCGGAGCCTGCTGAAGATCGATCCTGCAAACCCGCGTGCGCGTTTTTATATGGCGCTGGGACTCGAACAGGAAGGCAGGACGGCGGATGCGGTGGTAGCATTCGAGTCGATCGCCATGAAATCTCCCGCCAATGCGCCCTGGCTGCCGCTCGTCAATGAACACATTGCAAGGAACGGCGGAACTCCTGTGATCGCCACCGACAAATTCCTTGCCAATCCCACGCATGAAGATATCGCTGCCGCGCAGAGCATGAATGCCGGCGACCGTCAGCAGATGATCCGCGGCATGGTCGCGAGCCTCGACGCCAAGCTCAGCGCCGATCCGAACAATTTCGAGGGATGGGTGCGGCTCGTCCGCTCCTATGCCGTGTTGAACGATAAGGATCGTGCCGCCGATGCGCTGAAGCGCGGGCTTGCCGCCTTTCCGCTGCCCGGCGAACAAGGCAGCCAATTGCTGGCGCTGGCCAGGGAACTCGGCATATCAACGGAAGGATTGGCTGAATGACCCGCAAGCAGAAGCGCCTGGCGGTGATCGCAGGCGGCATGGGCTTCATTGCCGCCGCCGTGCTGCTGGTCATGTTCGCCTTCAGCCAGTCGGTCGCCTATTTCTACATGCCGGCCGATCTGGCCAAGACCCCGGTGGCGCCGGAAACCCGCATCCGGCTCGGCGGCCTGGTCGGCGAGGGCAGCGTCGTGCGCGGCGCCGGCTCGACCGTGGAATTTTCCGTCACCGACGGCAGCGCCAATGCCGTCAAGGTCAAATATACCGGCATCCTGCCGGATCTTTTCCGCGAGGGGCAGGGGGTGGTCACCGAAGGCATGTTTGCACCGGGGACCAACGTCTTTACCGCCGATACCGTGCTTGCCAAGCATGACGAGACCTATATGCCGAAGGACGTGGCCGACAGGCTGAAGCAGCAGGGGTTGTGGAAAGAGGGTCAGGGCCAGGAGGCGAAAGCGACGCAATGATCATCGAGATCGGCCATTACGCGCTGGTGCTGGCGCTGGCAACGGCGCTTATCCTCTCCGTCGTGCCGGTCATCGGCGCCCGCCGCCATGACCGGGCGATGATGGATGTCGCCACCATCGGTTCGCTGGCGATGTTTGCGCTCGTCGTCTTCTCCTTCGGCGTCTTGACCTATGCCCATGTCGTCTCCGACTTCTCGGTCGAGAACGTCTGGGAGAATTCGCATTCGCTGGTGCCGCTGATCTACAAATATTCCGGCGTCTGGGGCAATCACGAGGGATCGATGATGCTCTGGCTGTTGATCCTGACGCTGTTCAGCGCGCTGGTCGCCGTCTTCGGACGCAATCTGCCGGAGACGCTGAAGGCCAATGTGCTGGCCGTACAGGCCTGGATTTCGGTCGCCTTCACGCTGTTCATCCTGTTGACCTCCAATCCCTTCCTGCGGCTCGATCCGGCGCCGGCCGAGGGCCGCGATCTCAATCCGGTCCTGCAGGATGTCGGCCTGGCGATCCACCCGCCGCTGCTCTATCTCGGCTATGTCGGCTTTTCCGTCTGCTTCTCCTTTGCGGTCGCAGCCCTCCTCGAAGGCCGCATCGACGCCGCCTGGGCCCGCTGGGTGCGGCCCTGGACGCTCGCCGCCTGGACCTTTCTGACGCTCGGCATCGCCATGGGTTCCTACTGGGCCTATTACGAGCTCGGCTGGGGCGGCTGGTGGTTCTGGGATCCGGTGGAAAACGCCTCCTTCATGCCCTGGCTTGCCGGCACCGCGCTGTTGCATTCGGCCCTCGTCATGGAAAAGCGCGAGGCGCTGAAGATCTGGACGGTGCTGCTGGCCATCCTCACCTTCTCGCTGTCGCTGATGGGCACCTTCCTGGTGCGCTCCGGCGTGCTGACCTCGGTGCATGCCTTTGCCAGCGATCCCTCCCGCGGCGTCTTCATTCTCTGCATCCTGCTGATCTTCATCGGCGGCGCGCTGTCGCTGTTTGCCTTCCGGGCGCCGAAGCTTGCGGCCGGCGGGCTGTTTGCGCCGATTTCGCGCGAGGGCGCGCTCGTCGTCAACAATCTGATCCTGACGGTCGCCTGCGGCACGGTCTTGACCGGCACGCTCTATCCGCTGCTGCTGGAAACGCTGACCGGCGACAAGATTTCCGTCGGGCCGCCCTTCTTCAACCTGACCTTCGGCCTGTTGATGGCGCCGCTGATCGTCATCGTCCCCTTCGGGCCGCTGCTCGCCTGGAAGCGCGGCGATCTGCTCGGCGCCCTGCAGCGGCTCTATGTCGTCGCCGGCATCGCCTTCGCCGCTGCGCTGATCTTCTTCTATCTCCAGCATGGCGGGCCAGTGCTGTCCGTGCTCGGGCTGGCGGCCGGGCTGTTCCTGGTCTTCGGCGCGGTTGCCGATCTCTGGTATCGCGCCGGCATCGGCAAGGTTGCGGGCAACGTCGCCTGGCGGCGTCTGAGCGGCCTGCCGCGTTCGGCCTTCGGCACCGCTCTTGCCCATGCCGGGCTCGGCATCAGCGTGCTCGGCATCGTCGCGGTGACGACCTTCCAGACCGAATACGTCATCGAGATGAAGCCCGGCGAAACCACTGACGCTGGCGGCTACAGCCTGCATTTCGACGGCATGCAGCCGGCGACCGGGCCGAACTATACCGAGGAGCGCGGCCACTTCACCATCCGCCGCGCCGGTGTCGCGGTCGCCGATACCTGGTCGGCCAAGCGCCTCTACACCGCCCGCCAGATGCCGACGACGGAGGCGGGCATCCTGACCTTCGGCCTCAGCCAGCTCTACGTCTCATTGGGCGACGCCACCAAGGACGGCGGCATCGTCGTGCGCATCTGGTGGAAGCCGTTCATCCTCTGCATCTGGGGCGGAGCGCTTGTCATGGCTGTCGGCGGCCTCGTCTCCCTCAGCGACCGGCGCCTGCGCGTCGGCGCCCCGCGCAGGAAGGCGAAGGCGGCAAAGCCTGTAGAGCCTGCAATGGAGCCGGCGGAATGATGCGGCGTCTCCTCCTGGCTTTCGTCTTGATGCTGTTGGCCGCGCCGGCCTTCGCCGTCAATCCTGACGAGGTGCTGGCCGACCCGGCACTGGAAGCGCGCGCTCGCGCCCTTTCGGCGGAACTGCGCTGCATGGTCTGCCAGAACCAGTCGATCGACGATTCCAATGCCGATCTCGCCAAGGATCTGCGCCTGCTGGTGCGCGAGCGCATCACCGACGGCGACAGCGACGAGGCGGTGCTGAACTATATCGTCTCGCGCTACGGCGAATTCGTGCTGCTGAAGCCGCGGTTCAGCATGAAGACCGGCCTGCTGTGGGGCGCCCCGGCGCTGCTGGTGCTCGCCGGCGGACTGTCACTGCTGGTCTTTGCCCGCAGGCGGTCAGGCAAGCCGACAGGAAGTAAATTGACCGCGGATGAGGATGATAGACTCGCCCGGCTTCTCGAATGAGACCGTGCTGTTTGACGGAGATCAACGCGGAAGCCTCGACCTGACGTTATCTTCATCGGAATACACTCCGATGCGAGGCAGCGCCATGCAGGCAAAAGACATAATGACCACCAGCGTGGTTTCGATCCGCCCCACGGTCAGCGTGCGCCACGCGGTTTCCGTCATGATGCAGGCCAATGTCAGCGGACTTCCAGTCGTCGATGACGATGGCCGCGTCTGCGGCATGCTCACGGAAGGCGACCTGTTATTGCGGAGGGAAATCCGCGCCACCACTCGGTCGTCTCGGGCCGGCGAGATCATTTCTGAGATCGACCTCGAGCGCTACATTTGCACCAATGGCTGGTCGGTCGCCGATGTCATGTCCCCGGACGTTATTGTGGCGACTCCTGACAGCGAGGTTTCCGACATTGCAGAAAGTCTCCAGGCACACCGGATCAAGCGGTTGCCGATCGTCGAGGACGGGCGTCTGGTGGGAATTGTTAGTCGCAGGGACATTCTGGGCATCATCCTGGATGCGCCGACGACCGCGCTCCCGCGAGAAGACGAATCCGTCCGGATGGCCGTTCGCACGCGTCTGCGATCCGATCTGGGGCTGACGCCGCAGAAGGTCCAGGTGTCCGTCAAGGACGGACAGGTGACGCTGGATGGGCAGGTGGAATCGGAACTTAAGCGCAAAGCAATCCGGATCCTGGTGGAAAGCCTCGGGGCCGGTGGCTACCGAGATCGGTTGCGAGTGACCCCGCTCCCCAACACTGATCTAAGTTAGGGATCGAGTCCGGCGGACCTGCGAGTATCGAAGAACCACTTTGCAACGCCAGCGCATTGTCCGCAAATCTTATCGATTGCCGTACCGGCACCTAAGGTTTCCGGCCGCCGGTCACCGTGGCTTAATTTTCCGCGGTTCGTGCATCTCGTCCTCAAACTGACGTGCCACGACCACATGAATTGCTCCTGCCGCTCGCGACAACAGAGGCGTGCGCCCACAGCGACAGCTCACGGTGGTTAGCTGTTCGGTGTCGCCGAGAGGTTGATAGTTGATGAGGCAGTGCGGGGCCGGTTCAAAGGCAAGCGCTACGCAATGCCGGAGCGTGAGTAATCGGCGAAGAACATCTTTCTGGCTTGCAGAAGCAGCCGACTGGCCTCCTATCAGCGAGGAGGCTTGCCCGGCGTCGCGCCCTCGTGCCGGGCAAGCCTCTGCCAAGTTCCTCGCTTGACACGGGACACCCCCGACTCGCCAGAGGATCTTAGGGGAAGCCGCAGCTCGTCTCTTTGACCGGCGTCAAACACTTCGAACGACTGTCGCGGAACCAATCTCATTTTGAGGCCACGGCGCCGGCGATGGCCAGCGCAATCTCGTTTGCGAGACTGCTCTCGTCGAGTGGACCCACGTGCTTGGCGACGATCCGGCCGGACGGGTCGATCACGAAGGTTTCGGGAACGCCGTAGACGCCCCAGTCTATGGAGTTCCGTCCATCAGGATCGGTCCCAACCGCCGCGAACGGATTTCCATTGTCACGAAGGAAGGCCAATGATTGCTGCGGGTCGTCCTTGTAGTTGATGCCTACAAGCCTGACCTGCCTGTCTTGGGCAAGCTTCATCAAGGTCGGATGTTCCTGTCGGCAGGGAATGCACCAGGAGGCGAATATATTCACGACGACCACACTTCCTGCCAGACCGGTGTCGGTGAGGCCCGGCTGCCCGAGGCCGGCGAGCGGAGGAAGATTGACGGACGGATGCCGAAGTCCGATCAGCGCCGAAGGAAGCGCCGCCGGCGAATATCCGTCCGACGCTTCCCGGTACAGCGTGTTTCCAACGGCCAAGGCCAGTCCAAGGAAGACGAAGAGAGGGACGCCGGCGAGCGCGTAGCGCCGCATCTCATTCGCCTTCGCGACGCTGCCGTCGACGGACGGCTGAGATGGCGGCGAACTGTCGGCGATAGCCTCGCCCCGCAAACAGCACCTTCAGCGCCACTATCGTCATGACTGAAAACGTCAACGCATAGGCTGCGGTCACATAATATTCATGGTCCATCCTGGTGTTCCCTGTGAACTGCGGCCCTTGCCGCGAGCCTCTGGTAGGAGATCAGCTTCCTTCGCCAGATCTCGTTTCTGATCGACGCGACATAGAGGGTCGCAAACAGTGTGCCGAAGGCAAAACTCATGACCAGGAGCGGACACAGGAATTCGACATCCAACCTGGTTCCACCCAGTCTCAACACGCTGGCGGGCTGGTGAAGCGTGTTCCACCAATCCACGGAAAACTTGATGATGGGAATGTTGACGAACCCGACGATGATCAACACGGCCGTGACGCGGGCGGCGCGGATGGGTTCATCGATCGACTGGTTGATTGTCAGGATGCCGAGATACATGATGAACAGGATGAACATGGATGTCAGCCGGGCATCCCATACCCACCAGGTCCCCCACATGGGCTTGCCCCAGATGGCCCCAGTCACCAGGGCCACGAATGTGAAGGCTGCTCCAAGTGGCGCCGCGACCCGTGCGGAAACGTCTGCCAAAGGGTGCTTCCAGACGAGGGAGCCGATCGCATTTGCCGTCATCATCGTGTAGCAGAGCATTGCCATCCAGGCTGCAGGCACATGCACGTACATTATCCGGACGGTCTCGCCTTGTTGATAATCGACGTCGGAAGAAAAGCTGAGATACAGGCCTGCTGCGAAGCCGATCGTTGTAAGGCACAGAAGGTAGGGAAGCGCTCGCTCGGCGAGTTCCAAAAATCTCGCGGGTTGCGCGAGGGTGGCGGCAGCATCGGCCAAAGGTGAAAGGGGGCTCATGCGCCGTTCTTAACGTTACGTGTCCATTCGACAATTGATGCGGATCAACAACGGCGCGATATTTCGGGCGAGGACAGAGGTTTCGGCCCGTACGGTGTGCCCGTGCATTCGGCTGGCGGAGCGATTGCAGGTATTTTGACCAACGTCAAATACGGCTTCGACGGGTCGATGTATCGATGGCGCAAATCAGGAGCAGATGATGGCTTTCGAAGCGTTTTTCAAAAACGAGTTGGACGGGCTTCATGCCGAGGGCCGTTACCGCGTTTTTGCCGATCTCGAGCGTCACCGCGGCAATTTCCCGCGCGCGACGCGCCATACGGCCGATGGCGAAAAGGAAGTCACGGTCTGGTGCTCCAACGACTATCTCGGCATGGGCCAGAACCCGAAGGTGATCGAGGCGATGAAAAACGCCATCGACCACTGTGGCGCGGGTGCGGGAGGCACCCGGAATATTTCTGGCACCAACCACTACCACGTCATGCTCGAGCGTGAGCTTGCCGATCTGCACGCCAAGGAATCAGCGCTGATCTTCACCTCGGGCTATGTGTCCAACTGGGCAGCCCTCGGCACGCTCGGCGCCAGGATCCCAGGCCTGGTCATCTTCTCCGACGCGCTGAACCATGCCTCGATGATCGAAGGCATCCGTCATGCCAAGTGCGACAAGGTGATCTGGAAGCACAATGACGTCGCCGATCTCGAAGCCAAGCTCAAAGCCGCCGATCCGAAGGCGCCGAAGCTGATCGCCTTCGAGAGCGTCTATTCGATGGACGGCGATATCGCCCCGATCAAGGAAATCTGCGACCTCGCCGACAAATACGGCGCGATGACCTATCTCGACGAAGTGCATGCGGTCGGCATGTACGGCCCGCGCGGCGGCGGCATTGCCGAGCGCGAAGGGCTGATGGACCGGCTGACCGTCATCGAAGGCACGCTCGGCAAGGCCTTCGGGGTGATGGGCGGTTATATCGCCGCTTCGGCAGCGCTTTGCGACTTCATCCGTTCCTTCGCGTCCGGCTTCATCTTCACCACGGCGCTGCCGCCGGCGCTTGCCGCCGGCGCCGTCGCTTCGATCCAGCACCTGAAGGTCAGCCAGTTCGAGCGCGCCCGCCATCAGGACCGGGTGCGCAAGCTCCGGATGCTGCTCGATCAGAGCGGCATTCCGCATGTGCCCAATCCAAGCCATATCGTGCCGGTGCTGGTCGGCGATGCCGCCAAATGCAAGTGGATCTCCGACCTGCTGCTCGACAATTGCGGCGTCTACGTCCAGCCGATCAACTATCCCACCGTGCCGAAGAAGACCGAGCGTCTGCGCATCACGCCGACGCCGCTGCATTCCGATGCCGATATCGCCCATCTGGTCGAGGCGCTCCATTCGCTCTGGTCGCGCTGCGCGCTGGCTAGGCACGTCGCCTGATTGACGGTGGATTCGGAACGGATGCGGCGGGTGGTACGCGTTCTTCTCCCAACGAATGTGACTGCATACCACTGGTGAACTCAAGATTGACGGGAATTCGCGTCCAATGCCTATATCGCGGCTCGTTATTGATCGCGATCAAAGACGGATGCGACTTCGGAACGGAGAAGGATGTCATCAGGAACCAGGAGACGACGGCATTGATGATCGCTCAACACGATCGCCAAACCGAGACCTCATTAACCCATCCATTCGGCAGGGCTAACCCGGAGGAGGTGGCTTCGCATCCTGGAAGGGCGATGGGGCCGTTGTTCCGACTGTTGCCTTCGTTACGGTCTCATAGGCGATTGTCTGTACTCGCTGCCATTTCTCTGACGGCTGCTGCCCTGGTCCCGAGGATCACGTCGCAGAGCGTCTATACGGGCATCGGCCTCTCGCTCGTCGCGGTGGGTTCGCGGGGGCCGGATATTTCCCGCCAGTCGGTCGCGCCCCTCTTCAGGAGGGCATCGACGTAGCGGTGATCCTCAACGTCCTCCGTGCCCTTTAATGAGCGAGAAGGACCGGCATCTCGGCCTTGCAAAGAAGTTCTCGAGTAACGCCGCCGAGGATGAATTCGCGAATCCTGGAGTGGCCAAATCCGCCCGCCACGAGAAGATCCGCCTTCCGTTCGAGCGCTGCCGCCTGAAGCGCGGCAGCCGGAGACTCCCCCTTGGCTTGAACAGGTACGTCCTCCACCTCGAGCCCGGAGCGCTTTAACGAGGACATTAGGATGGAGCGGTTCGCTTTGTCGATCTGCTTGTCGTCGGTCACCGAGATGACCTGTATTTTCGTTGCTTGTTCGGCGAATATCCGTGCGCAGCAGATTGCCCGCGCCGCGGTCGCGCTGCCGTCCCAGGCGATCGCAATGGTATCGATGCGACCAAAGACGCTGGTGGCGGGAAAAAGGAGCAACGGACGCCCGCTCTCGAACAGCAGCGTCTCCGAGAACTGGCGAGAGAGTTCCGAAGCCTCCACTATCGACAGGTCATTGCTCCTGGCGATTTTCGTGAAGCATTCGAAGATGAACGGCTCCTTGGCGTCGAAGCCATGAATGCGTATGTCGACACCGCTCTCCGAGGCTGCGTCTGCAATATGTCCTCGAAGCGAAGCACCGCTGTCCCGGCTGTATCCCTCCGCTTGCCCGCGCCAGAGGTCGACATCGATCATGGTGGGGAATGGCTGGTGGATTGGCGGGACCCGTACCTGCGGGATGCTCGCGAAGAGGTCGGCGCCAATCTGGCGGGCGAGGTCGATTGCGTTGTCAACGATGGTGAAGGAACTCACGTCGGGATAGGTCGACAAAGGAAGATGGAATTGCGGTCTCATACTGGCCTCCTGTGATTATTTCTTCGCCATGATGCATCTGGAGTCGACCTTCGCATTGCGTTTGGTCAAAGCGGCTTGCTGATGAACAGGTACAATCGGACCTTGGATAGGCAGAGGAGGCCATCACCATCAAACTGACCGAAATGAACCCGGTCGAGTGCTGCCGCATTCTCGAACGCGAGCGCTTCAGCAATCGACGGATAAGGTGCAATATTTTCAATAGCTTGCGCTCGAACAAGAAGGTTCGTCGGCTACCTTATTCTGACTCAGAAAAATGGCTCAATACTTCAAAATCGACCGTTATTCGTTGAATAAGACTCCGATACATGAGCTTCATTCGGTGCCGAATTGAGATGCGTGAATGCCATAGGCCTAGCAGGAGGAGGCGTTGATTTTGATGTCGGTTACTGCTTCTTCGTTGATAAATGCACGATCGCATCGTTGTCGTCGGCGCGTTCGCGAGGGTCCGGCGACCTGGCAGGCAAGTCCCGCGCGCGCCGTAACAGGCCGATGCCCGTTAGAGGTCGTTCACGATGCTGACGGTCGCCCTGCGGTATCGGAATGGGGCGTTTCAGGGAGGGAAACTCCCTCCCAAGGTTGATGGCGAGGAGCAGAGCAGAGCTTGAAGCGAAGAGTCATCGACTAAATGGCAAGGGTTGTTGCTATAACGCCCCCGGGTCCAATAGGTTTATTACACCGCTCGGTTATCGCCATAGCCGGCCGAAAGCCAGCATGGGTGGTATAGGGGTTTCCGCTGCCCAAGGAAGGGGCCAACGTCATAAAAGCGTTATGCGACCCATCAGAAACATTGGGAAAATGCCCGCCGGCGATTGGTTTCCTTCTGCCGGGAGCCTAAATTAAGCCAAACGGAATCAGCGCGCCATGAAGCAATATCTCGATCTCCTCAACCATGTGATGGAAAAGGGCTCCGACCGGGGCGACCGCACCGGCACCGGCACGCGCTCGGTCTTCGGCTACCAGATGCGCTTCGACCTGCAGGAAGGCTTTCCCGTCACGACGACAAAGAAGCTGCATCTGCGCTCGATCATCCACGAGCTTTTATGGTTCCTGAAGGGCGAGACAAATATCGGCTATCTCAAGGAGAACGGCGTTTCGATCTGGGATGAGTGGGCCGACGAAAACGGCGATCTCGGGCCGGTCTACGGCTCCCAGTGGCGCTCCTGGCCGGCACCGGACGGCGGCCATATCGATCAGATCGCCAATCTCGTCAAAGGCATCGTCGACAATCCGAATTCGCGCCGCCATATCGTCTCTGCCTGGAATCCGGCCGAGGTCGACCAGATGGCGCTGCCGCCCTGCCATTGCCTGTTCCAGTTCTACGTGGCCGATGGCAAGCTCTCCTGCCAGCTCTATCAGCGCTCGGCCGACATCTTCCTCGGCGTGTGTTTCTTTTCCGTCATCAAACATGTACCCTTGGTCTGTACCCGTTGGCTGGCAAGGGTTTTTGGAAATCTCGGAGCGGTACCGGTACCATCGGTAGCCTAAGCCTCGTCCTCCCTTTGTTGGTTTCGGCCTCTTGCGTCCAAATTCGGCCGTTGTCAGACTTGTTCCCATAACCACAGGAATTTGGATATGGCCCGTCACCCTGAGTACCAATATCTCGATCTGATCGAGCACGTTCTTCAACACGGTGATCGTCGGATCGACCGGACCGGCGTGGGTACGTTGTCATCATTCGGTGCAATGATGCGCTTTGATTTGTCCGACGGAGCCTTCCCAGTTTTCACGACAAAGCGGGTTTATTGGAAGACTGCCGTGAAGGAGATGCTTTGGTTCCTGACCGGGCAGACTGACCTGCAGTCTCTTTTGCGGGAGAACGTTCGCATTTGGACGGACTGGCCGCTGGCAAAGTACCGTCAAGCTACCGGCGAGGACATTTCCCAAGAGGAGTTCGAGGCTCGCATTCTCTCGGATGACGACTTCTCGGGGCGATGGGGTAACCTGGGGCCAATTTACGGTAAGCAGTGGCGTCGATGGCTGGACGCTGATGGCAAAGAGCACGACCAGATTGCGACGGTTATCGAAACGCTCAAGACGAAGCCATCGAGCCGTCGGATGCTCTTTCACGCCTGGAACGTCGCCGAGCTGGATCAGATGGCACTCCCACCTTGCCATATGACTTATCAGTTTCATGTGACCGGGCTTGGGGACGAGCGAACGGGTGCTGAGGGTGCTAAGCCGAAATTACAACTACTAGTTGGGCAAAGGTCATGCGATCTAGGATTGGGCGCTCCATTCAACATCGCACAGGAGGCTGCGCTTCTTCACATGATTGCGCAGCAGGTTGACATGACGCCTGGAGAGTTGGTCTGGGTAGGCGGCGACACGCATCTGTATTTGAACCACATTGATATGGCCCACACGTTGCTGAGCCGCGAGCCCCGTCCGTTCCCAAAGTTGCGTCTGTTGAGGCGGCCGGAATCCATCGATGGATATACCATCGACGACTTCGAGGTGACTGGATACGATCCTCATCCAGCCATTGACGCGCCGGTCGCCGTCTGATCGGTCTACGATTCATTGCCGCGTTAACCAGCCAGTAAAGATGCTAGTAATTTAGCAATCCGTGACGGAGCCGTCAGGGACTGGACGGCGTCGCCCTGCGGCTGAAAACGCTTCTTTTTCGATACCAAAAATCAACAACTCAACAATACCCGTGGACAGGTAATTCACGGGGAAGGGTGATCCCATGCCTAGAAAAGGTTCGAAATCAGGGGACGGTAGGATGCCAGTCGATGACGGGCAGCTGTCGCTATTCGAAACGGCTGATGTCGGCCCCGGCGAGGTATCCGATCCTCTCGACTATGTCATTTCTGATCTTGTGAAGACCGCGTTCGGTAACCTCGACAAAGGGCAAGATGGGCGCTCGACCGGAGGTGGCGCTGAAGTGCATCGGCTATCGATTTGTCCACCGCCGCTGGCGTCTTATGAGGGCAACGACCCGCCGGAGAATGACCTCAATGCCTTTAATGCGGCTCACGTAGACCGTTTCCCTGCGCTCGCGGTTCATCAGTCCTACAAACCGGGATCGACCAAAGCGCGGTTGGTGGAGATGCTGAACGAATGTCTCGAAACTAACACAATCCCACGGTCCGAAGTTGATCGGCGGTTGATTAATCGCCGAGAGATGGCAAGCCGACTGAATGTAAGTCATACCCTTCTGTCCTCCACTCTCAGGACCATTCTGACGGATTACGAGGTCGCGCTGGAAATTGTTCAGCCCGTCGCATCGTTGCCGGAGGCACCGAAGTTCGGAGCAAAGCCTGATCAAATCGGCCCCCTAAACCAGGCGGGCCGAGACGTAGTCTCGCAATACCCGAACCTTTCGAAACATCAGCATTACCCGGAGGAGAGCACGGCGAATAAGATCGTGCAGACCCTGAACGCTCAGATCGTTTCTGGCGGCCTGGAGCGAAGTAGAGGAGGCAAGATCAATCGGAAGCTGATCACGGGGCAGCTCGGCCTCAGCCAAACCGCACTGACGATCTACGCGCAGATATTGGAAGACTATGAAAGTGAGGTCGGCGGCAAAGAGTCGGCCACAGAAGCCAAGATTCCTGCCATGCGTCTGTGGCTGGAGCGGCAGATGGATCAGGGTGCGCTTCTCGTTCGTGACGGTAAGGTGAGCCGCACCCAACTGTTTTCGCATTTTGAGTTGCCCAAAAACTCGCTCGTTATTCTCCGTTATCCTCGCGTGGCAGAACTTATCGAGGAATTCGACAAGCGTGTCGCCGAGACGGGCTACCAGCCCACGGAAATTGTCGAAAAACTGAGCAAGCTTCATGAACTGTTGGAGGAGCCACCGGTCGGTAAAGACGGGCATAGCTTCGATAGGACGGAGCTTTGTAAATTACTGGATTTGCCGCACAATGCGCTATTGCGGCCGCCCTATGTCGAGGTTGTCGCAAGCGAGGAATTGAAGTTCAAGGAAAGGCTTAAAAGCGATCAATTTCTTGCTTCTGTCGGGGGACGCATTTTCAAGTGTCATATGCTCGTCGAGCTAGGATGGTCTCATTCGTTCGCCAGTCGGTTTAAGGAGAGCTTCGAGCGGCATTATCGCAAGGCGACAAAAGACAACGCTAAGGTCGCATTTTCCGCTGCTACCGAACTTCTGAGCTTCATTGCGACCGAGAAGTCAGTAGCGTGCGTGGCGCTCTTGGAGGGGCTTTCAAACGGGGTGGCGGCGCGAAGCCTAGCGAAGGAATTTACCCTCGCCACCCAAGCGTATCGTGACAGCCTGGTTGAGCGGTATGAGCACATTCCCAGCCGAAATGGGAAGCTGACGATGACGAACAGCGCCATCAAGGTTTTCAGCAACGACGGCATCTTTCCACCGCACGAATTGGGTCTCATCGCATTCCGTGAAGACAATCCGAACCATCTGCGGTCGGTGGCGGAAGTGACGGAAGTGACGGAAACGACGCGAGGGAAGCCGAAAAAGCCTCATGTAGATGATTATCTTCACTTTGCTACATCGATGCTAAAGCAGGCTGCTGATGTTCGTCAGATCGAAATCACCGGGCTGGACCAGGGCGACTTCAATCGCGTCTTAAGAGCAGAGCTGGAAAATCACGAATTCAAGGCAGCGGAGGACCCCGCGAAGGTTATCCTCCATGTCTTGACCCGTCGCCTCGATCTGATCAAGACCGCCGCGACCAAGCTACTGAATGTAGGCCGAGCGCTTTGGGATCGCGGTCGAGAGCTTCTTTCTATTGGACGTGATCCAGGCGATGTCTTTCACGACATTCTCAGGAAAGGGCGGATCAACGAGCATCAGCGGCGTCAGCTACTCCGTGATCACTTCCCAAACGATGACGATAACCGCGAGCAAGGTATTGCGAACCTGCTCCGAGTAGTTGCTGAGCGGTACTGTTCCATTTACCCCAGCAACAAGGCTGCAGGCCGCGAGGAAGGACAATTCTTTCAGAAGCGGGCGCTAGATTACGGTGGCGGCACACTGCTCCAATCTTACCTTTTGCCGACCCAAGAGGCGGTGGCCGCTGCCATCACGCTCTACATGCTTGAATCCGGCAGTAATGTATCAGTCGGGCGAACGCTCTACCGCGACTGCATCGATCCTTCAGAAGAACCAAATCACAGCAAAGTCACAGGCTACAAGGCGAGGGCAGGTGGAAAGCCCATCTTCGTGACCCTCCCTGACCGGTGTGCCGCAATCAAGGCAATGAACTGGCTGCGGGAGGCCTTCGCAGCCAACCCCAGAATTGCCGACGAGGACCGTAACCAGCTGTTCCTCTGCAAGGGCAACAACGAGACTCTGAAGCTGATCGAGGAGTGGACCTTCCGGGCTGAGTTTAAGCGCCTGACTCAGTCGGTTCCGGAGCTGGCTGACCTCCCGCTGACCCCAAATATGTTGCGGCCGTCCATCCTGTTGAAGGCCGCGCTTGAGTCAGACGCGAAGACCGGTCTGTCGCGAGCAATGGGACAGCACGGGGCGCAGGTACACGAGGGATACGTCAATAAGTATCCCATCATGTACCTGCGAGACACCGACATTCGGCTATTCCAGTATTCGATGGAAACTGTTGTCATCCAGAAGATCGAGGATGTTCACGCGTTTCTCGGCGTGGACGAAGAGAAGATGGCAGGCCGCGTCGAGGCGGTGATGCGGACCGGCTTGGGCACCATGTGCGCCGACCGGTACGGCAAGCCCGGCAACGAGGGGAAGCTTTGCCAGTCGCTTGACTGCGTCAAAGGCTGCCCGCAGCTCATTTTGATCGCGATCCCGAAAGAGATCGCCATCCTTCAACTTTGGCAACATTCCCTACGGCTGGTGGAGGGTGACTGGATACGCGACCAGCCGGACCGGTGGGAGAAGGTATGGCTTCCATGGCTGTGTTTCTGCGATGCGGTCGAGATGAAGATGCGCCAGTCGTTTTCTGATGTCTGGTCTGACGCGACCGAAATCTCCAGCAAAATGCTTGCGAACCCGAATTTCGCGCCCATGAGGTTGTTCTGATGCCAGTTTCACTGAGGGCCCCGTCTTATAAGACGATTGATAATCTCGATTACGAGAGCCGTCGCCGCAGCTGGCTTGGTTCCCCCTATGAAATCCACGAATGGACCTTCAGGGACGGGGCAGGCGAGGGTAAGGACGAGACTGTCAATTTCGACGTCTCGATGGCAGATGGTCGATCATTGATCGAACATGCAAATCTTTACGCCACGTTCAAAGAGCTGGTGTTCTGGCTCCGAGCGGGCAATTACACGCGCATCGACGATGCGGCGTGGCATGCGCAGTACGCAAGGACTTTGCTGCGGATTTGCTACGGGATGACTGTCCGTGGGTTCTATTCCTTTGCCAGTCTGACGTCCTTTGATATCGACATGTTGTGCGAAGAAGCGGCGATGGGTTCCGACAGTTTGCTGCGGGCATCAGCCATCGTGAAAGAAAAACTTGGCGCATACTCCTCTTGGGACGGCGTTCCGCATGCGTTGGCCAAGAACAAGCAATTCAACATCGGCGCAATCCGCCTGGCCTTCAATCTTCCGCAGAAGTGGGCGGCCATTGAGATCAACTCTGAGGTCGAAGTTGCGACTGCTCGATTGAATGGCGAGTTGAAGACGTCGGTGGCCGACCTCAGAGAGGACCCGATCACCGTTCAAAACATTCAGCGGGTCACGACTTTATTCGATGCTCTGTATGCGCTTCGACATTATATTGAGGCTCCCACCATCAGGTTTCGACCCTTCCCGGAAGGACCGGCGAAGCGGGCCGACAATCTTGGCGCTCGCACGACTAGGACGCCCATAGCACCTCCCTTGCTGGTCATGAGCCTACTGGAGCAGTCGGTTCGTTTTGTCGCGAACAACAGCGATGCCGTTCAGGCTGCCTACGAAGCCGTCCTCGATGCACGCGAGAACGGAGAAGTTTACCGCCCCGATGCTGAAGCTCTGAGGCCGCGCATCAGCCAGATCGCCGTAGCGTGCTTCATCTTGATTGCAGCCTTCACAGCCCGGCGCACCGAAGAGATCAAGATGTTGGAACGCGATTGCCTCGAAGGGAACGAGGTCGATGGCTGGTGGATGAAATGCTACATCGAGAAAACGCAGAGGACGCGGAGCTGGATACCAATCCCGAACATTGTTGCTCGTGCGGTTCAAGTTCTCTCTTCATTTAATGCTGACGGCGACGGTGATCCGAATGCGCTCATTTTCGATTACCTTGACCCCGTCTCCGGCAAGATCGCGGATTTAGCGCCCGAGGGTAAGATCAACGATTTTGCTCGCTCCGTTGGTGCGGTCGAGCACGCCAACGATAATGGCGACAGTCTGATCTGGCACTGGCAGCCTCGGCAGTTTCGGCGCTTTTTTGCCGTGCTCTATATCTGGCGGTACAAAGGTAAGTTCGAAAGCCTGTCGCACCATCTCCGCCATTTCAACCTTGAGATGACTAACGACTATGTGAAGCTGGACCCCGAGAATGCCAGGGAATGGACGCGTGAGGTCTGGAACTTCCGCGTCGAGATCGTAAAGGACCTCGTGTCAGGTGAGAGCACCTACACAGGACCTATGGGCGAGCGATTGAACAAGCTGGTCAAACGCCTTCGCGAGAAGTTCTCCGACGTGCAGATCATCCCGGAATTCCTTGCTCAGGCAGTCATCCGTCAGATGGAAAAGGGCAGCGTGGTCGTGACACCGAAGCCGTGGGTGACTTGCTGCTGCCCGCGCACGGCCGGTGGCTGCGCTAAAGCGGCTTGCCGCAAGAAGGCTGGTTTCGAGGACGGGAGCGTGGGCCCCGATTACGCGGCGGCCGGGCCTACCGTGTGTCCGGGGTGCCCATGGGCCCTGATCGGTCCAGAAAACGTCAGCTATTTCGACGATGAGCTTCAGGCTCTCACGCCGAACTTGGGCACTGACGATGACGGTCCGACAATCTTCGGCGAGTTGCAGGCGGCGAACATCGTCACTCTCAGCGAATTCCGCGAGACCCTGACGGTCGCATCGTGAGCTTGGTAGAGACTTAGGTTGTAAGGAGTAAGCGGTGGCGGAGCTTAGCGTAACGGAACGTCTTGAAGCAATGGTGGCCAGGTACAAGGAGTGGGTCGAAACGGGCGTGCCGCCGGGCGTCGACTTCAAGAAGTCTCTGAGTGCCGCTCATAACTGGTCGTGCCCCGAATACGGCATTTTCGCGGTTGTTTCGAAACGCGACTGGAACACCAAGTCGAAAGATCATGGGAAGATAGTCGCGCAGATAGGGAAGCTCCTCGAAAAGCTTCGCCCCTTCGATGAGGTTCAGCGGGAAAAGGCGGCTGCCGTAGCGGCAAAGGACACCGGCAAAAAGACCGTCCGCGTTTACACCACGCAGAAAGCGCGTCGCGTCGCCGCCGAGGATGAAGCGGAAAACCTCAAAGGGATGCTGGAGGCGACGACCAGAAAATATCATCAACTGAGCCACAAGATGGAACGAGTTGAGATTGATCTAGGCACGCAGAAGGTTCGGAACGACGAGCTGGAACGCCGCAATGAAGCGCTTGAGGCAGAAAATGCGCGATTGAAGCGAATGTTGACGTCGAAGAGCGGCGTTCTCCAGTTGGTGGAGTAGCTAGCAATGGCCTCGTCGACCGCACTTAGCAAGGTCTTTCATCAGCGCCTGGAAGACGTTCTGAATAGCTGCAATCCTGCGGAAATTCCGAGTTTTAATAACCGCTTCTCCAGGCAGTGGTTTGCCGAAAGGATCGGCTGTTCGGTCAATACGCTGAGCACCAGTACGCGTTTGAGAACGGCGCTCCGTAACTGGGAAAAGGAGCAGCGACCAACGATCATTCCGCGCACAACTGTCGAGGACGACACCACCAATGTCGTACCATTCCGTCGGCGGATAGATTCAATCATCATGCCGGTGTCTTTGAAAATCGAGAAGGGGTCGTTCACCGTACCAACGCTTCTTTGGTCGGACGGCATTGATGAATGGGTCGCCGATTTCGCCCGCTACCTCATCGTCAAAGAGAAGATAAAGACCTCCAGCGTTGAGGAAACCGTCAAAGTCCTGCGCATGTTTCGGCGCTTTCAGCGAGCACACCATGTCCCGCATGACCAGGTGAGTGACGATTTTCTGCTGGCTTGGCAGAATCTGAAAAAGGGCCAGAAGGTTTCGATAGGCCGCTGCAACTACTGCATATCGGTTGTCCATGACTTCTATAAGTGGGCAGAATCTGTTGGCCGGTTGAGATACCACGTTCAAACCAAACCAAAGCACGACTATAGCGGGATTCCGGAAGACTACATATTTCCGATCTCTGCCAAAGAAGTTGAGCTTCGTCTTCCGAACGGCCAAAAGTACATCAAATGGGTGTCGGGCCTGCTCGATGACGGCGTGCACAGTTCCTATGGCTCTCGTCACACCCCGACCTCAGACGAAGTCATCCGTCTTTTCGCAGAAGCAAAGAAGGAAGGCCGGAATTCCGCTCGAAACCTGCTGATGCTGGTGGTGGCGCTGGAATCGGGCGCTCGCGTTAGCGAGATCGTACAGCTGAAGGTCAGTGATTTTCCGACGCCGAAAGAGCTTGGGCCATACGTCGGCAAGAACGCTAAACTTTATCTTGAGGTCGAAGTAATTCGAAAGAACCAGGGCAGCGGCCGACTGCGGATAAACCGGGAGCTTGTGCTCAAGATCGTTGCCTACATCTACGGCGATACACAGCGGCTGAACATCATCCGGAAATCTGCTGGTAAGAAGCTATCCAACGATCAGTTTGTATTTTTGTCCGAGACCGGCGAGGGGATCACGACCGACAGCGTGACTCGAATAGCTGGTCAGCTATTCCGCGCAGCGGGCATCGAGAAGGCAAACATCCACCGCCTGCGTGCCCGGTATATCACGACTGTCATCGAGCTACAGCTGGACCGCCTCGCGGAGCAGGGGGTCACAGTCAACCGCTCGGAGGCCTGGGAGGAGCAAGTCCTCGTGATGGCTGTCCAGCTTATGGGACACTCTCACCCGATGTCATTGCGGCCGTACCTCAACGAAATCCTGCAGCGACGGATGACCAAGGACGGGCGCATTGAGCAGCGGTCCGTCGAGGATCGTGAACGATCCATTGCGGAGCTTAGCGAGCAATTCGCATCACAGGTTTTCAACGCAGCTCAACTCGCCGAGGCCAACCAGTTGCTCTTGGCTCAGAAAGCAGATGAAGCCATCGAGGTCCTTTCGAGCCTCATTGATCGGCTGCGGCAGGTGGAGGTTGCGTAGACCGCTGACGACCGAACCATTGCGACCGACCATCGTGTGCCCTACTTCTTCGCTAGCTGACTAGGGGGTAAGGGTTTTGAAGTCATCTGAAGAATGGTTTGCAACTGGACGTGAAGAAGGACGTCGTGCTGGCGGCTCGGTGTCGTATCAAGCTCGCGACTTTGGGCCACACGAAGATGCCCTCGCATCTGGTCACGCGCTTTTCGACGGTGAGTATGCTCTTATCACTCGCTGCTACGGGGATTTCGCGAACCATGACCTTTGCGGTTCATGGATGGCCGGTGTCGTCGAAGGCTGCACCAGCGTCGGTGCCCGACTTGGCTTCACAACGGGAACGCCGGATATCGCGTCGGGTAGGGCCGGTGCCGTTCGTCTTCATCTCATGATCGTCAAAGACGTCGCACCTGCCGACGTCGCCTTGAATTAGATCGCTCAGTCGGGACGATCTAAACGCGGTAGTGCATGCAGTTTCATGAGGGCTCTATGACGTTCGGCTTAATTTTCGACGGCAGGTTCGGCACCTATCTGGTGGCAGATACGCTCGAAACTTCGACACAAATCAACGTTGAGGAAGGGGAAAGGCATCCAGCCGCGCTGACAACCGGCTTGCCGCTGCCAATGTCCGGTCAATCCAGTGTCAGCTACACCGAATCCGCGCTTAAGATGTGCAACTTTGGTGCTGCGGCCTTCGCTTTTGCTGGAGACGGGAGCGCGGCGTTCAAGACGATAGCGTTCCTGAATGAGAGGCTTGTCCTTGAGCCAGAGCGTGAAGGTCGCCCTCTTACTCTTGCAGACTTCCCACCCATTTTCGACGAGGCACTTAGAATGGGGGCTGACCACCCTCTGCAGGCAATTGGATTATTTCCACGAGGAGACGGAAGTTACAATCGATGCGAATGGGACGTAAGCGGCGGAAAGCTAAAAATGATCCTCGGTCGAGAGGACGTCGCTATTGGTAGTGGGGCTGGTAGCGCTCGCAGAATGGTCGAGTTTGCTCGCTCCGTAACGCCGCCGGGCTCAAATCCGGTAGGCGAGTGCGCGTTCTTCTGTGACCGGTTCCTCATGGCGCAAGTCGCCTCGGAGCATCATCACACCATTGCAGAGGGGATAGGAGGGGTTGCGACAGCCATTATCGGTAACGGTGAGGAGCTGTTATGGGCCCCAGAGCGGACAACCTATATCTTTTTTACAGATTCGGACCTATCCGGGCCTGCGGACCTTCTTCTGATTTACAAAACCGCTTTCATCAACGATGCATGCGTCTCACTATCTTACATTCCAGCTACTGACGATCTGGACCTGATGGTAAGACAAAACCCGGCATCATCCTTCGACCCAATCCGGGATATTCCGAAGTTGTCATGGAATTCACCCGTCGTCAGCACCTGTTTTTTTAGAGGTGAGTTCGCGTCAACGAAAATCTGGCAGCGGACTTTTATTGCGCCTAGTGAGCGGCTGTGGCAGGACTCGATTAGCGTGAACTACGATGATCTTGGCCGTCTCCGAGCCTCGATGTCTTATGAAAGTCACCCGGATATTGAGAGAATTCTCGCCGATTCGACGAACTATCGCTTCCTCCCGTAGACGGAAATATCGATGGCCTACGAGAAAGCCGATTTTCAACGCCTGAAAGCCAGCTTAAGCGAAACACTAACCGACGACACCGGCGACCCGTTGTCGTGCTTGTTGCACGAGGCCCCACACTCGCACGGGCTGCTGAACCTAAGTTTTGGTGATGGCGAGCGCGACTTTTCTCACGTTGCGGAAGCCTGCAACATTGCGAATGTCATCACCTCAATCGAACGCATCCTCAGTCTTCCTCGGTCGAACATTGCCTGCCAGGAGATGGCTGAAGTGCTCCTGCTGCGCCTTGATGTCCTCAGGGAGTACATTTGCACAGCGATCAAACGATCTGAATCTTCTCACTATTCGGAAACCGAGGCTGATCGGGCAATCCGCCGCTGGGCCGGGTTCTTGAAGCATCCGAGCAACTACGTTTTCGCGCATAGCTGTTTCTCTGATCTCGAAGTGTCCTTTGATCCCCCGGCTATCGAGATAGACTGCGACTTCCTCTCCAGCTGGGACAGTTTGGATAAACGCGAACGGGATCAGCGGAAATCCGACTTGGCGCACCGGTTGGTCATCGTGCGGTTGCCAGGGATCGATAAGATCGAAGCCTTTTTCAAATCTTCGGCTGATCATCTCAAAGACCTCATCGCGGCCAACTCGAAGGATGGCGGATTGGGGAGAGCACAAGGTGCCGTCCGCACAGCTCATCTTGTCACAGTCGGCGACTAGCGACTCGCGGCTGCGTCAGGTCAATCTCACCGTCGCGAAGGCGATCCGGCTGGTATAGCGGATAGACGAACGTTCGAAGAATTGTCGAGTTTCCACGAGGGCTTCTGAAGAGAGGCCCTCCTAATGGTTTCGAACTTCGCCGCGCAATTTTCATCACCGGACGAGCCGTCCTAGCGTTTGGCCGTATCTATCTTTCGATGCAATTAAGCGTTTTTCAACGGGCTGTTAACCGGCGAACAACTACCCTGAATTGAGCAAGATTCTCTCACGGAAAACATTTTGGACCTTGAAATAGTGCACCATGCGCACTATTAATATTCGCGGAGTGGCTAATGCCGGTGGTGGTTAAATTTGGGAATGTGAAGATTCATGTGTATGCGAACGACCACAATCCACCGCATTTTCACGTATCCACTCCAGATCATGATGCGCTGATTTTGATTGCCGATCTAACTGTCCTTCAAGGTCAAATTACGAAGAAGAACTTTGAGATGGTCATCAAATGGGCTTCGGAAACTGGGAATAGAGAGAAGCTAGAAAATGAATGGAGTCGCCTCAATGAACGATGACCTCATCTCGGTTGGCACCCCTCTCCCTCGCGCCGCAAAGGCTGAGTGGATTGAAAAGCGACTTGTCCGCATCACCTGGAAGTCTGGAAAGACTTCTGTTGTCGACTTGGCTCCGGCACTACTCAGCCGAAGAGTTTATATCCCACTGCGCGACGACGATGATTTGTTCGCGAAGCTTTGTGTCGACGAGTACGGCACTGGCATCGAATGGCCCGGCGGCATAGATTTTTCGGCTCTGTGGCTCAGCAAACTTCCATCTGTAGAATTCGATAACGAGTCATTTCGCGATGCCATGGATGACTTGGGAATGACATTGGAGGGTATGGCTGCTGCCTTGGACATCTCTAGGAGGCAAGTAGCTGACTATCGAAAGGCAAAGCCGATTCCGCGAAATGTTGCATATGCGACCCGCTATCTTGTTGAGGCCGCACATAAAAACGAAAAACGTTCGGAAGAGATGACCGCGTAATCTCAGACTATCAATAGCGCGGCACGGCCTCGATAAATCGCTGACATGAAACCCCGGCTTTGAGCTGGGGTTTTGCTTTCTGGCACTATCGCCTTCGAACGGAAAGCTCATCCTTTCCACCTCGGCGACGCCGAACCGAGCAGGGCAGAAAGGGAGTGGACCGCCAGCGCCGGATTCCAAGAAGTTGAGGGCGAAGCCTTCGTTGCGGACGCCACTAAAGGCTGGGACCAACTGAGGGAGCGTTCGGTGACTCACCCCGGCGGATTGCTGGACTATGCGGAGGTCGCAGCCGAAATCAACCGCTTGGCAGGGGCCGACAAAGAGCTGGTGAACGATATTCTGCTTGGCGTGGGGTCTGGTGGATTTAAGGGCGACCTATTTGTCGGCACATCTTGCTCCCGTCATATGTGCACGAATCAAGAAGCCGTGGTCGTCGCCGATCTTGCTTCAAGGAGGGTTTATCTCGCTTGGAAGCCGTCTGGTCAGAAGATCGAAGTGAACCCCGACGTGAAAGCATGGTCTGAAAAGGCGAAGGCCGAACTTCGTCAGTGGGCAGCTAAATGGAAATAGCTGCGCTTTCCATCTGCGCCGCGATCCCGACCAGTGGGATGCACTGCAC
Organism: Rhizobium redzepovicii; assembly: GCF_019793435.1. Classification (GTDB taxonomy): domain Bacteria; phylum Pseudomonadota; class Alphaproteobacteria; order Rhizobiales; family Rhizobiaceae; genus Rhizobium; species Rhizobium redzepovicii. The sequence continues at coordinate 17,468 of NZ_JAILYH010000011.1, read as the reverse complement.
TTGGGTTGTGGAATGCGTGATGAAACGCAGTTTTGCTGTGGATGCGAATGGCCTGTGGATCAGGATGCACGGTTTTTTAATGTATCATTGCTGAGTCCTTTGGAGTGATCACAAATGGCCAGCAGTTATGCGGAGTGGAAGCTAAGAACTTCAGAAATAGACGCTGCAATCGCGCAGATCGGTGCCTCGCTCCTTCGAATTAGAGAACTCGAAGGGGTTGCGGAACTTGAGGGAAAGCTTCTGTTGAATCCGCCGAGGAATGGCAAAGCCTCACCCCAGCTCGCGGAACACATTGACCGCCTTTCCACGAAGCTCTTCGGCATCACCGAAGAAGACACCCACTTCAAATATCCCGATAATTTTGAAAGCTTGATTGAAGGTATGCCCGAGTGGTGGCGCGCGCAGTCTCGCGCCAACGAGTTCGAGGACCGGTTTTCCACAGGTCAGATGACCGATGACGAAGCTGTCCTGGCCCTTCTCGTATTGGGCGTTGACTTCCGTGATGAACGGGGAGACCCGCTCCGTTGCACCAAGTTTTTATCCCGACAGGTAGAAGGTGCTGTCTTTAACGTCATGGGGCATCTCCCAGATTTTGAGGAGCTGGGTTTGAAAACCTGGGAGAGCAGGCTTCAGAAAGAAGCCAACCTTCACCTATCCCGTAAGGGACGGAGGTAGCTATTCGCTGTTCCAAGCGAGCCCTACCTCTTCGCCAACTCATAATGACTCCGCTTCCAACTGGCCGATCTGACCGTGCTCTGCGACCTCGTACGCCCGAAACCAAACTCATACACATGTCGTGGGTCACTCTTGCTTGCATTGGCAGATACGGGCACAATCGTATGCAAGCAGGGAACTCTATGATGCAATTCGATTATCGCGCCGCGTCGCGCTTCATGTTTCGGATGTTCCTGCGATTTGCGTGGAGGACCTCGCAACGACGCTGGACGACAGTCGGAGTAGCCGTCGCGCTTTTCCTCACCACAGCATTTATCCCGAATCTCGGCATCGCTGTCTTTGGCACAGCGTTCGCTGGATGGTGGATTGTTCTTGGCGTCATGGCTCTTTTAGGTGGGCTCGCGGGCAACCGAGTAGGTATCGGTCGGGAGAAGGCGACATTGATACGCCAGTCTGAACCGAGCCGGGACTGAAACGACAATGGGGACACATCGTTCTAAATAGGAAGTTGCCGAAACGTAGGGCGTGCAAGTGGCATTGGATGAAGGCGGGCAGGCTAAAGCTATCGCGGCAGAGTGGCACGTTGATCCCGATCTGCTGGATCAAGCCCAGTGGGAAATTGAGAACATAGATAGCAATGACGGTTTCACCGTGAGCTATTTTGTCCGTTTTGACGAGGAAACAGATCGCGAGCTGTTAGATCGGCTCGGCGTGAGGCCCGGGGAATATTATCGCGAACTCAGCATAAATGCCTTTGATCAGCACGACGAAGAAGAGACCGCGCGTCCTCGTGAGCGACGTGCGTCGAGGCTTGAAAACCGGATCGGCTTAGGAGCAGCGTTCGGCGGCTCAGCCTTTGCCCGTCGTGGTTTTGCGACGGCAGACAAAGTATCCTCGAATGAAGAGGATGACGGCTTGTCCTCAATTAACGAGCCGCTTCCAGACATATCGAATTTCGTAGATGATGACTTTGACCTCGCAGAGCCCGCCGAGCGCCCAATCGATGGCCGACGCGCCTACTTCATAGATGAAGAACGCTTTACGCCCTCACAATTTCGCAAGCTTTCCAAGCACCGCAAAGTGCAGGCGATGGTTCAATGGTTTCATGAGAACTACGAGGACCCAGCCGTTCGAATGCCCTACGAGAGTGCGGAAGGCGGCTACCAATGGGTTTGGGGTGGCCCTTATGACGCTGGCGAGCAGATAGGCGACGAATTTTCAGACATTAGCGATCAGCCTTCTATTGAGGAAGCTGCAGCGGAAATCACCCGCGACGGGCTTTTTGATTGGGCACCCAAAGCAAGGCGAGAGGACTACGCGCAGGACGAGGACTGGAACTTACCAGGTGAAGACGAGGATTGGAACCAACCCGGTAGCGGAGACGACTACACCAGGACAGTAATTCGCCGGACAGACCCCACGCCAGAAGGGGAGGCTTATTTGACCGATGGAGCTGGCCGATTTCTTACCGATGAGCAAGGGCGCAGACTTTTGGTTGGTGGCCCGATCTCGCGTTCAGCGGCCTCAAACTTTTCGAACTTTCGGTTTGCTGAGTCAGTTTTGAGCGGCGCTGGTTCAAGCGGAGTACCGAGAGATTATCATCAGGAGGTGCTGTCAAGAATTGAGAGCCTTGAAGCTTCGCTTCAAACATATCGAGAAAACCTACCACCAAGGAGCCATAACCATCCACCGGAGCTTGTTGAGCCAGACCCGATTTCGCCAATCGAGATTCGCTTGGTTGGACGAGTGACGATTGAAATACGGAACGAAGTTGATCAACCCCAGCCAGACCCTGTTAAGCTTGAAGAGCAGGCCTCAAAGCTGAAAGCTGTCGCAGGCTCAATTCTAGCGTGGTTGGGCCGCAAGGCTGACACTGCCATTGATAGTGCGATCAAGTGGGCCGTCCCCACGCTCGGAGCGGCGTGGCTGCTTGCTGGCCCGGATAAAGTGTATGCGAATCTCTTAGCTCTGGCTGAAACTGTCTCGGCGTGGGCGCAACACCTGGCCTCGGGCATCTGAAGGTAAACCAGGTCTCAGAGCCGTCGATGAAGTCCTGCCGCATGATCCTGCATCCAATGCGCGTCGCCGGGAATGCCCCTTGGATGCTATTGTACCTCGCCGCCTAGCTTCCAGCTGTCCCCGGATGGGCACGCCATATCTGATTGATATTCCTCGCAGCAGATAGCCGCATCGACCCATGTCCATATTTTGCAGCAGCTTGCTGCAAAATATGTATCGTTGCCTCGGGTGCCACGGATATCATTGCTACGGTTCTGGAAGACTCGTTGTAAAACGCCTCACCCTCGGCTGGCGAGGAACCCCTAGAGTTGCCACCGCACCCGATCCGATTACCGCCGGACGATCACCCGTGTTCCCGGCTGAACCATCTCATAAAGCTCCTCGACGTCCTCGCGGTACATGCGAAAGCATCCGCTTGATGCATTGGTGCCGATGGAGGAGGGGTCATTGGTGCCGTGTATGCGGAGCAGTCCGTCGGCAAGATAGATCGCGCGGGTTCCAAGCGGATTTGCGGGGCCGGGTTTCACGACTGCCGGAAGCCTTGGGTTCTTCTGGCGCATGCTGGCTGTCGGCCGCCATTCGGGATGCTCTCGTTTCGACACCACCCGAGTCAATCCGTACCATCGCTTGCCTTCGCGGCCGACTGCGATGGGGTAGGCAAACTGCTCGCCCTGTGCGGTCGTGTAAATAAGAGTGTGCTCACGCGTGGCGATGACGATGGTTCCTCTCGCGCTTCGTGTCGATGGCTCCCGACGTTCCTGCAAAGGTTCCCGATAGCCAGGTTCTGGCTCGTAGTAGGGAGGAGGGGGATAGGGGCTGTAAGGGTCCTTATAGTAATAGCCGTCGTATTCATCGTATCCATCATACGGCGCGTAAACTTGGGCTTGGGCATGCACCGCTGTCAGAAAGAGGGCCGCAGCAAGGAGAACCAGCAATCTCATTCTTTCGCCATCCGCTTGTTATTAGGCCTGATTGGGCGGAATTCTGTGGCGGCACTATGGCCGTTAACCTCCGTCTAACTTCTACTTTGACTTTCTTAGTCAGAAGTCGCTTACTCGCGGTGAGGTGGTAAGGGGTTTGGTTGTGAGTGTGCGCGTATTTCTTTCTGCTATTGTGGTTCTGATCTGTGCGTTTCAAGCCAGAGCCGCAGATGTCCAGATCGACCAGCTGAAGGATGATATCTACATTATTTCTGTGGTCGGCGAGTTCAAGGAGGGCGATGACAATCGTTTTAAGAACCTCGCCATTTCGACCAACAAGGCAGTTGTCTTCTTGGACAGCCCCGGTGGATTGGCAGGGGTCGGAATGGAAATCGGCCGCACAATTTCGATCAAGGGCTTCTCGACCGCCGTAGCCGAAAACACGATATGCGCCTCTTCGTGCGGGCTGGTTTGGCTGGCGGGGAAGCACCGGTTCATTACGCCGACCTCCAAAGTCGGTTTCCACGCCGTCTTCAGTGACACGTCAGGGCAACAAACCGTCAGCAGCGCAGGGAATGCCCTCGTCGGATCGTATCTTCAGCAACTCGGCCTTAGCGCAAACGTCATTGTCTATGTTACCGATGCCGCGCCAGCCTCCATGCAGTGGCTGACTGCAGCCGACGCGAAACAGATCGGGTTAGATATTGATCTTTTGGCGGGCGATGCACCTGCACAAGCTTCAGCTCCTGTCCCTTTCGGAGGAGATGCAGCGGCCAGTTATGCCCCCACGACTGTCACCGTCACGCCTCCCGCTCAGCCGCAAGCACCCTCGTGGCGAATATTCGAGCACACTGATCTCCCCGGCTACGACCTACCAGACATGCCACTGAAGCTATTCACTGTCGAAGATTGCAAAATGGAGTGCGATGGCAATGATCGGTGCCACGCGTTCACGTTCAATGAGGCTCACAATGTGTGCTTTCTGAAAGGTATGGCGACTGATGCGCTCCAGTTCAGTGGGGCCGTGTCTGGCTATAAGGGCGATGCGGCCGACATCTCACGCGTCGGGCATGACTTCGGCCCGTCGCTCGATTTCCGCACGAGCAAGAATGTGGAAATAGTGGGCAAACCATTTGCTAAGTTTTCCGGTTCGTCGCTCGCGGCCTGTCAAGATCAATGTGTCATCACGCAGAGCTGCCAAGGCTTTAACTATTACAGGAATGGCATGTGCGTCATGCTCAATATCCGAAAGCCAACTCGCAACAATTTGTTGTCGGTAGCCGGGGCCAGGTCGAATTAATGCGGCGGGTTCCTCATGTTGGCCGCGCGTCAGTCTAATCAACCCTTCACCGTCGAGCCAATCGCATTCTTTGACCGAGTTTGCGGCCTGCTGCCAGCCGAAGGCAGCCCAAAACAGGTATTCCACTAAGTCGCCGTGTGGTTGTTTGCACTTCGAAGGACGTTTCCACCTCGCAGCTCTTCCATGATCGAGGCGTGCATAGCGAGAAGCTCCGCTGTCATCTTGCCCTCAAAGCAAGTTCATAGCTCACCTTGGTCGCCTTGACAGGTGACCCTGGCGCGAACAAATATGGAACAATGAAACATCCTCGCGGAATAGAGATCGGACGGCCAAGGCGTGACGGAATCACCTATATCGGGCCAGTCGCCGACCCGATCAGCACCGCGATTGACGACGCGCAAAGCTTCATGGCGCTAGGCGGCATGTGCCCCTCTTGCGAGCGCGAAGCCTGGATTGATCGCCACGAGCTGCGCCGCAAATGGGGAAACGCCATGCTCAATTCGTTGCAGCCTCGTTTGCGTTGCCTTGGTTGCGGGAACCGGCAGGGCAATAAATGGATTACGGTCCAGCTTCCGCGCTGATAGGTCAATCGGATAGTGGCGGCGATTTGAGGGAATAGACGATGCGATATATCGATACGGCCTTTGGAATGCTGGATTTCGCTTGGAAGATGTATGACTACGCTCTTGAGGGCAAAATCAATCTGGAAGAGTTGGACAAGCCATTGTCGTTCGAAGATGGATCGATGGTCTACGTCCTGCCTGACAAAATATTTCACAGCTATGACGATCTGATTCAGGCCTGCACAAACAACTTATCAGTTGCTTTTGGTGCAGCAGCGATCACCTTGAACAGATCCCGCGAAGAGATTGGCATTCGTTTAGCACCAGTGATCGAAACTGAAATCGATCAGTTTGCAGGGCTCGCCTACTCGATAAGGTGCGCCTTTGCGCACGATATATCGGAACCGAAATGGGATATGCGCCGGGATCGGTATCGACGGTCATACAGTTTCGGCGGCATTGAAGTGGACCTTTCGAACATCGAGCGAGATCAACCGTTCCGCTACGAAGACATCGGCGGGCCAGATGTTCTGATCGCTATGAAGCGGTATTTTCAAGCCGAAGTTGGTGTAAGCCTATAGCGATGGCGATCACCTTGTAGGTTTTCTCCCCGTTGCCATGGTTGCGGGAATAGAGATAGAGATTGGGCCAGTTCCCGCGCTGATACTGAATTTTGGGGTTGATCGATCAGCCCGAATGGATTCTAACGCCCGTCGCGGTGAACCTGATACCCCCAATGCGCAGGCCCATCGAAGAGGCCCCTGTCACGAGGCAGGGGCTTCTTGTCTTTATTTGCCGAGGGCACCCATAATCATCCCGAATGCGAAAGCCCAGAACATGAGGCCGAAGAAGAGGCCGACGAAAGCCGAAGCCGTGCTTGAAATAATGCCGTCGCCAGCCATGCGAGCTTTCCGCCAGCCGTGCATTGTCAGGAACACCGGAGCCAGGGGCGACCGGATCAGAAGCGAAAACCCATATTGCAGCGCTGGGATTATCAGATCGCGACGCGTGATGAGGGCTGAGATCGCCAACGTTGAACAGCCGACGACAAAAATTCCTAGCCAAATCGTTCCGACCCACGAATGTGTCACGACATCGAATGGCTTTGGAACGCTTTGCAGCCAGAGCAGCAGTGCGTAACCGGCGACGATAGGAAGGAAACCTACGACCGTCAGCCCCATGAGCGTTACCAGGAAAGCATCACGGCCTAGCGCCTTGGCTTCTTGTAGCGCCTTCACGCTTTCCCGGAGCAGATACAGCGCAAAAACTATGACGGCGTAGAGGAAGAGAAGCGCACCGCCGATTATCGCGATCCATTTGATTGCGCCCGTTACCGCTGCACTGCCGAACAGCAAAACGCCCGCGATAATCGCCAGGAGAATATTCGTTGTTTGTCTGCCGCCCATCTCTCCCCCCGGAGCGCCTATGAGCCGGGTATTGCGATCACGCTTCAAGAACGTCGTAAGGTCATCCCGTAGGATCGCGAGCCAGGGCAAATCGTGTCATCGAATACGGGAAATTTCAATCCACCCGACAACTTGCAGTCAAATTTTCAGCGGGGCGTTCGTTTGTCCGTAGTGGCCCTTGCGAGCCGTCGACATAGATCGCATAGCCTTATGCTACACCAAGACGAGAGGAGGGCTTGCCGCAGTGGCTGCACTTCAATTTTCCTCGAAACGTCTCTAACGACAGCCCTTTATCCGCATACGGTTTCAGACGGGCGGGGGGAAAGATCACACCGGCCTGGTTTTTACACCCTACCGTTGAACAGCCAACGCGCATATCCACACTGCTATCGGCCCAGCTGCGCAAACTTTGCGTCGAGGCCTCTAAGTTATCAACGATAGCAGCGAGTCTGACAATTTCACGGGGAATCCAAGATTCGGTTTCCCCGGGTGGAATAGCGACCGAAGCCCTATCCGCTTTAAATCTTGTCTCTTGCGGAGGTGACCTCTTGCCCCGTTTATACCCGGTGGAAGTATCGCGGGATGCCATAGCGACATAATCGTAGTCGCCGCTTGTGGCCTCGAAAACAACAGCCAAAGAGGCTTCTTTGCGATGCAGAGAGACGCTTTGCGCCTCGTAAAAAAATTGAACAAAATCCTCTAGCGGATATCCATCGTAATTAGAGTAAGAATAAACGTAAATTTGATGTCGAGTAAGCAAATAAGACCAATACTTGGTGCCTAAATAAGCAATTCTAGCCAAATCTTTCAAAGAAACCCCCGCTATCGAGGGGCTCTTGGCTTTGTAATGCGGAGCTATCACGACGTGATCTTCATATATGATAAGGTCGCGCATCAACATACTCTCAGGATTCGGTCTATTAGATCGATACACCGTCGTTGTTAAACGCGAAACGAAACTGTGCAAGGCTATTTCAAGCGGAAAACGGCATGCCGAAGCCACTGCGTGCGCCAATCACGAGGAGGACGCTTTTTGCTGTCCATACCTTCCTTGCGACCCGTCGGCATAGATCGGCCCACCCATGGGCGGCAGATCGACAATGCGCCCGTCGTCGTCGCGGAACGGGGCAGCGAACGCCGCGTGATCGTCGCAGCGGGTGGCGGCGATGGAAACCCCCATCCTGAGACGGCCTGGCTTGCCGCATTCTTCGCAGATCGTCAGGGACCGTTTACGGAATTGTTCGGTTATCGCCTCGATCCGATCCCGGCGAGCGTGACCTTGCCAGTTGATCGAAAGCTGCAGGTATCCGAGCTTTTCCTTGCCGCCGACAAGGCGAGCTTTCCAGGCGGCGGGGAGGGCACCGATCTCACCTTGGGCTTCTTGGATCAAGCCGAGCCAGCCGGATCGGAATGCCCATCGTTCGCTGATTGGTTCGCTCATGCCGCCTGTCCCTGTTTGGGATCATAATTCTCGATTTCGAGTTGATCGACAAGCGACAGATCGAAGAAGGGGGTTTCACGTTGTGCTGGCGTCAGAACTTTCGACTATTTGCACAACCTTTTAGACCGTCAACTATTGCCAGGAAGGGCGAACAGCGGCACAGATAACCCCATCCTCTCACAAGGGGATAAGGACCGCAGAGGGGAAGGAAGGGCTTTGGATGCCGTTTCCTTCTCTCTCCGCTTCGCCAGTTGCGGTTCTTTCACGGATAGTTTGGACCTATCCAAGCGACGGGGGTGGAAGCCGCCATATCTGCAAATCGCGTGATTCCACATTGCCCAAATTGTGCAGATCGACGCAAGCAGCTAACAGCAGTATTGCAGAATTATCCCGTGGTGATTTCGCCGGTCGGCGTGCAGCAACGGGAAATTACCGACTTAGAAGACCGGGTTGAAACCAAGCTATGTTGAATATCGAACCTGGCTTCAAAGCTTCGTTTTGCAAACGTAGGTTATGGGAGTATCTTGTTACTCGGAGAGTTCTGGGAGTTTCGACGCCTACCCACACCGATGGGTTGCCTCTCGATGAGCACAGCAGGATGGATTTTGCCACGTGGCGGAGCACGGAGGTCCCATCCGCGCGGTCGGCGATAGCGCCGATGTTCGACCCGCTTCCATACACATCATGCGAGGGCCCTTGTAGCGCAAGAGACCTACCTGACCCTCTTGTAGCAAAAACAACTGAACGAGGTATCGCAACCTCCCGGCGTTTTTCGAGGGGCTGCCTCTAAGGAGGTATGCAATGACACTCGCCACATCAACAATATCACTGATCACACTTGGGGCGATCTCCGTCTGCACCATCGTTCGAACCGACGCCCATGAAGCGAAGAGCGGCTGGACCTATCCTCCGGCGTGCTGCAAAGCTCAGGGTTTGCTTGGAGATTGTGAGGCCATTCCCTCTCAGGACATCAGTCGAGGGCCTCGCGGCTTTTCCGTCTTCCTGCATGCGGGCGACCACCACCTCGCGACACAACCACACCTGTTCTTCATCCCGTATGGGGACGAAATCCCCTCCGGAGATGGCCGATATCATATCTGCCTTCATCCAACGGAAAACGACGTGAACTGCTTCTTCTCGCCGCCTGACAGTTCCTAACCAGCTTTGCAAGCGGGGCAGCCGCTAGCTGCTGTCAAGGGCAACTGCCCGGTTTAGCTTTCCTGTATCGCTGGCGCTGATCGCAATCGGGCAACTCTTTGATATCGTCCAGCCGGAAAACGTCCGCGTTGTCCTGGCGGTCTCGCAGCCCTTTATAAGCAGCGTGCCGCAGCTTCAAATCTGGCGTCCATTGTCGATATTAGATTTCTGCGATAGCAGAGTGCGGCACTTCCTGTGAAGGTTTACCCTCGTTTCGCACTCGTCACCGGACATCCTTGATAAATTCGATTAGCTCCGCATCGTTAAAGTGTCGAATTTCGTCCGGCTCGATAAAATTCGCGACCCTCCTTGCGCAGACCAACAGGATTTCAAATTGTTTTTGCGTGAGATGTCTGCCGAAATAAGACTCACTGGCCATGAACTCTAAATCCTCATCGAGCATATGTTCTTCTTTGTCCTTGGCCGGGAGCTTTGGCAAGTTTTCGAGGAGCGATTGCAAAAGCTCTTCTCGGTGAGCGTCCGTCATTGACTGACGCGCAGCTTGCGACGCCAGATTGCCTGAAGTTTCATCTTCCTGTGGCAGAACAACCGAAGTGTCTGGGCCGTCGGTCTCCTCAAAATCTTCCTCGATCTCCTGCGAGAAGTCGGCGACGAACTTGTATCTGCGGGCCTGGATCGTGGCGATATAAGCCATCGCATCCCAATTGAACCGGTTTCGATAAATTGCTTTACGCTTCTCGAATCGCATTTCGGTAAGCCAGACACTCTCAGGACGCGCGAGGATGTCCTGCAGGGTCACGTCGCTCGTAAATGTGAAGCGAGGCGCGTGCGATTTGATTTGCTCCTTCACGTAGGCGATACGTTTGAGAAAATTTACAGGGTGAGCGGTTCCCGCGAAGCTGTTGCATTCTCGGCAAGCCGGAAGAAGAAACCCAAGGTTTCCATAACTCGCTGGAGGGAAATGCTCCTCAGAGTCTGCACGCTCACCACAGTAAACGCACTGGTCGCCATGAATTCTGACTCTAAACGCATTCCGCAACGATAAATCTCCGTTCAAAGACATAGAATCGCAGGTTCTGCTTCTGAAGATGCGCCATCATGCCAAGCACCGATCAGGCCTCATTTCTCTCCGGAGTGGTAGGGAGTAGCGGCACGTCATCCGCATCGACGACGATTTCCTCTTCGTTCTTACCCGTCAGCAGGTCTTGGCGGCGGAAAATTTGAACTTCACCTTCAATGCCGATTTCTGCCAGCTGCCTATCCAGCTCTTTTGATCTTTCCCTGTCTTGTCGATAATCCTCGTGTATGCGTTCTTCCTCCTCCATGAGAGCGTCTAGATACGTTCTCGTCGGGAAGACTGGCTCAAATCCAAGCCATTGCCGGATCGAATTATTCTCTTCAACGTCATAGACTCCCTGCTGCCGGTAGACTTCATGCCTCATCCGAGAAACTTGGTTCACCACATAGGCCGGAAGCCTATTTGTCTCGTAGGCCGCCACGGCCTCGCGATAAGTTTCCGTTTTGAGGCAGCGACGGCAGGTTACCGAGAAAGGGCGCAAGTGCGTGTTTTCCAGCTCAAGCGCGATGTCTCTGAACTCAGTCTGGAAGGCAGGATCGCAAGCCGCACGAGATACAGTTGTGTAGCCGTCACTGTAGACGGTAACGTGTGTCGGAAAGAGATGTCTGCTGATCGCACCGCGATCTCTTTTTTTGCTGAAGTCAAAGACCGAAAGCCGCATCTGATCCACCACCGGGTGTACAGGAATCTAAACCGATGCCAGCCCGTTATTGGGTCGCAATGGCGTCAGCGATGATGCCATCGTTGAGCATTACGCTGCCGATCTTGCCCCTCACGGTGATAGAGCAGCCGCCATCGCAGTTTTCCAGGATGTATTTCCGCTCTTTCCGCGACAGCTTTTTGTTGTCGACGAAGAGCCTATTGGTGCTGAACGCACTGTCCCCAAGCATTGCCATGTCGCCCATCGTGATAAGGACGCCGGAAACTTCCACCTTCTTGCCTTGCATCTGTTTCGCATCGAGCTTGACGTCCGTGAGTGACATAGCCTCGTATCCGCCAGGCTTTACATCAGCGGGTTTCGCCGCGACAGCATCCACGGTTTTCAATGAAGCTGCCAAGCGCAACACGGTCGCAGACACGCCGTCGTTTGGATGCGCCGAGCATTCTCCGACCACCTTCTTTTCAAACTCGCCAAGACCCGAAGTGTTGGCGCTTTCGAAATCAGCGCCGGTCTTTGCGAAGTAGGAACCCATCAGGAAACCGGCCGCCTGGGCGAGGTTTACATTACTGCTCGATTTCATTTTGTCAGTTGAGGAGATCGACATGAAGTCGGCCACGAAATTCTTGCATCGATATTGGTCTTCGCCATGCGCTGAAAACGCGGCACTCATAAAGAGTGCGAAACAAGCGATAGTCCTCATAAAAAGTTCCCCCCGTATAGCGAGCGGCAATCTGCTCGAAAACAATAAGGGTTGCAACCGAAGTCGGCGGATACCGCCCTTCGTGCAACTTGAGAACGGCGATAGCGGACAGCTTTGTACATCTGGCGGCAGTCCAAGTGGGTTAAATCTAAACAAATTTGCGATCCCCGCGAGGCCCAATCCCAGGGCTTCGCGCCGTCGGACGCCAATCACCCCATCCAGATTTGAAGTGGGCCGTTTCGGTTGTTGGGTTTGGATGGCGATAAGTATTGCCTGCTCCAAACGACACCGCCGCGAAACCTACGTTACCGGCCCGCGCTATTGGGATGCTGCCAGAGGACATTGCTGCTCCGTGATGGCTGACGAGCAAATAGTCGACGGGTGCTCTCACAGGGGCCGGAAGATTTGAATAGTCAGCATCGCCTGTCAGCAGTGCCTCTCGTCCTGCAGACAATTTCACTCTCAACGCGAGCCCGGTATTATTGGCGTTTCCAGACTTCCCGCTACATTCAACAATCGACAGATCGGGACTTGTAAAGCAGGCACCGCTTGGCCACACGAATAGGTTTCCGCGTTTCGCAATAGCAATCGCTATTCGGGCTGCGCCAGGACCAAGTCGCTGACTGGGGACTATCCATTTGGCATCGTAGAGACTTTTGATGGTGCAGGGGGCGTGCAAATGGTCCCAGTCCCAGTGAGACAGTATCACGATCTGGTCTTTCGCAAGGTCAACGTCAAGCTTCTTGGGAGCTGTATATCCGTTCCATGAGACAGGAAGGCCAGTATCGAAATGGAGGTAGGATCGGCCCTCCTTGTCGACAAATGACACGAAACTGGCTTGTCCGACGTCGCGAACTACGATCTCCGTAGGAGCAGCGATTGACTTGAAGATTGGCTCGATATCGCTCCATTTCCTGCCTACCGTGAAGCGGTTCGAAAGCTCCGCAATGCTCGTCGGCAGCGGTTCTTTCGCAGAGGCTGCGCCCAGTGATTTGGGTGAGGGGCCTGAAGGCGGCGACAACGGGTCAACAAGAGGGCTGCCGCCAACGGTGACGACGCGCGTTTGGGCGTAATATCCAAGAGGTCCCAGTTGCGCTTGCCAAGTCATCAATCCATCTCCGCTCGGCTCAATCTTCAGGCGAAACCATGATCCTACAACCGGTGGAGCCCCCATGACCTCTTCAAACCGACGCGGCGTCGTGACGATACGGGTCAACGCGAAAGACTTGAACTCCTTCTCGTCGAAAAGCTCACCTTCCGGGTTCCTGGAATCATCGACTTGATCGGCATCTACACCATCAAATTCTATGGAGGCTCGTCGGTATGGAGATGCGCTCAAAAAGTCGATGCGGGACAGACGGGCGTAAAGGGCTCGCGGTCTGTCGTCTTCAGGGAAAGTGGGCGTAGGTATATCGATTCTCAAGGGTTGGCTCCATCAAGCAATTCACGTCATGATGGATAGTGGATTGGCATGCACATCCCCATAACATCAGATAATTGCTATCGCCTCGACCTCTTATAGGCAACGGTTTTGGAACCCCGACGACGGCAAATAGTTTATGGGCCGACGAACGGGAGACCGTGGCCGTCGGAGCGAGATGGACATCGGCCATACCTTGATGACATTGGGGTCAGGATCGCTTCGGAGTGCCTGCGGCCGGGCGTGACGGTGAATGAGATGGCGGCCTGCTATGGCTGGGGGTCGTGGCGAACAGTAATAGCTGCCGGGATGCGCCATTAGGCGACGCCAATCTGATCATGTGAAGTTGACTGCGAGCGGTTGCTGGTCCTACCCAGAGTGGATGACAAACGCAAGCGATGTGGAAAGTTGCATCGGCTATCTGGAGGGCAAGCTGCGTGCAGTAAAGCCGGTGATTGATTGATTTCGCGGAAAGCGCTAGTCCTTTTTCAACTTATGATCCACAACATGCGTAAGAAATTTCGCATCCTTCCTTATTGAACCCGATGAAACTTACTGACGCACGCATTGGCAAGCTCGACCAAGGCACCATCTTCACCTGCGCGAGGGCCGAGCGGTACCGTAACCAACACGTTTATGGTCTCGTTATAACGGCTCGTTGTGATATCGATCAGGCAAAGTTCCCAGTTTTGAACTATATTCCAGTTGTGACCCTGGATGATTGGCTGATGGTTGATGGCTTGGACATCATCAGGGATCGCGCTGAGAAGGAGGCTTTGGGTAAGATCAGGAACTTTCTGAAGGCGCAGTCAGTCGCAGAGAGTGTGTTGATTTCGCAGACGTTGCGCGAATTGCTATCAACCACATTCGCGGATTTAAAAAAGAAAGAGCGAGAAAAATTTGAAGATTTGATTGGCGACTACGACCTTGCGTCGTCCGGTTTTTCGATGGACCACGCTGGTTTCTTCGCTCGATTTGAAAGTCTGAAATCCGGCGTGATTGATGAACTTATCAAGCATAAGGTCGGAGGGTACTATTTTCTACCTAGTGTGTATCCTGGCGAGGCGAGGGACGGTTACGTAGCGCTGCTTCGAGAAGCGACATTCGTCCCGCGAAATCTTGCAATGCTAATTGCAGAGGGGCTTGAGCAAAGCCGGTTTGAGAAGGACGCAGCACTATCCACCACTAATTGTCTCAGCTTCTCCCGCGACGACTTCGCCATGCCGATCAGCCAAATTCCGTCGCCCGAAATCGAACACCTCTTGCAGAGCTTCTCCCTGATGTTTGGACGCATTGGTCTAGACGATCCTGATCCCGAGCTGGTGAGCGTTCTACGCCAGCGAATTCCAAACCGTGCAGGGGTTACAAAATGAAGTTTTTGATCATTGACGATGCTGCAGTCGACGAAATTGTTTCCAGTAGGACGTTGCAGTCTACCGAGTTTGAGCAAGGAAAGACATTTGCCGCAATTCTGCGCGGCCAAGTCCGGTCGGCGACGTTATCGGCTACACTTTCGATGATCACAGACGCTGATGGAATTGCCTTATTCAGCCCGAAAGTGTCAAAGGACTCCAAGTTCGTAGTTATCGACATCGAGCAGGCGAGGGTCTTTGACAGCTTAAACGAGTCGGAGGCGCTTTTTGCCACTCAAAAACTCTTGAGGTTCATCAAGAAGATTTGGAACGGTCTGAGCCTGACGCATTCGGAGAAAATGATCTCCGGTACTTCGAAGTCGGTCTTATTCCCTTTTCAGTATCGCCCCACACCCTTCCGCATCGTAATTGAGCGAGAGCCGATGACTAATCGGCTGGAGAAACGCGGCGTCGCTGGCAACTTCCTGCTAGTCTATAAGGCAGGCTATGAATCGGGGGAGGCGGCAAAAGAGACCGCCGAACTTACAAACTTTAGAAAGGCCTTCGAGGCACTGCCGCGATTTAGGGAGACCGTCCGTAAGGCGACCGACGATTCCGCAGCCGCAGTCGGCGTCAAAGAACTCCAGGTTTCGTTTCTTGATAATGCCAGCGATGGAAATTCTTCGATCTTTAGAGGGTTCGATGAATGGCTGCCTATGCTGACATCGCAGCAAAAAAGCTTCATTGAAGCGAAAATCGTAGGGCCTCACCGCATCGAAGGCGCGGCTGGTACCGGCAAGACTCTGTGCCTCATGTTGAAAGCGGTCAGCGCTCTGAGGGAGAGGGAAAAGAACAATGAGCCATACCGAGCGGTTTTCATTTCCCATAGCGATGCGACCAAAAAATCCGTAAAGGAGTTTTTATCGGTTATCGATCCACAGAAATTCGCTGAACGTAACGATTCAATCGAATCACGGTTTTTGAAGGTCTGCACTCTGAGCGAGCTTTGCGCCGAGCAGCTTCGCCAGCACATCAGCGCTTCGGAATTCATCGACAGAGACGCGATGGAGTCGAAGGGGCTCCAGCTGCTTTATATCGCTGAAGCCTTTGAAAAGGTGATGAAAAACGACTATGCCTCCCATAAGCGCTTTCTGTCCTCGGGGTTCAATGAATTCCTGTCTTCGGAGGACAGCTGGAAAGTTGCTGAAATGCTTCAGCACGAGATTAGCGTTGTTCTCAAAGGACGCGCGTCGGAGGATTTTGATAAATACAAGAAAATTCCCTACCTTGCATACGGTCTTCCCATAGCTTCAGATGCGGACAAGGGCTTTGTATTCACCGTCTTCAAGGAATATCAACGCCGCTTGGGCGAGTCCGGGCAGTTCGATACGGATGACGTGGTGCTAACCGCCATTGGACAGTTAGATACGCCCATTTGGCGTCGTAGACGGGCCAAAGAGGGCTTCGACGCCCTATTCATCGATGAGACCCACCTGTTTAACATGAATGAGCTTCATATTTTTCATTACTTTACAAAGCAGGAGGGGCCCTACCCAATTGTCTATTCGGTGGATAGGGCGCAAGCCGTTGGTGACCAGGGCTGGAACTCGCAAGATATTGAGCAATCAATCTCCGACACTGATCACGCTCTTCAAAATCGATTGAATACTATCTTCCGTTCCTCTCCGCAGATTGCAAGTGTCGCGTTCTCCGTGGTTTCCTCCGGGGCGACGCTTTTTACGAACTTTGACAATCCGATGGAGAAGTTCTCGTCGGCTTTCACAGAGGTTGACGAGAAGCATTCGCAGGAGCCACAATACTTTAACGCCGCCAATGAAGATGCCTTGATCGAAAGTGCATTTGAGAGGGCGGACGAATTACAGCGGTCACTTGGTTGTAGGAAAAGTGACATCTTAATTGTTTCTCTTGATGGGGAATTGCTTACTCGACTTGAGAAGTATGCTTTGGACAAGAACAAGCCCGTATTGCTGCTTAAGAAGCGCGGCGATATCAAAGCAATTGAAGCGGCAAAGAAGTCCGGCCAGTTGGTTCTGGGGCATGCCGATTATGTCGGAGGGCTGGAGTTTTTGGCTGTGGTCGTCGCCGGTCTAGATCATGGCCGAGTTCCACCCGCAGGCGATCAAACGTCAGAGAGCAGCAAAAACTTCTTGTCATACTCTTCTCACAACCGGCTTTACGTTGCCATATCCAGGGCGAAATACCGCCTGGAATTCATTGGTGAAAAAGCGCGAGGGCCGAGTAAGCTGATCGAGCCAGCGATCCGAGCAAATCTTGTGCATGTCGTGAACTAGAGCGACGGTGGCTGTCGGCGATATCGCCAGACGCAGCAGATCGCGGGCGAAGATCAACGTTGGTGCACGAGAACGCCGTCAGTATCGTAACCGATGTTCCACTCCCACGTTGTCCTCTTGGCCCTAATCTGTGATCGCCATCCCATGGACCAGCAAAGGGAGTTTCTCCATGGAGAGTTCATTGGAGTTTCTCACAACCAGGAAGTCTGGACGTGAGGTTCACCGGCATTGGCCGGACGAGGTCAAGGCGCAGATCGTTTCGGAAAGCTTGAGACCTGGCGCGATGGTGAATGAGGTCGCCGAGCGCTATGGATTGCGGGCGAACCGCCTTTCGACTGTCAATCGGCTTGGTAACGGGACCCCTTATCGGCTCCCAAAAGTGACCCCTGCCTCTGGTTGCATAGGGTCAGCGCGCGTAGGCCCGGAGCTTTTCATTTAGCGCAGGGGCCTGCGGGCGCGGGTT
>NZ_JAILYH010000109.1 GCF_019793435.1 Rhizobium redzepovicii | reverse complement strand
ATTGCTGGAAAAGGTAAATGTCGTTCTCCCTGCCTGATGGCCCCAGAGTGGCCGTGTAGGGCACACCATGGATAGTGATGCTGGTCTGGGGGTTGTCCGCGCTCGGCAGCAACTCAAGCCAGGACATCGCAAGCCGAAGGCCAGCCGGTGCCGGTTGATTGCGGTGTTGCCAGCTCGGAGGGACAGCTCCTCCCAAGTCGTCCACAGGCAGCATGTACTGTGGGGTGCCGAAGATCGATGCCCCCAAGCTTTGCTCCCATGGTGCGTCTGGCGGATTGACGCTTTGCACCGGTGAATAGGCGGCTGACGGCAAATC
>NZ_JAILYH010000108.1 GCF_019793435.1 Rhizobium redzepovicii | reverse complement strand
CTGCCTGCAATGTACTTGTTTGACTTGCTGCCGAGCGCGGACAAACCCACCAACTTCAGTATCCATGGTGTGCCCTACACGGCCACTCTGGGGCCATCAGGCATGCAGAGCGACATTTACCTTTTCCTGCAATAGGGTGGAGATGGATCGAGCAATAGATGCCAGTCGTTCTTGAAAAGCACCAAACCGTTGAGAGAGAATCCGTTTTTACGCGGCCACGTGCAGCGCGCCAACCCAGATGAGACGATCCCCAGTGCCGGGGGCGACATCGAATGTGCACGTCGCCAGTCTTCCTTCAAAACGTGACGTTTGGCCAGCATCC
>NZ_JAILYH010000107.1 GCF_019793435.1 Rhizobium redzepovicii | reverse complement strand
GGAAAAGGTAAATGTCGCTCTGCATGCCTGATGGCCCCAGAGTGGCCGTGTAGGGCACACCATGGATACTGAAGTTGGTGGGTTTGTCCGCGCTCGGCAGCAAGTCAAACAAGTACATTGCAGGCAGAAGGTCATCTGGTACCGGTTGATTGCCGTGTTGCCAGCTCGGAGGGACAAATCCTCCCAAGTCGTCCACAGGCAGCGTGTACTGTGGGGTGCCGAAGATCGATGCCCCCAAGCTTTGCTCCCATGGTGCGTCTGGCGGATTGACGCTTTGCACCGGTGAATAGGCGGCTGACGGCAAATCCTGCCGGAAGGGCGCTGTATTCCA
>NZ_JAILYH010000106.1 GCF_019793435.1 Rhizobium redzepovicii | reverse complement strand
CGACGCCCGGTTCCGGACCGCCGGACTCCACGCACTTGATGCCTTTGTAGCCGGCCTTGAGCACGTCCTCGAGCTCAAGGTCTTCCACCGAACCTTCCTGCGCTGCCAGATGCAGAACCGTGTCCTGTGCTTTGGCGTTCAGGATCAGCCGGGTGGAGTCGGCTTTCGGGTCGCATCCGACGATCAGGATCTTCTGCCCGAGGTCGACAAGCGCTGCGAGCGTATTTTGGGAGGTGGTGGACTTGCCGATCCCCCCTTTGCCGTAAAATGCGATTTGACGCAAATCTGACATATCGCCTTCCTTCTTTCGTTCCATCCATCGCTGAGTAAAAGGC
>NZ_JAILYH010000105.1 GCF_019793435.1 Rhizobium redzepovicii | reverse complement strand
TGAGCGACGATGACCCCGGGTTTTCGATCGTTTCAAAGGATCTTTCGGAAATCTTGGTCATTGCATTTTCCTTCTCTTTGAGTTGGTTGCAAGCTGTGACATCGGGATTGACCCTTCCGCCGGCGGACTATGCATGGCCGCTTGGTAGAACGCGGATCCGATGACGAACGGTCAGGTGGCCTCCGTTCCGTTCGTTTCATGAACCGGCATAATGCAGACTGCTTTCTGCCGCTTGTAACCAGGGATCAGCAAACACCATGCCAACTGCTCCGACGCGCCAAGAAGATGATTTTCTTTTATCAATGGGCGGGTTGAGGGCAGGTTGATGTGTATTTGAC
>NZ_JAILYH010000104.1 GCF_019793435.1 Rhizobium redzepovicii | reverse complement strand
CCGACTTCAACGACTCCTCATCGAGGTCGTTGAAGGCCTTCTTGTAGAACTCCGGGCCGCCGGTCGACAGCACGATGGAATCGAACATCGTCGCTTCCTGCCAGTTCTGGCCGCCGAGCGCCAAGGGGATCACACCGGCAGCCTTGGCCTTGTCGAGCAGCGCGATCAGGTCGTCGAAGCTCTTCGGCTCAGTGCCGCCGATCTTGTCCATCACAGCCTTGTTGATCCACAGCCAGTTGACCGAGTGGACGTTGACGGGGGCTGCGACCCATTTGCCGTCATAGACGGAGAACTTCTGCAGCGCCGCCGGCACCGACTTGTCCCAGCCTTCCTTCTTCGCCG
>NZ_JAILYH010000103.1 GCF_019793435.1 Rhizobium redzepovicii | reverse complement strand
GGAACAGGGGAGCATGGTCGAGAACTTTTTCCGCCGACTGCGGCATAGTAAGCACCTTTCTTTTCATCGCGCCGCACCGGTGGCGGCAATGGGATGTCATCTGTCACGAGTGCGGATCAAGTCCGATGGGAAGAGCCTGGCCTGCCCCTTCCCAAGACAGGCCAGGCTCTCATTCGGCCGCAACCGCCTCAGCTGGCGCGGCCTCTTTTTTCCAGGGGACGTTGTAGAGATCCCACACCGGATTATTGATGGCCAGATCCATGTCGCGGGCGAATATGGCGAAGCCGTCATAGCCGTGATACGGGCCGGAATAATCCCAGGAGTGCATCTGGCGGAAGGGGATGCCCATC
>NZ_JAILYH010000102.1 GCF_019793435.1 Rhizobium redzepovicii | reverse complement strand
GATGGGCATCCCCTTCCGCCAGATGCACTCCTGGGATTATTCCGGCCCGTATCACGGCTATGACGGCTTCGCCATATTCGCCCGCGACATGGATCTGGCCATCAATAATCCGGTGTGGGATCTCTACGACGTCCCCTGGAAAAAAGAGGCCGCGCCAGCTGAGGCGGTTGCGGCCGAATGAGAGCCTGGCCTGTCTTGGGAAGGGGCAGGCCAGGCTCTTCCTATCGGACTTGATCCGCACTCGTGACAGATGACATCCCATTGCCGCCACCGGTGCGGCGCGATGAAAAGAAAGGTGCTTACTATGCCGCAGTCGGCGGAAAAAGTTCTCGACCATGCTCCCCTGTTCC
>NZ_JAILYH010000101.1 GCF_019793435.1 Rhizobium redzepovicii | reverse complement strand
CGGCGCGCAGGCGGGCGACGACGGATTTGCCGCCGAGCTTGGTGACGGCAAAGGTGTCGGAGCCGGCCGGCTCGACGACCTCGATCAGGCAATCGTCCTCGGTCAGCGAGCGCGCCTTGCGGTCGGCTCCGTCAGGATCGGTCAAGGCTTCGGGGCGGATGCCGAAGATCACTTGGCGGCCGGCATAGGAAGACAGGCCGTGATTGCCGGAAACAACTGGCAGTCTGAGCGGCGCGCCATTCGGCCGCTCCAGTGCGACGGCAAGGCCGCCGGCGCCGTTCTCGACGGTGGCGGTCAGCAGGTTCATCGCCGGCGATCCCATGAAGTCGGCGACGAAGAGATTGGCCGGGCTGT
>NZ_JAILYH010000100.1 GCF_019793435.1 Rhizobium redzepovicii | reverse complement strand
GGGCGTCGTCGATCGCCTGGACGAGTTGCTTGACGGCTTCGTCGGAGCTCTTGATCTGGCCGTGGACGAACTTCGAGACGACGTCCTTATAGGCATTGGCGATCGCCGGCGGGGCGCCATAGCCCTGCGCCAGCGAGCCGAACAGCGTGCCGCCCTCATTGGCCGCCTTCAGATCGGCGATGCCCTTCTTGCCGCAGGCGTCGAAGTCGGTGTCGGGAACGTCAGTGCGGGCCGGCACCGAACCCTTGACGACGTTGAAGGCCGACTGGAAGCTCTTCGACAGCGTCGCCGTCGCCAGCGCCACCTGCGCCGCCTTGCGGTCGTCGGGGACGTTGAACATGCCGAACATGTCGGAGT
>NZ_JAILYH010000010.1 GCF_019793435.1 Rhizobium redzepovicii | reverse complement strand
TCCCCCGCCTCCGCCACCGCCCCCCGACGAACCGCCGCCGCCAAAACCGGAGGACGAGCTCGACGGCGGCGGCGAGGGTATGGTCGAGGCGATGGTCGAGGCCATCGACGAGGAAAAGCCGCCGACGCGGTCGGAGAAACTGCCGCTGTTGAAATTGCCGGAATACCAGGCGGGCGCATAGGCGGCGGCCGCACCGGCCGCGGCGGCTGCAAGCCAGGTCTCGAAGGTGCGCGACCAGGGCCTCTCGACACCGAGCGCCACCGCATAGGGCAGCAGCGTCTCGAAATGCTGCGGCGACATTTCAGGCGCGCCTGCCGTGTTCATGCGGTCTTTTTCGGCCAGCGTCAGATATTGGCGCAGGCCGTCTATGCCGTCCATCATCCGGGCGCCAAGCGGGGTCGGCGCGCCCATGATGAAGAAATAGAGGATGTTGAGCAGCACGATGCCGCCGACGGCAAAGAGCATCGGCGTTTCGTGCAGTTGCACCAGCGACGAAGCAAGCGCCAGGACGACGACGGCAAGAATGCTGATGCCGACGAAAACACCGACCGCCGTGGCAATGATGGCGACGATCTTGCCGAATAGCGAGTTACCGCGATGCATCGACCTCATGAAACCGGCGACGAAGACGGCAACGAAAACCGCGATCGCCGTCGGGACCAGCATCAGAGCGATCGTGTCCGGCTGCAGCGAGCCGAAAACGAACAGCGCCACCAGGGAAGCGGCGCTGAGCGCGATGCCGCCTGCGGTATAGGCCAGGTTGGAATTGTAATATTTGCCGCGATGCTCCTTCTCGATCGCCGAACGGAAGGCCTGGCCGACGGATTTGACGCGCTCGCCATTGGCCTTGTCGATCGTCAGTGTCCTGCCTGCGCCACCGACAGCTTTCAGAAGCTCGGTCTCGCCGGCCTGGAATTTCTCCTTGCCGAGCGCTTTGCCCGTGCCCTGGATGACGATCGAATTCTTCAAGTCTTCGAGCTTGACGTAGCCGCGCACCGCAAGGTTGAGCGCGGTTGAAGCAAGCGCCGTCCAACCTCCGCCGGAGAAACCCTTGTTGTCGATGTAGTTGACCAGCGCCGGCGAGATGCCCTCAGGTGCGTCCCAGCGCGGCACGACGACGCCGCGGGCGGGATCGCGGCCGACCTTCAGCCAGGAACGAGTGTAATAAGCGAAAACCAGGATCAAGCCGCCGAAGCCGATGAAATAATTGCGGTTATCCTTGAGCCACCAGGTGCTTTCCATATCGGCGCTCGGCGGATCGATCGAACCCTTCGGCATGCGGATCGCGAAGGTCAGGCCCTCGCCGGCGGCAAGCGGCGCGGTGGTGGCAAAGACCAGGCCGGCGCCGGCTTCATCGACGCGGGCGTTCTTCCCCGTCGCGCCCTGAGGGCCGGTAAAGAAGACCGTGTCGGTGGCGGCAACACCCAGCGGCAGTTGCACCGTCGCCGTGGCCGAGCGGATCGGGAAGATCCAGCCATTGCCGGTGACGTTCCAGTAGAGTTCGGCATGATCGTCGAAATAGCGGATCTGGCGGTTGGTCTTGTAGGTGAAGACGTAGCGGTGACGGCCCGGCGTCACCGACACATCGGCGGAACCGGCATAGATGCGGATGCCGCCGGAAATCGATTCCGTGTGCCAAGGCTCGTCTTCGCCGTCGCGGGTGACCGACACCATATCGAAATCGACGCTACGGCGACGGCCTTCGGCGTCGGTGAAATAGAGCGGGAAGTCACGGAAGATGCCGTGATTGATCCGGTTGCCCTCGGCATTGACGGTGATCGTTTCCGCCACCGTCATCGCGCCGCTCTTTTCGAGCCTGATGGCGGAGGCGAAACTGTCGATGACCTCGGCAGCGAAAGCCGCCGGGGCCGCCAGCATCAAGAGCAGAGCAAAACAAAATCCGAAAAACCGACGCCCCATCCCTGTCTCCCCGCCGGCAGCCTCGGCTGCTTCTAGTCAATCCTTGTTCTGATATGTCACGCCGAGGGCGGCGAGCGTCCGCCAATAGGCGGGGAAGGTCTTGCCGACGCAATCGGGATCAAGAATGGTGATGCCGTCGATCTTCAGGCCGGCGAGCGCGAAGCTCATGGCGATACGATGATCGGCGAAACTGTCGATCTCGGCCGGAAGACGCTTTCCCGCAAGGGCCGGATCGGACTTTACGATCAGATCGTCGCCCTCTTCGCGGGCAAGGCCGGGGAGAATGCGGTTGAGGCCGGAGGAAAGCGCCCGGATGCGGTCGCATTCCTTGACGCGCAGATTGGCGATGCCGACGAAGCGCACCGGCGTCTCGTTGAAGGCGGCAAGCACGGCCAGCGTCGGAACGGCATCCTGCATCTGCGAGCCGTCGATTTCGGGGGGCAGCTGCGGAAAGCGGGCGATCATGTCGTAGGCGCGCGCGTCCGGCTGCGAAAAAGCGTCGGCGGGAACGCCGAGATCGATCGCGCCGCCGGTCAGGATTTCGGCGGCCCAGAGATAGGTCGCAGCCGAGGCATCGGGTTCGACGATGAAGTCGGCGGCGCGGTAGCCGGTCGGCTCGACCCGCCAGGTGACCGGGCTGGTCTTTTCGACCTTGGCGCCGAAGGCTTTCATCGCCGCCGTGGTCAGATCGATATAACCGAGTGCGCCGATATCCTCGCCGACGAGCTCGATATCGACCGGCCGGTCGCCGCCGGCCGCCATCATCAGCAAAGCCGAGACATATTGGCTGGACAGGCCGCCATCGATGCGGATGCGGTCGGCCTGGAAGCGGCCGGTGCCCTTGACGGTGACCGGCGGGCAGCCGGTCTCGGCGGTCGCATCGATGCCGAGCGTGCGCATCGCCTCAACCAGCGGGCCGATCGGGCGCTTGCGCATATGTTCATCGCCGTCGACGATCACGGTGCCATCGACCAAGGCGGCGGCCGCCGTCAGGAAGCGTGTCGCCGTGCCGGCATTGCCGAGGAAGAGCGGTGCTTTCGGCGGCTGGAGCCTGCCGCTGCCGGTGACGACGAAGGTTGTGTCGTCGGGCTCGTCGATCGAAACGCCCATGGCGCGCAGCGCATCGGCCATATAGCGCGTATCGTCGCTCTTCAGCGCGCCGGTCAGCCGGCTCGTGCCCTTGGCAAGGCCGGCGAGCAGCAGCGCCCGATTGGTGATCGACTTGGAGCCCGGCGGCATGGCGCGGCCCGAAAGCGGCTTGTCCGGCGGGATGATCGTGAGTTTGGCTGTACGTGTCATGCTGTTCTTCCGTCCATCGTGCCGCTGCACAGTTTTGCGCGACATGCTCTTGCCGGCCGCAGTCTGCCCCTGCTCTTAGTCGCTTTTTCGCAAAGGCAAAATGCCGGATCGTCAGAATTTAACGCTGGGGACGGCGCGATCGGCCTCGTTGGTGATTTCGAAATAGTCCCGCTTGGCAAAACCGAACTGGCCGGCGACGAGATTGGAGGGGAAGCTTTCGACCTTGACGTTGAGGTCGCGAGCTGCCCCATTGTAATAACGCCGCGCCATCTGCAGCTCGCCTTCCATGGTTTCGAGCGAGGCCTGCAGCTCGGCAAAATTCTGGTTGGCCTTGAGATCGGGATAGGCTTCCGCGAGCGCGATGACACGGCCGAGCGCCTGGCCGAGCAGCCCTTCCGCCTGCGCCCTGCCGGCGACATCATCTGCTGGCACGGCCTGCGCCTTGTTGCGAAGCGCAACCACCTCTTCGAGCGTCGACTTCTCGTGGGCGGCATAACCCTTGACCGTCTCGATCAGGTTCGGGATCAGATCGGCGCGGCGCTTCAGCTGCACGTCGATACCCGACCAGGCTTCTTCAGCCATCTGCCGCGAGCGAACCAGGCCGTTGTAGATGAAGACGACATAGAGGGCGACCAAAACGATGACGCCAAGCGCAATATACATCGCGAATCCCCTGCAACGAAGTAATCTTGGTGCAAAGACTACGCAGGATTCCCAGTTGCCGTCAAACACCGATATGCGCGAGAATTCGGGCCGTCGTCTGCTCCGGCGAAAGATCCGTCTTATCAATTTCGACCGTGTGCTCAGCAAGTCCGCGCAACAGTTTATAGTTTGCCCGGAGCTGTTGCAGCCTCGCCGTATCCGTCAGCTTGAGCGCCTCCGATCGGCCGGGGGAGACGAGGCGCCTGGCATTTTCCTCCGGCGCGCAGTCGAGGAGAACTGCGACCAGATCCGCGCCCCTGCCGGCAGCCAGATCGAGATACCAGGAAAACGTCGCACTATCATCCGCGTCATCCGCAAGAGCATCGGTAAAGACGAAGCTGTCGGCCGGATCGGCACGCACGGCATGGTCGAAAACCGCCAGCAAACGGCCGACGGTCAGCTTCCCGGTGCCTGGCCAGCCGTTGATATGGACAATACGGCTGGCAGGCTTTTGCGTCACGCTGCCTCTTTGCCCAGATTGACGCCGCCGGCGTCGGTCAGGAGGAAGGCTTCGCCGCAGGCCTTGGCGAGCGTGCGCACGCGCAGGATATAGCTCTGGCGTTCGGTGACCGAGATGACGCCGCGGGCATCGAGCAGGTTGAAGACGTGGCTGGCCTTGATGCACTGGTCATAGGCGGGGAAGACGCATTTGTGCAGGCGCTGGTTGGCGTTGTCGCCAGGCGCGCCGGCATCGAGCAGCGCCCGGCATTCCTTCTCGGCATCGACAAAGTGGCGATGCAGCATCTCGGTATTGGCGAATTCGAAGTTGTGACGCGAATATTCCTGCTCGGCCTGCAGGAAGACGTCGCCATAGCTGATCTTCTCGTCGCCTTCGCGGCCGTTGAAGTTCAGGTCGTAGACATTGTCGACGCCCTGGACATACATGGCGAGGCGCTCGAGGCCATAGGTCAGCTCACCGGCGACCGGCGCGCATTCGATGCCGCAGACCTGCTGGAAATAGGTGAACTGCGAGACTTCCATGCCGTCGCACCAGCATTCCCAGCCGAGGCCCCAGGCGCCGAGCGTCGGGCTTTCCCAATCGTCCTCGACGAAACGGATGTCGTGCAGCAGCGGGTCGAGGCCGATCGCCGCGAGCGAGCCGAGATAAAGCTCCTGCAGATTGGGCGGGTTCGGCTTCAGGATGACCTGATACTGGTAATAATGCTGCAGGCGGTTCGGGTTTTCACCATAGCGGCCGTCGGACGGGCGCCGCGACGGCTGGACATAGGCGGCCTTCCAAGGCTTGGGGCCGAGGGCGCGCAGCGTGGTGGCAGGGTGGAAGGTGCCGGCGCCGACCTCCATGTCGTAGGGTTGCAGCACCGCGCAACCCTTGTCCGCCCAGTAGCTGTGCAGGGTCAGGATCAGCGCCTGGAAGGAGCGCTTCGGGTTCATATGGTCTGGGATGGCTGACATGAAACGGCACCGATTGCGTGGGGATTATCGGCGCGACAGGTGCCATGGAGGGCGGCGGGGGTCAAGGGTTTTGCGAGAGTGGAACGGCCCGTATGGAGAGGGTCTCTGCCCTCACCCTAGCCCAACGGGGACGTGCCCCGTGAGGCGTCGGTGCGGGACGGAGAGGTCGCGGCATATCCCTTCTCCCCAGCGTGGAGAAGATGCCGGCATGCAGATGAGGGGGTAAGCGGCAAAGCCGCGAATGCGCTGAGCGCAACCGAAGGGCAATTAATGCCGTGCCGTGCGGCCCCCTCATCCGACCCTTCGGGCCACCAGCCTGGGCGAGCCACCGGTCTCGCCCGTCCTTCGGACCCCCGCTGGGGAGAAGGGAAAATCGACGCCCTATTCCTCATCCCGCTTCAGCCGGTATTCGCCGGTGACAGGATCCTTGACCAGCGTGCCGATTGCGCCGGTCTGGCGCTCCCTTTCGGCGCGGCGCGATTTTTCGGCGAGCTTGCGGGCATCGGAGACGAAGCGGCGGTAGAGCCACCAGGCCGAGAAGACCAGGACCAGGATGGTGATAAGCTGCGCCATTTCCCTCTCTCGCTCCCCTCAAAGCCCGAAACGGCTCCACAATGCTCTTTCTTCGGCCGCTTCGACAAGCCCCGTCGCGAGACCGGATGCCGCACTTTCGAGCGAGACCGGCGACACGCCGGGAACACGGCGGCCGAACAGGCCGCGGCCGGCGGCGACGAGTTCCAGCTTGGTCTTCTGGCCGTAGCGCCGCTTCAATTCCTGGCGCATGTCGCCGAGACCGTCGACGAGGCCGAGTTCGAGGCCGCGGGTGCCGCTCCAGAACAGGCCCGAGAAGACCGCCGCATCGTCCCTCAGCTTGCCGGCGCGGCGCTCGCGCACCATCGAGATGAAGACCTGGTGGATTTCGAGCTGCAGGCTCTTCAGATATTCGATGTCCTTTTCCTTTTCCGGCTGGAACGGATCGAGGATCACCTTGTTTTCGCCCGCGGTGTAGACACGGCGCTCGACGCCGATCTTCTTCAAAAGTTCGGGAAAGCCGAAACCGCCGGAGACGACGCCGATCGAGCCGACGATCGAGGTGGCGTCGGCAATGATCTCGTCGCCGGCGAGCGCGATCATATAACCGCCCGAGGCGGCGACATCCTCGACGAAGACCAGGACCTTCTTCTGCTTCTCGCGGGCGAGTTCGCGAATGCGGGTGAAGATCAGGCGGGACTGGACGGGCGAACCGCCCGGCGAATTGATAGTTATGGCAACCGCCGGCGCGTCCTTCATGGCGAAGGCCTTTTCCAGAACCGGAGCGACATTGGCGAGATTGAGGGCCGGCCGAAACGGGCCGCCGCCGCTGACGATCGGCCCCTGCAATCTGACGACCGGGATGGTGATGCCGTTCTTGCGGAACCGTTTCGGCAGCAGCTTTCTCCAGAATCCGGCCATCTCTAATCCTTCGCTTTCGGGTCGCACGATCACGTCAATGATGATCGGCATCCATGTATGCGCTGGAACGACAAACGCAATGGCCGCGTTCTCGAAAACATCGGCCCTGAAAACAGCGGATTGATTTTCTTGTTGCGAATGACTTGCATTATCATTCTAATTCGTCATAGTGCCACTCACGACTAATAGGTGGAAATCGTATGGATGCCCTGAATCCGAATGCAAACCGCGGCTGGCGGCACGAACGGGGAGAGGCGTCGCTATCAGATGTCTATCGCACCGTCGGAACCGGGCGTCATAGCTCAAGGTGGCGGCGGGCGGCAGCTTTTGCCGGACCCGGCTACATGGTCGCCGTCGGTTACATGGATCCCGGCAACTGGGCGACTTCGCTCGCCGGCGGCTCGAAATTCGGCTATGCGCTGCTCACCGTCGCGCTGCTTTCCAACCTGATGGCGATCGTGCTGCAATCGCTCTGCGCGCGCCTGGCGATCGCGTCCGGCCGCGACCTGGCGCAGGCCTGCCGCGACGCCTATCCGAAATGGGTTTCGGTGCCGCTCTGGGCCTTTGCCGAAATCGCGATCATTGCCACCGACATCGCCGAGGTGATCGGCACGGCGATCGGCCTCAACCTCTTGATGGGCATCCCGCTCGAACTTGGCGTGCTGATCACCGCGCTCGACGTCTTCGTCATTCTCTTCCTGCAAAAGCTCGGTTTCCGCTGGGTGGAAGCCTTCATCATCGCGCTGCTCGGCGTCATCGCGATCTGCTTCGGCGTGCAGATCCTGCTGGCCGATCCGCAGTGGGGCGCCGTCGTCACCGGCTTCTTCCCGACGACGGAGATCGTCACCAATCCTGAGATGCTTTATCTGGCGCTCGGCATTCTCGGCGCGACCGTCATGCCGCACAATCTCTATCTTCACTCCGGCATCGTGCAGACACGGGCCTATGGCCATACGGTTCCCGAAAAGAAAGAGGCGCTGACCTATGCGACGATCGACTCGACGGTCGCTCTCTGCTTCGCGCTGCTGATCAACGCCTCGATCCTGATCCTGGCGGCTGCCGCCTTCAATGCGCATGGCAGGACCGATGTCGTCGAACTCGGCGAGGCGCATTCGCTGCTGTCGCCGCTGCTCGGTCTCGCCATCGCGCCGACATTGTTCGGCATCGCGCTTCTCTGCTGCGGCCTCAACTCGACGGTGACGGCGACGCTTGCCGGCCAGATCGTCATGGAAGGTTTCCTGAAAATCAAGCTGCCGCCATGGATGCGCCGGCTGATAACCCGCGCCATCGCCATCGTGCCGGCGGCGATCGTCACCATCTGGTATGGCGACCAGGGCACGGCGCAGCTTTTGATCCTGACACAGGTAGTGCTCAGCCTGCAGCTTTCCTTCGCCGTCTTCCCGCTCGTCATGTTCACCGCCAACAAGGCCAAAATGGGCGAACTCGTGGCGCCGCGCTGGCTGAGCGGCATCGCCTATCTGATCGCGGTTGTAATTGCGGGGCTGAACGTCAAGCTGCTCTTCGACTTCGTCACCGGCTAAATTAAAGCCTGGCATAGGCCGCCCGGCCATTGTTGAAATCGTCGACGAGAGGGGAGAACTTGTGGCTCCCCTCTTCGTGCATGATGAGGGCCGCGCGCAGCGACAACCGCGCCCGCGATCCCTTGATCGCGGTCACCAGGATACGCACGGCGTTTTCACCCTGTCGCGGATGGATTGCGGTGATTTCGATGCCGCCGAAGCGCCGGCCGCAGGCATCGATGATCTCGGCGATCGATTGGGGTCTGGCGATCAGCGACAATTGCCCGCCCGGGATCATGACCGCACCCGCCGTGCGGATCCAGCTTTCGAACAGGCCGTCGGTCATCGCATGGGCTTCGGCTTTCAACGCATCCGGCGTGCGCCGGTCGCCCACATGGTTGAACGGCGGGTTCATGATGACGTGGTGGAAACTCTCATCGATGAGGCCGGCATCGTTGCGTGCTCTGGCAGTCAGCGTCACATCGGCTTCGACGACGCTGACGCGGGTAGCAAGATGGGCGTTTTCAGGCAGCAGGATGCTGCGGCGGGCGTAATCGGCCATTTCGGCCGAGCGCTCGAACAGCACCACCTCAGCATCGGCAAGCCGCGAGGCGACGGCAAGGCCGGCAGCACCGGCGCCGGCGCCGAGGTCGGCGACCTTGACCGGACGGTCGTCGGCAACGAGGGCGGCGAGCAGCATCGCATCCATGCCGGCGCGATGGCCCCTGCCCTTCGGCTGCACCAGGTGGAAGGCGCCGCGATGGAAGGCATCGATGGTTTCGGCGGGCTCCCCGGTCATCCTCCCCTCACGTCCTGTCACGCAATTCGTCGCCGAGGCCGGCGTCGATCAGGATGCGGCGGGCCTGATCGGCCATCTCCTCATCCACGAGCAGGCGGCGCGGCAGCATGCCGAGCGAACCTTCCAGCACGCTCATGCCCTGATCGGCGATGAAGCAGTGAATTCCGGCATCCTTCATCAAGCTCTCAGCAAAGGAGAGCAGAACAGCGTCGTTGGCGCGGATAAGTTCATGCATTTGCCGTCGTTTTCCTTCCAATTTCGCCTTGCGCGACAATTCACCCCTTGCCGCGTCCATCGCCCCTTTCTATTGTCAGATGCAAAGAATGAACAGGAGTCCGGGTCGTTGGGCGTGGTCATACCGCTTGAAGAAAGCAAAAACAAACTGGCATCCATCAAGCCATTGGTCGATCTCACCAGGGCGGACATGGAGCGGGTGAACCAGCTCATTCTGTCCAAGGCCGGCTCCGACGTGCAGATGATCCCCGAAGTGGCGAACCATCTGATATCGTCCGGCGGCAAGCGGCTGCGGCCGATGCTGACGCTGGCGGCCGCCTCGCTGTTCGACTACCGGGGCGAAAACCACGTCAATCTCGCCACCTCGGTCGAGTTCATGCACACCGCAACGCTTCTGCATGACGACGTCGTCGACGAAAGCGACCTGCGCCGCGGCAAATCGACAGCGCGGATGATCTGGGGCAACCAGGCAAGCGTGCTGGTCGGCGACTTCCTGCTCGGCCAGGCCTTCCGCATGATGGTCGATGTCGGCTCGCTCGATGCGCTCGACGTCCTGTCTTCCGCCGCCTGCATCATTGCCGAAGGCGAGGTTCTGCAGCTTTCCGTCGCCAAGAACATGGAGACGACGGAGGACGACTATCTCTCCGTCATCCGCGCCAAGACGGCGGCGCTCTTTGCCGCCGCCGCCGAAGTCGGGCCGATCGTCGCCGAGGCCGGCAAATCCGGCCGCAACGCGCTGAAATCCTACGGCATGAATCTGGGGCTCGCCTTCCAGCTGGTCGACGATGCGCTCGATTACGGCGGCAAGGCGGCCGATCTCGGCAAGAATGTCGGCGACGATTTCCGCGAGGGCAAGATCACCCTGCCGGTCATTCTCGCCTATCGCCGCGGCACCGAAGACGAACGCGCCTTCTGGCGCGATGCGATCGAAGCCGGCAACAGCACCGACGCCAACCTCGAAAAAGCGCTGGGGCTGATCACCAAATACGGCACGCTCGCCGACACGATCGGCCGGGCGATTCATTACGGCACGATCGCACGGGACGCGTTGGCGCCGCTGCCCGATACCGTATGGAAATCCTCCCTGATGGAAGTGATCGACTTCTGCATCGAGCGCGTCAATTGATCAAACGTCCTTGATCTTAGGCTGAATTTCTTGCGGCGCCGCTTCAAAAAAGCCATCCTGTTATGAATCAGTGAACACAACTGGTTTTGCGACCGGCACCATTGTCGGGACGCTGTCGAAGAAAGGTTTCCTAATGCGGCAGAGAATTGCCATCCGTCTTCTTACGAGCGCAGCGCTTGCCGCTGTCCTTTCGCTCAGCGGTGTCGGCGGCGCGAATGCCGAGGATGCGGCCAAGCCGAGCGATGTGGCGAAGACCGATAGCTTCGATGCCGATAGCGTTACCACCTTCTCCGGCGCCTTCCTTGCGGCGCGCACGGCCGATGTCGATCATGACTACGAGACGGCGATCGAACTCTACAAGAAGGCGCTGCAGATTGAGCCCGGCAATCCCGAGATCCGCCAGCGGCTGATGATCTCGCTGCTGCTCAATGGCGACATCAAGGACGGCGTCAAATATGCCAACGACCTGAAGGGCGATCCGTCCGTCGAGCGCATTACCACGATCGTGCGCGGCATGGATGCCGTGCGCCGTGATGACTACAAGACGGCCGAGAGCATTCTCAAATATAACGGGCCGAACGATCTCGACCGGATGATGAACGACCTGCTGCTCGCCTGGGCCCGCGTCGGCGCAGGCCGCGGCAAGGAAGCGCTCGCCATGGTCGAGAAGATGAAGGGGCCGGACTGGGTCCGCATCTTCCAGAATTACAATGCCGGGGCAATCGCCATCGCCACCGGCGACGTGAAATCGGCCCGGAAGCATCTCAACGATGCCGTGCTCGACAAGGAGGGAGGTGCGACGGCACCCGACACCTTCATGCGCGCAGTGATGGCGCTGGCCCGTCTCGAAGCGACACAAGGCAATAAGCAGAAGGCGCTCGACGCCGTTTCCGTCGGCGACAATCTGCTGCCGAACTACGCGCCGCTGAACGCGCTGCGCGACAGTATCGAAAAAGACGAGAAGCAGGAGCAACAGGTCAAGACGGCCGAAGAAGGCGCTGCCGGCGTACTGTTCTCGGTCGGCGGGGCGCTGAACCGCGATGGCGCCGAGGACATCGTTTCGCTTTACCTGCAGACCGCCAATGCGCTCGACCCGAACAGCGCCGATACGCTGGTGCTGCTCGGCGGCATCGCCGAGAAGCAGAACCAGATGGATCGCGCCATTGCGCTTTACAAGAAGGTGCCGGAGAATTCGCCGATGCGGCGGATCTCCGAGCTGCAGCTCGGCCTTGCCCTAGCCCAGGGCGGCAAGGTGGACGAAGCGCGCAAGCACCTGCAGGCGCTGATCGCTTCCGACCCGAAGGATATCCGCAGCTATCTCGCCTATGGCAGCGTGCTCTCCGACGCCAAGGACTACGAGGCGATGGCCGCCAATTACGACAAGGCGGTCGACGCGATCGGCCCCATTCCCGGCCGCGCCAACTGGAGCGTCTTCTTCCAGCGCGGCATTGCCTATGAACGGCTGAAGAAGTGGGACCAGGCGGAACCGAACTTTCGCAAGGCCCTCGAACTCAATCCCGACCAGCCGCAGGTGCTGAACTATCTCGGCTATTCCTGGATCGACATGAACCGCAACCTCGACGAAGGTCTCGGCATGATCAAGAAGGCCGTCGACCTTCGCCCCGACGACGGCTACATCATCGATTCGCTCGGCTGGGCCTATTTCCGCCTCAACCGTTTCGACGATGCCGTCGACGAGCTGGAGCGGGCCGCCCAGATCAAGGCCGGCGACGCGACGATCAACGACCATCTGGGTGACGCCTACTGGCGCGTCGGCCGCAAGCTTGAGGCCGTCTATCAGTGGAACCGGGCGCTCGCCTCCGAGCCAGAAGCAGCCGAGATCCCGAAGATCAAGGACAAGGTCGCCAATGGCCTGCCTGCCGTCAGCGACGATGCCAAGGCGGCCGACAAGAAGCAGCCGGATCCGGCCCCGGTCACGCCGCCGCCGGTCGACAAGAAATCCTGACGGGCGACAAACATGCCTGAAGCAGGCCTGGCCGAGGCGTTCGGCGTCACCGAAGAGGCGCGCGCGAAGATCAATCTCGCCTTGCATGTGACGGGCCAGCGGGCAGATGGCTATCATCTGCTTGATATGCTGGTAACCTTTGCCGATTGCGGCGACCGGCTGGGCTTCCTGCCTGCCCAAGTCGACGCCTTCACCCTGTCGGGCCGCTTCAGCGAGATGCTTGCCGGCGAAGGCGGCACCAATCTGGTGCTGCGGGCACGCGATCTCCTGCGCGAGCAGTTCGGCGCCCTCGCCTTCCCCGTCCATATCCACCTGCAAAAGAACCTGCCTGTTGCCTCCGGCATCGGCGGCGGCTCGGCCGATGCGGCCGCGACATTGCGCGGGCTGATGCGGCTCTGGGGCATGAGCCTGCCGGTGGAGGCGCTTGCCAGCCTGGCGCTGAAGCTCGGCGCCGACGTGCCGATGTGCCTTGAAAGCCGGCCGCTGATCGCCCGTGGCATCGGTGAGGAGATCGAGGCCGTGGCTGATCTGCCGGCCTTTGCCATGGTGCTTGCCAATCCGCTGAAGGGTGTTGCGACGCCCGAGGTGTTCCGCCGGCTGACGACAAAGAACAACGCGGCCCTGAGCCTCGCAACCGGTGTATCCGGGAGTGCCGGCTGGCTGGCAGTCATCGATGCCGCCCGCAACGATCTGGAACCGCCGGCGCGCCAGCTCGTGCCTGAGATTGCAGTCATCTCTGAGATGCTGCAGACCCGGGGCGCGCTTTTGACCCGCATGTCCGGCTCCGGCGCTACCTGTTTCGGGATCTTTGCCAACATGGCTGAGGCGCAAGAAGCGGCTGCAGCCCTTCACGGCGAGCGGCCCGACTGGTATTTCCAGGCGACGGAAACGGTTTCGGGAGGCATGTGATGGCAGGTCTGGACGAGAAGCGGCCCTTCATCGCCGTCGGTATTGCGGTTCTCACCGTCTCGGATACGCGCACGCGGGAGACGGACAAGTCAGGCGACACGCTGGCGGCGCGAATCACCGAGGCGGGCCACCGGCTGGTCGACCGGGCGATCGTGCCGGATGATCGCGAGAAAATCGCCGCCCGGGTGAAGGCCTGGACCGAGCTGGATGAGATCGACGTCGTCATCACCTCAGGGGGCACCGGCTTTACCGGCCGCGATGTGACGCCCGAAGCGCTGGAGCCCTTGTTCGAAAAGCGCATGGACGGCTTTTCCGCCGTCTTCCACCGCATCTCCTACGACAAGATCGGCACGGCGACGATCCAGTCTCGCGCCACGGCGGGCGTTGCCAACGCCACTTTCATCTTCGCGCTGCCGGGGTCGCCCGGCGCCTGCCGGGATGCCTGGGACGGCATTTTGAAAGCACAGCTCGACTACCGCAGCCTGCCGTGCAATTTCGTCGAGATCATGCCGCGTCTGGACGAACACCTGAAACGCGGCGCGATGAAATAGGCTACCGAACCCGGCTCGCTATGTGGCAAGGCCCGGCAGAGTGGGCATCGTTTCCCAGCTGTCACCCGACAGCAGGATGCAGCTTATGCCGTGAACATCCGTGACGACGAGCGTCCAGGTGCCGCTTTCGGCGGCATAGACCTCAAGAACGGCGTTCTCGTTGACCAGTCCGACCGCTGTCAGCTTTTCGGCGAAATTCTTGTCCAGGAAATTGACGACCTCGGATCGGCCTGCGCAACTGAGCATCGTCTGCGATGCTGCCGAATGCGGATGCGCGATCACCAATGTCGGCAATATGACGGCCAGCAGGCCGTAGAGCATATTGCGTACCATGACGCACCTCCTTCCGCCGGGAACCCGGCAGAAGAGGAGATTGTCGCCGACCTGTTCTGCCGTCCACCGGCATCCATGGCCATCCGTTGCGAAGCGAGGCGCTTCGGCGGCGCCATGGAAGAATTATAGCGCAAAATCCGATTGGGCGCCATCTTTTGCGCGATGGTGGGTTGCAATCGCCGACGTTATTGCGGGACCAGCCCCTCATCCGGCTGCGGCCACCTTCTCCCCGCTTGCGGGGCGAAGGGGATATGCCGCAACCTCTCCGTTCCCCGCTAACGTCTCGCAGGGCACGTCCCCTCTCCCCGTTCTTCACGGGGAGAGGACGTTTTCGGCGCCAACCAGATATGCGCGGTCAAGCCCAGCTCAAGATTGAGAGCGAAATCGTCTACCGAGCGGCGCGCGCCACCCAGGAAGGAATCAATTCACTGGCGAGCTTGCGCGGCTTCTGGCCCTTGGCGAATTCGGCAAGGGCCATGCCGCTTTGGGCGGCGGCGAGCGCCTGGTTCTTCGGCATCAGCAGACCGAGTTCCAACGGCGGCGCGGCGCGACCGATGCGCTTCAGAAACGGGCGCCGGTAGCCGCGCGAGGCGGTGAAGCGCGCCGGCAGCTTGTTCAGCGCCATATATTCGGCGATCTCGTCGATCCAGCCGGCCTGAGGCCGCGCGCCGGGCTCGACGAAGAGCAGCCATTCGCCGCGGGCGGAGCGGACGATGTCCTTGATATCCCAGTGCAAATAAAACCGGCAGCCAGCGGCGTCGGCGACCCGCGAGCTGCCGTCGCGCGAGCCGTGATCGAGCACGACCACATCGCTGACCAGCCCCTCTACCGCGCCTGCCACCAATACCGATAAAGTCTGGGCCAGCTCAGTTTCCTGATCCTGACATTCGAGAACAACCGTCAACATCGCCCATTCATAATGCGCCGTACAAATTATTGCCAGCGGCGTTTTCCGCATTTTGTTCTTGCATTGTTCTTGTTTTGCGGATAGGAATTTAATCATCAAAACGGGCGGAAGCGATGGCTTTTGCCGCGGGAGAATCCGATGAGAGAGCAGTCCTTGGCAGGGCAGGCCGCATTCGCGCCTGCCAATACGGCAGATATTGCCGATGCGATGATCGTGTCCTCCGGGCTGCGGATCGAGGTCGATCGGCGCCGTGGGCGCGGGGCGGGATTGAACCCGACAGGCAGGTTCGAGGCGCTGCAGCGCGAGACCTTCGACGATGGCTGGCAGACGCTGGAAGAGCTGCCGCCGTTCAAGACGGACGTGCAGATCGAGAAGCCGCGCACGGCCATTACCCGCAACGAATCGCCTGACATTGGCTTCGACCGCTCGATCAATCCCTATCGCGGCTGCGAGCATGGCTGCATCTATTGTTTCGCCCGGCCGACGCACGCCTATATGGGGCTTTCGGCGGGGCTTGATTTCGAGACGAAGCTCTTCGCCAAGCCGGATGCGGCAAAACTGCTGGAACGGGAACTTGCCAAGCCGGGCTACAAGGTGCGGGCGATCGCAATCGGCACCAATACCGACCCCTATCAGCCGATCGAAAAGGAATGGCGCATCATGCGCGGTATTCTCGAGGTCTTGAACAAGGCGAACCACCCGGTATCGATCGTGACCAAGTCAGCGATGATCCTGCGGGATCTCGACATTCTGCGGGAGATGGCGGCGAAGAACCTGGTGCGCGTCGGCATCTCGGTCACCACGCTCGACCGCAAGCTTGCCCGGACGATGGAGCCGCGCGCCGCCACGCCGCCGCGCCGGCTGGAGACCATTCACGCGCTGTCGGAAGCCGGCATCCAGACGGCTGTGATGGCTGCACCGCTGATCCCGGCGCTGAACGATCACGAGCTGGAGCGCATCCTCGAATCGGCCAAGGCTGCCGGCGCTGCCGAGGCGAGTTATGTCATCCTGAGACTGCCGCTCGAGGTCAGCCCGCTCTTCCGCGACTGGCTGCTGCAGCATTATCCCGATCGCTACCGGCATGTGATGTCGCTGGTGCGCTCGATGCGCGGCGGCAAGGATTACGATGCCGAATTCGGCAAGCGCATGAAGGGCGCCGGTCCCTATGCCTGGCAGATCGCCCGGCGCTTTGAAATGGCCGCCAGGCGTTTCGGCCTGACGCGGCGCGGCATGCCGCTGCGCGACGATCTGTTCGTGCCGCCCGATGGCAGCGGCGTGCAGCTGTCGCTGCTCTAGGCTTTGTCTTACGCAATTCTTGGCTTCTCGCTTTGTCTGGAATTGCTTTTTGACTTTTTACGCAATTCCGGACGGAAAACCGTGCCGCACTTTTCCCGGAATTGCTTCAAGCTTGCGCGTCGGCTGCTCAGAAAAACCGCCCTGTTTTCGAGCCCCGAGCGCAATTCCCGCGGATGGCACTGACCGCCACCATCCGCCGGACCCGGTCCCCGACCGCCGCCCTGATCGGGGACTTGCGGGCAATCGGGTTGGCGTGCGAGGTTCAGCCGCATGAAACCTCGCACGCCACCCGATTCTCCCCAGCTGTTCCAAGCGGTTCCCCTCGTGCCGGATTTCCGGCTGGAGCTCAAAGCCCGCAAGGCCGGCCACTGGCCGGTCGCCGGCGCCGACGAGGCCGGCCGCGGGCCGCTCGCCGGGCCGGTCGTTGCTGCCGCCGTCATCCTCGACCCGAAGCGCATCCCGGAGGGGCTGAACGATTCCAAGCAGCTTTCGGCGCAACGGCGCGAGGAGCTGTTCGTGCAGATCCTGGCGACCGCCACCGTCTCGATCGCCTCCTCCAGCTCGACACGTATCGACGAGACGGATATCCGTAAGGCGAGCCTCGACGCCATGCGCCGCGCCATCTGCAGCCTCGCCATCCCGGCAAGCTACGTGCTGACCGACGGGCTCGACGTGCCGCCCGGCCTCGATTGTCCCGGACAGGCTGTCGTCAAGGGCGATGCCCGTTCGGTCTCGATCGCCGCCGCCTCGATCGTCGCCAAGGTCACACGCGACCGGATGATGGCGCGCGCCCATCACGTCTTTCCCGATTACGGCTTTGCCGCTCATGTCGGCTACGGCACGGCGCAGCACCGCGCCGGCATCGAAAAACTCGGCCCCTGCTCCCTGCACCGGATGAGCTTTCGGCCGCTGCGCAAGGTCGAGGACGGTCCTGAGATGGACGAGCTGATCTCGGAATAGGTCTGGACTCCAGACTGCCGAGAGCTGCTTTAGGCCCCCTCCCCAACCGGACAGGCTCGGATTTCATAAAAGAAACTATCAACAAGAAAAGGCCGGGACATGCCCGGCCTTTTGCTCATTTCATTCGATACTGCTCAGTTGAGCCGCGTCTTGACCTGGCCGACGGCGTTGCCGAAGAGCTCGGACTGGACCTTGGCGTCGGCCTGCTTGGCGAGCACCGTTTCGGCAGCCGCGATTGCGAGATCGACGGCGGCGGAACGGACCGCCTTCATCGCTTCGGCCTCGGCCTGCTTGATCTTCTGCTCGGAAACCGCCGTGCGGTTGGCGACGAATTCTTCCGTCTTCTTCTTTGCTTCGGCGGTTAGCATTTCGGCTTCGCGCTCAGCGGCGGCAACGATGTGGGCCGCTTCGGCTTCGGCTTCCTTGCGCTTGCGCTGGTATTCGGCCAGCAGGTGCTGGGCCTCCTCGCGCAGGCGCTTGGCTTCGGCCAATTCGTTGCGGATCTGATCGGCGCGGTCGTCGAGCGACCGTGCCATCATGCCCGGAACCTTCAGGTAAACGACCAGCGCCAGGAAGAGGACGAGGCCGACAAAGGCGAAGAAAGTTGCGTCTAAGGCAAATTCCATCGATCAAGCCTCCTTCTTGGCGGCTGCGACGGCAGCGGCGACATCGGCCTTGGCGACGGTGCCGCCGATCAGTTGATCGACCACGGCAGCCGCGGTTTCCTCGGCAATGGTGCCGACATCGGCAAAAGCCTTCGCCTTGATTTCGCCGATGCGGAGCTCGGCAGCCTTAATCTTTTCAGACAGGCTCGCCTCGACAGCGCGGCGATCCTCTTCGGCCTTGGCCTTGGCGGCGTCGCGTGCGGCGGAGCCGATCGCGTTGGATTTGGCGCGGGCAGCAGCCAGTTCACCTTCATAGGTCTGAACAGCAGCGTCGGCTTCCGCCTTCAGGCGGCCCGCTTCTTCCAGATCCTGGGAAATGCGCGTATGACGCTGGTCGAGGATCGCCCCGATACGCGGCGCGATGACCTTTTGCATGAGCAAATAGAAGACGGTGAACGTGATCACCAGCCAGAGCAGTTGGGACGCGAAGGTCGTCGAATCGAAAGGCGGGAAAGGGCCACGGGCGTGCTCGCCGCCGGCAACACCAGTCTCGGTATGGACCTCGCCTGCGGCCGGAGCGGCATGCGCATCCGTACCCGTCGCTGCCGCCGGTGCTTCTTCAGCGTAAGCCGGGGTCACAAAAAACATTCTCACCTCCAGGTGGACTGCAAATGCAAAGGATCACGGCTTGCGGTGGCAGGCCGTGATCCATCTATTCGCCGATATCAGACGGCGAAGAGGAGGAGGAGAGCGACGAGCAGCGAGAAGATGCCCAGAGCTTCCGTAACGGCGAAGCCGAATACCAGACGGCCGAACTGGCTGTCAGCGGCAGACGGATTGCGCAGTGCGCCGGAGAGGTAGCTGCCGAAAATATTGCCGAGGCCGAGAGCCGTACCGGCCATACCAAAGCAAGCCAGGCCTGCACCGATGTACTTTGCTGCTTCCGCTTCCATGTTGAACTCCTTTGAAATGGTTGTTGCGGCGAATGACTGACGCCCTATGACGTCGATGTCGTTATCCTTAGTGCCCGCCCGGATGGATTGCGTCGTTGAGGTACATGCAAGTGAGCACCGCAAAGACGTAAGCCTGGAGGAAGGCGACGAGGAACTCGAGACCGGTCAGGGCGACGGTCATGATGAGGGGAAGAACGGCGCCGCCGACACCGACTGCACCAAGGGCTCCAAGCGAGGCGACGAAGCCTGCGAACACCTTCAGCGTAATGTGACCGGCGAGCATATTTGCGAAAAGACGAACGGACAGTGAAATCGGGCGGGACAGGAACGAAATGATTTCGATCGAGACGACCAGCGGCAGCAGGATACCCGGGACCCCCGAGGGCACGAAGACATTCAGGAAGTGGAAGCCATGCTTATAGAAGCCGTAGACGAGAACTGTGCCGATGACGAGGATCGCCAGTGCGAAAGTGACGATGATTTGGCTGGTGATCGTGAAAAAATACGGGAACATGCCAAGCAGGTTCGCCGTCAACACGAACATGAAGAGCGAGAAGACCAGCGGGAAGAACTTCATTCCCTGCTTTCCCGCGCCTTCCTTCAACATGTTGGCGATGAATTCATAGGACATTTCCGCAACCGACTGCGAACGGCCAGGTACGATGGCGCGGTTCGAGGTTGCGAAATAGAGGAAGCCTACGGCCACGGCGGCCGAAGCGACCATGAAGAGCGATGCATTGGTGAACGAGAAATCAATCCCGCCGATTTCGATCGGCACAATCTTGAAGATCTGGAACTGATGAGTCGGATCGTTGGACACCGCTTGTTCTCTCTCTTTGGCCCGCAGGACGCGGGGTCATTGCACTGGACCGGGACCGGTCCTTACTTCTTGTCGTCCTTATCGTCCAGAGGATGGGCCACCACCCCCGCAGAACGCAGCACGTTCAGAACGCCGGCACAGAATCCGAGAAGCAGAAGAACAATCATCCCCCAAGGCGCCGTGCCAACAAAACGGTCGAAGACATAGCCAAGGACAGCACCGACGACGATTGCGGAAATGAACTCGCTGGAAAGCTTCATCGCCTGGGCATAACCTTTGCGGCTTACCTCGGAACGGGCTTCGCTTGCCTCTTCCACTTTCGCCTCCACGCGCTTGGTCGCGAGTTTCGCTTCCAGTTGCGCACGGCGCTTCTCAAGACTTTCTTCGCGGTCATC
Organism: Rhizobium redzepovicii; assembly: GCF_019793435.1. Taxonomy (GTDB): domain Bacteria; phylum Pseudomonadota; class Alphaproteobacteria; order Rhizobiales; family Rhizobiaceae; genus Rhizobium; species Rhizobium redzepovicii. The sequence continues at coordinate 258,736 of NZ_JAILYH010000010.1, read as the reverse complement.
CGCCATGGATCTCTCCTCGCCTGCCCGTCGCCCGCACTCCCGCTACCCCGGTCATTCGGACCCCGGACGCGAAGGTTGAAACCCTTCCGGCCCGTTCTGAAGTCGCGCGCAACATAGTTTTAGGGACTGGTATAGTCAAGGCGTAGGCAGCTTCTGTCCAGCCATAAAATAGTTTTGTCAAATCAAAGAGATAAGTCGTTTCTGGGGCGATCTGTTAAATTCGATGGAAAGAATCCGCTTTTCAGCCCGGCAAATCCGCTTGCCCGAGCGAATTATCTCAGCTCCAGCCGCCGCCATAGGTGCGATAGAAGACGTGAAGACCGATGCGGCCGACCTTTTCCATCGTCTTTGCCCATTTCGGCCTGACATAGACGGCATGGTAATGCGTCGCCGAGCCCACCTGCGGCAGCCAGATCTTACCTGATGTCACCGCCATCGCCACATCGCGGGCCATCCGCCAGTGATATTCCGAGTTCACCCTGTCCTTGATGCTGTCGCAGGCGAAGGAAAACTGGCAGCGGTTGCGCCAGTCCTCGTTCTGGTAGACGACGCCGCAGATGGTTTTCGGATAGGACGGGTTGCGGACGCGGTTGAGGATGACCTGGGCGACGGCCGCCTGTCCCTTCACCGATTCTCCCCGCGCCTCGAAATAGATGCCGGAGGCAAGGCACTGCTGCTCGCGGGCGGAAAAGACGCTCGGCGACAATATGCTGGCGGCCCAGGCATGGTCGCGCGGGCCGATCTGCGGGACGAAGCGGCCGCTATCCTGCTCGGTCAGAATGGAATCGAAAGGCGATTGGCGGGAATAGTCGGGCGCCGGCGGCCCATAGGCCGTGGCCAGGACATCGGCCTTGTCGCTGGTGACGAGGCTTGCGAGCATTGCCGGCACGCCACTATCGGTCACCACCGGCTGCTTCTTATAGAAAGAAGTGGCGATCTCGATTTCCTTGCCTTGGATCTTCGGCTTGACGAAAACCGACCTGTCCTTGAGATCGAAACTCGGGGTGAAGAGCATCCTGGTGCGCTCGAGGATCGAACCGGCGGAAAAATCCTTGGGCGGCTGCATCTTCTCGACGGCGACAACGCGGCCTTTCTTGGTGCCGCGGTTGACGCGATCCTCGTCGGGCGTGTCCTCGTGGCCTTTTTCCTTGCTGAAAGCCACCTTGCGGCCATCGGGAAGCACCATGCCGGCACCCGACGAGATCGAGCCCGTCACCGCCGGATCGGAAAAGGCAAGTTCGGCCTGATGGATCGAGCCGGCCGGCGAATTGGTCAGCACCATGCGCCAGTTCTCCCCCTCCCGATCGAGACCGGCGAGCATGGCGGCGAGATCCGCATGAGACGCGACGCTCGGGAAGATCAGCCAGCCGGCGAGCCCGAAGATTGCGGGCGACACCCAATTCTCGGGAAGAAGACGCAGCTTGCTACGGGAAGAGCTCTTTCGACGCAACACCAACTCCGGGCATGGAACGCGGGAACATTCCATCGAAAATCTCTCATTAACCTTGACGTCGGGTTAACGGGGCGTGCCGGAATGTGACCATGCGAAGTTTTGCATGTTCTAATGTGGCTTGTTTGACAGGGACGCATCCCCACTCTCCGTCATCCTCGGCCTTGAGCCGAGGATCCATGCCGCGGCTGCTGTGGATGCCGTGTGGATGCTCGGCTCAAGGCCGAGCATGACGGAAGACGAGGTCGCGGAAGCAGCCAGACAGCGCAGACACGCGTGTCGGGAATGTCGCCCGCACCTGTCAAATAATAACGTGCGACCCCAGTTCCACCACGCGGTTGGCCGGCAGGCGGAAGTAGTCCGAGGGGTTGGCGGCGGCGTTGGCAAGGGCGATGTAAAGCCGGTCCTGCCAGTAGGGCATGCCTGATTTGGCGTCCGGCACCAGCTTGCGGCGGCCGAGATAGAAGGAGGTCGACATGATGTCGAACTTCAGCCCCGTCTTGCGCAGCGTCGCCAGGGCCTGCGAGACGTTTTGGGATTCCATGAAGCCGAACAGCAGTTCAACGCGGGAGAAACGCTCGGAAATCTGCTCGACCTTATAGCGGTCGTGGCTCGGCACGCGCGGCTTGTTGACGGTGCGGATCGTCAGGATGACGTTGCGGTCGTGGAGCACATGGTTGTGCTTGAGATTGTGCAGCAAGGCGGCGGGGGCCGATTCCGGGTCGCTCGTCAGGAAGATCGCGGTGCCCGGGACCTGGGCCGGCGAATGTTCGCTCTTGCGCTCGATCGAGCTGACGAAGGAGGGGAGCGGAATATCGGTGTGGCGGGTCTTTTCCATCAGGATCGCGGTGCCGCGACGCCAGGTCCACATGATGACGGTAAAGGCGGTGGCGATCAGGATCGGGATATAACCACCGTCGTGGATCTTCAAAAGGTTGGCGCCGAGGAAGATCAGTTCGAGCACGACCAGCGGCGCAAGCGCGATCACCGCCACCGGAAGCGACCAGTTCCAGCGCGCGCGAACGAATTCGAAGGCCATGATCGAGGTGACGACCATCGCACCGGTGACGGAGATGCCATAGGCGGTCGCCAGCGCATCCGAGGTCTTGAAACTCAGGACCAGGAAGATGACGCCGATGAACAGCACAGCATTGACCGACGGCACGAAGATCTGCCCGGTATTGGTTTCCGACGTGAAGAGGATTTCCATACGCGGCAGGAAGCCGAGGTTGATGCCCTGGCGCACCATCGAGAACGCGCCCGTGATGACCGCCTGGCTGGCGATGATCGTCGCGGCAGTCGCCAGGATGACGACCGGCAGCAGCGCCCATTTCGGATACATCAGATAGAAGGGATCGGACATCGTCTCCGGATTGCCGAGAACGAGAGCGCCCTGCCCGAGATAGTTCAGCGTCAGCGCCGGGAAGACCAGCAGGAACCAGGCCCACTGGATCGGACGGCGGCCGAAATGGCCGAGATCGGCATAAAGCGCCTCCGCACCGGTCACCGTCAGGAACACGGCGCCGAGCACGACGACGCCGTAAAAGCCCTCATGCAGCAGAAAGCTGACGGCATAATAGGGGTTGAAGGCGGCGAGGATGCCGAAATCGTCGGAGATATGGGAAATGCCGGCGGCAGCCATGACCAGGAACCAGACGGCGGTGATCGGGCCGAAGAACCTGGCGACGGCGCCGGTGCCGCGCGATTGCACGACGAAGAGCAGCGCCAGGATCACCACCGAAATCGGCACGATATATTCCGAGAGCCTCGGCGTGACGAGTTTCAGGCCCTCGACCGCCGAGAGTACCGACAGCGCCGGCGTGATCATCGCATCGCCGAGGAAGAGGGCAGCCCCCATCAGGCCGAGCAGCATCAGTATGGCGGTATGGCCGTTGGCGGTTTTCATCAGAAGGGCGAGCAGCGACAGCGTTCCGCCCTCACCTTCGTTGTCGGCGCGCAGCAAAAACAGCACATATTTGATGGTGACGATGATCGTCAGCGCCCAGATCATCAGCGAGATCAGGCTGATGACCTCGAAACGGGTGACGCCGTCATGGGCGACCGGCTTCAGCGCCTCGCGAAAAGCATAGAGCGGGCTGGTGCCGATATCGCCGTAGACGACACCGACGGAACCGAGCGCAAGATAGAACAGCTTTTTCGGCGTCATCTGGGATTCGTTCGGATGGCTCTCTTCGGACATGAAGTTGCAACAGGCTCCTCAGAGCCAGCCTTTCCAGCGGAAAAAGAAAAAGGGGATGACGGCTGATATCACCATCAGGGCCAGCGAATAGGGATAACCCGCGGCCCAGGCCAACTCCGGCATGACCTGAAAATTCATACCATAGATGGAGGCGACCAATGTCGGCGGCAAGAAAACCACCGAGGCAATCGAGAAAATCTTGATGATCGAATTCTGCTCGATGTTGATCAGCCCGAGCGAAGCGTCGAGCAGGAAGGTGATGTTGCCTGCAACGAAGGCGGCATGCTCCGACAGCGACTGGATATCGCGCGAGAGGGTGCGGCAGAGTTCCTTCGTCTCGCGGTCCTGCTGGACCGCCGGAATCGTGTGGAAGAAGGTCAGCAGGCGGGACAGCGAACCGAGGCTGTCGCGCACCTTGCTGATCATCCGGTGATAACCGGCGATATCGCGCAGCTTCTCCTCTAGATAATTCGAGGGCTTGCGCGTCTTCTTCGCCCGATCGCCGAAGACATGCATCGACAGGATATCGAGGCGCGAGACGGAGACCTCGAGGATCTCGGCGGTGCGGTCGACGATCGTCTCCAGCAGTTTGGCGAGAAGGGCAGCGCCGCTGCGCCAGTTTTCCGGCAGCCGGTGGAGGGCAGCGATGAACAGCGCAAAGGATTTGGGATGGGCGTAGCGGATGGTGACAAGCCGGTTTCCGGCCAGGATGAAGGCGACATCGGTCAGCGTCGGCGCGTCGGTATCGGCCTTCCAGAGCAGCGAGGCGGTCATGAAGACAGCGTCGTTTTCGACGTAGAGACGGGCGGAGGGCTCGATATCCTTGAGGTCGTCCCGGGTCGGAACCTCGATGCCGAGCACCTTCTCGACATAAAGCTCCTCGTCGCGGCTCGGCTCGATCATGTCGATCCAGACGACATCCTCGGGGAAGGATGCGGGATGCGACAGATCGCGGATCTCGACCGACCTGCAATTGGAACAGTAAGCGGTGATCACCGGCAGCCTTTCCATGCGGCCGCCAGCGCGGCAACGCGAGGGTCGCTCGTCCCAGGTCCCAACGGAAGCGGATCAAAAAAGGTCATACAACTCCGGCTGCATCCAACCTTGAAGGCCGGCATGCGCATTGTGCTCCACCGCATCGCAGCGATCAATCCTTCGATCGACAAGACAACTCCGAACTTGCAGGCGGGCCGAAATCTTCCAAACGAGGACGGCCGTCATTGAGCATCTGCAGCAAACGCCATCATGGCGCCGCGCGCATATGCAGCAAAGCCGTGAAATAATCAAGACATCTTCCGTGAAGCGCGGCTTTTCACCACGTTTCCCCCACAATTTGGGGTACTGGCGATCGCGATTCGGCCGCTCGGAGCAGCCGCCCGGGTGCCGATGACAGCGCTTATTCGAAGACGATTGTCGGGGCGGGACGCTGGGTCTGGCCGCCGAGCTGCTCCCAGACCTTGGCGGCGATGCCGCGATAGATGCCGGCGACGACGCCGTTCGGCTCGGAGGCGACAAGCGGCGTGCCGGCGTCGGAGGTCTCGCGAATATTCATCGTCAGCGGCACTTCGCCGAGGAAGGGCACACCGATGCGCTCGGCCTCCTTGCGGGCGCCGCCATGGCCGAAGATGTCGTAGCGGGTGCCGGTATCCGGCGCGATGAAATAGCTCATATTCTCGACGATGCCGAGCACCGGCACTTCGACCTTGCGGAACATGTTGAGGCCCTTGCGGGCATCGATCAAAGCGAGGTCCTGCGGCGTCGAGACGATGACGGCGCCGGCAAGCGGCACCTGCTGGGCCATGGTCAGCTGCGCGTCGCCGGTGCCGGGCGGCATGTCAACGACGAGCACGTCGAGCTCGCCCCAGGCGACTTCGCGCAGCATCTGCAGGAGCGCCGACTGGACCATCGGACCGCGCCAGATCATTGCCGTCTCCTCGTCGACGAGGAAGCCCATCGACATGACCTTGAGGCCGTAATTCTCCATCGGATTGATGATGCGGCCGTCGATCTGGGTCGGGCGGCCGGATATCTTCAACAGCCGCGGCATGGAGGGACCATAGATATCGGCGTCGAGAATGCCGACGCGCAAACCGTTGGCAAGCAGGCCGAGCGCCAGGTTGACGGCGGTGGTCGACTTGCCGACCCCACCCTTGCCCGAGGCGACGGCGATGATGGCGCCGATGCCGGGGACGCCGATCTTGCCGGCCCGCGGCGGCTGTTGCTGCGGCGCGTGCGCATGGCCACCATGGTCATGCCCGTGATGATCGTGGCCGGCATGGCCGTGCGACGGGTTCGGCACCGGGCGGGCAGCCGGAGCGGCGGCGGCAGCTTTCTTGTCTGCGGTCAGTGCGACGAGCGCGCCCTTGACACCTGGCATTGCCTTGACGACGCGCTCGGCGGCGAGCCGCATCGGCTCCAGCTCCTTGGCACGATCGGCCGGAACGGTGATAGAGAAATAAACCTTGCCGTCGGAGATAAAGACGTCGGAAACCATACCGAGCTCGACGATATCGTGCTCGAGATCCGGTCCACGCACGGTCTTCAGCGTTTCGAGAACCTGTTCCTTGGTGACGTCGGTCATTCCACCCTCACTGCTGCTTCCCGATCACAGATAGTGGAGACGGACGCCTTCGCCAAACAAAATCATCGGCGGGAAAATCGATTTGCCGGCTTGCAAAAAGCGCCGGGGAGAACGGGCAATCCGTTGCGGCCATCAAGTCCGCCGGGCTTTCGCCCTGATGGCCGCAACGGTCTCCCCGAGAACCGGCGCAATCCGGGGCGAACTAGAGCAAGCCGACAAAAAGGCCAGCGAAAAATGAAGCGGGAGGGCCAAATGGCGCGCAGCTGTGCAAGAGGCGGTGCCAAAACGCAACAACCGCCGCCGACACCGAAGGCTTGGGAAAAGCGGCATCGGCGTCGGGCAGCGGTGTGCGGCCGCGCCATTTCCTGGCGCTGGTCCAAGTCCCCTCTGGGCCTCTGGCAAAAGAGAAGCAGAAAGCGTGCCAGACGGAAAATCGGCGGAAATGGCGCAAACGCCGGCTGGGACGGCCGCCATATGCCCAAGCGCTGGGCGCCCGGCGAAGACCCGCTATGCCTTTTGCACCTTATTTGATCAGGCCGATCCGAAGCGCCTTGGCCACCGCCTGGGTGCGATTGACCGTATCGAGCTTCTTGGTGGCACGGTTGAGGTAGTGATTGACCGTGTGCTCGGAGAGGGTGAGGATTTCGGCGATTTCCGCACTGGTCTTGCCAGCCGCTGTCCAGTTGAGGCAATCGATTTCCCGGTCGGTCAGCGTGTCCGTAATGCGCGTGTCGAGGTTGCGGATCTCGGCAAGCCTGTCATAGACATGGATCGAGATATAGCAAAGCTCGCGCATCTCCGCCGGGCTGAAGGGCTCGCGGTCGCCGGCGAAAGAGATGGCGCCGCGCACGCCGGATGGCTCATGCGTCGGGAAATAGGCGCCGCGCATCATCCGGAAACGTTCGAACAGCGAGGCGACGAGGATGGACTTGCCGTCGTCGCGCGACCAGTTTTCGCGAGACATGTCGTAGAAAAAGGGCCGCGCCGATGTTCTGAGCCGCCTGAGAACCGGGCTGTTGACCAGCAGTCCCTCCTGGTCGTAGAGCGCCAGAAGCTCGGCCGGCCAACTGGTGATGACGGTGCTGCCCTGGATATCCAGGGAGGTGACCGGCGGCAGATTGAGAACCAGGAAGGCACGGCTGCGATAGGCTTCCGTCACACGTTTCAGGAACCGGAAAATATCGAACTGGGTCTTCAGGCCGGCTATTTCCTGGATGTAATCGTCGTCTTCCTGGGATGTTTGCGACAAGGGTGCCATCACATTTCTTCATCTTCGGCGCAACGGCCGGTTCGATTGCCTCGGGGAATGACGATCGCTGATTGGATCACATGGAATCGGCCTCGCCGCAGAGGCGTTCGGCCGGCAGGTGGTTAATCGATTTCGCGGACTATTTGCAGTTGTCGTGATTCGCCCGAAAATCTCAATATCGCCCTCATCATAAGCATGCTCTCCGATCGCATTTAGCGGCGCGGGCCGAGCCGAACGCGCATATCTTCCATGATCCTCCCAGCTGCCAGCTGAACTGGAACGGTCCATTGGCACAGAAGTTCCATCGACAGACGATAGGCCGGGCCGGTAATCGAAATGCCGCCGATAAAGCTCCGATCCTGCGACCATAGCGGAGCGGCGACACAGCGGATGCCGGCCTCATGCTCCTCGCGGTCGAAGGCATAGCCCTGGTCGGTGATCTCGCGGATTTCGGCAAGCAGCGTTTCTGCCGAGAGATGGGTCGAGGCGGTAAAGCCGATGAAGTTGAGGCCGGCGAGGAGATCGGCGAGGAGATCGGCCGGTAGCAGGGACAGGGCGGCCTTGCCGACACCGGTGCAGTAGCAGGGCGAGGCATTGCCGATCTGCGAATACATGCGCACCGGCTGACGACCGTCGACCTTGTCGAGATAGATGATCGACTGGCCCCTCAAAACACCGAGATGCACCGTTTCGCCGGTCGCCTGCTGCAGAGCGGCAAGGTGCGGCTCGGCAATCAGCCGGAATTCATTGCGCGCCCAGCTGCGTGCCGCAAAATCGAGCAGGCGCAGGCCCGGCGCATAACGGCCGTCGCCATCAAGCTCAAGCAACCCTTCCTCCACCAGATGGCTCAGCTGGCGATGCAAGGTGCCGCGCGGCTGGCCGGCAAGGGCGAGGATATCGGTGAAACGCAGCGGCGCATCGGCATGGGTGACGAGATCGAGCAGAACCATCAGTTTGCCGAGCGTGCCGGTCTCGCGGCTCTGCGCCATGCTTTCGCTATTTGAATTCATCGTCTCGTCCGCCCTTGACAGCAAGGCCAGCATAATTTGATAATTCCATATAGTCAAATATAGTTCCAAATAATGGAACGCATTGAATATCAAAAGGCGACGGCGATGCCAGCACAATTTCCGGAGTTCAGAGATCGAACCGTGCTGGTGACGGGCGGCGGATCGGGCATCGGTGCTGCGATCGTCGAAGGCTTCGCGCGCCAGGGCGCCAAGGTCTCGTTCATCGATATCGCCGAGGCTGCCGGCCGCGAACTCGCCGAAAGGCTGTCGCAGGAGACCATGCATCCAGTCTCCTTTCACCATGCCGATCTGCGCGACATCGAGGCGATCCGGCGCACGGTCGATAGCGTCATTGCCAGCTCAGGGCCGATCCGCGTGCTGGTCAACAATGCCGCCTGGGACGACCGCCATGAATTCGACGCGGTGACCGAGGCCTATTGGGACAACAACCAGGCGGTCAACCTCAAGCATGTGTTCTTCACCTCGCAGGCAGTCGTGCCACCAATGCGGGTGGCCGGCGGCGGGGCGATCATCAATATGTCGTCGATTGCCTTCAAGCTGAACATGGGTGGCTTTCCCGCCTATGCGGCAGCCAAGGCGGCGGTCGTCGGGCTGACGAAGAGCCTGGCGGGCAGGCTCGGGCCGGAGAACATCCGGGTCAACTGCATTCTGCCCGGCATGGTCGTCACCGAGCGGCAGATGCAGCACTGGCTCACCGAGGAGAGCATTGCGCGCTCGGTCGAGGACCAGTGCCTGAAGATCGCGCTCAAGCCCGATGCGATCGTCGGTCCGTGCCTGTTTCTTGCATCCGACTGTGCGGCTGGAATGACCGCCCAGTCCCTGATTGTCGATGGAGGCGTTCTGTAATGGCAAATCCCGCTTATGTCGCGGTGGACTGGGGCACCAGCAGCTTCCGGCTCTGGCTCATGGGTAGGGACGGCACCATCCTTGCCGAACGCCGCAGCGGCGAAGGCATGACGAGCGCGGCAAAGACCGGCTTTTCCACCGTGCTTACCGGCCATCTCACAGCCATTGAGGCGCCGGAAAACCTGCCGGTGATCATCTGCGGCATGGCCGGCGCACGGCAGGGCTGGGTCGAGGCCGGTTATATCGATGTGCCGGCGCCCCTTGCCTCCGTCCTCACCGGGGCGGTCTCCGTGCCAGGCGAAAGCTGTGACATCCGCATCCTGCCCGGCCTTGCCCAGCGGGATATGGCGACACCCGACGTCATGCGCGGCGAGGAAACCCAGCTTCTCGGCGCGCTCGGCAGCGCAAGCGCGGGCGCCCAGGCGGTCTGCATGCCCGGAACCCATTCGAAGTGGGTGCATGTGGGCGACGGCAAGGTCACCGGTTTTTCGACCTTCATGACCGGCGAACTTTTCGACGTCATCAGCAAACACACGATCCTTTCGCATGCCGTTGCCGGCGCCGAGGAGCAGCCGGCCGATGCGCCCGCCTTCGAGGCGGCGGTCTCGGCCGCTTTCGCGCGGCCCGCGCTTGCCTCCAATCTGCTCTTTACCGCCCGCTCGGGGCAGCTCCTGCACGGAATCTCCGCCGCTGCCGCGCAGGCCCGCCTCTCCGGCACGCTGATCGGTCTCGAAATCGCCGGTGCGCTGCAGGAGGCGGCCAACTCAGGCATCACCCTGGTCGCTTCCGGGCGCCTGCAGGCGCTCTATGAACAGGCCTTCAAAACCCTTTCACTTCCCTTCACCGCCATCGATGCGGACGCCGCCGTGCGCCGCGGGCTTTCGGCCGCCGCCGAAGCCATCTGGCCGAATTGAGAAAGCCGACACGATGAAGCGTATCCCCTTCCCCGACATGAAGCGCCCGCTGATCGCCATCCTTCGCGGCATCCGGCCCGACGAGACCGAAAGCGTGGTCGGCGCCTTGATCGACAATGGCCTGATGGCGATCGAGATCCCGCTGAATTCGCCGGAACCGTTCAAATCGATCGAGATCGCCGCCAAGATGGCGCCGCCCGAGGTGCTGATCGGCGCCGGCACGGTGCTGACGGTCGAGGCGGTCGACAGCCTGCATGCGGCCGGCGGCACGCTGCTCGTCACGCCGAATGTCGAGCCCGAGGTGATCATCCGGGCGCGCCAATACGGCATGGTGACGATGCCTGGCGTCTTTACCCCGACAGAGGCGCTCGCCGCAGCGCGGGCCGGCGCCACCGGTCTCAAATTCTTTCCGGCAAGCGTGCTCGGTCCTTCCGGCATCACGGCGATCCGGGCGATCCTGCCGCCGGAACTGACGATTGCCGCCGTCGGCGGCGTGTCTGACAAGAATTTCGGCGATTACACCAAGGCCGGCATCTTCGCCTTCGGTCTCGGCACCAGCCTCTACAAGCCCGGAATGACCGCATCAGAGGTTGCCGAGCGCGCCAAGGCGACCATTTACGCCTATGATGCAGCCATTGGGAGCGTGAGCGTATGACCGATATCTACGAGTTCGAGGGCAAGACCCTTTGCAACACCAATTCCGTTCTCGGCGAAGGCCCGACCTATGATCCGGACAGCAACACCGTCTGGTGGTTCAACATCCTCGGCAAGGAACTGCACGAGCTCAATCTCTCGACGGGCGCCAAAAAGGTGCATCCATTGCCTGCCATGGCGAGCGTGCTTGCCCGTATCGACGCCGGCCGGCAGCTGATCGCGACGGAGGAAGGGCTTTTCGTTCGCGATGTGGCGAGCGGCAACCTCACCTTCTATGCCGCGCTCGAAAACGACAGGCCGGAGAACCGTTCGAACGACGGCCGCACCCATCCTTCCGGTGCGCTCTGGATCGGCACAATGAGCAAGCGGGCGGAAAACCAGGCCGGCGCCATCTATCATGTCGCCGGCGGCAAGGTGACGAAGATCTTCAACGGCATCAGCATCCCGAATTCGATCTGCTTCTCGCCGGACGGCACGATCGGCTATTATACGGATTCCCGCCTTAATCGACTGATGCGCGTCATGGTCGATCCGAACACCGGCATGCCCTCGGGCGAACCGATCGTGCTGGTCGACAGCGCCGACGAGCCCGGCGACATCGACGGCTCGGTGGTCGATGCCGATGGTTATATCTGGAATTCCCGCTGGGGTGCTGGCGTCGTCGACCGCTACAATCCCGACGGGTTGCGCATCTCGCGCTATAAGGTTCCCGCCGTCCAGCCCTCCTGCCCCGCCTTCATCGGCGTCAATGCCGACCGGCTGGCAGTGACGACCGCCTGGGAGGGCCTCGACGAAGATGCCCGTTCTGCGCAGCCGAGCGCCGGCGCGCTGCTCGAACTCGGCATCGAGGTGAAAGGCGTGTTCGATCCGGTCTACGTGATCTGAAGACAGCTTGCCCGTAACAATCAGAGGCGCTTCCGGCCGGAGGCGCCTTTTCTCGCTCTGGTGGCGGTTGCGCGATAAATGTTCCGTGAAAATCGAGAAATTTTCCGTGTTTTCAACCGGAACCATTCGGCGCACCAGTCATTTTCCTTTCGAACCGGCGCGGCAATGAAACAGAAATTGCCGCGTCAGCGACCACTCTAGGAACTGAAGGTAGGTTCGAAATGACACGCAAACTCTTGACGACCGTTGCCGCTGGCGCACTGTTTGCCACGGCTTTCGCACCGGCGGCATTCTCGCAGGCGGCGCCGCAGCCCGCGGACCCGGCCGCTCCGACACAGGCGGCTCCGGCCGATCCGGCAGCACCGAAGCCGATGACCCCTGACGTCACCAAGCCCGCAGGCGATGCCGCACAGGCTCCGGCTGCAGCCCCGACGGCAGACACGGCGCAGGCCGGCTATATCACGGAGCAATCTCCGGACCAGGTCAGCGCCAACACCTATATCGGCCAGTCGGTCTATAACGGCAACAATGAAAGCATCGGCAGCGTCAACGACCTGATTCTCAAGAAGGACGGCGGTTTCGTTGCTGCGATCGTCGGCGTCGGCGGCTTCCTCGGTATCGGCGAAAAGAACGTCGCCGTCCCGATGGAGAAGATCACGGTCGCCCAGAATACTCAGGATGGCAGCGTCAAGCTGACGACAAGCGAAACGGCTGAATCGCTGAAGGCTGCACCTGAGTTCAAGACGCTGGCCATGCAGTCGGCCGAAAAGGCTCCGGCTGCAACCGGCACCGACACCACGGCCACCGGCTCGACAACGCCCAAGTAAGTTGGCGTTTAGCCAGCCCGGCCAGATATACCGCGCGGTAGTATAGCGTAGGCGATGGCGCTCCTAGGGGCGCCATCGCTTTTTGCTATGTCGGTCTTTGGAGCATGATAAACCGCTCACACTTTTCGGCATCATGCTTTATGCGCTGACACGCTCCGCCATGGCGGGATCGTAATAGTTCTCGTGCAGAAAGCGCAGTGTGGCGATCCCGTCCGCCGGGCGGCCGAAATGATAGCCTTGGCCCATGCCGCAACCGAGCATGCGCAGCTTCACTGCCTCGGCATAATCCTCGATGCCCTCAGCCACGACTTCCAGCTCCAGGCCGTCGCACATGGTCAGAATCGCCTTGATGATGTGTTCGGAGGCGCGGTCGGAGTTGATGCGCGAGACGAAGGCGCGGTCGATCTTGATCTTGTCGAAGATGAAGTCGCGCAGGCGCCCGAGGCTCGACTGGCCGGTGCCGAAATCATCAAGCGAAATACGCACACCGGCGGCGCGCAGATCGGCGATGATGCGGTGGGCGGTATCGGCCGAGCTCATCACCGCGGTTTCGGTGATCTCCAGCTCCAGGCGATGCGGATCGAAGCCGACCCGACCGAGGATCGACAGGACGCTGCCGCTGGTGCCTGGATCCATCAACTGAGCCGAGGAGAGATTGAACGACAGGAAGAGTTCGCGCGGCCATGAAAGAGCTGCTTCGGTGGCTTTGCGCAGCAGCGCTTCCGACAGTGCATCGATGAAACCACGTTCTTCGGCGAGCGGCACGAAGACGCCGGGAGAGACGAAGCCGAGATCGGGATCGTTCCAGCGGGCGAGCGCCTCGAAGCCGACCACCTGATTGTTGGAGAGCGAGACGATCGGCTGGAAATGCACGTCGATCGCGTCGGAGATGATGGCGTTTCTAAGCGCCTGCTCCAGCTGCGTCGCGCGTTTCATTTCCTGGGCGATCTCGCGCGAATAGACGGTGATCTGGCCGCGCCCGCGGCGCTTGGAACGGTAGAGGGCGGTTTCGGCGCTCTTCAGCAACTCTTCGCAGTCTTCTCCGGCGAACGGGTAGATGGCAAAGCCGAGGGAGGCGGAAAGACGGACGTTGCGGTCGCCGAGATCATAGGGGGCCGACAGTATTTCACGGATCATCTGGCCGAATTTTTCGGCACTCGCCCGCTCGAAGATCAGCGGCAGCACGAAGGCGAATTCATCTCCGTCATGGCGGGTGACCAGCGCGCCATCGGGAATGCAGGCCCTGAGGCGATGGGCGACCTGACAAAGGATCTCATCGCCGGCAGCCGAGCCGAAAAGATCGTTGATCGGTTTGAAACTGTCGAGATTGGCGATGCCGATGGTGAAGGGAGCCGGGTCGCTAGCGCGCTCGGAAGAGATCTGCAAGACCTTGTCCCGCATGCGATTGCGGTTTCCCAATCCGGTGAGCGGATCGGTATAGGCCATCGCCTGAAGCTCATTCTGACCGACGGTCAAGAAAGCTGTGTCCGCCGATTTCATCATTCACCCGAGCTTTCCCGCGCCATGCAAAGAATGACCGGCATGTCTTAACAATTTGATAGTAAATCAGCAGGCATTGCCGCTAAAACCACCCCAGAATCCAGGAGTCGACCGGTAGTCCCGGCTAAAGTCGTTAATTTTTATGTCGTTAGCCGGAACCGCTAAGAGGTCCTGATGACATGTATCAGCCTCGCGCCCGTATGCCTTCATCCAGCAGATGCCTCTGGAAGACAGCCTCGAGCATATCGGGGCTGACCGGTTTCATGATGACATCGTCCATGCCTGCCTTGACGCATTCGGCGCGGTCTCGTTCGAAGGCCTGGGTGAGCACGCCGATGATCGGGGTGTGGCTTGTCCCGCCGGTTTCTTCCATCTGCCGGATGAGGCGGGCAGCCTCGAAGCCGTTGAAGCCCGGCAGCGAAATATCCATCAACACGATCTGCGGCCGGTGCTCGGCCCAGAGGCGCACGGCTTCATCGCCGGTCGCCGCGATCATATGGCGATAGCCAAGGCCTTCGAGGATCTGCGAAAAAACGATCTGGTTGATATCATTGTCTTCGGCGACGAGAACCTGCAGGCCGACGACGTCGTCAGAAATGCTGATTTCCCAATCCGAATCCGCACCGGCGGCGCCATTGCGGCTGTTGCGATTGAAATGGCGGGCGATCTGGAAGGTGAGCTCGTTGGCGATCTGAAAACCGTCCATAACAAGCGCCGGGATGCCATATTGCTCTGACAGTTCGAGGCAGCGCATGCCCATCTGGTTGTCGATGATCAAGAGATCGAGCGAGATGCCGGAGGAAGTGGCGATTTCCAGGAACCGCTCCTCCTCGTCCTCGCCGCGGACCGAGCAGGATTCGAAACCGTATTTCGACAGCGTCCGCAACGCGGCGGTCTCAGCGGCAAGGTCGGACGTGACGACGAGGACCTTGCGGCCGGAAAAATTCTCCGGAACGATCGCTTCCATCGCCGCCGGCTCGCGGCGCTCGACAGCGCTCGGTACCGGCACATAGGCGCGGCGATAGCTTTGATTGCTTGAGGTGGTGATCGCCGATGCCCGGCCGAACTCGTCGAGATCGGCGCCATCGCGCGGCAGATCCTGCATGGTCGACACGAGGAAATAGCGGCCCGGCTTGCCGATGCGGTGCTTGCGGCTGACGATGTCGCGCTCGATGCCGTCGCGGGAGATCTGCCGCTGGCGGGAGACGGACATCTCGCCGGTCTCCAGCACATGACGGTCGCTTTCTTCGAAACGCTTGGCGATCTCGACGGAAAAAAGGTCGCTGCTCTTGCGCCCGAGCACCTCGTCGGCGGTCGTCTGATATTTCTCGCAAAAGGCGAGATTGACCGCGACATAGGTGAGGTTGCGGTCCTTGACGAAGAGCGGGAACGGCAGATTGTCGAGAATGTCCTCGGTGAGCTGCACCCGCTCCAGATCCGAGCGCCATTGCTCTTCGCGCTTCTTGTCCTCGGAAATATCAGAAATGATGGTGACGCCGTAACCGCCGGGGAGCCTGCGTTTGACGAAACGGACCCAGCTGTCGGCAGCATGGCGCTCGACGGCATCGAAGCGCTCGCGCCAATGCGAGGCGATTTTCTGCGACAGCCAATCCTCGCGGCTCAGCGAGCCGCGCTGCTTCACGTCATATTGCTGGCGAATGCCGGTGTCGTAAACCGCGCCGAGGAAATCGCGAAGCCGCGTGCCGGGCTTCAGCATCTCGGGGGGCAGCGGGAAGAATTCCAGCGTCTGGCGGCTGGCGAAGATCAGATGATCGTTCTTGTCATAGATGATGAAAGCTGACGAAAGGCTGTCGCACACCACATCGAAAAGCGCCGTCTGCAGATCGGCTCCGGCGGAAATCCCGTCGGTTTCCGATGATGTGTCCGCCTTATCGAAGCCGGCACTCATGCTGTTGCGTCCCACATCTGTTCGATTTCGAAAGCTTCCGGAGGTATTTGAATAGAAATGCCATTTTTATGTTAAAACCGGCTTAACACTACAGCGCCGCGGGTCCTTTCCAGGCGCGCATAGGGCGCAATAACACTTTGAACTGCTGCATAATTTCATCAGTAAATCGGTTCCGATTTAAGCATGAATTATGCAGCGGCGATTCCCAGGTTGCGGGAGCCTCGGATCACGCTTTGGGAAAGCCCGCCGAACCCTCTTCCCTCCGGCCCGCGAATCCTCGAAAATAGCCCATGGCCATCAGACAGCTTTCCGAAACGCTCATCAACCAGATCGCCGCCGGCGAAGTCATCGAACGGCCGGCGAGCGCTGCCAAGGAACTGATCGAAAACGCGCTCGATGCAGGCGCGACGCGCATCGAGATCGCCACGGCAGGCGGCGGCAAGGCACTGCTGCGGGTGAGCGACAACGGTTCGGGCATGGATGCGGCCGATCTGGAACTGGCGGTCAGGCGCCACTGCACCTCGAAACTATCGGAGACGCTCGAGAATATCCGCACGCTCGGCTTCCGTGGCGAGGCGCTGCCCTCGATCGGCTCGGTTGCAAGGCTCAGCATCGCCAGCCGCCGGCGCGACAGCGCTGGCGGCCACGAGATCGCCGTCAACGCCGGCAAGATCGCGCATTTGCGCCCGGCCGCCGCCAATCCCGGGACGATCGTCGAAGTGCGCGATCTTTTCTTCGCGACCCCCGCGCGGCTCAAATTCCTGAAGACCGAGAAGGCCGAGGCCGGCGCCATTACCGAGATCGTCAAGCGCATGGCGATCGCCTTCCCGGCCGTGCGCTTCGTGCTGTCCGGCTCCGACCGCACGACGCTGGAATTTCCGGCGACCGGCGACGACCATCTGGCGCGCATGGCGCAGGTGCTCGGCAAGGACTTCCGCGACAACGCCATCGCCCTCGACGCCGTGCGCGAGGAAATTTCGCTGACGGGCTTTGCCGGCGTGCCGACCTTCAATCGCGGCAACTCCGCCCATCAATATGCCTTCGTCAACGGCCGGCCGGTGCAGGACAAGCTGATCCTGTCGGCGATCCGCGGCGCCTATGCCGAAACCATCCCGTCAGGCCGCCATCCGGTGGTGGTGCTATCGATTACCCTCGATCCCGCCCTCGTCGACGTCAACGTGCATCCAGCAAAATCCGACGTACGGTTCCGCGACCCCGGCCTCGTGCGCGGCCTCATCGTCGGCGCCATCCGCGAGGCCCTGGCGCGTGACGGCAGCCGGGCGGCAACCACCGGGGCAAGCGACATGCTGCGCTCCTTCCGTCCCGGTTTTCAGCCCTACGCGCAACGGCCACAGACGGCATGGTCGGCCGAGACCTCGCCTTCCCGTCCCTACCAGCCGGCAAACGGTTTCGGTGAACGGCCGCAGGCCTCCTTCGACGGGCTCTCGATGCCGACGGCACGGGCCGAGCCGCCGTTTCCGCCGCAGCCGGCAGCAGCCGACACCACCGCGCGCTATCCGCTCGGCGCGGCGCGGGCGCAGATCCACGCCAATTACATCGTCGCCCAGACCGAGGACGGGCTCGTCATCGTCGACCAGCATGCCGCGCATGAGCGGCTGGTGTTCGAAGCGATGCGCAAGGCGCTGCATTCGAAGCGGCTGGCCTCGCAGGTGCTGCTCATTCCGGAGATCGTCGATATTCCGGAAGAGGATTGCGACCGGTTGATGCAGCATGCGGGCGAGCTTTCCGAACTCGGCCTGGCGATCGAGCGTTTCGGTCCTGGGGCGATTGCCGTGCGCGAGACGCCGGCGATGCTCGGCGAAGTCGATGCGCATGGGCTGATCCGCCAGCTTGCCGACGAGATTGCCGAATGGGATACGGCGTCAGGCCTGTCGGCCAAGCTCGAATATGTGGCGGCGACCATGGCCTGCCACGGATCGGTGCGCTCCGGACGACGGCTGCGGCCGGAGGAAATGAACGCGCTGCTGCGGGAAATGGAAGTGACGCCCGGCTCCGGCCAGTGCAATCACGGCCGGCCGACCTATATCGAATTGAAGCTCAGCGATATCGAGCGGCTTTTCGGCAGAAGCTAAAAAAGCTGGAAAAGCCGCCTTTGCGGGAGTATGGCAAACGGATGAGAGGCTGCAGGGTACGGAGCGCATGAATTTGTTCGAAGGGCACGGAAACCGCGAAGCGAAGATCCGATATCTCGATGGCGATTTCCAGATTCTCTCGCCCGGCTCCTATGTCGTCTGCGCAATGACGGGAAAACAGATCCCGCTCGACGAACTGCGCTATTGGAGCGTCGCCCGCCAGGAGCCCTATGCCGACGTGATCTCGGCGATCGAAGCCGACAAACGCGCCGGCGTGCTGCCGAACCAGCGGCGTTAAGCGCGGCCGCGTGCGAGAGGCCGCAGGTCCGGCCCGCCCCACGAAGGACGGGCCGTTTGCTAGGCAACAGCAAGGTCGATATGCGCTCTCTGCAAATTGCACAGATCGGCAACGGTTTACTTGAATTGCGCCATATTCTCGGGCGTCACGAGCGCGGCGCCGGAATCGATCAAAGACTCCACCGTCTCTCCGCGAATCGATTTTACCAGCGCATCCACACCGAGTTCAGCCATCTTGGTGGGGAATTGCGCCACCGAAGCATCCTCGATTCCGCTCTTCAGCGCTTCCTCTTCACCACAGCAGAAGTCGAAACCGACCAGCACAATCTTGTCATTGGCAGTGCCGGCGTTCTTGATGGCGCGCGCAGCGCCAGCAGCGGGCGGGCCGCAAGCGGCATAAATGGCCTTGAGGTCCGGGTTCTTCGTCAGCAGGTCTTCGGCGACACTGATCCCGAGTTCCTCAGTGCAGTTTGTTGCGCCTTTCCCGACGATCTTGACGTCAAGGCCCTGCAGCCCTTCAAGCATGCCCTTCACACGGTCATCAAGCGCTGGCACACCGGGCACACCCTCGAGAATCCCGAGCGTATCGCCCGCTTTGAGAACCGTTTTGAGATATTCGCCCGCGATTTTGCCCGCGGCAAAATTATTGGTCGTGGCAAGCGCCGTTCTGCCTTTCCAATCCGGAATATTGTTATCCATCAGGACGACCTTGACGCCGGCTGCCACCGCCTTGTCCAGAGCCGTGGACACGGTAGGATCGACGGGCGTCAGGGCGATGCCCTGCACGCCTCGTGTCACCATCGACTCGATCTGTGCAATCTGGCCCTCGATGTCAGTTGCGGACGTCCCCTGTCCGTAGATGATCTCGACGCCGGGATTTCTCTTTGCATAATCTTTGGCTGCGTTCTCCATTGTTGCGAAAAACGGAACCGGGAACTTGGTTATAAAGCCGAGCTTGACCGGCTCCTGCGCCAAGGATGGGACTACAGCGAGAGCCAGAAGCGCAAGAGCTCCCAGCAGGGATTGCGGTTTCATCATAACACCTCCCATGTTTCGATCGCCCTCCTCTAGAGCGATCTCGTTGTCCACTGCCCTATCGAAGCAGTGATCTCCCTTAAGCCTCGGCGCCCACAATCATCGCGACAAGGTCCTGCTTGTTCGCTTCGGCTGGCTTCAGTTCACCCACCTTGCGACCCTGCCGCAGCACCACGGCCCGATCGGCGATTTCGACGACATGTTCCATATTGTGCGTGATTATGATCACGGCATTGCCTTCGGCTTTGAGCTGATTGACAAGGTCAAGAACTTGGCGAGATTCTCGCACGCCGAGGGCGGCCGTTGGCTCGTCAAGGATCACAAGCTTGCGCGCAAAAACAATGGCGCGCGCGACCGCGATCGCCTGTCGCTGTCCACCAGACATCAGCGCGACCGGCGCGTCGAACCGCGGCAGCTTGACCTTCAGGCGATCGATCACACGCGCTGCTTCCCGCTTCATCACGCCGGTGTTGAGGAAGCGGAGCGGGCGTGGCAGCCAGGAAGGGAAAGAGATTTCTCGCCCGCAATAGAAATTCTGCACAGGGGTCAGATTGTCGAAAAGCGCCAGATCCTGATAGACGGTTTCAATGCCGGCGCGGCGGGCCGCCGCCGCTGAATGGAGCAATACGGGAGCACCATCCACGAGGATCTCTCCTTCGTCGAGGCTATGAAGCCCACTAATGCATTTGACGAGCGTCGACTTGCCGGCGCCGTTGTCACCCAGAAGAGCGGTTACCTCGCCTGCATATGCATCAAAGCTTACATTTTTCAGGGCATGAATGGCGCCAAAGCGCTTCTGCGCATTTCGAACCGAAAGGACCGGTGGAGCGGATGCAGCGTTCATTGCACTCTCGCCGATTGAAGCACACGCGCGCGCGCCTCGAGATGGTTACGAAGCACATCGGCCTCAACGGCGATGACGATGACGAGACCGATCGCGATCATTTGAAAGAACACGTCGACGCCGAGAAGGTTAAGGGCGTTGCGGATGACGCCGATTAGCACGGCGCCGATCAGAGCGTGGCCGAGATGGCCTCGTCCGCCGAGGAAGCTGGCACCGCCGATTATCACCGCGGCAATCGTATCGAGCTCCAAGAGATTGCCGTAGATCGGCGAGGCGGCGCCGGTTCGTCCCGCCAGCAGCACCGCGCCGGCGCCGGCACAAAAGCCTGAGATAATGTAGGTCGAGAGCAGAACGCCCTTTACCGGTATACCCATGCTTCTGGCGGCATTCGGCGAGCCACCGACCGCATAGATCCATCGGCCACAGACCATTGACTTCGTCAAAATCAGAAAAAGAAGCCCGAAGATCCCGACGGCAAGGAAGGAATTGGGCACACCAAACGTCGTACCGCCGCCGATCGCAGTAATTGCATTGGGCATCCCGCGCATGGTGGTGTGGCCAGGGGCCAGTGCCAGTGCAAGGCCACGGCAGATACTCAAGGTCGCGAGGGTAATAATGAAGGGGTGTGGCAGCCTGCCATAGACAAATACCACGCCGTTTACCGCCCCGATTGCAGCACCCGAAAGCAGCATGGCCATAATGACGGCGATCGAGGCATCAACCTGCTGATAGACCAGTCCGCCGATGACTGTCGCGAGCGCGAGATTCGAGCCGACAGACAGGTCGACACCGCGAGTCAGGATAACGAGCTGCTGCCCCATCGCCACCAGAGCAATCACCGCCGTCTGCGCCAGGATGTTCCCCAGGTTGCCGGGCTTTAGAAAAGCCGGCGTGATCAGACTGACGACGGCGATGAGGATGATGAGGATCAGCAATGGGCCTAAGCTCAAAAGCTTCAGTCCTAATGTGATGCCAGATTGTCTCGGGTGGAAGGTTGCACCTTGCGAACCTCCAGGTCGGGACGAATTCTGAGGCAGAATCCCAGAGTCTTCCAAATTTCCCCAGCCTCCCTGGTTTTTTATACATAAGAAACATATGATACACGTACGTCAATTTGTTTCTTATGGATATCTAAACATGCCGGGAGTTGTGCAATGAGGACGGATACGACCTTTAAGCGGGCCTTCAATGATATGATCGATATCATTCGGACATCCGGTCTTGGGGAGGAATTGCCGTCCGAAAACGCACTGCGCGCCCAGCTTGGCGTGAGCAGAACGACGGTGCGGAAGGTGCTGGCGGCGATGTCCGCACGTGGGATCATCATATCCGAAGCGCATAGGCGGATCATACGCGAGCAGCCGCGGCAGATAGAGCGTTATCCGAAGGAAGAGACCTTAGCCATCTCGGAACAGGTCGAGACGAGTTTCATGGAATGGATGCTGCGCGGCGATGCCTGTCCGGGCACAGAAATCAATGAGGCTGAATTAGCTCGGAAATTCGGCGTCGCGACAACCATAGTCCGTGAATTTCTCAATCGATTTCAGAAATATGGGCTGATCGAGAGGCGTCAGAATGCAGGCTGGGTTTTTAAAGGGTTCACCGCGAGTTTCGCACTCGAACTGTTCGAAATCAGAGAAATGTTCGAAATGCGCTCCGCACGTCTCTTCGCTACCCTGCCCGACAGCTCACCCATCTGGAAGCAGGTGCGTGCAATACGAGCGGCGCATTTGGAACTGCTCGCGGACATCGATGCCCGGTTTCAGGATTTCTCGGAACTGGACAGCCGGTTCCATCGCCTGATTGTGGCTGTCGCGCCAAACCGCTTTATCGAAAGCTTCCAAGACGTGATCGCCATGGTCTTCCACTATCACTATCAGTGGAACAAGCGGGATGAACGCGCTCGGAATGAGGTCGCCATTGGGGAACATCTCGCGCTGATCGATGCCCTCGAAAGCCGCAATGTCGCGTTGATCGATCACGCTTGTCGGTCGCATCTGACCTCCGCCCGCGAAACTTTGCTTCATTCGATCGTGTAACCACATTGCGATTGGGGTAGCAGAAAGCCCGGCGAACCGGCGGACAAGAGGCCGGCGATCCATAGCCTCCGCAAACCAACGCGAGTTCGCGGCAGTCTTTTAGAGCGGCCCAGCCTTTCCGGGCATCGCTTTAAAGCCGGCCTTCATCTCCCTTAGGCGCCGCTCGCGGCAGGCAACGATCGCCCGGTCGATGATCAGGCTCGGGGCGAGGTGATCCTCGAACACCATGTCGACCTCGATCACCTGGCACTTTTCCGCGAGCTGTGCCGCCTTGCCGGGATGGCCGGAAAGGCGGACGAAATCCTTTGAGGTGGTGACGATCAGCAAGCCCTGACGCTCGGCGGTCGTCAGGATGTCGTCGATCTCGTCCTCGGTCAGGTGCTCGTGGTCGCCGAAGGACTTGGCGACGGCGATTTCAGCGCCGCGCGATTCGACCGTGCGGAAGAATTTGGCGGGATCGGCAATGCCGGCAAAGGCGAACACCTTCATGCCGGCGAGCGTATTGTCGCCGCGCACTTTCAGCGAGGCGGTGAAATAGGGCTTTGCGGCGCGTGCCGCCATGCGGACGATGCTGTCGGCGGCATTGCCGCCGCCGACCTTCAACAGGGCGGTGGCCGAACGCAGCTGCTGGCGGATCGGGGCCCGCACCGGGCCGGCCGGCACGATATGGCCGTTGCCGAGGCCGCGGGTCGCATCGATGACCAGCAGGGCATAGTCGATCGCCAGCCGGGCGCTCTGGAAACCGTCGTCCATGATGATGAGATCGGCGCCTTCCGCGACCAGACGCTGTGCCCCGTCGACGCGCCTCCGCGAAATCACCGTCAGCGCCTCCCGGGCAAGCAGCAGCGGCTCATCGCCGACGGCGACCGCCCGGTGATGATCGGGATCGACCACCGTCGTCACATCGAGCGAGCCGCCGTAGCCGCGGCTGAGAAAGCCCGGCTTCAGCCCTTTCGCCTTGGCGGCGCGGGCAATGGTCAGCGCTGTCGGCGTCTTGCCGGCGCCGCCGACGGTGAAATTGCCGACGCAGATGACCGGAATGGCAACGGAGGCGCGGCGCGCATGGGCCATGCGGTGGCCGGCGATACGACCGTAGAGAAAGGAAACCGGCAGCAGCAGCCAGGCCCGCCAATCGGCTTTCCTCCACCAGAACGGCGGCGCTTCGGATATCATCTTGCCGTTCCGCTCCCCTGCCCGCCTTACGGCAACCAGCCCCTTGCTTTTCGACCGGCCGGATTGAGAAGCCAAATTCAATGAAAATGCAAGCCCTTACCAGTCAGGCCGGCTGCAGATCCGGCAGCAGTGTCTCGAGAGCGGTGATATCGTCGAGCACATGATCGGCGGCGGCGGCCAGCGAATCGCGCGAACCGGTTCCGGTCAGCACCGCGATCCTGAGCCCCGTTCCGGCATTCAGGCCCATGTGCAGGTCGTGATTGTTGTCGCCGACCATCGCCACTTCCTCGGGCGAAAGACCGGTCGCAGCGCAGAAGCCGAGCACCATGCCCGGCTCCGGCTTGACGCCGAAACCGCTGTCATATCCGGCGATATAATCGACATAGCGGGCGAAACCGAAACGTTCCGCGGTCTGGCGGATCGAGCGCTCATTGTCGCTGGAGGCGACGCCGAGCTTGAAGCCGCGCCGATGCAGCCTGGCGAAGAAGTCAGCGAGATTGGTTACCGGCACGGAAAATTCGGCGGCGTTGGAAAACAGTTCGTCGAGGCGCACCGTCAGTTCGCCGACATCGACCATCGAACCCGCGGCAACCAGACCCTCGGCAATCTGGCGGGTATTGCCGGCGGCAAGCAGGCTGTCAGGCACGATATGGCCAGTCGCCGGATCCATGCCGCAGGCCGACAGCAGCCGGTCGGCAAGAAGCGGATCCCCTTCGGCGGCGATGCGGGCAAGTTCGCGGTTTACCGGCAGCCAGCTCTCGTCATAGTCGAGCAGCGTGCCGTCCTTGTCGAAGAGAATGCCTTTGATAAGCGACGCTGCCGCCATGCTTTATCCTCAGAGCTGGGCCACGGCCTTGGGCAGCAGCCGCGCCTTCACCGTCAGCGGATTGATATAGGGTTCCAGCCCCTTGACGGTCGCGGTCAGCGCACCGCGCATCTCGTGCACGGCGGTGATGCCGGCCTCGATCATATTGCGGCGGGCTTCGTCATTGGTCAAAAGGTAATGCACGCCCTTGGCCAGCATTTCGGTATCGCGCACCATGCGGGCGCTGCCGCTGCGGGCAAGCTTCTGATAGGCATCGCGGAAATTCTGCACATGGCCGCCGGAGAGAACGGCGCAGCCGAGCATGGCGGGCTCCAGCGGATTCTGGCCGCCTTCGGCAAAAAGCGAGCGGCCGACGAAGGCGATTTCCGTCAGTCGCAAATAGAGGCCCATTTCGCCGATCGTATCGCCGAGGAAGATATCGACATCGGCCGACAGGACATCGTCGCGGGTGCGGCGGGCGACCTTCAGCCCCAGCTTGACCAGAGCCGCCTCGATCTCGTCGCAACGGTCGGGATGGCGAGGCACGATGATCGTCAGCTGACGATCGCGCTCCCTCAGCGCCCGATGAACGATGGCAGCGGCATTCTCCTCGCCGTCGAAGGTCGAGATCGCCGCCCAGGTCTTGCGGTCGCCGATCTGCTTCTTGTAGCGGGCGAGGACAGCGCTGTCATAAGGGGGTGCGTCGGTATCGACTTTCAGATTGCCCGAGGTGATAACGGGAACGGCGCCGAGATCGCGGAAACGTTCGGCATCGATATCCGACTGGGCGATGACGAGGGCGAGATTCTCGAACAAGGCTTCGGCGATTGCCGGCCGGCGGCGCCAGCGGGCAAAGGAACGATCCGACATGCGGGCATTGATCAGGATCTGCGGAATTCGGCGGCGGCCGAGTTCCAGCACTGTTGCCGGCCAGATCTCGGATTCGGCGATGATTGCGCAATCGGGCGCCCAATAATCGAGGAAGCGGCTGACCGAGGGCTTCAGGTCGAGCGGCACATATTGGTGGATCGCGTCATTGCCGAGGCGCTCGGCGGCGAGCCTGGCCGAGGTGATCGTGCCCGTGGTCAAGATGACATGGATGTCGCGGCGGCGGATTTCGCGGATCAGCGGAATGACGGCATTGGTTTCACCGACACTTGCAGCATGGAACCAGACGAGCGGGCCCTGCGGCCGGTTGGCGCTCGGATAGCCGAAGCGTTCCAGGCGGCGCGCCCGGTCTTCCTTGCCCTTGGCCGTGCGGTAGGTGATATAGAGGCCGACGACAGGAGAGGCCACGGTTCCCGCCAAACGGTATGCGCTCAGACCGAACCGAGCCATCCGGGAACTCATTGCGCCAGTCTCCGATCCAAGATCGACATCAAACCCATTCCCTCATTATCGTTGCGGCCGGAATGGCCGATGAATTTGTTCAGAATGCGTCAAACGATCCGGATCGACGGACGGCCGGTGCACGAACCCGGCGCGACGAACCGCAGGCCGCCGATACATGCCGCGGCCGATGGCCGAGATCGGCTGCTTCAGGCCTTTTCCTGCGGATCGAGCAAACGATGCATGTGGACGATGAAATAGCGCATATGCGCATTGTCGACCGTCTGCTGCGCTTTCGACTTCCAGGCCGTCAGCGCCGTGGCATAATCCGGGAAAATGCCGACGATATCGAGACCCTTCAGATCGCGGAACTGGACGTTGTCGAGGCTTTCCAGTTCGCCGCCAAAAACGAGATGCAAAAGCTGCTTCTTGTCACCGGAGTCAGTCATTTTTTGTTCTCTTTCTGCTATTCTCCTCCGCCACCCCATCTGCGGGATTTTGACGGAAACGTCAACTGTCTCGTCGTCCCGCAAAGGCCGCGAGAAACTCGCTGATGCGGGGCGTCGGTGCTGCGCAGAGGACGTTGTGGGTCACGTCGGCGCGATTGTAGACGATCGGCCTGCCGTCGAGATCGACGAGGCCACCGCCAGCGCAGCTAAGGATCAGATCGGCGGCGGCCAGATCCCAATCATGCGAATTGCTCTTGACGAAGGTGCCTTCGAGACGACCGTCCGCCACCATGGCGATGCGATAGGCAAGCGAGGGAATGTGTTTGTGGCGGCTGACCCGGTCGCGAAACTCCGGCGGAAAGGTCGTCAACAGGTCCTCGCCGACCGCAAGGCGGCTCGTCTCCTCCGGTCCCGCGGCGGAGACGGTGAAGGGCACGCCGTTTTTCAGCGCCACGCCGCCGTCGACGGCCTCATAGAGTTCCTCGAGCGCCGGGGCATAGAGCACGCCGGCGACCGGACGGCCGCGATGAACGACCGCGACGCTGACGCACCAGAGCTTCTGCCCGCCGAGAAAGGCGCGCGTGCCGTCGATCGGGTCGATGATGAACAGCGTCTCATGCGAGAGGCGGCCGGCATCATCGTCGGTTTCCTCAGACAGCCAGCCATAATCCGGCCGGGCCTTGCGCAGAATGGTTTCGAGCGTCTTGTTGGCGGCGAAATCGGCGGCGCTGACGGGGGAGCGGTCGTCGTTTTTCCACCAGACCTCGGGAGACTGGTTGAAGAAACCGAAAGCGACCGCACCGGCCTCTTTCGCAGCATCGACGATCAGCGTGAGATCGCTCTGCCAACGGGGCTTTTCCCTATCGCTCATCCCGTCAAATCCGTCCAACTTTCGTTTGAGCATGATGTCGTCCGAAAACCGCACACACTTTTCGGCATCATGCTCTACCGCCCTGCCAGGGTCATGCCTTCGATGGCGAAGGTCGGGGCCGCGACGCCGAACTTGCGGTCGATGTCGTTTGCCGGCGTCAGGCGCATGAACATCTCCTTGAGATTCGAGGCGATCGTCACCTCGGAGACCGGGAAGGTCAGTTCGCCGTTCTCGATCCAGAAACCGGTGGCGCCGCGGCTGTATTCGCCGGTGATCATGTTGACGCCGTGGCCGATCAATTCGGTGACATAAAAGCCATTGCCGACGCTGCGGATCAGTTCCTCCGGCGTGATGTCGCCGGGTTCAAGGGCAAGATTGGTGGAGGACGGCGAAACGGCAGTGCCGCCGCGCACGCCGCGGCCGTTGGTCTGAAGGCCGAGCTCGCGACCGGTCGAGGTCGACAGGAACCAATGCTTCAAGACGCCGTCCTCGATCATCACCATCCGCTCGCCCGATACGCCCTCGCCGTCGAAGGGCCGCGAGGAGGGGCCGCGCACGATCAACGGATCGTCGGTGATAGACAGGCCCGATTTCAGTACCTGCTGACCCATCCTGTCGCGCAGGAAGCTCGACTTGCGGGCGACGGCGGCGCCATTGATTGCGCCGGCGATATGGCCGACGAAGCCGCGGGCGACTCGCGGATCGAAGATGACGGTGACATCCTTGCCGGTCGGCACCTGGCGCGGGTTGATGCGCTTTATCACCCGTTCGCCGGCTCGGCGGCCGATCTCGGCGGGATCGTCGAGCTCGGCATAATAGAGCCGGCTGTCGAAATCATAATCGCGCTCCATGCCGGTGCCTTCTCCGGCGATGACGCTGACGGAATGGCCGAAACGCGAGGCCATGTAGCTGCCTTCGAAACCGTGCGAGGTGGCGAGAACCAGGCCGCCCATGCCGGCCGAGGCACCGGCGCCGGAGGAATTGGTGACGCCCTCGACCGCAAGGGCCGCGGCCTCAGCTGCAAGGCCTGCCTCGCGCAGCATCTCGGAGGAGACCTCGGTGGTATCGAGCAATTGCAGGTCGGGGTAGGATTTCGCAAGGCTCGCCTCATCCGCGAGGCAGGCGAAGGGATCTTCCGGCGAGACTTTGGCCATGGCGACGGCGCGTTCGGCCAGCGCCTGCAGATCGAAGCCCGGATTGGCCGAAACGCTGGCAACGCGCTTGCCGATGAAGACGCGCAGCGAAAAATCGTCGCTTTCGGAGGATTCCGTGCCCTCGACCTTGCCGAGGCGGACGCTGACCGATTGCGAGCGCGACCGGACGACGACGGCGTCGGCGGCGTCGGCCCCTGCCTTCCTGGCCAGATCGATCAATTGACTTGCGCGGGAAAGAAGTGTCGAGGAATCGATTTCAGAGGACATGATTTGGCCTTTCCTTCGGCTTCCATTTATTGTGCACTCACCCAAGCATCAAGGCCGCCGCCGCCGATTCTTTGTCGGGGCTGCCGGCCTGTTCCCCGCCGTCGAAAGAAATCGCCCCGATGTCCGCGTCCAATGCCTTTTTTTCCGAAACGATCCTGCTGCTCGGCGGAGGGGTGGTCGCCGCGCCGATATTCAAGAAGCTCGGGCTCGGCACGGTGCTCGGCTATCTCGCCGCCGGCATCGTCATCGGGCCGGTTTTCCACGGCATCACCGATGGCGAACAGATCCTTGCCGTCGCCGAACTCGGCGTCGTCTTCCTGCTTTTCATCATCGGGCTGGAGCTGAAACCCAGCCGCCTCTGGCAAATGCGCCGCGACATTTTCGGCCTCGGCACGGCGCAGGTGGTGGTGACCGGGCTGGCGCTGACCGCGCTTGCCTGGTTTTCTGAGGTTCTCGACTGGCGCGGCAGCATCGTCGCCGGCTTCGGCCTGGCACTATCCTCGACGGCCTTCGCCATGCAGATCCTCGAGGGCGACGGCGACGTCAACACGAGGTATGGGCAGCGCTCCTTCTCGATGCTGCTGTTCCAGGACCTTGCAATCGTGCCGCTCTTGGCGCTGATCACCGTGCTCGACGGCGGCGGCAAGGGCAGCCCTGCGCCGCTCACCGATTTTGCGGTCGCCGTCGGCGCGGTCGCGGCGATGGTCGTCATGGGGCGCTACCTGCTGACGCCGCTCTTCCAGGTCATCGCGCGCACCGGTGCGCGCGAAGCGATGATCGCCGCCGCCCTCTTCGTCGTCATGGGATCGGCGAGCCTAATGCAGCTTGCCGGGCTTTCGATGGCGATGGGCGCCTTCCTCTCCGGGGTGATGCTCGCCGAATCCTCCTATCGGCACGAGCTGGAGGCCGATATCGAGCCCTTCCGCGGCGTGCTGCTCGCCATCTTCTTCATCGCCGTCGGCCTGTCGCTGCAGCTCGACGTGCTTGCCGACAACGTGCTCTTCGTCATCGTCGCGGTGCCGATCATCATGGCGGTCAAGGCGATCATCATCTACGGGCTCTGCCGGATCTCCGGCTCTCCGCATGATGATGCGATCCGCATCGCCTTCCTGCTGCCGCAGGGCGGCGAATTCGGCTTCGTGCTGTTTACCGCGGCGGCGACCGTCGGGCTGATGTCGGCGAGCACGGCATCGCTGCTGGTCGCGATCGTCACGCTGTCCATGGCGCTGACGCCGATCGGCGCGGCGCTTGCGAAGCGTCTGCTCAGCGGCGACGAGCATGAGGAGTTGGACGAGGATTTCGAGGGCGCCGGCGCCGACGTGCTGATGGTCGGCTTCTCGCGTTTCGGCCAGATCGCCGCGCAGATCCTGCTTGCCGGCGGGCGCAGCGTCACCGTCATCGAATTTTCGGCGGACCGCATCCGCCAGGCCTCCTCTTTCGGCTTCCGCATCTATTTCGGTGACGGCACCCGCAAGGACGTGCTGCGCTCGGCCGGCATCGACCGGGCAAAGATCGTGCTCGTCTGCACGCAGAAGAAGGAGGTCACCGACAAGGTGGTGGAGCTGGTGCAGGCGGATTATCCGCACACAAGGCTCTACGTGCGCTCCTACGACCGTATCCATTCGATCGAACTGCGCAACAAGGGCGTCGACTACGAGTTGCGCGAAACGCTGGAATCCGGCCTGCTCTTCGGGCGGCGGACGCTGGAGGCGCTCGGCGTTCCCGAGGTCGACGCCTATGAGATCGGCGAGGATATCCGCAAGCGCGACGAGGCGCGCCTGGTGCTGCAGGTGTCGGAAGGGCTGCAGGCCGGCCGCGACATGCTGTTTTCCCACCCTGTCCGCCCCGAACCGCTCGTGAAGCCGAAACGCGCCGCCGATCCATTCGAGGACGATCCGCTGGCGGGAACGGTGGATGCGACGGCGGAGGCCTGATCGCCGCCGATCGGCTTGTTAAATTGACGCATTGAATATGCGCTCGGCGGCGTCTATCAGCGGGTGATCGGAGAGGGACACTTGATCAGACGGGCGAGACAGATCGAGCAATGGGCACTGCGCATCCTGTGCGCGGCGACGTTGGTTTTTGTCGCATTCGCCCATCAGGCTCCCGTCGCCGATGAGTCCGGTCCGACCGAACTCGCGCAATATGTACTGCCCGATGGAACGCTGCCGTCGCTTTGCGTCACCGTCAGCGATAAATCCGATCAAGGCCAGCACGACAAAACCCATTCGCATGGTTGCGAGGCCTGCCGGATCGGCGCCTCGACCCTGCTGCCGGCGCCGATGGATGTCGCCGGTGCTCCGATACCCTTTGCGGTCGCGGTCGAACTGCCGATCCGGGCCGAAAGCTTCCCTCGCCGGCTTTTCCCGCCCAATACCGGTCCCCGCGCTCCGCCTTCCGATCCGATCCTCGCCTGAACCTCGTGTTGCGGCAGGCGCCGTGACGCCTTTCAACGCCGGCCGAACTGCTTCCCGCAGCCGGCCGCGGATACGGATCCATCCTCATGTCGACTATCACTGCCGCCGGACCGGCGGAGGACGCCGCCAGCGGCGTTTCGCTCTACCGCGCCATCTGGCGCTGGCATTTCTTTGCCGGGCTTCTCGTCATACCCTTCATGCTCAATCTGGCCGTGACCGGATCGCTCTATCTTTTCAAGGACGAGATCAACAACAGCTTCTTCGGCTACCGTTATACCGTCCAGCCCTCCGGCCAGGCGCTGCCGGCCGAGCGGATCGCGGAAATCGCCACCGCCGCGGTGCCGAGCTCGGCGGCGACCTCCTACAAGGAGCCGGCCGGACCTGAGCGATCGGCCATCGTCACCGTCGCCAGCGATGCCGGCACGACGCTGGTCTTCGTCGACCCTTATGCCGGCAAGGTGCTCGATGTGGTCGGATCGACCGATGAGTTCAATTATGTCGTCAAGCGCATCCACAGCCTGGCCTATTTCGGCGGTATAGCGAACCGGCTGATTGAGATCACCGGCGGCTTTGCCATGGTGCTCGTCGTCACCGGCATCTATCTCTGGTGGCCGCGCCGCCAGACGGGCGGTGTCGTCAGCGTGCGGGGAACATCGGGCCGCCGGGTTTTCTGGCGTGACCTGCATGCGGTGACGGGCGCCTTCGCCGGGGTGCTGATCTTCTTCCTGGCGATAACAGGCATGCCATGGTCGGGCTATTGGGGCGCAAACGCCAATGCCTGGCTGACCGAACACGGCCTCGGCTATCCCGTCCAGCTCTGGGACGACGTGCCGAAATCGCAGAAGGTGACCGAGGACATCCTGCCGAAGAGCGGCTGGATCGTCGAAAAGGCGCCGGTTCCGCTTTCCGATATCGCCGCAGCACAATCGGCCAAGCCGATCGGTCTCGACAAGGCCGTGGAGATCGCCAGGCGGCTGGGCATGGCGCCGGGCTTCGACGTGGTCATTCCCTCCGACGAGACGGGCGTCTATACCGCCTCGCTCTATCCCGACGATCTGGCCAACGAACGCACCATCCATATCGACCAGTATTCCGGCAAACCGCTGGTCGATATCGGCTTCAATCAGTATCCGTTGCTCGGCAAGGCGATCGAGTGGGGCATCAATGCCCACCAGGGACAGGAATGGCGGCGTTTCAACCAGTTGCTGATGCTCGCAACCTGCCTGGCCATCGTGCTCAGCTGCGTGAGTGCCGTCATCATGTGGTGGAAACGGCGCCCGGCCGGCCGGCTCGGCGTGCCACCCATGCCGCCAAAACGCGCGGTCTATTACGGCCTGTGGCTGATTACCGCCATCTTCGCCGTCGCCTTCCCGATGAGCGGGCTCGCCATTGTCGCCATGATCGCCTTCGACCAGATCGTCGTGCGCTTCGTGCCCGTGTTGAAACGCGTTGTCGCTTAAGGGAGACCATTCGATGAGGATGATCATTGCCCTTCTAGCCTGCATGCTTTTCGCATCCATGGCAGCTGCGGACGACGATCCGCAGCAGGCGATCCCGGCAAGGCTGAAGCTGATGTTCGAAAGGCTTGATAAGCCATTGGACATCGCCCCGGTCGTCGTCCAGGCCGATTGGGCGATCGCCGGCTGGCGCCAAGCTGGGCGCGGCGGACGCGTCTTGCTGCAAAAGACGCATCATGGCTGGAGCATCTATCTCAGTAGCGGCGACAGCCTGAAGGATGCGGGGACGCTGGAGAAAATCGGCCTCCCGGCAAGTGACGCGGCCGGACTGGCTGCGAAGCTGAAAGAGGCCGAGACAAGCCTTGATCCCTCCGCGCTGGCACTGTTCTCAAGCTTCGAGGGCACGGTCATGATGATTAACGCGGCGTCAAACGGGGCGGGTGGCCATGAGGGCCACGCCCAATAACACTATGTTCTAGCGCTTGAGCCGCGCTTCGATTTCCCGGTCAAGGGCGAATTTCAGCTCGTCCTTGACGCCGACCGACATGGCCAGCACCTCGCGGGCCTTGAGGAAATCCATGACGCCGGTGCGGCCGACGGCCGGGCGCAGGAAGATGTGCGGCTGGCAGAGCTTCAGCTTCAGCGTGATCGCCGTCTGCATCATCAGCTGGCCGGAGCCGAAGATGCTCTCCATGCGGTTCGGAATATGGGTGCCGTCGCCTTCCGGCGCGCCGACGACATCGATGCCGATGACGATATCGGCAAGATCCATCAGCGGTTCATAGGGCACGGGATTGCTGATACCACCGTCGATCATCACCCGGCCGCGCAGGCGCACCGGCATGAAGACGGCGGGAATGGCGGAAGACGCGGCGAGTGCCGGAAACAGCTCACCTTCTTCGATGATGACTTCGTTCTGCCCGTAATAATCCGTGGTGATGACCTTCATCGGCACCAGCAAATCCTCGAAGCGGGCCGGCAACTCGGCCGGCAGAAAGGCTTTCAGGATCCGCTCCAGATTGAACTGGCCGATGCGGATGCCCTTGGCCACCGCATCGCGCACCGTCGCCGGCCGCAGGCCCCAGATGCGTGCAACGACCGCCGTCTTGTTGCCGACGGTCGTCAGCGCATGTTCGCGGATTTCGGCTCCCGACATGCCGGCGGCCATGCCGGCCCCCATGATCGCGCCCATCGACGAACCCGATATCGCCACCGGGCGGATGCCGAGTTCGTCGAGCGTCTCGATGATATGGATGTGGGCAAGTCCGCGCGCGCCACCGCCGCCGAAAGCGACGGCGACCGTTGGAAGATCGCTGATCGCAGGCAGTTTCGGACTGATGATCTCTGCCTGCTGCACGCCCCGCCCCCGCTTATTGCGGCTGATACCGGAAGAAATGTACCCTCGTATCGCCAAAGATGCGGTTTTCGAGGAAAACATAGGAAGGATGCACGGATACGACAATATCGGCGCGTTCCTCGAGCACCGCGATCGCGCCGGGCCTGAGCCAGCCGCCGCCGGCCGCCGCCGCCATCGCCTTTTCGCCGAGGCCTTTGCCATAGGGCGGGTCGGCAAACAGCATGTCGAAAGCTTCGAGATTGCCGACGCTGCCGAGATCGGTCGCATCGCGGCGCAGGATGCGCGTGCGGCCGTGCAGGCCGAGCGCATCGATGTTTTCCCAGAGCAGCGCCCTGCCCTCGACGCTGTTTTCGACGAAGAGCGCGTGACGACAGCCGCGTGAAACGGCTTCGAGACCGACCGCGCCGGTTCCGGCAAAAAGGTCAAGGATCCGGGTGCCATCGACGCATTCCGGATAGGCATGG
This sequence comes from Rhizobium redzepovicii, assembly GCF_019793435.1. GTDB lineage: Bacteria > Pseudomonadota > Alphaproteobacteria > Rhizobiales > Rhizobiaceae > Rhizobium > Rhizobium redzepovicii. Next base: position 224,639 of record NZ_JAILYH010000010.1, on the reverse strand, counting down.
CTCAATATATTGAACAGGCTCTCGCGCGTCCGGTCGGCAGTCGGCCGGATCTCGTTGGATTTTGGCACGGCGAGAGGCCGCCCGCGAAATTCACCGCCGACGATCCGCACCGCGCGTCATTCCCTTTCCTTTTCCACTACCTCTGGACGGCCCGCCCGCGGGCCTGTCGCCGCCCGGTCTGTCGCCGCCTGATTTGGCGTCCTTCGGCTTACCGGAAAAATTCTTGGCCGCGCCCGGCTTGGCGCCAAAGCCCTTGCCGCGCGGCTTATCGCCCGAAGACCGGCCGCCCGCAGATTTGTCGCCGAAGGATTTCTCGCCACGCGGACGCTCGGAGCGGCCTTCGCCGGCAAAACTTCTGGCTGCGCGCGGACGTTCATCACCGTCCTCGCGCGGCCTGCGTTCACCCCGCGGCTTATCGCCGAAGGGGCGGTCGCCACGCGAAGGACGATCCCCGAAAGGCCGGTCACCGCGCGGACGCTCCGAACGGGCCTCACCGGTGGAGGATCTGGCGGCACGAGGACGTTCGTCACCATCGCCACGCGGTTTGCGATCCCCGCGCGGCTTGTCGCCGAAGGGCCGGTCGCCACGCGAGGGACGATCACCGAAAGGCCGATCGCCGCGCGGACGCTCGGGGCGGCCTTCACCGGCAGAGCTTCTGCTACGCGGACGTTCGTCACCCCCTTCACGGGGCCTGCGGTCGCCGCGGGCCGGGCGGTCGCCAAAACCGCGCTCTTCACGGCCCGGACGATCCCCGAACGGACGCTTGCGGCCGCGGGCTTCGCCTTCATCCTTGCGATTGGGCTGCTCGCTCGAGCGGATCCATTCGCCGTCCTCTTCGCGCACCCGATTGATCTGTGTGCGCGGGCGATCCTCGATATGTTGGGAACCGCTGCTTTTTGCCGGCACCTGCTCGCCGCGCCGGCGCGCGGTCTGCTCATTCTTGGCAGCTTTCGCCGCAGCTTTTTCGCCGAGCGGCCGGGCGCCCGGCGCCATCCAGACATTGGCGCTGCGGCGCTGGCCGAGCGGCTGGGGACGTTTCGGCTTGTCGTCGTCGAAGCGGCCGCCATCGCGGCGGTCGTCATCTCTACGCCCGCCACCGCGGCGATCGTCGCGCTTGGTGTCGAGGCGGCTCAGCGCCCGTTCGCGCTTGTCCTCGTCGCGGCGCGGACGCTGCTCGCGCCTTTCCGGTACTGGGGCTTCAGCCCCTTCCTCGGCGGCAACCGCCGGCGCGTTATAGATCGGCGCATCGAAATTCGCCTTGGCTTCCTCGATCAGGCGCGGGCCGAGCTGGTCGCGAAGCGTGCGGCCGCGCACTTCGATGACATGGCCTTCCGGTAAGTCGCCGAGCTGGAACGGGCCGTAGGAGATGCGGATCAGACGATTGACGTCAAGGCCGAGCGCGCCCATCACGTTCTTGATTTCGCGGTTCTTGCCTTCGCGAAGACCCATGGTGATCCAGACGTTCGAGCCCTGCGTGCGGTCGAGCGTCGCCTCGATCGAACCGTAGAGCACGCCGTCGACGGCAATGCCGTCCTTCAGCTTGTCGAGAGCGTCCTGATCGATGTCGCCATGGGCGCGGACACGGTAGCGGCGCAGCCAGCCGGTCGCCGGCAGCTCGAGCGCACGGGCAAGACCGCCGTCATTGGTCAGCAGCAGCAGGCCTTCGGTGTTGATATCGAGACGGCCGATCGACATGACGCGCGGCAGTTCTTCCGGCAGGTTGTCGAAGACGGTCGCGCGGCCTTCCGGATCGGCATTGGTGGTCACCAGCCCGGCCGGCTTATGATAGAGCCACAGCCTGGTGCGCTCGATGCCGCGGATCGGCACGCCGTCGACCTCGATGCGATCGGCCAGCGTGACGTTGACGACAGGGGTGTCGAGAACCGCGCCGTTCAGCGTCACGCGGCCTTCCATGATCATGCGCTCGATGTCGCGGCGGGAGGCGACGCCGGCGCGCGCCATCACCTTGGAAATGCGTTCGGCCTTGGCCTCGCCTTCGGTCTCGGCCGCGATCGCAGCCTTTGCCGGCTTCGTGCCGCCCGACTTCGCGCCGGCCTTCGGCCCGCTGTCGCGTGAAAAGGGCTTTGCGCCCGGGCGTTTTGGCTTGTCTTTGGGTGTCATTTGTTGTTTGCCTGCCTTTTGGGCCTGTCTATCAGGTCACGCATCTGCGGTTAAGTGGAAATTCTTGCGATCGTGAAGACAAATCGTTTCATGGAGATGGCGCTCGAAGAGGCACGCGCCGCCGGAGACCGCGGCGAGGTGCCGATCGGCGCCGTCGTCGTCATCGACGATATTGCCGTTTCGCGCTCGGGAAACCGCACGCGCGAGCTTAATGACGTGACCGCACATGCCGAAATCGCCGCGATCCGGCTGGCCTGCGAAGCTCTCGGCCAGGAGCGTCTTGTCGGCGCCGATCTTTATGTGACACTCGAGCCTTGCACCATGTGCGCGGCAGCCATCTCGTTTGCGCGTATCCGCAGGCTCTATTACGGCGCCGAGGACCCGAAAGGCGGCGGCGTCGACAATGGCGTGCGATTTTATGCGCAACCGACCTGCCACCACGCACCGGAAGTCTATTCCGGCTTCAACGAGGTGCAATCGGCCGATATATTGCGAACATTCTTCTCGCAAAAGAGAGAGGCGCCGTAGTCTCTACAGCGCCTCGCGTCTATTCAGGCAGATAAGGAGACTATTGCAGGAAGTTCCACCACTGCTTGCCGCTGTTGGCGATCGCCGCATCCTTCTTGCGCTTCTTCTGCTTCTTGAGTTCGGGCTCGCCGACATCATCGAGCTTTGCCGGGTCGTCGACGGTGCGGTAGCCGGGCGGCGGATCGGAAATATAGCGGCGCTGATCGACATAGGAGCCCTTCTGCAGGGCGCGGGCTTCGCGATAGGCCTTGGTCTGGGCTTCGGTCGTACGCCGGCCGCCCTCGATGGCGGAGCTTGCCAGCGGCGAGCGGTAATTCGGATTGTCGGAGTTGGCGTCGGCTTCCCCGACCAGGCGGGCGCGGGTTTCCTCCGGCGATTCAATCCACTGCGGATTGTCCTTGTTGGCGACGGTCGGCTGTGGCGCAACGAGGGTTTCCCTCTGCGCCTGGGCCGGCAGCACCAGCGTCGGGCGCGGCGTGTATTTGACGCCCTTGTTCTTCGGGTCCGGCCCGGTCAGCGACACGGACTGGCCGAGATCGTCGGTCAATTGCTCCATGGCGGTCTTGTCGGTGCCGTAGGTCGGGCTGCTGGCGCAGCTGGAGACCAGGGAGCATCCCGCCATGACAACAGACAGGCAGGCGCCCATACGGAACCAATGCGTTGCGAACATGAAAACCCTTCCAGCCACCGGTGCAATCGTTGCCCTACCGGACAACCGTCCCCCTGACGCAAAAATCCGGCCATTTTCAGGCAGCTTTTACCGGATGAACCGCGAAAACGCAATTCACCCGGCAATATTCTTCACGCGAGCCGGGCAAGCTCGCGAAGCGCGGCAGCGTCACGGGCCGAGACATCGGGATATTCCGGATCGGAACCGACATCCCTGGTGATGCGCCAGGAGCGGGCGCATTTTTGGCCCTCCGCCAGCTTCGGCACGACGCTGACCAGAGGCACCTCGGCAAGGCGGAAAGCCTCCGCCGGGCCATCGCCGGCCGCAATCTCGATTGCCGAGGTGATGCAGACTTCGGTGAAGTCCTGGCCTTCCAGCGCCTTCATCAGTTCCGGATCGGCGATGTGGACGACGGGAGCGGCTTCCAGCGAAGAGCCGATGCGCTTGTCCTTGCGCTCGATTTCCAGGGCGCCTGTGACAACCGAGCGGACAGCGCGGATCTTCTTCCACTTCTCGGCCAGGGCATCGTTGCGCCATTCCTTGGCAACAGGGGCAAACTGCTCCAGATGCACGGAAACGGCGGACGGGTTGCGCGACAGCCAGGCCTCCTCGGTGGTGAAGGGCAGCATCGGGGCAAGCCAGGTCACCATGCAATCGAAGATCTGGCGGATGACATGCAGGCTGGCGCGCCGGCGCAGGCTCGACGGCGCGTCGCAATAGAGTGCGTCCTTGCGGACATCGAAATAGAAGGCCGAAAGCTCGACATTGGCGAAATCGATCAGCGCACGGGCGATCTTCTTGAAATCGAAGGCATCGTAATTCTCGCGCACCAGCTCGTCGAGTTCGGCAAGCCGGTGCAGCATCAGCTGCTCCAGTTCCGGCAGATCGGCAAAAGCGATCTCCTCGCCCTTGTCGTGGGCAAGTGTGCCCAGCATCCAGCGGATGGTGTTGCGTAGCTTGCGATAGGCGTCGACATTGGTCTGGATGATCGTCTTGCCGACGCGCAGGTCGTCGGCATAGTCGGAGGTCATCACCCACAGACGCAGGATGTCAGCGCCGGCATCCTTCATTACTTCCTGCGGCGCGGTGACGTTGCCCTTCGACTTCGACATCTTCTCGCCCTTCTCGTCCATGGTGAAGCCATGGGTGAGGACGGCGTTGTAAGGCGCGCGGCCGCGGGTGGCTGCCGATTCCAACAGCGACGAATGGAACCAGCCGCGATGCTGGTCCGAGCCTTCGAGATAGAGATCGGCCGGCCACTTCAGGTCCGGACGGTCCTCCAGCGTGAAGGTGTGCGTCGAGCCGGAGTCGAACCACACGTCGAGGATATCCATGACCTGCTTCCAGCGGGAATGGTCATGGTCGTTGCCGAGGAAGCGCTCCTTGGCGCCATCGGCAAACCAGGCGTCGGCGCCCTCCTGTTCGAAGGCTTCGAGGATACGGGTGTTGACGGCTTCATCGACCAGGACCTCGCCCTCATCGTCGGCAAAGACGGCGATCGGCACGCCCCATGCTCTCTGACGGGACAGAACCCAGTCCGGGCGGCCCTCGATCATGGCGCGCAAGCGGTTCTGGCCGGCGGCGGGCACGAAGCGGGTGTCGTCGATCGCACCCAGCGCGCGCGAACGCAGCGTCGTGCCGTCGGCAAGCGTCTTGTCCATATAGACGAACCATTGCGGCGTGTTGCGGAAGATCACCGGCTTCTTCGAGCGCCAGGAATGCGGATACTGGTGCTTCAGCCGGCCGCGGGCAAAGAGCGCGTTGCGTTCGATCAGCGCCTTGATGACGCGGTCGTTGGCATCGCCCTTCTTGCCGTTGTCGTCGATGACGCGGGCGCCTTCGAAGCCGGGGGCGTCCGATGTGTAGAAGCCGCCGTCGTCGACCGGGAACGGGATCTTGGTGTCGATGCCGCGGGCCTCAAGCGTGCGGACAGCCGACATCCAGGCATCAAAGTCTTCGCGGCCGTGGCTGGGCGCCGTGTGCACGAAACCGGTGCCCGCATCGTCGGTGACGTGATCGCCATCGAGCAATGGCACTGGGAATTCATAGCCGCCGTCCAGACCCTTGAAGGGATGCGCACAGGCCATCGCTGCGAAGTCGGCCGCGGAGACATCGCTCAGGCGCTTGTACTGCAGCTTGGACTTGGCAAAGGACTCCTCAGCCAGTTTATCGGCAAAGATCAGCTTTTCGCCCGGACGCGGACCAAAATCGTTCTCGGCGGCCGTCACCTCATAGAGGCCGTAGGAAACACGCGCGGAAAAGGAGACCGCGCGGTTGCCGGGGATCGTCCAGGGCGTCGTCGTCCAGATGACCACGAACGCATCCTTGAGCGCAGCCGGACCTTCGACGACGGGGAATTTCACCCAGATCGTGTCGCTCTCATAGTCCTGGTATTCGACCTCGGCCTCGGCCAGCGCCGTGCGCTCGACGACCGACCACATGATCGGCTTGGAGCCGCGATAAAGCTGACCGCTTGCGGCGATCTTCAAGAGTTCGCCGGCGATGCGCGACTCCGCGTGGAAGTTCATCGTCGTATAGGGATTGTCGAAGTCGCCCTCGATGCCGAGACGCTTGAACTCTTCTGCCTGGACCTTGATCCAGCCGGCGGCGAATTCACGGCATTCCCGGCGGAATTCGTTGACCGGGACCTCGTCCTTGTTCTTGCCCTTTTCGCGGTACTTTTCCTCGATCTTCCATTCGATCGGCAGGCCGTGGCAATCCCAGCCGGGCACGTAATTGGCGTCGTAGCCGCGCATCTGGAACGAGCGGTTGATGACGTCCTTGAGGATCTTGTTCAGCGCGTGGCCGATGTGGATGTTGCCGTTGGCGTAGGGCGGGCCATCGTGCAGCACGAATTTTTCGCGGCCGGCGGCAGAGGCGCGCAGTTTCTTGTAGAGACCCATCTCCTGCCAGCGCTTGACCAGCTCCGGCTCCTTCTGCGGCAGGCCGGCACGCATCGGGAAATCGGTTTCGGGCAAATAGAGGGTCTTCGAATAGTCGATCTTTTCGGCTGTGTCGGTCATATCGGGACAATCGTTTCTGGCGGCCCAGGAAGGGGCGCAACGGCGTGAAAAAGCTGGTGACGGAAGCGCTCATATCCAAGCGCCAAAAACCCGGACCTCCCGGCCGCTTAGCGCGCGCGGAAGGCCGGGCCGATAATTCGCATCATCATTGCCAGCCGATATTTTGTCATCGCGCCGGTTCATAGGCGTTTTTGCCGGGAAAAGGAAGAGGCCGGCTGCCACAACGGAAGCAATTGAAGATGGCGCCAAATGCGCATATATATTGGGGCAAGTGGCATAAAGGTCATTCAGGGCAATGCTTGGTTTTCTTCAGACACCAGAATCGATGACTATACGCGAGCGCCTCGAGATCGCTTCGCACGGCTCCGTCCAGGTTTATGACGGAGCAATGGCATTGAAATTGACAGAACTCGGCTTTTCCGTGGAGGAAATATATCGTTTCGTCGCACCGCGCCGAACTCTGGCGAGACGCAATGCGAACGGCGAGCCGCTGACGGTCGAGGAAAACGACGGCGCCTTACGCATCGTGCGGATCGCGGACATGGCTAAGCGCATTTTCGGCGACAGAGCCGTTGCGTTCGATTGGCTGCGCAAGCCCAATCGCGGCATGGACGGCATCGCGCCGATCGATCTGCTGGAATCGGAAACCGGCGCCCGCCTCGTCGAGCAGGCCCTGCACCAGATCGACCACGGGATTTACGTCTAGGCCATGATCTTATGGCGTATCTCGAATTATGCCGATCTTTCCGGACGCGGCGGGCTGCTTGCACCGGGACGATGGCATCATCAGGGAATTCCCGTCGTCTATTGCTGTGATCACCCGTCGACTGCGCTCCTCGAAATTCTGGTACAGGTCGACCTGCATCAAATTCCGAGAGATTTTCAGCTCCTGAAAATCCGTTGCCCGGATAACATCGAAGTCTTCGATATCGGGATCGATCCTGCTGCGATCAACCAGACCAGCCTGACGCGCGACCGTGGCAACAAATTACTGGAAGACAATGAATTCTGTCTCCTGCGCGTCCCATCGGCAATCATGCCAGAGGCCGCGAATATTCTTATCAATCCGCGTCATCCGGACGCGTCGCGCCTGACGATCGAAAAAACGATCCGCTATCCTTTCGACAGCCGGCTATTGCGCTGAGGAAAAGCAGAGTTTCTGATCAAGCGCGCCGAGCGGCTTGACACCTGCAAGCAGCGCCCTCGCCTCTTCCTCATCGCGCTTAATCTGGGCGACCAGCGGATCGAGGCCGTCGAATTTTAGCTCGGGGCGGAGATAGCCGAAGAAGGAGACGGAGCAGAGCTCACCGTAGAGATCGCCGCTGAAATCGAAAAGATAGGTTTCGAGCAGCGGCGCGCCGTTCTCCGTCACCGTCGGGCGGCGGCCGTAGCTCGCGACGGCGTCGTGCAGCGTGCCGTCCTGGCGGCGGAAGCGGACGGCGTAAATGCCGGCAGCAAGTTCAACCTCCGGCGGCAGGCGCATGTTGGCAGTGGGAAAACCGAGCTGGCGGCCGAGCTTTTCGCCGTCGATCACCTCGGCCTCAACCGTATAACGATAGCCCAGCATGCCGGCGACTTCGCTGACGCTGCCTTCTTTCAGCAGCGCGCGGATATGGCTCGACGAGACGACATCGGCATTTTCGTCGCGGAAGGCATCGATCAGGGTGACGCCGAAGCCATAGGTCTGGCCGGCATTCATCAGGAAGGCCGGACCGCCCTCGCGGCCGCGGCCGAAATGGAAATCGAAACCGGTGACGACCTCAGAGGCGCCGAGCCAATCCTTGAGGATCGAATGGATGAAATCATCGGCCGAGCGCTGCGAGAACTCGTAGTCGAAGGGGTATTCGATCACCGCGTTGAAGCCCAGCGTTTCCAGGATGCGGGCCTTCAGCGGCGCAGGCGTGAGGCGAAAGACCGGGGTCTCGGGCCGGAAGACCGTGCGCGGATGCGGCTCGAACGTCAGCACCAAAGCCGGGATGCCGCGCGCCTTGGAGATTTCGAGTGCGCGGTTGAGCACCGACTGGTGGCCGCGGTGCACGCCGTCGAAATTACCGATGGCAATGACGCCGCCCTTGAGATGGGCGGGCAAGGGTTCCCGGGTTTCATTGCGGTGGAAGACGGTCATCGGCTGGCTTCTCTTTATGCAAGGCGTGTCTTCATGCAAGGCGGGGCATCCACCACTTCGGCGCGGCGTTTTCCCGATCGAGATAGGCGTTGAGGATCGCCTCGTCGGTCTCGCCGTTCAAGGTGTATTCCCGGGCGTGGATACCGCCGCTGATGTAGAGAAGGTCGAGGCCATAATTCAAGGCGCCGCGCACATCGGTCGGCATGCCGTCGCCGATTGCCAGCACGCGCTCGACGGGGAAATCGCCGCGAAGCTCGCGGGCAGCGGCCAGCGTCGCCTCATAGATCGGCCGGTGCGGTTTTCCGGCGATGCGAGTGCTGCCGCCAAGCTGCTCGTAATAGGCGGCCATGGCGCCGGCGCAGGGGATGATGCGATGGCCGCGCTCGACGACGAGGTCGGGATTGGCGCAGATCATCGGCACCTCGCGGGATTTGAACTCCAGAAGCATGTCGGTGTAATCCTCCGGCTTCTGGGTCTCATCGTCGAAAAAGCCGGTGCAGACGAGCGATTGCGCTTCTTCAGCCGGCCGGCGCTCGACATCGAGGCCGTCGAGCAGCGGGCTGTCACGCTCGGGGCCGAGCAGAAAGACCGTCTTCGGCCCTTCGGCGATCAGCCGGCGCGTGACGTCGCCAGAGGTGACGATCCGGTCATAGGCGCCGTCGGGAACGCCGATCTGGCGCAGTTGCTCGACCACCTGCCAGGAAAGGCGCGGCGAATTGGTGATGAGGACGACGGCGACGCCGCTGGCGCGGGCCGCTTCAAGAGCTGCGGCCGCCTTCGGAAACGGATCGACGCCATTGTGAACGACGCCCCAGACATCGCAGAGCACCACGTCATAGTGAGCTGTGATTTCCGAGAAGTTTTCTATCCGCCTGGCCATTCCGATTTCCCGATTTGCTTCAGTCACCGGTGACATTGCAAAGGCGCAAGGCGATGGCAAGGAATTTTCTTTGCCGTTCGCCCAGCATGCCGGTTTCGGCGGCAATCTCCGCAATTCTCCGGCCTCTTCACAATTCCGGCACAAAAATTCGTGATTGCTCTCATTGACTCCTCTCGGAGCCATCCCTAAATGCTCGTCGCTAGCACTCACTGCAAGGGAGTGCTAACATCTATCCATGTGGGCCGCTCCGGCCCGCGAATGTCATTCGATCGAGGGATTAGACAATGGCAAGCACCAACTTCCGCCCCCTTCACGACCGCGTCGTTGTTCGCCGCGTTGAGTCCGAAGCCAAGACCAAGGGTGGCATCATCATTCCCGATACCGCCAAGGAAAAGCCGCAGGAAGGCGAAATCGTCGCCGTCGGTTCCGGCGCTCGTGACGAGTCCGGCAAGGTCGTCGCACTCGACGTCAAGGCTGGCGACCGCATCCTGTTCGGCAAGTGGTCCGGCACCGAAGTCAAGATCGACGGCGAAGACCTTCTGATCATGAAGGAAGCCGACATTATGGGCATCATCGGCTGATCAGCCGCTGGCCTTTCCGACGTAGCCGACGGGTCCCAAAACCCGGACACTCGAATTGAGGAGTTTCAATCATGGCATCTAAAGAAATCAAGTTTGGTCGTACCGCGCGCGAAAAGATGCTGCGTGGCGTCGACATTCTCGCCGATGCAGTCAAGGTAACGCTCGGCCCGAAGGGCCGTAACGTCATCATCGACAAGTCCTTCGGCGCTCCGCGCATCACCAAGGACGGCGTTTCCGTCGCCAAGGAAATCGAACTCGAAGACAAGTTCGAAAACATGGGCGCCCAGATGGTCCGCGAAGTTGCTTCGAAGACCAACGACATCGCCGGCGACGGCACCACGACTGCAACCGTTCTTGCCCAGGCGATCGTTCGCGAAGGCAACAAGGCCGTTGCAGCCGGCATGAACCCGATGGACCTGAAGCGCGGTATCGACCTCGCTGTGGCCGACGTCGTGAAGGATCTCCAGGCCAAGGCCAAGAAGATCTCCACCTCTGAAGAAGTTGCACAGGTCGGCACGATCTCGGCAAACGGCGACAAGCAGGTCGGTCTCGACATTGCTGAAGCCATGCAGAAGGTCGGCAACGAAGGCGTCATCACAGTTGAAGAAGCCAAGACCGCCGAAACCGAACTCGAAGTCGTCGAAGGCATGCAGTTCGACCGCGGCTACCTCAGCCCCTACTTCGTGACCAACCCGGAAAAGATGATCGCCGACCTCGAAGACGTCTTCATTCTCCTTCACGAGAAGAAGCTCTCGAACCTGCAGTCGATGCTTCCGGTTCTCGAAGCTGTCGTCCAGACCGGCAAGCCGCTCCTGATCATCGCTGAAGACGTCGAAGGCGAAGCTCTTGCTACGCTCGTCGTCAACAAGCTGCGCGGCGGTCTCAAGATCGCTGCCGTCAAGGCTCCTGGCTTCGGCGACCGCCGCAAGGCCATGCTCGAAGACATCGCCATCCTGACCGGCGGCACCGTGATCTCCGAAGACCTCGGCATCAAGCTCGAGAGCGTCACGCTCGACATGCTCGGCCGTGCGAAGAAGGTTTCGATCTCCAAGGAAAACACCACGATCGTCGACGGTTCGGGCGCCAAGTCCGACATCGAAGGCCGTGTTGCCCAGATCAAGGCCCAGATCGAAGAAACCACCTCCGACTACGACCGCGAGAAGCTGCAGGAACGCCTTGCCAAGCTCGCTGGCGGCGTTGCCGTCATCCGCGTCGGCGGCTCGACTGAAGTCGAAGTGAAGGAAAAGAAGGACCGCATCGACGACGCCCTCAACGCGACGCGCGCTGCCGTTCAGGAAGGCATCGTCCCCGGCGGCGGTATCGCACTCCTGCGCTCCTCCACGAAGATCACCGTCAAGGGTGCAAACGACGACCAGGAAGCCGGCATCAACATCGTTCGCCGCGCCCTGCAGTCGCTGGTTCGCCAGATCGCTGAAAACGCAGGCGACGAAGCCTCGATCGTTGTCGGCAAGGTCTTGGACAAGAATGAAGACAACTACGGCTACAACGCCCAGACGTCCGAATTCGGCGACATGATCTCCATGGGTATCGTCGACCCGCTCAAGGTCGTTCGCACCGCGCTGCAGAACGCTGCTTCTGTCGCATCGCTGCTGATCACCACCGAAGCCATGATCGCCGAACTGCCGAAGAAGGATGCCCCTGCCGGCATGCCTGGCGGCATGGGCGGAATGGGCGGAATGGACATGATGTGATAGGCGAAAGCCTGCACTGATCACCATTCCGGCATCCGGAATAGGAAGGGCGGCCCTCGGGTCGCCCTTTTCTTTTGCGCTCAAAGCGATTCGGTCCGTTGCGCGCAATTTTATGGCGCGTTGCCGGCTCCTGCCCCGGAAACTTGCGCGAAACTTGCGTTGGCGCGTTTTTTCAGGCCGCCGGCCTCGGCGCGGGAATGCGGTGTTGGGGCGCCATTTCTGACCTCATATCGAGTGGAATGGTATCCAAATCGCGCGAAATTGATGTGTCGGCGCGGCTTTCCCGCTGGATAAGGCGAGAGTGGCGGCATCCCAGGGGAAAATGCCGATCCGAACACCCCTTAAAAAGCCGTTGCCGTTTGTTCAAAAGCTCCTATAAATCCGCGCTGCAATTGAAGTGCGCCTACCAAACGGGCGCGAGAGAGGATCCTTGACGTTCCGCCGGCCCGAGGGCCGCGGCAACAATCGCCGGTAAAAGCACGGGCATCATGCCTGCTGCTGCGTGATCCTGTTTTTGTGTTTACCGAGCGTGCGGCGGAGGAGCTGCATCCGAACGGGGGAACGCCTTGTTTAAGATCGCCAAAGCCAATGCAGCCGTACCTTTGACACCCGGCTCGCTGGAGCACCACAATCAAAATGACGAGATGGTGGCTCAGTTTTCGATTTCCGAGGCCTGGACCGGAGATTTGTCGAGCGGCATGCTCCGCCTCGGCGAATGGAGCGCGATGCTGCACGGCCTCTCCGCACGAGACTGCGGGCTATTGAGCCTGATCCGCTGCTATGACAGCAAGGACCGCGGCCACATCCTGGAGCTATTCGAGCAGGCGGCGACGCTCTGCTCCTCCTTCTGTTTTTCGACGACGATCATCATGCCGAACGGCTTGCGCCAGCCGCTCTTCTGCATGGGCGAGTCGAACGGGCTCGAGGAAAAATACAGCGGCAGCATGGTCGGCGTCTTTATTTTTCCGCGCTTCAAGCTCGAAGGCGCAAGGCAGATCACAAGTCCGCGATAAGACCACCCATGCAGAGCAAAAAGGCCGTCTCCGAGTTCCCCGGGGACGATCTTTGTGTTTTCCGGCAGTCCCTACTCCGGCTTGACCGGAATGTTGAGCCCCTTCTCGCTGGCCGGACGGGCGATGCAGCGCTGCAGCCAGTCCATCACGGCGGGGAAATTCGCATAGTCGAGAACCTCGCGGCCGCCGTAGAAGATATCGGCGCCGCGAACCCAGGTGAAGGTGGTGATGTCGGCGATCGTATACTGATTGCCCATGATCCACTGCCGACCCTTCAGGCGGCCTTCGAGCACGCCGAGCAGCCGCTTGGATTCGTCGCGATAGCGCTCCACCGGATAGGAATTGTTGGCGACCTTGTCGGCGGCGAATTTGTAGAAATGCCCGAACTGGCCGAACATCGGGCCGATACCGGCCATCTGGAAAAACACCCACTGGATGCATTCATAGCGGCCGGCAGCATCCTCGGGGATGAGCTTGCCCGTCTTTTCCGCGAGATAAAGCAGGATGGCGCCGGATTCGAAAAGGCCGATCGGTTTACCATCAGGCCCGTTCGGATCGATGATCGCCGGAATGCGGCCGTTCGGGTTGAGGGATTCGAATTCCGGCGACTTCTGCTCGTTGGCGGCGAAGGAAATATAATGCGGCTCATAGGCGAGCCCGAACTCTTCGAGGGCGACCGATACTTTCACCCCATTTGGGGTTTGCAGGGAATAGAGCTGGATGATGTCGGAATTTTTCGCCGGCCAGCGCTTCGTGATCGGAAATGCGGACAGATCTGCCATCGGATTCTCCTTGTTGGGCGCCGACCATAAGAGACCGGGTGCGGCAAAGGCAAGCGGCCGTCCGCAGGAGATCGTTCCACATTATTGAACGAACTGTCCGCGTCTGTTTATCTATCCATAACGGAGGAAAAGAGCGACATAGGACGCATCCGAGGTCCACACGGTGCCGGGGCACCAAGATCTCCAGAGCCATTCAAACGGAGACTGCATCCATGTCGAACGCCATTATCCTGATTGCCCGCATCCTTCTGTCTTTCATGTTCGTCCTTTCCGGCTTCATGAAGCTAACCGATCCTGCCGGTACTGCGGGCATGATCGCAGGTGCCGGCCTGCCGGCCGCAACCCTGTTGGCCTATGTCGCAGGCCTTTTTGAACTGCTCGCCGGCCTTGCGGTTCTCACAGGCTTCCAGGTCCGCATTGCCGGCTGGCTGCTGGCGGGCTTCTGTGTCTTCACGGCGGTTGCCTTCCATCTGCCCTACGCAAGTGGCGCGGATCTCGTGAATATTCTCAACCAGATCATGGTCATGAAGAACATCACGCTTGCCGGCGCGTACATATTGCTCGCCACCGTCGGTGCCGGTGCCTATTCGATTGACGCCCGCCGCGGCGCCTATGCGACTGCCTGATCCAGCAGACATCCTCCCAGACATGAGAGAACCCGCCGTCATTGAATTGACGGCGGGTTTTCTTATGCATTGATGGCTAGATCAGAGGGCGGCGCGCACCGCGTCGATAATCGCCTGCACGACGGGTTCATCGGCATGGCTTTCCTTGCGGGCGCGCACAAGGCAGGCCTGCGAATGCAGGATAACGCCGTCCTGGAGCACCTTCAGATGGTTGGCGCGTAGGGTCGAGCCGGTGGAGGTGATGTCGACGATGATATCGGCCGAGCCTGAGGCGGGAGCGCCCTCGGTGGCGCCGAGGCTTTCGACGATGCGATAGAGCTGGATGCCGTGCTGGCTTGAAAAGAACTGCTGGGTCAGGCGCCAGTATTTGGTGGCGATGGCCAGGCGCCTGGAGTGGCGGGCACGAAAATCGGCAGCGACATCGCCGAGATCGGCCATGGTCTCGACATCCAGCCAGATCTCCGGCACGGCGACGACGACGTCGGCATGGCCGAAGCCGAGGCGGGCGCAGAATTCGACGCGCTTATCCACTTCGGAAAAACCTTCCCGCATCAGATCCTCGCCGGTGACGCCGAAATCGACAGTGCCGTTGCCGAGTTCACGGGAGATTTCGGAGGCAGAGAGGAAGGCAACCTCGACATCGTCCCAGCCTTCAACGCGGCCGCGATAGGAGCGGTCGTTGCCGACAGCCGTGATCGGCATGCCGGCCCGCTCGAAGATCGCCGAAGCGTCGTCCTTCATCCGGCCCTTGGAGGGAAGCGCGATGGTGATGGTCATACGGCTGCCCTTTCGGTTTCGATGCGGTCGAGCCAGAAGGAGAAGCCGACAGCCGGAATGCGGTCCGTCGCACCGAGGAAAGTCAGGAGCCTATCGTAGCGGCCGCCGCCGGCCAGAACCGCGCTCGATCCCTCAGCCGTCACCTCGAAGACGAGACCGGTATAATAATCGAGCGGTCGTCCGAAGGCGGCGCGGTAGTCGAGACAGGAAAGATCGACGCCGGCATCGGCAAGGGCGCCGACACGACCGTTGAAGCGGGAAAGCGCATTGCCAAGTTTCAGGCCGGCAGCATCGGCAAAACCGGCCAGTGCTGCGGACGCATTGACGAGCGGTACGTCGAGCGACAGGAACTCTTCCAGCACATGGAAGGCTGCATCGTCGAGGCGCGTTTCGGAGAGGATGAGCTTTTCCTTGAGCCGCCGGGCGATCTCCAGCGGCGAGCGACCGGCATTGGTCGAATAGCCCGTCGCCTGCATTTCCTGCTCGAGATGGGCGACCAGCGCCTGCTCGTCGCCTGACGCAACAAGCTTGGCGATATCGTCGTCGAGGCCGGTGACGAATTGCGGGCTGACGAGACCGGCCAGCAACGCTTCCAGCTGCGTCATGTTGCCGAAGGCGTGGATCAGCCGCTTCTGCCAGCCGAGCGGCAGGCCGAGCGCCTGGACAACGGCCTCGAAGACCGCCTGGTCGCCCAGCGTCACCGACAGGCGCCGGCCCGGCAGCAGACGGGCGAGAATGCCGGTGGCATCGCCGATGGCGCGGGCATCGGCGCTCGGTATGTTGATATCGCCGAGATCCTCGATGCCGGCCTGATAGAACTCATTGGCGCCATCGCGGCGCTGGCGAAAGACCTCCCCGAGATAGGCGTAACGCTTCGGCGTGCCGGTCGCCGTCTCGATGTGGCGCAGACAGACGGGAATGGTGAATTCGGGGCGCAGGCAGAGGCTGGCGCCGGTTTCACTCTCCGTCATGAAGATGCGGCGACGCAGATCCTCGCCGGCGATATCGAGGAAAGGTTCGGCCGGCTGAATGACAGGCGTATCGATGCGCTCGGCCTTGCGGGCGTCGAATTCGGAAAGCAGGTCGTTGGCAAATTCGGGGAGGTTGATCAGGGGCATGGTGTCGCTCCCGGGAAAAGTCCCCTCCCCAACCCCTGCCCACAAGGGGGAGGGATTATCCCGTGGCGACCGTCGAAACAAATCGAAAGAACCGTCGAGGAAGCAGACGTTGAGTTGGGCACAGCGTCACCACTTGAAGCCCCTCCCCCTTGTGGGCAGGGGTTGGGGAGGGGTCTATTGCGCATCGCCCGCCCTCTTCCGATCCTCCGCCTGCGCCGCAAGGATTTCCCTCACCTTGGCGACCAAGTCGGCTTCCGGCGTCGTCTCCTGCGCCACGCGGGCTTCGCGCCAGCTGGCATTGTCCTCGATCTCGCCGGAGAGCCGCTTGCCCTCGATCAGATCCTTGATCTGCACCACACCGGTTGCGCGTTCGTCGCCGCCCTGGATGATGGCGACGGGGCAGCCGCGACGGTCGGCATATTTCAGCTGGTTGCCGAACTTCTTCCAATTGCCCTGGAACATCTCGGCGCGGATGCCGGCGGCGCGCAGTTGCTGCGTCATCTTCTGATAACGGCCCATCGCCTCGACGTCGCCATCCATGACGGTCACCAGCACCGGCTCGATCACTTCGCTGGCGCCAAGCTTGCCGAGGTTCTTCAGCGCCGTCATCAGCCGGGAGACGCCGATCGAAAAGCCGGTGGCCGGCACCGGCTGGCCCATGAAACGCGAGACGAGACCATCATAACGGCCACCGCCGCCGACCGAACCGAAGACGACCTTTTCGCCCTTTTCGTTGGTGACGTCGAAGCTCAATTCGGCCTCATAGACCGGGCCGGTATAATATTCGAGGCCGCGCACGACGGAGGGATCGATCTTGATGCGATCGGACTCGTAGCCTGCGCTCTTGACCAGCGCGCCAATGAAGTTCAGTTCCTCGACGCCTTCGCCGCCCTTCGACGTTCCGGCAACGAGTTCGGCGAGTCGGGCAGCGCTTTCGGCGTAGTCCTTGATGCCGACGAAGAACAGCACCTTGTCGATCTGCGCCTGGTCGAGACCGGCGCCCTTGGTGAAGTCGCCGGATTCATCCTTGCGGCCGGGGCCGAGCAGCAGCGCCACACCTTCGGGGCCGAACTTGTCGAGCTTGTCGATGGCACGCAACACGTTCAGCCGCTGGCCGGCCTTATCGTCGCCGCCGAGGCCGATCGCTTCCAAGACGCCGTCCAGAACCTTGCGGTTGTTGACGCGGATGACGTAGTCGCCGCGCTTGATGCCGAGCGCCTCAAGCGTATCGGCCATCATCATGCACATTTCCGCATCGGCCTGGACGCCCGGCGCGCCGACCGTATCGGCATCAAACTGCATGAACTGGCGGAAGCGGCCAGGGCCCGGCTTCTCATTGCGGAAGACGTAGCCGGCGCGATAGGTGCGGTAGGGAAGCTGGATCTCGTTGAAATTCTCGGCGACATGACGGGCAAGCGGCGCCGTCAGATCGTAGCGCAGCGACATCCATTGCTCGTCGTCATCCTGCAGCGAGAAGACGCCCTCGTTCGGCCGGTCGCTGTCGGGCAGGAACTTGCCGAGCGCATCGGTATATTCGAACTGCGGCGTTTCGAGCGGGTCGAAACCATAATGCTCATAGACTTCCCGGATCTTTGCCGTCATCTCGTTGACGGCGCGGATATCGCCGGCCGTCCGGTCGACGAAGCCGCGCGGCAGGCGGGCCTTGAGCTTTTGCGGTTTCTTCTGCTTGTCATTCATTTCCGGGAATTCCACTGACTGTGACAGTGGCGGTTTCCTAGCGGATTGGGCGGGGAGCGGCAAGGGCGAAGGGTCTTGAAGCCGCAAGCCGAATCGATTGAAGCAGAGGCGCCTATCAGAATGCGGATATGCTCATGATCACCGAAACGCTTCTTTATGCCGCGACATGGCCGCTGACCGGCAAGGCGCATCGCAAGTTCATCCGCTATTCCGTCAATCTCTGGTCGCGGGCCGGGCGTTGCGCCCGGGGTTGGGCCGAACATGAGACGATGAGCCGGAACGCGATCCGCGCGGCGGCGGCTGGTCTCAGGCAGAAACGGACCGCCGTCGTGCTCGGCTCCGGCTTGTTGCGCGACGTGCCGATCGACGAACTGGCAGGCGCGTTCGATACCGTCGTTCTGGTCGATCTCGTTCATCTCGCCTCGGTGCGCCTATGGCTTGCGGCCAAGGGCTATCGCAATATCACGCTGATCGAACGCGATCTCTCCGGCTATGACGATCTCGCCGCCGGCAAGGAGCCGGAGCCGCTCGGCTTCCTGCGCACCGTGCCCTATCTCGATTTCGTGGTTTCGGCAAATCTCCTGTCGCAGATCGGCCGCGGCGTAAAACGGCGCTGCGACGCCGAGGCGGCCGGAATGCCTGAAGATACGGTGGCACGGCTGATTGCGGCGCATCTCGTCGGGCTTTCGGGGCTCTCCTGCCGCCATTGCCTGGTGAGCGACATCGCCTATGCCGTCATCGACCGCAACGGCCGGACGCATGAGGAGGCCGACCTGCTGCACGGCATCCCGCCGCCGCCGGTCAAAGCCACCTGGACATGGCCGGTGGCGCCGCTTGGCGAGGAGAGCCGGGATTACCGGATCGAGCACAAGGTGATTGCCGCCTGGTGACCAGGATGTGACCGCCGATCGGCTTGGCTTGCATCCGGCATTCGCCTATATGAAGGACGATGCGCACGCTCGCTCTCATCACGATGGTTCTCGGCTGGCTGGTCTACAGCGCCATGTCTGCTTGGGCAGGCTGTCCGACCTGTGCGTCGATGAATGCACCCGCCGCCGCCGAAGCCGGCATGCATCATGAGATGGCCGGCATGCAGATGCCTGACGCGGCGGGCAAGGCGGATCCCTTGAGAGACCCTTGCACCAGCGGCAATGCCGCGCATATGCCGCTGTGCGCCGCCTGTCTTTTGCTGCCGCCGACGGTGACGGTCATGGATGGCGGAAAGTCCGTTTTCTTCTATCCCGCCCCCGCGCTTGCGCGCGCTCTGGATGACAGAAGACCCGCACCGCAGGCACCCCCTCCCCGACTGTCCTGACATCACGCTGATGCATTGAGAAGCGAGCGGCCTCAGTCGCCCGCGAACCTATTGTCAGAAAGAGGAAGGATCTTTCATGTCTCTGAAAATCATTACGTTTACCGCCATGCTCGCCATCATTGCCGCTCCCGTCCTTGCCGAAGACAAGGCCATGGATATGAGCAAGCCGATGGGCAGCCACGACGCGGCAAGCCATGCCTTCACCGAGGCGAACGACAAGATGCACAAGAATATGATGATCGAATATAGTGGCGATGCCGACGCGGATTTCGTCCGCGGCATGATCCCGCATCATCAAGGCGCGATCGACATGGCAAAGATCGAGCTTCAATACGGCAAGGATCCGGAAATCCGCAAACTCGCCGAAGGGGTGATCAAGGCGCAGGAAGCCGAGATCGCCGAGATGAACGCCTGGCTTAAGGCCCACGGCAAGTAAGTATCCCTAACCGGTGAAGGGGATTTCAGGCAAAAGGCCACGGTTCGTGCCGTGGCTGCCCCTCACCCTAACCCTCTCCCCGTTCTGACGGGGAGAGGGGACGTGCCTTGCGAGAGCGAGGTGGGAACCGAAAGGTTGCGGCATAGTCCCTTCGCCCCGCAAGCGGGGAGAAGGTGCCGGTAGGCGGATGAGGGTCCCCTGTCGGCGATCTCAGCCTTTCGGCTCGAAATCGGCCGGGCGGCGGCCGGCGCCTTGTCGCTCCAGCATCCAGCCCGGATATTCGGGGGCAAGCGCGCTGACCTCGTCGAGCTTCGTCATATCGTCCCCGTCGAGCTTCAGCTTGACGGCGGCAAGATTCTGGTCGAGCTGGTCGACATGCTTGGCGCCGATGATGACGGTGGTGACGAAAGGCTTGGCGAGGATATAGGCGAGCGCCACGGTGGCGACGCTGACGCCGTGCTTTTCGGCGACCTCACGCATGACGGCGACGCAGGCCCAGGCCTTGTCCTTATCGACCGGCGGGAAGTCGAAACTGGCGCGGCGGCCCTCGCCATTGCCGGGCGCGCCGGGACCGTATTTGCCCGACAGGAGACCGCCGGCGAGCGGCGACCAAACCATCAGGCCGAGCTTCTCCTCCTGCATCATCGGCACGATGTCGCGTTCGAGGTCGCGTCCGGCGATGGAATAATAGGCCTGCACCGTCTCGAAACGGGCAAAGCCGCGGCGTTCGGAGAGGCCGAGCGCCTTGGAAATGCGCCAGGCCTGCCAGTTGGAGACGCCGATATAGCGCACGAGGCCGCGGGACACGAGATCGTCGAAGGCGCGCAGCGTCTCCTCGATCGGCGTCACCGTGTCGGTCGCGTGGATCTGATAGAGGTCGATATGATCGGTCTGCAGACGCTTGAGGCTCGCCTCGACCGAATCCATGATGTGGCCGCGCGAGGCGCCGCGGTCGTTCGGCTTCTCGCCCATGACGCCATAGACCTTGGTAGCGATGACGACGTCCTTGCGGGGCACGTCGAGGTTCTTCAGCGCCTGGCCGAGCAGCCTTTCGGACTCGCCGGCGGAGTAGACATCGGCCGTGTCGATGAAATTGACGCCAGAGCCGAGCGAGCGCTCGACGATCCGGTCGGCGGCATTCTGGTCGACATCGGCGATGGCGCCCCACATGGTGCCCTGTTTGGCTTCGCCGAAGGTCATGGTGCCCAGGCAGATTTCCGAGACGAAAAGTCCCGTATTTCCGAGTTGATTGTAACGCATGGTCGAAAAAATCCTTTGTGTCTGCCGCAAGAGGGGCTTGCGAACCTAAGAACTTCATTTTTTGATTATTGGCCTGCGCGTGACAGGCACAGCCGTGGCTGGCTGCAGGGTGAGGCAAACTCGATGTAGTGCGGCGGCGGCGCTTTTCAACGCCGCGCCCTTTGCAGCCCGGGAAAGCGATGCCCTTGTCTCGACACAGGCGACCGATAGATTTCCGGTCATATTTCAAGAACAGGATGATTTTGGGCCGGGTCGGCCTCAGATCTGAATCCTGTTCTCAATTTTAGAGTTAGAGCATGATGTCGTCCGAAAGCCGCTCGCACTTTTCGGCATCATGCTCGAAGGTACGCATATGACGACGCGACCACTGACCACGATCGGGTTCGATGCCGACGACACGCTCTGGCAGAACGAACAATATTATCGGCTGACGGAAGCGCATTTCACCGGGCTTCTTGCCGATTTCGCCGAAGGGCCGAAGATCTCCGAGCGGCTGCTGGAAGCCGAGAAGCGCAACCTTCGCCATTACGGCTTCGGCATCAAGGGTTTTACGCTCTCGATGATCGAGACGGCGATCGAGATCACCGAAGGCAAGGTTCCCGCCGGCGTGATCGCCAAGATCCTCGATACGGGCCGCGATCTTCTTTCCCATCCTGTCGAGACCATGCCGCATGTGCGCGACACGCTGGAAGCGCTTTCCGGCAAATATCTGCTTGTGATGATCACCAAGGGCGACCTGTTCGACCAGGAGCGCAAGCTCGCCCAGTCCGGGCTCGGCGACTTCTTCGATGCCGTCGAGATCGTCTCCGACAAGACGGCCGTCACCTATCGTCGCATCTTCGCCAAGGTCGGCGATGGACCGGAACGGGCGATGATGGTCGGCAATTCGCTGAAATCGGACATCGTGCCGGCGATCGCCGCCGGCAGCTACGGTGTCTTCGTGCCGCATGAACTCACCTGGGTGCTGGAACATGTGGACGAACCGACGGAGGCGCCGCGATTCCGTAAGATCGGTCATCTCGGCGAATTGCGTGACCTGATCGACCGGCTGGCATAGGCGGGCCGCTCGCCCGCCTTTATTGCTGTTTGGCGGGCGCCTTCGGGAACAGCGACGGGCGTTCCGGCTCGGCCGGCGGCTGCGGCTGTTTCGGGGCAGCCGCCAAAGGCTCGATCAGGATGCTGAAGGGGGCGCCGAGGCCGCGGCGCGGCGACACCTTGGAATAATAGGGACGCATCAGCCAGGTGGTGTTTTCCTTGACCGTCGTCTCGAAGCTCATGCCGTCCTCGTCGGTGCCGAAGAAGGCCTCGTCATCCGGTTTCGACAGGTCGAAGATTGCCAGGAAGGCGAATTTGCTCTTGGTGGCAAAGTCGATCTTCATGTGCTGGCCGGCGCGCACCGGCAGCGTGTAGACATGGCCGTTGCCGAACTTCGTCCAGCCCTTCAACTGCATGGTGACGGCCGGGAATTGCAGCTTCTCCAGCTTTTCGCCGGGATCGAGCTGCGGCGTCTGCGCCAGAGCGGGGACCGTCAGGAGAAGGAGGGCAGCGGCGGCGATCAATGTTCTCACGGATGCATCTTCTTTCATGGTCGGACCAAAACGGCGCGCATCGCCTCGACCTCGGGCCGGCAGAAACAGCCCTCCAGATGATCGTTGACGAGGCCCATCGCCTGCATGAAAGCATAAACTGTGGTCGGGCCGACAAAGGTCCAGCCGCGTTTCTTCAGATCCTTGGAAATGATCGTCGAGGTCGGCGTCGTCGGATTGGCGACGATATGCTCGCGGTCGACTACTCCGGGCCGTTCGTTATGACCCGGCTCATAGCGCCAGAAATAATGGGCGAGCGAGCCGAATTCATCTCTCAGCGCAATGGCGCGCCTGGCATTGTTGATGGTCGAGACGATCTTGCCGCGATGGCGGATGATGCCGGCATCGGCAAGGCAGCGGGTGACGTCCTCGTCGCCGAAGAGGGCGACCTTTTCGAAATCGAAGCCGGAAAAAGCGGCACGGAAATTCTCGCGCTTGCGCAGGATGGTCAGCCAGGAAAGGCCGGACTGGAAGCCTTCGAGGCAGATCTTCTCGAAGAGGCGGATATCATCGGTGACAGGGCGGCCCCATTCCTCGTCATGATAGCGGAGATAATCCGGCAGATTGGCGTGCCAGTGGCAGCGGCTCCTGCCGTCCTCGCCGATGATGATGCCTGTCTCGCTCATGTCCGCTTCATTCCCGGGTCCGTCCGTTCGCCGGTCCGCTTGGGTTTCCGGTCATGATTCCGGCTTTACCATTTGCAAACCGTCTTTCCAAACCGAACGGTAACCCTGACGAAAAGTTTATTCGGCCGGTCGGGTTTTCATGAATCGATCTTTACCATTCGCTGGCGGATTGGGTGGCAGCGTCTTTCCCGGGCGGAACATCTCCGCCCGGGCGGACGTCTCCGCCAGCGCATTTTCGGCCATTTGTAGAGAGTCCGCCCGATGATGAAACAGCTTGTTCTTGCCGCAGCCCTGTTCGGCATATGCTCCACGGCCGCCCTTGCAGACGACCGCTACGCCACCCGTCCGCCGGTCGTGCTCAGCCCCGACCTGACCGCACCCTGGATCAACCAGCTCGGCGGCGGCACGGTTCGCCCCGTCGTCTATCAGCGACCGGTCGTCCAGTTGCAGCAGCGCGGCCTTTTCCAGCGCCGCGTCATCCGCCAGGCGCCGCAGATCGCACCGCAGACCGTTTCGGCGATCAACCCGGGCATACCGGCGATCCGCCATCCGATCGAGCCGCAATTCCTGCCGCAGATAGTCGATTACGACACTCAGGAAAAGCCCGGCACCATCGTCATCGATACCAACAACCGCTTCCTCTATCTGGTGATGGATGGCGGCAAGGCGCGGCGTTACGGCGTCGGCGTCGGCAAGCCCGGCTTCGAATGGGCCGGCGCCCACAAGATCACCCGCAAACAGGAATGGCCGGACTGGACGCCACCTTCCGAAATGATCAGCCGTGAAGCCGCCAAGGGCCACTACCTGCCGGCGCGGATGGATGGCGGTGCGGAAAACCCGCTCGGTGCCCGCGCCATGTATCTCGGCTCGACGCTTTACCGTATCCACGGTACCAACGCGCCTTGGTCGATCGGTAGCGCCGTCTCCTCCGGTTGCATCCGCTTGCGCAACGAAGATGTCGTCGATCTCTATGACCGCGTCCGCGTCGGAACCCGCGTCGTCGTCATGTAACGGCACATACAATATCTTGGAAGCCGCAAGAACAGCCGGCTTCCTTCCCCGAAATTGCTTTATCCGGCCGGGCCGATCTTGAATCGGGCAGAAGTTCATGTAGCTTCAGGCAGATTTGCTTGAGGGGAATCGATCATGATCAAATTGATGCCAGGTCTGGCCGCGGCCGGACTTGTCCTGTCCTTGATGTCTACATCCGCCTTTGCCGCGCCTACCGGCTCCGACAACACCCAGCGCCCGGCGCACGTCGTGCGTGTGGCGCAGATGCCGAAATATGTGAAGCCGCAGTTCAAGCGCAAGAAAGTGCGGCTGGTGACGACGGAAGCCGCCGGCACCGTGATCATCGATACCAACAACAAATATCTCTATCTCGTCGAAGGTAACAACCGGGCCACCCGCTACGGCATCGGCGTCGGCCGCGACGGGTTCGGCTGGTCGGGCGTCGTCAAGATCGGCCGCAAAGCCGAATGGCCGGGCTGGACACCGCCGGCCGAGATGCGCCGCCGCGAAGCCGCCAAGGGTCACATCATTCCCGCTTTCCAGGAAGGCGGCGAGGATAATCCGCTCGGTGCGCGGGCCATGTATCTCTACCAGGGCGGCCGCGACACGATCTTCCGCATCCACGGCACCAACCAGCCCTGGACGATTGGCCTCAACATGTCTTCCGGCTGCATCCGGATGATGAACGAAGATGTGACGCATCTCTATGATCGCGCCCCTGTCGGCACCAAGGTGATCGTCATCGGCCCCGGCAACAGGCAAGGCAAGGTCGCGTTCGAGGACAGAGGCATCGACGTGCTCCGCACAATGTTCGGCGGCTGAGCAACACTCACGAAAAAAACGAAAGGCGCTTTCGGATGCGCCTTTCGTTTTGCTTAGACATTGCGGCACAAAGCTGGCACATCTGCCGCAAGGTCGACTTATTTTACAATATCGGGGCTATTCAATGACATATGCGCTGCGTTCCTCAGCATCCCTGCTTGCGGGCATTGCGTTTTTCACGATCTGTTCGGCAGCCTCCGCTTCGGCGGAAGATCTGCAATTTTCTGTCTATGGCGGCTACCAGACGGCACCGCACAGCGGCGTCGATCTCTCCGACGGCACGCATTTCACCGCCGGCTGGGAAGGCAAATCCTTCGGCGCCCCGCCTTATTACGGCGGCCGCGTCACCTGGTGGCTCGAGAACTTCAACAAGCCGAACTGGGGTATCTCGCTCGATTATACCCATGACAAGGTCTATGCCGACGACGATACACTGGCCAAGACCGGCTGGTCGCATTTCGAATTCACCGACGGCCTGAACCTCCTGACGGTGAACGGGCTCTATCGCTTTCAGGATCCGAGCCGCCGCTGGACCCCCTATCTCGGCGCCGGTGTGGGCGTGAACATTCCGCATGTCGAAGTGATTCGCCCCGAAGGCAAGACCTGGGCTTATGAATTCGGCGGCGTGACGCTGCAGGCCCAGGCCGGCGTCGACTTCAAGGTGACCGACCGCTGGTCGACCTTCGTCGAATACAAGGGCACCTATTCGCGCATCGACGTTCCGATCGACAGCGGCGTGGACCTGAAGACCAACATCTTCACCAACGCCGTCAATGTCGGCGTCTCGTTCCACTGGTAATTAACTCATTAGAGCGGTCCAGCTTTTGGGGCCGCTCTATTTTTTTGCTAAGGCGCAATTCCAGACGGAAACGCGCTTCGTGGTTTTTCTGGCATTGCTCTATTTCTTGCCGCAGCTGACCTTGCCTTCGACGGCATAGGGTTTTTCACCGCCTTCGATCGTCAGGGAATAGGTGCCGCTGAAATTTGCCGCCGGCTTGCCGCGTTCGCCGGCAACCACGACCAGATCCAGCGTTGCCCCGCCGGTGTCATCTTCGCCGCCATCGAAGACCTCCAGAAGCAGATCGCCGTCGCGCGACCAATGGTTGGTCAGATGCTGCGATTCGAAAACACGCTTGCCGAACACGGTCGCCTGGGCCGGATCCTTGACAACAAGCGCGCCGCGGAAATGGTTGAGCTTGTGGCCGGCTTCGCTTTCGAAACCGCTTTCGAGCGTGAAGCGCGCTTCCTTGTCATCGGCGGAACAGAAAAAACGGCTGTCGGCATGGGCGGCGCCCGCCGCACCGAGCAGTCCCGCAAACACGATCATTCCCCGCCACATCGTCTAAACTCCCGAGACAGGCCCGACAGGCCTTTCACGTCAGCCTAACGGCAAACCTGTTAATTTTTCCGGCACAGCGCCGCCATAGGCCCAATCGAGCAGCTCGACCGTATGCAGGATCGGCATGCCGGTGCCGGTGGCGATCTGGGTGATGCAGCCGATATTGCCGGTGGCGATGATGTCGGCCTTGGTGGCTTCGATGTTTTTGACCTTGCGTGCCTTCAGCGCAGCCGAGATCTCCGGCTGCATGATGTTGTAGGTGCCAGCCGAACCGCAGCAGAGATGGCCTTCGGCGGGATCGCGCACCGTAAAACCCGCCGCCTTCAACAATTGCTTCGGCGTCAGCGTGATGCGCTGGCCGTGCTGCATGGAACAGGCGGAGTGATAGGCGATCGTGATGCCCTTCGGCGTGTGCACCGGCAGCTCGAGGGTTGCCAGATATTCGGTGATGTCTTTGGCGAGGCCCGAGACCCTCGCCGCCTTTGCGGCATAGGCGGGATCGAGGCGCAGCATATGGCCGTAATCCTTGATCGTCGTGCCGCAGCCCGAGGCGGTGATGATGATCGCGTCGAGCCCTTGCCCTTCGATCTCGCGCGTCCAGAGATCGACATTGGTGCGCGCACTGGCGAGCGCCTGGTCGGCGCGGCCCATGTGATGAACCAGCGAACCGCAGCAGACCTCGCCTTCTGGCAGCACCACCTCGACGCCGAGCCGGGTCAGCAGCCGGATCGCCGCCGCGTTGATACCGGGATCGAGCACCGGCTGGGCGCAGCCGGAGAGCATCGCCACCCGGCCGCGCCGTTCCGTTTCGGGCAGGTAGCTGCCGGGTTTTGCCATGGCTGAAGCGGCGGGGATGCGGCGCGGCGCAAGCGCCAGCATGGCGGCGAAGGGCTTGAGAGTGGCCCCCAGCATCAGCCCGGCGAAGGGCCGGCCGAGGCGGGCGAGATTGAGCGCCAGGCGAAATCGGCTGGGATAGGGCAGCACGGCGGCAAGGATCGCCCGTGTCAGCCTGTTCATCAATGGGCGCCGGTAGGTCTTTTCGATATGGGCGCGGGCGTGATCGACAAGATGCATATAGTCGACGCCAGAGGGACAGGTGGTGACGCAGGCAAGGCAGGAGAGACAGCGGTCGATATGGGTGACGACCTCGGCATCGGCCGGCCGGCCGTTTTCCAGCATGTCCTTGATCAGATAGATGCGACCGCGCGGGCTGTCGAGCTCATTGCCGAGCGTCACATAGGTGGGACAGGTGGCGGTGCAGAAACCGCAATGGACACATTTGCGCAGGATCTTCTCGGATTCGGCGACATCGGGATCGGCGAGCTGGGTGGGGGTGAAGTTGGTTTGCATTAGCGGGGCCTCCGCCTTGGGCGCGCTGTACCCGGGGCACCCCCCTCTGTCCTGCCGGACATCTCCCCCACAAGGGGGGAGATCGGATGGGATTGACGGCCTCCCCAAACAACGAAATTGCTGCGACTGCGATACGCCAGATAGGAAGCGATCGTCCCACCTCTTGCCGATCTCCCCCCTTGTGGGGGAGATGTCCGGCAGGACAGAGGGGGGTACTCCGCGCACAGGCTCATCTTCTCACCCCATCTTCCCCGGATTGAAGATCCCCGCCGGATCGAACTTCTCTTTCACCCGCCGCGACAGCATCGCCACCGCCTCGGCCTCCGGATGAAACGCCGCGGTTGCCGCCCGCACCTGCTCCGATGCACGGATCAGCGTCGCGTGGCCACCGCCGAGCGCCTTGATGTAGCGGCGGACCAGCTCGCCTTCGGGGCCGGCTTCCATGCGCAGCCAGACGAGACCGCCCTGCCAATCATAAAAGGCATCGACGCCGGCTTCGAGGCGAAGGGCTGCAACCAGCAGATGGCCGGTGCCGGGGGCGACCGAGACGCGCCAGACCGGCCGCGCCGTGCCGTCGGCATAGGGCAGCACATCGCGGATTTCTTGCCAGAGCCGGCGGCTTTCCGGCGCGTCCAGCCGCGTGACCGCTGCGAAGGCCGACATTGCTGCCGCAAGTTTTTCCAAGCGCGCGTCAACCGAACCGGCGAGACCTTCGATGCGCAGCACCGTCGCCTCGCCCTCGGGCAGGTTTCCGGCGAGGAATTTCCAGGTCACCGTCAGCGGCAGATGGGCGGCGCCGGAGACTTCGACCGGCAGCGCCATTGCCGCCGCCATGGCGTTGGCCGCCTCGGCGTCGTTGAGGCCCGACAGTACCACCGTGCGCTCGGTCTTCGGACGCGGCGGCACCCGGAAGGTGACTTCGGTGAGGAAGCCCAGCGTGCCGTGCGAGCCGGCGATCAGCTTCACGAGGTCGAGGCCGGTGACATTCTTCATCACCCGCCCGCCGGCCTTGATGATCTCGCCCTTGCCGTTGACGAAGCGTACACCGAGCAGGCTGTCGCGAGCAGCCCCCGCAACGAGCCGGCGCGGGCCGGAGACATTGGCGGCAAAGACGCCGCCGATGGTCGGCTCGCCCGATGTGCCCATGACAGGGCGATGATCCATCGGCTCGAAGACGAGCATCTGGCCACTCTCCTCAAGCGCCGCCTCGACCTCGGCGAGCGGCGTTCCCGATCGCACCGTCATGACCATTTCGCCGGGATTATAGGCGACGATGCCGGCAAGCCCGGTCGAGCGCAGCCGGTCCTCGGCGGCAACGGCATTGCCGAAGCCTGCGCGGCTATCGCCCCCGCAGATAGCCAGCGGCCGGCCGCTCCCGGCATGGGTGCGGACGATCGCTGCCGCCTCTTCCTCGCTCGTCGGCATCAGATCGATCATGCGGCGGGGCGCCCTTCGAGCGGAAAGACCTTCGACGGATTGAGAAGCCAGCCGGGATCGAAGGCGGCGCGCGCCGCCATCTGCTGGGCGAGATCGACTTCCGAATATTGGTGCCGCATCAGGTCGCGCTTCTCGATGCCGACGCCATGTTCGCCGGTGAGGCAGCCGCCGGCATCGACGCAGAGTTTGAGAATATCGTTGCCGGCGGCCTCGGCGCGGGCGGCATCCTCGGGATCGTTGGCGTTGAAGAGGATCAGCGGATGCATGTTGCCGTCGCCGGCATGGAAGACATTGGCGACCCGCAGGCCGTAATGATCGATGATCTCGGCCGTCTTTTTCAGCACATGGGAAAGCTGGCTGAGCGGCACGGTGCCGTCCATGCAGATATAGTCGGCGATGCGTCCGGTGGCGCCGAAGGCGGATTTGCGGCCCTTCCAGATCAGCGCCGCTTCGGTCGCCGACTGACATTCCCGCACCGTCTTGACGCCATGCCGGCGGGCGATCTCGACAATGTCCTTCAGCGTGGCGTCCATTTCTGCTTCCGAGCCTTCGACCTCGACGATCAGAAGAGCGCCTACGTCGAGGGGATAACCGGCATGGGCAAAGGCCTCGCAGATCTCGATCGCCGGCTTGTCCATGAATTCTATCGCAACCGGGATGATGCCGGCGGCGATGACATCGGCGACACAGGCGCCGGCCTCTTCCGAAGCTTCGAAGCCGAAGAGCACCGGGCGCGCGCCCTCCGGCTTGGCGATCAGCCGCACGGTCGCCTCGGTGACGATGCCGAGCTGGCCTTCGTGACCGCAGACGAGGCCGAGCAGGTCGTAACCCGCCGCATCCAGCGCCTTGCCGCCGAGTTCGATCACCGTGCCGTCGACCAGCACCATCCGGACGCCGAGCAGATTGTTGGTCGTGACGCCGTATTTCAGGCAATGTGCGCCGCCGGAATTCATACCGATATTACCGCCGATGGTGCATGCGAGCTGCGAACTCGGATCGGGTGCGTAGAAAAAGCCGTCCGCCGAGACGGATTCCGAAATATTGAGATTGGTGACACCGGCTTGAACCACGGCGACCCGGTTCGGCAGATCGATCTCGAGGATGCGGTTCATCTTCGACAGGCCGAGTACGACGGCATCCTCCTGCGGAATGGCGCCGCCCGAAAGCGAGGTGCCGGCACCGCGCGGCACGACGGGAATGCCGTAGCGGTGGCAATAGCGCATGACCGCCGAAACCTCAGCCGTGCTGCGCGGCAGGGCGACGGCGAGCGGCAGGCGGCGATAGGACACGAAAGCGTCGGTCTCGAAGGGAACCAGTTCGCGCGCCTCATGCACCAGGCATTCCGGCGGCAGAAGATCGGTGAGATCGGCGACGATCTGGGCTCGGCGCGCCAGGACATCGGCTCGGGGTTTGAGAAACGGGATGGCGTCGGACATGGCGTGCTCCCTAGCCCCTTTCATCGGGAAAATGACGACAGGAACCGGCGGCGAACCTTCTGCCGCCGATAAATCGGCTTAGCACTTTCCCGAAAGCGGCGCAAATGCTAAGCACTTATGCCAAAAGGGGAAAAAATCGAAAACCGTATGACCAATCTGGGCGATCTCGAAATCTTTGCCAAGGTCGTTTCGACGGGCAGCATGTCGCTTGCCGGGCGGGCGCTCGGCTTTTCCCCGGCCGTCGTCTCCAAGCGGATCAAGCGGCTGGAGGACCGGCTCGGCACCCGGCTGTTGCAGCGCACGACGCGGCAGATCTCGCTGACGGAAGCCGGCCAGGGCTTCTACGACCGCGTCCTCGGTATCCTCGCCGGGTTGGAAGAGGCGGAATTCTACATTTCCGGCCGCTCGGCGCAGATGCACGGGACGCTGAAAATCTCAGCGCCGACCTCCTTCGGGCGCATGCACATCGCGCCGCATCTGAAGGCGTTCATGGAAACGCATCCGGAGCTGGCGATCAACCTGGTGCTGACCGATGAATTCAGCGACATCGTCGGCGGCGGCTTCGATCTGGCGATCCGCATTGCCGAACTCACCGATTCGAGCCTCGTCGCCCGGCGGCTGGCACCGGTGCGCCGGCTGCTCTGCGCCTCGCCGGATTATCTCGCGGCACACGGCAAGCCTAGAGATATCGACGATTTGAAACATCATCGCTGCCTGCCGGCGCACAATGGCGACACTTGGCGGCTGAACGGGCCGGACGGAATGCTCAGCCTGCGGCCGGAGGGAATGCTGGTCACCAATTCCAGTGAGGTGATCCGCGAGGCAGTCATCTCAGGCCTCGGGATCGCGCTGCGCTCCACCTGGGATATCGGCGAAGAGCTCAAAGCCGGGAAGCTGGTGCAAGTGCTGCCCGCCTATGAGGGCTCGCACAATGTGGCGCTGTCGGCCGTCTATCCCAGCCGGCAATTCCTGCCGGCCAAGGTGCGGCTGTTCATCGACTATCTCGCCGAGCTTTACGGACCTGTCCCCTATTGGGAACGCTGACGGCGGTGCTCGCTCAGCGCGCCAGCCTCTCGATGACGAGATCCAGCAGGGCGCGCAGTCGCGCCAGGCGCTTCATGTCGCGGTGATAGCCGATCCAGGTGTCCCGGCCGGGCGGCGCCTCACCGAGATCGACCAGTTCGATGGCAGCAAGCGAATCGCCGAGAGGCCGCGGCAGGACGGCGAGCCCCGCTCCATTGGCACAGAGCGCCGCCTGAACATCGCGGCTGTTGCTGCGCATGACAATTTCGGCCCGCGGCAAGAGCCGTTGCAGCCAGCCGGCATCCGGCATGTCGCCGAAAGCTTGGTCCATGGTGACGAGGCGGGCGCCCACCCCTTCAAATGCCCTCGGGTGCGGCGCGCCGCGACGGATGTAAAGGCCGTATTTAATATGGATAAGCTTGCGGGATATGATCTCCGCTTCCGTAAAGGGCTGAATACGAAAAACGAGGTCGGCTTCGCGTCGTGGCAGGCTAAGCAGCCGGCTGTCGGTCAATAGTTCGACCACCACCTTGGGATGGAGTTGCGAGAATTCCGCCAGCACCGGCGAAAGCACATGCGCACCGAACCAGTCGGACGAGGACAGCCTGAGAAAACCACCGAGCTGGCGGCTGCCACCGGCAAGGATGCGCTCCATAGCAAGCGTCTCCTCCTCGATGCGTTCGGCACCGGCGAGCACGGCCGCGCCTTCCTCGGTCAGCACGAAGCCCTCAGTCGTGCGCTGAAATAACGTCTGCCCAACAGACGCTTCCAGGGCACGCAACCGCCGGCCCATCGTCGGTTGGGTCAAACCGAGGCTGCGGGCTGCGGCTCCGAGCGTTCCGAACCGCGCGATCGCCAGAAAAATCTTCAGGTCGCTCCATTCCATCGCGCGTATCCATCAAACAAAAATGCATGGGCTCCAGTCTTTTTCTTTTATTTTCATTCGCGTTTCAATGAGCGATCTTTCTTCCAGGAAAGCCCGTTGCGACCGTAGAGGCCGCGCGAACGAAGGAGAATTGCATGTCGAGACAATCAACGATGAAAGTGATGCTGGCGGAATCGCCGAATTCGCCATTACGGATCGCCGATGTTCCGAAGCCTGTGCCTGGTGAAGGCCAAGTCCTGGTGCGTATCTTGGCGAGCGGGGTCAATCCGCTCGATCTCAAGATCAGAGCCGGCAATGCGGCCCATGCGCGCCACCCGCTTCCGGCCGTGCTTGGCATCGATATGGCCGGCATCGTCGAAGAGATCGGACCTGGCGTCGGCGGTTTCCGTCGCGGCGACGCCGTTTATGGCATGACCGGCGGGGTCGGCGGCGTTCAGGGATCGCTTGCCGAATTCGCAGCGGTCGACGCCGCGCTGTTGGCGCCAAAGCCGCAGAACCTTTCGATGCGCGAGGCAGCCGCCCTGCCGCTGATCTCCATTACCGCCTGGGAAGGGCTGGTCGACCGCGCCGGGGTCAGCGCCGACCGCAAGGTCCTCGTGCTTGGCGGCGGCGGTGTCGGCCATATCGTCGCCCAGATCGCCAAGGCTGCTGGAGCCGAGGTCTATGTCGTCGACGGCGCTTCGAAAGCGGACTATCTCGCCGGCCTAGGTGCAACGCCGATCGATCGTGCCGCGGAAACAGTAGAAAGCTATGTCGCTAGACATACCGGTGGCAAAGGTTTCGATCTGGTCTACGACACGGTCGGCGGCCAGGGGCTCGATACGGCGTTCCAGGCCGTCAGCCGGTTCGGCCATGTGGTGAGCTGCCTTGGCTGGGGAAATCACGCGCTGGCGCCGCTCTCCTTTAAGGCGGCGACCTATTCCGGGGTTTTCACGCTGCTCCCGCTTCTAACCAGCGAAGGACGCCCACATCACGGCGAGATTATGCGGGAAATGACGAGACTGGTCGAAGCCGGCAAGGTGATGCCGAGGCTCGACCCGCACCGCTTCACACTTGACGATACCGACGAGGCACATCGGCTGATCGAAAACCGGCAGGCGGACGGGAAGGTCGTCGTCGACATCGACGGATCTCACGGTGCCGAATGACTGGAACAGGATGATTTGAGGCTCCGGTCGGCCTTAGATCTATTCCTTCGCTAAATGAGAGAGTTGCGCCTGGTGTCGTCCGAAAACACTCACATTTTTAGGCATCTTCCTCAGCACGTGAGATCAAGATAAGCATTGGCCACCATCGCGTCGATATCCCTGGGCACCGGCACGACGCAGGCTTCGGGACCGGCCTCGCCCCTGGCGATGCGTTCCAGGCAGCGGGCCTGCAGGGTGAAGCCGAGATCCATCGATTCGACCGTGTTGCCGAGCGGCCGCGGGCCGGCGAGATTGGCCATGTGGCCGCCGCCCAGCACGTGGAAGGAGCGGCCGTCCCGCAGATGGAAGGTCTCGATATGATCGGCCTCGTAGCGATCGATGCCGATGACATCGGGATGGCGGCGGAAGGCCTCGACATCGATCTCATGCGGGAAATGGCCGCCATTCATCAGGATCGCGCCATCCTTGACGAGCGGCAGGTCGGCTGCCGTGACGATGCCGGCAAACCCGGTGACGGTGACGATTATATCGGCCGAGCGGATTGCCGCCTCGCGCAGCGGCGTGGCGAAACCATCGAGATGGGCCTCGAGTGTCGTCACGGCGTCGATTTCGACGACGCTGACGGTGGAAAAAGCGTTGCGGAAACAGGCGGCCGTGCCCTTGCCGCAGGCGCCGTAGCCGAACACCGTCACGCGTTTGCCGTTGGTCGAGCGGTTGGTGAAGCGCAAATAGCTTTCGAACAGGCTTTGTCCGACGGCATGCCTGTTTTCGGCGAACTGCTTGATCGGGCTGTCGTTGATGACGAGGATCGGCATATTGAGGCGTTCGCGCAGCGGCAGCAAGCGGGTGCGGCCCGAGGTAGTTTCCTCAGTGCCGCCACGGAGATTGGCATGGGGTTTTTCCGCCGCGATGGCGAAGAGATCGCCGCCATTGTCGAGCAGCAGATCCGGCCTTTCGGCTATCACCGCTTCGAGGCTGGCATGATGGGCGGCCGGATCGATCGTCTGCGTGGCGAAGACCGTAAAACCCTGCGAACGCAGAAACTCGACCGTCGAAGGCTGGGTGCTGTTGAGATTGCCGGTGCAGACGAGGCGCGCCCCGCCGGCGCGAAGCGTCATCAGCAGCGCAACCGTCTTCGGCTCCAGATGAATGCCCGTGCCGATCGACAGTCCCTCGAAGGGCCGCGTCCGCTCGAATTCGGCTGCCGTCGCCTTCAGCAGCCGGCAGCTGCCGCCGATCCAGTCGATGCGCGTCGCGGTCTTTTCCATCATCTCATCCCTGTTGCCGATATCCCGCTATTTCTAGCGATGCCACAGGGCGGCGAATATGGAGTTTATTCTGATGTTGGAGCAGAAAAACTGCCCTTTCCGCGCCCGGATTGGCGCAGCCAGCCGGACAAAGCGGCGAAAGCCGGACGTTTTGCATCCGGCGTGCGGCAGCAGAGGCTGTAGCCGGACGGCCGGGCGATGAAACCATAGGGCGCGACCAGCTGCCCGCGCTGAAGATCGTCCTCGATCGAGGCGCGCGGCGCAAGGGCGATGCCGAGCCCGGAGCGGGCGGCACCGAGCGCCAGCAGCAAATCCTCGAATTCTTGGGCGCGGGAAAAGACGACCGGCGGCGTGCCGCTTTCGGCAAACCATTCGTCCCAGAGTTTTGGAACGCTGCGGCTCGCAAGCATCGTCAGCCGGCCCATCGCCGCCGGGCTCTCCGAGAGCGTCGCTGCAAGCGCCGGCGTTGCGACCGGACCGAACTCGTCTTCCATGAAGCGCACCGCGGTCACGCCGGCAGCCGGCCGGTATTCGCCGCCCATGATCACCGCGTCCAGTTCCGGGTGCATTTGCAATGGTTCGACGACGGTCATCGGCACGATATCGACCGCCGTATCGCCGAGGTTCGCCTGCATGTCGGCAACACGCGGCATCAGCCACCAGACGGCGAAGGCGGAGGGCACGCCGAGCCGGATGCGGCCCGGCACGATGCCCGAGAGCTCGTAAGCAGCGCGTTGCAGAATGTCGAAAGCCGCGCTCGATGCTGCGGCGAAAGCGCTCGCCTCTCCGGTCGGGACCAGCCGGCGGCCGTCACGAACAAAGAGCTTGCGGCCGAAGTGACCCTCCAGCGTGGCAATCTGCTGGCGCACCGCGCCGCGCACCACCTTCAGCTCTTCGGCGGCCTTCAGAATGCTGCCGTGGCGGCAGACGGCCTCGAAGGCGCGGACGGCATTGAGCGGTGGAAGACGCATGATTACCACGATCAGAAATGACAGTGGATCACTTGATCTTGCCATTGAAGGAAAGGCAAGACCGCGCCATATTGAACACCTGTGCAATGCGACGCATTCGAGACACGACGTGACGGATTTCTGAGCCTGCCCCAGCTCGATTTCCCTTATTGAACGGCGATCAAATCCCGTTTCGGAACGTCCGCGGCTTTGGATTGTGTAAGCTTTTCGTGATACACGTATATGAGTGATTCCTAACAACCACTGCGAAGGTGACCCGACAATTGACTCTTCTCGCCCGATTGGCATCCGATGTGCAACTGATGTTCCGGCGTCCGCCGCGACAGCAATACGGTGCGATCTGCTATCGGGTGAAAAAGAAGAGTGACGATGTCGAGGTGATGCTAATGACGAGCCGCGACACCGGCCGCTGGGTCATTCCCAAGGGCTGGCCGATGACGGGTAAATGCGCTCATGAGGTCGCCGCACAGGAGGCCTTTGAGGAAGCCGGCGTCCGCGGCGCGGTCGAGACGGAGACGCTCGGCGCTTACAGCTATTCGAAAGTCCTGCGGGACGGCGTACAGGTGGCCTGCAAGGTGCAGGTCTATGCGCTCGAAGTCACCGACATGGCGAAGAACTTCAAGGAAAAGGGTGAACGCCGCATCGAATGGGTCTCGTTCGACGAGGCGGCGGGGCGCGTGCGCGAGCCGGAACTGCGCGGCCTTTTCCTGGCCTTCAAGCGAAAGATAACTGAGCGGCTTTCGGCCAAAGCGGCAAAGCAGGGATCTGCGGGAAAGCAAATCCCGGCGGAATGAATCCTGCCATCTTGCGCTGCTAGGAAAGTGGCGTAGAAGCAGATTTCATCCCCCGGAATAAAGAATGCCGCCACGTCCCACAGTCCTCACGAAACGCACGCTCGACAAGGATCTCGACAAAATAACCCATGCCGAGGAGGCGGCGAAGCATGTTTTGCGGCGGCTGGTGGCGCCTGGCCTCGGGTTGATCTTTGTCGGCCTCGCCATGCTGTTTGCCGGTGTCTATGTGCTCGACCAACCGGGAGCGGTGCTCGTCGTGGCGGCGGCGGCGCTTGCCGGCTACATGGCGATGAACATCGGCGCCAATGACGTGACCAACAATGTCGGTGCGGCCGTCGGGGCGCGCGCCATGACGATGGGTCAGGCGCTGGTCATCGCCGCTATTTTCGAAGTTCTCGGCGCCACGGTCGCCGGCGGCGAGGTCGTCAAGACGATTTCCTCGAATATCGTCGATACCGTCGAGGTGCCGCAGGCGCTGCTCGGCTGGATCATGATGGCAGCGCTGATGGCGGCCGCCCTCTGGATCAATCTCGCAACCTGGATGAATGCGCCGGTTTCCACCACCCATGCGATCGTCGGCGCGGTGATCGGCGCCGGCATCGCAGCCGTCGGGACGGAACCGGTGAACTGGCGGGTGATGCTGGAAATCACCTCGAGCTGGATCACCTCTCCGCTGATCGGCGGACTGATCGCGGCCGGACTGCTTTATTTCGTCAAGACGCTGATCATCTATCGCGACGACAAGATCGCGGCGGCTCGGCGCTGGGTGCCGGTGTTGGTCGGGGTGATGGCCGGCGGCTTCATGGCCTATATGGTGCTGCAGCTGTCGCCCACCGGCAAATTTCCGTCTTTCACCATCATCCTTATCGGCATCGGCATCGGGCTGGTGAGCTGGCTTATTGCCCGGCCGCTTGTGCTCGCCCAGGCGCGCAATCTCGAAAACCGCAACAGCTCGCTGCGGCTGCTGTTCCGGCTGCCACTCATCGGCTCGGCGGCGCTGCTGTCCTTCGCACATGGCGCAAATGACGTTTCGAATGCGGTCGGGCCGCTTTCGGCGATCGTCCACTCGGTCGGCATCGGCGGCGGTGACGGCGTTGGCCATCCGCCGCTCTGGGTGATGCTGATCGGCGCCTTCGGCATCTCCGTCGGCCTGCTGCTGTTCGGGCCGCGCCTCATTCGCTTGGTCGGCGAGGAGATCACCAAGCTCAATCCGATGCGGGCCTATTGCGTCGCGCTATCGACCGCCTTCACCGTCATTGTCGCCTCCTGGCTCGGTCTGCCGGTCAGCACCACGCATATCGCCGTCGGCTCCGTCTTCGGCGTCGGCTTCTTCCGCGAATGGTACACCCGCCATTCGAAGCGTCGCATCGCCTATATCAGGCGCAGGGCCGAGAGCTTCGATATCGACGAGCCGGAGGATCCGAACATCCACGAGACGCGGCGGCGCTATCTCGTGCGCCGCTCGCATTTCATGACGATCATTGCCGCCTGGATCGTCACCGTGCCGGTTTCGGCAGCGCTTGCGGCAGTGATTTATTGGGTTATGTTCGCGCTTTTCGTCTGAAACTCACGGGTCCTAAATGCGCGCCAATTTCCGCATGCAACGGCTTTTCGTCGACGCGCCGCTTTCCGGCGGCGCCGCCCTCGAGGCGACTGCCGACCAGTTCAACTATCTCGCCAATGTGCTGAGGATGGAAGAAGGTGGGGAAGTCCTGCTCTTCAACGGCCGCGACGGCGAGTGGAAGGCCACCCTCACCTTCCCCACCCGCAAACGCATCCTGCTGACGGCGATCGAAGAGACGCGGCCGCAGCCGGCACCCTGCGACCTGCATTATCTCTTTGCGCCGCTCAAGGTCGGCCGCATGGATTATCTCGTGCAGAAGGCCGTGGAAATGGGCGCCGGCCTGCTGCAACCGGTCATGACCCAGCACGTACAGGGTAAGATCACCAATCTCGACAAGCTGCGTGCCAATGTCGTCGAGGCGGCGGAGCAATGCGGCGTTCTCGGCATTCCCGATGTCGCCGAGCCGGTGCGGCTTCTCGACCTGCTCGACCGCTGGCCGAAAGAGCGGCGCATCATCTATTGCGACGAGGGCGATGCCGGGCAAAACCCGCTGCCGGTGCTGTCGGCGATCCGGGAAAGGCACCTCGCGCTGCTCGTCGGGCCGGAAGGCGGCTTTTCCGAGGAAGAGCGGGCGCGGCTTCGAAGCCTCGATTTCGTCACCGCCATTCCGCTTGGACCGCGCATCCTGCGGGCCGATACGGCAGCCGTTGCGGCGCTCGCCGTGGTGCAGGCGGCGATCGGCGACTGGAACTGACGAGAAAAACGGGTGGACATGGAAATCGTTGTTATTTTTTTGATGCGTCATTGAAAGAATTTCACTTGCAACATACGTGACTTGGGTCCTAATCAGCCTTCCAGCTGCCCGGCCCCTGGGCGCCTTTTTGAATACAGGTACCCCGCATGGCCCGCGACACCACCGACCAGACACCGCTCTCTTCGGTTCAGGATCTGACCGATTATATCGCCGCCGGCAACAAGCCGCGGGAGCGCTTCCGGATCGGCACCGAACACGAGAAATTCGCCTTCTTCCGCGCCGACAACAGCCCGGTTCCCTATTTCGGCGATGCCAGCATTTCAGCCCTTTTGACCGGCCTGCAGGCGAAAAGCGGCTGGGAGCCGATCATGGACGGCGGCAACATCATCGGGCTTGCCGAGCAGAGCGGCATGGGCGCGATCTCGATCGAGCCCGGCGGCCAGTTCGAACTCTCCGGCGCACCGTTGGAAACGATCCACGAAACCTGCAGGGAATCGAACCAGCATCTGGCGACGCTGCGCGAAATCGCCGAGCCGATGGGTATTCGCTTCCTCGGCATCGGCGGCAGCCCGAAATGGACCTATGCGGAAACCCCGCACATGCCGAAATCGCGCTACGAGATCATGACCCGCTATATGCCGAAAGTCGGCAGCCAGGGTCTCGACATGATGTACCGCACCTGCACGATCCAGGTGAATCTCGATTTTTCCTCTGAAGACGACATGCGCAAGAAAATGCGCGTTTCGATGAAGCTGCAATCGCTGGCAACCGCCCTCTTTGCATCCTCGCCCTTCACCGAGGGCAAGCCGAACGGGCTGCTCTCCTGGCGCGGCGATATCTGGCGCGATACCGACAACCGGCGCTCGGGCTTGCTCGATTTCACCTTCCGCGACGATTTCGGTTTCCGCGACTATGCCGAATGGGCGCTCGATGTGCCGATGTACTTCATCGTTCGCGACGGCCGCTATCACGACTGTACCCATGTCACTTTCCGCCAGTTCATGAATGGCGCATTGAAGGGTGAGATCGCCGATCCGGCGCCGACGATGGGCGACTGGACGAACCATCTTTCGACGCTCTTCCCCGACGTGCGGCTGAAGCGTTTCCTGGAAATGCGCGGCGCCGACGGCGGCCCGTGGCGGCGCATCTGTGCCTTGCCGGCCTTCTGGGTCGGTCTGCTTTACGACGATGCCGCACTCGACGCCGCCGACCAGTTGACGAAAGATTGGAACTTTGCCGAGATCGGCGCACTGCGCGATGCCGTTCCGGCGCAAGGGCTGAAGGCTGAATTTCGCAGGCATCCGCTCTTCGACATGGCGCGCGAAGTGGTCGGCATTTCAAGGGCCGGCCTCAAGGCGCGCGGCAAGCTCAACCGGGAAGGCCAGGACGAGACGATCTTCCTGGCGCCGCTCGACGAGGTGCTCGCCAAGAAGGCGACGCTCGCCGAGGATCTGCTTTCGCTCTATCACGGCCGCTGGAACGACTCCGTCGAACCGGTGTTCGAGGATTATCAGTACTGAGCCTGCCCGGGGTCTTCGCCAACTCGGAAAACCACCCGGCAGCTTTGCAGTACGGCTTTAAGTTCTTATGGCAAAAAGCCGTTTGCACATTTCCTTTTCCGGATATAGTGGCGTGACACGCGTCACGACTCGGGGAAAGGGACCTCCATGCTGCCACTCTTCGACATGATGATGCAGGCGCAGAACGGCGCGGCGATGGAAGCGATCGCCCGCCAGTTCAACCTCGCCCAGGAACAGGCAACCAAGGCGATGGCGGCGCTGATGCCGGCCTTTTCTGCCGGCCTGAAGCGCAGCACCAGCAACCCTTATGACTTCGTCGGGCTGATGCAGGCCGTCTCCTCCGGCAATTATGCGCGCTATTTCGAGGATATGAACCGGGCCTTCACGCCGGAGGGCATTTCCGACGGCAACAATATCCTTGCCCAGCTTTTCGGCTCGAAAGAGGTTTCGCGGGCGGTCGCCGCCCAGGCCGCACAGATGACCGGCATCGGCCAGGATATCTACAAGCGGATGCTGCCGGTGCTGGCCGATACGCTGATGGGCGGGCTCTTCAAGCAGACGACCGGCCAGATGGCTTCGCCGATCAACCCCTTCGTCAATACGGCGATGGGCGAGACCATCCAGCAATGGCTTGAGAGTACCGGCTTCGCGCCGAAACCGAAGGCCGCGCAGCCGAGCATCTTCGACAATCCCTTCACACAGGCGATGCAGCAGATGTTTTCGGTGCCCAAGGCCGAACCGGCACCTCAGCCGAACCCCTTCCTCGACAACCCTTTCGCCAAGGCCTTCCAGGAGATGATGGCCGGGCTTGGGCAGCCGGCGGCGGCCAAGCAACCGGCTGCCAAGACGCAAGAGGCGCCGAAGGAAGAGGCGAAGGTCACTGCCGACAGCTATACCGAGATCCTGAACGCCATGTTCGACAGCGGGCTGGAAGTGCAGAAGACCTACCAGAGAAACCTGGAAGCGATCTTCGAAACCTACCGACCGAAGCCGCCTGAAACCAAGGCATAAAAAAACCCGGAGATGGCTTGGGAAAAGCCGGTCTCCGGGTCAAGCGGCAGGGCTATTGGCTATCACCCTGCGGGGAAACTCGACGCTCCTATTCGTTGTAGGAGCGGAAGAGCTGCAGGCGCCAGCGATTGCGCGCCGAGCGCGTCAGATGTTCCGATGGGTCCTCGAAAAAGGTCGAGGCCAGAAACGCAGAGGTCAGGTCAGCCCTGCTCAGGCCGATATCCCTCAGCTGACTGTCATTCAGATCGTGCAGCGTGTTGATCTCCATGCGATTGCGGAACCCGCGAAAGAGGGAGACCAGCGGAGCGAGGCCTGCGACCAGACGCTGGAAAAGCGTCGGGGCGAGCTTGCCGCAGTCGAGTTCTGTTGTCCGGTTTGTCATAAGCATCGAACTCTCCTTTCTCGAGGGCACGCAACAACCCACCCCTCCCGCGAGGTCGTGCGGGAAGGGATAAGGCTGAATTCTGCTTGGACAGGCAGGGCGTCTGTCCTTCACTTTGCTTGATTTGCATCCCGAAGATGCCAAAGACCTATTGATCAGTCCAACGAATGTTTCTAATGATTATCATCAGCTATCTTTATGGGTGACACAATGTCCGCGCCTCTTGATCTCGACCAGTTGCAGACTTTCATCGCCATCGTCGATTCCGGCAGCTTCACCAAGGCCGCCGACAGGGTCTACAAGACCCAATCGGCCGTTTCCATGCAGATGCGCCGTCTCGAAGAGCGCATCGGCAAGCAGTTGTTCATCAAGGACGGACGCGGCAACCGGCTGACGGTCGAGGGTGAAAAACTGCTCAACTATGCCCGGCGCATCATCCGTCTCAACAATGAGGCGATCGCCGCCTTCGACGACAACAGGCTGGAGGGGACGCTGCGCATTGGCACGCCTGACGATTATGCCGACCGCTACATGCCCGAAATCATCGGCCGCTTCGCCAAGACGCATCCGAATGTCGAGCTCTACATCGTCTGCGAGCCCTCGGTGGATCTGGCCGAGCGCATGCACAAGGGCGAACTCGATATCGCGCTCGTCACCCACAATCCGCGCGAGCGCATGTCCGATGTGGTAAGAACCGAGCCGCTCTGCTGGGTGGGTTCGGCCAACCATCCGATCCGCGACGACGCGCCGGTG
The DNA here is from genome assembly GCF_019793435.1 of Rhizobium redzepovicii. GTDB lineage: Bacteria > Pseudomonadota > Alphaproteobacteria > Rhizobiales > Rhizobiaceae > Rhizobium > Rhizobium redzepovicii. Next base: position 182,293 of record NZ_JAILYH010000010.1, on the reverse strand, counting down.
CCGCTTGCCGTCGGCCGGCGCGATTGCCAATGGCGCCAGCTCGCCTGCTCGGCGCTCGATGCGGTGGGGCGCGAACACCAGATCCTGTTCACCAGCTGGTCCTGCACCGTCGTTGCCGCCGCCGTGCTTGCCGGCATGGCGGTCTCGGTGATGCCGGAATCGGCGCTGCGAACCGGCATGAAGGTGCTGAGCCAGGCGGACGGCTTTCCGGCGCTGCCGCCGGTGCAGATCGGCATCATGAAGCGCCCGGGCGTTTCGCTCTCGCTGATGAATGCGATCACCGCGCATATCACCGCCTGCCTCGACAACATCACGCCGGCCGTCGTCGACGATACGCTGGAGGCCGATGTCAAATCCGCCCAGGCACGCCTTTATCCGCGGCTGAAGGCGGCCAATATGGTGCCTAGCTGGTAAGAGGTAGAAGCTGAGTACCGTCAGGCGGCGCGCTTCGCGGTCGCGGCGAAAAGGGAAGCGCGGATGACGCGTTTCCACTCATCGAGCATGCGGCGCGCCAGGGCCTTGTCGCTGACGGCAGCAAGCCGGATGACGGCGCCGATCAGGTGGCTGAACAGGTAAGTGCGCGCATACATCTCTTCGTCGCAAAGGTCGGGCGCCAGCCGGCGCACGGCCTCCTGAAAGATGCCGGCGACGCGGCCGCTATGCTCGATGTTCAACTGCAGCAGATCCTGGTCGGTCTCCGTTCCCATCCAGACGCCGAGATAGACGGGATCATCATGGTAGGACTCGTAATACCAGTCGATGATGTCGCAAACGAGGTCGAGCGCCTGGTCGAGCGTCTGAACGTCGGCGAACATCGTCGCCGTCTTCGCCTGGATTGCCGCGGCGTGCTGGTCGAACAGAGCTTTGACGATCGCCGCCTTTTCGGGAAAATACTGGTAGACCGAGCCGATCGGCACTTTGGCGGCAACGGCAAGTTCCGTCATCCGCATGGCGCTGACGCCCTTTTCGGCAATGATCTTGGCGGCGGCGGCGAGAATGACGTCCAGCCTCTGGATACTGCGCTCCTGCTTCGGCTTCCTGCGCAAGCCGATCCGATCCATGCTTTCTACGCCCATGTCGTTCCCGTTCTTATTGTTCGCGCGGGGTAAGCATCATGCCAAATCAGCGCGTCGGGCGGGTATGACATTGCAGGTCTTCATCAGTCGTAAATGAAAACACTCGCATTTTAACGACCGGCAAAGCCATGTGAAATCAGGCCTCTAGATCATATCATGCTAATTGATCAGCGGTGGAAAGACCTGAAATAGTTGTAGGATTCTTTGACCGAAGAGATATCCATGCCACTGCCCGAGACGAGCGACAATTGCTGTCCACCCGGGCGCCTGACGAGGCTTCGCGCCGGTCCTCAGCCCATCACGATCCATGCGGCGAGCCAGACCCACATCGCTCCCAACGCCAGGTATCCAGCGGCGAAAAGCGGGCTGCGGTAGCGCAGATCGTTGCTGGTGACATGGACGGCGGCATGGGCGTACCGCAGGGCGACGAAGAGCCAGGCGAGGCCGACGGCGACGACATTATCGGACTCGGTGACATAGAGAAGAATACAGCAGGCATAGAACAGCACGGGCAGTTCGAACTGATTGGCGAGGCAGTTTTTGACGACGAGGCTTTCAGCCGGCTCGCCGCGATTTTCGCGGTAATCCGATTTCGCGACGTTGCCGGCGCGGACCATTTTTGCGCGCCGCTGCCCAAGAAGGGCATAAAGACCGTAGACCAGCGCCACATGGGCAAGGAGTGGCCAAAAGATTTGATAGCCGGTCATTTCGGCACTTCCTTTTCCGCTTTCGCATGTCGCGAGGAGCATTAGCGGAAAGGTTAAGCGGATGCCAGGGGCGGCTCGCCGCTGGCATCCTCAAAGCCGATATTGTCTTTACACCTGGGCGCTGCCGCCATCGACGAAGAGTTCGGCCCCGGTAACGAAGCTGGAATCATCCGAGGCGAGGAAGAGTGCGGCAGCGGCAACTTCCTCGGCACGGCCAACCCTGCCCATTGGCACCTGAGCCGCCAGGGCATCGAGCAAGCCCTGCTGTTGGGCTGGATCCTTACCCGCCAATTCGACCAGTCCGGTCGTTTCCGTCGGGCCAGGACTGAGCGTGTTGATCCGAATGCCGCGATCCTTCAAGTCGAGGATCCAATTGCGCGCAAAGCTGCGCAAGGCGGCTTTCGATGCGGCGTAAACGCTGAAGGCGGGTGTGCCGGTCGAGCCTGCTGTCGATCCCGTCAAGATGATCGACGATCCTCGCGAGAGCAGCGGCAAGGCCTTCTGTACCGTGAAGAGAACCCCCTTCACGTTTCGATCGAATGTGTCGTCATACTGCTCTTCCGTGATTTCGCCGAGGGGCAACATGGAGCCGCCACCTGCGTTGACGAAGAGCACGTCAACTCTCCCGGCCTCGGCCTTCACCTTCTCATAGACGCGATCGAGGTCGGCGAGATTGGCTGAATCAGCCTGAATACCCACAACTCCGCCGCCGATCTCAGCGATTGCTGCATCGAGAACATCCTTGCGACGGCCCGTGATGAAAACCCGTGCGCCCTCGGCCATGAAGCGCTTGGCTGCGGCAAGGCCAATGCCGGAAGTGGCACCGGTGATAACCGCAATCTTCGCATTCAATCGTTGTGTCATTGTCGTCTCCTTTGGTTCGACTGAAGCTGAGATATGGACGGGGGTATCGTTTCGGAATAGAAAGAATTGAAAGCCATTGTTTCAGGAATGAAATGAACAAATTTCCCGATTTCGAGGGACTGGCAATGTTCGCAAAGGTCGCCGAGGAGCGTTCTTTCGTTCGGGCTGCGCAGACGCTCGGCGTGTCGGTGCCGACGGTTTCGCGGGCCGTAAGCCGTCTTGAGCAGAGGTTGGGCGCAAGGCTCTTCAACCGCACCTCTCGACAACTCGCTTTGACCGATTTCGGCCTGCGACTGGTCGAAAGCGCCGCACGGATCTATGCCGAGGCCGAGATGGCAGAGGACACCGCCCGGGAGCTTGCCACCCGACCGAAGGGGCTCATCAGGCTTGCCGCGCCGATGGACTTCGGGACACGCTGGCTGGCCCCAATCCTGCCTGACTTTTTCGAGCTCTTTCCGGAGATTTCGATCGACCTGCACATGAGCGATGCCGTCGTCGATATCGTGGGAGACGGCTTCGATGCGGCACTCCGAATCGCGGTACTACCGGATTCGTCATTGGTCGCGCGCAGGCTGGCGCCGGTGGATCGCTTCATTCTCGCAGCACCCGCATACCTTAAACAGTACGGCGTGCCGGAACATCCCCGCGAGCTAACGGCTCACCATTGCCTCGGGTACGCCTACAGGGCGCGACAGGATGTCTGGCGCCTGCGCAATAGCGAAGGCAAGGAGGAGGTCATTTCACCAAGCGGCTCTCTCAGGGCCACCAATTCGCAAGCATTGGTTCCGATGGCGCTACGGGGCCTCGGGATCATCGAACTCCCCGAATTTCTCGCGCATGACTATCTCGTCGACGGCCAATTGACGCCAATCCTTCCCGACTGGACGCTGCCGACCGGCGCACTGTATTTCGTCACACCTTCGGCTCGGAGCCGGCCAGCGAAGGTCGAGGTCCTTGCCGATTTCATGATGGCGAGACTGTCAAATCCGGTTTGGCGGAGGAGGAACTGACGCCGCTTCAATCCCGGCCTGGCGACAGCCAACGGGCGATGGCAAGCCTGACAAGGACGATGCACGAGATGGCGAGGCTGGCGAATTTCAGCCTTGTCATCCATGGCAGCAGCTGCGCGGCAAGGCCTGCGGAAGGACTGTCGCCGAAGGCGATAAGGCTCGAGATGTTCTCGCCGTAGTCGGCGATGCCGTAGACGAAGGGCAGCAGATAAATCGCCTGGCCGACGAGCGGATGCGATCGTCCGAACCACGCGCCGAGAGGGCCAAGCTTGAGCAAGGCGAGAAATAGCAGCGCCGTCAGCAAGGCAGGAAAGATCAGTTCCGGCCCGAAATACATGGCGCTGAGCAGCTTCGCCGCAGTCTCGTTCTGATCGAGCAGCGTCTGCATGTGGAAGACGGCCGCTTCGTCGTAACCGGCGAAATATGTATCGAGCACCGCCTGCCCGGTTTCATGCTTGAAGGGAACGACGAAGCCGAAGGTCGTCCAGGCGAGCACGGCAAGGCAGAGGCCTGCGAGCAGCGCGATGATCCAAAGGGGAATCCCGCTGCCCGCCTTCATGATCAGAGACCGGCGCCCGGATAGTTCGGGCTTTCGCGGGTGATCGTCACATCATGGGCGTGGCTTTCGCGAAGGCCGGCGCCGGAGATGCGCACGAAGGTCGCGCGCTCCTGGAAATCCTTCAGGTCCTTGCCGCCGACATAACCCATGGCCGCCTTGAGGCCGCCGGCGAGCTGGTGGACGACGGCCGAGACCGGTCCCTTGTAGGGAACCTGACCCTCAATACCCTCCGGCACGAGTTTCAGCGTGTCGCGCACCTCAGCCTGGAAATAACGGTCGGCCGAGCCGCGGGCCATGGCGCCGACGGAGCCCATGCCGCGATAGGCCTTGAAGGAACGGCCCTGGTAGAGATAGACCTCGCCCGGGCTCTCATCGGTGCCGGCCAGCAGCGAGCCGATCATGACGGCGGAAGCGCCGGCGGCGATCGCCTTGGCAAGATCGCCGGAAAATTTGATGCCGCCATCGGCGATGACGGGCACGTCCTGAGCCTGTGCTGCCTGAACCGCCGACATGATGGCGGCAAGCTGGGGAACGCCGACGCCGGCGACGATGCGCGTCGTGCAGATCGAGCCCGGGCCGATGCCGACCTTGACGGCATCCGCACCCGCATCGATCAGCGCTCTGGTGCCGTCATAGGTGGCGACGTTGCCGGCCATGATGCGCACCGAGTTGGACAGCTTCTTGACGCGGGTGACGGCATCGAGGACGCGCTGCGAGTGGCCATGGGCGGTATCGACGACCAAGAGGTCGACGCCGGCCTCGATCAGCCGTTCGGCGCGCTCGAAGCCGTCATCGCCGACGCTGATGGCGGCGGCGGCGCGAAGCCTGCCCTGCGCATCCTTGGAGGCGTTCGGGTTCAGCTGCGACTTCTCGATATCCTTGACGGTGATCAGGCCGACGCAGCGGCCTTCGGTATCGACGACCAGCAGCTTCTCGATCCGGTGCGAATGCAGCAGGCGCTTGGCCTCCTGCTGATCGACGCTCTCCTTGACGGTGACCAGATTGTCCTTGGTCATCAGCTCGTGGATCTTCTGCTCCGGATCGGAGGCGAAGCGCACATCGCGGTTGGTCAGGATGCCGACGAGGCGGCCCGACTTCTCGACGACCGGGATACCGGAAATGCCGTGTGATTTCATCAGACCGAGTGCTTCGGCAAGCTTTGCCTCCGGACCGATGGTGACCGGATTGACGACCATGCCGCTTTCGAACTTCTTCACCTGGCGGACCTCTTCGGCCTGCTCGACCGGCGTCAGGTTGCGGTGGATGACACCGAGGCCGCCGGCCTGGGCCATGGCGATCGCGAGACGGCTTTCGGTGACGGTATCCATGGCTGAAGAAAGGATCGGGATGTTGAGTTCAAAATCCCGGGCGATGCGGGTCGCGATATTCGTCTGGCCGGGCATGACCTCGGAGTGGCCGGGCTGCAGCAGCACGTCGTCGAAGGTAAGCGCGTCCGCGCCGGTTGCCGTTTCAATGATGCGTGCCATGGCCAAATTCCTTCATTTAAGAAAATGCAACCTGGCCCGGAAACGAATCGTCCGCCCCGGCGGTGTGCATGGGATTGCTTGGAAGTTGGCGAGGGCTGGTAACACGTCTATGACAGGAAGGAAATAGCAAAAAGCCCGGCGTGTCCGCCGGGCTCGTCATGGGTGCCATGCACAGAGAGCAATTCCGGGAAACCCCGAACGGCTCTCGATCAGATGTCGAACTGATAGGTCTTCGGCACGAAGCGATAGCCGCCATCCTGCTTCTCGGCAAAACCGACCGCCGGGAACGGCATGTGATAGCCGAGGAAGGCGATCTTCTCGCTCGCGATCATGTCGAAGACCTTGCGGCGGGTGGCCGCTGCCTGCGCCTTGTCCATGTCGAAGCGCACTTCCCAATCCGGTCGCAGCAGCGACAGGATATAGTGATTGGCGGTATCGCCGGTGAGAACGAGGCGCTTGCCCTCGGATTCGACGTGGAAGACCATATGCCCCGGCGAGTGGCCGGCCGCCAGCATTGCCGTCATGCCGGGCGCGACACTGTCACCGTCCTTGATGAAGGTGGTCTTTTCGGCAAGCGGCGCAACATTGGCAAGCACCGCCTTGTGGCCGCCTTCGGCCGGCGTTCCCTCGCGTGCCTTGTTCGACCAGAAATCATATTCGGCCTGGCCGACGACATAGCGGGCGTTTTTGAAGGCCGCCGCGCCGTTTTCCATCAGGCCGCCGATATGATCGCCGTGCAGATGGGTGAGCGCCACCAGGGTGACGTCGTCGGTCGAATAGCCTGCGGCCTTCAGCCCCTTGGTAAGCTGGCCGGCGCCCCGTGCGCGGCCGCTTTCGCCAAAGCCGGTATCGATGAGGATGACATCCGAACCGGTATCGATGAGCGCCGGCGTATAGCCGTTCACGAATTTGTCGGCCGGCAGGAAGTTTGCCGTCAGCAGCGCCTGAACTATTTCGGGGGCCTGATTGGTCCCGAAGGTTTCATAAGGCTTTTCGGAGACATTGATGCCATCACGGACGACGGTGAACTTATAGGAACCAAGCTTGAATTGATTGATCTCGGGCAAAGGCGTCAAATTCATTTTATTGCTTTCTCCAGTCGCGGCCGCTTCGGCCTTCTCTCTCAAAATGACCGGCGCCACGAGCAGGCCGAGGCCTGCCGCAAAAAGGGTGCGCCGCTTTATTCCCGACGAAATTGCCATATGTCCATCCTTCCATGACGTGCTGCATCGCCGCACGGCCCCCGATGTCGATTCCAGCCGGATTTCTTCTGCCGACGGAAAAGACATATCTCAATCTTGACACGCGACGTTGTCGGACAAGCCGTTTCACGCAGACGTGAAGCAAACGTGTCGCCGAGGCGGATTGGGGGATTGGCAGGCTCCTGATGTGGGACTAAACAGCACGGGCCTTCCCAGCTCCCATCTGCAGCCCACCAAGGCCTCCCGACTATGAACCGCATCGTGCCGCTGATCCTCGCCGTCGCTCTTTTCATGGAGCAGATGGACTCCACCGTCATAGCAACCGCGCTGCCGGCGATCGCAGCGGATCTCAATGTCGGGCCGATCACGCTGAAACTGGCGCTGACCTCCTATATGGTGGCGCTGGCGGTGTTCATCCCGGTCAGCGGCTGGATGGCCGACAGGTTCGGCGCCAAGAAGATCTTCCGCCTTGCCATCTCGGTCTTCGTCATCGGCTCGATCTTCTGCGCCATCTCGTCCAACCTCGTCGAATTCGTGTTCGCCCGCTTCCTACAGGGCATGGGCGGAGCGATGATGACGCCGGTCGGCCGTCTGGTGCTGGTGCGCACGACGAAGCGCAGTGATCTGGTCTCGGCCATGGCGCTGCTCACCATCCCGGCGCTGGTCGGCCCGCTCACCGGTCCGCCGCTCGGCGGCTTTATCACCACCTATTTCAGCTGGCACTGGATCTTCCTGATCAACGTGCCGGTCGGCATCATCGGCATCTGGCTGGCGACGATCTTCCTGCCGGAGGTCGAGGCGACGGCGCCGCCGAAGCTTGATTTCACCGGTTTCATGCTCACCTCGCTTTCGGCCGCGGGCGTCGTCTTCGGCCTGTCGGTGGTGAGCCTGCCGGCCCTGCCGCCGATCATCGGCGTCACCGCCACCGCGATCGGCCTCATCTGCGGCTTCCTCTATATTAGCCATGCCAGACGCCACCCGGCGCCGATTCTCAACCTCGACCTGTTCAAGAACCCGACCTTCCGGGCCTCGACCCTCGGCGGCACGCTCTTTCGCATCTGCGTCGGCGCCATGCCCTTCCTGACGCCGCTGATGCTGCAGCTGGGCTTCGGGCTGACGCCATTCCAATCCGGCCTGATCACCTTTGCCGGCGCTATCGGGGCGATCACCACCAAGTTCATGGCAAAGCGCGTCTTCGCCGCTGCCGGCTTCCGCACGACGCTGCTTTGCGCCGCGATGGTGACGACCCTCGTGACCATCGTCACCGGCCTGTTCACGCCGGCAACGCCGCATCTGGTCATCATCGGCGTGCTGCTCATCGGCGGCTTCTCGCGCTCCTTCATGTTCACCGGCGTGAATGCGCTTGCCTTCGCCGATATCGACGATGCCGAAGCCAGCCAGGCGACATCGATGAGTTCGGTGATGCAGCAGGTCAGCCTGGCACTCGGTGTCGCGGTTGCCGCCGCGATCCTGGAAAGCTCGATCTATATCAGGGGAGAAGCGTTGCAGGTCGCCGATTTCCACCTTGCCTTCTATATCATCGCCGGATTGACCGTCATCGCCACCATTCCCTTCGTCAGAATGGACCGCAATGCCGGCGCACTGGTTTCCGGCCACCGCTCCAAGGTGGTGACAGTATCGACTGTTGAAGCCGAGCAGCCGGTCAAATAGGTTCAAGGTGCTACAACGTCCCTTGCGCCTCAAAAGGACACGCGGCGCTGTCGTATTATTCCGGATTTTCGCAAACGGCAGAGAGCTTGTTGCCGTCGAGATCGCGCACATAAGCGGCATAGAAATGGGCGTGGTAGGGGCGAAGGCCCGGCCCGCCTTCATCGACGCCGCCTGCCGCAATCGCAGCCGCATGGAAAGCATCGACGGACGCCCGGGTTTCCGCCGCGAGCGCGACCATGGCGCCGTTGCCTGATGTCGCCCGGCGGCGATTGAAGGGCGTCACCACCCAGAAGCGGCAGCGCGTATCGCTGTCGGCGGAATAGCCGATTTCCTCTTCCGAATAGTGCTGGCGGCGATAGCCGAGCAGCGGCAGCACGGCATCATAAAACTGTCCTGCGCGATAAAGGTCGTTGGTTCCGAGCGTGATGTACAGAAGCATGGGATCAGCAGTTCAACTCTTGAGACCGTCATCATCGGTCCGGACCGGCTGAAGATCAAGCTTTCTCAGCGTCGCCTTCGACCTTGCGCCCCTTGAAGCCCTTGGCCAGCAAAAACATCTCGACCGATTCGGCGCGTGAGGCATTCGGCTTGACATGAACGACCTGGCGGAAGTTCTGCTTCAGCATAGCGAGCAGCTCACGCTCGGTACCGCCCTGGAAGGTCTTGGTGAGGAAATGTCCGCCCTCCCCCAATACCTCGACGGCAAATTGCGCCGCGACTTCGCAGAGATGCATGGTGCGCAAATGGTCGGTGCGGTGGTGGCCGGTGGTCGGTGCTGCCATGTCGGAGATGACGAGATCGGGCGTGCCGCCGACGGCTTCCAGCAGCTTTTCCGGCGCAGTGGGATCGAGGAAATCGAGCTGCAGGATCTTGACGCCGGGCAGCTGTGCCATTTCGAGAAAATCGATCGCGGCCACACGGATATCCTCGTCCGTCGAGCCGGTGACCTTGGCGGCGATCTGCGACCAGCTGCCGGGTGCCGCACCCAGATCGATGATGCGCTTGGCGCCGCGCAGGATATGGTGCTTCTCGTCGATCTCCAAGAGCTTGAAGGCGGCGCGGGCGCGATAGCCCTCCAGCTGGGCGCGCTGCACATAGGGATCGTTGATGTGGCGCTGCAGCCATTGGCGGGAGGATGCCTTCATCTTCTTGTTCTTGACGCGCTGGCCGAGCTTGCGGCCGGTGCGGTTTCCCGCGATCGGTGCCTTGGTCATGCGTTCTCCTTATCTAGCACGCTGGCCGCGGCGGTTGCGGTTGCGTCGCCACACGCCGTCATCGGCCATCATGTCGGTGAGCAGGCCTTCCCTCAAGCCGCGATCGGCGACCCGCATGCGCGGGCTCGGCCAGCGGCGGCGGATCGCCTCGAGGATGGCGCAGCCGGCGAGTACCAGATCGGCCCGATCCGGCCCGATGCAGGGATTGGCGGCACGGCTTTCGAAATTCCAGGAGAGCAGCTTTGCCTGCATAGCGGAGACCTCGTCGTCGGACAGCCAAATGCCGTCGACCTTGCGCCGGTCATAACGCGGCAGGTCGAGATGGACGCCGGCAAGCGTCGTCACCGTGCCCGATGTGCCGATCAGATGGAAATCGCCGGTCTGGGCGACCTCGATCTCCGGGCAATCGAAGCCTTCGAGCATGCCGCCAACTTCGCGCACCATGCCTTCGAAAGCTTCCGGCGTGACGTCGCGCCCGCCATGACGCTCCGACAGCGTCACGACGCCGACCGGCAGCGATGTCCAGTGGGTGATGTGATTGGCCAGCCGGCTGTAGCGATTGTCGCCGATGCGAATGACGGCGATCTCCGACGAGCCGCCGCCAATATCGAAGAGCACGACGGAGCGGGTTTCACGCCCGACCAGCGAGGAGCAGCCGGAGACGGCGAGCCGCGCTTCGGTCTCTCGATCGATGATCTCGAGCGCCAGGCCGGTTTCGGCAACGACCCGGGCGAGGAATTCCTCACCATTGACCGCCTGGCGGCAGGCTTCGGTGGCGATCAACCGCATGCGGCGGATCTCCCGGTTTCTGAGCTTGGAGGCGCAGATCCTCAGCGCTTCGATCGCCCTTTCCATCGCCTCGTCGGACAGACGGCCGCTGGCCGCCAGGCCTTCGCCAAGGCGCACGATGCGGGAGAAGGCGTCGACCACCCGGAATTGCCCCGGGCGGGTCGGCTGGGCGATCAGGAGACGGCAATTGTTGGTGCCGAGATCGAGAGCCGCGTAGAGTTCGTCCGGCCACGCATGTTCGCCGGCCTGGCGATCCCCTGGATAACCGGAATTGCTATGACCATCCTGGCGCCCCCTGCGGCCGGCATTTGCGCTGTTCTGCGCCTCGCGCGATTCGGCGCGCTGCACCGTCTCTTCGGCGCGGCTCTCCTGCTGCGGCGGGGAAGGTTTTGCCGCCGTCAGCGGCCGGCCCTGAAGACCGCGCTTGCCGCGATGTTTGCGGCGGTTACGCCGGCTCGGCGTCTGCTCGCCTTCGGCCCGGGCAGCATTGCTTGCCGCTCTCGCCTGTTCCATCGCTTGAGGATGAGATGAACCGTCCTGCGCAGCGCCTTGGCCGCGACGGCGGCGACGCTTTCGCTTGCGGGCCGGACTTCCGGCCGCATCTTCCATCGGGCGCGCAGACTGCCCGGCATTGCCGGAAAGCTCATGCGAAGCGGGATGAGCCGCGTTGCGGGATTGCCCGCCACGCTTGCCCTTGCGGCGCCTGGACTTCTTTCCGTCCTTGCGCCCTGCCGCCGACGCCCCGTCAAATTGCGGCTTTGCGCCGCCTTCGGGGTCTTCCACGTTGTTTTTCCACCGCGCCGCGCAACTCCCTGAGGTATGCAGCAGGCGCTCGTTCGATTTTTGCGTTGCGGCAAGAATATCAGCGCCCGCCAAAATCACCAAATTCTTTTTTGTGAGCGGGATTTGGGGATCGTTTCACCGCTTCGCGGCAGCACCGAATTTTTTCAAAACGGGTATTTGCAATCCGCCCGCTTTTGGTTATAAGCGCCGCACAGCAGCCAAGCCATGCTTCGGCGGCGACTGCTGGGGAATAGTTCAATGGTAGAACGACGGACTCTGACTCCGTTAATCTTGGTTCGAGTCCAGGTTCCCCAGCCAAACAATTTCACTGATCAAACATTTGTTGAATCCAGGCGGCGACGATTTCCCGAGCGGGTTGCCGTGTTCGAACGGCTCGGGAAATTGACAGGAAAGGTGCTTCCGTCAACGGGCTGATCACCCAGACGGCATAGCGGCGATCTTATCACTGGCATGTTGCCCAGGCACCAGCCCTGCGACACCGTCTGTGTCGCAAAGAGCGGGGATAAATGCTGGTTTGCCTGATATCAGACCGCTGGGTCGGACGTATTCTCGAACTCCAGGAACCAAGCATAAGTGGCTCGGATGCCATCCTCAAGCGAGATGCGCGGCTTCCAGCCCATGTCCTGCAGCTTCTGATTGCTCATCAGCTTTCGCGGCGTACCATCGGGCTTGGAAAGATCATGAATGATCTCACCCTCATAACCGACAACGCGGCAGACCAACCGCGTCAATTCGATAATTTCGAGATCCGTCCCCGAGCCGACGTTGACGTGCTGCGAGCCCGAATATGTCTTGAGAAGAAACACCAGCGCGTCGGCGCAGTCATCGACGTGCAGAAATTCGCGGCGCGGGGTTCCGGTGCCCCACACCACCATATGCGGGTCTTTGCGAAGTTTCGCAGCGTGCGCCTTGCGGATAAGCGCCGGCAGCACATGGCTGGATGTCAGGTCGAAATTGTCGCCCGGGCCATAAAGATTGGTCGGCATGGCCGAAATATAATCGCGGCCGTATTGCTTACGATAGGCTTCCGCGAGCTTAATACCGGCGATCTTGGCGATCGCGTACCATTCGTTGGTCGGCTCGAGTGCACCGGTCAAGAGAGCCTCTTCGGGAATCGGCTGTGGAGCGAGCTTCGGATAAATGCAGCTTGAACCCAGGAACAGCAGCCGGTCCACTCCCCCCTGGTGGGCGGCTTCGAAGATGTTCGCTTCGATAATCAGATTGTCATAGATGAATTCTGCCGGATAACTGTCATTGGCGAGGATACCGCCAACCTTGGCAGCGGCGAGAATGATCGCGTCGGGTCGGTTTGCTTCAACAAATTTCTCGACCTCGTCCTGCCGCTTCAAATCGACCTCACGGCGCGTGGCCGTGATGATGCTGCAATCTTCGGATTGAAGCCTGCGCACAAGAGCACTGCCGACCATACCGCGATGACCAGCAACCCAAATCTTCTTGTTGGACAAGTCGTACACTTAGATCTCTTTCCGGCTGTTTTGCGCCTTCCAGTGCTTGACATCCTCGCGCACCATTTCGGCGGCGAGTTCGCGAACCGGGGTCTTGTGCTGCCAGCCCAGCTTCTGGCGCGCCTTGGTCGGGTCACCCAGCAGAAGATCGACTTCCGTCGGGCGGAAATACCGAGGATCGACTTCCACGAGGCACGCACCGGACGCGGAATCATAACCCTTTTCGTCTACGCCGGAACCCTTCCATTCCAAAGCAATACCGACGTCTGCAAACGCCCATTCGACAAACTGGCGGACACTCGTTGTCTCGCCTGTCGCCAAGACATAGTCATCCGGCTTGTCCTGCTGCAGCATGCGCCACATGCCTTCAACATACTCACGTGCATGACCCCAGTCGCGCTTGGCGTCAAGATTGCCGAGGAAGAGCTTATCCTGAAGGCCGAGATGGATGGCGGCTACGGCCATCGTGATCTTGCGCGTGACGAAGGTCTCGCCGCGAAGCGGGCTTTCGTGATTGAAAAGAATGCCGTTCGACGCATGCATGCCATAGGCTTCGCGATAATTCACCACGATCCAGTAGGCATAGAGCTTGGCTGCGGCATAGGGAGAACGCGGGTAAAACGGCGTCTTCTCGCTCTGCGGCACTTCCTGCACAAGACCGTAGAGTTCCGAGGTCGATGCCTGGTAGAACCGGGTCTTTTCCTCGAGCCGCAGGATACGGATCGCCTCGAGCAGCCTCAACGTCCCGATACCATCGGCATCCGCCGTATATTCAGGCGTTTCGAAGCTGACGCCGACATGGCTCTGGGCGGCAAGATTGTAGATTTCATCGGGCTGCGTCTGCTGCACGATCCGCAGGAGGTTGGTCGAGTCGATCATATCGCCATAGTGCAGAATGAAGCGTGGATGCGCCTCGTGTGGATCCTGGTAAATATGCTCGATACGGCCGGTATTGAAAGACGATGACCGGCGCTTGATACCATGCACCGTATAGCCCTTGCTCAGAAGCAATTCGGCCAGATAGGCACCATCCTGACCAGTCACCCCAGTAATCAGCGCGGTTTTTGTCATTTTTTCACATCGTCTTTCGATACAATCTTCGGGACGTGTTTATGGAAACGGCCGAACTAGCGCAACCCCCATGTGACCGCGGCCTGGCCAGCGAAATAAGCATGCTCGATCTCTTCGGTTGACGTGAGATCGGCACGATGAGACTAGAACACTCCATACTGTCAGAACTCCAAGGGAGAAAATATGATCCTGGTGACGGGGGGAGCTGGTTTCATCGGTGCGAATTTCGTGCTCGATTGGCTTGCGCTTCATGATGAACCGATCGTCAATCTCGATGTGCTGACCTATGCCGGCAATCTGGAGAATCTGGCCTCCGTCTGGAACGACCCGCGCCATCTCTTTGTCAAAGGCAGCATCGCGGATTACGATCTCGTTGCGGGACTGCTCCGGTCCCATAGCCCCCGTGCGGTCCTGAATTTCGCCGCCGAGAGCCACGTCGACCGATCGATCCACGGGCCCGAAGAATTTATCCAGACGAATATCGTCGGCACGTTTCGCCTGTTGGAGGCCATCCGCGGATTTCTTGCCTTGCAGGATGAAACCTTCCTGGAAAGCTTTCGTTTTCTCCATGTGTCGACGGACGAGGTCTACGGTTCGCTCGCACCCCTGGAAGCCGCCTTTAGTGAAGATCGCAAGTACGAACCAAACAGCCCTTATTCCGCGAGCAAGGCGGCCAGCGATCATCTGGTTCGCGCCTATCATCACACCTACGGCTTACCGGTGCTGACGACGAACTGTTCGAACAACTACGGCCCCTATCATTTTCCCGAGAAGCTTATTCCCCTGGTCATCCACAATGCCCTCTCGGGCAAACAGATTCCGATCTACGGGGACGGAATGCAGGTACGCGACTGGCTTTTCGTCAAGGATCATTGCAGCGCGATCCGACGCGTTCTGGAGGCTGGAAAAGCCGGGGAAACCTACAATGTCGGCGGCAGGAACGAACTGACGAACCTGTCGGTGGTCAATACGCTCTGCGGGATCCTTGATGAATTGAGGCCACGGCCCGACCGGGCAAGCTATACGTCGCAGATGACTTTCGTGCGCGACCGCCCCGGCCATGATCGCCGGTACGCCATCGATGCGGCCAAAATCGAGCGGGAACTGAACTGGCGCCCAAGTGAGACATTCGATACGGGCATCCGCAAGACCGTCGAATGGTATCTTGCCAATGAAGCCTGGATAGAAAACGTCACGAGCGGCAATTACCGCCAATGGATCGACCGTCAATACCAATAGGTTGGAGGACGCCAGATTTCTCGCGCCCGCTAAGGTGACCTCAATATCTGATGAAACGGTGGAGGAAACGTTTGATCGGCAGGGGTACATGACGCTGCACCCATCTGCGGAGCGCCACGGCACGAACAGGACGTAGGCCGCCGGAAAAGCCCGGCGAAATCGTCCTGATCGCATCCAGCGCTCGCATCAAGGCACGCTCGTAAGCTTCGTAAGCAACGACCGGTTCCTCGCAGACGGAGGTGTAGAATGTCGACAGTCGATTGAAATCGCCATTGGCCAGCAGCTGGAACTGATGGAAGTGATAGAAGATCAGAGGTGAGCCGTCGACCTCGATCTGACCGGACGCATCCTGCGTAAAATGCAGTTTCTCGTAATTCCAGGGGGCAACGCCGGCGCCCGGATGTTCGATGATGTGGCAATGCAGATAGAGATCCGGCCATTCGTCCAAATATTTCTGGTCGCCCATCTTGCCGTCTTCGAGGCGGTAGTAACACCATTCGATGCATTGCTCGCGCCAGCGGTCCAGGCAGCGCATTCCCTCCTCGTCGCGTCGGAAACTCACCCATTCCACGCAAAAGCGACCGTTCACCTCCCTGTCCTGCAGCCGCGGGGCAAAACGATGTTCGATAATCGCGATGGAATTATCGCCGATTTCATCGAAGATGGGTTGGATCGGCGAATAGAACAGCAGATCCGAGTCGAGATAGGTGATGAAATCGATTTCCGGGTGATGCTGCAGCACGAAGGTCGGCAGGCAGGGAGACAAGGTCCAGCAATACTCGGCGACGCCGCGCGATTTCTTGGCCTCCAGGAGTTCCGGCGTCTCCAGGTCGGCAAGCGCGATGCAGTTGATGTAGGACCTGTTGGAGGCGGTCAGTATCTCCTGCGCCTGCTGATCCATGCAGAGCACAAAAATATGCGCGTCTGGGCACCACTGGACGAGGCTCTCCATCATAGCCATGCCCTTGATGAGATAGCCACTGTCGAAAAGGGTACAGAAGTAGGTCGTCATGATTGAGATTGTTTCCTGCACAAATAGGTGCGGCTTGCATTGCCCTTGCTGCTGTCACGCGGGTCCGCATTCTCGTTCAGCGTGAAGGTCGCCAGGACTTCGAGGCCGTGAACCCGAAAGCTATCCAATAGCTCCGGCTCGGAAAAATGGATTTCCATGGTCTCGACGCCATAGGCCTGCTTGCGGAAATACTTGGTGGGTTCACCGTAGACAATGGGAGTGCGGTGAAAGATGACGTAGTCTTTGGCGACGCGGGCGCTTTCTGCAATCGCCGCTTCATAGTCGGCGATATGCAGCAGACAGCATCCCGAAACCACAACATCATAAGCATTGTCCTGATAGCTGAGCCGTGTTGCATCCTCCACATCGAACGACAGTGCCGGATAGATGCGGCGCGCCATCTCGATGAAGGCATCGGAATAATCGCAGCCGTGATACCGAAACGGCAGGCCATTTACCTCAAGCACTTCGGAGTAATATCCGCTGGAGCAACCGATTTCGAGCAACGAACCGGCCGCCGGAAGATTGTCGATCTTACGCAGCGCGGCGGTAAAGACATCGAATACATCGATGGAAGCACCGCCGCGATATTCCTTCAACTGGCGCTCGACGAGCGCTCTCTGGCGTGCAGGCAGATCATTCGCTTTCCACGATGCAGCTAGGCGCCAGCTTTCGCTGTCTCGCCGAGCTGAATCGATCTCGACGTAGTGGGACGATACCGATGCAGCCGGCAGCAGCCGTTCACGCAATCGCTTCAGCTGGCTCTTCAATACCGGAAAGCGGTTGAGAGTCGTACGAACAAATGACATCAACCCTGATTCTCCAGATGTCTCTCGAGGATCGGCATCAACTCTTTCATTCTCGACTTGTAGGTGTGATCTTTCAGCGTCCTCGCCTGGCCGGCCTTCGCGATGGCATCGGCCTCGTCGGGATGATCTATATAGTAGCGGATGAGTTCCGCGGCTTCTTCAGGACTGGAATAGGCAACGACCTCCTTGCCGACGTCGAAAATCTCACCGAGATTGTCTTTTTGGTCGGTAATGAGCAGCGATCCGACACCGGTCGCCTCATAAAGCCGCATGTTGTTGGCATTGCTCTCGGCAACATTGATATGTCGGTTGACGGTGATCCGGCTACGCGCCAGAGCGCGGTACATGTCCGGACCCCAGACTTCCCCATTATGACGCTTTCGGATGGGAGATGAGCGTGGAAGTGTCGCCGCACCATAGCCAAAAAACTGTATCGGCGTGGTTTCGGCGAGATGTTCGAGCATCGGGATCGCCTTGCCATGATGACGGCTTATGCCGCCGACGAAACTCACCGGCACGTCGCGTGGGACATCGCCGAGGATATCGAGCACCCGGGTATCGAAGCCGATCCTGAAATATTCGGATTTTATGCCCATTTCATGAAAACGAGGTACGAAATGGGGGAAGGAGGTCAGAATGAGGTCATAGGGCCGCAGAAAGTTGTCTGGCGGCAGGGGACAAGCGATTTGGCCGACGATCAAAGGCACAGTCTTTTTCAACCCCATCAGAGCATGAGGCGGAAAAAAACTGAGATCCTGACAATAAAGGACGTCCGGCTTGAATGATCGAACCCGCGCCATTGCGACTTCCAGCAGGCCGGGGAGCGCTGCCAGGCGCGCACCGATATAAGGCAGCCTAAAAAAACGATGCGGCAGTTTCATCGCCCATGGGCTGAATGGTTCGTTGTTCTCCCGCGCCCAGGCCGATTGCAGCGGAACGCAATTGCCGACGATATCGATGACATCGCAGCCGAGCTCTTTCAGGTGGCGCGAGTAGAAATCGGACGTGCCGAAAGCAGCCTCAAGCAGAGCGTCCGTCTGCTTTTGGGAGGAGGCGGACCTCAAATCCCGATTGCGATGATAATGCATCGTCAGGAATCGGGAATAGTAGGTATCGAATACGGCAATCCGCATGACGCTGATCCTAGTTCTCTGTCGCGGAGAGCCGGAGTTCGACCAGGAGACTATCGCCCTGCCCCGTTGCATCCAGAGCCCGGTTCATAAAGCCCATCATGGCGCCGGCAAGGCGTGCGCCGCGCGTAACGGTGACATTGCGGAGCTTTCGAACAAAGCTCGGGGGCTTCTGAGAACTGCCGCTTTCCGACCAGGTATTGGAGGCCCTTCCCTCCTGCCGCTGCTCCTGCGAGGTTCGCAGTTGGAGCACCGACCACAAATTGGGAGTGATCGTCCTGATGCGCTTGACATCGTAACCGGATTTTCGCGCAAGCAACGTGAAGGAGGTTCGGTTGAAATGGTTCTGATGGTACGGAATGTGCCAGTTTATCCAACGCAACTTCCAGAGCTTGCGATGAAAGGAACCGGTATTCGGGAAAGCCAATATGACGCGTCCGTCTTCATTGAGACGGCCCTTGAGGGCCGCCAGCATCGCAAGCGGATCGGGCACATGTTCGATGACCTGGTTCAGCACGATCAGATCAAATTTCTGATCTGCGAACGGCACGTCATAGATGTTGCCGATATGAACGCGTAAGCCATATTTTTCGGCAATTGTCCGAACGTTCGGATCAGCCTCCACACCCCAGCATTCCACGCCGAGCTTTTGCATCTCCAACAGAGAGAGGCAGGAGCCACAGCCGATATCCAGGACTTTCTGCCCCGGCTTGGCGAGATAATGCCCCTGGTTGTCGGTGCCGGCAGCCCACCGGCGGAATCCGGCAAGAGGTTTCTCGACAAGAGCGGCCTCTTTTTCAAGCGCATCAAAATCGATCTCCCGGCGGGGATAATAATTGCTGTAGAGCGCCGGCAGATCCTCTTCCGTCAGCCGTGGCGCAGTCGACATGTGGCCGCAAGAAACGCAGCGGTCTATCGAGTAGACGCCGGGGCAGCCGTATCGATCATCACTGATGCGCTCGATAAAGGTTCGCATCTTCGATCCGCACGCGATGCACTGCTGGTGCTGGCCGCCGCTCATATCGTTCCTTCCTTCCGTTTCGCCAATGACCTCCACGTTGAAAACGCGCGGCTGCAGGAGAAATACGCCATACGGATCGGCGCAGTTATGCGTTGCACCGGTGACCCGACAAGCGAGTAAAAAATAAGACGCTGAAACACGTTGTGCGCCGAACGCCTGCCAAACAACCGCTTTCGCCACGAAAGGCTGGACGCGTCGTTTCCATATACCGGAGGCGAATAGACGATTGCCTTGCTGCTGACAACCAGAGGCACTCCCGCACGCGCAAAGCGCATGGCGATTTCGTAGTCGGCCATGTAGTGCGGCAACAGGTTCGGTCGCATACCACCATGTCTGCGAAACAGGATCGCCGGGTAAAGCGTTCCCCGGCCACTCAGTGCATCAACACGATACTGGCGGGCGGGCGACTGTTTTTCCGTTTCGCTCAATTCCGAAAGCAGATCCCAGACAGCAAGCCGATTGATGTTGACCCTTGCCCCAATACTGACAAGCGGTGGATCCCGCCCCTCTTCATGGATGACGCTTCCGACCGCGGCTCCGCCGTTTTCTTTGGATGCCTGCACCAGCGCTTCAACAAAATTGTCGCCAAACCAGGTATCATTGTTGAGAAACAGGACATAGTCGTCCGGTCGGCAGCCGGGAAGCACATGTTTCAGTCCTTCCTCGATGGCGCCGCCCCACCAGAGATTACCGTCGCCTCGGATTTCGGTCAGATCGCTCTGCGATTGCAGGTATTTTGCGGTTCCATCGGTCGAACCGTCGTTGACGA
Source organism: Rhizobium redzepovicii (assembly GCF_019793435.1). GTDB lineage: Bacteria > Pseudomonadota > Alphaproteobacteria > Rhizobiales > Rhizobiaceae > Rhizobium > Rhizobium redzepovicii. The sequence goes on along the minus strand of NZ_JAILYH010000010.1, from coordinate 162,393 downwards.
TGACGATCGTCATGGCGTCAAAGACGGTCTGCTTCCGAAGAGCTTCCAAAACCTTACGGGTATGTTCAAGGCGGTTGAAAACCGGGATAATGACGTTCACGCGCATTCGCTAGCTTTCCAGCTTCTCGAGAAACCAGCCAACATACGGCCATTCGTGCTGCTGAGGCGCTGGTGTAACGCCAATGCCCCAACGCTTCAGTTCTTGCAAGGGCGGCGGCGTCACTGAGCCAAATGTCCCGGCCGGCTGGAAACGATCCAGCACCTCATATCCATGCCTGGCAAAGCCGTCCTGCATTTCATCCGCGTTCAAGAACCATACCGGGTAGCTCGCGCTGTAGATCCACGCGGGCACATGCTGCACGAAAGGTGTGGCTGCGATATCGAACTGCGCTGCTGTCCTGTCAATCAGTATGAACTTGACGCCCTTCGACAGAAGATTTTCAAGATATTCAAGAGGGTATTCAAGATATTGGAGAACGCCGGACAGCAGAACGACATTGGGCTTCACCCGATCAATCGCCTCATCCAGACTGTCGGAAAAGCTCAACCGCGCATCTTCAAATTCCGTTCGGCCCGCGATCACAAAATGCGGCTGCTCGACGACGCACCATTTCAGTTCCGCAAGATGCGCCAATGCCGAGCGGTGCTGAAAATAAGAACTTCCCAACGCGCCCCCAAAATCGACCACCCTCAAATGAAGATCAGACCGGGATGCAACATAAAGAAGCCAGGCAAGCAGGGGGTGCGAATAGCTTCTTTCCGTGAAAACGACCGTGTCTCGCTCATATTCGGCACGACCCTGAACAACTGCACGTGTCGCTTCAACAACTTTGGCAAGAATAGCCGGCGCGTCATATCCATCTGCAGCAGCCAGTGCCGAGCGCCAATCGTTGTGAGGCCCGTCGAAAACGACGTTGTGACGCCGAAATTCGCTCAAAACGTCCTGTTCGCGGGCTTGCGGCGATTCCCGCGTGACCTCAAGCAAACAATGAATTCCCGGGAGCGAAAAATTAATCTGCCTCATTCTTCAAACCAAGCTTCGAAAGGCCGTCGGTCAAATTCGTCCAGCGCCCCACCGGGTGTAGAATTGACGATACAGATGCCATTCGCTTTCGCTATGTTTGCGATGGCTCGATATTGTCGCCACAGCCGCGCCAGCGTTTGAAAGTCATCGTGACGGTTCGTTCTCAAGGTGCCGTCCGCATTCGCGGTGCTATCCATGCCCTTTTGGACCTTGAGGTCGAACGCATATTGGTAGCTCGATGACAGGAAATGATCATGGTCGACGCCGAGCAGAATGATCTCCTTGAAACCCAGGTACATCGCTATCATCAGGGCCATCACCGGCACCGACTCGACACGCGGCACCGGTCGAGAAATATCGACGATTTCGTCCGATCGCTTATCGTCGAAGCTTTCGCCCAGCAGCAGATAGCGAACCGTTCGCCCTGCAAACAGATTGTGTTTCCGCACGAGTTCCGCTTCCGTGGAGCTGAGGAACAGTTCCGCAGCTCCCAGATGTGAGTGCATCTCCTCAAACCAGCGGATCACGTCCTCGGATGTCATTAATCCATAGGTAATCTGCGGAACACAATGATAACGAGATTGGAACTTGTCAAAATCGGAATGCAGGTAGCCGTTGGAAACGGTGATAACGTTTTGGCCTTGAAGCCGCGACAGATCCAAGCCCTTGACGCTCGGGCCATTTCCTAAGATGAAACAGCGTTGGCCGGCGTGCAGACCGGCAAGCTGTCGATTTCCTGCCAGGGATCTCGCAACATCAGCAGAGATTTTGTGACGACTACTTAGCCTGCGCCTTAACTCATGCACACCATAGGGAAGCAGCATGGAGCCAAAGGTCAAAACCTTTCTCAGGGCTGCAGCCACTTCACCACCTCAAACACTTCGGCATATTTTACACCGATGCGCTGGCCGGCGTTTTCCGCTTCATTGCGGAAGAAGCTCACCCATTTCCGCCCTGTACGCTCCATCTCGGATTCATGGGCAAGGATCGCCTTTTCCTTCTGGTCCCAGTGGGAGGTAATATCGACGTAGAAATTCCCCCGGAAATCGACCGTCGAGTGATACCAGTTGCTGCGGTACATCAGTAGGCGCGGCACATGGCGGCAGCTATGCAGCGAGGCGCGCGACAAGGCCAGATGGTCATGGTGGATATCTCCGACCCAGTGGGTGTAGACCATGTCGATCTTCAGATCCTGCACCAGCTTGAGGATCTCGATATTCAGCGGATCGACGAATTCGATCTGGAGCGTTTTGAACTCGCCGCAAAACATCTTGTGGACGCCGAGAATTTCCATCGCAGCATCCGCTTCCGCCCTGGCGACCTGGCTGCTGCGCACGGACTGATCATATTGGTTGGAAAAGCCGGATACGGTTGCAACATAGACATAAACCGTGTCGCCGTTTGCCGCATGGCGTGCCAGTGCACCGCCACAGCCGAGCTCCACGTCGTCAAAATGGGCACCGATCGCGAGAATATTCATTTGCAACTCCAGAGCAGGTCACGCGTGCCTGCAATACCACAATTCAGCAGTGTGTCGAGGATGCTGAGATAGGGCATGAACTCGCCGAAAGGCTGCGGGTATACGGGATGGACGAAATGTTGCCATTCGATCTCGACCCCCGCTGCCTCGAACACCTCAGGCCGCATGTAGTCGCGCGCGCCCAGGCCTGAGAGGTAACGCGTTGCTCCGACTTTGCGCAGCAGTTCGACGAGCAACTCATTCTTATGCCCCTTGGGGCTTAAAGTGCTCGACCGCACCGTCGGCATGGTGATCTCAAGCATCTCCAGAATGCCTTCGAGGAAATGCATGTTGAAATCGGCCAACAGCTCGAACCGCTGGCCGTAGAGGGCCTCGATACAGGGAAAGACTTCGCTCCAGCCCCCGGACTTGCGATAATTTTCGCGAAGCAGGGAAAGGTTCTGATCGATCCATCCGGTGCCCGGCGCCAGTTCCACCTCGTTAATCGGAGTGCCGAGACTCGGCTTTTTGATTCCGACGGTGAGCCACCGGTCACCTTGCGCGGTCTTGATCTTATCGCGGTGCGTCCAGCTTTTGCTTGTGCCATGGACGAACTGGACGTGATCCAGAACGATATAGAGGTCAGCGTTCAGGAAACGCTGAAAAAAGCCGAGATATGAAGCGAAGTCCGGCTGATGAATAACCGCCGTGATGGTCATGCAGCCAATCTTTCCAGCAAATCGGCAACACGCCCTACGCCGCCGAGGTCGACCCTGGTCATGGCAGTCTCGCTCATGCTCCTGATGGGAAGCGCCTCTTCCAGGATGCCCAGATCGAATGCCGAGTGATGTCCGGCAAAGAACGCGGCCCCCAATCCTTCCAGAGCACGGCCGACCGGGATTTCGAAAGCCTCGTTGGCGATCACCACGCACGGCAGGCCGGCCGCACAGGCTTCGAAGGGCGTAACGCCACCGCCGGTAATCGCCAGATCGTGCCCATACATCTCTGCCGCAAGCGACGGCACCTGGTTCAACAGCTTGAACCGATCCGGCTCTGCGGTCGAGACGACTTCTTCAAGCTCCGCCATATGCTGGAAGCTCGGGCCCGTGACGATGGTGACTGGAAAAGGCTTGCCGCTCAGCCATTTGGCGACGCGCACCGTCACTCCGTAGGTATCGGCGCCTCCGAGCGTGACGAGTATCGATGCAAGGCTTTGCCGAACTCTGCGATACCTGGCGATTTCAGGATTGAGTATCATGTACTCCACCCCCAGCCGAACATCCTCGCCCTTCAGATCCTCCGTCTTTTCGAAAAGGAGCGCGCAGATATTCATGTCGGCAAGTTCTGCGCCATTGCCGCGATCATCAAAAGTCACGAGCTTGGCGCCCAAACGCTTGATCGTTTCGCTGTGAGGTCTTCTCGTATTGAGGCGGTCGTTGATCCAGATCGGGGAAGGAACGGCGGGGTCGACGAAAGCCTCTTCCCATCCCGTGACGGCGGCGAGATCGTAGAGCGCGACATCAAAGCCGCGCTCCCGAATGATTCTCAGCGAATTCGGATGATTATTCGCCAGGAAACGGACCGAATACCCGCGCGAACGCAGTTCGGTGGCGAGCGTCAACGACCGAAACAAATGCCCCATGCCGCGGGCATGCGAACTCTCTATGCAGAGGACGAACATAGTCTGATCGCTTCCTCTGTCCCAAGCCAGGTCCCACCCGCCTGGGCGGCGAGCGCACAGGCACGTCGCCAGTCTTCCTCGGTATCCACCGTCAGACGCAGGTTCGGAGCGACTTTGGCCGGCGGAATATCGAGCTGACCGAGCTTGAAGAGCTCGGGCCGATCGGTGAAGTATTCGTTCACATGTTCGCGATGGTGCGGCAGTTTCCCGTCGCGATGACTGCGCGACAAGGCTTCGAATGTAAATATCTCGGCGCCGACACCGATGGGCAGTTGTCCGAACGCGTGCGTGTAGTCAAACCCGTGCTTTTGGTGCAGGGCGATCAGCCTCTCCAGCTCCTCGATATCAGTGAACGGATTATCGGCGGTCAATCGCACGATATCCGACATCCCAAGCGATCTTGCACATTGGAAATAACGATCGAGAACATCGGCTTCGTCGCCGCGAAAGCAGCTTACGCCGTGCTCGAGGCACCAAGCTTCGACAATGTCGTTCTCGCCGGCCGATGATGTCGCGACGACGATCTTGGCCGGCCGCTTCAACATCTGAAGCCTGCCAAGGACATGTGCGAGAAGGGGCTTGCCGGCAATGTCGCGAAGGACTTTTCCCGGTAGCCGCGTCGATCCCATCCGCGCCTGGATGATGATTCCAAGCGTCACGCCAGATCGCTCCACTGGAGGACGGCGTCGCCTTCGAGATCTCTTAGCAGTCGTCGCCCAGTGAGAGTTTCCAAATGCTTAGGCTCGATTCCCGTCCCCGGTCGCTTAACCGAAATGTCGCCGGCGGAAATGACGTCACCGGCTTTGAGCCGTCTATTGAGAACGACGCTCTTGCGGTTGTTCAATCTGGTCGTCGCCTCACTTGCAGCCGGCTCTTTGCGACCGCTGCCTTTCATGATCTCGAATGCGCGTATCGCATCCACAAGCCATTTCATTTCCGCTGGATCAGCCGAAAGCATGTGATCGGGACCATCGGCGGCTTTGTCGTAGGTGAAATGCCGCTCGATGACCCGGGCGCCCATCGCGACCGCGCAAAGGCTCGCGACAGGGTTCAATGTATGGTCGGAATAGCCAACATCGAGATCCGGAAACGCCTTCATCATCGTTTGCATCGCACCCAGGTTCACATTTTCCGGATGCGTCGGATAGCTTGTGATGGCGTGCAGCAGGATGAGCTTGTCGTTGCCGGCTTCCTTGATGGCTGCGACGGATTCCCGAACTTCTTCGAGCGTCGACATGCCCGTCGACAGGATGATCGGCTTGCCCGTTCTTGCAAGATAGCGGAGAAAGGGGATGTTGACCGCATCGTCCGAACCCACCTTGTGGGCCCCAACACCGCATCTCTCCAGCAGGTCGACATCCGTCTCATGCGAGGGAGACGAAAACCAGTCCAGGGCTTGCTCCTCGGCATAGCGGAAAACCGCTTCGTGAAGCTCGTGACCGATTTCATATTTACGGAAAAGCTCGAATTGCGAGGTAACGCCGGTGTTTTCCATGTCGAACATGGCATTCCGGCTCGACAATGTTTCGGCCCGATAGGTCTGAAGCTTGACGGCATCCACGCCTGACGCCTTTGCCTCGTCGATCAGGCGCTTTGCCTGATCGAACGTCGTAAAGTTGCCGCCGATCTCGGCTATGATATAGCAGCGATCGGGCCGGTAGTTGCGGAACATTCGTCACTCCCTGTAATTCACGACCGGCAAGCTGCCTTGCGCGCTGATGGCATGCCCTAGGAGTATGCGCACATTGCGGTCGATTATCGCCCGATTTCCTGGTTCCGGTCGACGTAATTCCGGACAATGACCTGCCTGCCGCAAATCTGTGCGGTTTCGTCGTTGGTCTCTCTCGGCAGGTAGCACCTGCGGCAGACCTCGCTCTTCAGGAAGCCCTGCGGTTCCTTGTGCAGAGCCCGGACGGCGTTCATTTTTTCCCCGTGCCATATCTGGTGCACGGTTTCGGTGTTCGCATTGCCGATAACCTCGCGGTTCTCCTCATCGTTCGAGCACTTCATCACCAAGCCGTCGGCACCGATCACCAAACGCTGGTATTGCTGCGGGCAGGTGAAGTTGTCGAGATAGGCGATGTCTGAATCGTTGCCGAGGTAGTCGATCAGCGGATTGAAGGCGACGAGATCCACGTGCGGCGCGAAAGTGTCGTAATAGAGATCGGGGTTTTCCCGGATCGCCGGCCAGATGCCCTGCACCTTGATGACAGGACGGTGGAGACCGCGCTCGTCCTTGTATTTCTTTATGTCTTTGATCTTGTCGAGCAGGGCTTGGAACTTGATCGGCTTGCGTATCTTCTCATAGGTCTCACCGGTGCCATCGATCGAAACGGTAATCCAGTCGATGCCGGCATCGACGAGCTGGGCGAAATAGTCTCTGTTGAGCTTGAAGCCGTGCGTGAGGGTCGAGACTTCTTTGATGCCGTGATCCTTGGCATAGCGTACGCAATCGGCGAAGCGCTTGTGCAGCGTGGCTTCGCCGCGCAGCGACAGACGGATCGCAGGAACCTTGCCGCCGATCTCATCGATGATGCGGCAGTAGAGGTCCCAGTCCATCCGAGTGGTGTTGACGCTCTTCTTGAACTCATCGCTGATCGTATAGCACATCGGGCAGCGCAGGTTGCAGATCGACGCCAGCTCGAGATCGACCAGCAGCGGATAATCCGAAACCTGCTGGTTCAGGGCATATTCCGACCACTTGCGACGGTAATCTGCGTATTCGGCTTCCCAACCCTCGCCACGGTATCTGTCGAACGCGGCTTCGCGCTCGTCCGTGTCCATCGAGTAGTTGCCTTTGTTGATCGGAACGTAACGCTCGTTCAATTTAAGACTCCTTCATCAGTTCGCGGATGCCGGCGGGCAGATCCCATTCTGGCCGCCATCCAAGAACAGCGCGAGCCCTTGTAATATCGGCCCGCACGTCAGGTATTTCATTCCGCCGAACGGCGCAAGATGACACTACAGGTAGAGCAGTGCCGGCGGCTTCTTGCAAGATATCGATGATTTCCTGCACCGAATACGACCTGCCGGAGCCGATATTGATGCAGTGGTAACCTTCCGGCACGCCCATGGCCTTGGCAAAGGCGCTCAGGACATCGTCAACGAAGACATAATCACGCCGCGGACTGAGGTCCATGACCTGTATGTCCTGCTTCGCCCGTATCCGGTTCAGAAGTGTCGGTATCAGGAACTCCGGGCGCTGCCCAGCCCCATATATATTGAAAAGCCGCAATACCACGACCGGTATTTGCTCGTGTGTGGCAGCAAACTCACAAAGTTGTTCGGCAAGATGCTTGGACAACGCGTAGGGGTTATTCGGCCTGACCGGATCGCTTTCCTGGATCGGCAGTCGCTCCGGCACTCCGTAGACATAGGCGCTTGCGAATACGAGCTTGGCCTTGTGCCGCTTGCACCAGTTCAGAGCATGCTGCGTACCGAGAACATTGGCGGCCATGAAACTCGGGCCTTGCGACCAGCTATCCGGGACAAACGTCCGGCCGGCAAGATGAAACAGCGTGCCGGCTGCGGGAAGTTCCTGCCAGATTCCCTCTTCGCTTATATCACCATGCGTTCGGTCAACCGCAAGCACGTCGACACCGGCCTTTTTAAGCCTCTCAACCAGACGCTTCCCGAGAAAGCCGCCAGCACCGGTGACGATTGCATCAACCATTCAAGAACCTGGATTGCATGGTTTCGAACTGCTCGATCGCCAGTGCATAATCGTCGGGCCGTCCGATATCGAGCCAATAGCCTGGAAAATCTCGAACCGTTGCCGGTTTTCCGGCCGCAAGAAGATCAAGCATCAGTTGGTCAAAACCGTAGGCGCCCCGTTGTGGTATGTGCTCGACCGCCCCCGAAGACACCATGTAGACGCCCATGCTGACTTTGTACTCAGCCGTCGGCTTTTCCCGGAACCCCGTCAGCAGCCCCGCCTCGCTGGTGTCCAGAACGCCGTAGTCTATCCGATGCTCCCGTGTCTTTGACGAGATGGTGAATATATTCCCCTCCCGGACGTGAGCGTCATGAAAATCGGCATAGTTCAGGTCCGTCAGGATGTCTCCGTTCATCACCAAAAAATTCTCAGGCAGATCCTTGATCAATCGTAGCGGACCCATGGTGCCGAGCGGCTGATCTTCGAGCGAATAATCGATGCGCACACCCCATTTGTCGCCATCCTGGAAAAAGGCTTTGATCAGTTCAGCCTGATGGTTGACGGCAAGCGTTATATGCTGAAACCCGCCTGATATCAGCTGGCGAATGATGACCTCTAGAATGGGATAATCGCCGATCGGCATCAGCGGCTTTGGGAGCACGACGGTATAGGGCCGCAGCCGCGTACCCATCCCTCCCGCCAGAATGACTGCACGCCTAGACATTGAAGATATCCGCCTTATATCGTGCCAGATTGTCAGGCTGACGCAGCCATTCAATCGTCGCCTGGAGCCCGTCTTTCAAGCTGTAGCGCGGCGAAAATCCCGTCAGAGACTTGATCAGGCTGTTATCACAGCACAGGCGTTCCACTTCGCTGTTTGCGGGACGCAAACGCTGTTCATCGCATTCAATCTCGATGTTGACGCCGATGATATCGGCGATCAGCCGAACGGTATCGCCGATCGATATCTCGCCGCCCGAGCCGATATTTACCGTCTGTCCGATGGCTTCGTCGCAGGCCGCGAGCGCCAGAAAGCCGTCGCATGTATCCTGCACGAAATTGAAATCCCGGGTGGGCGAGAGCGCACCAAGTTTCAGCGTCGTTCGTCCACTCAGAAGCTGCGAAATCACGGTTGGAATAACCGCCCTTGCAGATTGTCTCGGGCCGTAGGTGTTGAACGGCCGTGCGATCGTCACCGGCAGATCGAAGCTCGAATGATAGCTGTAGGCGATCGCATCGGCGCCGATTTTGGACGCCGAATAGGGCGACTGCGCCTGCAGGGGATGGCTTTCGCTGATGGGCACAAAACGTGCGGTCCCATAAACTTCGCTCGTCGAGGTCTGGATCACTCTTCCGACACCGGCGTCGAGAGCGCCTTGAAGGACGTTCAGCGTCCCATGCACATTGGTATCGATGTAGCTTGAGGGAGCCTGATAGGAATAGGGAATCGCAATCAGAGCGGCGAGATGAAAGATCGTGTCGACACCTTTGGCGACAGAGCGCATCTGAGCGGGATCACGGACGTCTCCGAGGATCACCTCGAACTTGCCGCGGTATTCGGACTGATCGAGCCAGCCCCAGCTGGAAAATGAGTTGTACTGGCAGAGGGCGCGGACTTCCACACCCGATCTCACCAGCGTCTCGACAAGATGAGAGCCGATGAACCCATCTGCTCCGGTGACAAGCGCCTTCTTCATTTCAAAACACCTTCAGAATCGCGGTGGAAGACCTTTTCAACCTCCCAAGGCAACTGTATCGCCGAAATCGACGGCTTCCGCTGTTGACCAAGCATCTGGATAATTCCGACATTATCCTCCACGTCAAACCGAATACCTTCGGCGACGGAATATATCGAGAACCGGCTCGATATGCCCAGTCGGAGGTAGAAGGTGCCGGTATTGAGAAGATATCCCGGAAATTTTACCCGAGCGCGATAATAACCGGCTGGCCGGGTATCCAAGCGCCCGACGTCGAGCTCAGGATCGGAAAGGCTGACAAGCGTGGTATAGCCGTCCTCCATCATGATCTGCATCCCGACCGAGAGACCGGAAAGAGGCTCCCTCAGCTCGTACTCGACCTCGACGGAAAATCCCTTCGACAGTTCCAGTGTTCCCGAAGCCTCGTCCTTCTCATTCAACACTGCGACACGGCATATAACCGCCTTGCCTTCGACGTCCTCGGGATTGACCGAGTAACTTGCGGTGCCGCCGAATTCCGGGCGATCGAGATAGGCCTTTATCACATCTGCCGTATCGCCCATCGCAGCGACTTTGCCATCGGCCATCAGAATCGATTTCGGGCAGATGCTGCTGATCGCCGTCATATTGTGGCTGACGAAGATAATCGTTCGACCGGCCTTCGTGACCTCCTGCATGCGCCCCATGCATTTGTTCTGGAAGTTGACGTCGCCGACGGCCAATACCTCGTCGACCAGGAGTATTTCCGGCTCGAGATGCGCCGCGACGGCGAAGGCCAGACGCACATACATGCCGGACGAATATCGCTTCACCGGCGTGTCGATAAATTCGCCGATCTCCGCAAACTCGACGATTTCATCGAATTTCGACCTGACCTCGGCACGGCTCATCCCGAGGATGGCGCCATTGAGATAGACATTCTCCCGACCGGTGAGTTCCGGATGAAACCCGGTGCCGACCTCAAGCAGGCTCGCAATTCTGCCCCGTATTCCAATGAAGCCCGAATTGGGCATGGTGATACGCGACATCACCTTCAACAGTGTGGACTTTCCCGCCCCGTTCCTGCCGATAATCCCGACGATCTCGCCCTGTCCGACTTCGAAAGAGACATCATCCAGCGCATGGAAGATGTCTCCCTTCAGCCGCGACTGTGCGCCGCGGTCGGACGTATGGTCGGATACCGAAACGTTCGGATCCGGAAGGTTGCGCCACTTCGCCCACCAGCTCTGAAGGTCGCGATAGAGGGTGCCGTGATTGATCACGCCAAGACGATAGAGTTTGCTGACGTGCTCCGCTCGAATAACGATGTCGTTCATCAGACGGTATCCATCGCATTGGCTTCCGCCCGCGAAAAAAGTGCCAGCCCGAACAGGGTGATTGCGATCGTCACTGCAAAATTGGCGAGGCAAAGACCAATGGGCAAGGCGGGAGCGTCGAATAGCGCCCAGCGGAAGGTTTGAACCGGCGTCGTCATTGGATTGAGGTAATAGAACCAATGATACCGTTCAGGGATCTGGCTGAAGGGGTACACGATCGGCGTGCCATACATCCAGAGTTGCGTCATGAACCCGACTGCGTAAACAAGATCGCGGAAACGGACCGTTAGCGCCGAAACGACAAGCCCGGCACCAATGCCCAGCACGGCGATATAGAGTAGCACCAGCGGCGTCAGCAACAGGAACCAATAGTTCAGGGCCAGATCTGGATTGGCAATTTTGAGGCCAATGGAAACCGTCAACAACAGCAGGAACTGGATCGCAAAAGCGACAAGGCCGCTCATCGCAACGGATAGCGGCACCACAAGTCTCGGAAAGTAAACCTTTCCGAACAGATTGGCGTTCTTCGAGAAGACCTCGGAGTTATTAGTCAAACAGGCAGCAAAGTAGCTCCAGATAATCGTGCCCGACATGTAAAACAGGAAGGGCGGAAGGCCATCGGTGGAAAGATTGGCGATTTTGCCGAACACGACATAATAGGTCATCGCCGTCAGCGACGGTTGGATGATATACCAGACCGGCCCGAGAATGGTCTGTTTGTAAAATGTGGTGAAATCCCGCTTGAAAAACATCCAGACGAGATCGCGATATTGCCAGACAAGGCCGAGATCCGGCGTATTTCCCTTGGAAGGCTTGATAACGATATCCCAATCGTCATCGGCACGTGCCGAGGCTGGTCCTTTCAGGTGCTCTGTCATGCCGCCAACTTCAGCTTTTCTGGCAGCGCCGCAAGAAGGCTGCAGACACGCTCTATCTCATCGCCGCTATGCCCGGCGGAAATAGGCAGGCTGAGCTCAGTGGCATGCAGCTCATCGGCGATGGGATAATCGCCGGAAAGAATGCCTTGCATTGCCTTCTGCCTATGCGGCGCGATCGGATAATGTATCTCGGTCTTGACTCCGTTATCGAGCAGCCACTGACGCAATTCGTCGCGGGCCGGGTGACGTATCCCGAAAATATGAAACACGTCATACTCGGCAGGTCGACGAAGCGGCTGTGCGAGCCATTTGGGCAGATTGGCAAAATAGATATCGGCCAGCGCCCGCTTATGTTCAGTGACCTGACCGAGGGAACGCAGTTTGACCCGCAGGAATGCCGCCTGCATCTCATCAAGCCTGGAATTTACACCGATATAGACGTTCTCATATTTCTTCTTCGAACCGTAGTTGCGCATGTGTCTCAAGCGATCTGCAAATTCGTCATCATCCGTGACGATCGCGCCCGCATCTCCGAGAGCTCCCAGATTCTTGGTCGGATAGAAGCTGAAGCAGCCGGCAATTCCGAAGGTGCCGGTCAGTTTGCCGTCATAGCGCGCGCCATGAGACTGCGCGCAATCCTCGATCACCCTCAGACCATGCTCGCTTGCAAACGCGGCGATCTCGGTCATCCGGCACGCTTTGCCGAAAAGATGCGTGACACAGATTGCCTGCGTGTGGCGAGTGAGCGCCGCAGGAAGGCGCTCCGGATCGATATTGAAGGTTTCGCGTTCGGGCTCCACCAGAACAGGTTTGTGGCCGGCGCGAAGAATTGCCAGAATAGTGGCTATATAGGTATTGGAGGCAACCATGATCTCGCTGCCTTTCGGCAGATCGAGCGCTTCGATTGAGAGGATCAACGCATCCAGACCATTGGCCACGCTGATGCAATGTTTGCTTTCCGCAAAGGCGGCGAATTCAGCTTCGAATGAGGAGACCTCATTGCCAAGTATGTACCACCCGGAACGAATGACACGGGAAGCAGCCGCCTCCAACTCTTCCATTAGCGCGCGGTTGGCCTGCGCAAGACTTTCATACTCAATCATCTCAGAGCCGCTCATAGGGGGTGTCGATGTAGTCGTCCTTATCATATCCGCGTGAGGCAAAAACGAGCAGGATCGAACCGGGACCGAAGGTCATTTCGTGCCAGTCCCTTGGCTCTACCAGCAGGCACTGGTCCGGTGACGACAAGGTGATCTCTTCCCGGGCCTTTCCATCGTCCATCAAAATCATCACGCTTCCCGAAAGCGCCACCAACGCCTGTCGAGTCTGGTGATGACGATGGCCACCGCGCGTGTATCCGTCGGCTCCATAGATCCAAAAGCTCCGGACGACCGGAAATGGCAGTATTCCGTCCATGACGGTCAGCGCGCCTCGTCCGTCGGACATCGTCTTTAACGTAAGCAGGGTAAAAGCAGACAAGATTGGTTTTCCAGTTTTGTCGGTTCAGCCGGTTGGGAAATGCGGAGCTGGCTCCCTCACCAGGCTGATGAGGTATCGACCGTAAGAGCTCTTTTCAAGTGGAGCCGCCAGCCTTAGCAATTGCTCGGCATCTATGTATTCCAAATGAAAGGCGATTTCTTCGGGGCAGGCAATCTTCAGCCCCTGGCGCCGCTCGATGGTGGCAATGAATTGACTGGCTTCAAGGAGTGAATCGTGCGTGCCCGTATCAAGCCAGGCATGCCCTCTTCCCAGGACGGCAACATTCAGCCTGCCGGTCGACAAATAATGCCGATTGATGTCGGTAATTTCGGTTTCACCGCGCGGCGAGGGTTTCAAACCGGCAGCAATGTCAATCACGTCATTGTCGTAGAAATACAAACCCGTCACCGCGTAAGAAGAGCGGGGCCTGGATGGCTTTTCCTCCAAGGTGAGGACTTTCCCCTCACCGTCAAATTCTACCACCCCATACCGTTCGGGATCGTGGACTTTGTACGCGAAGATCGTCGCTTCGTCCGATCTCGCCGAAGCCGCGGATAAATCATGCGTCAGGAGGTTGCCGTAAAAGATATTGTCTCCGAGCACGAGGGCGGTTGCCTCTTGCCCGATGAATTCCCTGCCGATCGAGAATGCCTGAGGAATGCCTTCGGGCGCGGCCTGCACGGCATATTGAAGGTTCAACCCCCATTGGGCGCCGTCACCTAGCAGCTGTTCAAAGCGCGGCGTGTCCTGTGGCGTCGAGATAATAAGGATATCCCGGATACCTGCGAGCATCAGCGTTGACAGGGGATAATAGATCATCGGTTTGTCAAAAACCGGAAGAAGTTGCTTCGAAATGGCGAGGGTCGCGGGATGGAGCCGGGTACCCGAGCCCCCGGCGAGCAAGATGCCCTTGCGCAGCTTTTTCTTCGAAGACAAGAGACCTCCTGCAACTGGTAAATCCGCGCGCATTCACGAGGCTTCGTGATGACGTCGCTGTTCGACATTGCTCACTACAGATAGATCGATCGGCATGCAATGCACTTACCGAGACGGGAAGTAGCCCAATCTCTCATCAATCGAGCATTGATCCAGGATAATCTGCAGTACCGGATTGCGACGCCGCCTTTCCGTCTGCTACGGCTTGGCCAGATTTCGCCCCTTAGAATGTGAGCAAGACACCCTTCAAAATGGCTGCAGACACTGCCGATCCACGCCCTCCCCGGATAAGTCTCATCACCGTTTGCTGGAACGCAGAGCGGACCATTGCCGATACGTTGCGGTCCATCGACCAACAAACCTACCGCGATTTCGAGCACATCATCATTGACGGTGGCTCAAGCGATTCCACACTCGCCATCATTGCTTCGGCGCCGGCGGAGAACCGCCGCGTATTTTCGGGACGGGACGGAGGTATCTATGAGGCCATGAACAAGGGGATTGGCCTTGCGAGCGGCGAGATCATCGGCTTCCTGAACGCGGATGACACTTTCGAGAGCAGCGGCTCCCTCGAAACCGTGGCGGCCGCGCTGGACGATGAAGCCTATGACGGCTGCTATGGCGATCTCATTTATGTTTCCAACCAGCATCCCGATCGCACAGTCCGTTATTGGAAATCCTGTGCGTTTGAACCCGGTTTCTTTAGACGGGGCTGGTGTCCGCCGCATCCGACATTCTATGTTCGGCGTCGCATCTATGACCGGTTCGGGACGTTCGATCTGCGTTATCGGCTGGCAGCCGATGTCGAGCTTATGATGCGTTTTCTGGAAGTTGCGCGCATCAGGACCGTTTATATTCCCCGCGTATTGGTGAGGATGCGCTTGGGGGGCGCCACAAACAAGAACATTCAAAACATATCGCGTCAGAACAAGGAAGTGCTGCGTGCCCTTGCCGACCACGGCCTGGGGGTCTCGATCCTCACGTTCTGGGCATCGAAGCTTGTGAACCGTCTCGGTCAGTTCGTGAAACGAGATCGATAGCAGGATTTATCACGCCCGATTTCAGGCCGGGCCAATGGCAGGTCAGGCAGCCACCCTCCCCCGCACTCCATCGGCAATCGCCGCCATCCTGTCCGCCGCTGCATGGCCGATCAGCATGAAGGCGTGCGTTCCGTTCGACCAGTAGACGACGTTCATGCCCTTGCGGCTTTCGAGATCCGGCGCTTTGGGACCGGCATCGGAGCGGACGATGCAGAGCGCCATCGGGCCGGTTTCGGGGTCGAGATAGGCGATCTGGGCGAGCGGTTTGCCATCATATTGCAGCAGCAGAGCACGTTTGAAATCGATGCCCGGCAGCGAAACGGATTCGGGGGAGAGCGATAGGCCGAGCTTTTCGTCGAGGCCTGCGAGCTGGGTGGCCTGGTCGTCTCTTGCGGGCACGGGACCGGCAAGAGTCTCCGGTGTATAGAGCGAGATATAGTCGGCGACCACGGCGCGCCATTCGCTGTTTTCGTCCTTCGCTGAAACGCCTCTGCCGATGGCGAGGACGGCGCGGTCGATAGCGACGCCGGCGACAAGTGAGGCGGCAAGCGCGCCGAGGAAGCGGCGGCGGCTGGCGGATACAGGCGTGGCGCCGGGTTTGGCGCTCTCAGGCACTGGGATGGCGGCGAGCATCGTTTCCAGTTTCTCGCGTGGAGCCTGCGACAGCAGCGGCGCAAAGGCCTGCGCGAAGGGCAGGCTGGCGCGGGCCAGGAATTCCAGCCGCTCGGCGACAGCCTTGTCTTCGTTCACCAGACTTTCGATGCGCGCAGCTTCGTCAGCCGTCAGTTCACCGTCGATGAAGGCGGTCAGGTCCTCGTCGGAGGGAATGGTGCGTTTCGTATTCATTGCCGTCCCCCTTCCCGCTCGTCACTGGCGAGCTTGGCGCGGGCTGCCGCCAGCCGGCTCATCACGGTTCCGATCGGAATATCCAGTATGCTTGCAACCTCGCGATAGGAAAGCCCTTCGACATAGGCGAGGAACACCACTGTTCTCTGCGCCTCGGGCAGCGCATTCACCCGTTTCAGCACCTGACCCGCCATCACATGGGTTTCGGTGTCGTGGGCGCCGTCGAAGGTCAGAGCCTCCCCGGCATCGACGAAACCCTGGCCCTCACGCACCCGGCGGGAGCGGACCTCGTTCAGCCAGATCGAATGCAGGATCGAAAACAGCCAGCGGTCGAGCCGGGTGCCGGCGACGAACTGATCGGCGCGTTCCAGCGCGCGCAGGCAGGTCGCCTGCACCAGATCGTCGGCGACATCACGCTGATGCGAGAGAACGAGACCATAACGCCAGAGCCTTGCCAGATTTTCCGTCAGGCCGCTCTTGATATCCGCTGCGCTCGCGATAGCCGCCTCCGACGATCCTGCCTGCCTCGGAACCGCCGGACGAACCGGCGATTCCGTTCTCGCGCGACTATAGGCAGGAAACGAAGTGCGCGCGACCGACATTCTTACATCCCTCCCCCGTGGTTTCCCGTTCCCGCCCGGTGCCGGCAATCAGATCTTCGACGGATCGATGATGGCTGCGCTCAAGTCCTGATATTCCTCGCAGTCGGTGCCGCAGATCGACTTGATTGACTTCAACTGGTCCTTTGCCAGATCGAGCCTGCCCTTGATGACATAGGCTTCGCCGAGATATTCACGGACCTTGGCGTATTGCGGATCCATCTTCACAGACTTGAGATAATAGGAAATGCCTTCGTCGGTGCGGCCGAGCTTGCGGGTGGCGTAACCGCGATAATTCAGCACCTCGGCGGTGTTCTGGTCCTTGACCGTGTCGAGCATGGCAAGCGCCTCCTCATAGCGACCGCTCTTGGCCAGTGAATAGGCGTAGTCGGTGCGGTTCTCGTCAGAGACGTTGGCGCTCTGCTGCTTGACGCATTTCTTGCTCTTCTGGTCGTAGATCTCACCCTTCTTGCAGGTCGGCATCGTGCTGTTGTCATTGCCGGCTGCGAAGACCGGGCCCGAGAAAACGGAAGCGGCAAGGCAGCCGCCGAGAATGAGGGAAGCAATACGGATTGTCATGATCGTCATCGGAAAACTCCTCGAAAGTGACGTTGCGAGGAGAAAACACCGCTGCCCCGAGCTTTATTCGGCAGCCTCTCTATTTTCTTCATCACGGCTTCGTGAAGCCACCGAGGCCGAATAGATCGTCGAAACCGGGTGTTCTCAACGTTACGCCGGGAACGACAAGGAGAACTTAGTGACCGATACCGTAAAACTCGTCAGCCTCGCCGTCGCCGCACCCGAACATGTCATTTTCCAGAAAGAAGCGGTCGAAGCCTCCGGCCGGCTGTTTGCCGACCGTTTTGAGGATTTCCGCCATCTTGCCCGCGTCTTCGACAGCGCTGGCATTCAAAAGCGCCATGCGGCGCGACCGCTTGCCTGGTTCGACGAGCAGCATGGCTGGCAAGACCGGATGCAGGCCTATGCGGAGGTGGCAGCTGAGCTCTTTGTCGAAGCCGCCAGCTCAGCGCTTTCCCGGGCGGGGCTTGAAGCCGGCGATGTCGACTGTGTCGTGACGGTCTCGTCGACCGGTTTTACGACGCCGAGCCTCGATGCGCAGATGGCGCGCCGGATGGGCTTCAGGGCCGATATCGAGCGCGTGCCGGTGTTCGGGCTCGGCTGTGCGGCCGGTGTGTCGGGCTTTGCGATCGCCGCGCGGCTGGCGCGCAGCCGGCCGGGCGCCGTCGTGCTCTTCGTCTCGATCGAGCTCTGCACGCTTGCCTTCCGGCTTGACGAGCTGACGCGGCCGAACATCATTGCGACGGCGCTTTTCGGCGACGGTGCCGCCGCCTGCGTGCTGCGATCCGGCGAAGGCG
Source organism: Rhizobium redzepovicii (assembly GCF_019793435.1). Taxonomy (GTDB): domain Bacteria; phylum Pseudomonadota; class Alphaproteobacteria; order Rhizobiales; family Rhizobiaceae; genus Rhizobium; species Rhizobium redzepovicii. Next base: position 144,407 of record NZ_JAILYH010000010.1, on the reverse strand, counting down.
GGCTGGCGGAGGTGGAATCGACTGGCGACCATCTCTTTCCCGACACACTCGACATCATGGGCTGGAAGATCGACGACGGCGGTTTCGGCATCGTGCTGGCGCAATCCCTGCCGCCTTTTGCCGAAAAGGAGCTGGGCCCGGCGGTGACCGCCATTCTGGCGCGAAGCGGACTGACACCTGCAGATATCGATCGCTTCATCTGCCATCCCGGCGGCACCAAAGTCCTGGCGGCGATGGAGAGCGCGCTTTCGCTGACGCCGGGCACGCTCGATCACGAGCGCGGCGTGCTTGCCGACTACGGCAATATGTCCTCGCCGACCATTCTATTCGTGCTGGAGCGGGCGATCCGCGCCGGATTGCCGGAGCGCTCCGCGATGATCGCCATGGGGCCGGGCTTTTCGGCGAGCTGCGTGACGCTTCGGAGGGTGGCATGATCTGGCCGTCGATCGCGCTCCTTGCCTTCGTGACGCTGCAGCGGTTTGGCGAACTCGTGCTAGCCCGGCGCAACACCGCCGCCCTTCTCGCCAGAGGCGCCAGGGAACTGGCGCCGGAACACTATCCGGCCATAGTGGCGCTGCACGCCGGCTGGATCATCGGCCTCTGGCTGCTGGCACCCGGCAGGCCGGTCGAGCTCTTCTGGTTTGCCGTCTTCATCGGGCTGCAGGCGCTGCGGCTTTGGGTTCTGGCGACGCTGAAAGACCGCTGGACGACGCGCATCATCATCCTGCCCGGCGCGCCGCTCGTCACATCCGGCCCCTATCGCTTCCTCCGGCATCCGAACTACGCGATCGTCGTCGGCGAGATCGCCGCCCTTCCTCTGGCGTTCGGTCTGCCCTTTTACGCAATCGGCTTTTCGCTTCTCAACGCCTGCATCCTCTATGTCCGCATGAAGGCCGAAAATGCCGCACTGAAAAGCGCAATGATTTTGAAATGAAGGCGATTTTTCGTTTGCCCGGCGGTATCGGCAGGGGCATTTTCACTGCGATAACAAAGCGGAATGCAGGGAAATGACGAAAAACGCAATCGTGCTCGGCGCCGGCATCGTCGGCGTGTCGACGGCTATCCATCTTCAACGGCGCGGCCGGCAGGTGACGCTGGTCGACCGCAAGGATCCGGGCAACGAAACCTCCTTCGGCAATGCCGGCCTGATCCAGCGCGAAGGTGTTGCGCCCTACGGCTTTCCGCAGCAGCTTGGCCTGTTGCTGCGTTATGCGCTGAACAACCGCATCGATGCGCATTACCATCTGCGCACGCTGCCGAGCCAGCTTGCCTTTCTCGCCCGCTACTGGTGGAATTCGAACGCCCGGCGCCACGCTCTCATCACCCGAGCCTATGCGCCGCTGATCGAAAATTCGATTGCCGAACACAAGGATCTCATCGAGGCGGCGCATGCCGAAGCGCTGATCCGTAGGGACGGCTGGATGAAGATCTTCCGGACTGAGGCCAAGCGCGATCAGGCCTTAGCGGAGGCAGCACTCTGGCAGAGTGAATTCGGGGTGGAATATGACGGCCTGACTTCGGCCGACATCGCCCGCATGGAGCCTGACATGACAGGCGATTTTGCCGGCGGCATCCGCTGGCGTGATCCCTGGTCGGTGCTCGATCCGCATGCGCTGACATCGGCCTATCGCGGCTATTTCGAAAGCCTCGGCGGCAGGTTCGTCACAGGCGACGCCGCCTCGCTTGGCCAGTTCGGCTCCGGCTGGAAGATCATGACCGGGGAAGGCCCGCTCGAAGCCGACGATGCGGTGATTGCGCTCGGCCCCTGGGCGGCGCTTGCGACGCGCCGCCTCGGCTATTCCTTGTCCCTTGGCGTCAAACGCGGCTATCATATGCATTATGCCGCCAAGGGAAATGCAGTGCTCAACAACTGGATGCTGGATGCCGAACGCGGCTATCTGCTGGCGCCGATGCGCCGCGGCATCCGCCTGACGACCGGCGCGGAGTTCACAACGCTTGATGCGCCGAAGACACCGGTCCAGCTCGACCGGGCCGAGGTGGTTGCCCGCGCAATCTTTCCGCTCGGCGACAGGCTCGATCCCGAACCCTGGATGGGCGCCCGCCCCTGTACGCCGGACATGATGCCTATCATCGGCAAGGCGCCGCGCCATCAGGGCCTGTGGTTCGCCTTCGGACATGCCCACCACGGGCTGACGCTCGGGCCGGTGACCGGCCGCGTGCTTGCCGAACTCATTACCGGCGAGACGCCGTTCATCGATATTGCGGCTTATTCGCCGCAGCGTTTCAACCCGTGACGCCGAGCGTGGCAAGCCCTTCGAGAGCCGCTACCGCGATGCCTTCCACAGTATCGTCGATATTGACGGTGACGACACCTTGCTCGCCGGTGGGCACCTCAAGCGTTGCCAACTGGCTTTCGAGCAACGACACCGGCATGAAATGGCCTTTGCGCTCGCCCATCCGTTTGGTCAGCAAGGCTTTGGAGCCTTCGAGATAGACGAAGAACAGATTGCCGCCGGCCGCAGCCCGCAGCCTGTCGCGATAGATGCGCCTCAGCGCCGAGCAGGAGACGATGATGCCCTCGCCTTTCTCAAGCGAGGACTTGATGTCTTCGCCGATGCGGTCGAGCCAGGGCATCCGGTCCGCGTCGGTCAGCGCAATGCCCCTCGACATCTTCTCGACATTGGCCGCGGGGTGCAGTGCATCGCCTTCGACGAAAGCCAGGTGCAGGGCTTCCGCGAGCTTTTCGCCGACGGAGGATTTGCCGCAACCGCTGACCCCCATGACGATGATCGCATGAGGTTTGTTCGTCCGCCGTTCCGGCATGTTTCCTCCTGAACCTTCCAACCTGTCGGTCATTCCGGACGGAAAACCGCTTCACACTTTTCCTGGAATTACTCCATTTTCCCGCTCAATCGAGCGGGAAATGACAGGCATATTGTTGAGCATCCTCTCCCCTTAATTCGGGAGAAACCTGGCGGCAATAGTCCTGCGCCTTCCAGCAGCGCGGGTTGAAATGGCAGCCGGACGGCGGCTTCAGCGGCGATGGCAGTTCGCCCTGCAGGCGGATGCGGTTCTTCTCGCGCTCGGGATCGGCGATCGGCGTCGCCGACAGCAAGGCTGCCGTATAGGGATGGCGCGGCCGGGCGAAGACCTCGGCGGCGGGACCGGTCTCCACCGGGCGGCCGAGATACATCACCATCACCTCGTCGGCGATATGATGGACGACGGAGAGGCCGTGCGAGATGAAGAGATAGGCAAGGCCCATCTCCTTCTGCAGGTCCATCAACAGGTTCAGCACCTGCGCCTGGATCGACAGGTCGAGCGCCGAAACCGGCTCGTCGAGCACCAGCACCTTCGGCCGCAGCATCAAGGCGCGGGCAATGGCGATGCGCTGACGCTGGCCGCCGGAGAACATGTGCGGGTAGCGGCCATGATGCTCCGGACGCAGGCCGACGCGGGCCATCATCTCCTCCACCTTGCGGCGGCGGGCGGCGGCGTTGAGATCGGTATTGATCTTCAGCGGCTCTTCCAGGATCGAGCCGACCTTCTGGCGCGGGTTGAGCGAGCCGTAAGGATTCTGGAAGACGATCTGCACCTGGCTGCGCAGGCTGCGGTCGCCAACCTGGGCGGGCTTGCCGTCGATCAGCAATTCTCCCGCTGTCGGGTTCTCGATCATGGTGACGAGGCGGGCGAGCGTCGACTTGCCGCAGCCGGATTCGCCGACGACGGCAAGCGTCTTGCCGGAATGAAGGCTGAAGCTGACGCCGTTCAGCGCTTTGACCGTGGCATCGGCTTTGAAGAGACCACGGTTAACGGTGTAGAAGCGGGCGAGATCCCTGCCCTCAAGAACAGCGCCTGTCATACCAGGTCTCCTGCGGTTTCAGTGGCCATGACGCCGGGATGGCCGAGCGGCTTGCCGTTCTTCAAAGGATAATTGCACAAAGCCAGCCCGAGCTCCGGTCCCTGGCGTACGACGCCGCGATCGCATTCGACCGTGGCGTAGCCACAGCGCGGCGCGAAAAGACAGCCCGTAGGGCGGCCGTGCTGGCCGGGAACGACACCGGCGATCGAGGGAAGACGCTGGCCGACCTCAGCGCGTTCCGGCAGGGCGGCGAGAAGCGCTGCGGTATAAGGGTGGTGCGGATCGCGGAACAGCGCCTTCACCGGCTGCTCCTCGACCTTCTGGCCGGCATATTGCACCTGCACGCGCTCGGCAGTTTCGGCGACGACACCCATGTCGTGAGTGATCAGCACCAGCGCCATGCCCTGCTCTTTCTGTAGGCGCACGAGCAGATCGAGGATCTGCGCCTGGATCGTCACGTCGAGCGCGGTCGTCGGCTCATCGGCGATCAAGAGCTTCGGATTGCAGGCGAGTGCCATGGCGATCATGACGCGCTGGCTCATACCGCCGGACATCTGATGCGGGAAGTTCGACAGGCGGTCTTCCGGCGCCGGAATGCCGACGAGGTTCAGAAGCTCGATCGAACGTTCGCGGCGCTCCTTGCGGTTGAGGCCCATATGGACGCGCAGGGTCTCGCCGAGCTGGAAACCGACGGTGAAGCACGGATTGAGGCTCGACATCGGCTCCTGGAAGATCATCGCCATGTCCTTGCCGACGATCCTGCGGCGCTGGCGGCCGGAGATGCCGCGCAGATCCTGGCCGTCGAATTGCATGCGGTCGGCAGTGATCTTCGCCGTCCAGGGCAGAAGCCCCATCAGAGCGAGCATGGCAACGGATTTGCCCGAGCCGGATTCTCCGACGACCGACAGGATCTCGCCCTTGTCGCAGGCAAGCGATACGCGGTCGACGGCGCGGAAGAGACCTGAAGAGGTCTGGAATTCGACGGTTAGATTTTCAATTTCGAGAAGTGGCATCACGACCTCTTCAGCTTGGGGTCAAGCGCATCGCGCAGGCCGTCGCCCATCAGGTTGATGGCGAGAACGGTGATGAGAATGGCAAGACCGGGGAATGTTACGACCCACCAGGCGCGCGAGATGAACTCGCGGGATTCGGCGAGCATCGTGCCCCATTCGGGTGTCGGCGGCTGGGCACCCATACCGAGGAAGCCGAGGGCGGCGGCGTCGAGGATCGCTGCCGAGAAGGCGAGCGTCGCCTGGACGATCAGCGGCCCAAGACAGTTTGGCAGGATGGTCTTGAACATCAGACGGAACGTCCCGGCGCCGGCAACACGCGATGCGATCACATATTCCTTCTCGCGCTCCGTGATGACGGAGGCGCGCGTCAGCCGCACGAAATGCGGCTGGTTGACCAGCGAAATCGCGATCATCGCATTGGTCAGGCCCGGGCCGAGCACAGCCACCAGCACGAGGGCGAGCAGCAGCGACGGGAAGGCCAGGATGATATCCATCAGCCGCATGATCGCCGTATCGACCTTGCCGCGGAAATAGCCGGCGACGAGGCCGATCAGAACACCGCTTACGATGGAAAGGGTGACGACGACGACGCCGATGAAGAGCGAGAAGCGCGCGCCGTAGATCAGGCGCGAAAGGATATCGCGGCCGACGGCATCGGTTCCGAGCGGGAAGGAGATGCTGCCGCCTTCCATCCAGGCCGGCACGGCGAGCAATACCTGGCGGTTCTGCTCGTTCGGCGTATGCGGCGCAAAGACCGGCGCGAAGACAGCGACCACAAGGATAATGACGAAGACCACGAGGCCGATGACGGCGCCCTTGTTGCGGGAGAAATAATGCCAGAACTCCGCAAGAGCGGATGGCTGGCCGGTTTTGACGGTGACGGTGCTCATGAACCGCTCCTAATGACGAATGCGCGGATTGATGAAGCCGTAGAGGACATCAACAATCAGATTGACCAGCATGATGACGCCAGCGATCAGCAGGAGGCCGCCCTGGACCACGGCGTAGTCACGCTTGAAGACCGAATCGACCATCCATTTGCCGATGCCCGGCCAGGAGAAGATCGTCTCGGTGAGAATGGCGCCGGCCAGGAGAACGCCGATCTGCAGACCGATGGTGGTGATGACCGGGATCATCGCATTGCGCAGCGCGTGCACGCCGACGACGCGCAGCGGCTTCAGGCCTTTCGAGCGGGCCGTGCGGACATAGTCCTCGCCGAGAACCTCGAGCATCGCCGAACGCGTCTGGCGCGCAATCACGGCGAGCGGAATGGTGGCCAGCACGATGGTCGGCAGAATGAGATAACTGACGGCCGAGGCGAAGGCGCCCTTCTGGCCGGACAGCAGACTGTCGATCAGCATGAAGCCGGTGACCGGCTTGAAGAAATACATCAGCGAGATGCGGCCGGAAACCGGCGTCCAGCCGAGATAGCCCGAGAAGAAGATGATCAGCAGCAGGCCCCACCAGAAAATCGGCATGGAATAACCGATGAGGGCGACACCCATCACGCTTTGATCGAACCATGTGCCTCGCTTGACGGCAGCAAAGATGCCGGCGGGCACGCCAAGACAGACGGCGAGCATGATGGCACAAAAGGAAAGTTCGAGCGTTGCCGGAAACAGCGTCAGGAATTCGCCGAGAACCGGCCGCTTGGTGACGATCGAGGTGCCGAGATCGCCGTGCAGCACTTTTCCGAGATAATCGAAATACTGCACATACATGGGCCGGTCGAAACCGAGATCGTGCATGATCTGGGCGTGCCGGTCCGGCGCCATGACACGCTCGCCCGATAAAAGCATGACGGGATCGCCGGGCAGCATGCGGATGAACGAGAAGGCAATGAGGGAAACGCCGAGGAATGTCGGGATCAGCACCGCAAGGCGGCCGATGAAAAAACGCAACATGGCAGATGTCCAATAGTTTCCGGCGGTCAGGGGGTGCCTGACCGCCGGCTGCGCCCAGCTCTGCCGGGCATTCTTACATTTTTCTTGTTATTCGGATACGTCGACGCCGTCGAAGCGGTGAATGCCGAGCGGATCCATGAAGAAGCCGGAGACCTTCTTGCTCATCGGAACGAAGACGAGCGAGTGATCAAGCGTCGCCCAGGGGGCTTCCTTCTTGAAGATCAGCTGTGCCTGCTCATAGGCCTTGGTGCGCTCGCCGACATCGGCGGTCAGCTTGGCCTTGGTCATCAGGTCGTCATATTCCTTGTTGCACCACTGAGCACGGTTGTTGCCGCCGACGGCATCGCAGCCAAGCAGCGTATCCATGAAGTTGTCCGGGTCGCCATTGTCGCCGGTCCAGCCGAGGATGACGGCGCCGTCGCGCTTCACGTCGGAGGAGAGCTTCAGATATTCGGCCCATTCATGGGTGACGATCTCGACCTTGACGCCGGCCTTGGCAAAATCGGCCTGGATCAGTTCGGCAGCGCGGCGCGCGTTCAGCATGTAGGGACGCGAAACCGGCATCGCCCAGACCTTCATGCTGAGATCCTTGACGCCGGCATCGGCGAGAGCCTTCTTGGCGGCATCCGGATCGTACTTGTCGTCCTGAACGGCGTCGTTATAGGACCACATCGTCGGCGGAATGGGGTTCTTGGCAACGGCCGCTGCACCCTGGAAGACGGCGTCGATGATCGCCTGCTTGTTGATCGCCATGTTCAACGCACGGCGAACTTCCGGCTTGTCGAAGGGGGCCATCTGCGTGTTGTAGGCGAGGAAGCCGACATTGAGGCCGGCCTGTTCCATCACCGTTAGATTGCCGTCCTTCTTCAGCTCGGGAACGTCAGCCGCATTCGGATAAGGGATCAGGTGGCATTCGCCGGCCTTCAGCTTCTGCGCGCGGACGGCGGCGTCAGAGGTGATGGCGAAAACCAGATCGTCGATCTTTTCCTTGCCCTTGAAATAGGTTTCGTTGGCCTTGTAGCGGATGACGGCATCCGGCTGATAGGCGACGAAGGTGAAGGGGCCGGTGCCGAGCGGCTGCTGGTTGAGCTGCGCCATCTTGCCGTCGGCGGCAAGCTTGTCGGCATATTCCTTGGAAACGATCGAGGCGAAGTCCATGGCCAGGTCGGCAAGGAACGGCGCCTCGGGATGGTTGAGCGTGAACTTGACGGTGAGGTCGTCGACCTTCTCGATCGACTTGATCAGATCCGGGAAGCCCATGCCGGCGGCGTATTCGTAAGAACCGCCCTCGACATACTTGTTCCACGGATTGTCCGCCTTCAGCTGACGCTCGAAGGAGAACACGACGTCGTCGGCGTTGAAATCGCGCGTCGGCGTGAAGAAGTCGGTGGTCTGATACTTGACGCCGGGATGAAGCTTGAAGGTGTATTCCGTGCCATCGGCCGAAACGCTCCAGCTGTCGGCGAGGCCCGGTTCGATCTCGGTACCGCCATGCTTGAATTCGACCAGGCGGCTATAGACCGTGCGCGACGAGGCGTCGAAGGTCGTGCCAGCCGTATAGAGGCTCGGGTCGAAGCCTTCCGGCGAACCCTCGGAGCAATAAACAAGGGTCTTGGACCAGGCCGACGTCGCCATGACCGAAATCAGGGCCGTCGCTGCCAGCATGACAGAGATCTTTTTCATAATATTGTTTCCCGGTTGTTCTTTTTTAATGTCTGGAGACCGCAGATATGCATCCCGATCGACGGTCGATGGAACGACATTTATCTACTGAAAGCAACGGGCTACGGAGAAAATTTTTCCAGTTGGACAATTTTAGAAATTTTCAATCAAAAATCGGCCTCATTTGGACAGATTCGGATAAAAACGTCCGGGATTTCGTCGTATTTTGGATAATTGCGCCCTTTATGCGTGTCGTGATCGGTCAGAATCGCCTGCCAGGCTTGAGACGTTTATTCTCGCCGAACCGGTAGACGCGGCAAAATAAAAACCGCGATGGCCGGGGCCATCGCGGTTTCAGAACTCTGTCCTGCTCTTTTAAATTCAGGCGGCGGGCGCAACGATCGCGGGTTTGCGATATGGCTGCTCGCCGGTGATTCCGAGAAGGAAATTGATCTGCGGACGCGCCTTGACGAGGTCGTCGATGGAATATTCCGACAGCACGGCGAAGAAGGCGTTGAGCGCCTTGCGCAGCGCCGAATTCAGGCCGCAGCTGTCAACCAGCGGGCATTCGACCACGCCATCATCCTCGAAGCATTCGGCCATGGCGAAACTGTCTTCCGTCACCCTGACGACGTCGAAGAGCGTAATGTCGGCCGCCGGCTTGCCCAGGCGCACGCCGCCATTGCGACCGCGCACGGTTTCGACGAGGCCGGCCTTGTTCAGCGGCTGGAGGATCTTGAAAAGAAACAGTTCGGACACGCCGTAAGCCCTGGCAATTTCCGGAATCCGGCTCAAGTGCCCGTCGTTGGCAGCACAATACATCAACATGCGAACCGCATAGTTGGTCTGCTTCGTCAACCGCATGCCATTCTCCTGACTCGTGCCTGTTCAGACCTATATAGGCGGTTTGGTAGTTTTGAACAATTCCAAAATATGAAATTCGCATTCAGCTTATGAGGCCAAATGACGCGACGTCAATCCTGCGCCGAAATCTTCTGGTTGCAATCCATAATGTCATGCCCGCGCCCGCGCGCGCCGGGACGGTCGGAGATACCGGTGCGGTGTGATGGTTTCCAAGACAGCAAATAAAACGGGGGCCATAAGGCCCCCGAATTGCAAATCGATTTATCGTCAGATCACTTCATTGTCGGCATGACGAACTCAGCGCCGCTCTTGATGCCGGAGGGCCAGCGGGCGGTGACGGTCTTGGTCTTCGTCCAGAACTTGATCGAGTCCGTGCCGTGCTGGTTGAGGTCGCCGAAGCTCGAGGCTTTCCAGCCGCCAAAGGAGTGATAGGCGAGCGGAACCGGGATCGGAACGTTGATGCCGATCATGCCGATATTGATGCGCGAGGCGAAATCGCGGGCGGCATCGCCGTCACGGGTGTAGATCGCAACACCGTTGCCATATTCGTGCTTCATGGGCAGCGACAGGGCCTCTTCGTAATTCTGGGCACGAACGACGGAGAGGACAGGTCCGAAGATCTCAGTCTTGTAGATGTCCATCTCGGGTGTGACGTGATCAAACAGGCAGCCGCCGACGAAATAACCGTCCTCATAGCCCTGGAGCTTGAAGTCGCGGCCGTCGACGACGAGCTTGGCGCCTTCTTCGACGCCGCGGTCGATCAGGCCGCGAACACGGGTATAGGCATCCTTCGTGACCAGCGGGCCCATGTCCGCCTGGTCGTCGGTGTAGGGGCCGATGCGCAGCGATTCGATCTTCGGGATCAGCTTTTCGACGAGGCGGTTGGCGGTGTCCTCGCCGACCGGTACGGCAACCGAGATCGCCATGCAGCGCTCGCCGGCCGAACCGTAGCCTGCGCCCATCAGCGCGTTGACGGCCTGATCCATATCGGCATCCGGCATGATGATCATGTGGTTCTTGGCGCCGCCGAAGCACTGGGCGCGTTTGCCGTTCATCGCCGCCGTGCCGTAGACGTAGCGGGCGATCGGCGTCGAGCCGACGAAGGAGACGGCGCCGATATCGGGATCGGTGAGGATCGCGTCGACGGCACCCTTGTCGCCGTTGACGACGTTGAGGATGCCGGCGGGCAGACCGGCTTCGATCATCAGTTCGGCAAGACGAATCGGCAGGGAGGGGTCACGCTCTGAGGGCTTCAGGATGAAGGCGTTGCCGCAGGCGATCGCCGGCGCGAACATCCACATCGGGATCATACCGGGGAAATTGAAGGGGGTGATGCCGGCGCCGATGCCGACCGGCTGGCGGATCGAATACATGTCGATCGCCGGACCAGCGCCCTCGGTGAACTCGCCCTTGGCGAGATGCGGGATGCCGCAGACGAATTCGCAGACTTCCAGGCCGCGGATGACGTCGCCCTTGGCATCCTCGATCGTCTTGCCGTGCTCCTTGGAGAGCATCTCGGCGAGTTCATCCATGTGCTTGTTCAGGAGTTCGACGAATTTGAAGAAGACGCGGGCGCGACGCTGCGGATTGGTGGCAGCCCATTTCGGCTGCGCAGCCTTGGCATTTTCGACGGCGGCGCGCAGTTCCTCGACGCTTGCGAGCGCGACCGTCGCCTGCACTTCGCCGGTTGCCGGATTATAGACATTGCTCACGCGGCCGCTGGTGCCGGCGACCTGCTTGCCGCCGATGAAATGACCGATCTCACGCATGGATGCTCCTCCTGTTTTTGGGATGGCCCACAATCGCACTTCAATTTGCACAAATCAATGCGCTGATATAAGTAACCGTTGTGCGTAAATTATAGTGCCACCATTTGCATCAGGCGCTGCTGCTGCTCTCAAACTTGGAACGGCAGTCGGACAAGTCAAATCCCAAGGGGAGATCAAAACGATGAGCCGCAAACCCGTCGTCAGAATGGCGGAGCTGGAGATCGATCCGGACATGCTTGACGCCTATCGCGCCTTGCTCACCAGAGAAATCGAGGCATCCGTAGCGCTGGAAGCCGGCATCCTTTCTCTCAGTGCCGTTTGCATCAGGGACGTCCCCAACCGGATTCGCATTCTCGAGGTCTATACCGACAAGGAGGCATACGAGGCCCATCTGCGGACACCGCATTTCCTTGAATACAAGGCCGAAACGGCGGGCATGGTGACATCGCTGACGCTTCTCGACGTCGATCCGATCGTAATGCGGGCCAAGCCATGAACTGGGACGACGTGCGGATTTTCCTTGCCGTCGCCCGTACCGGGCAGATCCTTGCCGCCTCGAAGCGGCTGGGGCTCAATCATGCTACGCTCTCGCGCCGGCTGACCTCGCTGGAAGAGGCGCTGAAGACGCGGCTTTTCATCCGCCGGACCAATGGCTGCGAGTTGACGGCGGAAGGCGAAGTGTTCCTGGCGTCCGCCGAGCGGATGGAAACGGAAATGCTCGCAGCACAGGCCAGCCTCGGCCACACCGATACGGCGATCGCCGGGACGGTACGCGTCGGCGCGCCGGATGGTTTCGGCGTTTCTTTTCTGGCGCCACGCATGGGCCGGCTGATCGAGCGTCATCCGGCGCTGAAGATCCAGCTCGTCCCGGTGCCGCGCTCCTTTTCGCTGTCGCAGCGCGAAGCCGATATCGCCATCACGCTGGAGCGGCCCGAACAGGGCCGGCTCGTCTCCTCCAAGCTCACAGATTACACGCTCGGCCTTTATGCCTCGCGGGACTATCTCGCCTCTCGCGGCACGCCTTGTGATATCGAAGCGCTGAAGGCGCATCCGCGTATCGGCTATGTCGAAGACCTGATCTTTACCGCGTCGCTGAATTTCTCCGGCGAGGTGATGCGAAGCTGGGATGCCAGCTTCGAGATTTCGACGTCAATCGGGCAGACCGAGGCGGTGCGATCAGGCGCCGGCATCGGCATTCTGCACGATTATATCGCCCGGCAATATCCAGAGCTCCAGCGCATCTTGCCGGATGTGTCCATCAGACGCGCTTACTGGACGACCTATCACGAAACAGCCCGCGATCTGGTGCGCGTCAGGAGCGTTGTCGATTTCCTGCAGGAACTCGTCGGCGCCGAACGGCAGATCTTTCTTTAGTTCTCAGAGACGTGCTTGGCCGGTTCGTCGTTTTCATCGGGATTTGGAACCGGCGCCTCGTCCGGCAGCCTGTCCGGCTCCGGTTCGATGATCGGCGGCACCGGCTTCCAGCCGGGTGCCGGCATCGGCGGCTGATCGGGAATGGGTTCGTTGGGCACGGACATGGCCGCCTCCCTTTTGATGATAATGGATTAAACTGACGTCGGGCCGGCCTATTTGTCCGGCTTCAGCACATCGGCAGCACGCATCGGCATGCTGTCGATGATGGCGAAAAGCTCGCCATCGGTGATCGGTTCGCTGACCTTGAGTTTCACCGTACCGTCCTTGCCGACAAGGAAGGCGGCAAATTCCCCAATCTCGGCCGCCTCGAGATCAAGGCGGATCGCCTCGCCGTCAAGCCCGTCCGCCGCACCGAAGAGCGGCCGGACAGTTGCGCCCGAGATCTTGAGCACCACCAGATCACGCTCGTCTAGGGCTGAGCGGTCGGCCAAAAGCTGATTTTCCTGCCGGGCGGCGCGGGCATTATCCTTGTCGGCAAAAACGACGAAGACGCGGTTCTTCCACTGGAACGCCGCGAGGCTTTCGACCGGTGCATAAGCACTGTTCGTCTCGTCGATTTTGGTCGCGCCGTAGAGAAGGGTTTTCGACATGCATATTCTCCCGTTAACTTGGAGAACGGGTCGGGACGGCATGGGTTCCATCGAAATGGCTGGAAGCGGGGTTTCATTCTTATCGTGGAGAAAATGGTACGGTTGGGGGGTCTCGAACCTCCGACCTCAGGTGCCACAAACCTGCGCTCTAACCAACTGAGCTACAACCGCATAAATCACGCTTGGCGCGACGGGGGTCACATACGAGGACTTGGCGATGAATTCAAGCCCCATTCCTCGTCAATATACAAAAAGGCTGGACGCGTGGTCCAGCCTTTTGTCTCCGACCGGTTAAGATCGATCAGGCAACCTTGAAGGAAGCCATGGCCTTTTCGGCGGCGTCCTTGGAGGGCTTTGCGAGCTTTTCGGCAACCTGCTTGGTGGTTTCCTGGATCGACTTCGCCTGTTCGACGGTCAGCTCGGCCTGCTTGCGGATGAAGGCGGTCTGCAGCTCGAAGAATTCGGCGGCGGACTTGACGCCGAGCAGTGCTTCGAAATGCGAGAGCGAGTTCTCGGAATTGACGCGCAGGATGTCGATAGCCTTCAGGCCGAGTTCGACGCCGCCGGCCTGTGCCGTCTGGACGGTGGCTTCGAGGGTCTTGCCGGCTTCTTCGCCAGCGGTCTTCAGCTTGGCATAGGCGTCTTTGGACTGCTGAGCGCCTTTTTCGGCGAAATCACGGAAGGATTCCGCGAACTTGGACGGGTCGAAAGAAGCGATTGAAAAAACGTCGTCGGTCTTTATGGTAGCCATGGGTCGCATCCTTTGGGCTGAGGCAGTCGCTGCCTGCAATAGTTGGGATGATGCTTATATAAGACATTTCATTGTGCATTGCAACAATTATTGTGCAATGCACAAGACGTTAACCTTGCCGGCCGAAAACCCCCTGCTCTTCTGGACCCGCATGCGCCCCGCAGTTATTAATAAGCCGTTAATTTAAGAAGGCCGACAGCGACAAGGTTCGATCATGCCCGCAGTCCAATATCCGTTCATCGATATCGCCGTGCATGCACGGGTGCGGGAACGTTTTTCACGCGGCGAGGCGATGGTGCTGTTTTCGGCCGACCTTGCCCGCCTGCTCTGGGCAAACGGTGCGGGCGCCGAACTTTTCGGCCATTCGGCCGTCTATGATCTGCTCGATCAGGGCGTCGACCGCACGGATATCACCTTCCGCCAGCTGGAAACGGCCGCGCGCCAGCTTGCCGATATCGGTGACCACAGAAGCCTGATGATCCGCGTCGCCAAGGGCTTTCAGCGTGTGCAGGTGCAGGCGGCAGCCGAACTGATCCGGCTTTCTTCAGGCGAAAAGGCCATGCTGTTTTCGGTCCCGGTCTCGACAAAGCCGCTGACGTCAGGCGCATCGGCGGCGCAGATGCTGCAGGGGCTCGATGACCCGGACACCCATATGGCCGTGATCGGCGCCGACGGCGACGTCATCGCCGCTTCACCCGGCTTTGCCTCGCTCGGGATTTCGGCGCAGACGGCAAAGACCTTGATCAATCTTGCCGGCGCGCATCCCGACCGGCTGGTGAAGCGACCCGTTGCCACTAGCAGAGGCAATCTTCCGGCTGCGGTCGGCAAGCTCAGCGACGAGCCGGCGCTCAACCTGCTCTTTGCCGTGGAGACGGCGATCGGCCATCTCGACGCGATCGACGCAGCCGCGTCAAATCCGATCGATACCCCCGCCCTCGACTTGATTGATGCGCCCGTGCAGGAAGAAAGCGTGCCGCCGGCCGAAGATTTCCGCGACGAGCCCGTTGCCCACACAGGCTTTACCGAGATCATTGAGGCGGTCTCGGGGATCGAGGAAGTCGAGGAAACGCTCGAGGACATCACCGGCGAAAACGACCAGCCGGTGGAAAGCGCAGCGGCAACCGCAGACGAGATGGCCGAGGACGCCGGTCTCGCCGAGGATGCGGAGCCGGAAAGCGACGGCGGCGCGATCGACGGCAGCGCGGATGAGTCCCACGAGCCTGCTGCGATCATCGAGGACGACCTTGCCTCCGTCACGCAGACGGTGGAAACGGCGACGACGGCGGAACCGCCTGTTGAAGCCGGCGAAACGCCGGTCGAAGAGGCGCCGGAAGCCGTTCACGAAGAGCCCGTCGTTGCACCGCCTATGGTCGCCGACGCCTCCCCTGCTCCTGAGCTTGCGGCTGCGCCAGGCTTCGTCTTCAGGCCGAACAGCCGCGCCACGCGCTTCGTCTGGAAGATCGACGCCGAGGGCCGGTTCAACGAGGTCAGCCATGAATTTGCCGAGGCCGTCGGTCCGCATGCCTCCGAGATTATCGGCTCTGCCTTCGGCGATGTCGCCGCCCTCTTCAATCTCGATCCCGACGGCAAGCTTGCCGAAGCGCTCGCCCGCCGCGACACTTGGTCGGGCAAAACCATCCTCTGGCCGGTCGAAGGCACAAGCCTCGTCGTTCCCGTCGATCTGGCGGCCCTGCCGACCTATACCCGCAACCGCGACTTCGATGGCTTCCGCGGTTTCGGCGTCGTCCGGCTTTCCGATGCGCAGGAAGATCCGCTGGCGCTCGGCCTGACGCTCGGCCCGGATGGCGTCGGCCATGATGCGGCAAGCCTCGGTCCGGTGACCGAGACCGTCGCCGAGGCGGTACACGAGATGCCGGCAGTGCAGGAAGAGGTCGCGAGCGAACCCGCCCTGACGCAAGAGGTCGAGGAGCAGGCGCCTGCGGCAAGCGAGCCGCAGCCGGAGACGGAGCTGGCGTCTGAGGAGATTGCAGCCGAGCAGGCGTCCGACGAACCGCCTTTCCAGCAAAACGCTTCGGAAAAAGCAGACGATAGCGCCGATGCCGGCGATATCTCCGCCGCCGAACCGGCAACGAAAACGTCGAACGAGCCGCCGGCGCTTCGCATTTCGGAAACGCCCAACCGCCGCTTCTCCGACAAGATCGTTCAGCTCCATAACAGCGGCGCCGCACTGACGGCCGCCGAACAGGCCAATTTCCGCGAGATCGCCAAGCGTCTCGAGGCCTTCGGCGCCAGCAAGGACGAAGCTGCTGCGCCGGCGCGGAGCGAACCCGCCGCCACGGAAACGGCCAGCTTCGAAGAGGCTTCCGGGGCCGAAGAGTTCAAGGCCGAAACACCCATTGACGACGACACGGAAGCGCCATCGCTCGAGGAGATCGTGCCACAGGAGGCGATTTTCGAGAATGCCGCCGACGCCCAGCGCGACGACGATGGTGCCGAGGAGCCCGATGTCATCGATGAGGACGAGGTGACGGAAGGGCTGGGGGAGACGGTCAGCCAGATCGAGGTTCTGACAAGCTTCATCCCGCCGCGCGTCAAGATGACGGACGGGCTTTCGCTGGGAACGGTCGACCAGCTGCCGGTCGCCGTGCTTATCCATGTCGGCGATGCGCTGATCCATGCCAATCCGGAATTCATGCGGCTGACCGGCTACGCGTCGCTCGATGCTTTGCGCGAGGTCGGCGGCATCGAAGCCCTGCTGCAACGCCGCGAACTCGAGGAAAAAGCCGCCGGCTCCGGCACCATGATGCTCGTCAAGGCAGACGATAGCCTAGTTCCGGTGACGGCGCGGCTGCAATCGGTGCGCTGGGAAGACGCCAACGCGCTGATGCTGGCGCTCATGCCGGTGGAAGGCAAGGAAGACGGCCGCGGCGACGCAAGCCGCTCCGAGGGCCGGACAGAAGCGCGGCCCGAGCGGATGGTCGAGAAGGTCGCCAAGCTTCAGGTCGAAGTGGAGGAATTGCGCTCCATCCTGGAAACGGCGACCGACGGCGTCGTCGTCATCGGCACCGAGGGCGACATCCGCTCGATGAACCGGTCGGCGAGCGCGCTTTTCAATTACGACGAGCAGGAGACGCGCGGCAAACCCTTCGTCATGCTGTTTGCCCATGAGAGCCAGAAGGCGGTGCTCGACTATCTGAACGGCCTCTCCGGCCATGGCGTCGCCAGCGTGTTGAACGACGGGCGCGAAGTGATCGGCCGCGAGGCCGCCGGCGGCTTCGTGCCGCTGTTCATGACGATGGGCCAGCTCACCTCCTCCAACGGCTATTGCGCCGTGATCCGCGATATCACCCAGTGGAAGCGCACCGAGGACGAACTGCGCAACGCCAAGGGCGCGGCCGAAACCGCCAATGCCCACAAGACCGATTTCCTCGCCCGCGTCAGCCACGAAATCCGGACGCCGCTCAACGCCATCATCGGCTTTTCCGACATGATGGCCGGCGAGCGCTTCGGGCCGATCGGCCATCCGCGTTATATCGAATATGCCAACGACATCGGCCGTTCCGGCCGGCATGTGCTGGATATCGTCAACGACCTGCTCGACATTTCGAAGATCGAGGCGGGCGAGATGGATCTCGATTTTGCCGCCGTCGGCCTCAACGAGGCGGTCTCCGAGGCGGTCGCCCTGGTCCAGCCGCAAGCGAACGGCCAGCGCGTCATCATCCGCACGGCGCTGTCGCATGCGGTGCCTGAGGTCGTGGCGGATCTGCGCTCGATCAAGCAGATCGCGCTCAACATCCTGTCGAACGCCATCCGCTTCACTCCGTCAGGCGGGCAGATCGTCGTTTCCACTTCCTATGAGGCGAATGGCAGTGTCGTGCTGAGGGTCCGCGATACCGGCATCGGCATGACGCGCAGCGAACTCGATCAGGCGATGAAACCGTTCCGGCAGGTTTCCTCGACCCAATCGCGCCATCGCGGCGACGGCACTGGGCTCGGCCTGCCGCTGACCAAGGCGATGGTCGATGCCAACCGCGCGGTGTTCTCGATCAATTCGGCGCCGAACGAGGGCACGCTCGTCGAGATCACCTTTCCATCGCAGCGGGTGCTGGCCGGCTGAGCCATAAAGAAAAGGCAGCCGAGGCTGCCTTGAATTTGGTGCTGTTCAACAAGAGCTCAGTCGATCACCATCATGTATCGAAAGCCCTGCTGCATGATTGCGCGTCTAAGACGCGCGGCGCTGTAGGGCTCCAGGCCGCCTCGTTCATACACGGCCCCCAAGTTGGCTTTTAGATTTGACAAACCTTTCTTAACGAAAGGTTTCCATGACAGTGCATCGATGAGTGATAAAAGATTGTAGCTTCCAATCCGCTATCAATCCTTGAGCTCCGCCAGCCCGGCAAAGAGCCGCAGCGCCTCGGGATTGGCGAGCGCTTCCTGGTTTTTCACCGGCCTGTTGTGAACGACCTCGCGCACCGCAAGCTCGACGATCTTGCCGGACTTAGTGCGGGGAATGTCCGCAACCGCGATGATCTTTGCCGGCACGTGCCGCGGCGAGGCGCCGGTGCGTATCCGCGTCTTGATCGCCTTGACGAGATCGTCCGTCAGCGTCACGCCTGATGCAAGGCGGACGAAGAGGATGACACGGACGTCGTCGTCCCACTCCTGGCCGATGCACAGTGCCTCGGCCACCTCCTCCATCTGCTCTACCTGATTATAAATCTCGGCCGTGCCGATGCGCACGCCGCCGGGATTGAGCGTTGCATCCGAACGGCCGTGGATGACAAGGCCGCCATGCTCGGTCCATTCGGCAAAATCGCCATGGCACCAGACATTGTCGAACCGGTCGAAATAGGCGGCACGATATTTGGCGCCGTCGGGATCGTTCCAGAACATCACCGGCATCGACGGGAAGGCCTTGGTGCAGACGAGTTCACCCTTCTCGCCGCGCACCGGCTTGCCGTCGTCGTTCCAGACATCGACCGCAAGGCCGAGGCCGGCCCCCTGGATCTCGCCGCGCCAGACCGGCTGCAGCGGATTGCCGAGCACGAAGCAGGAGACGATATCGGTGCCGCCGGAGATCGAGGCAAGCTGCACATCTTGCTTGATGCCCTCGTAGACGAAGGTGAAGCCCTCAGGCGACAGCGGCGAGCCGGTCGAGGTCATCAGCCGCAGGCTGGAAAGATCGTGGCTGTTGCGCGGCGTCAGCCCGCTTTTGCGCACCGCATCGATATATTTTGCCGAGGTGCCGAAGATCGCGAAGTTCTCGGCCGCGGCATAATCGAACAGCACGTTGCCGTCGGGCGCAAAGGGCGAACCGTCGAACAGGCAGAGCGTGGCGCCGCTGGCAAGGCCGCTGACCAGCCAGTTCCACATCATCCAGCCGCAGGTGGTGAAGTAGAACAGCTTCTCGCCGGCCTCCAGGCCGCAATGCAGCCGCTGCTCCTTGAGGTGCTGCAAGAGCGTGCCGCCGGCCGAATGGACGATACATTTCGGCACGCCCGTGGTGCCGGAGGAAAACAGGATGTAGAGCGGATGGGCAAAGGCGAGCGGCTTAAACTCGACCTCTTTTACCTGATAGGGCGCGACGAAGGCCTCCAGCGTCGAAGCATCAGGCGTTTGCCGCGCGACCGCCTCGGCATCGCCGGCATAGTGGACGACGATCGCCGGCACGCCTAAGCTTTTCGCCACCGCGGCGACCTTGGGGCCGACATCCTGCAGCTTGCCGGAATACCAATAGGCATCGCAGGAGATGAACAGTTTCGGGCCGATCTGGCCGAAACGGTCGAGCACGCCCTGTTCGCCGAAATCTGGGGAGCAGGACGACCAGATGGCGCCGATCGAGGCGGCCGCCAGCATGGCGGCGACGGTCTCCGGCATGTTCGGCATCATCGCGGCAATGCGGTCGCCCTCACCGATGCCCTGCGCCTTGAAAGCCTGCTGCAGCTTCGAGACCAGCGCCCGCAGCCGGTCCCACGACCAGCGGTCGTCGGCTTTGTCCTCGCCACGGAAGATGATGGCATCCCCCTCACCGCGCCCCGACAACAAGTTCTCGGCAAAGTTCAGCGTGGCATTCGGAAAGAAGCGAGCCTCCAGCATCCGGTCGCCATCGATGAGCACCTCTGCGCCGCGCTCTCCCTTCACGCCGCAGAAATCCCAGACGGCCGACCAAAAATTCTCGCGCTCGGCCACCGACCAGGCATGCAGATCTTCAAAGCCGGAAAGCGAAAGCCCGAAATCGGCATTGCAGCGCGCCATGAAGGCGTGGATCGGGCTTTTTGCGACGGCTTCCGCCGAGGGCACCCAAAGTGGTCTGTTATCCTGCATTCAATCCTCCTCCCAATCCCGCCTTTATATCATGCTGCATTGCATTATAAAGTGCGGAACCGACGCGATCCCAGCCTATGCATTCAGAAGGTCGATGCGTCGCTTCGAAGGTCTGCAGCATGCCTCGGCGCGTCTGAATAGGGGCGCGGTGCTGCAGGGGATTTGCATATGCCCGATATTTCCTATATCCGGCGAAATCAGCGCTTAACGGGATAACCGGCGGAATTGCCGGCGGAGATCATGAGCACGTCAAGACATCGCAGGTGGCGCAGGAAGATCGGACCCGTTTCGCGCTGGCTTCCGGCCTTCGCCCGTCTGTCGACGGTGTTTCTGCTGATCGCGCTGGGGCTGTTCGTAGCGCTAAGGGTCGCCGCACCCTATCTCATCACCACCGGCTTCGTGCGCTCGGGTATCGAGGATGCGCTGTCAAAATGGACAGGCTACCATGCCGAGATCAAGGGCAGTCCGGTTCTCGAATTCTGGCCGACGCCGCGCATCACGCTGAACCAGATCACCATCCGCCAGCCGCGCGAAAGCGGCGACAAGCTGCTCGGCAGCATTGACAGCCTGTCGGCCGATTTCAGCCTCATCGACGCGCTGAGAGGCCGCACCAGCTTCCACGAATTCCACCTGGTGCGCCCCAACCTGGCGCTGACGCGCGACGAGAATGGCCTGATCGACTGGAGTTATGCCGGCCTGCTTGCCCGCGCGATCAGCGGCGTGCGCACCGAAAACGGCGCCGAGGTGCTCGATCCCGATCTCGACGCCGAGATCGGCGCGGTGACGGTCGAGGACGGCACGCTTGCGGTGACCGACATCAAGACCGCCAAAACCTATCGTTTCGACAGCGTCACCGCAGATATCGCCTGGCCGAGACTGTCCGGCGCGATCTCGGCTGTTGTCATCGCCCGCATCAACGGCGAAGACCTGAAGGTCGATTTCGCCTCGCGCCAGCCGCTGCTCGTCTTTGCCGGCCGGAATGCCGAGACGCGGACGTCGCTGACATCGAACCTCTTGACGGCGCACTTCCAGGGAATTGCCAACATCGCCAGCCTTTTGGCGCTTTCCGGCAATATCACCGCCAGCATTCCCGATATGCCGGCGCTTCTTACATGGTCGGGCAAATCCATCCCCGGCATCGCCACGCTGAAGAGCGCCTCGCTGGAATCCGACATCATGTCGTCGGGCAACGGTCTGCGCTTCAACAATCTCAGCCTGTCGCTGAACGAAGCGAGCGCCACCGGGGTGATGGACCTTCTCACCCAACCCGGCAAACGGCCGAAGATCGGCGGCACGCTCGCCTTCGACCAGATGAACCTCAAGCCGTTCCTCGACGCTTTCGCGCTGAGACTCGCCGCCGGCGAGGCGGAGGAAATCTCCGCCGGGATAAACGGGCCGCTGCGGCTGCTCGATGTCGATGTCAGGCTTTCGGCGCGGCGCGCCCAGATGGGTCTCTTCGAGCTTTCCGATGTCGGCGCCAGCATGATCGTTGCCGGCGGGGAAGCGAAATTCGACATCGGCGACAGCCGGTTCGAAGGCGGCGAGATGACCGCGCATCTGGAAGCGACCCAGCGCGACTTCGACGGCGGCGGCAAGCTGCAGCTGTCGATCCGCGATGCCGATTTCGCAGCCCTTGCCGAGCGCCTGCAGCTGAAAGGACCGCTGCCGCTGGCGACCGGATCGCTCGACCTCGACCTGCAGTCGCCGAAGGCGATCTGGACGACCGGTCTTGCCGACGTCACCGGCAGGCTGCACTTTTGGACAAGGGAAGGCACGATCCCCGGCATCGATGCCGCGGCGCTGAGGACCCAGGCAGCCCAAAAGCCGTTCTTTCCGCTGAGTGCTGCGGCAGGCGGCGCCTTCGCTTTCAACCAGTTGAACCTGCAGGCCGATTTTGCCAACGGTTCCGCCGAGATGCACGATGCCCGGATCGCCGGCACGGCCGAGACGCTGACGCTATCCGGCGTTATTACCTATCAGTCGAACGGGCTGGCGCTGTCCGGATCGCTCGAAGCGACCGATCCGGCCAAGGCGGCGGATCTGCCGCTTCTGCCGTTCTTCATCGGCGGCTCTTGGCCGAACCCGGTGATCTCGCCGGTGCCGCTCTTCGGCACGACACCCCACGCGCAGTAGGATCAAGCGCCGGCGGCCGCCGCACGTTCGTCCCGCTGGCGCTGGATTTCGCGGCGCTTGGTGACGATCGAGGCGCAGATGACGCCGACCGCGACGATGCCGATCAGGATGGTGCAGACGGCGTTGATCTCGGGCGTCACGCCGAGGCGCACCTGGCTGTAGATCCGCATCGGCAGCGTGGTGGCGCCCGGTCCCGAGGTGAAGCTGGCGATCACCAGATCGTCGAGCGACAGGGTGAAGGCCAGGATCCAGCCTGAGACCACGGCCGGCGCGATGATCGGCAGAGTGATCTCGAAAAAGGTGCGCACCGGCGGCGCGCCCAGATCCTGCGCCGCTTCCTCGATCGAGCGATCGAAGCTTAAGAGGCGCGACTGCACGACGACGGCGACGAAGCACATGGTCAGCGTCGTATGCGCCAGCGTGATCGTCCAGAAACCGCGATCGAAGCCGATCGCGACGAAGAGCAGCAGCAGCGACAGGCCGGTGATGACGTCGGGCATGACGAGCGGCGCGTAGATCATGCCCGAAAACAGCATGCGGCCGCGAAAGCGGGTGTAGCGCACCAGCGTCAGCGCCGCCATCGTGCCGAGGATGGTGGCGAGCGTCGCCGACAGCAGGCCGACACGGATCGTCACCCAGGCGGCGTCGAGCAGGCCCTGGTTCGAGAGCAGCGAGACATACCATTTGGTTGAGAAGCCGCCCCAGACGGTGACGAGCTTCGATTCGTTGAAGGAGAAGATCACCAGAAGCACGATCGGCAGGTAGAGGAAGGCAAAGCCGAGCGTGACGGAGACAATGTTGAAACGGGTCCATTTCAGCATGGCTTATTTCCCCCGCTCTTCGGCCTTGGCCTGGGCGTTCTGAAAGAAGACGATCGGGATCACCAGGATCATCAGCAGGATCGTCGCCACCGCCGAGGAGACCGGCCAGTCGCGGTTGGCGTTGAACTCGTTCCAGAGCGTCTTGCCGATCATCAGCGTCTGCGAACCGCCGAGCAGGTCGGGAATGACGAACTCACCGACAGCGGGAATGAAGACCAGCATGCAGCCGGCCACCACACCGGGGATCGACAGTGGAAAGGTGACGCGCCAGAAAGCCCGGATCGGCGTGCAACCGAGATCCTGTGCGGCCTCGATCAGCGTACCATCCATCTTTTCCAGCGCCGAATAGAGCGGCAGCACCATGAACGGCAGATAGGAATAGACGATGCCGATATAGACGGCGGTCGTGGTGTTGAGGATGATCAGTGGGCTGTCGATGATGTGCAGCGACTGGAGAAGCTGGTTGAGAAGCCCTTCCGGCTTCAGGATCGCGATCCAGGAATAAACCCGGATCAGGAAGCTCGTCCAGAACGGCAGGATGACCAGCATCACCAGCGTCGGGCGGATCGTGCGCGGCGCCTGCGCCATGCCATAGGCGATCGGATAGGCGATCAGCAATGTGAGGAAAGTGGCGATCCCGGCAATCACCACGCTTGAGATATAGGCATTGAAATAGAGCGCGTCGTCGGTGAGGTAGGCGTAATTGTCGAAGGACAGTTCTCCGATCTTGCTCCAGAGCCCGGCCCAGCCGTCGGCAAGCGAGAAGACCGGCTCGTAAGGCGGCATGGCGATTGCCGTCGTCGACAGCGAAATGCGGAAGACGATGAAGAACGGCGCCAGGAAGAAGAGCAGCAGCCAGGCATAAGGGATGGCGATGACGAGCCGATTGTAGAGGCCGGAGGTGAGCTTGCCCATGATCTCAATCCTTCAAGAGAACGCCGGCGTTCTCGTCGAACGAGATCCAGACTTCCTGGTCGTAGGTGAAGGGGTCGTCGACGGAGCGCTGCGCATTGAGGGACGAGGCTTTGACGATCTTGCCGCTCTGCAATTTCACATGGAAGACGGTCATATCGCCGAGATAGGCGATATCCCAGAGTTCCCCGCTGGCGGCGTTGACCGAAGCATTGGCGGGCGCTTGACGCAAGACCCGCATCTTTTCCGGCCGGATGGCGAAGCCGACGGCGCTGCCTGACGGCGGTGTCTCGGACGCGGCGACGCGCACGCTGAAGCCGCTGTCGACCGATATCTCGACGGTGCCGTTGCCGGATGAGGCGACCTTGCCGTCGAAGATGTTGACGTCGCCGATGAAATCCGCAACGAAACGGGAATTCGGCGCCTCGTAGATCTCGGCCGGTGTGGCCACCTGCACGACCTTGCCGTGGCTCATGACGGCGATGCGGTCTGCCATGGTCATCGCCTCTTCCTGGTCGTGGGTGACGACGACGAAGGTGAGGCCGAGGCTCTGCTGCAGATCCATCAGTTCGAACTGGGTTTCCTCGCGCAGCTTCTTGTCAAGCGCGCCGAGCGGTTCGTCGAGCAGCAGCACCTTCGGGCGCTTGGCGAGCGAGCGGGCCAGCGCCACGCGCTGGCGCTGGCCGCCGGAAAGCTGGTTCGGCTTGCGTGAGGCGAACTGCTCGAGCTTGACGAGCTTCAGCATCTGCGCGACGCGGTCGGTCATCTCATCCTTCGCCATCCCGTCCTGTTTCAGGCCGAAGGCAATATTCTGCTCGACCGTCATGTGCGGGAAAAGCGCATAGGACTGGAACATCATGTTGACCGGTCGCTTATAGGGCGGCGTGCCGGCCATGTCGGTGCCATCCAGCACGATCTCGCCCGCGGTCGGCTGCTCGAAGCCGGCGAGCATGCGCAGCAGCGTGGACTTGCCGCAGCCCGAAGCGCCGAGCAGCGCGAAAAACTCGCGGTGATAGATATTCAGCGACAGATTGTCGACGGCGGTAAAATCGCCGAAGCGCTTGGTGACATTCTTGAAAGCGATGAAGGGTTTTGCAGAGGGATCGGTCCAGGGCGCGAAAGCGCGGCGGATATTGCCGAGAGACTTCATATTATTCCCCGAATACAGGTTTTTTCCGGCCTCCACCCGGGCCGGTAATTGAAAGGCCCGGACGTTTCCGTCCGGGCCTAAGGCTGCATTACTGGCCGGTGACGACCTTCGTCCAGAGGCGCGTCCCCAGGCGCTGCGTTTTCGGATCCCACGGCTTGACCGTGAAGAGGTTCTTCATCACCGCCTCTGTGGGATAGACGGCCGGATCTTCCAGAATGTCCTTGCTGACGAACTGCTGCGAGGCCTTGTTGCCGTTAGCATAGAAGGTGTGGTCGCTCGCCTTGGCGATGACCTCAGGCTTCATCATGTAGTTGAGGAATTCGTGGGCTTCGGCGACGTGGGGCGCATCGGCGGGGATGGCCATCATGTCGAACCACATCTGGGCGCCCTGCGGGGGAACCGAGTAATTGACCTCGACACCATTCTTGGCTTCGGCCGCGCGGTCGCGCGCCTGCAGCATGTCGCCGGAATAGCCGAAGGCGATGCAGATGTCGCCGTTGGCAAGCGCATTGATGTATTCGGAGGAATGGAACTTGCGGACATAGGGGCGCATAGCCGTCAGCAGTTCTTCGGCCTTCTTGAAATCCTCAGCCTTCGTGGAGTTCGGGTCGAAGCCGAGATAACGAAACGCCGTGGTGATGACGTCCTTCGGCGTGTCGAGCACGTAGATGCCGCAATCCTTGAATTTTGCGGCGACCTTCGGATCGAAGATCACTTCGAGGCCGGGCTTGGCATCGGGACCGAGGATTTCGGCGACCTTCTTGACGTTATAGCCGATGCCGTCGGTGCCCCACATGTAATCGACCGCGTGTTCGTTGCCCGGGTCGTATTCGGCGGTCCGCTGCTGGATCAGATCCCACATGTTGGACAGGTTCGGCAGTTTCGACTTGTCGAGCTTCTGGAAGACGCCGGCCTGGATCTGGCGCTGCAGGAAGTCGGCTGTGGGAACGACGACGTCATAACCGGTGCCGCCGGCCAGCAGCTTGGTTTCCACGGTCTCGTTGGAATCGAAGGTGTCGTAGACGACCTTGATGCCGGTTTCCTTGGTGAAGTCGGCAAGGATGCTGTCGTCGATATAATCCGACCAGTTGTAGACGTTGACCACGCGCTCCTGCGCAAAGGCCGGCGCGGCGGCGAGCAGCGCGGCAACGGCGGCGGCCGTCACACTTGCAATGATTGACCTCATGACTTCTCCTGTTTGTTCAAAGAGCCCGCATCCCCGGACATCTTTTCCCTCTGGTTTTGCCAGCAGACTAAGAAGGAATTTCACAGCCCACAAGCGCAAAATCCTGCGCCTTCAATGATTTCACAATCACTGGAAATCGAAGGCGCTGAGCCCGGCCACCATCTCGTCGAGCCCGAGCGGCCGCGTCACCGGCGGCTCGGCCCGGGAAAGGCAGCCGCGCCGCTCGCAGAGGCGACAGGCAGGGCCGATCGCCACCGGCTCGAGCGCTGTCGCCTGGCCATAGATCAGCGCCTCGCCAAGCGCGGCGTCGCAGCCGATCAGCATCGCCGTGCGCCGCAGCCTTTCACCGAATTCGACGCTAGGCCCCTCCAATGTGCGGGCGACCGTCAGGAACGAGGCGCCATCCGGCATGACCACCGTCTCTGCCAGGACCTGGCCCGGCTGCAGGAAGGCGGCGTGGAGATTGAGCTTCGGACAGCCGCCGCCGAAGCGCGCCTGTGGAAAACCCTGGGCGCCTGCCCGGCGCAGCCGATGGCCCGCCGCATCGATCTCGATCAGGAAGAAGGGAATGGCGGCGGCACCTGGGCGCTGCAGCATCGTCAGGCGTGCGGCGGCATGGCCGAAGGAGACGCCGAAGCGGGCGCGCAGAATGTCGATATCGTAGCGCGTCGACTTCGCCGCGGACAGAAAGGCTTCGTAGGGCATGGCCAGCGCCAGGGCGGCGATGCGGGCAAGCTCGAAGCGGGCGATGCGGCGCGCCTCGGCGGAGGAGAGCGAGAGATCGTCGAGTTCGGCGTCGATGGCAGGCAGCAAGGCAAGCGTCGCTGCCTCAACTGATATCTCGTGGGCGCGGTCGGCCGGCGACAGGCGCTCCGAGATGAAAAGCCGCATCGAATGGCGATCGAAACGGCGGCGCAGATCCGGCATGACGTGCACAGGCAGGACCCGTACCGCGATGCCGCGCTCGGCGCGCAGCCAATCCTTCAGGCCGACAGCAAGATCGAGGCCGCCGGGAAGCGTTGCGGCAAAGGCTTCCGCCGCCGTCTCGATCCGCCCGAAATAGGCGGAGCGGCGTTCTAGCGTCTCGCGCACCTCGTCGAGCGGCAACCGGCCGGCGGCGACGGGCGCATGGCCTTCGGCGGCCATCAGCGCCGTCAGATCGGACAGTCTTGCCGCCTGCTCGCGATAGGCGCGGTAGAGCTTGATCATGCCGCTTGCCGCATTGGGCGCGGCTTCGGCCACCTCGACCAATTCCTGGTCGCCGGGCAATTCGCCCGCAAGCAGCGGATCGGCGAAGACCTCCTTGAGCTGGCCGAGACTGCCGCCGGTCTGCCCGCGCAACTCCTCCAGATCAACCCGGTAGACGGCGGCGAGCTTCAAGAGGAGCTGCACCGTCAGCGGCCGCTGGTTGCGCTCGATGAGGTTCAGGTAGGAGGGCGAGATCTCCAGCGCCTCGGCCATGGCGGTCTGGGTCAGCGCCAGCGCATTGCGAATGCGCCGCAATTTCGGGCCTGCGAATATCTTGCGTTCCGCCATTGTCACACCCTTTGACAGGCCCGCGGCGTCAACATTTACAAAATTTTACAAATTCACAGCGCCGCTCTGTCAATCCTCGTCATCTTAACCTCTTTCCCATTTGGAAATCAAAGGTTTTCCTGGTCATGCCGGGAGATATTGTCAATCTTGTCATCAACACCCGCAATATCGTTTTTTCGTGAGGAGATCAGCATGACCGATTTTTACAAACTTGTTCCCAATGCGCCGGCAGGCCGCTTCGACGGCCTCGACAGGCCCTATTCGGCCGATGACGTGCGGCGGCTCAGGGGCTCGGTGGCGCTGACCCATACGCTGGCCGAAATGGGGGCGGACCGGTTGTGGCGGCTGCTGCGCCAGGAGGATTTCGTCAATGCGCTCGGTGCGCTTTCCGGCAACCAGGCGATGCAGATGGTGCGCGCCGGGCTGAAGGCGATCTATCTCTCCGGCTGGCAGGTGGCGGCCGACGCCAATACGGCATCGGCAATGTATCCCGATCAGTCGCTCTACCCCGCCAATGCCGGGCCGGAGCTTGCCAAGCGCATCAACCGCACGCTGCAGCGCGCCGATCAGATCGAGACCTCGGAGGGCCAGGGGCTTTCCGTCGACACCTGGTTCGCGCCGATCGTCGCCGATGCCGAAGCCGGCTTCGGCGGGCCGCTCAACGCCTTCGAGATCATGAAGGCCTATATCGAGGCGGGGGCGGCCGGCGTCCACTTCGAGGACCAGCTTGCCTCGGAGAAGAAATGCGGCCATCTCGGCGGCAAGGTATTGATCCCGACCGCCGCCCATATCCGCAATCTCAACGCCGCCCGGCTTGCCGCCGACGTCATGGGGGTCGCGACGCTGGTGATTGCCCGCACCGATGCGGAAGCAGCAAAGCTGCTGACCTCCGATATCGACGAACGCGACCAGCCCTTCGTCGATTATGATGCCGGGCGCACCGTCGAAGGCTTCTATCAGGTCAGAAACGGCATCGAACCCTGCATCGCCCGGGCCGTCGCCTATGCGCCGTATTGCGACCTCATCTGGTGCGAGACCTCGAAGCCGGACCTCGATCAGGCGCGGCGTTTTGCCGAGGGCGTGCACAAGGTCCATCCCGGCAAGCTGCTCGCCTATAATTGCTCGCCGTCCTTCAATTGGAAGAAGAACCTCGACGAGGCGACGATTGCAAAGTTCCAGCGCGAACTCGGCGCGATGGGCTACAAGTTCCAGTTCATCACGCTCGCCGGCTTCCACCAGCTGAATTACGGCATGTACGAACTGGCGCGCGGCTACCGGCAGCGGCAGATGTCGGCCTATTCAGAGCTGCAGCAGGCGGAATTCGACGCCGAGGTCAACGGCTATACCGCCACCAAGCATCAGCGCGAGGTCGGCACCGGCTATTTCGACGCCGTGTCGCTCGCCATCACCGGCGGCCGGTCATCGACCACGGCAATGCACGATTCAACCGAACATGCGCAGTTCAAACCGGCTGCGGAATAACCCGAAGAAGAGGAGAAAGTCATGGCATCCATTTCACGCGTCAGGGAACGGGCCGAGGAACAATCGACCAGCATGAGCGAGGATCAGCAGACGACGATCCGCATGCTCGCCAATGACCTGCATCGGCTGAACCAATCGGTCATGAAGGCCGTCGAGGCCGGCGTCTCGGTCGAGCTGGTGCGCTCGGCCCGCCATCACGGCGGCGACGGCAACTGGGGCGACCTGCTGATCCCCGTCGTCGTCACCAACCGGCATTGAAGAGAACGCCCGCGCATCTTAAGAAATGCGCGGGCGCTTCATCGTAATTTCAGCCGCGGCTCGGCCGTTTTCCGGCAAAGAGATCGGCATAACTTCTGATCAGCTTGGTCATGCGGTCGGCGACGGTGCGGATCTCCGGGCGATGGCGGTCCTCGGCGTTCATCACGATCCATTGCGCATGGCGCAATTCCGGCAGTTCGCCGCCAAGGCGCTGCAAATCGGGATGGAGATCGCCGACAAAACAGGGAAGCACCGCCTTGCCCGCGCCGGCGCGCACCAGATCGGGCAGCGACCGCGGCCGGTTGACGCTGGCGACGATCGCGGCTGCGGCATTGGCGTGCGGCCAGCGCAGATAGGCGGAGATCGCCTCCTCCTCGGCAACGGCAATCCAGCGCTCATCGGTCTCGGCGGCGTTGCGTCTGATATAGACGGCATAGGCGACCTCGCCGAGCCGGCGGGCGGCAAGATTGGCCTCTTCCGGCTCGAAGGCGCGGATGCCGATATCGCTCTCGCGATAGGCAAGGCTTGCGCGCGCCTCGCCGATCGTCAGCGAAATGGCAAAACCATCGCCCGGCATGCGGATGGCGGCGAAATTCTCCGTCAGCAGCCAGGCGACCCAGGTGCCGGCGGCGATCCTGACGGTCGTGCCGCCCTCGCCCGATTGCCGCCATGCCTCCACCTTGCGGGCGGCGGCCTCCATCTCCTGAAGGTGATCGAGCAGTGCCTGGCCGTCCTGGGTCAGGCGATAGCCGGTCTGGCTGCGTGAAAACAGGGCGCGACCGACCTCCTGTTCGAGATCGAGCATGCGCCGGCCAACCGTCGCGGGGCTGAGCCCGCTTGCGGTGCTTGCCCCCGTCAGGCCACCGAGACGGGCGACCTGCAGGAACAACTGGTAGGAATCCCAATTCGCGTTTTTCATCAATGAAAAACATAGCGGGGTTTTCCCTGTTTATGAAGAGATATTCGATGCCTAAATCAGGAGATGTCTTCTACAGAAAGGACATCGCCATGATCGATCTGATCACCATCGCAGCGACCCAGGGATATCGACACACTTGCAGGCCGGGCAGAGGCAAGACCGACGAGGATCGGTTCTATGCCGAGTTCGGCGACAGCGGTCTCGTCAATTTCGCCGCCTGGCTGACCTCGCTCGATCTCAGTCTCAGACGACGCCGCAAAGCTGCGGCGCAATCCAGCGGCGGCTGCGCGCCTCAAGCGACCTTCCTGGCCCCGAGATGAGCGGCGGCGGGCTCGGCAATGATCCGGAACCGCTCGATCAGCGCCATCAGCGTATCGGCCTCGCCGGCAAGCAGGCGGCTTGCCTGCGTGGTCTCGGCCACCATCGAGGCGTTTTTCTGGGTCATCTGGTCCATGGCGTTTACCGAACCGTTGACCTCCTGAAGTGCTGCCGACTGATCGCGGCTTGCGGTGGCGATGGTCTCGACATGGCCGCTAATCGCGATGATCTCATGGCTGATCGCTGCGAGGACGC
The DNA here is from genome assembly GCF_019793435.1 of Rhizobium redzepovicii. Taxonomy (GTDB): domain Bacteria; phylum Pseudomonadota; class Alphaproteobacteria; order Rhizobiales; family Rhizobiaceae; genus Rhizobium; species Rhizobium redzepovicii. The sequence goes on along the minus strand of NZ_JAILYH010000010.1, from coordinate 113,342 downwards.
TGCCGGTCTTCTGAACCAATTCGGAGCCCACCGTCACCTCGCGGCTGGATGTCTCGATCAGCGATTTGATCTCGCGCGCTGCATCGGCCGAACGCTGGGCGAGTTCGCGGACTTCCTGGGCGACGACGGCAAAACCCTTGCCCGCCTCGCCGGCGCGCGCCGCCTCGATGCCGGCGTTGAGTGCCAGCAGATTGGTCTGGAAGGCGATGTCGTCGATCACCTCGATGATCTGCTCGATGCGCTGCGAGGCCTCTTCGATGCGCTCCATCGCGGCGATGGCATCGCCGACGACGGCGCCGGAATTGTCGGCGGTCTTCTTGGTCGCGGCGACGACGCTGTTGGCTTCGCGGGCGCGCTCGGCGGAAGAGCGAACCGTGACGGTGATCTCCTCCACCGCTGCGGCGGTCTCTTCGAGGCTTGCCGCCTGCGCCTCGGTGCGTTTCGAAAGCTCACTTGCTGAAACCGAGACGGCGCCGCTGTTGCGCTGGATGGTCGAGGCGCTGTCACGGATACCGGAGAGCGTATCCTGGAGCCGCAGCAGCGAAGCGTTGAAATCGACGCGCAGCTGCTCCAGCCGGCCGACGAAGGGCGTGCCGATCGTTTCCGAGACATCGCCCTGCGACAGGCGTCCGAGGCCGGCGGCAAGCTGATTGACCGCAAAGTCGATCTGGCTGTCGAGCGAGCGCTTGTCGGCATCGTTCCTGGCGCGTTCGGCATCGTTCAAGGCGCGCTGTTCGGCGGCCTGGGTTTCCAGATCGCGCCTGGCACGGGCGCTGTCGCGGAACAGCGCCAAGGCCCGGCCGATATCGCCGAACTCATTCTTCTTCGCGACGCAGGGGATCGCGCCGTCGAGATCGCCCGAGGAAATCGCGTGAACGCTCGCGGTCAGCGCCTGCAACGGCTTCACCGACAGGCGGATTGCATAGAAGGCGAGAACGCCGACGATGAGCATGACGATGGCGCCGACGCCGAGGACCAGCATCTGCAGCTCATACATGCGCTGGTAATAGACCTCCATCGGAATGCCGATGAAGAGAATGCCGACATTGGCATTCGATGCATTCTTGACCGGGAAATAACCGGTCATGAACTTGCGGCCGAAAAGCTCGGCCTGGCCATAATAGGCTTCGCCCCTGGCGAGAACCGGCTGGGCGGGGTGCTCGGCGACCAGCTTGGTGCCGACGGCGCGGTCGCCGTTTTCCTTCTTCACGTTGGTGGAGATGCGGACGTAGTCGCCGCCCTGCTTCTGGAAGATGGTCGCGACACCGGCGATCGACTGCGCCGTGCGGTCGACCAGCGAATGATCGGCAAGGGCGGGGATGGCGTCTTCCGTTACGGTCGCGAGTTGGTTGTCCTTAAGCTCGACCCTGGCGCCTTGATCGGCTGCACCGTAAAGGACAGCCATGGCGCGGGTGGCATCCCTGGCATCGGAGACTGCCCCGTCCATGACATAGCGGCTCAGATTGTAGTAGGTCGCGCCGACGATGGCGGCCGTGCTGACGGCCAGCAGACAAAGCGTGATCGCAACGATCTGGCGGACGATTGACGTAGAAAAAAGGCGCAGCATCAAAAACCCCCGGCAGAAAAACAAGGTTAAATTAGACGAAAAGCGTTAAGGAAAATTTTCCGTATATCAGGGCCGCAGGCAGCGCGATTTGAACGCAAAACGGTCCCGGAATAAAACCGGGGCCGTTCGATTGAAGGCAAATCGGGCGGCGATCAGGCGGCGCGGTAGACCGGGCTGGCTGCCGCCTCGCCGTCGATCTTGAACTGCTGGATCAGTCTGCGCAGGGAATCGGCCTCGTCGGCCAGTTCGCGGCTGGCGGCAGTCGTTTCCTCGACCATGGCGGCGTTCTGCTGCGTCATCTGGTCCATCTGATTGACCGTCGCGTTGACGCTCTGCAGCGCGTTGGACTGGTCGTGGCTGGCACGGGCGATCATCTCGACATGCTGGCTGATCGTGACGATCTGGGCGCTGATCTTGGCAAGCACCGTGCCGGTCTCCTGCACAAATTGCGAGCCGGAGCTGACCTCGTGGGTCGACTTGTTGATCAGGCCCTTGATTTCCTGCGCCGCGGCTGCGGAGCGCTGGGCGAGTTCGCGGACTTCCATCGCCACCACCGCAAAGCCCTTGCCGGCTTCACCGGCGCGCGCCGCCTCGATGCCGGCGTTCAGCGCCAGCAGGTTGGTCTGGAAGGCGATCTCGTCGATGACGCCGATGATCTGCTCAATCTGGCGCGAGGCATCCTCGATGCGACCCATCGCATCGATCGCATTGCTGACAACGACGGCGGAATCGTCAGCGCTACGCTTGGCCTGGCGGACGATCTGGTCGGCATCCTTGGCGCGTTCTGCCGAAGAGCGGACGGTAACGGTGATCTCATCGACGGCGGCCGCAGTCTCTTCGAGCGAGGCAGCCTGCTGTTCGGTGCGCTTGGACAGATCCTCGGCCGACTGGGCCATCTGGTTGCCGTTGCCCTGGATCAGTTCGACATTGTCGCGGATCTGGCTCATTGTCGCCTGCAGGCGCACCATCGACCCGTTGAAATCCTGGCGCAGCTGTTCGAGGCGGCCAATGAAGGGCGTTTCGATCGTCGTCGAGATATCGCCCTGCGACATGCGTTCGAGGCCGGCGGCGAGCGCATTGACGGCGAATTCGATCTGGCGATCCATCTCGCGCTTTTCGGCGTCGTTGCGCTGGCGCTCGTGTTCGGCGGCGGCGCGCTCCTCGTCGCTCTGCTCCTCGATGCGGATCTTCGAGATGGCATTTTCCTTGAAGATGCCGAGCGCGCGGGCCATGTCGCCGATTTCATCGTGGCGCTGCTCGCCGGAGATATTGGTCTCCAGCGCGCCTTCGGCGATACGGCGCATAGCCGCGGTGATCTGGCTGATCGGGCGCTGCAGCGTCAGCACCAGGGCAATGCCGCCGAGGATCGACAGGAGAATGCCGAGACCGGTGGTCATGACGGAGATGCTGTTTGCCTGGGTGCGCTCGGTGCCAGCCGTCTGCTTCTGCAGCTCGGCGAAATCGGTCAGCTTCGTCCAGATCTGGTCAAGCTCCTGGCGGGCTGCGGCATAGGCCGTGACGCGCTCGGCGATCGTGTCGACGATCTTCGAGCCGCCGCCGGAGATGGCGTCGAGCGCGGGCTGGATCGCGCCCGATATGCCTTCGGCAAAGCCCATGCCCTTGGCGCTGGTGATCAGCACCTGCATGTCCTTGCCAAGCGTGCCGGCCTGCTGCTGCAGGCGCACGAGGTTGTCCTTGCTGGAATTGGCGAGGAAATCGGAAAGCACGATCTGCAGTGCATAGACGGAATTTTCCAGACGCCTGGTATCCTGAAGGACGGAGTTGGTCTGGCCGATGCGGCCCTCGAGGTCGGCGAAACGCTGTGTCGCCTCGCGCATCTTCTGGGTTGCGGTCAGCTGCGTATAGGTCGAGGTCTGGCGGAAGCGCGACACGAGCCGGCCGAGTTCGGCAATGTTCTCATCGGTCGGAGCGGGCATCGCCGCGATCGCCTTGATGCTGTCGATGGTCGCGGCCAGTGCGTCGATGACGTTCTTCTGGTTGGTCGGAACCGAAATGGCGATCAGGCGCTGGGATTTGATGATCGCAGGCATCTGTTCGTTGATGTAGGCGATCTTTTCCTGCGGCGTCTGCGGCTTGCTGTAGCCGCTGGCAACGGTGCCGAGGAAGTCGCCGCCCTTCAACAGGCGGTCGGCCGTGCGAAGCGTGATGGTGGCGGCGCCCTCGTCCTGCTGAAGCGCGGTCTGCAATTCCTCGGCCTGATAGGAGACCGTGAAGCGAGTGCTGATCAGGCTCTTTTGCGCTGCGTCGATCTGCTCATGCAGTGCCTGCTCCTGCTCATGCAGGCCCCAGAGCTTGTCGACGACGCCGGATATATCCTTGGTGCGGCGCGATGCTTCGGCCAGGCTATCGCGGCCGGCAGCCTCTTCACCGACCTGGTTCAACGTCGCATCGAGTACGCCCTGCTGGGTCTTCAGATCCGCAAGCAGCTTGTCGCGCGCCTGCTGGCTGGTGATGCGCAGGAAATCGTCCATCGAACCGTAGAGATCCTTGAACCCGCTCAACGACTGCAAGACGCTGTTGGATATTTCCATACGCCCCTGCAGCAGTCCCGAAGCGTAAAGGCCCGTCAGGCCGACCGCCGAAATGGTGACGACGAAAGGCAGAACGAAGATCAGGACCTTCGTCTTGATCCTGAAGCGGGAAAGAATCTTGTCAATCAACATGGCGTTCCGGGCCTTTCATACACCACTCCTCCCGCAGGCGGCCATCTGGCGCCAGCCGGGTACACATCGAGCTGTTCGTAATTTACATTGGGGAACCCGGAAGCCAGGCGGCAGTCATTGCCAGTTCATGTCCAAACAACTTTGGAGATGCCCAAATAATCGCGGGCAATTGTGTCAGATTAGATATTAATTTTCGGATAAGCGGTTGCGGCGAATGAAGCCAAGGCAGTGAAATAGTTGCAATTTTGTAGGCCGTGGTGCAGCGGGGCGGCGCAATTGCACCGCGACCTTCGTTGCGGGCCTGAAGACAGGATCAGAGGACGTGCGAAAGAAGCAGCGCGAGGCTGGCGGCGGTAGCGCCGGCTACGAGCATCAGATAACGCAGGGCGACCATGCGGGCGTTCGGCTTCGCCTCGGCAATTGCGATGGCGCGGGCGCGTCGTGTGTTTCCGGTCATGCTCGAAACCTCACTTCTGTCTGACACAACAATCCAACAAAACGGCTTGCTGGTAAAGCTTATTTAGGAAGAGCTTTGCAGATCGCCAATTGAGACAGGATGGCGCACCTCTCTTAAGAAGTCTTGAATCGGTATTACCTAAAGAGCCTCGCATCGAATTTGATTCAAGCGATGCGCTACAGACCTTGTTTTATGCATGTCGTTGTCCCGGAACCGCTGCACACTTCCGGGCGACATGCATTGGATTTACGCATATTCGCCGGCGGCAAATCCGGAGGCCCAGGCCCATTGGAAATTATAGCCGCCGAGCCAGCCGGTGACGTCGACGCATTCGCCGATGAAATAAAGCCCGGGCACGGCCTTGGCCTCCATGCTGCGGGAATCGAGCGCTGCCGTATCGATACCGCCGAGCGTCACTTCAGCGGTGCGGTAGCCTTCCGAGCCGGACGGCTTGACCGTAAAGTTCTGCGCCGCCGCGGCAAGGCGCAGCAGGGCCTTGTCGGGCAGGTCGGCCATGTTGCCGGCGATCTTTTCGCGCTCGACGAGAAATTGGGCCAGCCGCTTCGGCAGGATGTCGCCGAGTGCCGTCTGCGGCGACTGGCGGCCATTCAGCTGCTTTGCCGTCTTCAGATGTGCTCCGATGTCGATATCCGGTTCGATCGAAACGACGATCTCGTCGCCTTCGCGCCAATAGGAGGAGATCTGCAGGATGGCGGGGCCGCTGACGCCGCGATGGGTGAACAGCAGCGCTTCGCGAAAGGCGGTCTTGCCATGACGGATTTCGGCCGGGGCGGAAATGCCGGCAAGCGGCGCGATGGCCTCGAGCAGGCCGGGATCGAGCGTCAGCGGCACGAGGCCGGGGCGGGTTTCGAGCACGGGAAGACCGAACTGCTCGGCCAGGCGATAGGCAAAGCCGGTGGCGCCCATCTTCGGGATCGACTTGCCGCCGGTGGCGACGATCAGCGCAGAGGCTTCAAAAGCATCTTCACCGGTCGAGACGCGAAAACCCGCCTCCACCTTTTCGACACCTGTTATCTCGGTGCCGAGATGCAGTTGCGCGCCGGCGCTGCGCATCTCCGTCAGCAGCATGCGGATGACGTCTTTGGCGCTATCGTCGCAGAAAAGCTGGCCGAGCGTCTTTTCATGCCAGGCGATGCCGTGCCGGTCGACCATGGCGATGAAATCGGCCGGCGTGAAACGGGCAAGCGCCGACTTGCAGAAATGCGGATTGGCGGAAAGGAAGTTCTTCGGCCCGGCATGGATATTGGTAAAATTGCAGCGGCCGCCGCCCGAGATGCGGATCTTCTCGCCGGGCGCCCTTGCATGGTCGAGGACCACGACGGAGCGGCCGCGATTCCCCGCCCGGATGGCCGCCATCATGCCCGCCGCCCCGGCGCCGATGACGATGACGTCGCTTTTGCGCTGCAAACCCGTTTCCCCGATCAAGACAGCGCCTTCTTTTTCCATCAAAGGGCGAAAGTCAACGTTCTCAACCTCTCGCCAATTGGCAAAGTCCGGTTATGATGGCGCCACGATCAACCAAACCGGTGTGTCATGTCCCCAAAAAAGACGACGCTGAAGCCTGCCAGAAACGTGCCCGCCTCGAAGAAAACTCCCCCGGACCCCGGGTCTCTGCGCGGCGTTGCGAACTGGAAGGAAGCAGCGCGGTGGCTGAGGGACAGGGGCATCGAAGACATCGAATGCATCACGCCGGACCTTGCCGGCGTTCCGCGCGGCAAGATGATGCCGAGCTCGAAATTCACCTCGAACACCTCGCTGGCGTTGCCGTCGGCGATCTACCGGCACACGATTTCGGGCGAGTATCCGGAGGAGACCGAAAGCTTCCGCTACGAGCCGCGCGACAGCGATCTGAAGCTGATGCCCGATCTTTCCACGCTTTCGGTCGTGCCCTGGGAGACCGACCCGACGGCACAGGTGATCTGCGACATCGTCGATTCCGACGGCGGCGAAGTGCCCTATACGCCGCGCAACGTGCTGAAACGCATCCTGAGCCTCTATCACGACCGCGGCTGGAAGCCGATCGTGGCGCCGGAGATCGAATTCTACCTGGTCGCCAAGAATGACGACCCCGACTATCCGCTGCACCCGCCCAAGGGCCGGTCCGGCCGCTCGATCCTCGGCGGCCAAGGCTATTCGATTGCCGGGATCAACGAATTCGACGAACTGATCGACGACATCTACCATTTCTCGGAGAAACAGGGCCTCGAGATAGATACGCTGATCCACGAAGAGGGACCGGCGCAGCTCGAGATCAACCTGCGCCACGGCAATCCGATCGAACTTGCCGACCAGGTGTTCCTGTTCAAACGCACGATTCGCGAGGCGGCGCTGAAGCACGACATCTATGCGACCTTCATGGCCAAGCCGATGCAGGCCCAGCCGGGTTCGGCGATGCATATCCATCAGTCGGTGGTCAATATCGAGACGGGCAAGAACGTCTTCTCTAATGCGGACGGATCGGCCTCGAAGGAATTCTTCCATTTCATCGGCGGCATGCAGAAATTCGTGCCGAGCGCGATGGCGATGCTGGCGCCCTATGTGAATTCCTACCGGCGCCTGCAGCCTGATATGTCCTGCCCGGTCAACAATGCCTGGGGTTACGACAACCGGACGACGGCCTTCCGCGTTCCGGTATCCGATCCGCAGGCCAGGCGCGTCGAAAACCGGCTGCCGAGCTCGGACGCCAATCCTTATCTGGCGCTTGCAGCCTCGCTTGCCGCCGGCCTGCTCGGCATCATGAAGCAGATCGAGCCGACGGCGCCGACCGAGGATTCGGCCAATGAAGGCTCGATCGACCTGCCGCGGGGCCTGTTGGAAGCCGTGGCGCTGCTCGAGGACGAGCCGGCTTTCGAGGAGATTTTCGGCAAACAGTTCATCGGTCTCTACGCCGGCGTCAAGCGCGGCGAGTTCGAGACCTTCATGCAGGTGATCAGCCCCTGGGAGCGGGAATTCCTTCTGCTCAACGTGTGAGGCAGCGCCATGGCATCGCAGGAGACGTGGCAGAGCCCGATCTCGCCGGGCCTATCCTGGTATCAGGCAACCGTCGGGGAGCGGCCGAGCTATGCCGCTCTCGACGGCTCGAGAACATGTGATGTCGCCATCATCGGCGGCGGCTATACCGGCCTGCAGGCCGCCTACAATCTGGCCAAATCGGGCGTCTCCGTGGTGCTGATCGAGGCCTGCCGCTTCGGCGACGGGGCGTCCGGGCGCAATGGCGGCCAGCTCGGCACCGGCCAGCGATGGTGGCCGGAAGAGCTCGAGGAGAAGATCGGCTACGAGCGCTCGAAGGCGCTGTTCGATCTTGCCGAGGCGGCCAAGCGCCATCTCCTCGATTTCGCCAGGGAGCATCAGATCGAGATCGATTATGTGCCCGGCCAGCTCAACGTCGCGCACAAGGCGAGCTATGAACGCGACTTTCGTGAGAACGCCGAAATCGCCGCGCAGCGCTACGGCTATCCGCATATCAGCTTCATGGACGAGACGGAAACGCAGGAGCGGCTCGGCTCCAAGCGTTTTTATTGCGGCGTGCGCGATGTCGGCACCGGCCATATCCATCCGCTGAAGCTATTGATCGGCCTGGCGCGGGTCGCAGCCAACGCCGGTGCTGCGATCTTCGAGATGACAAAAGCAAAGGCGATCCGCCAGGGCGGCGGCAAGGTGACGATCGAAACGGACAAGGGAACGATCACCGCCAGCCGCGCCCTGATCGCCTGCAACGGCCATATCGGCAATCTGGAGCCGGTGACGGCAAGTCATGTCATGCCGATCCGTTCCTTCATCGGCGCCACAGCTCCGCTCGACCGGCATCCCGACGTGCTGCCGGGGGGCGAGGCTGTGGCCGATTCGCGCTTCGTCGTGCGTTACTTCCGCCGATTCGAAGGCCGGCTGCTGTTTGGCGGGCGCGAGGCCTATACTGCAGACAATCCGCGGGACATTTCGCAGCATATCCGCCGGCAGATCGCCGAGATCTATCCTGAGCTGAAAGACATCGAGATCACCCACGCCTGGGGCGGCACTGTCGGCATCACCATGCCGCGCCAGCTGTTCGTGCGCGAGGTGATGCCCGGCGTCACCTCGATCGGCGGTTATTCCGGCCATGGCGTCATGCTGTCAAACTACTGTGGCAAGCTCTACGCGGAAACAGTGCTTGGAAAAGCCGGCGATCTCGATCTCTTCGCGTCGCTCGATATTCCCGCCTTTCCCGGCGGGCCCAGAATGCGGGCGCCGCTGCTTTTCCTCGCCTTGTCGTGGTTTGCGCTTCGCGACAAGTTTTAGTCTGATTGCGGATTTCCTCTTCCGGAAATTCGCACTAAAACCGGTGCCTGACAGATTCATTGCACTGCACACTGGCTTTTTTAAATCGATTAGATTAAAAGGGCCGCCAACCAGCCTGATTGAGAGACAAGCTCATGAGCAGCCAGATTATTCCCGTTGAGCCTTTTGATTACGTCGTCTTCGGCGGCAGCGGCGACCTTGCCGAACGCAAGCTTCTGCCCGCGCTCTACCATCGCCAGATCGAGGGCCAGTTCTCCGAACCGACCCGGGTGATCGGCGCTTCGCGCAGCCCGCTTTCCCATGAGGAATACCGCAAATTCGCCAAGGATGCGTTGAACGAGCACCTGAAGAAGGGCGAATATGACGAAGCTGAGGTGGAGAAGTTCTGCGCCCGCCTCTACTACGTCTCGGTCGACGCCCGCACGGACACCGGCTGGGACCAGCTGAAGAAGCTGCTCGACGAAGGCAAGGAGCGCGTGCGCGCCTTCTACCTCGCGGTCGCGCCCGGCATCTTCGGGGATATTTCGCAGAAGATCCACGACCACAAGCTGATCACCAAGTCGACCCGCATCGTCGTCGAGAAGCCGATCGGTCGCGACCTCGCCTCGGCACTGCAGCTCAACGACACGATCGGCCGCGCCTTCAAGGAAGAACAGATCTTCCGCATCGATCACTATCTCGGCAAGGAGACGGTGCAGAACCTGATGGCGCTGCGCTTCGCCAACGCGCTCTATGAGCCGCTGTGGAACGCCAACTATATCGATCACGTGCAGATCACGGTGGCTGAAGCGGTCGGCCTCGAAGGCCGCGCCGGCTATTACGATACGGCCGGCGCGCTCCGCGACATGGTGCAGAACCACATTCTGCAGCTGCTTTGCCTGACGGCGATGGAAGTGCCCTCTTCGATGGATTCGGAAGCCGTCCGCGACGAGAAGCTGAAGGTGCTGCGCGCGCTGAAGCCGCTCAATGCCTCCAATGTCGAGCAGGCGACGGTCCGCGGCCAGTATCGCGCCGGCGCCTCGGGCAGCGGCCCGGTCAAGGGCTATCTCGAAGAGCTCGAAGGCGGCGTCTCCAACACCGAGACCTTCGTCGCCATCAAGGCGGAGATCAACAACTGGCGCTGGGCCGGCGTTCCCTTCTATATCCGCACCGGCAAGCGCCTGACCGGACGCATGTCCGAGATCGTCATCACCTTCAAGCCAATCCCGCATGCGATCTTCGACCAGGCAGCCGGGCGTATCGTCGCCAACCAGCTGATCATCCGGCTGCAGCCGGATGAGGGCGTCAAGCAGTCGCTGATGATCAAGGATCCGGGGCCTGGCGGCATGCGCCTGCGCAACGTCTCGCTCGACATGAGCTTCGCCCAGGCCTTCAACGTCCGCAACCCCGACGCCTACGAGCGCCTGCTGATGGACGTGATCCGCTCTAACCAGACCCTGTTCATGCGCCGCGACGAAGTCGAAGCCGCATGGAAATGGGTGGATCCGATCCTGAAAGGTTGGGAAACCACCGGCCAGCAGGTGCAGGGCTATACCGCCGGCACCTGGGGCCCGAGCCAGGCCATTGCGCTGATCGAGCGCGACGGCCGCACCTGGCATGACGATATCTAAGGGGAAACCGATGGCATCGACCCTGCATTCCTTCGCCAGCCCCGCAGATCTCGCCGGCAGCCTCGCCGACAAGGTTGCCGATACGCTTTCGGCGGCGATCTCAGCCCGCGGAACGGCGTCCATCGCCGTTTCCGGCGGCTCGACCCCGAAGGCCTTCTTCCAGGTGCTGTCGACGCGCGACATCGCCTGGGACAAGGTGACGATCACGCTTGTCGACGAACGTTTCGTGCCGGCCGACAATGCGCGCTCGAACCATATGCTGGTCGATGCCAATCTCTTGCAGAACAAGGCGAAGTCGGCGCGTTTCGTGCCACTTTACCAGCCGGCCGCCGCCGTCGAGGAAGCCGCGCGGCTTGCGACGGAAAAGAGCGCCGAAATCGGCATTCCCTTCGATGTCGTCATCCTCGGCATGGGCGGCGACGGCCACACCGCCTCGTTCTTTCCCGGCGGCAGCAATCTTGCCACGGCGCTCGACGCATCGACGCCGCGCGGCGTCATCACCATGGAAGCGGAGGGGGCCGGCGAGCCGCGGCTGACCTTTACCTTCTCCAGTCTTCAGGATGCCGCACTCCTGGTTCTCCATATTGAGGGCGAAGGCAAAAAAGACGTTCTCGCCAAGGCAGAAGGCAGCGGTGAGGAGGCAGACATGCCGATCCGCGCCATTCTGCGCCGGGCCACTTCCCCGGTCGAGATCTACTGGGCTCCCTGATACGGCCTCACAGCCGCCGGAGCCGGCGAACACATTGAGACGAACCAGAACAAGGCAGGGATCTTCCATGTCCTCTCACGCACGCATTTCTGCGATCACCGATCGCATTGTCGAACGCTCGAAACCAACCCGCGAGCGGTATCTGGAGCGCCTGCGCGCCGCCGCTTCCAAGGGCGTCCAGCGCTCGGTGCTCGGCTGCGCCAACCTGGCTCACGGCTTTGCGGTCTGTTCCCCCGCCGATAAGGATGCGCTCGCCGGCGACCACATCCCCAATCTCGGCATCATCACCGCCTATAACGACATGCTCTCGGCCCACCAGCCGTTCGAGACCTATCCGGCGATCATCCGCGAGGCGGCCGCAGAGGCAGGCGGCGTGGCGCAGGTGGCGGGCGGCGTGCCGGCGATGTGCGACGGCGTCACTCAGGGGCAGCCGGGCATGGAGCTTTCGCTCTTCTCGCGCGATCTGATCGCCATGTCGGCGGGCGTCGGCCTGTCGCACAACATGTTCGATGCCGCCCTCTTCCTCGGCGTCTGCGACAAGATCGTGCCGGGCCTCGTCATCGCAGCCTTGTCCTTCGGGCACCTGCCGTCGATCTTCGTTCCGGCCGGTCCGATGACGACAGGCCTGCCGAACGACGAAAAGTCGCGCGTACGCCAGCTCTTCGCCGAGGGCAAAGTCGGTCGCGCCGAGCTGCTGGAGGCTGAATCGAAGTCGTACCACGGCCCCGGCACTTGCACCTTCTACGGCACCGCCAATTCTAACCAGATGCTGATGGAGATCATGGGATTCCACCTGCCGGGCTCCTCCTTCATCAATCCCGGCACGCCGCTGCGCGAAGCGCTGACGCGCGAAGCCGCCAAGCGGGCGTTGGCTATCACCGCGCTCGGCAATGAATTCACCCCGGCCGGCGAGATGATCGACGAGCGCTCGGTCGTCAACGGCGTCGTCGGCCTGCATGCGACCGGCGGCTCGACCAATCATACGCTGCACCTCGTCGCCATGGCGCGCGCGGCCGGCATTCAGCTCACCTGGCAGGACATCGCCGAGCTTTCGGAAGTGGTGCCGCTGCTTGCCCGCGTCTATCCAAACGGGCTTGCCGACGTGAACCATTTCCAGGCGGCCGGCGGCATGGGCTTCCTGATCAAGCAACTGCTGAAGCACGGCCTGGTGCATGACGACGTGCGCACCGTCTTCGGCCAGGGTCTCGAAGCCTATACGGTCGATGCCCGGCTCGGCGAAAACGGCACCGTCCTGCGTGAGCCGTCGCCGGAGAAGAGCCATGATCCGAAGGTTCTCTCCAGCATCGAAACGCCGTTCCAGGCCAATGGCGGGCTGAAGATGCTGCGTGGCAATCTCGGCAAGGCGGTCATCAAGATTTCAGCCGTCAAGCCGGAGCGCCACATCATCGAGGCGCCGGCAATCATCTTCCACAGCCAGCAGGAGCTGCAGGACGCCTTCAAGGAAGGCAAGCTCAACCGCGATTTCATCGCCGTCGTGCGCTTCCAGGGACCGAAGGCGAACGGCATGCCGGAGTTGCACAAGCTGACGCCGCCGCTCGGCGTGCTGCAGGACCGCGGTTTCCGCGTGGCGCTGTTGACCGACGGGCGCATGTCGGGGGCCTCGGGCAAGGTGCCGGCGGCGATCCATGTGACGCCTGAGGCGGTTGACGGCGGCCCGATCGCCCGCATCCGCGACGGCGACATCATCCGCCTGGACGCGATCAAGGGCACGCTCGAGCTGCTCGTCGATGCGGCCGATCTGGCCGAGCGCGAGCCGGTGACCGTCGATCTCTCCGACAATGAATTCGGCATGGGCCGCGAACTCTTCGCGCCGTTCCGCCGCGCCGTCGGCGCTTCGGATCAGGGTGCAAGCGTGCTCTTCCACCACTGAGCGTGGTCGCTGGAGACAAACAAAACCCGCGGGCGCGCGAAGCACCCGCGGGTTTTGCTATCCAGTCTTTATCCGTCAGGCGCGGATATCGAGCACGTAGTCGCGATGCGCCGGATGGGTGCTGTAGACGAAGATCTTGTTCAGCTCCTTTTGCGTCAGCAGACGCAGGAAGCGGACTTCGATCGTATTGTTGGCGTTGACCTTCATCAGTATGCAACCGACCTTGGTGATGCGGGCATCCGGAATATCCAGATAGAACTGCTTCGGCAGGTTGAACTGGGTGAGGATCGCGAGTGTGGCGCTGCTCATCGAGATCCGGACGATATCGCAGCGGCGCGAAGCCGCGTGCATGACACCCTTTTCCGTATATTCGATGCGCGCGGCATTCATCGTGTCCTCCATCTTGAACCGCTGCTCGCGGTCATACATGAAGGATTCTTCCTTACTCAGGAAATGAGATTTTGGCTGTGACGGATTGGAAGCGGCCACGTGCTTATCCCCCTCATAAATTGACCGGGAAAAGGTAGCAGCCGATCTTTAACAGAAAGTAAGAATCCGGTCCGTCAAGTATAATTCTCGGGATTATTACCCCAAAAATGGCTCTCTCATCTCCGGTAGCTATGGCCGGTCGCATCAAACAGATGCAACTTCTGCCTGTCGGCGGCAAAACGCATCCTCTGGCCCTTCTTCACATCGTAGATGCCGGGCAGCTTGACGACGATCGGCTCGCCCGGAACCAGGCCTTCGATATAAAGCAGCGTGACTTCGCCGAGCGCTTCGACGATCGACACCTCGCCCTCGAAAAGATAGTCGGCGCCGTCGGCGATCCTCAGATCCTCCGGACGAACGCCGAAGCTTGCCTGCTTGCCGGCTTCGGAAGCGCCGGTCGCTACATCGAGGGTCACCGACATGCCGCCGGTCAGCGTCACTGTCGTCTGGTTTCCGGTCGCAGCGACCGTCGCCGGGATGATGTTCATCGCCGGCGAGCCGATGAATTTCGCGACGAAGAGGTTGGCCGGGCGCTCGTAGAGTTCCAGCGGCGCGCCGACCTGCTCGATATTGCCGGCGGAGAGAACGACGATGCGGTCGGCAAGCGTCATCGCCTCGACCTGGTCGTGGGTGACGTAGATCATCGTCGTATCGGCCATCTGTTCGTTCAGGCGGGCGATCTCGATGCGGGTGGCGACGCGCAGCGCGGCGTCGAGGTTGGAGAGCGGCTCGTCGAACAGGAAGACCTTCGGATCCCGGCAGATGGCGCGGCCGATCGCCACGCGCTGACGCTGGCCACCGGAAAGCGCCTTCGGCAGGCGGTCGAGATATTTGGTCAGCTGCAGGCTCTCGGCCGCCGCCTTGACGCGGCGGTCGATCTCCTGCTTGCTTTCGCCGGCGATCTTCATGCCGAAAGCCATGTTGTCGAAGACGGTCATGTGGGGATAAAGCGCATAGGACTGGAAGACCATGGCGATGCCGCGCTTGGAGGGCGGCACGTCATTGACGAGATGGCCGTCGATATACATCTCGCCGCCGGTGATCGCCTCGAGACCGGCGATCATGCGCAGTAGCGTGGACTTGCCGCAGCCGGACGGGCCGACGAAGACGATGAATTCGCCTTGCTTGATATCGAGGTCGATGCCGTGGAGAACGTCCACGGAACCGTAGGATTTGCGGATATCCTTCAGCGTCAGTCCAGTCATGTCTCTCTCCCCTGCTGATCCTTAAGCGAGACGGGCGAAATACGCCCCCCAGGCCGGAATATCGATCTTGTCGCCATAGTTGTTGCTGATAAAGCCATGCCCCGTCAACGCCTGCCATTCTCCCGCAGGCAAAGTGACCCCGGTTTCGGCCGGGCTCATGTTGAAGATGCAGAGCAGCTTCTCATTGCCGTATTCGCGGGTGAAGACCAGCGCGTCGCCCTGCGGCTCCTCGAATTCGATCTCGCCCTTGGCAAAGGCCGGGTGCAGCTTGCGGAAAGCGATGAAGCGGCGATAGTGCTCCAGCACCGAAGCCTCGTCGCCCTGCTGGACGCTGACGGCGCGCAGGATATGCTCGACCGGCACTGGCAGCCAGGGTTTCACCGTCGAAAAGCCGCCCTGGGCGACCTGGCTGTCCCAGACCATCGGCGTGCGGCAGCCGTCGCGGCCCTTGAACTCCGGCCAGAACTGGATGCCGTAGGGATCCTGCAGATCCTGGTAGGCGAGATCAGCTTCAGTTAGCGCCAGTTCCTCACCCTGATAGAGGCAGACGGAACCGCGCAGCGTCATCAGCAGCGAGGCATAGAGCTTGGCGAAGGCGTCGTGATCGGCGACCAGCCCGCCCCAGCGGCTGACATGGCGCATGACGTCGTGATTGGAGAAAGCCCAGCAGGCCCAGCCATCGGGTGCTGCGGCTTCGAAATCCTCCATCACCTCCTCGACGCGCTCGGCGGTGAGCGGATCGGGGGCGAGGAATTCGAAGGCATAACACATATGCATCTTGTCATTGCCGGAGGTGTATTCGCCGACGATTTCGAGGCCGCGCTGGCTGTCGCCGACTTCGCCGACGGCGGCAATCGCCGGAAATTCTTCCAGAACGGCGCGGAAGCGCTTCAGGAAGGCAAGGTTTTCCGGCCGGTTCTTGTCGTAGACATGCTCCTGGAAATTATAGGGATTGACCGCCGGCGCCGTCGAGGCGTTGCGGCGCTCAGGCGCAAGTGCCGGATTGTCGCGCAACAGCGGGTCGTGGAAATAGAAATTGATGGTGTCGAGGCGGAAGCCGTCGACGCCGCGATTGAGCCAGAAGCGCACGACGTCGAGCAGACGGTCCTGCACCTCAGGATTATGCAGGTTCATATCCGGCTGCGAGGTCAGGAAGTTGTGCAGGTAATATTGCATGCGCGTCGGATCCCACGCCCATGCCGAGCCGCCGAAGATCGACAGCCAGTTGTTCGGCGGCGTGCCATCCGGCTTGGCATCGGCCCAGACATACCAATCGGCCTTGGCATTGGTCTTGCTGGAACGGCTCTGCACGAACCAGGGATGCTGATCCGAGCTGTGGGAGATGACCAGATCGATCATCACCCGGATGCCGAGGCGATGGGCCTCAGCGATCATCGTGTCGAAATCCACCAGCGTGCCGAAGATCGAATCGACATTCTCGTAGTCGGAAACGTCGTAACCGAAATCGCGCATCGGCGAGGTGAAGAAGGGCGAAATCCAGATCGCATCGACGCCGAGGCTTGCCACATGCGGCAGGCGGGCGGTGATGCCCTTCAGGTCGCCGATGCCGTCGCCGTTCGAATCCTGGTAGGAGCGCGGGTAGATCTGATAGATCACCGCGCCGCGCCACCAGTCTTTATCGGGGGTCGAGATCGATTGGGGAGCCACGGTCATGGAATATCCTGTCTGAAGTCACGTTTGGAAATTGTCAGCCTCCCTTGACCGAACCCGCCAGCAGGCCACGCACCAGATAACGCTGCAGCCCGAAGAAGACGAGCAGCGGCACGATGATGGTGACGAAGGCCGAGGCCGTCAAAATCTCCCAATTGCCGCCGCGCGAGCCGAGCAGCGCGTTCAGGCTGCCTGTGAGAACGAGGTGGTCCTTGTCGGTGCCGAGGAAGACCATAGCGACGAGCAGGTCGTTCCACACCCACAGGAACTGGAAGATGGCGAAGGAGGCGAGTGCCGGGAAGGACAAAGGCAATACGATGCGGGTGAAGATCTCGAAGTCGCTGGCGCCGTCGACGCGGGCGGATTCGATGATCTCCTTCGGCAGGCCGGCGATATAAGCCCGCAGGAGATAAATGGCGAGCGGCATGCCGAAGGCGGTGTGGGCGAGCCAAATGCCGGGATAGGTCTTGGACGGCTGGCCGAGCAGGTTGCCGATTTCGTTATAGAGGCGCAGCAGCGGGATCAGCGACATCTGCAGCGGCACGACAATGAGGCCGACGACGAGCGCAATCAGCAGCGCGCGGCCAGGAAATTCCATCCAGCTCAGCGCATAGGCGGCAAAGGCGGCGATCAGGATCGGGATAATCGTTGCCGGGATCGTCACGGTCAGCGAGTTGATGAAGGACTGGCCGATGCCTTCGCCCCGCAGAACCGTGTTGTAGTTCTGCAGCGTGAACTCTGGCGGCGCGGAAACCGACGCATAGATACGCCGCGGCCTTTCGTCGGGTGAAAAGGCGGCGTTCTTCATGTAGCGATAGCTGCCGTCGCTGTTGATCAGCAGGCTTTCGCCGTCGCCGAGATCGGCGGTCTCGCCTGCCTTGAAGGCGGCCGGCTGCTGGACGCGGTTGCCGAAGGCCTTCACCGAACGGCCGGTCTGTCCCTCCAGCACGTTGCCTGTGATGACATAGGTTGCGCCTTCCTGCTGCTGTTGGTCCGGCGTGCCCAGGCGGACGGCGACGGTCTGCGTCGAGCCGACAAAGGCTGTCCACCAGCCGGATACGACGATCTGGTCCTTGTCGCGGAGCGCGCTGACGAAGATGCCGAGCGTCGGGATCAGCCAGACGATGACGATCAACAGAACAGCGGCGTGAACGAAGAGACGGGCGGGGCCGATCTTGAAGTAGCTTCCGACAGCGGTCATCTCAGTGGCCCTTCAGTTCGCGGTTGGCGCGGCGGACGTTCCAGACCATGATCGGCGTGACGGCGAGCATGATGATGATGGCGATGACAGCACTTCGGCCGGAATCGCCGCCGCCGCGGAACAGCCAGTTGAACATCAGGTTCGCCAGCACCATCGACTGCCACTGGCCGTTCGTCATGGTCAGCACGATATCGAAGACCTTGAGGACGAGGATGGTGATCGTCGTCCAGACGACCGCGATCGAGCCCCAGACTTGCGGCACCATGATGCGCCAGAAGATCTGCCAGCCGTTGGCGCCGTCGATGACGGCGGCCTCGATGGTCTCCTCGGGAATGCCGCGCAGGGCGGCCGACAGGATGACCATGGCAAAACCGGTCTGGATCCAGATCAGGATGACCATCAGGAAGAAATTGTTCCAGAAGGGAACGGAGATCCACACCTCGGGCGTGCCGCCGAACGTCTGGACGATGGCGTTCAGCAGGCCGATCTGGACGTCGTTGCCGCCGCGATACTCATAGATGAATTTCCAGATGACCGATGCGCCGACGAAGGAAATCGCCATCGGCATGAAGACGATGCTTTTGGCGATATTGCCCCACCAGATGCGGTCGGTCATCACGGCGATCACGAGGCCGAAAAAGGTGCAGGCGGCCGGCACGACGGCGAGCCAGAGGATGTTGTTGAAGATCGACTGGCGGAATTCGCGGTCGCCGAGTGCCCATTGATAGTTGGCGACGCCGACGAACTGCTGGCCGGCGCGGTCGTAGAAGGAGAGGATGAAGGTCGCAACGACCGGATAGACGAGATAGACGACGAGCAGGAAGAGCGCCGGACCGACGAACAACCACGGCCGCACGAGGGCACGGCGGTTGAGATTGCGCGAGGCAGCGCGGATGTCGCCATCCTTGACCGGCAAAGCGAGATCCAGGATCTTGTTCGAAAAATAGAAATAGGCCGAGCACGCGAAAACGGCGACGACCACGACGCCCAAAGCGGACACTATCTGCGACAGCATTTCGTCCCTCCCCTGCTTCCCCTGATCTTATTGCGACCGGTTGTTATTCTGACGGGTCAGCGCCGGTCATCGTCAATCTGTTGTATTGCCCAATCACAATATATCCTGCGATGGCCGGGCTCTTTGCGAACCCGGCCAGCCATGCAGGCCATGCCGCCGGCAAGCCGGCGGCATCATTTTGGAAATTACTTGATGCCGTCCCAGGCGCTCTGGATTTCGCCAGCAGCCTCTTGAGCCGACTTGCCGCCGACGAAATCAACCATGCCCGTCCAGAAGGCGCCGGCGCCGATCTTGCCCGGCATCAGGTCGGAACCGTCGAAGCGGAAAGTGGTGGCGGAGGTCAGGATCTCGCCTTCCTTCTTCATCTGCGGGTTGGCATAGGCCTCAGTGCTGACGCCCTTATACGGCGTCAGGAAGCTCGACTGTGCCATCCAGACCTCATGCGCGATTGGGGTCTTCAGGAAGTCGATGAAGGCGCGAGCCGTCTTCGAGTCCTTGGCGATCGAGACGAGCGTGCCGGCGCCGAGAACCGGCTTGCCGAGTTCGGGATGCGACGCATAGGTCGGCATATAGAAGAAGTCGGCATCCTGGCCGAGCTTCGTGCCCTCAGGGAAGAAGGACGGAATGAACGAGGCCTGATGGTGCATGTAGCACTTCGGTGGAACGGAGAAGAGACCCTTCGGGCTGTCGCGGAAGTCGGTCGAGGCCACGGCCGCGACACCGCCATTGACGTATTTCTCGTTCTTGGCGAACTTGCCGAATTCGTCGATCGCGGCAACTACGGCCGGATCGGTGAACTTCAGCTCGTTGGTCGTCCACTTATCATAGGCCTCAGGCGGCTGCATGCGCAGCATGAGGTCCTCGACCCAGTCGGTCGCCGGCCAGCCGGTGGCACCGCCGGAACCGAGACCGATGCACCAGGGAACGCCGCCATCCTTGACGATCTGATCGGTCAGGGCATGCAGCTCTTCCATGGTCGTCGGGATCTTGTAGCCGGCTTCCTCGAAGTTCTCAGGAACATACCAGACGAGCGACTTGACGTCGGCCTTATAGGGGAAGGCGTAGAAGGCTTCCTTGCCGTCCTTGCCCTTATAGGTGCCGTACCCGACCCAGCTGTCGCCGGCGCCGTAATTGTCCTTGATCCACTTGGAGTTTTCGTCGCCGAGCGGCGTCAGGAAGCCCTTGCTGGCGAGATCGGCAAGGAGGCCCGGCTGCGGCAGAACGGCGATGTTCGGCGGCGAGCCCGCCTGCGTGTCGATGACGATCTGCTGTTCGTAGTTTTCGGAAGAGGAGTATTTGACATCGATGCCGGTGGCTTCGGTGAAATAGGCCAGAACGCTCTGGAAGAACGCCTCGTCCTCGCCGCGCCACGGCCCGAAGATCGTCAGCGGCTGACCCTTCAGATCGGCATGAGCGGCCTTGAATTCGTCATAGCTCTTCCAGTTGAACTTGGAATCCTGTCCCGGGGCAAATTTCAGATCGGCCGCGGATGCAGCACCGGCAAAAAGCGCTGCCACGGCAACGCCCATCAAAAATGACTTTTTCATGTGATCAACCTCCCATCACAATCCCAACCGCGCCGAATTCCCTTTAAAAGAAATTTCAAAGCGCTTTGACACCCAACTCATTCCACTTTCGGTGGAATGGAGTCAAGTCATTTCACGAAAACCCGCCGTCAACCTGGCCATTATCACGGTGCAGCAGCGGCTGTCGGGAAATATGGAGCGATTTTTCTTGAGTCAAGCGCGCCAGATGCTACATAATTGAAAGCGCTTTGGATGCCACTGGGAGGCGGCAGGCCTTTTAGAAACGGCCGACGGGCGGGCCGGGAGGAAGCATAGCAGGTGAATCTCAAACAGCTATCGGAAATGCTGGGGCTGTCGCAGACGACGGTGAGCCGAGCGCTCAACGGTTATCCCGAGGTCAATGAGGCCACCCGGGAGCGCGTGCTTCAAGCTGTCAAGGAAACCGGGTATCGCCCGAACAAGGCGGCGCAGCGGCTTGCGACCGGCAAGGCCGGCTCGATCGGCCTCGTCATGCCGACGGCGCCCGGCCACCAGTCCGACGTGCATTTCGGCGAATTCCTGGCCGGGCTCGGCGAAGAGGCCGTGCGCCACGACTTCCACTTCGTCATCATGCCGGCCGACCCGGATGACGAAGTTGCAGCGCTCAGACGCCTGGCGATCAGCGGCAATGTCGATGCGCTGTTCGTCGCCTATATGCGCGGCCACGACCCGCGGCTTCCCATGTTGAAATCGCTCTCCATGCCCTATGTCGTACACGGGCGATCCTTCGGTTCCGAGCCGGACTATCCCTATCTCGACATCGACAATGAAGGCGCCTTCTACGATGCGACGCGGCTGCTGCTGCAGCTCGGCCATACGCGCTTTGCGCTGATGAACGGGCCGATGCATCTCGATTTCGCCATCCGGAGGAAGAACGGCGTCATATCGGCGCTGGCCGAGCGCGGGCTGGCGCTCCACGAGGATTGCATCAGCCATGCGCTGATGACGGATGAGCAAGGGTTGCTGGCAATGGAACATTTCCTGCAGCTGCCGGCGAGGCCGACGGCGATCCTCTGCGCCAGCACGGTGCTGGCGCTCGGCGCGATCCGCGCGGTCAACCAGGCGGGATTGCGGCTCGGCGAGGACATCTCGCTGATCGCCCATGACGACGTGCTGCCGCTGTTGAAGCCGGAAAACTTCTCCGTGCCGCTGACGACGACGCGCTCTTCGCTGAGAGCCGCCGGCGTTCGCATCGCACAGCGGCTGATCGGCACGGTGAAGCAGGCAGGCCCCTTTCCCGAACAGGAACTCTGGAAAACCGAACTGATCGTCAGAGCCTCGACCGGCCCTGCCCCGCAGCAGCTCTAAAGCGCGTCGCGATCTTTCAGATTCGCTCCTCGCGCTTTAGCCTTTTTTGAGCATGTCGTTTGCGGCAAAAGCGCTTAGCGCTTTGCCTGGGCAAAACCGCCCCACACTTTGGTGCGACGCGCTTTAGCTCTTTATTTTATGCATGTCCTTATCCGGAACGGCTGCACACTTCCGGGCGACATGCATTAATCAAAACTGCGGCGGGGTCTGCCCTGCGGCGCGATGGGCGGCGATGACCGTGTTGGCCATCAGCATGGCGATGGTCATCGGCCCGACGCCGCCGGGAACCGGGGTGATGGTGCTGGCGACTTCGGAGACCTCAGCGAAGGCGACGTCGCCGACGAGCCGGGTCTTGCCCTCGCCCCTTTCGGGGGCTGGCACGCGGTTGATGCCGACATCGATGACCGTTGCGCCCGGCTTGACCCAGTCCGCTTTGACCATTTCCGGCCGGCCGACGGCGGCGACCAGAATATCGGCGTTGCGGCAGACCTCGGCGAGGTTCTTGGTTCTGGAATGCGCGATCGTCACCGTCGCATTGGCATTGAGCAGCAATTGCGCCATCGGCTTGCCGAACAGGTTGGAGCGGCCGATGACGACGGCGTTGAGGCCGGAGAGATCCTCGCCATGGGTGCGGCGGACGAAGACCATGGCGCCTGCCGGCGTGCAGGAGACCAGTCCGGTCTTCAGGTCGCCGATGGCGAGCTTGCCGGCATTGGCAATGCTCAAGCCGTCGACATCCTTTTCCGGCAGGATCGCCTGGATGATCGGCTCGCTGTCGAGCGGCTTCGGCAGCGGCAGTTGCACCAGGATGCCGTGGATCGACGGATCGGCGTTGAGGGTGGCGACGAGGGCTGCCAGATCCTCCTGGCTGGTCTCTGCCGGCAGCGTGTGCTGGACGGATTTGAAGCCGCATTCCTTGGCCATGCGGCCCTTGGAGCCGACATAGGCGTGACTTGCCGGATCGTCGCCGACGATGACGACCGCAAGACCGGTGGTGACGCCGCTGCTCTTTTCCAGCGCTGCCGTCGCACTCTTGACCATCTGAATGACCGATGCAGCTACGTTCTTGCCGTCGATTACTGTCGTCACGCGTCTCTCCGCCCTGTTTCGCGCCAATCTATGGATAATCGGCGAGCGTCAAATGCCCGCTAACGCCCTATCCTGTCGGAAAGCAGCAAGGCAATATCAAAAATGCAAGGAAATGACCGTTCAGCGCAGCGGCTGCCGCGCCTCGAGGCCATGAACAAGAAGCCGGTCGCGCAGGCCGGAGATTTCGGAGCGCAGCGCCTCCATCTCGTCGACCTCGGCCGGGACCGGCTGCGGTAAAGATAGCGGTTGAGACAGCGGCATTTCCTCTTCGGCTGCGGCCACGGGTTTACGCAGGCGCAACAGGAAGGCCGCAGCAAGACCGGCGGCGAGACCCGCGGCAGCACCGGCCAGCGAGCGGCTGGTCAGGCCCTCGGGCGCCGATACCGCCGTTGCCAGCGCCGGCTTCATCAGAGTGATATGGCCGTCGGCGGCCGTTCCCACCGAGGCGGAGGCCGCATCGTCCAGGCGCGAACGCGCGGCGGCCACCTTCTCGCTGAGTTCGGTCAGCCGGGCAAGATCGACGCCGGTATCCCGGCTTTGCGCAATCAGCGTGTTGCGCCGGTCGTTCAGGCCCTTGCGCGTATCGACGGCGGTCTTGGCGGCGACGTTGGCGGCCTGGGCAAGGCGGGTAAGCTCCTTGCCCATGTTCTCCTTCAGACCATCGATTTCGGCCTGCTGCTGCAACAGCCGCGGATGGCGCGGGCCGAGTTCGGCTGAAAGCTGCGCCAGCGCCGTCCTGGCGACCGCATATTTATCGCGCCAGTCCTGCAGCGCCGGCGAGAGCACATAGGAGGGGAGAGAACCATCGAGCACGCTGGCGAGTTTTGCGGCTTTCAACCGATCGGCCGGCGCCTTGGCCTCCAGAATAGTCTGGTCGGCCTGTTTTAGATCGGCATCGAGCCTGTCGATCTGGCGGCGAAGATCGACCGCCACCTTGACGTTGCCCTCGCCGCTCTTTGCCGTGAAGGCTGCAAGTTCCGCTTTCGCCTCGTCATAGGCCTTGCGCAAGGCGGCGTCGCTTTCGGTGTTGCCGCCGGTACGGTTCGCCGGGGAAACCGCTTCGGCAAGCCTTGCGGCGATACGCATGGATTTGCCGCTGTCGCCGGTCGTCACCCGCACGAGGATCGTGCCGGCAGCGGCATCGGGCAGGATCTCGACCGAACGCTTCAAGCTTGCCTCGGCGCGCGAGGCCGGGTCGGCAGCAGCCCCGGTCGCCGACAGCAAATCGAGCGCAACCCCGAGCGCATTGGCCTTCTGACCGGCAAATTCCGGATCGTGATCGAGTTTCAGAGCGGCGACCGTCGAAGCAACCACCCGTGCCGACATCAGTCCTTTCGCCGCAGCTTCAGTGAAGACGGCCCGGCTTGCGGCATCGGTCTTCACCGCAAGCGTTGCTTCGGCACGGTATAGGGCCGGCGAAGCCGGCATCAGCATCGGCAGACCGGCGCCGATCATCGTCGCTGCGGCGACCGTCATCACAAGTGCGCTGCCGCCGACGCGCCGCCGCGGCGCTGCTGTGCGAGGTTCCGCCGGTTCCTCACGGATCGCTGCCAGCGGTTCGGGCGAGATCATCGGCTCGATGGCCGGAGCAGCCGGTTCCTCACGGCGCGGATGTTCCTGCGGAAGCGGATGGCCGATGTCGTTGGCGGCCCGCAGGTGATTGCCAAGGATGGTTTCGATGCGATCGACCAGCGGTGGCGTGCGCGCGGCTTTGGCGCGTTGCTCTTCCAGCGCGCGACCGATGGCGCGCAGCAGTTCGGCCTCGGGCGGTGCGATATCGGCCCGGTTCGACCGGGGCACGCCAGGCAGTCCATAACCATCGTCATGGGCGCGCGCCGGTCCGGCCGCCGCCGGCCGGGTGGCTGCGCGATCGTGAAAGCTGCTTCTGGCCCTGATATCGTACATTTGCGCCACATCTCATGCACATGATGGCCGAATTCGCTCATCCGCACGGATGCAGATGATTAAGCCAGTCTAAATATTCATGGCAAAGAAATGGTTAACCGCAGCGTGTCAGAACTATGCATAGCTCCTCAAATCGGAATCGATCCAAGGATACATTCCAAAATCCTATAATGTCTTGCAAAGACGCGAGGGTCAGCTTGCCTTCTTGTGTTCCGACCGTGGCTGCAGCGCGGTGTTGTGTTCTTCCGGATGCCTGAGGATTCGCTCGCGCCGGCGGAAGCGGTAGCGCAGGACATGGAAAAGGAAGACCGGGATGCCGACGACGTAGCGGCGCCAGAGGCGCGTCGGCTCCTGCAGCAGGCGATAGGCCCATTCCAGCCGCATCATCCGCACCGTCCTCGGCGCACGCGGGACGGCGCCGGAGACGAAGTCGAAGAGAGCGCCCACCGTCAGCACCAGGCGCGCATGATCGGCACGGATATTGTCGTGGACCCATTTTTCCTGCAGCGGCGTTCCCATGCCGACGATCAGAATGTCGAGCTTCTGGCGCTCGATCTCCTCGGTGACCTCAGTGGAATCGACCTTGTCGAAATAACCGTCGGAAACCACGACGAATTCATGCCAGGGCGTATGCCTGCGGAAATTTTCAGCCGCCGCCTCGACGACCGAACGCGTGCCGCCGATCAGACCGATGCGGCGCGGAGCCTCCATGAAGGTGAGGAAGGCCGGCACAAAATCGGTGCCGTTCAAATTGGCGGGAAAGGGCGAACCATGGGCGATCTGCGATGCGATGTTGAGACCGATGCCATCCGGCAGCACCAAATTGTGCGACATGATCCGGTAGTATTCGTCATCGTGAAGCGCGGTCAGCATGTTGTGGGCGTTGACGAAGCAAACCACGGTCTGGCCGACGGGAATGGAGGCCAGCTCGTTGATGAAAACGAGGGCATCGTCCCAGCCGAGATCGCAGACCGGCAGATCGAAGATCGTCCGCCGCGATGCGAGCACCGCGAAGTTCGCAATCAGATTCATTCCTACCTCCTGCCTAGGATGCTTCATGCGCCCGACATCCCGGAAAACAAGCCCACACTTCCGCACCGGGCCTCGAAAGCCCCGGTCGCGTCCCGCCGTGACGGCGTCGCCCCGATTTCAGAAGCGGCGCATGTCAAGCTGTGACAGCTGGTATAACAGGACGGTTTCAAACAACCCTTAGGAAAATTCCTTGAATTTCCATGCTCGCATAAGTGGTTTGTTAACCACGCGCGCCAACGGAAAACGGCGCCTTCCGGCGCCGTTGTTCGTCGATATCATTGTCGTGCTTAGTGAGCGGCTGGCGCCGGCGCTTCACCGGCCGGTGCGGTCTCGACGATCTTGACGGGTGTGCCCACCTTCTTCGGCGCCCCGGCCGAGCTTTCCTTGACATCTTCCTTGGAGAGATAGTCGAGCTGCTCCAGCATGACCTCGGCGACATATTCGCCGCCGAGGCGCTCGTTCATGCCCTTCTTGATCTCTTCGCGGAAGGCCTTCGGATCGAAGGATTTGATGTGGGCGATATCGACCATCTTGTTGCCGACGAGCAGGCTGAAAAGCTGGTCGGTGGTCATTTCGGCCAGCGGCAGCGTCACGTCTTTCAGCATCTCCTTGTTCATCATGAAGGAAACGCGGCCGAGGAAGTAGCCGGTGATCGCACCATTGCCGATGATGGGGACCGTGA
Organism: Rhizobium redzepovicii; assembly: GCF_019793435.1. GTDB lineage: Bacteria > Pseudomonadota > Alphaproteobacteria > Rhizobiales > Rhizobiaceae > Rhizobium > Rhizobium redzepovicii. The sequence goes on along the minus strand of NZ_JAILYH010000010.1, from coordinate 86,966 downwards.
TGGTTTCACCCTTCACCAGTTCAAGCGCGCTCTGTTTGGAATCCGTTGCCGCGGGCGCCGGCGCGGTCGCCAGGTACACGGAGAAATAGACCGATGCCAAGGTGATGGCGCAAACCCAGACACCGGTGAGGACGAGCTTGATCATCAGTTTCCACGCGCGGCAAATTGTTCCTGGGAATAGGTCCCGTCGGCATCGGCGTCCTGAACGGCGTTCTTCAGCAGATCGGCGACAGCGCGAACCGCTTCGAGATGCGCCTCGACCCGACGGGCGTTGAGAACCAGCTTCTTCTTCAGCCCGTGCAACTGATCGAGATGGGCAGCGGCAAGCTCGGCCGGATCGGTGTCGCGGAAAAGCATCGACAGCTCATAGAGGCAGCGGCTTTTATGCGCATTGGAGACCTTGAGATCGAACTGCGGATCGCTGCCGATCCGGGTGTTCTCATTGTCGATGATCATTTCGAGGCGTCCGAGAACGGATTTGATTCTGTATTCGTTCGAAACTATTTCCATTGTACCCTCGATTATGCGTCGCTTGGAGCGCCATGCCGAAAACTGTGCGCGGATTTCGCGCGACATCACGCTCTAACTATTTCATTGAGAACAAGATTCAGGTTTTAGGCCAACGGGCCCCAAATCATCCTGTTCTGTCGGTCTTGGCTTCAGCGGTGGGCGTGCCGAATGTCTTGCGCTGGAAGTCGTCGATCATGCTGAGCGCAGTGTTGCGGTCATCGTTATCGGTCGAGGCATTGACGATCTTGCCTTCCTGTCGGCGCAGCTGCTCGGCGTACATCTGCTTGGCGATGCCGATGCCGTCGCCCTTGGCCATGGTGTTGCCGAGCTGTTCGGCCATCATGCCCTTCCAGATATCGCCGGTCGCGCCCTTGCCGTAGACGTCTTCGCTTTCGCTCGGCAGCATGGACTTGACGAAATTCTGCAGCACCATGGCCTCGAATTTCCGGTAGCTTTCCGGCACTTCCTCGGCCTTCGTGCGGTTCTGGATGTTGTTAAGGCCGCTTTTCTGGCTGATATGGTCGAGGACGTCGACCGTATTGGAGAAGCCCTTGCCATTTTCGGCGAGGCTCGTTGCGGCAAAGGCCGCACGATTTGCCTTCAATTTTTCCTGGGCCGCCTGAACCTCCATGGGGTCGGCAGCTTTGACAACGTCCAGGACCAGATCACTGGGAGGCGAAATAGCCACGTTACAATCCTCTAATTTAAGATCGTAACGACTATGGGTTTCGAAGCTTGCTGGAGGCTGGCGTTGCGAATTGCTGATCGATGACATCGTAGACGGCATTGTCGTCGGCCTCGCGGCGCTCGGCCTCGAGGGCTTCTTTCATGCCTTCTTCGAAACGGTCGCCCTTGGCGCGCTCACGCGCCAGCCGCATTTCGTGAACCTCCTGCATGCCGGTCAGCTGCAGGTCCTTGATCGAAAGCCTGCCGAATCGGTCGGCGTAATTCTGCGAAAAGGCATGGTGGACGGGGTCCATCGAGCCGAGTGCGAGGATCACGTCATCCATCGCCGCATTGACCTCGACGCGCTGGCGGCTGGTTTCGGCCAGATCGTTCTCGGCCATCCTTTCGATATGCCTTTGCACCGAGAGCAGTCGCTTAAGCTTCTGGGAGCGGTTCTTATCGATCATCGCCTCATCGCCCGATATAGATCGAGCCGAAGGACTGGCCGAACTGGCTGACCAAGGCCGCAATCGAGAAGTAGATCAGGAAGAGCCCGCCCATCAGCAGATAGGGCGTCGAGATGAAGTAGACCGGGATCTGCGGCGCCAACTTGTTGATGAAGCCGATCGAGACGTTGAAGATCAGGCCGTAGATCAGAAAGGGGCTCGACAGCCGCAGCATGATGTAGGTGGTCTGCTCCAGCGTGTCGCTAAAGGAGATCAGCGTCGCCCGCATCTGCATCAGGCCGCCGAAAGGCATGGTCGTGTAGGAATCGATCAGCGCCCGAAAGACGATGTGATGGAAGTCCATGATGAACAGGATCATGATGCCGGCAAAGGTGATGAAGCCGGAAAGGCTGCTCTCCGGCGTGTCTTCGATGATATCGGCCGAGCCCGGCTGGGTATAACCAACCATGGTGGCAATGATCGTCGCGGCGAACTGCATGCCGAGCGTGTAGATCCGCGCCAGCATGCCGTACATCACGCCGATCAGCGATTCGCTGACGATCAGGCCGATATAGGTTCCGGAACCGGTGTGGACGGCCGGATAGACCGTGTCCCACAGCAGCGGCATGACGGCGATCGACAGCGCGACGGCGATGAAGACGCGCAGCTGTTCGGGCACGCGCGCCGAGGAAAAACCCGGAAGAGCCAGCACACAGCCACCGATCCGGCAGAAAACCAGAAACAGTGCGAGAACGGTCCCTTGCGGGTCTGTTATCATGAAATAGAGCCCAAAATCTTTATCTCGATGCCCTTGGCCAGTTCGACATGCGACAGGACCGGCAGCGTGGCGAACAGGCGTTCGATGATCATGCGCACATAGGAGCGTGTTTCCGGCGAGGTGACAAGTGCGAATGGCAGACCGCGATCCATGAACTCACGGATAACTTTGGTGGCCTGTTCGCTGAATTCTTCCAGGTTACGCGGATCGATGTCGAATTCGATCACCTCGCCCTTGGCGTCGCGCTTCAGCGCCTGGTGGAAAGCGAGATCCCATTTGCTGCCCAGCCTAAGGACGCGCAGCACGCCGTTGTCGGCAAGGTCGCCGCAGAGCTGCTGGGCCATGCGGATGCGGACATGCTCGACGATCTGCTCGGTCTTCCTGACATGCGGGGCGAGTTCGGCCACCGCTTCGAGAATGAGGTGCAGGTTGCGGATCGAGACGCGTTCGGCAAGCAGGAGCTTGAGCACCGCCTGCAGGCCCGAATAGGACATATGCGACGAGCAGATCTCGTCGGCGAGCTTCTTGTATTCGGGGTCGAGCCGGTCGATCAGCACCTTGACGTCCTTGTAAGACAGAAGCTGCGGCAGGTTGTTGCGGATGACCTCGCTCATATGGGTGAGCACAACGGAAACGTTGTCGATCGGCTGGAAGCCCTCGCGTTTCAGATCGTCGGCAAAGTTTTCGAGGATCGAGACGGCCGGCATGCCGAAAGCGGGTTCGCGGATTTCATCGCCGGGGATGCTCGGCCGGCGGCCGGCGCCGGTGACGACCAGGACTTCGCCGACGCGCAGCAGGTTGGAGGCCACCGTCGTGCCGTGGATGCGGATCTGGTAGGACTTCTCGGCGATGGCAATGTCGTCGGTGACCTTGATCTCGGGCACGACGAAACCGTATTGGGTGGCGAACTTCTTGCGCATCTTGCCGACGCGGAAGGCGAGTTCCTGGTGGGCGCCGAGCAGGCGGGTCGAGACCATCTTGCCGAGCGCAAGCTCGATCTCGGAGGTCCGCAGCACCGACTTGACCGAATCCTTTTCCAGCTCCTTGCTCTGGACGACCTTCTTTTCCTCCTGCTCGCGGCGAAGCTTGTTTTCAGCCTCGACCTGACGCGGGATAAACCAGGCGCCGAAGGCAAGAAGACTGCCGAGGATCACGAAGGGGACGAAGGGCAGTCCCGGCATCAGCGCCAGGACGAACATCAGCACGGCCGAGACCGAGAGTGCGCGGGGGTAACCGCTCAACTGGTTGACGACCGCCTGGTCGGTGGAGCCGGTCGTGCCGCCGCGCGAGACGAGAAGGCCGGCGGCGAGCGAGACGATGAGGGCCGGCATCTGCGAGACGAGGCCGTCGCCGACGGAGAGCTTGACGAAGACGTCGGCTGCTTCGCCGATCGGCATGCCGTGGCGGAAATAGCCGATGATGATGCCGCCGAAGACGTTGATGGCGGTGATGATCAGGCCGGCGACGGCATCGCCGCGCACGAATTTCGAGGCACCGTCCATCGCACCGAAGAACGAGCTTTCCTCTTCGAGTTCCCGGCGCCGGCGCTGGGCTTCCCTTTCATCGATGATGCCGGCCGAAAGATCGGCGTCGATCGACATCTGCTTGCCGGGGATGGCATCCAGCGTGAAGCGCGCGCCGACTTCGGCGATACGCGTGGCGCCCTTGGTGATGACGATGAAGTTGATGGTGATGAGGATCAGGAAGACGATCAGACCGATGACGAAGTCGCCGGACATCACCAGGCTTGCGAAACCGGCGATGACGCCGCCGGCCGCGTCATGGCCTTCATTGCCGTGGGACAGGATGACGCGCGTCGTCGCGATGTTCAGCGCCAGCCGGGTCATCGTCGCGATCAGCAGAATGGTCGGGAAAGACGAAAAATCGAGCGGTTTCTGGATCCACAGCGCAACCATCAGGATCAGCACCGAGAAGGCGATCGAGAAGGCCAGCCCCATGTCGATCAGGAATGGCGGGATCGGCAGGAAGAGAATGCAGATGATGCCGATGATGCCGAGGGCAAAACCGACATCGCGCAGGCTCGGGGCGACTTTCGGAAGGGGGAGTGCAGGTGGTTGCGCCATAACAGTTCCGTCTCTTCATGAGAGGAGGCGGACTCGGTCCGCCCAATTCGGATCGAGAGTTAAATGGCGAAGCTTGCGCGAAGGTGGCTCAGAAACCGGACTGGATGCGCGAAAAGACGAGATTGGTGAAAATCGAGATCTGCGAGCCGACGAAGGGTGCTGTGACGCCGACGGTGATCAGCACGGCGACGATCTTCGGCACGAAGGTCAGCGTCGCTTCCTGCACCTGGGTCAAGGCCTGGATCAGGGCGATGACGAGACCCACGACCATCGCAGCAATGACGGCCGGACCGGCGGCAATCAGGACGGTCCAGATCGCAGCCTGGAACAGATCCAATGCATCAGCTTCATTCATCTGAAGGCAACCTCATATCGCCTCGAAGCAGCCCGCCGTGGCCGGGCCGCTATTGATTGGTGTCCCTCGGCGCGTCGGCGCCGTGGTATCAGGTATCGCTGTCGCTGGTCGGCGCCTTGTCGGCAACAGTGATTCCCGCCTGGACGAGTATATTACCGCCATCGGTGGTCGTCGCAATGATGCCGTCGGAATAAACCTTGACGGATTCGATGGTGCCTTTGACGGTGCCGTCTGCGCTTTCCATGTATTTGCCGACGTAGCTGCTGGCCTGGGTGAGGCTCGAGCTTGCCAGCAGCGTATCCAGCTTGGTGTTGGTCTGGATCGTCTGCTCGACCTGCGAGAAGCTTGCCAGCTGCGACATCTGCTCGCTGGCATCGACCGGATCGGTCGGATCCTGGTTCTTCATCTGCGCAATGAGCAGCTGAAGGAAATTGTCGTAGTTCAGCGTCGCCTTGCTCTGGGCCGAACTGGTCGAGCTCGTCGTACTCGTCGTGCTGACGCTTGATGTCGCATCTACCGCCATGGTGCAATCTCCCTGCGAATCTGCTCGACCATTGTCGGCGGCATCTCGTGGTTGTTGAGGATATTGTCTTCGATCGCGTAGAGGCCACGGATCGCCTTCAGCGCATCGAAAGCGCGGCCGGTCGAGACGAGTGCATCGATGCGCTTCAGTTCGGCGAGGATTTCCTCGTTTTTGAAGCAGCTGAGCAGCATGGTGATCGACTTGCGGAACATCGCCGTCGAGTGGTCCTTGCCCTCGGGATTGATGAGGATCATCTGTGCGATGAAATACAGCTGACGCAGGGGCGTGGTGGCGCCTTCGGGCTGGAGGACGTGGTTTTCGAGAAGGAACGTCACATCATTCAGGAATTCCAGCGCGACCTTGCGGTCGACACGCAGGACGGCGCCGTTGATGAAGATTCTTTCTCCGGCTTTCAGAGAAATGCGAAGTGTACTTTTCATTTAAGTCCATCCCTGATGATGGTGGTAACGTCGATGATGCCCTGGTAGTTATTCGACAGACGTTTTCGGATCCTGTCGCATTCCTTCAAAATCCAGATTGCGATCGAGATGAGGTTGGCCCTGAGCTCGATCTCCAGCTGGTTGTCGGGATGCTTCAGATCCTCGATGAAGCTGATCCATACCCTGCGCGTATAAAACAGGGCTTCGATGGCTTCCCGGCCGTATTTTTCCTTTTCGCGCGCCAGCGACAGCAGATCTATGGACCGGTCAAGAACCTGCCATTCCCGCTCTTTCGCGTCGGCCACCGAGTCCTGCATGACTTCGGCATAAGAGAACTGATACATTCATGCATCCTTCTTAGTCTTGCGCGCCTTTGCTCATCAAAGGTAGTTTACGAGACTCAACTGCTGGATCTTCGAGACGATCGTGTAAGCCGTTTCAAGCTGCGTTTCCAAGGTCTTGACGAGGGTCGAAGCCTCGTAGGGATCGACGCCCTGAAGGTCGACGAGCTTGTTCTTGATGATGTTCGACTGGGCGTCGAGGGCGTCGTTGGACTTCTTGACGCGCTCCTGGGAAAGACCGAGCTGGCTTGCCTGCGTCACGAGGCCGCTGGTCGCCTTCGTCGTGTAGCTGATTGCCTGCTTCGACACCGTGCTCATCGCGTCGCTGCTCAGGTCCTGGCCAAGCAGCGCCGAGGTCATCACCGAGGCGAGCGCCATGTAGCGCATGCCTTCGGAATTGGCGTTGGTCGAGGATTCGATGACTTCCGAATTGCTGATGCGGCTCGTCATGTTCTGGCTCGATGCCTGCGACCAGCCGGTCGTCGCATTGGTCCAGTTTGCCTCGCTGAACATCGGCTCGACCATCGTCGTAATGAAGGTCTCCATTTCGTCGCCGGTGAGATCGCTGACGCCCTTGCCGAGGCCCGTCGCATATGTATTCAGCGCGGTGACGATATCCGCGCTCGTCGCCGTCGTCTGGTCAGTCAGCGGCTGCACATCGGTGTTGATGCCGGAGAACAAGTATTCGCCGTTCACCATGGTATTGGCCGTGTCCATCATAGTGGACAGCGCGCTGGTCGCCGACTGGATGGCGACGGTAATGCTGCCGGGATCGTGGCTGCCCTGGAGCGCCGTCAGCTTCGAAACGAGACCGTCGCCGACGTCCTTCATCTTGGACAGGCCGAGTTGCGAGGATTCCATGCGCGCGGTGACGAGCGAATTGCTCGATTTGATCGTGTCGATCCTGTCGACCTCGCGGCTGAAGTCGACGCTTCTGGCGGCGTTGCCGCCGAGCGAGACACCGATGTCGGCATAGACACCCGTCGTTGCCTCCATCGTCGCCTTCGTCATCTGGTTCTGCCCCTGACGAATGGTCAAGCGCATCGCATTCTGAATGGCTGAACTTGAAATAAATGAGCTCTTCATGGCTTAACTCGCAATATCCAGCAATGACTTCAACATTTCGTCGACAGCGTTCAGGATTTTGGTCGCCGCCTTGTAAGATTGCTCTATGTCAAGGAGCAGCGTCAGTTCCTCGTCGAGGTTGACACCCGTCTCGTTGGAATAGGCTTCGTCCGAGCGCGACAGCGCCGCCGAGGTGTTTTCCGCCGCGGTCGTGGCATTGCTGCGATACTGCTCGAGCCAACCGAGGGAATTCGTGGCGTATTCCATGATGCTGACGTTCGAATCGATGCCCGTCGAGGTGTCGAATCCGGCCGTCGTCCCCGTTGCCGGATCGAAATCGATATCGGAGCCCAAGGCATTATAAAGACTATCGAGGTCCGTCGTATAACCACTGAGGTGGGTAGGATTGTTGACGACGCCGTCGGCGTTGACGCCGCCATCGCGCAGGCGCATCGGGTCGCCGCCCTGCGAGGTGATGACGGTGCTGCTGACGGTGATGGTCGACGCCATACCGGCAACCGCGGTGCTGCCGGCCTCGACCGTGTCGCCGCTCCAGGTGAAGAGACCTGTCACATAGGCCGGGGTCCCCGACGTGCTCTGCTCCTTGAAGAGCGATACCAGGCCGCGGGCGATTTCATCGAGCTGCTTCTGGAAGTTGGGAGCGATCTCGTCACGGACCTGCAGGAGCGACTGAAGGCTTCCCTGCCCCGTCGCCGTCGATCCGCTGCCACGCGGAAGCGCGACACCGTCGATATAGACCGAATTGCCGGCGATGGTGGCATTGTAGGCATCCTTCGCCTGGAACGTCACCGTGCGCGGGATCGTCTCGAAGAGAATCGTCCCGTCAGACGTGCTCAGCACCATGTCGTTGTTGTCGCGCGTCGTGGCGCTGACGCCGACGATCTGCGAAATCTGCTTGAGGGCCTTCTCGCGTTCGTCGAGAGCGCTGGAGGGATCCGCGCCCGTGGCCGTGGCGGTCTTCACCGCATTGTTGGCGGTCTCGAACTGGCTGAGCAGCGTATTCAGCGTATCGACCGCGGTAGCGATCTGCTTGTCGGCGCTGGCGCGGACATCCTGTACGGAACTCGACGCATTGTTCAGCGAGTTGGCGACGTCCTGGGCGGCGGTGATCGCGCCCTGGGCGGCGACGGTGCTGCCGGGCGTCGTGCGGAAGGCCTGAAGTTTCTGCTGGAAAACACCGAGATAGGTGGATGGCGACGTCTCGTAGTCGTTGCCACCCATGATCGACTTGAGGTCCTCGAGACCGCTGAGCAGGGTTTGCTGGGCGCTGTCCTGGGAGGACGACTTCAGATATTGGCGCAGCAGCGCATCTTCCTGCGCCCGGTCGATCTTGACGACCTGCGCGCCGTTCAGGGACGTGGTGAGCATCGCCTGCCGGCGCACGTAATCCTTGTTGCCGGCATTCGAAATATTGTTCGATACGACACTGCTCTGCGTGCCGGTATTGTTGAATATTCCCTGCGCGGTATTAAGTGCGGACGTGAGCGACATGGCTTACCCGTTACCCTGATTATCTCTTGAGGTTGACGAGGACGTCCATGATGTCGGACCCCGTCTGGAACACCTTGGAATTGGCGGTATAGCTGCGTTGGGATTCGATCATCTCGGTGAGCTCGCCGGCAAGGTCGACGTTCGAACCTTCGAGAGCACCCGACTTGATCGTGCCGAGGCCGTTGGTCTGCGGGAAACCGGTGACAGTGACGCCCGACTGGCCGTTGGCGCTGTAGACGTTTCCGCTCATCAGCGTCAACTTGTCCGGACTTGCGACATTCGCGAGCGGAATGCGGTAGAGCGGCTTGGTGCTGCCGTCCTCGTATTTGGCGTAGACTATGCCGTCGCCGTCGATCGTTACGTCCTTGACCGGGCTTGCGGCTTGACCGTTCGGCGTGCCGGTGCCGGCAAACTCGGCGCCGAGCTGCGTAAAGCCCGTGAGATCCATGTCGATATCCAAACCAGTTACCGGATCGGAGATCGTGACGGTGCCCGTTGAGTTGGTGATCTTGCCGGTTGAGTCGAACTCGAGCGTGGTCTCTGCCACGGTGCCGCCGGTGGGGGTGGTGGTACTGTAGGGGAAGGAGGTCGTTCCGCCGGTTGCCGCATCGGCGTTGCGGAAGATCGCAACCTCCCAAGTGCTGGCGGTGCCGGTTGCCGGCGGTGGTGTAGTAACCGAGGTCTTGGTGAAGTAGAAGTCGTACATCACCTTGTTGCCGAGCGTGTCGTAGGCGACCATCGAGAACTTCTTGGTGTCGGTTGTCGGGGTGCCGGTTGCGCCGTTGTCGCTCGGAAGCGTCGCAGGAGCGACCGGAGCAACGTTAGCGTTGGAATTAAGGTTGCCCTTGAAGACGCCTGACGTCGAGGCGATGGCAGTTAATCCTTCCTGGTTGACATTGACGGGAACGAGGCCGTCGAAGCCGTTGACGACGACGGCGGGAGCGCCGGAGTCGTAGGAATAACCCATCAGGCCGAAGCCGGCGGCGTTGACGAGATTGCCTTCGTCGTCCTTCGTGAAGTCGCCGGCGCGGGTCAGGACAGGCGTGCCGTCGGCGCCCTGGACGATGAAGAAGCCGTCGCCCGAGATCGCAAGGTCGGTGGTGGAGGTGGTGTAGGAAATATCGCCCTGGTCGGAGACGGCCTGGCGGACGGAGGTCTGAACGCCGCCGGAATTGTAGTTGCCGCCCGAGGATGGCAGAACCAGCGACGAGAAGCTCGTCGACACGGCCTTGTAACCGGTCGTGTTAACGTTGGCGATATTGTCGGAGACCGTGCTGAGGCGGTTCGCCTGCGCATTCATGCCCGATACCGCCGTCTTCATGCTGCCGAAAATGCTCATCTGAAAACCTCGTTTTACCTGTTAAGCTCGAGAGTATTTGTCGGGCCTTGCGTGAAGCTGTCTGTGATGGCGCGCTGCGAGGCCAATATCGAGGTTCAGCCGGGCGTCGCCGCCCGGCCGGAAAAATCAGGCCCAATCGATGCAGTAGCCAAGGAAGCGCTTGGAATCGACCGGATCGACGCCGAGCTTCTTGCGCAGCTTCTTGCGCAGCTTCGAGATATGGCTTTCGACGACATTCTCCTCGACCTCCTCATCGAAGATGCCGTAGATGGCGTTGAAGATCTGGGTCTTGGTGACCCGGCGACCGCGATTGGCGATTAGATATTCGAGGATGCGGCGCTCGCGCCGGGGAAGCGCGAAGACTTCGCCGTTGATCTCAGGGTCGCGGCCGTCCGAGAAGACGCGGATCCCGCCGATTTCGGTGTAGTTGGCAATCGCCTTCAGCCGGCGCCGGATCGCAGCCGCCCTTGCCAGGATTTCGCGCGGATGCACCGGTTTGCGCACCACATCGTCGACGCCACAATCGAATAGCGCAAGGGTGTTTTCGAGCGAGGGCTGGTCGCTGACCGCAATTACCGGCGCCATCGACCGGTCCCGGATCGCCCGGGGGAGTTCGAGGCTGCGCTGGCCCTGACCGATCAGGAAGGCCTCGACTGCCGCAATATCGGAATCGGCGGCGGTCTGTACCCACTCGCCAAATTCCGCTGGATCAAAGCCGGTGGAGGGAATGCCCTCACGACCAAACAGAGATGTGTATCCATCTTTCACGAGCTCACGCTCATCAACCACGACGATCATTCGTCCGCCTCCGAATCAGTGTGGCACTTCGATGATCTATGGGTACGAATCGCACGAATCGGCGACAACTCGTTAAAGTTAATGGCAGAAACTAATAATTGATTAAGATCTGGGTAGCGATTTGATCTATATCTAGTGGGTCTAGCTGTTTATGCACACCAAAATTTCGTGGAAAAGTTAACGGCCCCTTAATTATGACTTGCGCAGGGGATTCATGCCGGATTCCTGCCATATTGTGACACAGTTTCGTCACAATGGGCCCATTCCATCTTTGGTTGAATTAATTTCGGCAAAAGTTACTCGCATTGGGAGTCCACTTGCCGTAGCCCGTGGCGACCAGATTGGCGATGACGCGGCAGACATATTGCTTCTGCGCGGGGTCATTGTTGGGGCCTGCATGGTATCTGGCTACCGCCATCGTCCATGTCTCGTGACGGTCATGCAGGTCGCGGAGGAATTTTGCTGCATACTCGACGTTGCGATGCGGGTCGAACATATCCTCGGCCGAGCCAAAATTTTCGCCATGATAGTAATGGTTGATCTGCATGCAGCCGATGTCGATGAGCTTGGCGCCGCTGCTGCGGGCGACATCGAACTGCCGCATCGCGTCCTGTTCGGAGGGCGGAAAGATCGCCTTGCCTTCGACGTTCATTGCATAGGGATAGAGCGAGCCCTTGCGGCCGGTCTCCGTCAGGCCGACCGAATAGAGGATGCCTTCCGGGATACCGTATTTGGCAGCTGCCGACTGGATCTCACGCTCGCAGGCGCCGGTGGAGGCTTTGACCTCAGAGGTAAACGCCGCCAGTGCCGCCGCTGCGGCCAGCATTAGCGTCTTCAATACCGGTCTCGCCTCCACCATTGAAGCCTCCGTCCGCCCGCTGTGCCGTCTGATTGTGACGCTCGCGCGCCTCGCCGCCCTGCCCCTGCTGGGCGAGCGACTGCTGCTGGGAGGCCTGGCCTTGACTGCCTGCCTGGTTGCCGGCGTCGCTACGCTCGACCGGCGCCATGCTGATGGTAACGTTGTCGACGGCGTAGCCCTGGCTGCGCAGTGCTTCGAGAATCTTGCCGTGATCTTCCTTCATCTGACGGTAGGCCGCGCCGGTTTCGACCTTGAGGTCGACATTCAGGGCGTCGCCGGACAGGCGCATGGTCGCCGTCACCATGCCGAGATCGAGCGGATTCATCTGGATCTTCAGCGTATTGACCACCTTGCCGGTGCTTGTCCATTCCGCCGCATTGGAGAGCGCCGAGCTCGGTTCCATGGCGCGCGCCCATTCTGAATCGCCGGAGAGAGCGGCAGTGAGGGCGGCGGAATTCGAATTCTGCATCAGGCCGATATAGCGGCGCGACTCGAGAACCGAAACGTTTTCGACATCGGCTTTCTTGGCGCTGTCCTTAGGCCCGGCCTGATCGGTGCCGAGGTGAACATCCATCGACACGCCACGGCCATCGGCGCGGCTGATCCTGAACGTCCTGCCGTCGGCGGCTTCGGCATTCTCCGATCCCGGCACCTTGACGTCACCTACCATGCCACTGTCGACGTTGCCGCTGACGGCCGCCAAGGCGTCGGACGCATGGCCGCCTGCCTTGGCTTCGATATCCTCGATCTTCTTGTCGGCTTCATCGGCTTTGGCGGACGCATGATGGACGCCTGCGGTCACCGGCAAACCAACGGCGCCGTCGGCAGGTCCCTGCTTCAGCAGGCCGAGGACATCGGAAATGCCGCCGTCATTATCCTCACTGTCCTTGTCCGTATCGGTATCCAACGCGTCGGCTTTGGCATGCTTGCCGCCTTTGGCCGCCTCGGTCGAGCGGTCTTTCGGGTCGACCTTGCCGAAGGCGATATCCGCCTGCACCTTGACTGCAGCCTTTGCGGGCTTTGCCGCGACGACATTTGCGATGGTCTCCGGCGGCCCTTCAGCCTGCGCCTTCAAAGCGGCATCGCCGAGATCGATCAACGGCTTTGCGCCATTGCGGCTGCGGATGGTCCGCGCCACTTTCTCGGCGCCGGCATCGGCAACTGCACCCTGATCCGGCTGCGCATCGTCGGCGTCGTCATTGACGGCGCCGTTGCTTGCCTTGGCAAGCGCGTCGGAAAAGCCGTTCTTTTGGCCGCCAGCATCGTCTTTGCCCATCGGCCGTGCAGATTTCACAGCCGCGGCAGAATCAGGACCGGCGGCTCCGCCCAAGACGCTCATATCCATCATTGTTCGTTGCCTTCCTGCGCCAGAAGACCGTCGATCTCGTCGAGCTTAGACCGATTGGTCGTCACAAATGCGTTGAATGAGGGGTCGGTACCCTGGCTCTGGCCAGTCGATGCCACACCTCCCGGAACAGGCTCGGAAAGCGCGCCTGGCGCTCCCGGTTGCGGAGCTATAGCCGCAGCCTTTTCAGAAGTGATTTCTTGATCAGAAGTGTTAGGGCCCGAGGCTTGCGTCAGGCTTGCCGGGTCGGGAGCGCGCAGGATCTGCTCGGCAACCGATCGTGCCGCCTCCTGCAACGCCTGATCCCGCGGCGAAAGCGTGTCACCGGCGATGCCGCTGACATTCTTCGCTGCCCGGTCGATATCCTCTGTGGTAAGGCCGGCCATGCCGCCATAGAAATCCGCAAGAGGACCGAAGGCATTGTCAGTGCCGGCGCCAAGCGACTGCACACGGTCGACCGCCATATGGGCCAGCTGCGGCTTTCCCGCGATCGCCGCAGCGCGGGCGATGCGCAGATAGACCTCGCGCTGGCGCGGCGCGTCCATGAAGGACAGGATGTCGATGACATCCTGCGGCTTCACGTCGTGATCATGGCCGACGACGAGTGTCACGAAAAGGTCGGCGAACTGGCTGGCATAAGGCGAATGTAGGAAGCGCCTGATATAGCGCTGCGAATAGGCCATGCCCCTGTCGAGCATCCCCTTGTCGACGCAGATGGCGACGGAGCGGCGCAACGCCGCTTCCTCGACGATCGTGCCGGGTGCCGCAAGGCGCGCCTGGTCGTAGAGATCCAGTGCGTCTGTCGGCTTCGTCGCGATCAGCACGTTGCCGCCGATCAACGCAAGGTATGGGCCGATCTTCTTGTCGCGGTATTCCCTGGCCGTCTCCTCCAGGGTCTTGGCGACGAGCAGCCCCTTACCGCTCAGATATTTTCTGAGCACATCGGTGACACGGTTGTCGAAATAGCCGTTGACGTCGTGGGCGATCAGATATTCGAGCGTCTGCGGATTGCCGCCGCTCATCGCGTAGATCAGCGCTGCATCGACGTTGCGGTCGTCATCGAAGACCGAAGTATCGACGCTGCGCAGCCGCTCGTCGATCGTTCCCAGCATGAAGCGCTGCATCTCTCCGGCCGAATGATCCCCGGAGACGACGGAATCCTGCACAAACTGCAGCGACCGCAGCATCTTGTACGGTGCAAGATCGTCCGGATCCTGCGCCTTGGCTGCGGCCGGCGAAAGCATCGCCAGACCGAGAGCCACAAATCCGACATAGCGATGCTGCCGACGCGCCATCCTGTTATCCTCGATCCGCCTGCACCAGGATCTCGATCCGGCGGTTGGTCGCGTTGAACGGGTCGGACGGCAGCTTCAGCCGGCGGTCGGCAAAGCCCGAAACCTGGGAGATGCGTTTTTCGTCGAGCCCGCCGCGCACAAGCATATAATAAGCGCTCTGGGCGCGGTCCATCGAAAGCCGCCAGTTTTCATTCTGCGCGCCCTTATACTGGCGCCCGTCCGTATGGCCGCGGATGGCGACCGCGCCGCCCCTTTCCTTCAGGATCGCGCCGATCTTTTCCATGGCGAGCACCATTTCCTGGCGGGGAACCGCGGAACCGATATTGAACATCGAGTCGTCGCTCTGGTCGGAGATGCTGACGAGCAATCCGCCTTCGGATGCCGTTACGGTCAGGCCTTCGGCAAGCTTGCCGGCAATGCCGCCGATCTGCTGAGCGATCTGCTCCTGCAGTTGCTCGGCTTGTTTCTGCTGCTGCTGTTCGGTCTCGGCCGCGCTCTTGTCCGCATCCTTCTGATGATCGGCGTCCTTCTGCGCTGCATCCTTTTGCGCTGGGGCCTTCTTGTCCTCAGCCTTCTTATCGCCAGACTTCTTGTCATCCGGCGCCTTGCCGTCCTTGGCCTCGGCCGCGCCCTTGGCTTCCTGAGCGGCCTTCTGATCGGTGGTCAGCGGTATCGGCTTCATATCCTCGACCTTGGCCATCTCGGTTGTCGCGCTTTCAGCCGCCTGCTCGTCGCTCTTGCCGGGAGGCGCGGACTTGCCGGCTGTCGTGACCTCAACCTGCTTCGTCCAGAAATCCGGATCGAAGGGATCACGATAGGCTTCGCCGCCATCGGCGCCGGTGGCCGGGCCGGAATCGGCGGCACCGCCATCGCCCTTGGCGCTGACATTGGCCTGCTGGCCGACTTCCTGCGCGATCTCGGCCAGAACCGAATACGGATTTTCGAAGAAATCGGCCTCGGAATAATTGGTCTGGTCGCCTGATGTCGATGTCTGGTCGTCACCATCCGCCGAAGCCTTGCCGTCGTTCGGATTTTCTTCCTTCTGTTTCGACTTCTCCTGCTTCTCCTCGCCTTCGGCGTTGTCGACGGGCTTCTTCAATCCCTTCTCGGTCGGCTTTTCGTCGGAAAGCTTGATCGGATTGAAATAGGTCGCGACCGAGGCCTTGGTCTCCTCGTTGGCGGCATTGACCAGCCACATGACCAGGAAGAACGCCATCATCGCCGTCATGAAGTCGGCATAGGCAATTTTCCACGCACCGCCATGGGAGCCATCGTGATCACCGCCGCCATGTCTCTTGACGATGATGATCTCGTTCTTGCCGTGGTGGTGGTTTTCGCCTTCGCTCATTCGAGAACTTTCTTCAAGCTGGCTGCCCAGGCGGACATACGGGTGACGATGACGGAATCGCCGATTTCGACGGCAAGATCGATATCGTCAGTCTCAATGTGTCGAACCGCCTCGGCATGTTCACCGAGCTCGGCGGCTAAGAGTTCGAAAAGCCGGCTGGGCCCGCGGACGACGATCGGTCCGGCAGCGCCCTCGAGGATCGAGTCGCGCAGCAGCACGGCGAGGCTTTCGGCTGCCCTGGCGGCAAGCGCTTCGGTCATCACGGGCGCGATGGCGATAGAGGCACCGGCACTGACCAGCTGCGCGACCTCTTCGGCAATATCGCGGACGCGGGATGCAATGACCGCTGCCGCCTCGACTTCGTAGCGAAGCCTCAGCTCGGCAAGCTCACGCGCGTGAGCCTCGGCCAGCGTCCGCGTCTCGCGTTCGTATTTTTCGGTCAAATCAGCGGTCGCTGCGGCATGACCTTGCGCATAGGCATTGCGGCGCTCCGCCTCGACGTCGATTACCGGTTCGCTCGGCATTTCGGGAAAACCGTCGCCGCCGAAATCGTCCATCTCGATGATCGGCGCTGACGGTTCCGGTTCACCGAAATCCTTCAAATACCGGGAAAGCGTAATGCTCATAAAAAACCATCCAGCATTCGGGAGGCATGCAGCATATCCACCCCCGCTCAAAACGAACTTGCGCGCCGGCACGTCGCTTCGAACGGGCAAGGGCTTCACCTTGCACCGGCACGGATTCGGACGATGCCTTCATGCCGGAAACTAGGAAGTCAAACTTGCGCGAGGATGAATGGCACCGCCATCCGCGATCGCGCCCACCTTTATTCCAGCAGGATCAAAATCTTGCTCGAAGCCGTGTTGAGGATCGAGATCGCTTCGACGGCCATCTGCTTCTGGGTTTCGATCGCCTTTTGCCGGATCGAAGCCTCGTCCATGTCGGTATCGACGAGCGCGCCGACGCTCTTGTCGATCGAATCGGAGAGATCGGCCGTATAGTCCATCTGATCGTCGATACGCGTCTTCATCACACCGATGGAAGCGGCCGTCGTCGTCAGCGAGGAAAGCAGCGAGTCGGTCACATCGAGCATATCGGTGAGTTGCGCATCGGTCGTATTCTTGTCGATCGCAATTTCCGTGCCCGTCGCCGGCGTGGTCGAGCTGGCGTCCAAAAGGTAATAGTTGCGCGCCGTCGCGCCGCTGTTGTTGATCGCGTTGGCATCGACCGCCTTGGTAAACAGTCCGCCGCTCGCATCGTTCTTATCGATGAGGATGGTTTGCGACGAGGGGAAATCGATGGTCTGAGCTTGATATTCGCCAGTCGGCGCGCGCACGAAACTCGAAATCACCGACCATGTCGGCGGCGCGGCGGTGTCGCCGTTCAGCAGCCAGTTTTCGCCGGCAAACGACGTCGATTCAACGACGGTCTTCAGCTGCTCCTTATATTCGCTGATCTCAGCATTGATCTTGTCCTTGTCGGTGCCGGGCTCTTTTGCCGCAACCAGCTTGGCGCGAATCTGGCCCATAAGATCAATCGCCGAGGTCATCGCCGTGTAGGTCGCATCCACCTTGGCAGCGCCGAGTCCAAGCGCATCTCCGATCGTGCCCAGATTGGTGCTGTCTGAGCGCATGACGGTTGCGATCGACCAGTAGGACGCATCGTCGGAGGCCGTCTCGATACGGTAACCCGAGGAAACTTGCTGCTGTGTCTGGCTGGCTTCTTTGTTGATGCTGCGTAGCACCGCAAGCGCATTCACCGCGGCCGCGCTGGTAATCTTAACGGTCATCGACAGGTCTCGGAATAAGGTCAAGGGGCAGGCCGGAATGCCGGCGGCGACTGAAGTGGCATCATGCCTCCGGTAGAGTTTCTACCGGCGTGTCGCAAAAGCAAATCAACTGAAAGCGAAGGTAACTCGATATCAACCCGTTGGGCAAGAGCGCAGCGCCGAACGCGCCGCGTCGATCGCGACGCAATTCAAGCCATTGATATAAAAGAAAAAACCGCGCCGTTTCGGACGCGGTTCGTAGGCTTTTCGCTTGTTGCCGGACGAGGGCGCAAGATTCGGTCCAGCTTCAGCGCCCGATTTAGCTGCGGAACAGCGTGAGAATGTTCTGAGCGCTGGAGTTGGCGATCGACAGCGACTGGATCGCCAGCTGCTGCTGCGTTTGCAACGCCGTCAGCTTACTCGATTCCTCCTCCATATCGGCATCGACAAGGCGGCCCACGCCCGAGTCGATCGAGTCGCTGAGCGCGCCGACGAAATTTTCCTGCAGTTCGATTCGCGTGGAAATCGAGCCGAGCTGCGATGCGGCCTTGGTCATCGCGTCCAAGCCGGCCTCGATCGAGGTCAGGGCCATGGAGATCTCAACCGAGCCGAAGGTGCTGATGTCCATCGAGTAGATCGAGCCGATCGTACCGTATGATGTGCCAATAATGCCGGAGCTCGTCTCGATCGAGCCGACCGAGTCCATGCCGAAGAGGACGTTGCCCGTGGAGCTTGAGTCCAGGATGTAGTCCGTCGTCTTGACGGAGACATTGCCGTTGCCATCGCGCACGAAGGTGGAAACCACGCTCTTAGTGCCGTCAGCGCCGGCAACCCAGTTTTCACCGGAAAAGGAAGCCGATTGGGCAATGCTGAGCAACTGCTGCTGCAACTGGCCGATTTCTTCCTGGACCTTGGTCTTGTCGACGCCCTTTTCGGTCGCGGCGACGATCTTCGCCTTGATTTCGCTGATGACGTCGATAGCGCTGTCCATGGCGGAATAAGCGGTATCGACCTTGGCGGCACCGAGGCCGAGAGCGTCGGAGACGGCGGAAAGTGCCTTGTTGTCCGAACGCATGGTCGTTGCGATCGACCAGTAGGCGGCGTTGTCGGACGCTTTTTCGACGCGATAACCCGACGATACGCGGTTCTGCGTAGCCTCGAGGCCGTCATTGATTCCGCGGAGTGTCTGAAGGGCGGCCATCGCCGCAACGTTCGTCAAAATGCTGGTCATGAAATGATTGCCCCTTGTCGGCAGTTGATAAAAAGGGACATTCCGGAAGCTACCGGGAACGGGGACCAGCCTCATGCCTGTTAACCGGTTCTTAAATTTGGTTAACCCGCCGTCTCGTTGACCTGAGAAAACAGCATTATGGTTAATCAACCGTTAACAGACACTAAAAAAAGCCGCGCTCCATTGAAGCGCGGCTCGTTTCCGAAGTCCCGCCGGAGACCGGCGGGCCGATATTTCCGAGGGTTATTAGCCGCGGAACAGCGTGAGGATGGTCTGCGAAGAGGAGTTCGCGATCGACAGTGACTGGACGGCCAGCTGCTGCTGGGTCTGCAGAGCGCTGAGCTTGGAGGATTCTTCTTCCATGTCGGCGTCGACGAGACGGCCGACACCGGAGTCGATCGAGTCGCTGAGAGCGGATACGAAGTTTTCCTGCAGTTCGATGCGCTTGGAGATCGAGCCGAGAGCAGCGCCGGCGCTGGTCATGGACTTCAGAGCCGCTTCGACATTGGTCAGAGCCGTCTGGATCTCGCCGAGGGTGAAGTTGGTGATGTCCATCGCGTAGACAGAACCGGTGGCGCCGTTCGACGTGCCGAGGATACCCGTGGAGGTTTCAACAGCGCCGCCGCTCATGCCGAACAGAACGTTGCCTGCGGAGCCGTCGTCGAGAACGTAGTCGGTCATCACGACCGAGACAGCGTTGGAGCCGTCACGAACGAAGGAGGCAACGACGTTCTTGGTGCCGTCGGCGCCGGCAACCCAGTTTTCACCGGAGAAGGAAGCCGACTGAGCGACGCTCAGGAGCTGCTGCTGCAGCTGGCTGATTTCTTCCTGGACCTTGGCCTTGTCGACGCCGTTTTCAGTCGCGGCAACCAGCTTGGCCTTGATGTTCCCGACGACATCGATGGCGCTGTCCATGGCGGAATAAGCGGTATCAACCTTGGCGGCGCCGAGGCCGAGAGCGTCGGAGACGGCGGAAAGCGCCTTGTTGTCCGAACGCATGGTCGTTGCGATCGACCAGTAAGCAGCATTGTCGGAAGCCTGGCCAACGCGATAGCCGGACGAAACGTGAGCCTGGGTTGTCTGGAGACCCTGGTTGATGCCACGGAGAGTCTGGAGGGCTGCCATCGCAGCGTTATTGGTGTTGATGCTCGTCATAGTTTGTTTGCCCCTTGTTGGCAGATTTTAAAAAGGGACATTCCGGATTTTCGGCCGGCCCACAGCGATCAGCATCATGCCTGTTAACCAGTCTCGTTAAGGTTAACTCGCCGTTTCGATGGGCCTAGAAAACAGCAAGATGGTTAAGGAAAGCTAAATTCAAAATGGAAATAGCGTAAAAATATCTGACACTTAGAAGGTTTTTCATTAACCTTATGTTAAAACATTTCGCGGCCGGGAATGACCCGGCCGCGAAACTTGAAAACCTTTGCCGACCGCTCTTAGCGGAAGAGCGACAAGATGTTCTGCGAAGAGGAATTCGCAATCGACAGCGACTGGATCGCCAGCTGCTGCTGGGTCTGCAGGGCGCTGAGCTTGGAGGATTCTTCTTCCATGTTGGCGTCGACGAGACGGCCGACACCGGAGTCGATCGAGTCGCTGAGAGCGTTGACGAAATCGTCCTGGTTGTCGATACGCTTGGAGAGCGAGCCGAGAGCAGCACCGGCGCTGGTCATGGACTTCAGAGCCGCTTCGACGTTGGTCAGAGCCGTCTGGATCTGGCCGGCGGTGAAGTTGGTGATGTCCATCCCGTAGATTGAACCGGTGGCGCCGTTCGACGTGCCGAGGATACCCGTGGAGGTTTCGACCGAGCCGCCGCTCATGCCGAACAGAACGTTGCCTGCAGAGCCGTCGTCGAGAACGTAGTCGGTGGTGGTGACCGACACGGCGTTGGAGCCGTCGCGGACGAACGAGGAAACGACGCTCTTGGTGCCGTCGGCGCCGGCAACCCAGTTTTCACCGTTGAACGAAGCCGACTGAGCGATGCTCTTCAGCTGTTCCTGCAGCTGGCTGATTTCTTCCTGGACCTTGGCCTTGTCAACGCCGTTTTCAGTGGCGGCAACCAGCTTGGCCTTGATGTCGCCGACGACGTCAATGGCGCTGTCCATGGCGGTGTAAGCGGTGTCGACCTTGGCAGCGCCCATGCCGAGAGCGTCGGAAACGGCAGAAAGCGCCTTGTTGTCCGAACGCATGGTCGTTGCGATCGACCAGTAAGCAGCGTTGTCGGAAGCCTTTTCGACGCGGTAGCCCGACGAAACGTGGTTCTGCGTGCTGTTCAGGTTCTGGTTGACGCTGCGTAGCGTCTGGAGAGCGGCCTGTGCGGAAGAATTGGTGTTAATGCTTGTCATAAATCTGTCCCCTGGAAACTAGATACAAAAAGGAGGACATACCGGACTATAGTACCGGCGATGACGGACCAGCTTCATGCTACTCGGCGCCTTTTTTTGTTTGGCCCAAACCCGTCATGTCCAGGGCAATCTCGCAGCCAATGCTTGCCAACTTCTTAAAAACAGAGGCCCCGTGCCGGCTCCTTACATCGCATAGTTAATGCCGGCTGAATCTATTCCTTCGCATGCTAACATGCCGAGAAAGAAACCGTTTTCTCTCATGAAGGAAGCGCCTTCATGCGGCACACCGGTTTCAAGCAAGCTTCACCTGGCAGTGTGGCAGGCGCCGGGATAGCATCATCGGATCGATCCGCCCGTTTTCGGGGAGGACGGCTCGGGCGTGCGTCGGCGATCGACAGAAATGCCAGAACATTTCCTTCACGGAGTTGGGTTTTGAACAGCAAAGTTTCGTTCTCTGCGGCATCCAGAGATTACCAGGCGGGCCGCTACACACAGTCCCTGGCGACGCTCAACCAGCTCATGGATATCCAGCAGGACGCCAAGACCTATGCGCTGCTGGCCAAGAACCTCCTGCAGCTCGGCTTCAAGGCCGATGCCGCGAAAGCCTATGGCTTGGCCGGCAACTGCGAAGGACCGAATGCCTACGAATACCAGAAGCAGGCTGCCAAGCTGCATTATGAGATCGGCAACGAGGATGATGCTCTGCTGATCGCCATGCGAAACCTCGCCAAGGCCAAGGACGACGCAGAACTCGCCTTCATCATCACGGCGATCTATCTGAAGCGCCAGCAGCGGGATATCATTCGCCCGTTCAAGACGGTGCTGTCACAGAGTGCCAATCCCGATCATATGCGCCTGGCGGCCCTGCTGCTGAGCGACGATCTGAACGACGCAACCAACCAGAGCCTCTCGCGCAACCTCTTCAAGCGGTTTCCGGGCAATCTCGCATTCCGCTTCCTGCATCTGGTTTTCGCCCGCGAATTCAACGAGTTCGAAGAGGCCAGCAAACATCAGGCGGTGATCGACTCTGCACTCGCAAAGGGCGATATCGAGATCCTGCGCAAGGACAACCCGTTCTATCATCTGCACTGGTGCGGCAACGAGGATTTCAACCGCTATGCCACGATCGGCACCACCCCCCTCAACCCCGAACGGGTGGCCTTCCGCCGCAACCAGCCGCACACGTGGTCCGACAAGATCCGGATCGGCTACATGTCATCGGACTTCTGGGATCGCCATGCGACGATGAAGCTCCTGCAGCGGATCCTGGAACTGCACGACAGGGACCGGTTCGAGGTGACGCTGTTCTGCCATACGGGTCCGGAATACCTGAAGCACAACGTTACCGACCGCAGCCGCTGGGGCCGGATCGTCGACGTTCACGGCTTCTCCGATCAGGCGGTGCTGGCAGTCGTGCGCGAGCATAATATCGACATCATGGTCGACCTGAAGGGCCATACCTCCGGCAGTCGCGCGACAGCCTTCAACCTGCCGCTGGCGCCAGTACACGTCGGCTGGCTTGGTTTCCCCGGCAGCACCGTCAATATCGATCTCGACTACGTCATCGGCGACCATTCGGTACTGCCCGAGGTGGCCAAGCCCTTCTACCATGAGAAATTCTGCCGGTTGCCGGAAAGCTATCAGCCGAACGACCCGATGCATCGCCCGAAGCCGCGCCCCGTCACCCGCGAGCAGCTCGGCCTGCCGAAAGAGGCCTTTATCTTCGCCTCATTCAACGGCAACCGCAAGATCACGCCGGAGACGATCGACAGCTGGTGCCGCATTCTCAAGCGGGCGCCGAACAGCGTGCTCTGGCTGATGGCGAACACGCCGCGCAACCAGGCGAATCTGTTGAAGCACTTCCAGACGGCAGGCATTTCGCCCAAGCGGATCATTTTCTGCCCGCGCGCGCCCTACGAACAACATATCGACCGTCAGCAGGCGGCCGACCTCGGCATCGATACCTTCCCCGTCAACGGCCATACGACCACCTCGGAGCAGCTCTGGGGCGGCCTGCCGGTTCTGACCTTCAAGGGCACCAACTTCGCCTCACGCGTCAGCGAGAGCCTGCTGCGGGCCATCGACCTGCCCGACCTCGTCGCAAGCGACCTGCAGGCCTATGAAGATATGGCCGTCGAACTGGCGCAGAACCCCGGAAGGATCGCCGAATACAAGGCGCATCTGAAAGAGAAGCGCTATATCGCACCGCTCTTCGACGCCGAACGTTTCTGCAATCATCTGGAGCAGGCCTACGAAATCATGGCCGAGCGCGGCAAGCAGCGTCTCGCCCCCGAGCACATGGACATTGCGGCGCTGCCGCCGCGCACGGTGCCGTTCGGCGCCGAGTGAGCCTTTCAATCGTCACGAAAACCCGCCGGAGCGATCCGGCGGGTTTTCTCGTTGCCGAAAGCCTAGACGAAGATAGGAACGGGCAAAGATAGGAGCGGCGGTCGGTCAGTTGAACGAGCGCACCAGACTGCCGACCAGCAGGTTCCAGCCGTCGATCAGCACGAAGAAGAGAATCTTGAACGGCAGCGAGATCGACGTCGGCGGCAGCATCATCATGCCCATCGCCATGGTGATGGTGGCGACGATGAGGTCGATAACGAGGAACGGCAGGACGACGAGGAAGCCGATCTCGAAGCCGCGGCGAATTTCCGAAATCATGAAGGCCGGGATCAGCACGCGATAGTCGATCGGATCCGTCGTCTGGATAGTCTGGCCGCGTTCACGCGCCAGATCGACGAATAGCGCCAGATCCTTGTCGCGGGTGTTGGCCGCCATGAAGGTGCGGAAGGGTTCGGCAATCCGCTGGACGGCCTCGGTCTCGTTGATCTGATTGGCAAGCAGCGGCTGCACGCCGTTCTGCCAGGCCTGATCGAAGGTCGGCGACATGACGTAGAAGGTCATGAACAGCGACAGCGACAGGAGGATCATGTTGGAGGGGGTCGACGAGAGGCCCATGCCTGAGCGCAGGATCGAGAAGGCGATGATGAAGCGCGGGAAGCTCGTCACCATGATCAGGATGCCCGGCGCGACCGAAAGGATGGTCAGCAGGCCGAACGTGCGGATGATCCAGGCGGCGACGGAGCCATCGACGGGTACGTTCAACAAGTCAGTCGGCAGCTGCTGTGCCACCGCCAGTTCCGGTACCGCCATCATGGCGGCAAGGAAAACTATGAGACGAATCATTCGATGACAAATGTCCTGAACATGACCTTCGATACCCGCCCTTGCGAGCGAAGGTCAACACGTTCCTGTATGTCATCCTTGAGATATTGAAAGCCCCGCGGCCCCTCGATCTGCTGCAGGGAAACGGTCCTGACATAGGCGAGGATATCCTGGTGGATATCCTCGGAAACCTTGACATCCGGTGGTCCGTTGAACAGCAGCGCGACCTCGAGTCGGACCCAGTTTTCCGAGGGGTAGGCGAGGTTCGAGGTGATCGGCTCGAGCTGGACAACGTTGTTCGCCTCGGTCGAGATGTGGGCCAGGCCTTCCTCGGCCTTTTTCTTGGCCTCGGCGTCCTTGGCCTGCTCGGCCTCCTTGGCGCCCTTGATGTTGGGCGCGACGATCGTGCCGACCGCCCAGCCGCCGCCGGCGCCGAGCAGCGTCAGGACAGCGATACCGATGATCGTCATCAGCGTGGCGGATTTCTTCTTTGGTTGACCTGTGCTTGCGTCTGGCTCTGCCATCGTCGTTCAGCCTCAAAGCGGCGAGAAAAGATCGACGGCCTGCTGGCCGCGCGGAGGCTGCTGTACTTCCATCAGGCGGCCGCGGCCACCGTAGGAGATGCGGGCCTCGGCGATCTTGTCGTAGGAAATCTGGTTGTCGGCATTGACGTCCTGCGGGCGAACGATACCGGCGACGTTCAGGATGCGCAGTTCCTGGTTCAGACGGACTTCCTGCGAGCCCGAGATGACGAGGTTACCGTTTTCGAGAATGCCGGTGACGACGGCGGCGACCAGAAGGGTGATCTTGTCGGTGCGCTCGATCTTGCCCTTGCCGTCGGTGCTGGTGTCGGAACCATAGGTGAGGTCGGTCTTGGACTCGGGCGTCCAGCCGAAGATCTGGGCGTTGACGTCCCAGTTCATGCCGCTCGAATTGGTGCGGCTGCGGTTGGTCTCGTTGTCGAAGGAGGCCTTGTCGTTGATCTGGATGTCGACGGTCAGGATGTCGCCGACATTGAGCGCACGCGCATCCTTGAAGAGCGCCGCCTGCGAATCGCTCCACAGGGAATAACCCTGCGCCACGGCGCGCGGCTGCTTCGGATAAAGCGCCATCTGCGGCGTCTGGCCATAGGCCAGGCCGCTGCCGATCGGGCTCATGGCGGGCGCGCGGCCGATCTCGCTGACTGCCGTCGGAGACTGGCAACCTGCAAGGAGTGCGAGGGCGGCGATCGCGGCCGGGAAACGCATATTCATGAAGGATCCTTCGACGTATTGGGATCGGACGCACTGGCGATGACGCTGGCGATGGCCGCGGCCTTCTTCGGGTCCATCTCGTTGAGGATGAGGCTCGACTGACGCGGGCCGAGCCGCATGATCACGGCGGAGGCCACCTCGATCTTCATGTCCTGTAGTTGCAGTGCGGCCGAATCCGGCTTCATCTTCTTGTAGATTTCAGTGAGGCCGGCTTCCGCTTGCTTCAGGAAATCGTCGCGCCGCTTCAGCCAGTCCTGGTACTCGGCCTTGCGCTTATCCATCTCCGCCATGCGGGCGTCGATGTCGGCGCGAAGCTTTTCCAGCTCCTGCTTCTGCAGGAGGTAACGCTGGTCGCGGGCGGGGTCGGCAATGTTGGTGCAGAACTGCTTGACTTCGTCCTGGGAGGTGATGTCGCCCGCCGGCGCATGCTCCTGCGCGAAGGCGCCCGGGATCGACAGAAGGACGAGGCCTGCTGCCGGCAGCGCCAGCCGGCGCGCCAATTGCAGGACCGTCATGTCTTTGATGATCTTTATCATTGCAGCACAAGCTCCGCCTGCAGGGCGCCCGCCGACTTGATGCCCTGGAGAATGGCGATGATGCCATCCGGCTTCACGCCGATATTGTTGAGGCCGGCAACGAGGGTCCTGAGGTCGGGACCGTCGATGATCGCGACGCGCCCGCCGGTCTGCTCAGCGGCGATATCGGTCTGCGGCTGGACCGCGGTGCGGCCACGCGAGAAAGGTTCGGGCTGGATGATCTGCGGCGTCTCGGTGACCTGAACCGTCAGGGTGCCGTAGCTGACGGCGACCGGCGAGACGCGGACGTCGGAGCCGATGACGATCGTTCCGGTACGCTCGTTGATGACAACCTTGGCCGGCGTATCGGTTTCGACGATGAGATTTTCGATGTCGGCCATCAGCCGGGTGAGATCGGCCGTGCGCGGCTTCTGAATCACCACTTCCTGAGAATCCTTGGCTTCGGCGACCGGGCCGCCGAAACGTGCTGAGGCATAACCATTGACGATGTCGGCGATGCGGATCGCCGTCGAGAAGTCGGGATTGCGCAGCTGCAGGACGAGATTGACCGAGTCCTTGAAGCGGGACGGCAGTTCACGTTCGATGATCGCGCCGCCGGGCACGCGGCCGGCGGTGGTCACACCTTCGGTCACGGTCGCCGCCTGGCCCTGGGCCTGGAAGCCGGTGACGATGGCAGCGCCCTGAGCGACAGCGTAGATCTGGCCGTCCGCGCCGGAAAGCGAGGTCATGACGAGTGTGCCGCCGCGCAGCGATGTTGCGTCGCCGAGCGAGCTTACCGTTACGTCGATGCGGCTGCCGGGGCTTGCGAAGGGCGGCAGGTTGGCGGTGACCATGACGGCCGCCGTGTTCTTGGCGTTGGATTGGCCGCCCTGCGTCGAGATGCCGAGATTCTGCAGCATAGCCCGCATCGACTGCTCGGTGAAAGGCGAAGCACGGAAGCCGTCGCCGGTTCCCTGCAGGCCGACGATCAGGCCGTAGCCGATCAACTGGTTGTCGCGTCCGGCCTGAAGGGAGGCGATATCCTTGATGCGGGATGTCAGCGCCCAGGCGGGCGCGACGTCGACGAGGTTCATGGCAAGCACCGCGACAAGGGTCAAGAACCGGAAGAACAATTTCATTTTGCCCTCACATGGACCGTGCCGTCCGCAAGCACCGTGCCGCTGACGATGACGCCGGAATCCATATTGCGCGCGCGGATCAGCTGCCCTGTGGCGCCGTCTTCGAGCGGCGAGCCGGCGGCTGAGATGGTCATCGCACCGAGCGAGAAGACCAGGCGGATCGAAGAACCGCGGGTCACCGTATAGGGCTCACGCAGACCCGAAACCGAAATCGTGCGGCCCGGCAAAAGCGTGCGCTTGGAGACCAGGCCTTCGACCTGGGAGATGGATTTGGCGAAATCGCCGGAAAGGTTGGGGTTGGTGACCTCGACCTCCTGAAGCTGGCTGGCCGACAATGTGTCGCCGGGGTAGATGATCGTCGTCGGGACGACGGCATAACCCATGCCGGCATCCACGTCCGCGGGCAAGAAAATGCCCGTGACTGCGATCGTGGCTGCCGCCACCCATCCTGAGATGTGTCCTGCCCGGCAAAACATCATGTTTCGGCCCTTCCCTTTACTTCAGGTTCTTGCTGACGATGGAGGCCATTTCATCAGCGGTGGTGATCACCTTGGAATTCATCTCGTAAGCGCGCTGGGCCGAGATCAGCTCGGTGATTTCCTTCACCGGATCGACGTTCGACGATTCCAGATAGCCCTGCTTCATGTAGGCGAAACCTTCCTCGTCAGGATTGCCCACGACGGCTTCGCCGGAGGCTGCCGTTTCCTGGAAGAGATTGTCGCCGAGCGGCTGGAGACCAGCCTCGTTGACGAAGTCGGCAAGCGTCAACTGGCCGAGCACGGTCGCATCCGCCGCACCCGGCAATTTGGCCGAAACCTGGCCGGAGCGGCTGATCGTCAGCTCGGTCGAGCCCGTCGGGATGGTGATACCGGGCAGGACCTCGTAGCCGTCGATGGTGACGAGCTGGCCCTGGTCGTTCTTGTTGAAGGCGCCGGCGCGGGTGTAAAGCGTCGTCCCGTCGGTCGACTGGATCTGGAAGAAGCCCTTGCCGATCAGCGCCACGTCGAGGTCGTTGCCGGTCTGGGTCAGTTCGCCTTGGAGATGCAGGTTGCGGACCGCCGATGTCTGGACGCCGAGGCCGATATTGGCGCCTTCGGGAACGACGGCCTGGTTGGCGCGGTTGGCGACGCCCTTGGCGCGTTCGGTCTGGTAGAGAAGATCGGAGAATTCGGCGCGGGCGCGCTTGAAACCCGTCGTATTGATGTTGGCGATATTGTTCGCGATGACTTCCAGATTGGTCTGCTGGGCATCCATGCCCGTTGCTGCAATGGCGAGCGCTCTCATGTGTTCGTCCTCAAATCAGTTACATCTGCATCTTGGTGACTTCGAGAAAGGCCGAGACGACCTTGTCGCGGATGGCGATCGCCGTCTGCAGCGTCTGCTCGGCCTGGAGCATGGAATCGACGACTTCACGCGTCGTCGCCGTGCCTTTGATCCCGGCAAAGGACATGCTTTCCGCACCCTTCAGGCTGCTGACCGCGTCGCTTGCCATGTTGCCCATGACGGAGGCGAAGCTCATATTATTGGCCGCACCTGCGGTGCCTGGCATGGTGGCGGGAGACGACGAGGCCGAATTTTCGGTGTCGACGGCGCCGAGCGCACGGGTCATCGAAAGGTTGCTGACATTCTGGACGCTGCTGATCATTATTATTGGCTCTTCAGGAGATCGATCGTGGAGGAGATGAGATCGCGGGTCTGCTTGATGGTCTGCAGATTGGCGTCATACGAGCGGTTGGCTTCGCGCATGTCGGCCATCTCGACCAGGATGTTGACGTTCGGCAGCTTGACGACGCCCTTCTGGTCCGCAGCCGGATTGCTGGGGTCGAATTCGGTGCTGAAGTCGCCTTCGTCGACGCCGACCTTCTTGACGTCGACCGTCTCGACGCCGCTCACACGATCCATCTGTTGGCCGAAGGTGATGGTCTTGCGGCGATAGGGGTCGGCACCGGGCGTGTCACCGGTCGAGCGGGCGTTGGCGATGTTTTCCGAAACGATGCGCAGGCGCGTCGACTGCGCCTCGAGCCCGGAACCGGCGATTTTCATTGCTGCTGAAAGCGGATCCATGACTTTTACTTCCTGACGGTCATCAGCATCATGCGGTTGAAGGAACTGACCAGCGAGGTATTCAGATCGTATTGGCGCTTGATATCGCCGGACTTGGAAAGCTCCTCGGCCAGACCGACCGTGTTGCCGGATTCCTGGACGCCGATTTCCTGGTCGAGTGAGGCGTCCTTGACGTCGATATCGCCGCTGGCGCTGAAATCATTGCCGCTGAGATGGGCCGGATTGGTGCGCGCCATGGTGATGTCTGATTTGTCGAGCACGGCGTCGAAGGGCGTGACGTCCTTGGCGCGGAACTTCGGAGTATTGGCATTCGCGATGTTGCCGGCAACAACCTGCTGACGGATCGTCAGCCATTCCGCCTGTCGCGAAGCCAAGTCGAAAAGTTGGATCGGTTGCATGAGACTCTCCGTTTTTACTGTCCCCAACCTATTGCGGTAATCTTGCGTGGGACTTACGGGAGTTCAGGTTTCAAGGCGCTTTTCGGCGAGCGGGGGGCCCCAAAAAAACCGAGGCCCCGGCCGGTTCGCGGCGGAGCCTCCATTGCCTCCGGCGTTGGCCGACAGGTTCAGTTGTTCTGGTAGGTCTCACCCTTGGAGGTGACGATCATCCACTTGCCCCCGCGCTGTTCGATTGTCGCAAGGCGGCTCTGATCCGGCAGTATCGAGCCGACGCGCACCACATACATGCCGGAGGTATCCTCGATCAGCGCCCGCCCATTGGAGACGTGCAGCAGGCGGAAGGACGACTTGCCGGGAAAGGGCTGATCCTCCAGGATGGGGCGGCCCTCGCGCTCCTTGCCGAGGTCGGAGACCGTCGCCGTCGTCAGCGGATCGATCGGCGGCGCCTTCTTGTCCGGCTCGTTCTTGTTGACCATGGCCAGCGGCGAGACGCTGAAGACATTGCGCGCCGGCCAATCCGGCAGTTCGCGCGAATTGTCGCTGGCGGCGACATTGATGCCGAATTTGTCTTCATTGAAGAAAACATACCAGGGAAAGAACGCAGAGGCGCCGGCAAGCGCCAGGCCGGCAAAGGTCAGAAACCGATCCAAGCGGGCGGCCTTCCCGCGCTGCTTCGGGGAAGCGATGCGTTCGTCGTCGAATTCAGCCACATCTATCTCCTCTGGATGGCTCCGCCCTGATTGCCGACACCGGCTGCAGCCTTGAGGGCGCTGGCGAGATCGGCAAAGGCATCGGGCGAGTTGCGATCGCCCGGCGACTGTTTCAGGACGTCGTAAATGATCGGGACCTGCTTGACCGCCATGTCGAGATCGGGATCGGCGCCCTGGCGGTAACCGCCGATCAGGCGCAGGTCGCGCGTTTCCTCGAAGCGGTGGATCAGCACCTTCAGCCGCGACACCAGCTTTTCCTGGTCCGGCGTCCAGGCCTTGCGGGCAAGACGCGAGATCGAGGCGAGCGGATCGATCGGCGGATAACGCCCTTCTTCGGCGAGACTGCGCTGCAGGACGATATGACCATCGAGAATGCCGCGCGTCGAATCGGCGATCGGGTCGTTGTGGTTGTCGCCGTCGACGAGGATCGAGATGATCGCGGTGATTGTGCCGGCGCCCTCGGGACCGGGACCGGCGCGCTCCAACAGGCGCGGCAGCTCGGTGAAGACGGAAGCCGGGTAGCCGCGGGCAATCGGCGGCTCGCCGGAGGCGGTCGCCACCTCGCGGATCGCATGGGCGAAACGCGTGACGCTGTCGACGATGAACAGGACGTTCTCACCCTTGTCGCGGAAATGCTCGGCGATGGTGACCGCCGTCAGCGGCGCCATCTTGCGCAGCATCGGGCTCTCGTCGCTGGTGGCGACGACGGCGATCGCCTTCTTCATATTGCTGCCGAGCGTATCCTCGATGAATTCGCGCACCTCGCGGCCGCGCTCGCCGACAAGCGCAATGACGACCTTGTCGAAGGCATCGGCGCGGGCGAGCATGGACAGAAGCGTCGACTTACCGACGCCGGAGCCGGCGAAGATGCCGAGGCGCTGCCCGAGGCAGAGCGGCGAAAAGATGTCGATGGCGCGCACGCCGGTCTTGAAGCCGGCCTCGACACGCTTACGGGTCATCGAGGGCGGCGCGGTATTGGAGATCGAGCGGCGGTCGAGGCCCTCGGCGATCGGGCCCAGTCCGTCGATCGGCTCGCAGAGCGAGTTGACGGTGCGCCCGCACCAGCTGTCCGACGGGGAGATGCGGAAGGCGCCCTTGCGGATGACGGTATCGTGGATGCCGATCGGCTCGCCTGGCTCGATCGGGCAGACATAGATCAGATCAGGCTCGACGCGAACGACCTCGCCCAAATGGATGCCGGTTGCCGATTTATGGGCGACGAACTCGCCGAGGCGAACATGGCGGGAAAGACCGCGAACCGTGTAGTGACCGGCAGCGATGGTCTGCACGCGACCGCCATGGGCAACCGAAAACTCCGGCGATGCGTATCGCTCGACGAGGCCTGCCAGATGCGCCAGCTTCGGGGAAAGACCGTCCTCGGACAGCAGCGTGGTGCTCATGCTTCAATCCCACCCGAAAATACGACGCATTTTCGATCTCTGTTCTTATGCATGTCGTCCTCCCAAAACCGCTGCACACTTTTGGGCGACATGCATTAGCGGCTACCCCCAAGCGTCTGGACGGCTTCCTTGAAGGAATCCTCGCTGTCGCGCATCAACGACGAGACGCTTTCGAAGGCGCGGTTGACTTCGATCAGCTGGGTAATCTCGCGCATGGCGTTGACGTTAGAGTTTTCGAGATAACCCTGCTCGACACCGACATTGAAGCGGTCGACGACGGCGCGCGGCTGGTCGGTGGTCATGATGCCGCTGTTTTCGTAGCGCAGATAACCCTTGCTGATATCGGCCTCGAACAGGCCGAGCGATCCGACCTGGCGGTCACCCTGATAGATGATGCCGTCGGTGCCGACGGCCGGCTCGCCGCCTTTGGAGTTGAGCTGGATCGGCGCGCCGCCGGCGTCGAGAACGGGATATCCGCGGATCGAAACCAGTTCGCCGGTATCCTTTAGGGTGAAGCGGCCGTCCCTCGTCAGCACGCGGCCAGCGGGCGTATCGAGCGAGAACCAGGCATCACCCTTGATGGCGAAATCAAGCATGTTGCCGGTGTGCTGCAGCTCGCCGTTTGACTCGTTCAGATAGTCATTGCCTTGGGAAACGAAGGCGACCTTGGTGTTCAGCTTGTTCTTGGTTGCCGCCACCATCTCGTCGAACTTCACCTCGGTGGCGCGAAAACCGGTCGTGTTCACGTTCGCCATGTTGTCTGCGATGGTGTTCAGGCGCTTTTCGAGAGCCATCTGCGACGACAGAGAAACATAAAGACCGGATTGCATGTCGGTAGGCTCCAAGCATTGGCGATGAACGGAACGAAAAACCGGGCGTCGTCTTATGAGGTTCGGCCGGGATTTCGCTGAGGCGGCATCTCAGAAACGGGTGCGGGCACCCATTCGTCTCCTTAAGACTGACGCCAGATGCTTGCGCGAAGCTGGCACGCGGAAATGCCTGGCGCGCGGCCCGTTCATCAGCCTCACGCAAGGCAGAAACCCTAACCGTCTTAGAGAAAAGTAACGTTCAGATTGGGCTGACGATGAATATCATTATCGGATTTATAGTGACTTGCGGCTGTGTCATCGGCAGCTTCATGGCAATGGGCGGCCACGTGGACGCGCTATTCCAGCCCTTCGAATTCGTGATCATCGGCGGCGCCGGTCTCGGCAGCTTCATCATGGCGAACCCGATGAAGGTGGTGAAGGATTCCGGCAAAGCGCTCGGCGAAGCCTTCAAGCACGCCGTGCCGAAGGAACGCAATTATCTCGATACGCTCGGCGTGCTCTATTCCTTGATGCGCGACCTGCGCACCAAGTCGCGAAACGAAATCGAAGCCCATATCGACAATCCGGCAGAATCGACGATCTTCCAGTCGGCCCCCACCGTTCTGAAGAACAAGGAATTGACGGCCTTCATCTGCGACTATGTGCGCCTGATCATCATCGGCAACGCCCGCAGCCACGAAATCGAAGCGCTGATGGACGAAGAGCTCAACACCATCATGCACGACAAGATGAAGCCCTACCACGCGATCCAGATCATGGGCGATTCCTTCCCGGCGATCGGTATCGTCGCGGCGGTTCTCGGCGTCATCAAGGCGATGGCTCACATCAACGATTCGCCCGAAGTGCTCGGTCACCTGATCGGCTCGGCGCTGGTCGGCACCTTCCTCGGCATCCTCCTGTCCTACTGCGTCTGCTCGCCGCTGGTCTCCCAGATCAAGATCGTGCGCAACAAGCAGCACCGCCTCTACGTCATCGTCAAGCAGACGCTGCTTGCCTACATGAACGGCTCAGTTCCGCAGGTCGCTCTCGAATACGGCCGCAAGACGATCTCGGCTTACGAGCGTCCATCCATCGATGCGGTCGAACAGGAAATGATGAACCCAGGCGGCGAAAACAAGGCGGCTTAAATGACCATGAGCAATGCTTCGCACGACAAACCGGCAATGGATCCTGCCCTTCTCGCCAAGCTGACCGGCGGGCTCGGCGACAAAGGCAGGGTCGCCAAGATCTGCAGTTCCTTCGGGGAAGTCTACAGCGAATTCTTTCCCGACGTCATCAAGAGCGAGACCGGCCTCGACGTGACGGTCAATTATCTCGGCTGCGAGATCGGCTACAAGAACCACCTGATCGACGACCTGAACTCGAACGTCACGCTCGTCGACGTGACTCTGCGAAACTGGTCGCAGAACATCACGCTTGCCTGCGGCAACGGTTTCGTCATCACCCTGATGGAGCACCTGCTCGGCGCCACGGCCGATACGATCGAGGAGCCGGCCGACCGGCTGCTGTCGATCATCGAAATGGACCTGGCGGTGATGGTCTTCGACAAGATCGCCAAGGTGCTGCGCTCAGCCGTCAACGCGCCCGGCGGTTTCGAACCGAGCCTCTCGGTCCCGCACGCCCTTGAGATGCGCGCCCGGCCGCCGGAGGACCGCCCGGACGAATTCGCCGCCGCCATCAATATGTCGATCACGCTTGCCGGCATCGTGTCGGAATTTTCGCTGATGGTTCCGCAGACGGCGCTGCTGAAAACCAAAGTGACGCCGCCGAAGCCGAAGCGCCAGTCAGGCGGCAGCTCAGCGGAATGGACAGAACAGCTCGGCGATCAGGTCCGCCGCTCGCAGGTCACGCTCGAGGCCAAGATCAGGCTGCAGGACCTGACATTGCGCACGATCTCGAAGCTGATGGTCGGCGATGTCATTCCGTTCCGTGACCATGGCGACGTGCGCGTCGAGGTCAGCGCCAACAGCAAGGAATTGTATGTGTGCGAGTTCGGGCGTTCAGGCGAAAACTACATGGTCCGCGTCAAGGATACGATGAACTCGGATGACGAACTCATCCGTCATTTAATGAATTAATCGGTTCTCTGGCTTTCGGGCTGCAAAGGCAGTTTGAGGCAAGTTTCAACTGGAATAGTGATTTCATGGCTACGAAGAAAACACAGCAGAACAGCGACCTCTCCCTGGATATGCCGGGCAGCGAAGCGGATCTCGATCAGGCGATCGACGATCTGCGCGGCGTGCTGAAGCAGGATGCCGATGGCGACCTGCCGCAGTTTGGCGACGACCTGCAGAACGACGCCTTCGCAGCAGGAACCGATCTGGCGGCTTTCGGCGGCGAGATTTCGGACAGCCCGTTCGGCGGCGACGATTTCGGCGGCGATTTCGGTGCCGGCAATGCCGGCGCGGCTGCCGGCATGGATTTCGGCAGCAGCCCTTCCTTCGAGGCTTCGCCGGCTCCGCTCGGCAGCGCTTTGAATTCCAATTTCGAACTGATCATGGACATTCCGATCGATGTCCAGATCATGCTCGGCACCAGCCGCATGCAGGTCTCCGGCCTGATGAACCTCAATGAAGGGGCGACGATCGCCCTCGACAAGAAAATCGGCGAGCCGGTCGAGATCATGGTGAACGGCCGCAGGATTGCCCGCGGCGAGATTACGGTGCTTGATAACGACGACACCCGATTCGGTGTGAAACTGATAGAAGTTTTGAGTACGAAAAAAGCCTGATCCCTGTGTGGGACGGAGAGGTTAGACCATGATGGACTTTGACGATTTCGGCGGCGCGCTAGCCGGGAAACCGTTGACCCAGGCTGAAAAGGCGGCGGCTGTTCTTCTCGCTATGGGAAAGGGCGTCGCCGGCCGGCTGTTGAAATATTTCACCCAGGCCGAATTGCAGACCATTATCTCATCCGCCCAGTCGCTGCGCGCCATTCCGCCGGACGAACTCTTGATGCTCGTCTCCGAGTTCGAAGACCTCTTCACCGAGGGCGCCGGACTGATGGACAACGCCAAGGCGATCGAAGCCATTCTGGAAGAAGGCCTGACGCCCGACGAGGTCGACAGCCTGCTCGGCCGCCGCACGGCGTTCCAGGCCTACGAAACCTCGATCTGGGATCGCCTCAGCGAGGCGGAGCCGACATTCGTCGCCCAGTTCCTACTGCGCGAACATCCGCAGACCGTTGCCTATATTCTTTCGATGATGCCTTCCAACTTCGGCGCCAAGGTGCTGCTGCAGCTCCCCGACAACCGCCGCGCCGACATCATGAACCGAACCGT
Source organism: Rhizobium redzepovicii (assembly GCF_019793435.1). GTDB lineage: Bacteria > Pseudomonadota > Alphaproteobacteria > Rhizobiales > Rhizobiaceae > Rhizobium > Rhizobium redzepovicii. The sequence continues at coordinate 51,161 of NZ_JAILYH010000010.1, read as the reverse complement.
CAACATGAAGACCGTCAGCCCGAAGGCTGCGCAGATCATCGAGAACCAGGTGATGACGCTGCTTGCCGAGGTCGAGGCAGAGCGCAATGCCGCCGGCTCGACGAAGGTCGCCGATCTGATGAACGAGCTCGACAAGCCGCAGGTCGACACGCTGCTCACCTCGCTTGAATCGATCAGCCGCGAATCCGTCAACAAGGTCCGCCCGAAGATCTTCCTGTTCGAGGATCTCATGTACATGCCGCAGCGCAGCCGCGTCTTGCTGCTCAACGACATTTCGACGGATGTGCTGACCGTCTCGCTGCGCGGTTCGCCGCCCGAGATCCGCGAATCGGTTCTCTCCGCCATCAGCCCGCGCCAGCGCCGCATGATCGAATCGGATCTGCAGAGCGGCATGGGGGGCGTCAATCCGCGCGAGATCGCCATTGCCCGGCGCGCCGTGGCGCAGGAAGCGATTCGCCTGGCCAATTCAGGCCAGATCGAACTCAAGGAAAAGGAAGGCGACGCTTCGGCAGCCGCCTAATCCTGCGAGACTGTTGACAAATCCAGCCGCCCGCAAGGCGGCTGTTGATCGCCATGCCACAGGCGACTACCCTTCCAGCAATAGGCCGCGCTCTAAAGCGCGTCGCAGGGAACCCGGTTTCCGCGACGCGCTTTAGCTCTTTGTTTTGATGCATGTCGTCATCCAAAACCGCTGCACGTGTTTGGGCGACATGCATTAGCTGCGCTCTATATCTTTGACGGAGGGCCGCGACTTGGCAGATGATGACAAGGACAGCAAAACAGAAGCCCCGACCGCGAAAAAGCAAACCGACGCCGCCGAGAAAGGCAACGTGCCGTTTTCGCGCGAACTGTCGATCTTCGCGACCATCCTTGCCACCTATATCTACCTGGTGTTCTTCCTCCCCGACAGCGTCGGGCGCATGGCTGAAACGCTGCGCGACATCTTCGATCAGCCCGACCAATGGAAGATCGAGACGGGGCCTGACGTCCTTTCGCTGTTCGTCAAGCTCGGCTGGGCCACTGCGGCGCTGCTGGCGCCCGCTTTCATCCTGTTCATGGTGTTCGGCATCGCCTCCTCCATCTTCCAGAACCTGCCGACGCCGGTGCTCGAACGCATCCGGCCGCAGGCCTCGCGCATCTCTCCCGTCAAAGGCTGGGAACGGCTCTTCAGCCTGCCAGGCCTCATCGAGTTCGGAAAATCGCTGTTCAAGGTCGTCGTCGTCGGGGTCATCCTGTTTTTCGTGCTGAGGAGCGAATATTTCAGCTCGATCGACGCAATGTTCTCCGACCCGCAGACGATCCTGGTGCGGATCTCGACGGCGATGCGCAAGATCATCATCGTCGTGCTGATCGCCACCGCGATTGTGGCGATCGTCGATGTCTTCTGGACGCGTCATCACTGGTTCACCGAGCTGAAGATGACGCGGCACGAGATCAAGGAAGAAAATAAGCAGGCGCAGGGCGACCCCTTCGTCAAGGGCCGGCAGCGCTCGCTGATGCGCGACCGCGCACGCCGGCGTATGATTTCCAATGTGCACCGGGCGACGCTCGTCATCGCCAACCCGACGCACTATGCGGTGGCGCTGCGCTACGCGCGCGAAGAAAACGACGCGCCGGTGGTGCTGGCCAAGGGCCAGGACCTCATCGCGCTCAAAATCAGGGAGATTGCCGAGAAAAACGGCATCCCGGTGTTCGAGGATCCGCCACTTGCGCGCTCCATGTTTGCGCAAGTCTCGGTCGATACTGTCATCCCGTCAGTCTTCTATAAGGCCGTTGCGGAGCTGATCCACCGGGTTTACGCCGCAGACGCCAAGAACAAACGGGTAAGATAAGCCGAATGAAAAAATGCCCTCACTCTACCCAGCGTGAAAAAATCCTCGCAGTTGCGATCAGCCCGGTCGCCACGGAACTGCGCCTTCTGGATGCTTCTGACCTTATTTCGCTGCTGCGCTTCGAGTATTACGGCAATCTTTCCGATCTCGTCGCTTCGGCGGCAGAGCTTTTCTTTCATCCGGGCACTGTGAATTTCGGCCTCGGCGGCAACTATACGCTGGAGTGGGGCGGCAAGCCCGAAGTCGTTCTCGATCTGGAAATTAAGCCGCGCGGCGTCACCGTCTATGCGCAGCTGACGCTTGCCGAAGATCACGCCGGCATCGAGATCAACCATATCGCGTTCCAGGATCCCTCGGCCGATCCCGATGAAAACACCCGCTTCCTCGAAAAGAGCCTTCGAGAATCGCGCTACAGCGTCAGCCAGGCGCCGCGTGCGCTGGCCAGCTGATTTGTCATCGAGACATGAGAGCTTTCATCCGCTCAGCTGAGCTGAGTGGGGTTCAGCTGATATAGCCGAGCCGGATCGCCTTGGCGATCGCCTGGATGCGATTGACGGAATCGAGCTTGATCGTCGCCGAGCCGAGATAGGCGTTGACGGTATGCACCGACAGGCCGAGCTTGTCGGCAATCTCTTCGCTGATGCGGCCGTCGCCGGCAAGCTGGAGACAGGCGATCTCGCGTTCGCTGAGGGCTTCGGCGGCCGCCGTGCGGCGTTCGTCGAGCGAGAGCAGATCCATCATGATATGGCAGCAGCGACCGTGCAGCTCGACGATGGTATCACTCGAGGGATCGATCTCATCGCCGGTGAAAACGATAAAACCGTTGCCGACGGCGCCGAGCCGCACCGGAAAGGCAAGGCCGGAAAAGGGCACGATCCCATCCTGCAGCCGCGTCATGAACGGCGCGAAGTCGGCAGGACCGGGGGCGGCACGGTCGCAACCGCCGGCCCATGAGAGCGGCAACAACGACTTCTCGATATGCTCGAGAAGGACATCGCCATAGGCATCCGTGAAAGCCTTGCCGAAACCGGCATTGGAAGACCCCCAGTTTTCGAGCTCGCAGACAAGGCGCTGCTTTGCCGGAATACCCGAGCCGCTGACGCGGAAGATCGCGAAGCCGTGAGCATCGGCGAGTTTCTGCATGGCAATCAGCCGCGGAAAAAGATCGGACCGGCTGGAAATCCTGTTCACACGCACCATGCGCGACTGCTCGGCACTGCTCATCGTCCTGGCTGATGGATGCGCCATGGCTCCCCCTATACGAGATTGTTGCGGACGGCGAAGGCAATGGCCTCGGAGCGGGTCTTGGTCGCCGTCTTGCGCATCACGCTGGTAATGTAGTTGTTGATGGTATTGCGGGAGATGCCGAGGATCATCGCGATCTCGTCGCTCGTCTTGCCCTCGGCGATCCAGAACAGGCATTCGAGCTCGCGGTCGGTCAATTCGAAATCGCGATCGACCCTGGTACCGCCGCAGCGCAGGAAACTCGCGACGTAACCTGCAAGCAGGCCGACATCCCGCAGGCGCTCCGGCGACAGGATGAACCCCTCGCCGAACAGGAACATCAGGGCGAGCCGCGACCGGCCGACATTGAAGGTCACGGAGCAATATTGGCGGCTGGCGCCGTCCGGCACGTCGGCATTGTCAGGCATAAGAGCAAAATTCGGCTGGAAAACCTGCATGCATTTTTCCAGCTCCGTCGAACGGGCGTAGCCGCGAACCAGATCGTTGGCGATATCCCTGACCAGGTCAAAAGGCCAATCCGACGAGACGATGAAATCGAGGCCGCTTTCCTGGAGGAGATCGCAGCGCGCCAGAAGGTAGTGCGAAGCACCGACATACTCCGTCAGCGCGCGCAGACCGGACTGCAACCTGCCAGTGTTGGCGACACCGTGCAGGCGCTGGAGCAGTTGATCGCGCGGCAACAGATCCGGCACCACAGCGCTCGCAAAATTCGACATTTGCCTCTCGCCTTTGCTCGCCTGAATTACATCCATATCCATTGGCAATGTCCTGCGGCTGAGAAACGATCAAACTCGGTGCAACAGCAATTTTTCTATAAGGGATTCAATTCGAGTCCCGCTCGAATCCCATTTCGAATCACCCAAGGGTAAGCCAGCCGATGCAAATCACCATCTCCGACTTCTAGGGATTTACTTCCACTGCCGCGCATGCACTGATTCGATGATCAATTCCAGCCCTCAAGACAAGGAGAGGCTAAGGTGATTCTGGCTGTATCGCAACTTCATTCGCGTTTTACGCGAGTCCAGGATCAGACAACTATCCCTTTACAGAAACGACACTGGGCATCGACATGAAAAAAGGCCGGTTGCCCGGCCCTTTTCTTACGCTGCTTCGTCGATCGCCCATTTCCGGAGGATTTTCGCAGCGCGTTCCTCGTTGATCTCGACCATGCGGGACAGCTTGCGTTCCGGGCCTTCCTTGACGCGGCGGTTGAAGTTGCCGTCGTCGTCGCCGAGGCTGAGAAGATCCTCGGTGCTGTCGAAGCCGAAGTCGGATCCGAAACCGTCCATGAGGGCTCCTCCGGAAGCGCCGGCTGCCGGCGCGAAGTCCGGAAGCTCGAGGCCGGCCGCCTCCGGCGTGGCGTCGCCGAGAACCGAAGAGCTGCCGTTGCCGCTGACGCTGCGCACCAGAGGCCGCAGGCCCATCCAGACCACCACAAAGGCGACCGCGACAAAGGCTAGCGAGTTGATGATGCCGGCCAGGTTGCGGCTCAGCATATCCATGACGCGAACACCACCGGTGGCGTCTTCTAGCAGCTGGTTCTCGAGGAAGTCCATCGCCGTAACGGTGACGACGTCGCCGCGCTTGGCGTCGATGCCGGACGCCGAAGCAACGATCTTCTGCATTTCCGCAAGATAGGCGTCGATCTTGGCCTGGTCGGCCGGCTCGCCGACCATCTTGGCGATGCGGCCCTTATTGACCACGACGGCGATCGAAAGCTTCTCGACCTTGTAGCTGTTGCGGGTGGTCGCCGTCGTCCGGCTGTTGATTTCGTAGTTGGTCTGCTCTTCACGCTTGTCGGACTTATCCTGCGATTCCGGTCCGGCCGAACCACCGGCCTCGGGAGCTGCCTGCGGAATGTTCTGCTCGACCGTCGTCGCGCTGTCGGACTGCTTCTGCTGCGACTGCTGGGCTTCCTTGGTGGAGCGGACCGAGCGTTCGACCTTGGATTCGGGATCGTAGGTGGTTTCCTGGATCTGCTGGGCGTCGGTGTTGAGATCGGCGGTGACGCTGGAGCGGAAGTTGTCCATGCCGAGGAAGGGTGCGAGCGCCTTGTCGATGTTGGATTCGACTTCCTGTTGGACGTTCTGGACGATGTTGAGCGAGCGGTTCAGCGAGCTGTTGCTGGCTTCGTCGCCGGACGCGAGCAGCTGACCGGCCGAATCGAGGATGGTCACGTCATCGACGTCAAGCCCCGGCACGGCCGAGGCGACGAGGTGGCGGATCGAGGTCGCAGCACTGCGCCCGGTGGTGGCGCTGGCGCGAATCATGACGGAGGCGGTCGGCTTCTGCTCCGCCTTCCGGAAGTTTCCGACCTCCGGCATGACGATATGCACACGCGCGGCTGTTATGCCCGAGATCGACTGGATGGTGCGGGCGATTTCGCCTTCCAGCGCGCGAACCCGCGTCACCTCCTGCATGAAGGAGGTCAGGCCCAGCGAGCCGACATTGTCGAAGAGTTCGTAACCGGCATTGGCGCTGTTCGGCAGGCCGCGCTCGGCAAGCAACAGGCGGGCCTTGCCCGTCATCCCCGCGGGGACGCTGATGCTGGTGCCGTCCGTGCCGACCTGGAAATCGACGTTGGCTTCGGCAAGCGCCATGCTGATCTGGTTGAGATCGGGCGAATCCAGACCGACATACAAAGTTTCCTGTGCCGGCTTGTTGACGAATAGAGCGGCCGCAAGGACGATTGCGATGGAGACGGCACCGACGCCTCCGAGAATCATCAGGCGTGTTCGGCCAAGGGAACCGAAGTTCTTAAAGATCTGAACTAATTGATTTAACAGATTCATTCTGTTCTCGCACGATTCGTCAAAGACAAAGCAGGCTTATTGCCTCATCTGACGAATAATCGGCGAAACTTGCGCGAGCGTTTCGTAAAGGGCGCGCAGCCCCTGAAGGGCTAGAAGAAATCGAAGTCGCCGGCTGCCTTGCTCAGGGGCTGGGAATGGCCGTGGCGCGTGGCGCCGCCCAATGCCTTCTGCATCTCCGCCAGCTTGACGAGGCTGAGCGCGGTCGCAACGTCGACGGCCCAGCCGTGCGGGATTTCGCCGGTGATGGTGTCGATGAACTCGGCAAGGCCGCGCGATTTCTGCACGGCGAGATCGATGCCCTGCATGACCTTCATGGCATCCGGCGAATTCAGAATTTCGGCGCCGCCGAGATCGAGAAGCTGCGGCTCGATGCGCTCGATGAGATAGGCAACGTCGTGCAGTTCGGAAACGATGCGCATCAGGATGTCGCTCAACGCTTCAACTGGCGCAGGCGGCTCCATGACCGAATTAAACGTCATATAAAAATCCTCGCCATCAAAAAAATTCGATACTGGTTTCGACGGGCTTCGGCGGAGCGGCGGGGCGCTGCTCGAGAGCAACGGTTCTCTGCGTTTCGGCGCCGGTCAGCGGGTATTGCCGGGCACGGCCGGAGACGGGCCAAAATTCAAGCTTGCGTCCATGATCTCCGCCTGTGGAGGAGCCGACCACCGGAATGCCTTCATCGCGCAGGAACTGCATGGCGAAGGCCGCGTTCTGCTCACCGACATTGGAGAATGTCGAGATCGTTTTCGCACCGCCGAAGATCTTGGCCTCCAGCCGGTCGCGCCGGGCGCCCTGCTTGAGGAGACCGTTGATCAGCAGCTCCATCAGATGCACGCCGTAGCGCGTCGCATCGCCGCCTGACGTCGGCGAGGTCGCCGAGCCCGGCAGCAAGAAGTGGTTCATGCCGCCGATACCGGCGACAGGGTCTCTGAGACACGCAGCCACGCACGAGCCGAGAATGGTCGAGAGGACCGCATTCGGATCGCTCAGAACCTTGTACTCGCCCTGAATGATGTGCACGCGGCGGGCTGCCCCCTCAGTCATCATTTCAAGGCTCCAAACACGGCTTCGATAGCCGCTTTCATCTTCTCGATCGTGAACGGCTTGGCGAGCACGTTGTTGGCGCCGAGCTGGGCTGCCTTCTGTACCAATGCGCGGTCGCCTTGGGCGGTGAGGATGATAAAGGCCGCCTTTTTGGTGTTCGGGTTGGTGCGCACGGCCTGAAGGAAGCCGATGCCATCCATCTTCGGCATGTTGAAGTCCGAGATCACCAGGTGGTGCGGTTGCTCGGCCATGATCTTCATGCCCTGCTCGCCGTCGCCTGCAGACGTGATCTGCTTGAAACCGAGCTGGGTCAGCGCGTCGCTGAGCAGCAACCGGCTCGTCACCTGATCGTCGACGATCAGAACTTTGATTTTCTCCGCGATCGACATTTTATTCGGTCCCTTCCTTTCGGGCGGCTGTCATTTTCAATATTTCTTCACCGATGGCAGACAGGGGCAACTGCTGCTCCACGGCGCCAAGTTCATGAGCAACCCTTGGCATTCCGTAAACGACACAGGTTTTTTCGTTCTGGCCGAGTGTTCTGGCGCCGGCGTGGCGCATTTTCAACAATCCGGCGGCGCCATCGCGGCCCATGCCGGTCAAGATCACGCCGACGGCGTTGCGGCCAGCCAGCTCGGCGACCGAATCGAATAGCACGTCCACCGATGGGCGGTGACCGTTGACCGGCGCCCGGTCGACGAGACGGCAGCACGGCGCCGAGGCGTTGCTGACCTGGAGATGACGCTCGCCGCCCGGCGCCAGATAGATCTTGCCGATTTCGAGGCGGGCACCATCGGTCGCTTCCTGCACCACCGGCGCACAGAGGCGGTTCAGGCGTTCGGCGAAGCTCTTGGTGAAGGTCGGCGGCATATGCTGGGTGATGACGGTCGGCGGGCAATTGGCCGGAAACTTCTGCAGCACGGCGATGAGCGCCTCGACGCCGCCTGTGGACGAGCCGATCGCGACGATCTTGCGGCCGACGCGGAAATCGGCGACGGCGGGCGGAGGTGCCGGGGCGGCCACCGGCTGGGAAAACTGGCGCTGCGTGCGGGCGGCTGCCTTGACCTTCTCGGCGAGATCGCCGAAGGGCCTGAGTTCGCCCGGCGCCGGCTTGCCGACGCAATCGAAGGCGCCTATCTCGAGCGCTGCAAGCGACGCCTCGGCGCCGCGATGGGTCATTGTCGATACCATGATGACGGGCATCGGACGCAGGGTCATGATCTTTTCGAGGAAATCGAGACCGTTCATGTTCGGCATCTCGATGTCGAGCGTCACGACGTCGGGGTTCAGCCGCTTGATGGCCTCGCGCGCTTCCAGCGCATCGCCGGCCTGGCCGATGACATTGACCTCGGGGTCGGAACTGAGGACGGCGGTGATCAGCCCCCGCATTGTCGGGGAGTCGTCAACGACGAGAACCCTTGCCGGAGCGCTCATGCCTTCCTCCCGAGACCTTTGGCCGTGTAGCGATAGGTTGTGATGCCGATATTGTCGAAGACGTGTTTCGCTTCGCCGGACACACGCTCGGAATGGCCGATATAAAGATGACCGCCCTCCGGCAGCAGGCCGGCGAAACGCTGCCAGATCTTCATCTGCGTCGGTTCATCGAAATAGATGACGACGTTGCGGCAGAAGATGACGTCGAACTTGCCCTTGAACGGCCATTGCGCCATCAGGTTCAGTTCGTTGTAGGTGATCAGCCGCTTGACGCGGTCATCGACCTGGAACTTTCTGCGGCCCTGGATCTCGACTTCGCTGAACCATTGCTTGCGCATGGCGGGCGAAACGGTTTCGAGCGCGTTTTCGTCATAGGCGCCAGCCCGGGCGATCGCCAGGATCTTCGGGTCGATGTCGGTTGCCAGGATCTTGAAGTCGTAATCGGCGACATTCGGCATCAGCGACAGCACGGTCAACGCGATCGAATAGGGCTCCTGCCCGTCCGAAGAGGCGGCCGACCAGATGCGCACCCTGCCGCCCGATTTCGCCCGCTGCAGAAGCTCCGGCAGGACATGGTCGCGCAGGTGGTCGAAATGATGGTTTTCGCGGAAGAAGCGGGTAAAATTGGTCGTCAGATGCGACAGCATCTCGCGGCGCGGCGCCGCACCCGCCGGCGAAGCGACGAGGTCGCAATATTCCCGGAAACCGGACAGGCCGAGATTGCGGATATGCTTCGACAGGCGCGAATAGACCAGAGACGCCTTCGTCTCGTTGAGGAAGATGCCGGCATCCGAATAGATCATCGCGGCGATCTCCGTGAGGTCGCGGCGCGTCAGCGGATATTCTCCGCTCGCCAGGACCTCGTCGGACCCCTGTCTCTGATCTTTTGCGCCCATTGCGTTCATGCGGCTTCGCTTTCGGTCTCGGGAAAGAGGGATTCGAGTTCGATCAGGCAGATCATGCGCTTTTCGATGGCAAGAATGCCGCGGGCAAATTGACGTTCGAGCTCGGAGGAAATCTCGGGCGTCGGCTGGATGGTTTCGTCGGTCACCGTCAGGATATCGGACACGGCGTCGACCAGGAGGCCGACCACCTTGCGCCGCACCTGGGCGACGATGATGACATGACGGGCCGTCGGATCGGCCGGCTTCATGCCGAGGCGGGCGGCAAGGTCGATGATCGGCAGCACCGCACCGCGCAGGTTGATGACACCGAGCATATAGCCAGGCGAGTGCGGCATCGCGGTCGCCGGGGTCCAGCCGCGGATCTCACGAACCGACATGATGTTCACGCAAAATTCCTGATCCCCGATGCGGAACGCGATCAGCTCGCGATCCCCTTCGTTCAGATTTTTTACGGCGTACGACATTCCCTTACCCTACCGCTGCTAACGACATTTCTGCTTTGAGCGACTGGCCGCGCGAGGCGCCGACAACCGCGTCGACATCGAGAATGAGAGCGACGCGCCCGTCACCGAGAATGGTGGCGGCGGCAATGCCCGGCACATGGGTGTAGTTGGCTTCCAGGCTCTTGATGACCACCTGGCGCTGGCCCTGGATGGCGTCGACCATCAGGGCGCGCTGGCCGCCGCCTTCGGATTCCACCAGAAGCGCCACGCCCTCGACCGGGTTGGCCTGGGTCGCGCGGAAGTTCAGGATGCGGCCGACATCGACCAGCGGGCAGAAGCTGTTGCGGATCGAGATCAGCCGGTGGTTCGCACCGAAGGAGTGGATCGCGGAGGCTTCCGGCTGCAAGGTTTCGACGATCGCGGTCAGCGGCACGACCAGCGTCTGGCCGGCGACGGTGACCACCATGCCGTCGAGGACGGCGAGCGTCAGCGGCAGGCTCATGGTGAAGACCGAGCCGTGGCCGGGCTTCGAGGTGATGTTGATACGGCCGCCGAGCGCCTGGATCGAACGCTTGACGACGTCCATGCCGACGCCGCGGCCGGAGATGTCGGAGATCTTGTCGGCCGTCGAGAAGCCCGGCAGGAAGATCAAGTTGTCGATTTCCTCGTCCGACAGGTTGGAATCGGCCGGGATGAGGTCGTTGTCGATCGCCTTCTGGCGGACCTTCTCGCGGTTGATGCCGGCGCCGTCGTCGGCAAGCTCGATCAGGATGCGTCCCGAACGGTGCTTGGCTGTCAGGCGAACCGTGCCTTCGGTGTTCTTGCCGGCGGCTGCGCGCTTTTCCGGCGTTTCGATGCCGTGGTCGACGGCATTGCGGATCATGTGGGTCAGCGGCTCGGCCAGCTTGTCGATAACCGTCTTGTCGACTTCGGTGTTTTCACCTTCGGTGATCAGACGGATCGACTTGCCGGTCATGTCGGCGATTTCGCGGACGATACGCGACATGCGCTGGAAGACCGGCTTCACCGGCTGGGCGCGGATCGCCATGACCGAGTCCTGGATCTCGCGGGTGAGCTGCTGCAGCTCTTCCAGGCCCATGTTGATCGAGGAGGTGCCAGTCGTGTCGTTCTCGATGACGCTCTGTGACAACATCGCCTGGTTGATGACCAGCTCGCCGACGAGGTTGATCAGGCGGTCGACACGGTCGAGATCGACGCGGATCGTCTGGCCGGCGCCGGCGGCATTGTTCTGGGCGGCAGCAGCACTTGCGGCGGCTGCTGCGGCGGCTGCCGATTCCTTCTTTTCGACGCGGGCGGCAGCGGCGGCCATCTGCGTGACGTTGGAAGCGGTCTCGGCGGCGGCAACGGCAGTGGCGGCCTCGGCTGCCGCAGTGCCGGAAACGTCTTCCGCAGCACCCGCTTCGTCCAGGATCGACAGATCGAAGGGAACCGGCACCATCGGCAGTTCGTCGTTGCTGGTCGCCTCAGCCCTTGCTTCCTCGACCGGCTTCACCGTCAGTTCGCAATCCCATTCGGCGAATTCGAAGACGGTGCGAATGGCGTCTTCGCCCTTGTCCGTCTTGATCGTGACGTTCCAGAAGAAATAAGCGCCTTCCGGATCGAGTTCATCGAGGCCCGGCAACTCATCGCTATTGCAATAGATGGTCATCTCGCCGAGGCGCGAGAGGTCGCGCAGTAGCAGCGTGGCGTCATTGCCCTTGGAATAGAGTTCGTAGCGCGGCTTGAAGATGACTTCATAGGCCGGCATGCCGGAGCCTGCATCGCCCTCGCCGCCAAAATCGTCGAAGGAAAAGGGGACCGGCTGGAAGCCGCTGTCGTCGGTCGGCTTGGGAGCCGGCGCCGGAGCGGCGGCGGGCTTTGCGGCGGCCTTGGGCGCCGGTGCCTCGGCCAATGCCGAGGGAGACGGCAATTCACCGTTGGCCAGCGCCTCGAGCTCCTTGACGAGACCGCGGCTGCGGCTTTCATCGACACTGCCGCCGTCGCGCGCAGCATTCGTCAGGTCGGCGAGCACGTCGGCCGACTTCAGCATCACCTTCAGGACGTCCTGGGTCGGCTCAAGCTTATTGGATCGAACGCAATCGAGAGTGGTCTCGAAAACATGGGCGAAGGCGACCAGATCATCAAGGCCGAAGGCGCCGGCGCCACCCTTGATCGAATGCACGGCGCGGAACACCGCATTGACGGTTTCCGGATCGCGATCGCCATCATTCATTTTCAGAAGACCGGATTCCAGCTCGGCGAGCTGTTCCTCGCACTCCTGGAAAAAGATCTCTTTGATTTCGTTCATATCCATAGGAGCAAATCCTGGGTTTAAGCGGTTACACGCTCAATGGCATCGATCAGCTTGGCCGGGTCGAAAGGCTTGACGATCCAGCCGGTGGCGCCAGCCTGGCGGGCGCGGTTCTTCTTTTCCGCGTCGCTTTCGGTGGTCAGGACCAGGATCGGGATCGCCCGATATTTCTCGTTGCGGCGGACACCTTCGATGAAGCCGAAGCCGTCGAGGCGCGGCATGTTGATGTCGGTCACGATGACGTCAGGATTGGACTCTTCGAGAACCTCAAGACCCTCGACGCCGTCTTCCGCCTGAATCGTCTCGAAGCCGGCATTGTTAAGCGTCACGAGAAGCATGTTTCGGATGGTGCGGGAATCATCCACGGTAAGAACTTTTTTCTTCATTGCCGAATCTCCTTGGCAAGCAGGTGATCAATATTGACGCCCACCAGCTGCATGGTTTTCTGAAATGCGTCGGACACCTTGGAAAAGGTGAATGGCTGCTTGTCCTGCTCCCAGGTCTTCTCGGCGGACATCAGAACCTGGGCGCACAGAGCACCGATCCGTTCAACGCCGGAAGCGTCGATCGACAGACCGCTGCCCCTGAGGGAGAGGAGTTTATCGCGCAAGGCGGAAGCCTCGTTGAGGTCGAGCACCGCTGTCAGATCCAGCGTCTTGCCACTCTTCTTTGCTACCATCAGCTTTTCCTTGTCCCCTTGTCCCCGGCTCGAGCGGACGAGCTGAGGCAATCATCCGATAGGTTAGTAAACATTCCGCCCACCTCCGACGCCTGCGAAAGGCTGCGGAAGGCTAAAATCATCATTTTCGTAGTCGTCCTCGGCCACTGCCGGACGGGCGGCGGCTTCGATGGCGCGCGGCGGCGTCCCACGAACCGGCGCCGGGCGCCCGGCATTGGCGTTTTCCCGGGCGATGCGGAATTCGCGAATCGTCTGGCCGAGCTCGACAATGACGGTATGGAGGTGGTCGGCGCCTTCGGCCGAGCGCTCCGCAAGGCCGGCGCTGCCTGCCACTTCGCCGCCCAGACCCTTGACGTCTGAAGTCACGCTATCCAGGCTCGCGGCATGTTCGCCGGTACGGGTGGCGATGCCGGCGATGGCGGCATTGATGTCGGTAACCTGGCGCACGATGCTGCCGATGGAATCCTGTGTGCGGCCGACCATCTGCACTCCGGCATCGACCTGCGATTTGGTCGTCGTCACCAGCGTCTTGATCTCGCGGGCGGCTTCGGCCGAACGCTGGGCGAGCGCGCGGACCTCCTGGGCGACGACGGCAAAACCGCGGCCGGAATCGCCGGCGCGGGCGGCCTCGATGCCGGCATTCAGCGCCAGCAGATTGGTCTGGAAAGCGATCTCGTCGATCGCGCCGATGATCTGGCCGATCTTTTCGGCCGACTGCTCGATATCGGCCATGGCGCTGATCGCGCGGCCGACGACCTCACCGCTTTCCTCGACGGCGGCGCGCGTCGAGGCGGCGGCCTGCTCGGCGGCGCGGCTGTCGGCGGCCCCGTCGCGAACGCTGGCGGCGATGCCGGCAAGCGCGGCGGCGGAAAGCTGCAGCCGGTCGGCTTGGCCGGACGCCGTGCCGGCGAACTGCCTGGACAGGCCGGCAAGCGAACCCGTCGCCGCTTCGGCCTTCAACGTGCGTTCGGTGATGGCAGTAAACTCTGCCTGGAGACCATCCAGTGCGCCGTTCAGCGCGGCGGCAGTCGCCGCATGGGCGCCGTCGACCGGCGCGCGCCGCGTCAGGTCGCGGGCGGAAAGGCCTTCGATGACATCGCCGAAGATCCTGACGATCTCGGCTTCGTTGTCGGCGCGCTGATCGGCGAGCGCACGGCTCTCGGCGGCGCGTTGAGCATTGAAGCGCAGCGAGACGGCAATTTCCACATCGACCATGACGAGGCGGATGATCGCCGTCATCAGATCGGAGATTTCGCGGGTGCGGCGCTTGGCCGACGGCAGCAGCGGACGGCCGGCAATTTCCTCGGCGAGACCGGAAACGACATGCTCCAGCATGACGCCGTGGCCGGCCACGTGCCAGCGCGGATCGAGGCCGATCTTGCTTTCGGTATCGGAGAGAACTTTGACGCGTTCGGCATAGAGGCTATCGAACCGTGCATCCGTCAGCACGTCCCAATGCGAGGACTGCAGATCATGCAGGCGCTCGACCTGGCGCTCGCTGTCGAAATTGCGCGCCGCGTCGGGGAAAGACTGGAACCTGTGGAAGAGATCTCTGAGGCCTGCCTTCAGATGCGCTTCGAGGGACGACCGGTTGCGGCGCACCAGCTCGCACTGGTCGGCATCGAGGCCGGCAAAGCGCAGGCGGTCGCGCAAGCTGCCTGCCTGTGCTCCACGAGCCTGTTCTGATGGCATGTCCTGCCTCAACGCCTGTCCCCGACCCACTGTCCAGGCGAATGCCTGGTTAAAAACTTTCGCAGCATCCAGAGAACGCAAAGCCTCGAGACGGTTCTCACCACCGGTTACAACCGGCGGGTCGAAGCCCCCTGATCAGCTATGTTTCGGAGCTGTCTGAAGAGATGGATACCGGATCAACCCGGTACGGCGGGACGGCGTCATGCCTGGTGGGAACGAGTGCATCTTCCCATTCCGACGTGTAAACCAATGTTTATGGTTAATTCCTTGCTTGAAGGTTAATAAGCCCTTCGCATTGCCGGCTTTTGAAGCAATTCAAGGCCGCTTGCAGCAAATACTGCGGCGGAGTTGCACGGCTGCTACAAGGCACACGCAAGCTCCATGTTATAGGCCGGTCGATAACCAAGACATGACGTCGACAAGGACAGAGCAATGATTGTTCTCGGATTGGGTGCCTGCTTGATTGCAATGACGCTGCTTGCCGCCGTCGCCCGCCTCGATTCTCTCGCCGCAAACCGCGATATCAGCGCGCTTCGGGTTTTCTAAAACCCCTCCCTGCCCGTTGGCAGTCCGGCACCTTTGGTGTATCGCACTGGCGCCTTTCATGTCAGCGGAACACGTGGTTCATGTCCCCCAGATCTGGTCTTCTCATCGTTCTCGGCTTCACGCTCTGGCGCGTCGTCACGCTAGTTTTCGACCGGACGGACCTTTTCGTCGATGAGGCGCAGTACTGGTTCTGGGCGCAGAATCTTGATCTCGGCTATTATTCCAAGCCGCCGATGATCGCCTGGGTAATCCGGGCGATGACCGCGCTTTCCGGCTCCGACGCCATCTACTGGATCAGGCTCTCCGGGCCGCTCATCCACATGGCGGCGGCACTTGTTTTGATGAAGGTTGCAAAGCGTTTCGTCGGCCCGGAGATCGAAGGCTGGACGGGCGCCGCCTATATTACCCTCCCGGGTGTGGCGCTTTCTTCGGTGTTTTTCTCGACCGATGTCATCCTGCTGTTCTTCATCGCGATCACCCTGCTTGCCTATTTCAGCCTGACACAGCGGCGCTCGGTCGGGCTGGCGCTGGTCATGGGCCTCGGCGTCGGCCTCGCCTTCCTGACGAAATATGCGGTGCTGTTCGTTGTTCCGGGCGGCGCGCTTGCCCTCCTCCTCATTCCGGCGGCGCGCATCGCCATCCGGGATTTCATCGTCGCGGTTGCGGTCGCGGCGGTCGTCGCCCTGCCCAACCTCTGGTGGAACCTGCAGCACAACAATACGACGGTGCGGCATACGCAGGATATCGCCCATTGGAGCGATCTCGGCATCAATCTCCGTCGCGGGCTTGAATTCTTCTCCGCCCAGTTCGGCGTCGTCGGGCCGATCATCTTCTTTGCGATGCTTTGGGCGGTCTATCGGATGATCAGGGGCAGGAGCGACGACCGGGAAAAGATGCTGGTCTGGCTGTCGATGCCGGTGGTGGTGCTGATCACGCTGCAGGCAACGGTCGCCAAGGCCTATGCCAACTGGGCCGTGACCGCCTATGTCGCCGGCACCATCCTCGCCGTCTGGCTGCTTTACCGGATGTGGCCGAAGGGCCTGCGGCTGTCGCTCGGCATCAACGGCATCGCCAGCCTGCTCTTTCCGCTGGCGACGATCTTTCCGCAGCAGTTGCTGCTGCCGAACGGCGACGAAGTGATGAAGCGCTATCTCGGCCGCGCCGAGGTCAGCCGCGAGACCGCCGCACTCGCGGCTCAGGCCGGCACCGACATCATCGTCACCGACGATCGCGACATGGTCGCCGATCTTTTCTACACGCTGCGCGATGCGCCCTACAGAATCTATGCACGGGCGCCCGCCGGCCTTCCGGAGAGCTATTACGAACAGGAATTCGCGTTGCCGGCCGACATCCCCGGAAAGGTGCTTTACCTGACGATCGGGCCCTTCAGCTGCGCCTCCGAGACGCCCGAGGTGCTGAAGAACTGGCAGCCGACCGAGGGCTATTACAAGGGCAAGTCGCTCTCCGTCTACAAGGTCGCCGCAGCCTGCCTGGCACCCTGAGCCAATCGATTCCGATTTAAAGCCTGTCGCGCAAACCCGTGCCGCGGTTTTCCCAGGCAAAGCGCGAAGCGCCTTTGCCGCAACGACATGCGTAAAAACGAACAGCTAAAGCGCAAGGAGCGAATCTGAAAATCGCGACGCGCTTTAGGAAATTATGCCGTGGGCAGGCAGAGGCCGGTGCCCGCCCCTTCGATCTCGACGAATCTGACGCCGCCTTCCTCGAAGGCGAGGCGCAGCTGCGCCTCCGTCGCGCGGTGGATGTTGTGGTGGCGCCCCTCATAATCGCGGATGGTGCTGCGGGAGACGGCCGCCCTTTCGGCAAGATCGGTCTGGGTCCAGTCGAGCAGGCCGCGCGCCGCCCGGCAGAGAGCCGGGGTCAGAATTGTTTCCCTTGCGCCTTGACCCATGATTACAACTTGCCCATATTGGTCGATATAAACCATATATGTCACATTATAAACGGGATTTCCAGATCGGGAGACAGCAATGCCGCACGATACGCCCTTGATTTCGACAATCGTCGGCGGCCTCGTGCTGGCTTTCATCTTCGGCGCGTTTGCCCATCGGCTGCGCATGCCGCCGCTGGTGGGCTATCTGATTGCCGGCGTTCTGGTAGGCCCGCATACGCCGGGTTATGTGGCGGATCAGAGCCTGGCTCCGGAGCTTGCCGAAATCGGCGTCATCCTGCTGATGTTCGGCGTCGGGCTGCATTTCTCGCTCAAGGACTTGCTGTCGGTGCGCGGCATCGCCGTGCCCGGCGCGATCGCCCAGATCGCCTTTGCGACACTGCTCGGCTGGGGGCTCGGTGCCTTCTTGGGCTGGCCGACCGGCGGCAGCCTGGTCTTCGGCCTGGCGCTTTCGGTCGCTTCCACAGTGGTGCTGTTGAAAGCGCTGCAGGAGCGGCGCCTGGTCGAGACGGAGCGCGGCAGGATCGCCGTCGGTTGGCTGATTGTCGAGGATCTCGCCATGGTGCTGGCGCTGGTGCTGATCCCGGCCGCAGCCAGCATCGGCGGTGAGGGTCACGCGCCGGTCGAGCCGCTCTCGGCCGGACTGAACCGGCTGTTCGGGCTCGATCTCGGCATCGGCGGCATGATCGCCATGACGCTGGTGAAAGTGGCGCTGTTCGTGGCGCTGATGCTGGTCTTCGGCCGCAAGCTCATTCCCTGGACGATGCACCGCATCGCCCATACCGGGTCGCGCGAGCTCTTCCGGCTCGGCGTGCTGGCGATCGCGCTCGGCGTCGCTTTCGGCGCGGCCAAGCTTTTCGGCGTGTCGCTGGCGCTCGGCGCTTTCTTTGCCGGCATGGTGCTTGCCGAAAGCGAACTCAGCCATCGCGCCGCCCAGGAAAGCCTGCCGCTGCGTGACGCCTTCGCCGTGCTCTTCTTCGTCTCGGTCGGCATGTTGTTCGATCCGAACATCCTGATCGACAGGCCGCTGCCGATCCTCGCCACCATCTTCATCATCGTCATCGGCAAATCCGTCGCCGCCCTGCTGATCGTGCTCACCTTCAAGAAGCCGCTCGGCACGGCGCTGACGATTTCGGCCAGCCTTGGCCAGATCGGCGAATTCTCCTTCATTCTCGCCGCCCTCGGCGTCGAACTCGGGCTGCTGCCGGAGGAAGGCCGCGATCTGATCCTGGCCGGCGCCATCATCTCGATCATCCTCAATCCGCTGCTGTTCTTCCTCTGCGACCGCATGCGGCCGATGCTAGAAGGCGCAAAAAGAGAGGAAGCCGCGGTGGAATCCGCCCCCTCCGCGGATGCGGCGGTCGCTCATGAAGAGGTGCAGCCCGAAGACGACGAGGTGCACCCGACTGCTCTCCGCGGCCACGCCATTCTCGTCGGCTACGGGCGGGTCGGCAGCATCGTCGGACAGAATCTCAAATCGTCAGCCACACCTTTTCTCGTCATCGAGGATTCCGACAAGCGCATCGGCGAGCTGAGGGCGCAAGGGGTCGAAACCCTGATGGGCAATGCGGTGATGCGGGAAACCCTCGACCTCGCCAATCTTTCCGGCGCCCGCAGCATCGCCATCGCCATCCCGAACGCCTTCGAGGCCTGCCGCATTGCCGAGCAGGCGCGCAGCGTCAATCCGTCGATCCTCATCGTCGCCCGCGCCCATTCCGATGCCGAGGTCGATGAATTGAAGCACTATGGCGCCGACACCGTCATCATGGGCGAGCGTGAAATCGCGCTTGGCATGGTTGACCGGCTCGCTCAAGTGCATCATGACAGTGTGCCCTATGAAGACGGGCATGGGCCTGATACAATTATTGCGGCGGATGAGCCTCCGCCGCCAAAAGAATGAGAGATTGGCGCGCTTTTGAGCCGATACGGGAGTGACATCGCCGGGACGGAGAAGGTGGAGCTGGATCAGCACCATCTGACCAGCCGTGTCGCCGCTTCCCTGCTTGTCGCCATCCTTGCCTATATCGGCCTGCTCGTCGGCGGCAATCTGGTCATTTCGCCGGCTGCCGCCGTCAATACGCTTTCCTCTTCCGGCCGGGATACACAGCCGCCGCAGCTGACCGCGCGCGATGCCGTGCGTGGCGTGCTTGCCACCGAGCGCCGGCTTGCGCCGAAGCAGGCGGCCCATGACGGCGGATCGCCCATGCTTGCCGCTGCCCCGGATGTCGATCTCGCCGGCTGGACCATTGCAGCCGCCTTTCCGGCATTTGATGCTCCGCGTCATGCCGCGATCTCCAGGACCCATCAACCGCGCGGACCGCCGGTCGCTGCCTGACGTTTGCGCCGAGGCGCTTCCGACATCTGACGACATGCCGCCAGCGCCCGAGCGCCGGCCCTCGATTATCTAAGGAATACAACATGCGTACTTCACCATGGCTGGTGTTCACCTATACGGTGATCATCCTGATCGGCCTATTGATCGCCCTGCCTAACGTCCTGCCGCAATCTGTCCTTCAGCGCGTGCCGGCATGGCTGCCGCATGAACAGGTGTCGCTCGGTCTCGACCTTCGCGGCGGCTCGCATCTCGTTCTGGAAGTCGACGAGGCGGATCTGACCAAGGAGCGGCTGCAATCGCTGCTTCAGGATGCGCGTCGCGTGCTGCGCGAAAAGGGCATCCAGCCGAAGGCCGTCGTCCGCAGCCAGAACCAAATCGTCGTGACGCTGACCGATGCCACGCAGAGCGATGCTGCCGTCACCGACCTCAAGACGCTCGCCAACCCGATCAGCACCGGCCTCAGCGCCGGCCAGTCGGATCTTGATGTCATAGCGAACGGAGCGACCATTACCATCGGCTTCTCCAAGGCCGGCATCTCCGCCAATGTCGACAACGCCGTCCAGCAGAGCCTTGAAGTCATCCGCCAGCGCGTCGACCAGGTCGGCGTTTCCGAGCCGACCATTCAGCGCATCGGCGCCAATCGCGTGCTCGTGCAGCTGCCGGGCGCACAGGATCCGACGCGGCTGCGCCAGCTTCTCGGCTCCACGGCGAAGATGTCGTTCCATATGCTGTCGCCGAACAACCAGCCCGGCCCCGGCGTGACCATGCTGAAGGACGATGAAGGCCGGACCTATCCGGTGCTTGACCGCGTCGAACTCTCCGGCGACCGGCTTTCCGACGCCCGCGTCAGCTTCGACCCGAACACGCATGAGCCGATCGTCAGCTTCCGCTTCGACAGCGCCGGCGCCAGCCGTTTTGCCGATATCACCCGTCAGAATGTCGGCAATCCCTTCGCTATCGTCCTCGACGACAAGGTGCTGAGCGCGCCCGTCATCCGCGAGCCGATCACCGGCGGTTCCGGCCAGATCTCCGGCAACTTCTCGGCCGACAGCGCAACGACGCTTGCCGCCATGCTGCGCGCCGGCGCCCTGCCCGCCAAGCTGACGGTCATCGAGGAACGCACCGTCGGCGCCGACCTCGGCGCCGATGCCATCAAGATGGGTATTTATTCCGGCATCGTCGGCTTTATCCTCGTTGCAGTCTTCATTTTCGTTCTCTATGGCACCTGGGGCGTGCTGGCGAATATCGCGCTGCTGATCCACACGATCCTGACCTTCTCGGCCCTGACGCTGGTCGGTGCGACGCTGACGCTGCCGGGCATTGCCGGTATCGTTCTCGGCATCGGCCTTGCGGTCGATGCGAACGTCCTCATCAACGAGCGTATTCGTGAAGAGACCCGCAAGGGCAAGGGCGCCTTCGCCGCCATCGATACCGGCTTCAATCGTGCCTATTCGACGATCATCGACGGCAATATGACGGCCCTGATCGCCGCGGCCATCCTGTTCTTTTTCGGTTCCGGCCCGGTTCGCGGCTTTGCCGTGACCATGGCGCTCGGCCTGATCATCTCGATGTTCACCTCGGTCGCCTTCGTTCGCGTTGCGATGATCGAGATCACCCGCCGTCGGAAGTTCAAGGTGCTGAATATCCGGCCGTTGATCCCGTTCAGCCCTTATGACAAGCACATCGAGTTCATGAAGGCACGCTTCTTCGGCGTCACCGTGTCGGCGCTGCTTTCGATCGCCTCCGTCGTGCTCTTCATTCACCCCGGCCTCAACTACGGCGTCGATTTCCGCGGCGGCATCCAGATGTCCGTCAAGACCCAAGGGGTCGCCGATCTGGCAAAGTTCCGCGAAGGTCTTGATAGTCTCGGCCTCGGCGAAATCACGCTGCAGTCCTTCGGCGACAAAAGCAGCATTCTGGTTCGCGCCCAGCGGCAGGAAGGCGGCGAAGAGGCGCAGACGGCAGCGGTGACCAAGCTGAAGGCCGAAGTCGCCAAGATCGATCCGACCGCCACCGTCGAAGGCACGGATGTCATCGGGCCGAAGGTCAGCGGCGAGCTTGCCTGGGCCGGCATCCTGTCGGTGGTGATCGCCAGCCTCGCGATGCTCATCTATATCTGGGTGCGGTTCGAATGGCCGTTTGCCGTCGGCGCCATCGTCACGCTGGTGCTCGACGTCACCAAGGCGATCGGCTTCTTTGCGATCACCGGCCTCGACTTCAACCTGACGGCCATCGCCGCCATCCTGACGCTCGTCGGTTACTCGGTGAACGACAAGGTCGTCGTCTATGACCGCATGCGTGAAAACATGCGGCTCTACAAGTCGATGCCGCTGCGCGAGATCATCGACAAGTCGATCAACGAGACCCTGGCACGAAGCCTCTACACCAATGCGACGGCCTTCCTCGCCCTGGTGCCGATGGCGATCTGGGGCGGCAGCGCCGTCTCGAGCTTCGCAATCCCGATGGTCTTCGGCATTCTCGTGGCCGGCGCCTCGTCGATCTTCATCGCGGCACCGATCCTGCTCTTCCTCGGCGACTGGCGCCGCCGCCATGCCAAGGCGGCAGCGGCAACCGATGGCGCCGTCGAAATCATCCCGCCGGAACAGGGCCGCCCGCGCAAGTCGGCGAGCTAAAATCCGCCTGTTAACACATCCTTGAAGAGGGCGCCGGTTGCAGAGCCGGCGCCCTCTTTCTATTGTCGATGACTGCAAGGATAAAATCCTGCAGCGATTCAAAGGATTACCGCGCCCGTGGCGCGTCTGATAGGATGTGGGGCGCTAGCAGCAGAGATCGGGGAAACCGCCAAATGTCATCAAACCCGACGAGACGACCGGAAGTGGACGATAGCAGCGAGGAGCGCATCAAGCGTTTTCTCGCAACCGCCTCGCACGATTTGCAATCGCCGCTGCGCCATATCGCCATGTATGCCGAACTGCTGCTCGACGATCTCGAGGGAACGCTCGACGGCGAACAGCTTCAGAGCCTCCGGATGATCATGGAAAAGGCGCAAGCCGCGCAGCGCCTGACCAAGGCATTGATGAGCCTTGCCGGTGGAGCACCTCAGGTGACGCCCGAAGAGGTCGATCTGCAGGCGCTGGCCGAAAATGTCTGGGGCGAACTGACCGATGAAACCGCGGTTTCCGATGCGACACTGGAAAGCCAGGGTCTGCCCTCGCTCCGGAGCGATCCCGCCCTGCTCGGCCTAGTGCTGCGGCATCTGCTGATCAATGCGCTGACCTATCGCAGCGAAGCGCCGCTTCATGTGGTCATCAGCGCGGAGCGGGAGGTGGCGAATTGGTTCATCCGGATTTCCGACAATGGGGCGGGCATTGATCCGGCCTATCGGGAGCGGATCTTCGAGCCGTTCTGGAAATTGCCGAAGGCGGGAACGGTGCCGGGCGCCGGCCTCGGACTGACGACGGCGCGAGAGTTTCTGGCAGCGCTTGGCGGCGATCTCAGCCTCGAACATTCGGATCAAAGCGGCAGCCGCTTCCTCATCCGCCTTCCGGTCGCCTGAGCTTAAAGCGCGCCGCGTCAAACTTGATTCATGCGACGCGCTTTAGTTCTTTGTTTTGATGCATGTCGTTATCCCGGAACCGCTGCACACTACCAGGCGACATGCATCTGAAAGCGTGCGTCTTTTCAGATGCTGTAATCGTCCTTCCAGAAATCCGGGACGTCATAATTCACATATTCGCGGATGATGTGCTGCAGCGTCTGGGCGTCGATTTCGTCCTTGCCGATGCGGAAATCGACGCCGTAATCGGGGAATTCCTGGAAATAGCCGCCCGATATGTCGGTCGAGACGACGCCGATCGGGCCGGTGAAGCCGATGCCGCGCAGTTCCGGCACCGTTTCGCGGAAATCGGCGTTCGGCAGCAGGCGGTTGTCGAGCAGGATGAGATCGAAACGCGCCAAGCGGATCTTTTCCAGCGCGTCACCGATCGATGGCGAATATTCAACCTCGACGGCCGGCTCGGAGAGATCGGCGATCTTCTTCTTGAGCGCACGGAATTCGATGAATTCGTCGTCGACGAAGAGAACCTTCACGGCATTCTTTCGCACAGTTTCGGTGATCATCGACTTAATTTCCCCAATCCCGAAACCGGCTTCACGTGACCAAGCCGTTCCGCAAGGCGATCGCCACCATGTGAACGCGGTTGACGGCGTCAAGTTTGCGCGCAGCCGCGGTGATGTGCGAATTGACCGTATGTTCGGAAAGACCGAGAATGATGGCGATCTCAGCCGACGTCTTGCCTTCGCTCGTCCATTTGACGATTTCCTGCTCGCGCTGGGTGAGCCGCCCGGACATTTCCTGTGTCAGGATTTCCTCATAAAGCTTGTCGAAAATGCGCATCGCGTCGAGAAGCATATCGGCGATCTCGCTCTGATCCGGCTCCTGACGCTCGCCGCTGAGGACGAGGCAATAGCGCCGCCCTTCGGGGGTGAACAGCGGGATGAACAGAAAGACGCCGCTCAGGAACTCATTGAAAACGAGATCCGAGCGATAATCTTCCGGCCGTACGCTCCTGCCATGAACCGGCGTTGCCAGAAACTGGGCGGACTTTGCCCGGACGGTCCCGAGCGCTTCCTTCAACGTCGTGATGAAAAGGCCGACACGCCGTTCGGCGACATTGGTGATGACGATATCGCGTTCCCCGAAAGGGGCAGACGCCTCGGAAATACGGGCAAGCGCGAAATTGTCGAAGTTGTAGTGCTGTGCCGCCGACTTCAGCAGCCGGAAAAAATCGGTGCGGTTGATCGCCCGGCTCAGCTCCGGTCCGGCATGAAAGGGAATTGCCGGGGCGTTGTTCATTCCCACTCTTCCTCTCCTCGATGCCTCCGATCCCGAAATCTTGGGATATACGTCTTAAACGCGAAGAGCTACAAAAATTGCGAGACAGTTGATGACGAATATCGAAACGGGGACTTTCGGCATTCAAAGGCGGAAATCATCAATTATCTCAGCTACAGGTGATGCACGGGCAGATTTTACTGAGCGCAGTAGTTCTTACCTGGGTATCGTTTTCTTCCTGCATTCAACATCCAAGAATGCAGGAAGGCAGTGCCAGACGTAAGCGCGAGAGAGCCGACAGACCCATTTGGCTAAGGGGTTGGCTGATGTTCGTGGCGGCGAACGCGGGTCGATCGGTTCTCTCAGCGCTTATTTTGCCAATCATTTGCTTCGCTTCGGTTGCATCTTGTGGTGCGGCCTCGACCTTGTCAATTGCGCTTTGTCAAATGGTTGGGACATGGGACGGGGAACAGGTTACCGGGCCTTCGCCGCTTCCTACAGCTCAAGATTGAGAATAATCCCGGCAAGATCAAGCGGCTTTTCCAGATAGGCGTCGGCGCCGGCCTCAAGCGAGCGCGCGCGGTCCTCGGCAGCATCCGAGCCGCTGCAGATGGCAAGCCGCATCGCCTTGAAACGGTCGTCCCGGCGCAGCCTTGTTACCAGGGCGATGCCGCTGTCGAGCGGCATGTACAGATCGGCAACCAGCAGTTCCGGCAGCGCCCAGCCTTCCGCCGCGCGCTGCTCCAGCGCCGCCAGTGCCGTCTCGGCGGTCGAAAAACAGAATAGATCGACATCTATCTGCTGCTTCCTGCGGATATAGTCGAGATAGAAGAGATCATCCCTGCTGTCGTCGACGTAAATTATGGTTGGCATTCAGCACCATGATTTGGATATTGTTCGATGAACCTTGCTGTCCTTCGACCTCACGATATCGCGATTTCGCGAAAATTCGATCCATCTTGTCGAAAAATCGTTTCGGAAAAAGCGCGGCGTCGTTCTCCCCTGCCTATTGAGTATTCCTCGATTTCGGAAAAAATGGCCGCGCGAACCGAGGAGGACATGACGGGTGCAGGATAGTGGCAACGTGGACCTGCAGGACCAGCGGCAGCGGCAGCGCTACCGTGGCTTTGCGATTGCGGTCGGCTGCCTGATGTTCCTTCTCGGAATGAGCGCCCTTGCCGGCTGGCTATTGCAGATCCAGGTGATCATTTCGCTGGTTCCCGTCTTTCCGTCGATGGCCTTCAACACCGCGCTCTGCTTCGTGCTGTCCGGCCTTGGGCTTGCCGCCTCGACGCTGGCTGCCCGTCGCTTTCTGATTGCCGCAACGGTCATGACAGGGATTGCGGCGGCGATCGCTGCGGCCCGGCTCTTGGAAATCGTCACCATCGGCCGGACGTTCCACAATATCGACCTGCTGATCACCCGCTTCGTCATTCCGCCGGATTTCATCGCGCAGATCGGCGGCGGCATGGGCCCAAACACGGCCCTGGTCTTCCTGATCGCCAATCTTTCGCTGCTGTTCTCTCTCTACGTCGAGAGGAGAAGCCAGGTGGTGCAGGAGCTGACGAGCTACATCGTTATCACCCTGGGCATGATCGCGCTCGCCAGCTATGTCACCGATGCCGAACAGGGTTACCGCTGGGGGCCTTATGCGGCGATGGCGCTGCATACGGCGGTCGGCATGGTGATCTTCGGCTCAGGCCTGCTGGCGCGCTCCTGGTGGATGCAGCCGGCAAACCGCGCACAGATTCCGCTCTGGATCCCGGCTGCGGTCTGCTTCACCGGCCTCCTCGTCGATCTCTACACGCCGCTCGGCGTTGCCAACGGCATTCTCTATGTGCCGCTGGTGCTGACGGCGCTCTGGTTCGGCAACAGGAATGCGCCGCTTTTCTTCGCGTTTGCCTGCACCGTGCTGTTGATGCTCGGCTTCTTCGCCGTCAGGCACAACGAGGCGGCATTCTGGCAGGAGATCGCCAACCGCACGATTACGGCTGCGACGCTCTGGCTGATCGCGATCCTCGTCTTTTATTTCATGCGCAACAATCATAACCTCGAAACCGAGCGCGTCCGTTTCGGCGCGCTGGTGCGCGGCACGCCCGATGCCGTCATCGTCATCGACGAGAGCGGAACGATCAGGAGCTTCAACCCGGCGGCTGAAAGCATGTTCGGTTACACCCCGCAGGAGACGATCGGCCGGAATATCAAGATGCTGATGCCCGAACCCTACCACTCCGAGCACGACGGCTATCTCGCCCATTACCGGAAGACCGGTGAGGAGCGCATCATCGGCACGACGCGGATGGTTTCCGGACGACGCAGGAACGGCATCGTCTTTCCGATCGACGTTTCCATCAGCGCCGTTTCCACCGGCGATGCGAAGATCTTCGTCGGCATCGTGCGCGATATCAGCGAGCGGGCCCGGCAGGAAGAGCGGATGAAAACGACGCTTGCCCAGCTCGAGGCCTACACGGCCGAACTCGAGCGCAGCAATCACGACCTCGACGAATTCGCCTATATCGCCTCGCATGATCTCAAGGAACCGCTGCGCGGCCTGCATAACCACTCCCGATTCCTGCTAGAGGACTACGAAGACAAACTCGACGACGACGGCGTGCGCCGACTGAACCGGCTGGTGCGCCTCAGCCAGCGCATGGAAAAACTCGTCAACGACCTGCTGTATTTCTCCCGGCTCGGGCGGCAGCAGCTGGCGGTCAAGCGCAGCGATATCGGCCTGATCGTCAAGGATGTCGTCGCGACCATGGAGCTGCTGCTGGAGGAACGCCATGCCAAGGTCATCATCGATGGCCAGTTGCCGGATGTGGTCTGCGACGCGCCGCGGCTGACCGAAGTGTTCCGCAATCTCATCACCAATGCGATCAAATACAACGACAAACCGGCGCCGCTGGTGTCGATCGGCTATCTCGATCGGTTCGTCGGCCAGGACGGCACGATTGCCCGCAACGTGTTTTTCGTCAGGGATAACGGCAAGGGCATACCCCAGGAATTCCATGAGGATATTTTCCGCATTTTCAAACGGCTGGAAAAATCGCAGGATTCCGACGACGGCACCGGAGCAGGCCTCACCTTCGTCCGCAAGATCATCGCGCGGCACAATGGCGATATCTGGCTGGAATCCGAGGTCGGCGCCGGCACCACATTCTACTTCACTCTGGGAAAAAAGCGCGAGGGGCAGAATGCAGCAGCGTGACACGCAACCGATCCTGATCGTCGAGGACAGCGAAGACGATTTCGAAGCGACGATGCGCGCGTTCAAACGCACCAATCTGCGCAACTCGATCCGTTGGGCAGCCTCGGGGCAGGAAGCGCTCGACATGCTGGCCGTGATGGTGCCGAAACCGGGGCTGATCCTGCTCGATCTCAACATGCCGGGCCTTGACGGCCGCAAGACGCTGGAGGCGATTAAATCGAACGCCGGCTGGCGCAAGATCCCGGTGGTGATCCTCACCACGTCCGACGACGAACGGGATATCGAAGGCTGCTATGCGCTCGGCGCCAATACCTATGTCCAGAAGCCGGTCGATCTCGACGGGCTCTTCGCGGCGATCCAGCGACTGAAGGAATACTGGTTCGAAATCGCCATTCTGCCGCTCGAGGACTGACAGATTGGCCGAAGAGTGCAGCATTCTCATCATCGACGACAATATTGACGATCGCGAGGTCTATCGCCGCATATTGGGCCGCGTCTCCAGCACCGCCTATAGCGTCCTGGAGGCGGAGACGGGCGAAGAGGGCCTTGCGCTGAACGGCCGCAAACGGCCGAACTGCATCCTGCTCGACTATTCGCTGCCGGGCCGCAACGGGCTCGGCGTTCTTGCCGATATTCTGGAGAACGATCCCGCCGCCAACGTCATCATGTTGACCGGCCAAGGCAGTGAAACCGTCGCCGTCGAGGTGATGAAGGCCGGCGCACGCGACTATCTCACCAAGGATTCGCTGTCGCCGGAAACGCTGCATCGCTGCATCCAGAACGCCATCATGCACGGCATGCTGGAAGCGCAGTTGGAACAGAAGCGGCAATCGCTCGAGATTTTCACACGCGCCATGGCCCATGATCTGAAGGAGCCGCTCAGGACGATCAAATCCTTCAGCCGCATCCTGCACGGTTCTGCTGCGCTTCCGGCCGACGACCGGGAACTGCTCGATTACGTGTTGAGTGCCGCCGACCATATGGAAGACCTGATCGTCAAGGTCTCGGGCTTCACCAGGCTCGAAGCCTCCGGCGGGCCGGAGCTCACGCCGGTTTCGCTCTCTGCCGTACTCGACCAGGTGGAGGACAATCTGCGCCAGCAGACCGAAAGCCGCGGCGCGATCATCATCCGCGGCGCGCTGCCGGAGGTCATGGGCGATGCGACGCTGCTGACCCAGCTGTTGCAGAACCTCGTGTCGAATGCCATCCGCTATTGCGAGCAGAAGGTTCCGGAGGTCACGATCTCAGGCGAAGCCCATGGCGATTTCTGCCGCCTCACCGTACGCGACAACGGGCCCGGCATCGATCCTCAGCATCGCGAATTGATCTTCCAGCCGTTCAAACGCCTCGTCGGCCGCGGCATCGAGGGCACCGGGCTTGGCCTTGCCATCTGCCGCCGCATCGCACAACTGCATGGCGGCTCGATCTGGTGCGAGGCGGAGGATGGCCCGGGTGCCACTTTCGTTCTCGACGTGCCGCTCGCCGAGACGAGGCCCGAGCCGCTGCCGGCAGCGGCCATCCCGCACAGCGGCAAGCCTGCGGAGCAGCCGGGTGAAGGCGAAGGCAGGCTTGCCGAAGTGCTGTTGGTGGAGGACAGCCCGGCCGATATCCAGCTTCTGAAGATCAAGCTGATGCGGCGGGAGAAGGTGAATTTCAATCTGCATGTCGCCACCAACGGGCGCGAGGCGATGCGGCTGCTCGAAGAACGCGCCTGTATTGCCGAGGTGCCGCAGATCGACCTGATGCTGCTCGATATCAACATGCCGATCATGGACGGCTTCGAGGTGCTGCGTGCGCTTTCCACCGATGTCCGCCTCAACCAGATTCCCGTCTGCATTCTCAGCACGTCAAGCGATGAGACCGACCGGCAACGGGCCAGAAATCTCGGTGCGCGCGCCTATATGGTCAAGCCGCCGACCCTGCAGCAACTCGAAGAGGCACTCGAATATGTCGATCATCTGGAATTGCTGCAGCGCGGCGATTCGCTTGCGCTTTGTGCGGAACAAAACTAAGCGGTGGTCATTGGCAACGGTATGACCTTCGCAACTCTCATACTCGCGCTCCTGACGACTCCGCTTCAATCAGGACTGCTTCCGATGGTATCAGGCATACATCACGTCACGGCCGTCACCCGAAAGGTGCAGGCGAACGTGGACTTTTACGCAGGTTTTCTCGGCCTGCGGCTGGTCAAGCAGACGGCCGGCTACGAGGACGCGACGCAACTCCATCTGTTCTACGGCGATGCGGCAGGGACGCCGGGTTCGCTGCTTACCTTCCTCGCATGGGAAGACGGTGCGCCCGGCCGGGCCGGCTACGGCCAGATCAGTGAAATATCACTGTCGATCGATCCCGCCAGCATCGGTTACTGGCTGACGCGCGCCATGAGCTTCGGCCTGCGCTCGGAAGGACCGGCGGACGAATTCGGCGAGCCCGTGCTCCGGCTGAAGGACCCCGACAACATCATCCTCAAGCTCGCCGGTGCAAAGCACGTCACATCGCCGGCGGCCTGGCACGGCGCCTCGATCCCCGCGGAGCACGCCATCCAGCGCGTGCGCGGCGCGACCATGCTGACGGAAAAGCCGACTGAAAGCCGCAGCTTCCTCGAGAGCCATTTCGGCTACCGCTTCCATGCCAATCGCGGCACGATCGACAGACTGGTTTCGCAGTCCGGCGACGTCATCGACGTGCGCGATGCCCGCGGCTTCTGGTCCGGCGCGCCGGGCACCGGGACCGTCGATCACGTTGCCTTCCGCGCTGCCGACGAGGAGACGCTGCATTCCGTCCGCAAGGCCCTGGAAGCCACCGACGCATCGCCGACCAACATGCACGACCGCAAATATTTCCGCTCACTCTATGCCCGTGAGCCCGGCGGCACGTTGATAGAGCTTGCGACCGACAAGCCGGGCATGATCGTGGATGAAGAGCAGGCCGCTCTCGGGACGAAGCTGTTTGCGCCGCCCGAAGCGATCACCAATCTCCATGACCTGAAGGTCGTGCTGCCGCAGTTTGCAATGCCCGGCCAACCGCGCATCAATTACCGCGAGCTGCCTTTCGTCCACCGTTTCTATACGCCGCCGGATCCCGACGGCAGCGTCTTCGTGCTGCTGCACGGCTCCGGCGGCAACGAGACGACGCTGATGCCGCTGCTGAACAAGGCGGCACCGCGGGCGACTCTGCTCGGCGTGCGCGGCAGGGCGACCGAGGAAGGGTTTCCGCGCTGGTACAAGCGCATTACTCCCTTCTCCTTCGACCAGAACGACATCAAGACCGAGGCGGAGGCCTTCGCCGCCTTCATCGAGGGCGCCGTCAAATCCTACGGGCTCGATCCCCAGAAGGTCGTCTATGTCGGCTACTCCAACGGCGCCAACCTGTTGAACTCGCTGCTCTACCTGCATCCGAACCTGGTTCACAAGGCGGTGCTGCTGCGCTCCATGCCGGTGCTCAGCGACTATCCGCATGCCGACCTGAAGGGCACCGACCTGCTCGTCATCAGCGGCAAGACGGATGCCTACGGCAAATATGCGAGCGAGCTGGAAGATCGGCTGAAGAGTTCGGGCGCCACGGTCGATTCCGACGTCATTCCCGGCGGCCATGATCTCGGCGATGCCGATGTGCCGATCATCCAGAAATGGCTGCTGCAGGAAAACCGCTAAAGCATGTCGCGCAAAACTGCGCAGCGGTTTTGCGGCAACGACATGCGCAAAAACAAAGAGCTAAGGCGCGGGGAGCGAATCTGAAAGATCGCGACGCGCTTTAGGCGCCGGTTCCGAAATGCTTAAACCAGAACGCGGGAAGCGCGGGCAACCATGATGCCGGCGAGCACGACGGCAGCGCCGAGCGCCTGCATCGTGCCGATCGCTTCGTTCAGCAGCCCCCAGGCAAGGATAGCCGCGATGACCGGCTGCAGCAGCAGCGTCAAAGAGGAAAAGGCCGGCGGCAGATAGGCCAGCGCATAGGTGATCGCCACCTGCCCGCCGGCATGGCTGATAAAGGCGAGACCGAAAAGGATCGACCAGCCATAGAGGCTCGCGGGCAGCATCTGACCTTCGTAAAAGAAGCCGATCGGGAAGATGAAAATGGCAGCGGACGCCGTGCTCCACATCATGATTCTGATCGTATCGAACCGGCTGCGCAGCCTGCCGATCGCCAGGATATAACAAGCGTAGAAGAAGGCCGCGATCATCGCGATGCCATCGCCGCTGAGGTCGCCATTGCCGATGGCTGCCGGCCCGCCCTTTAGAACGACGACGCCTGCCAAGGCCAAGGCAAGCCCGAACAGGAAAACGCCGCTGATCCTCGCTCCGAAAAAGACGAAGGCGATCATCGTGACGAAGACCGGTGCGAGGTTGGCCAGCAGCGTCGCATTGGCAACCGAAGTCATGGTGAGCGAAAGGTGCCAGGCGGCGAGATCGAGCGACAGCATGACGCCCGGCAGGATCAGCATGCCGTAATCGGAAAGGCTTTGCGGCCTCGCCCCCGCATCCTTCTTCATGAGCGAGACGATGAAGATCGGGATCAGTGCCAGCGCCACGCGCCAGAAGGCCGTCGCCATCGGCCCGACCTCGGAGAGCCGGACGAAGATCGGCGAGCCGCCGATTGCCGCCCCGCCGAGAATGAGGGCTGCAAGGGCGAGGCGATTGGAAGGCGAGGCTTCGGAAAGGGTGGAGGCAGCCTGCAACATGATCTCGATATTTCTGGTCGCCCGAAAGCAGGGCGATGGGATGTTGGCTGCCGTGAGTATCAGATGTCGATCATGAACGACAGCCGCCAAGCGACATAGGAATGTAAAATCAGGGGGAATGTAAAATCAGGGGAATGTAAAATCAGGCCGGATGCGTGTGTGTCGTGTTCACCCGCAGCTTTCCGGCAATCTCGTTTGCGACGAAGAAGGCATGCTCGGTCACCTGCGGCAGGCCCATCAGCTCGCCGAAGGTGCCGCGCGCCAGCGGGCCGGAGATCAGCAGCGACGGATCCGCCTCTCCTGACCGGCCGATCGCCTCCGAATGCCCGGTGCAGGCAAGGCCGAGGCCAGTGGGATCGAGCGACAGGTGGCCGTTTGCCGCAAGGGCTGCAAGCCAGGGCTGAGTTTCGAGAATGCCGCCATGGGCCGGGCCGGTGGTGACGATGACGGCGTCATAACTCCGCTCCAGCGGCTGGCGGTGCTGCCGCGGCTGCAAGGTGCACAGGATGAACTCGCCCTCGATGCGCGCATCGGCGACGGAGCCGGCAAGGATCTCGAGCCGGCCGGTAGCAATCGCCGCGTCGAGCACGGCCTCGACTTGCGGAGCGATGCGGAACCGGTGCACGTCCCAATAGGGACGAAGATGGCGGACGAGGCGGCGGCGTTCGGCAACCGGCAACGCCTGCCAGAGATCATATCCCTGCGCCCGCACCTGATCGATCACGCCGTGCCAGCTGATCCCTTCCGCTTTTGCCGCATCGATGGCGGCGCGGATCCTTGCCAGCAGCGAGCCGGCGGAATGGGTCGCATCGGCGAGGAAATCGCCGAAGAGCGGCTGCGGCACCGGCGCATGCCCGCGCGAACGCAGGCCACGGCGCGAGATCGCGGTCACCGGCCCCTCATGTCCGTGCTCGGCAAGCGAGGCGATGACGTCGGCCGCCGTCAGGCCGTTGCCGATGACCAACACCCGGTCATGCGGGCGGATGACCTGGAGCGCGCCGGGTTTGGTGGTATCCACGACGAAACGCGGATGGTCGGCGAGCCGGCTCGCCAGCTGGCCGGGGGCTGCGGGCGGCGGATGGCTGGTGGCGATCGCGATGATATCGGCCTCGGTCACGCCGCCTCTATCGTCGCGGATCGTCCAGCGGCCGGCACGACGCTCGACGCCGGTGACCGCGGCGTGACAATGACGCACGCGACCGTCTTCCAGCAGTGGTTTCAGCAGCGAGGCGACATATTCGCCGAACAGCTGGCGCCGCGGGAAAAGCGAGCCATCGGGCTGTTTGGCCTTGCTGTCGCCGGCAACGGCATCGCGAGATTCGATCCAGGCCTGGAATTCGCCCAGATCGTCCGGCTGCAGGCTCATCTTGGCAGCCGGGACATTGATGCGGTGCGCCAGATCATCCGTGTCGTAGGCAAGGCCGCGGCCGAGTTCGGCGCGCGGCTCGAAGACCAGGATGACGGGAGCTTCGCCGCAATTCGCCCGGGCGAGATGATAGGCGACGCCGGCGCCGGAGACGCCGCCGCCGATAATGGCGACGACAGGCCGTTCGGATTTCGGGAAAGGCTTGGACTGCATGGTGGCCGTATCATCGCTTTAGATGCCCAAGCATAGAAGCCGGGCATGGGCCGCGCAATCCTCTGCCGGCAATTGTCTATAAATATTATATAGATTGAACCTATGCCGATATCGTCGTCGAAAAATCGGGGTTGCCGCGGATCGTATTGCTCACCGTGCAGATCTCGTCTTCGGCCGCATGGACGATTCTCTGCCGGGTCTCCTCATCGATATCGCCTCTGATCGAGAAGGCGATATTGAACCTCGCAACGCGCGAAAGGCCTTCCGTCGCCTTCTCGCCGGTGACCTCGGCGGTGATGCCGCTGATCCTGTCGAGAACGCCCATCTGGCTGGCGGCCATGCGGGCGCTGAGCACGAGGCAGGCCGAGAGCGAGGCATAGAGCAGGTCGAGCGGATTGAAACCCGGCTGCGACGGCGCGGTGACGATATCGATCTCGCCTTTGGTGGCGGAGGTGACATGCGGAAAACCGGTGCGGCCGAGAGCGGCGGTGGCGCCGGTCGGGCGGGGGCGGGCCTTGAGATCGACCATGGTGAAATCCTTTGACGAACATTCTGCAGATGGCAATCGCCGCCCGGCGCCGCAAGAGGCAAGTGCCACCCATCGGTTTCGGAACCTTTCCATCCGTCATCAGTTGATTACACCTGAACGAAATCGGTGCCAAAGGTGGATTGCGATGCCTGATGTCCGCAGTATGGATCGCCAAGGCCGGCGCATGGACGCCCGCGATCGGCTGATCGTCGCGCTTTATGTGCAGCTGAAGGCCGAGCGCGAAACACGCGAGACGCTGGAATGGGCGATTCGCAACGGCGCCGTCTCACAAGAGGTGCTGGAGGCGATCGCGGGCGATCCGGTGCCTGTCGTCACCAGCGAGGATATCGCCTCCGTGGAGAAGATCATCGCCCTCGACGAGCGGCGCAAACCAAATCGGAACTAAAGAGGAGATCCGAAATGGCCGATATCACCTATCAGGTCGTGCCGCATGACAATGGCTGGGCTTACAAGCTCGGCGACACGCTTTCTGAAACCTATGCCACGGCCGATGAAGCGATCGTTCACGCCAGGGACGCCGCGTCGCGCCAGAAGATCGGCGATGGCGACGCGCTGCTCGCCTATCCCGCGCCTGACGGACGCGGCTGGGCCTTTCAAGAACTCGAAACCGACAAGAGCAACAGTCGGCTCTGATTTGCGACGGAGGATGGAATGGCCGCGCGGGCAAGCTGGAAAGGTCATCTGAAAGTGGGCGACCTTGCCTGCGCCGTCGGGCTTTACACCGCCATTTCCTCCTCCGACCGCGTCTCCTTCAACATCATCAATCGCAGGACCGGCCACCGGGTGGAGCGGCAATTCATCGACAGTGAAACCGGCAAACCGGTCGAGCGGGACGACCAGGTCAAGGGCTACCAGTTGGAGAATGGCGATTACATCGTCATCGAGGGCGACGAGATCGCCGCACTCATGCCGGAAAGCGACAAGGTGCTGAATATCAAGGCTTTCATCGCCTATGACGGCATCGACAAGCTCTATTTCGACCGTCCGTACTATCTCGCGCCCGTAGACGAACATGATGAAGAGGCGCTGGCGCTGATTGCCAGGAGCATGCTTGACGGCAAAGTCGCAGCACTTGCCGAAGCCGTGCTTTTCCGACGCAACCGGACGCTGCTGATCCGCCCGCATGACGACCACATCGTCGCGACCATGCTGAACTTCGACTACGAGGTGCGCTCGGCCGACAGCGTCTTTGACGACATTCCCGACTTTAAATTCGACAAGGAGATGCTCGAGCTCGCAGGCCATATCCTCAAGACCAAGCAAGGCACCTTCGAGCCGAGCGAATATGAGGATCGTTACGAGGCTGCCCTCGTCGAGCTGGTGAAGGCAAAAATCGAGGGCCGGGCACTGCCAAAGAAAAAGCAGCCCCGGGAAAGTAAGGTCGTCGACCTGATGGAGGCGCTGCGACAGAGCGCCGGGCTGAGCGGCAAGGCCACTGCAAAGAAGGCGCCAGCGAAGAAGGCACCGGCACGCAGCGACAGCCGCAGCAAGAAGGCGAGCTGAGCTGGCTTTTGAGATCTATCGAGTGAAATGCCCTCACCTTTTCGCTAATGCGGTTTGCGCCCGTCATCCGCGGCAAGGCTCTTCTTCAGCGCATCCATGATGTTGATGACGTTGCCGGTCGATTTCACCGGCGCGGGCTTTTTCGCGGGAGCGGCCTTCTTCAGGCTCTTTTGCTTGCCGCGGATCATCGATTTCAGGCGCTTCTGGATCGGATCCTGCACCATGGCCGGGCTCCAATCCTTGGTCTCTTCCTTCACCAGCCGTTTCATCAACGTTAGAAGCTTGCTGTCGATCTCGGCCTTGCTGTCGAGTTCGGTCACCGGTTCACGCACCTCGTCGCCATAACGCAGCGTCCAGAGAATGATGCCCTTGCCCTGCGGCTCCAGGAGCACGGCACGCTCGCGACGATAAAGCACCAGCCGGGCGATGCCGACCACATCGTTTGCCTTCATTGCCTCACGAATGACGCAGAAGGCTTCCACCCCAACCTTATCCTCGGGCGCCAGAAAATGCGGTTTGTCGTACCAGATCCAGTCGATCGAGCCGCGCGGCACGAAGCTGTCGATATCGATGGTGCGGGTGCTTTCGAGCCCGACCTCCTCGATCTCCTCGTCTTCCAGCAGAACATAGTCGTCCTCGCCGCGGGGATAACCTTTCACCTGATCCCGGTCGGCGACCGGCTTGTGGGTGACGCTGTCGACATAGCGGCTTTCGACGCGGTTCTTCGTCTGGCGATTGAGAACGTGGAAGCGCACCTTATTGCTTTCGGTCGTCGCCGGCGTCAGCGAGACGGCTGCCGTCACCAGCGAGAGCTTGAGGTAGCCCTTCCAGAATGTCTGACGTGCCATGTCTGTCTCCCGGACACGGTTGGACATCGCATTCAACGGCGGAGCCGATGTTTGGTTCCGAAAATTGGGTGCGCCGTAAAATCGCCTGGGTAGTGCCAATAGTCCAGAGTCGATCGGATGGTTAACGGCGCGACATGATGACATGATTATATCGGCTGGATTCGCGGAATGAGTTCGCTTAAAGTCGCGCCGCATGGCGAAGTGAGACGTGCCGCCTCGAGAAGCTTGGGGCCACTGGTCAAATTGCCCTGGCCAGATCGCCCACCGAAACGGGCAGTTTGGGAAACTAGGACGACGTTATCGAAACCGCCAAAAACGAATTCGTTCTTCGCGAGCGGAAGCCGAGGATGCGCAGATCAGTTCCCGCCTCCGTTCAATCGAATACCGGCATCGCCTTGATCGTGGCGAACAGCCGGGGTTCTGCAGATTGATTTATATGAGCCCTTGATGACGATAGAAAATGCAGCTTTGGCAAGACACCACTATCCGGCGGGCTACCACCGGCAGTCTGTGCCTCGGTGGCGCGTCCGGCGCGATGTGCTGGCAAAGCTGGTCCTTACGATAGCATTTTACGCGTCTCTATGGCGGGCGACAGGCATGTGGTACGGCCTGCCTGCAAACTTCGACGACGGCGCCGCGGTCGACCCGCTGCCGATGAAAATATTGCTCTACGGCCTTATCCCTTTGTCAGGATTATATTTTCTGTTGGAACAGAAACAGTTCCTACGGGTCTTTTCAAGGTTTTCGCCGTTCATCGTGGTTGTCGGCATTTCCTGCCTGACATCGATCGTCTTCTCCATCGACAAGACCGCATCCTTAAAGGGATTGGCTGCGGTCATCGTTCTCGCCATCCCGCCTCTTCTGTACCGCGCGCGCTACGGCAATGTCGAAGCCTTCCGAGTCCTCGGGCGTTTTGCGATTGCCGCCGCATTCATCAACGTTCTCTACACAGCAGCTTTCCCACAATTCGCCATCATGCGTGGCAGCTATGCGGGCATGGTCAAAGGCGCATTTTATCATAAGAACACGTTGGGGCAGTTTTGCTCGGTCAGTTTTGTCTGTCTGCTATCGACGGAGAAATTCGGCCGGCTTCGTTACAGTACCCTGGTACGCTGGGCTGCAATGCTCTGCCTTCTCGCCTTGATTGTGGCAACGAAGTCCTCGACGGCTGTCGTCTTGACGATGTTCGGCAGCATGATGCTGTATGGCATTCGCGTTATTCACATTTACCCGAACCGCCTTTTTCGTTCCTTCGTCGTTTTCCTGTTGTTCGTGATCATCGGGTTCGGCGCCAGCTTCGTTTACCTCGGCGTGGCTTCAGCGGTTGCAGAAGCATTCGGCAAAGATATTACTTTCTCCGGTCGCACCAATATCTGGGAACAGCTATTGCCATTGATCTGGGATAGGCCCCTAACAGGTTATGGGTTTGCGATGTTTCGTCAGCCCGATGTCATGGAAGAGTACGTCAAGGTTACCTTCGATGCACGATCGACCCATAACACCTATCTTGAGCTAGCGCTCAATATCGGCATTCCAGGCGTTACCGCATGGACGTTGTTTGCGCTGACCCGCGTGTTCCGGAAGATGACAATCGTCGACCCCGATCCGGCAGAATCCGGCGCCAGGCGAAAGGAGATTGTTATCATCATCCTCATCATGCTTGGAGCCATGACCGAGGCAGGCATGATGCTGGCACCTTTCATTTGCTGGCCACATATGGTCATCGCACTCTCGGAACTGCGTCCCAGGTTGCGAACAAACCGGAATCAACGCCAGCCTTGAGGGAGGGTGTGTTCGACGTCTGGCGATAGAGCGCCTCATTCCGTCCTTCTTGTCGCATCGGTCAATATCGTCGGCCGCCGGATGGGCATGCGAGCAGCCGTTCAAATCGAGAAATACCGCTTCTGCCAGGGCAGCATGTTTTCCTGCCACGCACGCGGCGTGAAATCGTCATAAGCAGTCTCAGCGATCGCCAACATCCAATTCTGCTCCTTGCGGGCCAGCAAGACGCATGACAGTTCCATGCCGGCTTCGACCGTTATAGATGGCCGGTTTGCGCCCGGTATATCGATCCCCTTGTTACGCCACTGGATGCGGATTTCGTCGGGCTCGGATGTCCATTCACCTGAAGAAACGGAAGCCTTTCCGTCGGGTTTGACGCGAAGCGGCGGCGGAGTGACGTTCAGAAAGCTGCCGTCATTGAAATAGTTGCCGTCAATGTCCCCCGCAGTCGCCTCCCCGTTTCCCTTCAGCAGAATGCCCTGCTTGCACCGCAGGAATATGTTGCGCCGAAAGCTTCCGGACCATGGTCGATTGGCGAAAAAAGCGATGTCACATTCGCTGATGACGTTATCGTGGATATTCATATCTTTGCGAAATGCCAGATTCTGATCGGAATAACCGCTCAAACTCACGCCGCGATTGCTGTTCTCGATCCTGTTGTCATAAACATGGTGGCCGGCATGGCTGACTTGATCGCCAACTCCATAACCGAAGGAATAATCGTTCATCCTGCCGTCGCGCATGATGTTACTGCGCACGACGGCGTCGTCGCCGATCGATGAAAAAGAAAAATTCTTCCCGCCGATGAAATTATATTCAACGAGGTAGTTTCGGGTCCTGCCGCAAACCAGCGCCCCCTTGTTCGAGGTGCTGGTCGGTCTTTGTAAAAGAAGGTTGCCCCGGACCACCACATTGGAACTTATATAGCTATCTTTGTTTTCGTAGGCGAATTGGCAACAATCCGCTCCTTGGCCGGGCGCTGCGCCGACGCGGTTGTTTTCCAGCAAAACATTCGACGTCATCGTAAGGTAAATGCCGTCGCCGTTCACATTTTCTGTTTCGCAGCGCCTTACGACAAGATTCTTGCCGTTGTGAAATTTGAAGCCGCGCGGAGAGTTCTTGACCACCACGTCTTCGACCACCGTGTCGGAAAACACCTGATAAGCGACGCCGATATCCTCAGCACCGTCGATGACCTGCCCCCGTGTGGATGCTCCATGAATTTTCTTTCGCAAGATGGCGGGCATCAGATCTTCCTTCGATACGCTTGTCGCTGACAATAGTGAGCGACGGTGTGGCGGATGTTTGAATATCTGAAAATTATCTTCACCTGAACGGCCGCTGAGAATCTCTGCACATAGACCAATAGAGACAGTCCGCCCCGATTATCGCGTTCAACCAGCCGACGCCCTCGCAGCGAGTTGAAGTCGCATTGCATCTCGGGTCGAGGATCGGCCGGTACCGGGCTCGTCACATGTTCGCCCGATTTTTCCTGCATGGCGTTCTGGCAACGCCGCCGCTGCGTTTCAGCAGCTCATTTTAATCGCCCGTCAGTCTTCTTCTGTGGCCTGAGTTGGGGACCGTTGAAAGGCAGCTGTTTAGTCAATCACTGTTGAGTTGATGGACGCCATTCTTCTCCTCGTCGGCGCCATCGGACCAGTGGTAAAAAAAACACTATCTCGAAAACATAGATGACCTTGCGCTCGCTCGCTGGGCCTCTATCTCTGGGCCGAAAGCGCCTCTAAGGCGAGTTGTTTTCATTTTACCATGACTCTGGTTGCATATTGA
The DNA here is from genome assembly GCF_019793435.1 of Rhizobium redzepovicii. GTDB lineage: Bacteria > Pseudomonadota > Alphaproteobacteria > Rhizobiales > Rhizobiaceae > Rhizobium > Rhizobium redzepovicii. The sequence continues at coordinate 11,236 of NZ_JAILYH010000010.1, read as the reverse complement.
TCGGTCTCACGTTACGAAATCCCGGGAGGCCAAACACCGAGGCCGACAATGATTACGCATCGTCAAGATATCGACGGCCTGCGAGCCGTAGCCGTCATTTTTGTGATTCTTTATCACTGCGGATTTGATCGCATTCTCCCCGGCGGATTTATCGGGGTGGACATTTTTTTCGTGATATCGGGCTTCCTGATAACAAAAATAATCCTCGCCGAAGTAAGCGATGGCCGATTTTCGATCGGCAACTTCTACAGCCGTCGGGCCAAACGAATTCTTCCCGCTGTCGTGGCCATGTATGCTGTCGTGATGGCGGTTTCGTATTTTACGATGCTGCCTGACGAAAGCCTGCGGGTCTTCAAGTCAGTGACGTCCTCCGCGCTCTTTGCTTCCAATGCCTATTTCTATTTGACGACTGGATATTTCGATGATTCCGCGGAATTCAATCCGGTCCTGCACACATGGTCGTTGTCGGTCGAAGAGCAGTTCTACGTCATTTTTCCGCTGATCGTCATGGCAGCGAGCCGTTATGGCCGCAGGGCAACCGGGATAGCCATTGCGGGACTTTTCGCAGTCAGCATCATTGCTTCCATCATCGCTGTTCCAATCAACCGCTCTGCAGCTTTCTATCTTGTGCAATATCGCGCGTGGGAGCTGCTGGTAGGCTCCCTCATCGCAGCACCGGCATTGACGAAATTTTCCGATATGCGGATCAATAATGCGCTTTCGGCAATCGGCGCCTTGGCGATCGGCCTCAGCGCGCTGCTGTTGTCGAAAACCTCTGAGTTTCCAGGGCTAATGGCCTTACCCGCGACGGCAGGCACGGCTCTTATCATCTGGGCGGGTCCAGGCACGCTGGTCAGCAGGCTTCTATCATTGAGGGTCGCCACCTCGATAGGTTTGATCTCGTATTCCCTCTATTTGTGGCATTGGCCGATCTGGGTGTTTTCGAACCAGTACGGGGCGTGGGAGCATGGCTGGCAATTGGTGCCCGTCGCTTTGAGTTTTGTCGTCGCATATTTCTCGTGGCGATTTATCGAAACGCCCTTCCGAACGATGCGATACCGGCCTCTGGTGTCCGTGGCCGCCGGGGCTGCCTCAATTGCTTCCGTAGCAATGCTGGCATTCGTCGGGCAACTCGCCGCCGATCAAATGAAGGACGACAACAAGCTCGTTGAGCGGGTGGCGGAATTTGCCGATTACGACCCCTCGAAAGCCTTCCGCAGTGGAAAATGCTTCCTTACGTCAAACGACGGTATCGAAAAATACGATCGTGATACCTGCTTGGCTCTCTCAAATAGTCAGCAAAACATAGCGCTCATCGGTGATAGTCACGCTGCGCACCTATATCCGGGCTTGAAAACGCTGCCGGGGACCAACGTCCTTCAAGCTAACGCATCAGGATGCCGTCCTACTCTTGAAGCCGAAGGCGAAGAGCGCTGCCTAGACCTCATGAACTACGTCTTCAAAGAGTTTTTGCCGAGCCACAAGGTCGATGTTCTCGTGTTGGCCGGACGCTGGACTGAAGATGACGTCAAACTCATCAGAAAGACGGTGGACTACCTCTCACCCTTTGCCAAAAAGATCGTCGTCTTCGGACCAGTGGCAGAATATAAATCTTCCCTGCCGCGGCTGCTCGCTCATAGTCTCTATGAGAAGCAGCCATTTCATGCCGCCGATCATTTGGCGCCTCGGCAGCGCATCGGTGTAGATATTCACGACGCATTGGCCGGAAGCGGAGCAATGTACATCTCCACCTATAAGACCATGTGCAATCCCGACTGCATCGTGTGGACAAAAAGCGGGGACCCGGTGCAATTCGACTACGGGCACTTCACCGCTGACGGCTCCCGCCTGCTGATTTCAAAGGTCAAGCAGGACCTCATCGTTCAACGGTGAGGTCAGCCCACGCTGTGCGTTTTGAAACTGTCGATGAGGCAACTGTCGGTGTTCAGCTTGCGAACCGTCCATCCTGCAGAAACGACAGGGCTTGCCTCCACATGATCTTGTTGACCGGCAAGAAAGTGTGGTTGGCGGGAATGACGATATGCGCCGCGGCGCCGTCGAGGCGTGTGCTCTCCACCGACACCTTTCCATCATTCGGAATTCTAAGGCCGATGATCAGGGAAGAGACCGGGTCGATGGTCCGGTTCCCCGCGATGATGCCAAGTTCGTAATCGACCGTGCCGAACAGCTTGGTCATTGCGGTTTGATCGGTAATCAGCTGCTGCCCTGCCGGTCCATAGAACTTCCTGTAGAGCGGCCAGGTCTTGAGGAAATCGGCGATCTGGCTGCCGTTGTTCGGCGTTCCGACCATGACCACTCTTCCCAACTTCGGCGGGCGATGGTTCCGGAGAAAAGCACGGATAAGCAGCCCACCCATCGAATAACCGATGAAATGCACACGGCCGTCGCCTGCCTCCTGCACAGCCGCGTCGATCTGCGGCCGAACGATGTCGACAAGGTCGCCGATCGAAAACCTGGTGGAGGGGTAACCGACATTCGCAACCCGATACCCCTTCCCGGACAGGAAGGCTGCGAGCTTCTCCATGCTTTTCTTCGTCCGGGCAATGCCGTGAAAAAGGATGACTGTGTCGTTCATCAGGTGTCCATGCCGAATAGCCATTCATTCGAAATGGCTTGGTTGTGGCGTACGAATTGCTTAGATCGGAATCGATTTAAGGATAAGTTGTGCAGCATTCAAACTGCTGCAGCGTCCTTTGCGCAGCTGCAAAGACGCTCAGTGCTGCACAAAGAGAGAAATGCGGGCCGTGACGACCAGCATCAGACATATCGCCAAACTTGCAGGAACGTCGGTCTCTTCGGTCTCGCGTGTGCTCAACAACAGCGGCTACGCCTCGCCTGAGCTCCGGCATCGCGTAGAGTCGGCGATCCGGACACTGAACTACACACCCAGCAAGGGTGCCCGTATGCTGCGCGGTGCACCAAGCCGGATGATCGGGCTGATGCTGCCGTCGATTGACGTGCCGTTCTTCGGTATCCTCGCCCATGCCATCGAACAGGAACTGTTTCAGCACGGCTATCAGACGCTGATCTGCAGCACGGCGGAAAATATGGATCACGAGGCGCGCTATATTTCCATGCTGCTTGCCCAGCGCGTCGACGGTGTCATCGTCGCAAGCGCCTTCGGCAGCATCGAGCATTTCGGGGTGCTGCGGGATGCCGGTATACCGATCATCGCCATCGACCGTGAGCTGAGCGGCATCGCCGACGACGCTGTCATGGCCGATCATGCGGAAGGCGGACGGCTGATGGCGCGCCATCTGATCGACCTCGGCCACCGGGCGATCGCCATCGTCGGCGCGCCGGCACACAGCCAACCTATCCAGCTTCGCCTTCAGGGCATCACGGCGGAAATGGCCAAGGATGGCATCGCACCTGCCATCGTGGCGATGGCGGAAGAGCACAGCTTTGCGGAAACCTACCGACTGGCGCGAGAATTGCTGGCGTCTCGACCTGAGGTCACCGCGATCATCGGCACAACCGACGTTTCGGCGATTGCCGCAATCCATGCCGTCCAGGATCGCGGATTTTCCGTTCCGAACGACTATTCGGTCGTCGGCTTCGACGACCTGCCGGAGGCAGCCTATGTCTTTCCGCGGCTGACAACGGTCGCGCAGCCGATCCGCGATGTCGGGCAGCAAGCAGCACGGTTACTGGAAGCGCTGATCGAAGAGCACCAGACAGGGGACGCATCTCGGCAGGGTGCGATCGTAAAGGTGCCGGTCACGCTGATCGAGCGCGATTCCACCGGCCCCATCCGCAGCTGAGCAGGCGGTGCGGATCAGAGTGGCGCGGCGAAGCTAGGGTCGGACGATGACCTTGATCTCGCCCGGTAATGGCACGTTGCCCACCACGTCGGCGACCTCCTCGAGACCGATGGTTTTGGTGACCAGCGCGTCCAGCTCCAATGCCCCGTTTGCTACCATTGCAGCAGCGCGCGAATGGGTGAAAGGATTGAGGTAGGCCGGCCTGATATCGACTTCGTTCACCAGCAGATCGAAGGGCAGAACCGGCACCTCGACACCTGCCGGCGTGACCCCGAAAAGCACGAATGTGCCACCGCGCCGCGCCATCCTCAGACCGCTTTGAAGCGTATCGGGCACGCCGGCGCACTCGATGACCACGTCTGTGCCGCCTTTGGTAACCTCTCGCACGGAAGCGATCGTGTCGGAGGAGGCCGGGTCGAAGGCATGTGTCGCCCCCAGGCGCAAAGCGGTTTGGCGTCTCGACTGCTGGCGCGTGATCAAAATGATCTCGCTCGCCCCCGCCAGGCGGGCGAGTTGCACCATCAGCAGACCGATCACGCCCCCGCCGAGGATCGCGACGCTTTCACCCGCACGGATCCTTGCCTTGTCGATGGCGTGGATACAGCAGGCCAGCGGTTCACTGAAGGCGCCGTGAACGGGATCGAGGTTGGCCGGCAACACGAAGGCCTGCGCATGCGGCACCGCCACATATTCCGCAAAGCCGCCATCCCGCGTCACGCCGATGGCAGTCAAGCTCTCGCACAGGTTCGGCCGCGCCTGCGTGCAAGCCGGACAGATGCCGCAGGCGATATTGGGGTCGACCGTCACGAGCTCCCCGCCGCTAAACCGTGTCACACCATCGCCGATCTCTTCCACGATGCCGCAGAATTCGTGGCCCAGCGTGACGGGGATCGCTGTCGGATATTCGCCCTTGTACATGTGGCGATCGGAACCGCAGATGCCGGCTGCTGCCACCCGGATAAGCAGCTCGCCTGGCCCGGCAACCGGTTTCTCAACGTTGCGCATGGTCAAAGACCCGATCGACTCCAAGCGTACAGCCTTCATTCCACTCCCCCAGACCTAAAGTTCGATTGCCGGTCGTGCTGATGAAGCCGCCTTGTAGGATGATGCACCCGCGACGCGGCTCAAGCGCTCAGCTCATGACATTGCCGCCGTCGACATTGTAGCACTGCGCCACGATATATGCTGCATCAGGCCCGGCCAGGAAGGCAGCCATTGCAGCTTGTTCTTGGGGAGCGCCAAATCGTCCGGCGGGAACGGCGGCAGCCACGCGGCGCTTGACGTCACCGGGTTTCAAACCTTCCCGGCTGCCGAGTTTTGCATCGACGACGTCCCACATCGGCGTATCGACGACACCGGGAGCGATGGCGTTGACGTTGATGCCGTAACGGATCAGCTCCAGAGCGCAGCTTTGCGTGATGCTGATGACCGCCGCCTTGGATGCGCAGTAAGCCACAGCAGGTCCTTCGCCCCGACGCCCCGCCTGGGACGAGAAGTTGATGATGCGTCCACCTTCCCCTCTCTCCACCATGTGCCGGGCAACGGCCTGTGTCATGAAAATCACGCCTTCGATATTGACCTGAAATACCCTAGCGGTGCGCTCCCGGGATATTTCCAGAATGGACTCGACCTCGTAAATGCCTGCGGCATTGACCAGGATATCGATCTGACCGGCAGTGGCGATGGCGAAGCGTGCAGCTTCTTCGATGCTGTCCTGGCTGGTCACGTCAAGCGCCACACCCCAGGCATGCGGACCGATCGCTTCCGCCACCCGTGCGCATCGTTCACCGTCGAGATCCGCCACGACAACCCTGGCGCCTTCGGCGGCGAAGCGTTCGCATACGGCCTTGCCGATACCGCTCGCTCCCCCTGTGACCAATGCCACCTTGCCCGAGAGCCGCGCCGTTTCCGTATGGGTCATCGTACTGCCTCCCCACTCGGACCTGCGCCGGCAAGGGTGCCATGCGCGGCTGCCATAGTGAATAGCTTCATGTCTGCTCCTCCATTCTGACTGGATGGTTATTGGAACCGCCCTCTCCTGAGGCGACACCAATGGGCTAAGCGGATTGCGGGCTCGCCTCCTGCGCCTCTGGAAGGAGCACAGACATGTCGGGGATGCCATCGGTGGCCGTCGCACCCGCGAGGCAATGCGCAGCGGCAGCATGGGCGACGGCGCAAATATGCTCGACCGGCCAGTTCTCATGCAGACCGTAGAGCACGGCGGCACAGAAGGCGTCTCCTGCGCCGACCGTACTGACGATGTCATCAGGATCGACGGGTCGTGAACGCGTCATGATCGGGGAAGCGCCTGATGCAAACCAGAAGCAGATTTCCGGTGCATGGATGATCGCGCCTTTGGTGACGCCTGCGGCAAGCAGGCGCTCGCCCGCTTCCAAAAGCCCCGCCTCGATCAAATCTCCCTTCGCGTCGCGAACGACAACATCGGTTGCCCGACCCGCCTCCATCTCGTTGATGATCAGATAATCGCAGAAGGGCAGAGCGACGCCGACCTTGGACGCAAATTCCGGGTCTTCGCTCGATACGAAATCCACGCAGGTCGTGAGCCCGGCGCGGCGCGCAGCCTCCAGCAGGCGCGACGCTCCCGAACGACCGTCAGGGCCGATGCGGTCGAGACCCGGCAACAGCATGAGATAACCGAGATAGAACAGCCGATAGCCGGCCTCAGCGAAGGCGGCTGGTGAGACGAGCTCATCCGTGACGGCATCGTTGGCGCCGCCATGATAGAAGAAGGTGCGGTTCTGGCCGGGCACATTCATGACATGCGTATGCGCCGTCACCCGGTCGGCAAGCGCGGTCAACCCACCGACATCGACGCCGGCAAGTGTAAGGCGGGCCTTGACGATCTCCCCGTCCTGATCAGCGCCGATGCATCCCGCCGCCGCCAGCTTTCCGGGAAATCCGAGCGAGGCCAGATCGGTGACGACATTGGCCGCCCCGCCGCCCACGCCCAGATCCTGGTGCAGGATATGCGCGAGGTTGCCCTGTTCTGGCCAATAGGACAGGGTGTGGACGCGATCGACGATGAAGTTTCCCGCGCAGACGATGCCGCCGTGCTTCTGACTATCGCGATCGCAAACCTCCTCCCCGGCTCGCATCAGCTGACTCCTTCATTCCACAAGGGTCTCAGCGGCGGCTCATCTTCCTCGATCGCGGCAAAGCGCCCGATCGGTTCCAGAAAGAAATTGTCGCTGTTGTCGTCGTTGACCTGACTGACCTCGCCGACAAGGACAGGTCCGCCCCCTTTCCTGCCGTAAAAGCGGTGGTAAAGCCCGGTGCGGATCGTCACGCTTTGGCCAGGCTCAAGAATCAGCGGCTCCCATGCCGCGAGCCGGTGCGGCAGCCCGTCGACCGGAACCGTCACATCCTCCGTCAGCACATTGCCATCGGCGTCGGTTGCGGCGAATTCGATGACGAGATCGCCGCCGGCGCGATTGATGATGTCTTCCATCTTCGCCGCATGACGGTGGGTCGGCGTAAGCTGCCCTTCCTCGACGAAGAGCAGCTTTTCGGCATAGGTCCGCTCACCCCAGATATCAACGATGCCATTGCGCAGGCAAAACAGCACGAGGCCGCATTCGGCGAAGCGGTTCGAGCCGAAATCGGTGACATCCCAACCCAGCTGATGGGCGCGCAAATAGGCCGATGCCTCGGGATGAGCGGCAAAATCCGCCGCCGTCCAGGAACCCCATGCCGGCAGGGACCAATGCCAGCGCTCGAGGGTCTCGGTTGCCCGCAGCAAGGCGGCGTTGATCGCGGAGCGCTGCATCAGACGGACACCCCGTCATACGCGACCGGCACCACGACGTCCTCGCGACCGGATTTGAGGGCTGCCGTCAGGACCGCATGATGCGCCTGCGCCTCGGCCGGCGTCGCACAGCCGAAACCGTTCGCATCCCCGCCGGCAAGCTCATCGACGAAGGCCGCCCACATCTGCTGTATGGCGTCGGCAAAACCGAATTCAAAGATCTTGCCTGTGATGGCCGGAAACAGCGAGCCATAACCGAGATCCTCGGTGCTCCAGGCCTGCGCTCCGCCATTATAATCCATCCACTGCCACTGGCGCGGCGACTTCGTGCTGAAGAATGCGCTTTTCTTCATGCCGAGAACCCTGATGTACCAGGTGTTGGATTCGCCGGGCGCGATGCGCCAGGTTTTCAGCACCATCGGGAAATCCTGATCCCCAGTGCGTACGCGGCTGCTGATCGTGGCATTGTCCCAGGTGGTGCAGGGCAGCATGCCGCCCTTGCCGTCGGGACGTTCGGTAACCTTCTTGACCAGTTGCGCATGCAGGGTCGTCGGGCGCCAGCCGAGACGCAGCGGCACGTGCAGCACATGCATGCCGAGATCACCCATGCAGCCATAGTCGCCATTGATCTCGGCCATACGCTTCCAGTTGATCGGCTTCTGCCGGTCGATATCCGAAGAGTGCAGGAAACCCGCCTCGACTTCGATTATATCCCCCATCTCGCCGCTTTTTGCGAGCGCGATGACCTTCTGTGCGCCGGGGAAGAAAGGCATTTCCGACGAGCAGCGGACCAGGAGTTCGGGATGCTCGGCGAGAACCGCCATGATTTCCCGATTCTGCGCGGCGTCCATGCCGAAGGGTTTTTCGCCGAGAAGATGTTTTCCGGCCTTCAGGACGTCGATGTAGAATTGCTGGTGCAGCACATGCGGGACGGCGCAATAGACCGCATCGACCTCGGGATTGGCCAGAAGCTCCCTATAATCGGCGGTGAACTGCCGAACCGTCGGTACATGATCCTTGAACCAGTCGAGCAGCGTCGCGTTGGTATCACAGACGGCGACGATTTCCGGTCGCGCCTTCACATCGGCCAGATGCAGCCAGCGCGCCGCGGCACTCGCGAATTCGCGCCCCATCAGACCGCAGCCGATGACGCCGAAGCGGAATATTTTCGTCATGACATGCCCTCCCCAGACGCGCGTCAGCCAATATGAAGCGAGGCTTGCTCGACGGAAGCCTTGTCATGGACGATTGCCATCAAGGCCCGCGTCATGCCGCCGGGATTGTGATGCTGGATGACGTTGCGGCCATAGACGATGCCACGGGCGCCTTGCTCCATCAACTGCTTGGTGCGGATCAGGATTTCCTGATCGGAAACGCGGCCGCCGCCGCGCACCAGCACCGGCAGGCCCTGGGCGATTTCGACCACGCGGTGATATTCCTCGACATTGTCGCAGGGGTCGGCCTTGATGATATCGGCGCCGAGTTCAGCCGCCTGGCGCACGAGCGGCAGGATCTTGTCGATCGCGCCGTCGACCATATAGGCGCCCTTGGAATTGTCCTGCATGACGAGCGGCTCGACCATCAGCGGCATGCCGTAGATCTCGCACTCGCGTTTCAGGCTGTTCACATTGCGCACGCAGGCGCGGTAGACTTCCGGCTGGTCCGGCAGCATCAAAAGATTGACGACGACACAGGCAGCATCCAATGCAACGCCCTGTTCCACCGCCCTGTCGATCATTTCGGAAAACAGCTGAGACGGCAGGGGATTGCCATAGATGTTGGCGATGTCGGTGCGCAGCACCAGCGCCGGGCGATGCTTGCCGGGAATAGCCTGCAGCATGGGCGCCGTCCCCGGCGGCAGTTGGATGGCATCCGGCGCCGCTTGCGCGATCACCTCGATGGCAGTCTTCATGTTCTCGATGCCGGCGAGGAAAGTCCGTTCATTGAACATGCCGTGATCGATAGCAACGTCAAAACAATTTCCAGACACGCCGAAAAGTCGGTTCAACCGCGCGGATTTCATCAGCTTCCTCCCAATATGGCAACGTTTCCACATTCGAATAAACGCAGGAGAATTGCGAGTCAAGAAAATGTGGTAACGTTTCCATATTCGCTTTAATTGTCCATTTGGCGCGCTGAATTCGCCTCATCAGCCATGCAGGCCGTCGCGGCCCTGAGTCAGGCGGGGCCGCGCTGATACAATTGCAAGAGATCAGAATCGTTTACGGTCGGAGATTTGCATAAGAGTATCGGTTTTTAGCTCCTCAAGCGCTAGTTTGCTCCCACTGGCCATTTAAATTGCATCCCACGCTCACCTTTGGAGGAATGGCTGACGTTTCGGGGTGAGTTGTCTTGGGAGGATCCATGAGACATTATTTGGCAGGCGCACTCGGCGCCTTTATTTCCGTAGCACTCAGCTCCACCGTTCTGGCTGAAACGCTGACAATCGCGACCGTGAACAACGGCGACATGATCCGGATGCAGAAGCTGACGGATGACTTCAAGGCGAAGAATCCGGGCATCGACCTTGAATGGGTAACCCTCGAAGAGAATGTGCTGCGCCAGAAGGTCACGACCGACATCGCGACCAAGGGCGGCCAGTACGACGTGCTGACGATCGGCACTTATGAAGTTCCGATCTGGGCGAAACAGGACTGGTTGCTGCCGCTCGACAATCTCGGCGCCAACTACGACGTCGACGACCTGCTGCCGGCCATCCGCAGCGGCCTGACTGTAGACGGCAAGCTCTATGCTGCGCCGTTCTATGGTGAAAGCTCGATGGTCATGTACCGCAAGGACCTGTTCGACGCTGCCGGCCTGAAAATGCCCGACGCGCCGACCTGGGACTTCATTGCCGACGCTGCCCGCAAGATCACCAACAAGGACAAGGAAGTCTACGGCATCTGCCTGCGCGGCAAGGCCGGCTGGGGCGAGAACATGGCCTTCCTGACGGCCATGTCCAATTCCTTCGGCGCCCGCTGGTTCGACGAGAAGTGGAAGCCGCAGTTCGATCAGCCGGAATGGAAGGACACGCTCGATTTCTACGTCAAGCTGATGAAGGATGCCGGCCCTCCGGGCGCCTCCTCCAACGGCTTCAACGAGAACCTGGCGCTGTTTCAGACCGGTAAGTGCGGCATGTGGATCGACGCAACGGTTGCCGCTTCCTTCGTCGCCGATCCGAAGCAGTCGCAGGTCGCCGACAAGGTCGGCTTCGCGCTCGCCCCGGACAAGGGCCTCGGCAAGCGCGGCAACTGGCTCTGGGCCTGGAGCCTCGCCATCCCGGCAGGTACCCAGAAGGCCGAAGCGGCTGAGAAGTTCGTCGCCTGGGCAACCAGCAAGGAATACAGCAACCTCGTCGCCGAGAAGGAAGGCTGGCTGAATGCACCTCCGGGCACCCGCAAATCGCTCTATGCGAATGCGGACTACCAGAAGGCGGCGTCGTTTGCCAAGATGACGCTCGACTCGATCGAGGCGGCCGATCCGACCAAGCCGACCGTCAAGCCGGTCCCCTATGTCGGCGTCCAGTTCGTGGCGATCCCGGAATTCCAGGGCATTGGTACGGCGGTGGGTCAGCAGTTCTCGGCAGCCCTTGCCGGCCAGATTTCGGTCGATCAGGCGTTGAAGAGCGCCCAGCAGCTGGCAACCCGGGAAATGACCAAAGCCGGCTACATCAAATAACAACCTC
>NZ_JAILYH010000001.1 GCF_019793435.1 Rhizobium redzepovicii | reverse complement strand
AAAGCGATGGGGCCCGGAGAAGCCGTTTTCTTGCTCGTGTCGACGACGCCGCTGTCTGCGCCTACGAGCAGAACCTCACGTGCGGTTCGCTTAACGCCCGCCATTTCTAAAATCTCGCGCAGAGGAACACCTGTCCACGCGGCATTGCCGACGGCTCCGTTCTGCCACTGCAAACCCTCCTTCGGCGGCACATAGTAGACGCGCCCGTTCCCTGCGCACTCAACGACGGCAGTCAAAGTCGTGCTCCGCATCGCCTTGATGCTGTCGAGGTCAAGTTCGATCGGCCGCTCCACCGCCCCGCTAACGCGCAATCTCCAGTCTCGGGCATCGAGGTCCGGCGACGGGAAATGGTTTCGCACGAAGAACAGCTCGGTTGGGATCAGCCAATCGGAGAGCGACGCAAACGGAAACTCGATATTCTCAGGGGATTTCTGTCGAACTATTAGGCTGGGCCGCTCTGGTGTCGGCATCGTCCTCGTCTCCCTTCCAAGAGGTCGCGCGAATTCCGGTGCGATCACACCGCCCCTCGCAGTGCATCTGTCGCATTCCGCCTTCGACCGCATTCTAGCAAATACCGCAAGTTCCTCGGATCAACCTCGAACGGCAGCAAGTGCCCGAATGCTGCAATAGGCCCACTCTCTGTCGCGCCCCGCTTACCGTTCACGCAATACCGCTGGAGAAGACCAGCAACATATTGTTGGTAGGCATCTCGATCGTCTCGCGGAGACTAAGTCCAGCGGCCTCACCCACTTTTTCAAGATCAGCCATATCACGCACCCCCCAGGATGGGTTGCGCTCCCTTAGAGCCGCATCGAAAGCAGCGTTCGAGGGGGCGTTGTGTGCCCCGTCGCGCATGAATGGGCCGTAGAGAAGAAGAAGCCCACCAGCGTGAAGCAAACGGCCAGCTCCTGCGAACAATCCTAAGCTTGCCCCCCATGGCGCGATATGGATCATATTGATCGACACGATGGCGTCAAAATGCCCCGTTTGTTCGACGCCCCATTGTCCCGAGCACACATCAATATCCCGCGGTGCCAGCACATTCTTCAGTCCTGCAAATTTGATCCAGCTAGACGTGCTGGTGCGGGCGTCGGCATCCGGATCGCTCGGCTGCCAAGTGAGGTCGGGCATTGCTCCCGCAAAACACACGGCGTGCTCGCCGGTCCCACATCCAATCTCCAGCACGACGCCATGAGTTGGAAGGACACGTTTTAGGACCGCGAGGATCGGCACCGAATTTCGCGCAACGGAAGGTGAGAACATGCGCTGGTCGGCGCTTACGTCGCGCTGTTCCAGCGCGACAGACGAACGGTCCTTCTTCTCTGGGGGCATTGGCCTTTCCCCTTTGGGCGATGTCTCCCACCCTATAGCTGAAATGATGAGACTGAAACCAAGAATTTCGGACTTACGAAGGGGGCGTCGACTCACCTGTCCACCTATCCTAGGCGCAATGAAGTCATCCCGCAGCGCGCACGTTTTTGCGATATCAGCAACTGCATCCTTGCTGATACCGAGATCGCCAACAAGTCACGAATACAGCGCCCTGCGCCGCTCAGAGGCATTTCGCCCTCAACCGCAGCCGCCCCCTACCAAACCAGCCCGCGGGCCGCGACTTCCTCGACCCGAGTCACCACCCCACCCCGATGAAACACCATCGTATCGAACAGGTTGGAAACCACGCAGGTGTGGTTCGGGACGATGAAGAGCTTCTCGCCAATCTGCGGCCGGGGGCCGATGCAGTTTGCAAGATCGATCACGCCGTGTTCTTCCGAGAGGCTGGTGATGCGCGCTTGGGGATAGCCGACGATCAGGCCGTAATCGCTGAACCCCTGGAGGTCCGAGGTCAGCGCCTTCGAGCCGGCGTCGATGACGGCGCGGTCGGCGGTCGGGCGGGAGACGACGGTGGCGAGCACGTGCATGGCGCAATCGTCCTCGCTGCAATGGCCCATGCGCACCATCTGGCGGTCGTTATAGATATAGGTGCCGGCGCGGTGTTCGGTGGCGGAGGTGACGAGATGCGCCTCGAACAGGCTCGGCGTTCCGCCATTGCTGACGATCGGGCAGGCGATGCCGTCGGATTGCAGGAGGTCCAGCGTCTCGGTGATGAAAGCTTCGACGGCGGCCGCCGCTTGCGGCTTGGGATAGGTGACGATGCCGCCGAAGGTGAGGCCATCGGCAGCGGCGATGCGCCGGGCGAGCGCGACGGCTTCCTCCGGTGTCTGCACGCCGCAGCGGCCGCCGCCGGTGTCGCATTCCACCAGCACCGTCAGCGCCTTGTGGCCGGAGAAATGCGCGGCGAGCCCGTCGACCGTCGTTTCGCTGTCGGCGACGACCTTCAGCCCCGGGATTTTCTCGTTCAGCTTTGCCAGGCGCTCGAGCTTCTGCTGTCCGAGAATATTGAAGGTGATCAGGATATCGCCGAAGCCGGCAGCGGCGAAGACCTCGGCCTCCGTGACCTTCTGACAATTGATGCCCTTGGCGCCGGCGGCGACCTGGGCGACGGCGAGCGCCGGGATCTTGTGCGTCTTGATATGCGGGCGGAAGTTCAGGCCGTGCTCATCCATATAGGATTGAACGCGGGCGATGTTGGCAGCCACCCGGTCCTCATCGATCACCGGGCGCGGCGTCGAGAGATCGGCGATCCTGTCGCCTGCCTTGGCGACGACGGCAAAGCTGGCATCAGGCATCTAGGCGGCTCCGCGTTCTCTTCTATGTGGATCGGCGACGATCGGCCATATCGTCTTCGGCGCCCGCCGATACGGCGTCGTCGCCGGATTATTGGGATAGGGCGTTCCGGCGGAGCAGTAAAGGATCTCGGCGGCGATCCTGGAGAAGGAGGCGAAGAAGTGATTGGTGGATTTGATCACCAGGATCTTCTGCTTCTCGGGATCGATGCCCATCACCGAAAACAGGCTGGGATCGAAGCTCTGGGCGCGCGTCGAATTGAGGATGATGTCGATGCCGTCGAGCACGATATGGGCGGCATCGCCGAAGGGGGCGAGGCTCTCGCCGAACTGCATCTCGGCATTTTTCACCAGCCTGACGACCTTGACCGTGCCGTCGATCGGATTGCCGGTGCCGGGCGCCGACTTGGCGCCGAAGCGCAGCGGAATTTCCGCCCCCTCGCCCGCCGCAAAACAGATCTGCACCGCCATCGGATCCCAAATGGTGCCGATCGCGGCACTCGTGACGCCGCGGGCCATCAACTCGGCGAGGATGACGGTCGCGTCGCCGGCCGTGCCGCCGCCCGGATTGTCCCAGACATCGGCAATGACGACCGGCCATGCGGTCGCAGCCATCGCGCGCGCGACGGCTTCCTTCTCGTCGATCTGCGGCACCATGAAAGTGCCACGTTTCGAAAACAGTTCGAGGCCGAGGTCGCGCGCCAGGGCGGCGCCCTTTTCCGGCTTGTTGTCGGTGACAACCAGCAGCTTCGTTCCCATTTCGGGAACGTCGCCGACCATGAAGCCGTGGATCACTGAGATCGACAGGATATCGGGATCATCCTTCTCGATCCGCATGATCTTGTCGACGAAGGAGCGCATCGGCTCGCGCGAGGTCGGGAAGACGTCGATCATCCGGCAGTCGAACACCGAGATCACAGGCTTGACCCGGCCTTCCAGCGTGTCGACGGCGATGCGCCAGAGATCCTCGGCGCGGTCGACGAAGTCCGTATGCGGAAACTCCTTGAAATAGACGGCGAAATCGAGGGCGGCGACGCGTTTGGCCGTCAGGTGGCTGTGCGGATCGAGCTCGGCGCAGATGAGAACATCGGGACCGACGATCTCACGCATGCGCTGGAGAAGATCGCCTTCCGTATCCTCATATCCGGCCGCCACCATGGCGCCATGCAGACCCATGACGACGGCATCGACCGGCATTGCTGCTCTCAACTGGTCGAGGATTTCATCGCGCAATTCCTCATAGGTCGCCCGGTTGACGAGGCCGGCAGGATCGGCCCAGGTGGCGGTTCCCTCGATCAGCTGCCAACCTTTTTCTTTGGTGACGCGCCTGCCGACGGTGATCGGCGCGGTGCAGAGCGTCGGCGTTTCCGGATGCTCGCCGGGCGGCGCATAAAGCGAGGCTTCGAATGCGCGGCGATCCACGCAGATCGGGGAGAAAGTATTGGTCTCGGTCGCCAATGCCGCCGTGAAAATGCGCAAGAAAGTGGCCTTCGTGTTGTCGGCCCCGCGTCACCCCATCGGGTTCGGCAGGTAGCCGGTGAAACCTGAGATCTTCCAGCGCCCCTGGTGCAGCCGGCAATAATAGAGCGTCTGCCATTGCAGGACGTCGCGGGTGCCGTCAGCCTTGGTAATGCTGCCGTCGAATTTCTTGCGCACCAGCGCCATCTCGCCTTCGATCTCGATATCCTCGAGCGTCGTCGTGGTGAAGATCGCCGTGCGCGCATCTTCTGCGAGGCGCTGCTCGGCAAAATCCTTCGCCTGTCTCAGCCATTCCTGGCGATAGGCCGACAGCGTCGGAAAGGCCAGGCGCCACCTGTCGGGGCTGACCTGCTTCTGGGCGTCGATGCCGATGAAACCCTCTTCGACGAAATCATGCTCGACCTTCGACCAGTCGGCGGCGAGAAAAGCATCGATATCGCGCGGAACGAGCATTTCCCAGATCGCCTGCCGGGCGCTGTCGGAGGGGAAGGGATTCTGGAAAGGGTCGCGCATATTAGCCCCGGATTGAAATTCTTTTCATAATCCATGTTTTTCACTGGTCAAATTCTGCTTTCTATGGTCATTTGTCAACTTATCAAGAAAATAATTTGCAAGGACTTCAGCATGCCCATCAAGCGCTATGGCACTGTTCAAACGGGGGCCGGCGGCAAGGCGCTGCCCTTCGCGCGTGCGGTCGAGGCTGACGGATGGCTCTATGTTTCCGGCCAGGTTGCAATGGAAGATGGCGAGATCATCGACGGCAACATCATCGCCCAGACCCACAAGACGATCGCCAACGTGCTGGCGATTCTCGATGAGGCCGGATACGGCGTCGAGGATGTCGTGCGCGTCGGCGTATGGCTCGATGATCCGCGCGACTTCTGGACCTTCAACAAGATCTATCAGGAGTATTTCGGCGAACATCCGCCGGCGCGCGCCTGTGTGCAATCGTCGATGATGGTCGATTGCAAGGTTGAGATCGACTGCGTGGCCTATAAGAAGAAGGGTGCATAGAGAATAAGGGCGGGAGCGGCTTTGGATATCTTTTCGACATTGCAGGAAGACAAGGGCCGGCTCTCTCCCTCCGAAAGCCGCATCGCCGAGATCATCGTCAACGATTTCGAGTTCGCCGTGAATGCCTCGATCATCGAGCTGGCCGAACGCGCCGAGGTATCGCCACCGACCGTCACCCGCTTTTGCCGGCGGCTGGGCTGCGAGAGCTTTTCCGATTTCAAGGTGCAGCTCGCCCGCACCGCCCATATCGGCGTGCGCTATCTGAAGCCAGAATCGAAAAGCACCGATCCGGCCGATGTCGCCCAGGATATCATCACCAAGGCGCAGAATGCGCTGTTTCTGCTGCACCGGTCGCTCGATCTGGCCGCGATCGAAGCCGCCGTTTCGTTTATCGCCAAGGCCGATATGATCTACGCCTTCGGCTCGGGCGGCAATTCGTCGATGATTGCCGACGAGCTGCAGAACCGCCTCTTCCGTCTCGGGCTTCGCATCACCGCCAGTTCCGATCACAGCATGCAGCTGATGATGGCGGCTGCGGCCCGGCCGGGCGATGTGCTGATCGGCTCGTCCTTCTCGGGGCGCAATCTGGAGCTGGTGCGGGCCTTCGAGCTTGCCCGCGGCGCCAAGGTGAAGACGATCGCGCTGACCCAAACGGCAAGCCCGGTTGCCAAGGCGGCCGAAATCGTCGTGCCGATCGACCTGCCCGAAGGCAACAACATCTATCGCCCGACTTCGACGCGCATCGCCTACATCGCAACGGTCGATATCCTGTCGAGCTTGGTCGCCTACGCCGTTCAGCCGAAGGCGACGACCACGCTGCGGCGTATCAAGCAGCAGCTCGTCATCCACCGCGACGGCGACGACCGGCAATTGCTTGGAGATTGAGGCTCATGAACGGGAGCGACGGAAAATGACCCAGTCGATAGCCATCGTCACCGGCGCGGCCGGCGATATCGGCGCGGCGATTGCCGCCCGCCTCGCCGATGACCATGATGTCGTGCTGCTCGCCGATATCGATGCCGCGGCGGCGGCGGCCGTCGCTTCGAAGCTCGGCCCGGCCGATCGCTTCGTCGCTGCCGGCTGTGATGTGACCAGCGAGGCGAGCATAGCGGAATTGGTCAGCCGCGCCGCCGAGGCCGGCGTGGTGCGAACCGTGGTCAACAATGCCGGTGCGGCGCGGGCCACCAGCCTGCACGAGACGACGCCGGAGATCTGGCGGGCGGACAATGCCCTCAATCTCGAAGCCGCCTTCCTGTGTTTCCGCGCCTTCGAACCGATGCTGAAGGCGTCGAAGGGCTCCGTCGTCAACATCGCCTCGGTCAACGGCATGAATGTCTTCGGGCACCCGGCCTATAGCGCCGCCAAGGCCGGCCTGCTGCATTTCACCCGGCTGGTCGCCGTCGAATACGGCAAGTTCGGCATCCGCTCGAATGCGGTCGCGCCCGGCACGGTGAAGACGCAGGCCTGGGAGAAACGCGCCGCCGCCAATCCGAATGTTTTCGAGGAAGCGCGCCGCTGGTATCCGCTGCAGCGGGTCGTCGATCCCCGGGATGTCGCCAATGCCGTTGGCTTCCTGGCCGGTCCGCTCGCCGCCGCCATTACGGGCGTCTGCCTGCCCGTCGATTGCGGCCTCACCGCCGGCCAGGCCGAACTGGCGCGGACCTTCTCGCAATCGGAGCATTATTGAAATTCAGGGCTGCGATCTCCGAGCCGAAACGACAGCATGTCGCGCAAAAGTGGGCCGCGGTTTTGCGGCAACGACATGCGGAAAAACAAAGAGCTAAAGCGCGACAAGCGAATCTGACAGATTGAGACGCGCTTTAGCATGACATGACCTTCCGGACTGCCCGCCGCGGCTGCGCCTGCCGATTTCCCTGACGATTGATGACTCCATGAGCCGCCTCTTTCCTGATGTCTTTCGCAATCCGGCGATCCGCGCCAGCATGATCGCCATTTTCACCTTCGGGATGGCGGGGGCGATGACCGCACCCTATCGTTCGATCGTCGGCATCCGCGAACTGGGCTTGAGCGACAGTCTCTATTCCTTCCTGGCCTTCGCCTCGGCGGCGGTAAACGTCGTCATTAGCGTTCTGCTCGGCAACCTCGCTGATCGGCTCGGCGAGTATCGTTCGGCGATGATCGGCGCCTGCATTTTCGGCATCGTCGGTTACGGCATGGTCTATGCCTTTCCAAGTGCGGCGATCTTCGCCATCAGCGGGCTGCTGCCGCTGCCGATCTTCGGAGCGCTGAATTCGCTGCTGTTTGCCAATGCGCGCGCCGCGATGCAGGGCATGAACCGCAATGACATGGTGACGGCCAACTCGGGCGTGCGCGCCATGATCTCGCTCTCCTGGGTATTGATTCCGGGCATTACCGGCCTTGTGCTCTCCGGTGCGTCGAGCATGCTGCCGGCCTATCTCTTCGCCGCCATCGCCTGCCTTCTGTGCCAGGGCATCATCCTCTTCGCGCTGCCGAAACGGGCCGGAGCGAAAATGGCCGCGGCTCATCACCTCACCTATTTCGGCGCGCTCAGGCAGGTGGTTTCGCCGCGGATTTCGGCGCATATCGCAGGCGTGGCGCTGATCACCAGCACCCTGCATCTGAACGACGCGCTTCTGCCGCTGATCGCGACCGGCGCCGCCCATGGCCGGCTCAGCGATGTCGGTATTCTGGTCGGAATCGTCGCCCTGCTGGAGGTCGTCTTCATCATCGTCTGGTCGCGGATTGCGCGGAAGACCGGCCAGATGACGGCGCTTGCCGCCGGCACCATCATCTATGCCTTATTCCTCAGCCTTCTCGGCCTTGCCTCCGAGCCATGGCATCTTTATGCGCTGACCTTGCTCGCCGGCATCGGTGCTGCGGCGATCATCAGCTTTCCGATCACCTATCTGCAGGATCTCATCGCCGATCGGCCGGGGCTCGGCAGCGCGCTGATCTCCGTCAATATCTTCGCGAGTGCAGGGATCGGCGCATTGGTTTTTGCCGCCGGCACTTGGGCGACCGGTTATTCCGGAACCGCCATGCTGAGCGCCGTAACCGGCCTCTCGGGCATCGCCATCCTCGGCCTCCTGCAGCGGCGCAATGCCGTTGCGCCCGCCGATGCCGAGGTTCAATAGACCTGACGAAGAATGTGGCTTTCATCACTATCGGTCTTATGACAAGGGTGAGGCACCATTTCCTTTGAAGGCGACATGAAGGCGATCTCCGGCACCAATCTCGAGCAGGCCAAGTCTCACAACCGGCGTGTGGTGATCGAGGCCGTGCGGACCAACGGTCCCTTGTCGCGTGCGGCGATCGCCCGGATGACGGCGCTGACCGCCCAGACCGTGTCGAATATCGTTGAGGAATTGGAACGGTCGCATCTGCTCGTTCCGGCCGAGGCGCAAAAGCTGGCGCGGGGACAGCCGATCATTCCCTATTCCATCAATCCCGCCGGCGCCTATTCGATCGGTCTCGAGCTTGGCCGCCAGCGCGCCAGCGGGGTTCTGACGGATCTCTCCGGCGCCGTCCGCGCCCGTATCGAGCGCCCTATCGAACATCCCGATCCGCAGCGGGCGATGCCGGTTCTGCAATCGATTGTCGAGGACATTCAGCAGGCCTTCACATTCGACCGAAACCGGCTGCTCGGCGTCGGCATGGCCCTGCCCGGCCGCTATGCCGACGGCGGCATCACCTCTCTCAGCCCGCAGAACCTGCCGGGCTGGCAGGATTTTCCGGTCGGGCATGAGCTGGAACAGCGGGTCAAGGTACCGGTGCTCGTCGAAAACGACGCAACAGCAGCCGCGATCGGCGAGCGCCTTCACGGCGTCGCGCGCGGTTTGAGCAGCTTCGTCTATTTGTTTCTTGCCGGCGGCGGCGGCATCGGCGCCGGCATGTTCCTCGACGGCCATCTCTACAAAGGCAGCCGCAACAATGCCGGCGAGATCGGCCATATCATCGTCGAGCCGCACGGCAAGCTCTGCAGTTGCGGTAAGCGCGGCTGCCTCGACCGCTACATCTCGCCGACCGTCGCTTACGAATTCATGGGCATTGCCAACGCCGAGGAACTGTCTTCAGACGATCTCGACACGCTGATCGCTGAGGGCGGCGAAGGTCTGGATGCCTGGCTCGATCAGGCCGTCCAGCCGCTGCGGCAGACGCTCGACTTCCTCGAACTTGCCTTCGATCCGCAGACCATCGTGCTCGGCGGCAGCATATCGACATCGCTGATGCGCCGGCTGGCCGAACGGCTGGAGCCGCTGCACGTTCCGATCGATCCCAACCGGACGCGTAGTCTGCCCCGTGTGATGATCGGCATGACCGGCAAGGACACGGCCATCCTCGGCGCCGCCGCCCTGCCGATCTTTTCCGAAACCAATCCGCGCTTCGACGTTCTGCAAAAGCCGGTCGGCTAAGCGACGGTCGCGGCTATTCAAACAGAATGAGACTTGCCGGCGTTGGCGGCATCGGTTTGACTGTGACGCCGGCAAGACCGGCCAGTCTTGCCATCTCGCTCAGCTCATTTCGCGTATAGGCCTGGCCCGCCGGCGTGCTGGCGAGCATCTCCCAGGAGAAGGCCGCCGGGAAAGGCGGCGACACCCGATCTTCGTTCGGCACGAAATCGACCGCGACGATCCTGCCGCCCTCTACAAGGCTCGCGATGATCTTTCGCAGCAGCCCTGCGCATGTCGGCAGATCGAAGTGGTGCAGGAAATTCGGCAGCAGGACGAGATCGTAATCCGTGCCCCAGTCGACATCGAATGCACTGCCGGCGATCGTCCGATACCTGTCAGCGACGCCCGCTCTTTCCGCATTCTGCCGCGACAGCTCCAGGACCGCGGCCCAATCGACGGCGACGATCTCCGCCGACGGAAGGGCCTTTGCAATTTCGATCCCAAACAAGCCCGGACCTGCCGCAATGTCTAAAACCTTTTTGAAGGGCTTTCCCAAGCCAGAGATTTCGTCAGCCAGTAATTTGGCGCTGAGGCCGGTAAAGGAGCCCATGCCGCGCGCAAACTTCAACCAGACGGGATTGTCCGGCGACATGTTCGCGAGCCCGGGCGAACCGCCGTTTCGCACGACGGCGGCCGGATCGCGCAGGAAATTATCCAGTATTTCGGGTGCGGCGACGAACTCGACTGCGGAGCCCATATAGCCCGGAGAATTGCGATCGAGGAACATTCTGGTCGCCGGGGTCATCCGGTACTCTCCGCTCTCCTTTGTCAGGAAACCGTGGACCACGAGGTAGTCGCAGAGGATGCGCACCCCCCGCTCCGCAGCACTTGTTGCCGATGCCAGCAAGGCTGCCGTTTTGCCCTTGCCGATATGGGTAAAGAGATCGAGCTCGATGGCCGCCCTGATCGCTGCCGTCTTGCGGCAGGCAAACAGTGCATCGACCACGAGTTCGGGTGACACGACGCCAGCATCGGCGTCTTCGGCGATCGTTTCCATGGTATCCCCCAACAGCCCTCGATCGGTCTTGCCTGGCAGCGCCAGCCGCGGGAATTATGCGTGCATTCGCATATTCTACAATACTTACCGCGTTAACCCGATCGGGTGCCCCAACGGCCGACCGTCACCGACAGTCAGGGCCGGAGATTCACTGTCCATCGCAATCAAAAACGCATTCGGACCTGCAAATTCAGAATTTCCTGCTCAAGACGTCGGGGAATTCAGCCTTCTCAGCGACCGACGCTGACCTATGCTTTCTCTCGAAGCAGACGGCTTTCCCGAAGCCAAATCAAGGACGAAGCGCATGGCTATTTTCCGCCCGAAATACATCACGTTCGACTGCCACGGCACGCTGATCAACTTTCAGATGGCGGAGGCCGCACGCGACCTTTATGGTGACCGCATGAACGAGCAGAAGATGCTCGAGTTCATCAAGGACTTCTCCGCATACCGACTCGATGAAGTCATCGGGGATTGGAAGCCCTATGCCGACGTGGTCCATAACGCGCTCTCAAGAACCTGCAAACGCAACGGCATCGACTTCAGGGACGAAGACGCAAGGCTCGTATACGAACGCGTACCGACCTGGGGACCGCACGCCGACGTTCCGGCTGGTCTTGCCAAGGTCGCCAAGGAAATTCCGCTTGTCATCCTTTCGAACGCCATGAACGCGCAGATCATGTCCAACGTCGGAAAGCTCGGCGCCCCCTTCTACGCAGTTTATACCGCCGAAGACGCTGGTGCCTACAAGCCGCATTTCCGCGCCTTCGAATATATGCTGGACATGCTCGGCTGCGGTCCGGAAGACATACTCCATTGCTCCTCCTCGTTCCGCTACGATCTGATGAGCGCCCATGACCTCGGGATCAAGAACAAGGTTTGGGTCAATCGCGGTCATGAGCCGGCCAATCCCTATTACGGCTACACCGAGATCGCCGATATCTCGGAATTGCCAAGTGTCGTCGGGCTCTAACGAGGGCCGAACCTATCTCGTCTCGCAGCTCAATTTGCAAGCCATGGAAGGCGCGCTTCAGCAGGCCGTCGCGAACTGACCGCCGGGATTGACCAATAGTTCAGCGTCGTCGTGCGCGCACCTTTCTCGGCGCGCGCGACGATCCTCAAATTCCATGGCGGTGCCAGGCCCGGTTTACGACTCCTGCAACCCATAGAGCAGCGGCATCAGCCCGGCCAGCGCCTTGAAGCGCTCCCATGACTTCGCCGACGGCTTCGTCCAGCCGGTTTCGGCAAGCCCGGAAAGACGCGGGAAAACGAGGCGGTCGAAAACGGCGCGATCCGTCATCGGCTCGGACCAGATGCAGGCCTGGATGCCGAGGAGCTTGCCTTTCTGCGCGGCTGTCCAGCCACCGACCGGATCGAAATTATAGAGTTTTTCCGCGTCCGACGTTCCCGCCCAGCTGGCGCCCGGCTCATCCCAATCGGGCCTCAGCGCCATGTCGAGGTAATAGACCTGGCCGGGGCAGACGACCATGTCATAGCCGCGTTCGGCAAGTTCGGCCGAGACTTCGACATTGCGCCAGCTGCAGAGATAGCTCTTCGCTTTGTCGATGACATCGCCGTGGGCCGCCTCTTCCCATCCGCCGGTGATGCAGCCCTTGCTCGCCAGGAAGCGCTGGACCCGCTCCAGGAATTCCGCCTGCAGGATGGCCGCGCCCGAGCCGTGGATATCGTCGGCGCCATGGGTATTGGTCACGACGTTCAGCCGCTTGGCATGGGCGTCGGCAACCGCGTCGCCGGCGACAGCGCGCAGCCGGTCGAGCGCTGCCGGCGAGCCGGACCACGCGCCGAGCGGCACTTCGTCGGCGCCGAGATGGATTGTCTTGAATGGAAAGAGCTCGATGAGTTCGGTCAGGATGGTCTCGACGATCTCGTAGGTCTTCTCGAGGGCGGGATTGATGCAATTGTCGGGAAAGCCCTGAACCGAATAATAGCTGCCGACCTCGGCCGGATCGCGCAGTTCGGGTATCGCCTGCTGCATGGCGTAGCAATGGCCGGGCATGTCGATCTCCGGCACGATCTCGACGCCGAAGCTCTTTGCCTCAGCCACAATCTCGCGGATGACCGATTTGGGATAGCAGCCGCCTGTGCGGGCCGGGCTCGAACCGAGGAGTGGCGGCACCGCAAGGCCGTGGCCGCGCCAGGCGCCGACCGCGGTCAGCGCCGGATAGGCGTCGATCTCGACGCGCCAGGCCTCGTCGTCGGAAAGGTGCCAGTGGAAGCGGTTGAGCTTGTTCCAGGCAAGCACCGCGATCAGCTTCTTGACCTCGGCCGCGCCGTAGAACTGGCGGGCGACATCGAGATGCAGTCCGCGCCAGCCCATCGCCGGCTCGTCGACGATCTCGCCGGATGCCGGAAACTGGAAGACGCCGGGATGCAGCCTTGCACCGCGCCAAATCTGGCCGAGGGTGACGAGGCCGTAGAGAAAGCCGGTCCGGCTGCTCGCCTCGACCGTCAGCCTCTCCTCGTCAAAGCTCAGCCGATAGGCCTCGGGGGCGAAGCCGGCGGCATCCTTCAGGGCGACGGGCACGGCACCTTCCGCTTCGGTGCGCACGATGCCTTCGACGGCGAAGAGATGGTCCACCAGTGCCGCGAAGCTCTGCGCTGCCGCCTCCCCTTCGGCGCTCTGCGCCCGCGGGGCAAAACCGGCCGGCAATGGACTGCGCGCGGCGACCGCCACATGGTTCGGCCAGGGAATGATCGACACCTGAACCGGCGCATTGACGGGAACCGGATAGATCTCGGCGCCTCGCTTCAGGGCCGCGTTGCTGACCGAAGAGCGCGTCGGCTCGATGCCGAGCACGATGGTGCCGCCGTCGGAAAGCGCGAGATAGGCGCTTGTCGCGCCGTCCGTCCAATGGCGGAACTGCCAGCTCAGCGCGTAGACCGAGATCGTCCAGGTCTCGCCGGCGGCGAGAACGAAATCGGCCGGGGGCTGGAATTCGGTGAAATTGGAGAGCCGCTTTGAGACCGTGGCGCCTTCGACCCGTCCGGCCGGATCGACCCGGCCCGGACCGCTGATGCAAAGCGAGAAGCCCGAAATCGGCGCGCTGCCGAGGTTCTTGAGACGCAGAACATAGGAGAACTCCTTGCCGTCGGCCGGCGGGTTCCAAAGGGTTTCAAGCCGCAGGGTTTTCGGTCGCGGTGTGGACATGGTCACTCTTTCCTTTTGAACATTGGCCTCTTGAGAAGCGGGCGTTTGAAAATCAGCTCTTGGGCAGTCTGGCATTGGAAACGCCGAGCGCGCGGATGAAGTGGTTGGGGCCGACCTGCTCGATGTCAGCCGATTCAGGGCGGCTCAGCGACCGCACCTTTTCCGCCTGTTCGAGGAAACGCGCGCTTCCGCCGGTCACGAACGGCCTGCTGCCGTCCGGAACGGCGGACAGCAGCAGCCTGGTATAGGGATGGCGCGGGTCGGAAAGAACGCTTTCGGTGTCGCCCCATTCGACCATCTGGCCGGCAAACATCACGACAATCTCCTCGGCCACATGCGCCGCCGTTGCGATATCGTGGGTGATATAGAGCATGGCGAGATCGTTTTCCCGTTTCACCCTGGCGAGCAGATCGAGAATATCCTTGCGGATGGAAACGTCGAGCATCGAGGTCGGCTCGTCAGCGACCAGCACGCTCGGTGCGACGGCTAACGCCCGGGCGATGTTGACACGCTGGCGTTGCCCGCCCGAAAGTTCATGCGGGAATTTCTGCCGGGTCACTTCGGGTTCCAGCCCGACGCTTGCGAGCAGCCGGGTAATCTCCTGGGCGAGATCGGCCTTCACGCCGCTCTGCCGATGCAGTTGCAGCGGCCGCGCCAGATGATGGCTGACGGTGAAGGCCGGGTTGAGCGACGAGAATGGATCCTGGAAGACCATCTGCACTTCCCGGCGGTAACTGCGTTCAGCCCCAGCCTCGCCGCGGGCGGTCAGCTCCTGCCCGCGGAAAAACAGCCTGCCGCCGGTCGGCTTGTCCAGCCGCGCGATGATGCGGGCACAGGTCGTCTTGCCGCAGCCGGATTCGCCGACGAGCGCCAATGCCCGGCCGGGAAAAAGCGAGAAGGACACGCCTTTCAGCGCCCGCACCGGGCCGAAATCGCGCTTGATATCCTCGAGCCGGATCACCGCTTCGGCGATAACGGGATTTGCCTCCGCTTTCATGCCACGACTCCCGATAGATGCCGATTGTCCGGAAGCTGCGGAATGGCATTCCATAGCTTCTGCGTATATTCGTGCTTCGGCGCATGAGCGACCTGGCTGACATCGCCCACTTCGACGAGCTCGCCCTTCAGCATGACGCCGATGCGCCGGCAGAGCTGTGCCATCAGATGCAGGTCGTGGGTGATGAAGAGCACGGAGAAGCCGTAGCTGCGCTGCAGGTCGACGACCTGTTCGAGGATTTCCCGCTGCACGACGACGTCGAGCGCCGTCGTCGGCTCGTCCATGATGATCAGTTCCGGTCTCAGCGCTAGGCAGATCGCGATGACGATGCGCTGGCGCATGCCGCCGGAGAACTGGTGCGGGTAATCGCCGAGGCGATGGGTGGAAATGCCGACGAGGCGGAACATCTCCTCGGCCCGTGCCCGGGATTCCGCCTGCGAGCAGCCGGTATGCCGGCGCAGAACGTCGTGGAACTGCGCCTCGACCCGCATCAGCGGATTAAGCGAATTCATCGCGCTCTGGAAGACCATTCCGATGCGCTTCCAGCGGATTGTCTGCAACTCGCGTTCCGGCAGCTTCAAAAGATCCTGCCCGGTGAGCCGGATGCTGCCGCCGCTGATCCAGGCGGGCGCCTTGGAAAGACGGGTGATGGCATAGGCGATCGTGCTCTTGCCGCAGCCGGATTCACCGGCAAGCCCGAAGATCTCGCCGCGGCCGATGGTGAAGGAGACGTCCTTCACGGCGCGGAATTCTCCCTTGTCGACGAGGTAATCGACATTGAGTTTTTCGATTTCCAGAAGATTGTCGCTCATCGGCCAAGCTCCAGTTCCCTGTTGCGGGCGCGGTTGAGGCGGAACCAGCGGCTCAGCGCCGGGCCGGAGCGGAGCTGCGGATTGGCGATCTCGTCGAAGGTGAAATTCAACAGCGCAAGGCCAAGGCCGGTCAGGGCGATGCCGAGTGCGGGCACCCCGATGTCCCACCAGGCGCCGACCATGATCGCGGAGGAATTCTGGGCGTTGTAGAGCATCGTGCCCCAGGAAACTTTCAGCGGATCGCCGAAGCCGAGATATTCGAGCGTCGTCTGGGCAACGATGGCGTAGATGATGCTGCCGACGAGGTTGATGCCGATCAGCGTCGTCAGGTTCGGCAGGATCTCCACGAAGATGATGCGCCAGGCCGGCTCGCCGATCATCTTCGAAGCGGTGACGAAATCGCGATTGCGCAGCGCCATCGTCTGCGACCGGGTCATGCGGGCGCCCCAGGGCCAGGAGGTCAGCGCGATGATCGTCATGATCGTCATCGGCCCCACCGTGCCGGCGAAGGAGGCGAGCAGGATGAGAAGCGGCATGTTCGGGATGACGAGCACGGCATTGGTCGCAAGGTCGAGACAGGCATCCGTTCTGCCTCCGGCATAACCGGCGACCAGCCCGATCGCCGTACCGAGAACGGTGATGGCAATGCCGGTGGCAAAGCCGACGGAAAGGGAGCTGCGGGCGCCCCAGACGAATTGGCGATAGACGTCCCGCCCCATTTTGGTGGTGCCGAGAACATGTTCGATCGACGGCGGCTGATGCGAGCGTCCGACACGCGCTCCGGGCTCTCCGGGAGCGACGAGCGGCGCAAACAGCGCCATCAGCCACAGGGCGGCGATGATGATCAGGCCGGCGAGCGCCTTCTTCTGCTTGAGGATCGGCCACAGCGTAAAGCTCATCACGCCGCCTCCCGCAATCTCGGATCGACAAAGCCGTAGATGATGTCGACGAGGAAGTTGGCGCCAAGGGTCGCAAGCGTCATCAGCAGCAGCTGCCCTTGGATAACAGGGTAATCGCGGGCGATGCTCGCGGTATAGAGCGTCAGCCCCAGGCCGGGATAGTTGAAGACGATCTCCGTGACGATCGAGCCGCCGAAGACGGCGCCGAGCATCAGCGCCAGATTGGTCAGAACAGGAAGCATCGCATTGCGCGCGCCATAGCCGAACATCACGGTGAGGTGGCTAAGCCCCTTGGCGCGGCCCATGGTCACATAATCCTCGCCGAGCACCGAGATCATCGACGATCGCATCGTCGTCTGGAACTCGCCGATCAGAAACGGCGAAAGCGTCAGCACCGGCAGGATCGCATGGGCGAAAACGCTGCCGATAAAGGTGAAATTGAAGGCGGGATCGAGATTGGGATCGTAGGCATAGCCCACTGGAAACCAGCGCAGCGAGACCGCGAAGACGAAAAGCGTCGTCAGCGCCACGATGACCGGCGGCACCGAAATCATGATCACCGAGAGCGGCGAGACGATCGTGTCGAAACGCCCGCCGCGGCGCCAGGCCGACACAGCGCCGAGCACGACACCGACACAGAGGGAAAAGACAATCGCTGTGGTGACAAGGAAGATGGTCCAGAGCGTCGAGCGGCCGAGCACCTGGACGACGGTCTGGGGGTAATATTTCACGGAGACGCCGAGATCGAGGGTCACGAGCCCCTTCAGATAATCGACGAATTGCCAAAGCATCGGCTGGTCGACCGCGCCGAAGCGCGCCTTGATCGCCTCGACGGCCGCCGGCGTTGCCCGCGGACCGAGCTGGGCAACCATGGCATCGACCGGGCTCCCCGGCATCAGCCGGGGAAGGATGAAGTTCACCACGATGGCAAAGGCCAGCGCGACCGCATAGACGCCGAGGCGCCGGCTCGAAATGCGCATTTCAGTCCCTCGCTGGGTTTAGCTGACCGGCTTGAGACGCAGCAGATGCATCAGGCGCATGCGGTTGTTGTCGTGATCCTCGGGATTCATCACCGGATCCTTATCTGTGACCCAGCCGGTGAAGCGCTTGCTGGAGAACTGATACCAGGTCGGCCCGTTGAAGACGGGCACGACGGGGAAGTCGTCGGCGATCAGCAGCTGAATGTCGTTGAAGATCTTCTTGTGGTCGTCGTCCGACGTCGCCTGCAGGTATTGATCGAAAAGCGTGTCCAGTTTCGGGTTCGAATAGCGCGAGGGGGCGCCGGTGATGCGTCCGCCATAGGCAGTCGACAGGCTCTGGTAGTAGCCGCGGAACGGCGTTGCGCCGTCGGCGCGGGAGTTCATGACGACCTCGAAGCTGCCGTCGATGATCTCTTTGCGCCATTGTTCATATTCAGGCGTGGCGACCGACGCATTGATGCCGGCGGCGCGCAGGCCTTCGACCGCGATCTGGACCGCATCGATCCAGTCCGTCCAGCCGTTCGGAACAATGATCGGGAAGGCGATCGGCTTGCCGCTCGGCGTCGTGCGGAAGCCGTCAGCACCCTTCTTGTAGCCAGCATCGTCGAGAATCTTACCGGCCTTCTCGGTGTCGAAGCCCATGAAGGCGTCCTTGCCGCCCTCGGCATCCTTGTTGCGCCAGCTTTCGAAGCGCGGCGGCAGGCCGGTCGCATGCTCGTTGACGACGGGATAGCCGAAGCCGGCAATATCGACCATGGACTTGCGATCCATGGCGAGGCTGAAGGCATGGCGGAAGTTCAGGTCCTTATAGGCTTCGAGGTTGCCTTCATTGCCGCTCTTGAAGTTCATCTGGAAAGCGACGGTTTCGGCCGGCGGCTGCCAATAGCCGTTATGGTCGGCATCGAGTGAGACGAAGGTCTTGTCGATCTGTGGAATGAAGGATCCGATCCAGTCCATATTGCCCTCCGGCAGGATGGCGAGCATCTGGTCGTTGCCGGAGATCTGCGGCAGTCTCAAGCAATCGACATGCAGCGAGGCGGCATCCCAATAGTTCGGGTTGCGGCACTGCTCGTAGACCTGCGGCGTGAAGCGGCGCAGCTCGGTCATCGGGCCGGAACCGACCGGCTTCTCGTTCTTGAAGGCAACAGGATCGGAAACGTCCTTCCAGATATGCTCGGGAACGATCGCGAGGTCCGCCAGCGTTTCCGGGAAATCGGAGTTGACGGCCTTGAGATCGATCTTCACCTCGGTCGCCGACGGCGTCTCGACGGAGGCGACGGTCTCGCCGACGCCGACCGTGTCGAGGGCGGCGTTCTTCAGCATCAGGTCGATCGTATATTTCACATCGGCCGAGGTCAGCGGCTGGCCGTCAGACCATTTCACACCGGGTCGCAGGGTGTAGGTGACCGATTTCATGTCCTCGGAGAATTTATAGCCGGTCGCCAGACGGAAGACGGGCTTGCCGCCATCCTCGGCATTGAAGATGACCAGCGGCTCGTAGATGAAATCCATCGTGCTCTGCCGGCGGCCGGCAAGATCGAACGGATTGAAATTTTGAACCCAGCTGGTCTGCTCCTCGATGTGCATCGTCAGCACCGATTCAGCGGCCGCACTGCCCGCCCCGAAAGCGACGAGCGCCGTCAGCGCGGTTGCCGCTGCCCAGCCGGCGTGCACGGAAATGCTGTGAAACATGCGTTTGCTCGATCTCATTCCAACGTTCCCTCGTTATTTATTTTTGAAGTCAATCAAATTGATTTAATATTGATAGTCAGTTTCCCGCCTTTGCGTCAATTGCCGATCTCAAATTTTTGCAGGCGGCAGCCTGAGCCGTTTTCGCAGGCATTGAGAGGCGCAATTTCATGGTGAACAAAAAAACAAGGGCCGGGCTCGCCGCGTTAACGATTAAGGTACTTTTAAGTACGATAATTAATCCAACGATGGCGAATTGATCGGAAACTCCAGGTCGATAAGCATGAGGCTGCTCGCCACGGCCGGGATGTTTCCCCGGGTTTCACCATATGCAACCACCGAAACAGGCGAATTTCCGATGACGAGCATCAATACCAACAACTCCGCGATGGCTGCCCTTCAGACGCTGCGCAGCATCAATTCCAATCTCGAAACGACACAGAACAGCGTCTCCACGGGCTATCGGGTCGATACTGCATCCGACAATGCCGCCTACTGGTCGATCGCCACCACGATGCGCTCTGACAACAAGGCGCTGTCTGCTGTCTCCGATGCGCTCGGCCTCGGTGCGGCAAAGGTCGATACGGCTTACACGGCAATGGACAGCGCGATCGACGTCGTCGACGAGATCAAAGCCAAGCTGGTGGCAGCGACCGAAGACGGTGTCGACAAATCAAAGGTCCAGGAAGAAATCAGCCAGTTGCAAGAGCAGCTGATGAGCATTGCCCAGTCGGCGTCGTTCTCGGGCGAGAACTGGGTCGCCGGTGCCGACGGCACGAAGAACGTCGTATCCTCCTTCGTTCGCGACGGCTCCGGCGCCGTTTCCGTCAAGATGACGGATTACGTTCTGGATACCAGCTCCGCCGGCAATGTGCTGTTCGGCATGAGCAGCGGTTCGATCGAAACCTCGACGGGTATCCTCGGAACGGCCGATGCAAACGGCGATTCCGTCTACTCGCTCGACATTACCAACTTTACCACCGGTCAGATCCAGTCAGCGCTGTCGACCATCGAATCGGCGCTGTCGGCGATGACATCGGCCGGTGCACAACTGGGTTCGATCTCGACACGCATCGATCTGCAGGAAGACTTCGTCGGAGCGCTGTCGGATTCGATCGACTCGGGCGTCGGCCGGCTGGTCGATGCCGATATGGAGGAGGAATCGAGCAAGCTGTCCGCCCTGCAGACGCAACAGCAGCTGGCGATCCAGTCGCTGTCGATTGCCAATTCCTCGTCGCAGAACATCCTGTCGCTCTTCCGCGGCTAGTCGCAATCAAAGACGCAAAGGGAGCCCGGCGCATAAAACGCCCGGCTCACCCCCGCCGATCAACGATCGAGCCTGGCCTTCCCGGTCAGGCTCGATCGCATTTGGGACCCCTCTTGCCCCGACATGCCGGTTGACATGTCGATCGTCTCCACAGCAAACATGATCGATCTTCTCAACCGCGGCAGAATTGCCGCGCGCGCGGGACCATCGCATGGAACGAGTTGAGCCTGCCCATCCCGATGCAAGGCCCGCCATCGTCTGGCTCGGCTTCCTCGCCATGTGCATCGGCATGTTCATGGCGATCCTCGACGTTCAGGTGGTGGCGACGTCGCTGCCGACCATCCAGTCGGCGCTGGGTATCGATCCGGATCAGATGAGTTGGATACAGACGGCCTATCTGATTGCCGAGGTGGTGGCGATCCCGCTCACCGGCCTGCTGACGCGGCTTCTGACCATGCGGTGGCTGTTCGTTACCGCCATCGGCCTGTTCGTGACGGCTTCCGCCGGCTGCGCGGCCAGCGGCAGCTTCGGCGAGCTGGTCGCCTGGCGGGTGCTGCAGGGTTTTTCCGGCGGAACCCTGATCCCCTCGGTGTTTTCGGCCGTTTTCATCCTGTTCCCGAACGAGCGGCAGGCGCTGGCGACGACGATTGCCGGCGTGCTGGCGGTGCTGGCGCCAACGGTCGGGCCGATCGTCGGCGGGTGGCTGACCGAGACCTATTCCTGGCATTGGCTGTTCCTGATCAACATCCTTCCGGGCATTGCCTCGGCAATCCTGGCGGCATTCTTCCTGCCGCGGCAGCCGGCCGACCCGTCCGAACTCAGGCATCTCGACGGTCTGTCGCTTCTCCTGATGGCGACCGCGCTGACGACGCTGGAACTCAGCCTGAAAGAGGCGCCGACCAGCGGCTGGACCTCGGCCTATGTGCTGAGCCTGCTGGCGATCTGTCTTGTCTCGGGCGGTGTGTTCATCGCTCGCACGCTCAGCCGGCGCTGGCCGATTGTCGATCTGGGCAATTTCGCCGATCGCAATTTTCTCGTCGGCTCGACCTTAAGCTTCGTGCTCGGCATCGGCCTGTTCGGCTCGGTCTATCTGATGCCGGTGTTTCTCGCTTTCGTCAGAGGCCACGACGCGCTGGAAATCGGCATGACGATGCTGGTCACCGGCATCGCCCAGCTGGTGACGGCGCCGATCGCGGTCGCGCTGGAGAAGCGCATGGATGCACGGCTGCTGTCGGCCGCCGGTTTCGCGCTGTTTGCGATCGGCGTCGGCATGAGCGCCTTTCAGGATCCGCGTTCGGATTACGATGCGATGTTCTGGCCGCAGATCGTGCGCGGCGTCGCCATCATGTTCTGCCTGCTGCCGCCGACGCGGCTGGCACTCGGCACGCTGCCGGCCGATCGCATTCCCGATGCGAGCGGGCCTTTCAATCTGATGCGCAATCTCGGCGGCGCCATCGGCATCGCGCTGATCGACACTATCATCTACACGCGCTCCGAACCGCTGGGCCAGGGCCTCTGGGCGCGTCTGCGGGCCGGCGACATCGATGCCGCCACATTCATCGGCGCACCTCTTCAGGCCATATCGGGCCACAATGGGGAATTCGATGCGGATACCGCGGCGCTGCTCGATCCGCTGGTCCAGACCGCGGCCAGCGTCCAGGCGATCAACGAAGCCTGGATGGTCGTCGCCATCCTCACCGGCTGCGCCCTGCTCTGCGTGCCCTTCGCCAGGCGGCCGGCGTCAACGTGACACATGGCGATATGTTGCCGATCGGTCGGCCGCCGGTAAGATTTCTCTCAATCTTTTTGCGTCATCCTTCGATTCCCCTCTGATCAATCGACGAGATCTCAATGGCCCCGAACCTTGACCGCAGCTTTCAAATGCCCCGACGCGAAGATCTCGGCCTGTTCACGATCAGCAACGGCTCCGGCCTGTCGATATCGGCGCTGCCGAACGGCACGCTGTTTGCCATCGAATATGCCGACGACAAGGGCTCGGTGCAGATCAATCAGATCCAGGGTTCGCCGCTCATCGGCGGCATCGGCCGCCTTTATCTGCGCATCGGCGGCGCTCGGCCTGATGTCGTCGAGATTGTCGGCCCGCGTGCCAATGGCAGCTTCGGATACGATGCGACGAGCTTCTCTTGGAACGGCAAGACAGGCGATATCGGTTATGACGTCCGGCTCGAACTCCATCCCTCCGAAACGGCATGGTTCTGGCGCACCTCCCTCCGGCATCCGGAAAAGAAAACCCTGCCGGCGGATCTGGTGCTGATCCAGGATGTCGGCCTTGGTGATCGCGGCTTCCTGATGAACAGCGAAGCCTATGCCTCGCAATATGTCGATCATCATATCGCCGATCATCCGGCATTCGGGCCCGTGGTGATGAACCGGCAAAATCTCAAACAGGGTGGCGCCCGCAGTCCCTGGCTCGCCCAGGGCTGCCTCGACGGGACGGCGGCCTATGCCACGGATGCAATCCAGCTGGTGCAGGCGAAAGACCGCCTCGGCGATCGGCTGGTCGGCCCCTTCGGCGCCAGCCTGCCGAGCGAACGGCGGCAGCAGGAAACGGCCTGCCCGGCCATTCAATCGAAACCGCTCGCCATTTCCGCAAGCGGTGCTGGTGCGACGTTCTTTGCGGTGTTTGCCGCCGATCATCCCGAGGCGTCGAGCGATGCCGATCTTGCGCGGCTCGACGGGCTTGCAGCTGCGGAAAGAGTTGCCGCCGGTCTCGAAGAGGTGACGCCGGTCCGCAGCCTGTTGCAGGACGCGTCGCTGTTGGAGGTCGAAGCGCTCGACAAAAAGGCGATCGGCCGGCTCTATCCAGAGCGGAGCCTGGAAGAGCGCGCCGGCGGAAAGCTGCTGTCGTTCTTCACGCGGGACGGCGTCCTTAACCGCCACGTCGTGCTGCGCGAGAAAGAGCTTTTGGTGGCCCGCCGTCACGGCGCGATCGTCCGAAGCGGTGAGAATATGCTGCTCGACGATTCCACCCTTGCCGCCACCTGCTGGATGCAGGGCATTTTCGCCGCGCAGCTGACGATCGGCAATACCTCGTTCCACAAGCTCTTTTCTGTCTCCCGCGACCCCTATAACCTCACGCGCGCCAGCGGGCTGCGCATCATGGCGGATATCGGGGCGGGTTGGCAGTTGCTTGCGGTGCCGTCCGCATTCGAAATGGGGCTCAACGACTGCCGCTGGATCTACCAATGTTCGGAACGCACGATCACCGTTGCGGCGGTCGCCTCCGGCGAGGATGCGGCCATGCAATGGACCGTCTCCGTTGAGGGCAAGCCGTGCCGCTTCCTGGTGTTCGGTCATGTCGTCCTCGGCGAGCGCGAATATGACGCGGGCGGGCAGATCGCGGTCGATGCCGCACGCAAACGCATCGCCTTCCGGCCGGATCCGGCCTGGCTCTGGGGCGAGCGTTATCCCGATGCTGGCTATTGGCTGGTGAGTTCGACGCCAGATGCCATCGAGGAGATCGGCGGCGACGAACTGCTCTATACCGATGGCATTGCACGCCACGGCGCCTTCGTCGCTCTGTGCTCCCGGCCGACCCAGGCCTTCTCGTTCGCCGTGGTCGGCTCGATGACGAATGCTGAAGAAGCCGAGCGGCTGGCGCAGCGTTATGAGGCTGGCGTCACCGATGCAGCCATGCTCGCGCCGGCCTCGAAATTCTGGCGGAACGCCGTTCGTGGTTTGACGATCGATAGCCCTTCGCCGGACCTGGCCGCGCAGACGACGCTGCTGCCCTGGCTCGCGCATGACGCCATCGTGCATCTGAGCGTTCCGCACGGCCTCGAGCAATATACCGGTGCCGCCTGGGGCACACGCGACGCCTGTCAGGGGCCGATCGAATTCCTGCTCGCCTATGAGCATGACCGCGAAGCCAAGGAGGTGGTGAAAACGGTCTTCAGCGAGCAGTACCTTGAGAAGGGCGACTGGCCGCAATGGTTCATGCTGGAGCCCTATGCCAATATCCGGGCGGGCGACAGCCATGGCGACGTGATCGTCTGGCCGTTGAAGGCGCTCTGCGACTATATCGAAGCGACCGGCGATCTCGCCATTCTTGGCGAGAAGGTCTCCTGGCGCGACGAAAAGACCATGCAGAAGGCGCCGAAGGCCGACAGCATCGCGATCCATGTCGACAAGCTGCTCGATACCGTCCGCGGCCAGTTCATCCCGGGAACGCATCTGATCCGTTATGGCGAGGGGGACTGGAACGATTCCCTGCAGCCGGCCGATCCGCATCTGCGCGACTGGATGGTCAGCAGCTGGACCGTCGCCCTGCTTTACGAACAGATCGTCCGTTATTCCGCGATCCTGCGCCGACTCGGCCATGGGAAAAAGGCCAGAAATAACAAGGCAAAATCGCTGAGGAAAATCGCAACGGCGATGCGGCGGGATTTCAACCGCCATCTCGTGCGAGACGGTATCGTTGCCGGTTACGGCATTTTCGATCCCGCCCATGATGGGGTCGAATTGCTGCTGCACCCGAGCGACCGGCGCACCGGTCTCTCCTACTCGCTGATTGCGATGACGCAGGCGATGCTCGGCGGGCTGTTTTCGCCGGATCAGCGACGCGATCATATGAAGCTGATCGAAGAGCATCTGCTCTTCCCAGACGGCGTGCGGCTGATGGAGAAGCCGGCGACCTATGCCGGCGGTCCTGAGACGCTGTTTCGCCGGGCGGAATCCTCGTCCTTCTTCGGCCGCGAGATCGGGCTGATGTATGTGCATGCGCATCTGCGCTATTGCGAGACGCTTGCTTTGGACGGCGAGGCGGATGAACTCTGGAAGGCGATTTCCGTCGTCAACCCTATCGCGGTCACCACGGCCCTGCCGCAGGCGTCGTTGCGCCAGCGCAATACCTATTTCAGCAGCAGCGACGCGGCCTTCCATGACCGCTATGAGGCGGCGGCGCAATGGGCGCGGGTCAAGGCCGGAAAGGTCGCGGTCGACGGCGGCTGGCGCATCTATTCGAGCGGGCCCGGGCTCTATGCCAGGAGCTTCGTCGAAAATATCCTCGGCTTCAAACGACGCTTCGGCCGGCGCAGACGCAAACCGTTGCTGCCCGAGGCTCACGCTTCCGTCGAGCTGCGGACGGATCACGCAGGCTGGCGGCGGCTGATGAAGGCGAATCCAAAGGTCTAATACTTCAAGAGGAAGTGCTGGCGTCGCGCAGTTCTTCGAAGCGGGCGGCGCTCTTCGACAGGTGAGTTCGAATAGCGCGGCGGGCGGCGGCTTCCTCGCCGTCGCGGATCGCCGCGAATATCGCATGGTGCTCCCGGCGCATGCGGGCCGCATGGCGCTTGCGCTCGGCCGCCTTCATCTTGTCCAGGCGCGCCCATTGCCGCGGCACCATGAGGTCGCCGAATGTATCGAAGAGGCGGCCGTAATAGGAGTTCTGCGTCGCGACCAGGATCGACCGGTGGAAGGCGTAATCCTCCTGCGCGCCGTATCCGCCCTCCTCCAGCGCCTTGTCGAGCGCATCGAGCCGATCCTGCATGCGGTCGAGATCCTCGGGCGTGCGCCGCAGCGCGGCAAGACCGGCGGCTTCGTATTCGACCCCCATGCGCAGTTCCAGCACCCGCAATATCTCGTCGATCGACTGCAGGTCGTTGGGAATGATCGAGAAGGATCGCGGATTGGGATCGTTCGAAACGAAAGCTCCAAGCCCCTGCCGCGTGGTGATCAGGCCCTTGGCGCGCAGCGTAGCGAGCGCCTCGCGGACGATCGTCCGGCTCACGCCGGTCGTCCGCATGATCGCCTGTTCGGTCGGCAGGCGCTGGCCGGGCTTCAGATCGCCGGACTCGATCTGCGCCATCAACGTATCGGCAAGGCCGCTGCGCAGGTTCGACGGCTGGCGAATGGTGTTGAAGACCGCGTTGTCCCTGTCCGTCATTTGTGTCGAATCCTGCCCTCGATGCGGCTGCGCTGGCCTCATGTCCTTTTGCTAACGCATGCCGGCAGGAAAGGCAAAACGACCTCGATAACGGCAGCTCTATGCGACAGCGCCGCGCGTCTCTTCAGGCGCGCGGCGCTTAGTACTTTGAATTATGCAGTCATCGTTCTGGGACAGATCACCGCGCCAGCCAGCCGCCATCGACGGGCAGCACCGTTCCATGCACATAATCGGAGGCCGAGGATGCCAGGAACACGGCGGCCCCTCCAAGTTCGGCAGGCGTTCCCCAGCGCCCGGCCGGAATGCGCGAAAGAATCGCGGCGTTGCGGTCGGCATCCTCGCGTAGCGCCGTGGTGTTGTTGGTGACGAAATAACCGGGCGCGATGGCGTTGACGTTGACGCCCTTGCCGGCCCATTCGCAGGCAAGCAGCTTGGTCAGGCCGGCAAGGCCGCTTTTCGAGGCGGTATAGGACGGGATGCGGATGCCGCCCTGGAAGGAGAGCAGCGAGGCGATATTGATGATCTTGCCCCTGCCCTTCTCGACCATGTGGAGGCCGGCCGCCTGCGATAGGAAGAAGGCCGTCTTCAGGTTGACGTCGATTACCGCGTCCCAGTCTTCCTCGGTGAAGTCGAGCGCATCGGCGCGTCGGATGATCCCGGCATTGTTGACGAGGATGTCGAGGCCGCCGAAGGTCTGGATGGCCTCGGCGACGATACCCTTGACCGGTTCGATGGTGCCGAGATCGGCCTTGACGACATGAAAGCGGCTTCCCGCCTGCTTCACCAGCGCCTCGGTTTCCTCCATCGAGGATCGCCCGACCGCGACGATCGAGGCGCCGGCCTCGGCAAACGCTGCCGCGATGGCCTGGCCGATGCCGGTATTGGCGCCGGTGACGACGGCAGTCCTGCCTGTGAGGTCGAAGGGATTTGCCACGGCGCTCACCTCAGATCCGCAATGGCGATGTGATCCATGTCGGTGAAGCTCTTATTGTCGCCTGCCATTGCCCAGATGAAGCTGTAATTCTTGGTGCCGGCGCCGGAATGGATCGACCAGGGCGGCGAGATGACCGCCTGCTCGTTGGCGACCAGCATATGCCGGGTCTGCTGCGGCTCGCCCATGAAATGGAAAACGCGCTGCTCGGCTTCCAGATCGAAATAGAGATAGGCTTCCATGCGGCGGTCATGCGTATGGGCCGGCATGGTGTTCCAGACGCTTCCGGCTTCGATCATGGTGAAGCCGAGGGTGAGCTGGCAGGACTGGCAAACCTCGGGATGGATGAACTGGTAGATCGACCGCTTGTTGGCCGTCGCGGCGTCGCCGGGTGTCAGGTGGCGGGCCTTTTCGCGGGTGAGCAATACCGTCGGATGTGTCTGATGAGCCGGCGTCGAGACCAGATAGAACTTGGCCGGATTGGCGGCATCCACGCTCTCGAACCGCACGTCCTTGGCGCCCTTGCCGGCATAGAGGCAATCATATTTGGCAAGATCGTAGCTCGTGCCGTCGACGATGATGCGGCCGGCGCCGCCGATGTTCAGCGCGCCGAGTTCACGCTCGGCGAGAAAGGTTTCCTGGCCGATCGCCGTCGGCGCCGTCAGCGGCAATCCATCCGCCAGCGGTGTGGCGCCGCCGATGACCATGCGGTCGTAATGGGAATAAGTCAGCCGGATCTCGCCGCCCGCAAAGACGGTTTCCACCAGAAAGTGACGCCGCAGCGTCTCGGTGTCGTAATTGCGCACGGCCTCGGGATGGGAGGCGTGCCTCACGTCGATCTGCATGTCAAAATTCCTTCAGTTGCGTTGTCGTCAAGCGTCGTGCTCCAGCGAAGCCGGATCCGTTCGGCGATCCGTTTCGCTCGGAAGTGAACCGAATGGTTACATAGTTGTACGACAAATTCGGAGTCAATATGTTTCTGCAGCACGCAGCCACAACCGGCGGCGATCTCGGAAATCACCAGCAAAATCAGGGATAAACAGGAAAGAGCCACCATCGCCCGATAACGGATGGCGAGCCGCGGTTTTCGGCGCTATTGACCAAAAACGAAAAAGCCTGCCGCGGGAGGAGGTGCGGCAGGCTTTCGAAAAAAACCGAACGACAGCTGGGAGGAGGAGTGCTGCCGTTCCCGCAGACGACCCTGGGAGGAGGATGGGGCGCCTGCATCTCGAAGGGATGCGGGAGGAGGTGCATCGCTTCGATAGAAATAATCATACTTATTTCTTGCTTAGTTGGTAGGCATTTCTTTGCAGGGCAGCTATGCGTTATGCGAAAAGCGGGCGGCTTGATCACGCGGTGCAGGCCCGACTGAAGCACAAAAGCAAAGCGCCCGCTTCTGAAGAAAGCAGGCGCCGGCCAAACTCTTAATAAATGCTCAGTCTACAGGCCGTTAGCGGGCGATGGCAGCGCGCGCGACGTTGCGGATGTCGCCGCGGCCGATGCCGAGGTCGTCCAGTTCGCGCGTGGACATACGGCCCAGTTCAGCGACCGTCTGACGGTACTTGCGCCAGTTATTGAAAGAGCGTGCTACGTTCATGATGATCCCCTTTCCGCGGGCTTTCGAAGCCTAGCTGCCAGTCCTTGGCGCTTCGTTCGCTTCGATGAGAGGTATATAGTACGAGCCCTTCGATAGTTGCAGCGCCAATGCATCACTGCACCTATGCGACATTTGCATGGGTCGGCATATTTGGGTGTATTTTCGATCAGGGTCCGAACCGCTTCGCGGTCAGAGTTTGAAGCGGTCGAAGGCCGTCAGCCGCACGACTGGCGGCTCCGCCTCTTTCCACCGGTAAATTTCCGAGCGCAGATAGGAAAGCTCGTCGTCGAGATCGTCTTCGCCGACT
This sequence comes from Rhizobium redzepovicii, assembly GCF_019793435.1. GTDB lineage: Bacteria > Pseudomonadota > Alphaproteobacteria > Rhizobiales > Rhizobiaceae > Rhizobium > Rhizobium redzepovicii. The sequence goes on along the minus strand of NZ_JAILYH010000001.1, from coordinate 489,686 downwards.
TCGATCCACCAGGACTTCAGCCGGCCGTCGCTGCCATCCGACCAGCGATAACCCCTCGCCTTCAGATGGTCCTTCATCTCGAACGGGCTGTGTTCGGCGAAGATGCGAATACGCGAGCGCTGGCTGGCGCGGTAAAGCTCGGCGAACGGGCTTTCACCGTCGCCCTGCTCCCGATCGAGGATTTCCAGCAGCGCGTGGCAGTCGTCCACCGCGCGATGGCCGTCATGAAAATAACCGGCCTGGCCGACGAGATAGCCGAGCTTGGTGCCTTCGAAGCCGCGGGCGCTCCAGTCGATCTCCGACACCGAGCACGCCCAGGCCTTGCCGGCGAAAATCCTTGAGAAGGCCTCGCAGAACGGCCGGTCGAAACCGGCATTGTGGGCGATGATCAGATCGGCCGGCTCGATCAGGGCGCTCAACGGCCTTATATCGATGACCTGGCCTTCTACCATCGCATCGGTGATCCCCGTCAGCCGGGTAACCTCCGGCGGTATCGGCCGCGACGGCTGTTGCAGGCCGCCATAAATGCCGACGATATCGCCGATCGCGCCGTCATCGTCGAATGTGAAGGCGACGGCGCCGATTTCGATGATCTCGTCGTTGCGGTGGTTGAGACCTGTTGTTTCCGTATCGAGAATGACGCCAAGCCGCGAAAATTCCGGCCGTCTGACCGTTGCGATCGGCCGGGCTGTCAGTTTCCGCAGGACGCGGTAGTTGCCGCTTTCTTCAAGCGTACGCGCCATGTCCTCATCGGAACTGGCGGCCGGCTGCGACGTCGGCCGGCGCGAGGGAGCGCGCGCCCTGGCGACTGCCGGCGACGGCTTGGCAAACATGTCGAGTTGCGAATCTCTCTGCACGCTCATCGAACCTGTATGTCACGCAGACGCGGTTTAATCCATCGCGCGCGGCTCTATCCCCAGCCCTTGCCTTTCCTGGACATGCAAGCTTAGCTGAGCGCGAGCAGCCAAAGGAAAAGCCATGCCCGGTGACAATGCTACGAGTGTCGAACAGGACGTCGTCATCATCGGCGCCGGCGCCGGCGGCGTTGCCGCCGCCCGGCGTCTGCAGGCGATCCGTCCGGATCTGTCGATCCTGCTTCTGGAGGCCGGCGACCGTCTCGGCGGCAGGGCCTGGTCGGTCGGACTGCCGGGAGCATCCGACATCGCGCTCGATCTCGGCTGCGGCTGGCTGCACGGCGCGCGAACCAATGCCTGGACCGGTATTGCCGACGAGGTCGGATTGAGGGTCGACCGCACACCGGCGCCCTGGAACGGCGGCCGGCGGCTGCAGCGCGACGATGCGGTAACCCAGGCCGCGCAACAGGCGATCGGCGCCTATTTCGACCGGCTCGACAGTCATGAAGGCGATGACACAAATCTGGCCGCGATGCTCGAACCCGGCAATTCCTGGAACGGCCAGATCCGGGCGATCGGCACCTATATCACCGGCGCCGAGCTGGAACGCTCGTCGGTCGTCGACTACACGAGATACGACCCCGGCCCTGGCCCCGATTGGCGGGTGCGCGAGGGCTATGGAACATTGATCTCCCGTTACGGCAGGCCGGTGCCGGTAAGGCTTGGCGTCGAGGTCACGCGCATCGACCACCGCCATGCCCACCGTATCGACATGGAGACGAGCCAGGGTGGGCTCAGCGCCCGTGCGGTGCTGGTGACTGTTTCCACTAATGTCCTTGCCGCCGGCAAGATCGCCTTCGACCCTCCCTTGCCTGAGAAGATCGAGGCGGCGGCGCGCCTGCCGCTCGGGCTCGCCGACAAGCTCTTCCTCGGGCTTGCAACACCGGAGGCGCTGCCGGCCGATACCCATATGCTCGGCTCTATCAGCCGTGCTGCCACCGGCACCTATCAACTCCGGCCGCTCGGCGCTCCTGTCGTCGAGGCTTATTTTGCCGGCGACCTCGCCCATGATCTCGAGCGTGAGGGCAGCGAGGCCGCCTTTTCCTTCGCCGGGGATGAACTGGCGGCACAATTCGGCGCAGATATCCGCAAGCAATTGTCGGTCGCGGCGATCTCGGCCTGGGCCGCGGCACCCCATATCGGCGGCTCCTATTCCTATGCCGAGCCGGGCGCCTCCGATCTGCGCGGGGTCCTCGCAGCACCGCATGATGAACGGATCTTCTTTGCCGGCGAAGCCTGTTCGCGTTCGCGTTATTCGACGGCGCACGGCGCCTACGAGACCGGCGTTGCCGCAGCCGATTTGATCGCCGGTTCGTTTTCGACAAAAGCGTAAGCCGCAGTCCGCGACGGCCTGCGGGAATATCTTTTCCCACTTGTGGCACGGGCGGGATTGGTTATGCTGCCCTCGCCCCTGCGCCAGATTGAGCCCAGGGCGCCAGACGTCATCCGGCGGCACGCGGCCGCCTCAAGCTCGATATTGTCATTAGATTGCGGAAGCCCCGGCTTCTACCCAAGGCGATTTTGCGCGTCGGCTGCGGGCATCCGCATGAGGAGGAAGAAATGGATTATCGCAAGCTCGGTCCCAGCGGGACCGTCGTCACCGCCTATTGCCTGGGCACCATGACCTTCGGCGCGGAGGCCGACGAAGCGTCCTCGCACAAGCTGCTCGACGATTATTTCGCCTGGGGCGGCAATTTCATCGATACCGCCGATGTCTATAGTGCCGGCAAGTCGGAAGAGATCATCGGACGCTGGTTGAAGGCCCGACCGACCGAAGCCCGCCAGGCGCTCGTCGCCACTAAGGGCCGCTTTCCGATGGGCGACGGACCGAACGATATCGGCCTGTCTCGCCGGCATCTCGGCCAGGCGCTCGACGATTCTCTGCGCCGCCTCGGCCTCGAGCAGATCGATCTCTACCAGATGCATGCCTGGGACGCGCTGACGCCGATCGAGGAGACGCTGCGCTTCCTTGACGATGCGGTTTCCTCAGGCAAGATCGGCTATTACGGCTTTTCCAACTATGTCGGCTGGCATATCGCCAAGGCCTCGGAGATCGCCAAGGCGCGCGGTTATACGCGCCCCGTGACGCTGCAGCCGCAATATAACCTGCTGGTGCGCGACATCGAGCTTGAAATCGTCGCCGCCTGCCAGGACGCCGGCATGGGGCTGTTGCCCTGGTCGCCGCTTGGCGGCGGCTGGCTGACCGGCAAATACAAGCGCGACGAGATGCCGACCGGCGCCACCCGTCTCGGCGAAAATCCCAATCGTGGCGGCGAATCCTATGCGCCGCGCAATGCGATGGAACGAACCTGGGCGATCATCGCCGTTGTCGAGGAAATCGCTAAGGCGCACGGCGTCAGCATGGCGCAGGTGGCGCTCGCCTGGACGGCGGCACAGCCGGCAATCACCTCGGTGATCCTCGGCGCCCGCACGCCGGAGCAACTGGCCGACAATCTCGGCGCCATGAAGCTCAAGCTCTCCGATGATGACATGACGAGGCTCAACGAGGTCAGCGCCCCGCGGCCCTTCGACTATCCCTATGGCAAGGGCGGCATCAACCAGCGCCATCGCAAAATCGAAGGCGGCCGCTGAGCTTCGGTCCATAAGCAACAAGCTGTCTCAGATCTGCAGCCACCAACGCAAAAAGCCGCCATGTTTTTTCATGGCGGCTTTTCTGCTTGGGAGACGATTTAGGCCGGAAGCTGGAAGATCACGTTGGCGATCAGGACGATTGCCAGGCCGCCGGCGAGTGCCAGATAGGGCAGCATGCCGGCTTTCTTGACGCCGAGATCCTGGCCGACGAGGCCGAGATCCTCCATTGCGCCTGCCGGGAATTTGCCGCCGTCGCGCACATAGTGGCGATAGGCGAAGACCGGCAGGATCAAGGCGGCGAAGATGAAGCCGACCCAGAGTGCGTTGGAATAACCCCAGACCTTGGCGCCGGCGCCGAGGAACAGCGCGTTGACGAAGGCAAGCACGGTGTTGAGGCCGATCAGCCAGGTCGGCGCCTTCCATGGGCGTTCGATATGGCCGGAATCCATCCGGTGGATCCAGCCGGAATTGAGGTTCAGGAAGTTGAAGATGATGTAGCCGACATTCGAGACGGCGAGCACGAAGAAGTAACCGCCGGTATCCGAGGCGATGGCCAGCAGGAAGAGGTTGAAGGCGAAATCGGTCCACATCGCCCGTGTCGGCGCACCGTTTTCGTTGACGTGGTCGAGATATTTCGGCAGCCACCCGTCCTTCGAGCCCTGGTAGAGCGTGCGCGAGGAACCGGCCATCGCCGTCATGATGGCGAGGAAGAGCGCCATGATCATCAGCACGACGAGCAGCTGGGTGATCACCCGGCCGGCGCCGATCAGGCCGCCGAGCGCTTCGGCAACGCCGGTGCCGTCGACGATGCCGGGCGCGAGCATGCCCGCATGACCGAGAACGCCCTGGAAGGCGAAGGGCACGAGGAAGAAGAACAGGCAGCAGGCAAGGCCGGAATAGAAGATCGCCTTGAAAGTGTCGGTCTTCGGGTTTTTGAGTTCGCGGGTGTAGCAGACGGCGGTCTCGAAGCCGTAGGTCGACCAGGCGGCGATATAGAGGCCGCCGAGGAAGAGCGTCCAGCCGCCGTTGCTCCAGCTGCCGTCGGCGCCGGAATAGGCGGCCGTCGGCGGCACGAGGCCGGTGACGTTGGCGGCAAGGATATGACCGCTGACGATCGGGTAAAGGCCGATGATGAGCAGCGGCACCAGCACGATGATCGCCAGCCACTTTTGCACGCTGGCGGTTTCGGAGATGCCGCGATGCTGGATCGCGAAGATGATCAGCATCAGGATGCCGCCGATGAAGAAGGTGGCATTGACGTTGGCGGTGGCGAGGAAGGGAATGCTGAAGCTGACGAGCGACCAGCTGCGGATCCACGGCGTCAGCGCGGCGACGCCGTCGGTGCTCAGCAACGCCTTGACGGCGTCATCGGGCGTCGTGCCGGCATGGGCAGCAATATATTCGGCGACGCGGGGGCTATCGGCCGTGATGGACGCGGCATGCGCGGAGATCCAGTCGAGGACCATCTGCGAATCTGCCGCCGGAATCGGGAAGAATGCATTAAGAATATAACCGGCGGCGATGGCGCAGCCGAGCGACAGCACGGGCGACCAGGCAAACCAGTTGCACCAGACCGACAGCGGCGCGATGAACTTCGAATAACGCAGCCATGCGGTGGCGCCATAGACCGAGGCGCCGCCGGATTTGTTGGCGAACATGCCGGCGATTTCGGCGTAGGTGAAGGATTGCAGGAAACCCATCACCATCGAAATGATCCAGACGACGAAGGCGAGCTTGCCCGTCGTGCCTGCAATGCCGCCGATGGAGAAGAGAACGAGCGGTGGCACGCCCGCCGCCACCCAGAATGCGCCCTTCCAGTCGAGCGCGCGTACAAGCTTACCTTCGGTGCCGGATGGAATCCCGGCCTCCACAACGTCTGTCATCGGTGAAATTCCCCATTCGATTTGTTCCCGGACGTATCTTTGTACGTCTCCCTGAACGTGTCTCCCTGACAGTCTCAAGCCCGCCCGGATGATTTTGGCGATCCGTGTCCCGACGGATTCCCGAGTCTCGACCCTTTATGCATAGTGAAGATATTTTCTTTCTAGTCAACTCGACTTTACTTTCCCTCGCCATTTTGTAACCTGTATGGGTGGGCGCCGAGGGGCATCCCGATCCTCCCCAATGAGGGCAGAATGCGAGAACTTCATCCTGTTATGACGGGCCTGCGGCCCGCGGCTCCGAGCCTCGTGCGTTATCCCGGCATCCCTGCCCTGCCGGAGGGGACGGAACGCTACAGAGCAAAGGGCGGCGGATCGGTCGTCGTGCGTGTCGAGTCCGGAGATGGCGTCAGCGTTATCGACAGCGAGGGCGGACAGGTTTGCGAGATCTCCTTCCTCGATGAGAAAGGCCGTTTCCTGGCGGCAGGCCTCGGAACAACATTCAGCAATTCAGCCGACGGGTTAAAGGCCATTCTTCAAGAAGAGGATGAAAGTGCCGCCCGCACGCGCGCAGCGCTTGAGCGGCGCGGCGCCGATCTTGCGGCGGCTGGAGCGCTCAGCATTTTCGGGACGGGATCGAGCCCGGGCAACCGGGCGGATTTCACTGTTGCCATGAAGGGACTGCTGATCGTCGCAGCCCCCGCCGGTGCGATGTCTCCGGAGGCGCAGGATACGGCGACGCCGATCGAGGTGAGGATCAAGCGCAGCCTGCTGATCCGCGATTATGCCTCCGCCCTGCCGGAACCGGCCGCCGACCCCATCGAGGATATCCGCATCCGGGCGGCGACCGCCGCAGCCTATTTCGTGCGTGCCGGCGAATTCATCCAGATCATTGATGTTTATGGACGCCAATGCACCGATTTCCAGGCTTTCGCCGCCCGCAAGGTCGACAAGGGCCTCGATCTCGCGCTGGATTCCACGGTGACCCGCACGCTGCTCAGCCGCAGCTATCCGATGCCCGGCCTGCCCTCCAAGGCCTTCGACCGCGACTTTGAGCCGCTGGTTGAGATCGTCCAGGATACGGTCGGGCGCCACGATGCCTTCGCGACCGCCTGCAATTCGCGCTATTACGATGACATGGGGTATCCCGGCCACGTCAACTGCACGGACAATTTCAACGCGGTGCTGGCGCCTTACGGCATTGCCGGCCGCAAGGGCTGGGAAGCGCTGAATTATTTCTACAACACCAATATCGACCACAACAACCAGCTCTACCTCGACGAGCCCTGGTCGCGCCCAGGCGATTACGTGCTGATGCGGGCGCTGACTGATCTCGTCTGCGTCTCTTCGTCCTGCCCCGACGACATCGACGCGGCGAACGGCTGGGATCCGACGGATATCCACGTCCGCACTTTTTCCGGAAAAGAGAAATTCTCACGAGCGGTGGCCTATCGCATGACCCCAGACGCCGACGCCGAATTGACGCGCGAAACCGCCTTCCATCCCCGTCTCTCCGCCTTGACGCGGGACTATGCCGAATATCGCGGCTACTGGCTGCCGAACCGCTTTTCCGCCGAAGGGCCGGTCGAGGAGTATTGGGCCTGCCGTGAGCGCGCCGCCGTCATCGACCTCTCGCCATTGCGGAAGTTCGAGGTGACGGGGCCGGATGCAGAGGAGCTCCTGCAGTACTGCCTGACGCGCGACGTGCGCAAACTGTCGACCGGCCAGGTCGTCTATTCCGCCATGTGCTATGAAAACGGCGGCATGATCGATGACGGCACGCTTTTCCGGCTCGGCGATAAGAATTTCCGCTGGATCGGTGGCGATGATTTCAGCGGCGTATGGCTGCGTCAGCAGGCCGAGAAAAAGGGCTTCAAGGCCTGGGTCCGCTCGTCGACCGATCAGATGCACAATATCGCCCTGCAGGGCCCGAAGAGCCGCGATATCCTGAAGGACATGATCTGGACGGCGCCGCGCCAACCGACGATCGGCGAACTCGAATGGTTCCGCTTCACCGTCGGCCGCATCGGCGGTTTCGAGGGCGCCCCGGTCGTCGTCTCGCGCACGGGTTATACCGGCGAGCTCGGCTACGAAATCTTCTGTCATCCGAAGGATGCGCTGACGGTGTTCGACGCCGTCTGGGAAGCAGGGCAGCCGCACGGGTTGAAGCCGATGGGCTTGGAGGCGCTCGACATGGTCCGCATCGAGGCGGGCCTGATTTTTGCCCATCACGAATTCACCGACCAGACGGACCCGTTCGAGGCCGGCATCGGCTTCACCGTGCCGCTGAAATCCAAGCAGGATGATTTCATCGGCCGCGAAGCGCTGATCCGGCGCAAGGAGCATCCGCGCCATCTGCTCGTCGGCCTCGACATTAAGGCCAACGAGGCCGTCGGCCATGGCGATTGCATCCATATCGGTCGGGCCCAGATCGGCGTCGTCACCAGCGCCACCCGCTCGCCGATCCTAGGCAAGACGATCGCGCTCGCCCGCATCGACGTGATGCATGCAAACCCCGGCACCGAGGTCGAAATCGGCAAGCTCGACGGTCACCAGAAACGCCTGCCGGCGACGATCGTGCCGCTGTCGCATTATGATCCGCAGAAGACGCGCCCGCGCTCGTAACGCATGCATTGGTGACGCCGATCCGTTCCGGGCCTTGCCGATGACGCGTCACGCACCGGCGACAATGTAAAGCGGCGGCGATGCAACCTTTTAGAGAATATAGTGTTTCAAAAAACTGAAAGTTGACAAATTCGGGTTGAGTGATTATACCGGCATTGTCGATATTGCTTGTTTGACTTTTGTTATCGCACGCCGACAACGTGCCCTGGACGAACTTCCCTCTTCAAAATCGAGATTATCATCCGTCGTGCATTCCGCACGTGCGGCCTGTCAATTGCTATGAAAGGGTTTGTTATGACCACTGGCACAGTTAAATGGTTCAATTCCACCAAGGGCTTCGGCTTCATCCAGCCTGATGACGGCGGCGCTGACGCCTTCGTTCACATCTCTGCCGTCGAGCGCGCCGGCATGCGTGAAATCGTCGAAGGCCAGAAGATCGGCTACGAGCTTGAGCGCGATAACAAGTCGGGCAAAATGTCCGCTTGCAATCTTCAAGCTGCCTGAAATTGATATCGGCTTTCCTTTGACCACGGATGTACTGGCACTGTTGAAAGCGTGATACCGGCGAGGTCAGGCAAATTGCCTGGCCTTTTTGCTGCGCTCGAGCGGGCCACTGCACCATTCCTTAAATCGGAATCGATCTAAGGAATTATGCAGCAAGTCAAAGTGTTCCAGCGTCCTTTGCACGTCTTGAGACGGGCGGCGCTGTCACGAAAATCCAGGACTGATATGACAGACACACACAGCAAATCGCGCCAGCGGGCGGAAATCGCCTTTGGAAACGTACAGTCGCAATTCCTGGCGCGCAGCCGCGCGGTCGAAGAGATCGATCAGACCGTGCGCGCCCGCGAGGAAAAGACCTTGAGATTGCGCGAAGCCCGTGAGGCCAAGGAATTGCAGGATCGCTTGATGGCGGCCGCCGGCACAGCCGTGAAGCGAAAAAAGAAAAAGTGATTCAAGATCTAGATGATTTCAAGCCGGATTGGCATAATAGCATTCGGATCCCAATCGAATACATAGAGCATAGGGTCATGCGAAAGCCGCACAGTTTTCGGCAATCATGCTCTAACGTCGCAGCCAAACAGTCAGGTAACAGAATTGAAAAACGCCAGAAACAATGAGCTTTCCGATCGTCGCAGCGCCGCTGCCGAAGCAAAGGCCGCTCTCCTCAATGCGTATCGTGACGCCAAGGATAAGGCTGAGCCGACTCGGCTGGCAAAGCAAGCGGAGCGTCAGGCCGTCGCTGCCGCCAGGGAAGAACGCCGCGCCGAGCGCGAACGGGTAAAGCGTGAGGAAGTGGAGCAGGCGAAAGCCGCGGAAGCAGAACGCCAGGCCGCCGCGGAGGCTGCAGCACGCGCCGACGCCGACGCGCGCGAAGCAGCTGACAAGGACCGGATCGCTCGCGTCATTGCCGACGAAGCCGCCCGGAAGGCCGCACGCGACCTGCGTTACGCCAATCGGAAAGCCAGAAAGTCGTGACTGTCAGCGCTGCCTGTCGTCATAACAGGCAGCGCCCTCTTTCAAGCGGCCTGCACGGCTGCGTTCAGCGGGATTTCGACATCGATCTCGAGCGTCGAGACGAATTCGTTGCGATCGATCGTCACCTGCACCTTGTCATGATCGAGTTCGACATGCTTGGCGATCACCGCAAGGATTTCTTCGCGCAGCAGCGTGACCAGGTCCGACCCGGCCGAGGAACGTTCGTGGGCAAGAAGCACCTGTAGGCGTTCGCGAGCGGCCGGTGCGGTTCTCTGCTTGTTGAAAAGACGGAAAATACTCATGCCGCCCTCCGTCCGAAGATCTTGCCGAAAATATTGCGCTTTTCCTCAGGGATCGCCATCGGCACCAATTCGCCGGCGAGCCGGCGGGCGGCATCGAAATAGGCCATCGCAGCCGGGCTGCGGCTTTCTGCCAGCGTGACCGGCGCACCGATATTGGAGGCGCGCAGGACGTCCATGCTTTCAGGCACGATGCCGAGCAGCGGGATGGACAGGATTTCCAGCACGTCATCCACCTTGAGCATGTCGCCGCGCTCGGCGCGGTTGGCGTCGTAACGGGTGAGAAGCAGGTGCTTTTCCATCCGCTCGCCGCGTTCGGCCTTGGCGGTCTTGGCATCGAGCAGGCCGATGATGCGATCGGAATCGCGCACCGACGAGACTTCGGGATTGGTGACGACGACGGCAACATCGGCATGGCGCATGGCAAGCGTTGCGCCGCGCTCGATCCCGGCCGGGCTGTCGCAGATGATCCAGTCGAAATAGCGCTTCAGGTCGTTGATGACCCGTTCCACGCCCTCGGCCGTGAGATTGTCCTTGTCGCGCGTCTGCGAGGCCGGCAGCAGGAACAGCGTCTCCAGCCGCTTGTCGCGGATCAGCGCCTGGGTGAGCTTGGCGTCGCCCTGGATGACATTGATCAGGTCGTAGACGACCCGGCGCTCGGCGCCCATGACCAGGTCGAGATTGCGCAAGCCGACGTCGAAATCGACGACGACGACTTTTTCATTGCGTTGCGCCAGCGCCGCTCCCAATGCGGCGGTCGAGGTCGTCTTTCCGACCCCGCCCTTCCCTGACGTGACGACGATCACTTTCCCCATGTCTCTCTCCTTTGCCGCAGTAATTCGAAGTGTCTCAGCATCCTTCACGCGTTTCTCAAAGCCGCGCGGCGCTGTCGTCAGGTCATTTTTTCCGCCATGATCGCATCTTCTTCGAGCCAGAGCTGAACAGCCTGTCCACGAAGATTGGCGGCCATGTCTTCCGCCATTTTGTAAACGCCGTCGATTGCGACCAGCTCGGCTTCCAGCTTGCGGCAAAAGATCCGCGCCGATGCGTTGCCGATGGACCCCGCCATGGCGCGGCCACGCAGCGCCCCATAGATATGGACCGACCCGCCGGCGATGACCTCGGCGCCGGAGGCGACCGATCCGATGACCGTGACGTCGCCTTCCGGGAAGATCACCGATTGCCCGGAGCGCACCGGCTCCCTGATGACGATCGATTGCGTCGTTGCCGGGCGGATCGCGGCGACTTCAGGTTTCACCGGCGAACCGGCAGGCTCATTGGCCTGAACCTCGATGTCTGAAGCGGAGCGGCCGCCTTTGAGCGCCGGCGGCATGCCCGCGCCGAGAATGGAAGGCCGTGCGCCCTCGATGCCCATGATGCTGACATTGCGCTTGGCCAGTTCGGCAATCAGCTCTTTCAGCTGCGGCCGGTCGATTTGCAGGTCCGTCAGATCGAGCACAACAGGCCGTCCGAGGAAGAAGCCGGCCGAACGCGCGGCCAGATCGTCGAGCCTCGCCAACCAATCATCGAAAGGAAGGTCCGGAGACAACATGACGGCCAGAAAGGAGCGGCCCTTGATGCGGATAGAGCGAGCGTCTGTTAGCACTTTGGTCATCTATGTGAAGAAATCGTTGACCATATCTACCGCTGCTATGGTTAACAAAAGGTTAACGCGACCTTAATATTAGCGGCAATGACAAGCGTTTTTTCAACCGCGAAATTGAAGCAAGTCATTGAAAATACGTGGTCATATTTGATATGGCCGCACGGTTAACAACTGCGTTTTCGACCTGAGCCGTAAATATTTCCTTGCTAGCGGAAACGCTCAGCCTTCGGCCTTGCGTTGCGCCTCGGAAATGGCGCGCGCGGCCTCTTCGGAGGAGTTGGCAAGCATGCGCATCTCGGCGGCAAGCACGGCAAAGCCCGATCCGGCGGTGCCGGCGCGGGCTGCTTCGATGCCGGCATTGACGGCAAGCAGCTTCAGGTAGCGCAGCGATTGCAGGATCTCGTTGGTCTTCGAAGCGGTGACGCGCATGTCGGCGGTCCGCTCGTCGATTCGCTGATAGAGCGATTCGATGTTGATGATGCTGCCTTCGAGGTAGAGAAGCTCGCCCTTGGGGTCCCATATGCCGCCGCCGGTCTCCGTCACCCAGATCAGATGGCCCATCGCATGGCGGATGCGGTATTCCATCGTCCAGTCCGCGCGCTTCTCCAGCGCCCGGCCGACGATTTCGTCCATCAAGGGAACGTCTTCCTCGTACATGATCGAGGTGAAGGTCCGCGCACGGTTGCCGATGATGTCGTCGGCGGGGTAGCCGAAAATGCGCTCGATGCCGTTGGTCATCTCAAGCATCGTATAGTTTTCATCGGCACGGCAGCGATAGAGAAAACCGCTCATGCGTCCGAGGATGCTCGTTTGAAAATCCATGAGGGCCACGTTCGAAGAGAAGAGTTGCGGATGGATTTATGTCGGCTCGTTTAAAAAGGCGCCGGCCATACTATGCCGGACGAAAATGTACGAACACCTTCGTCCGGCCAAGCACTCGCCGTCCGATCAGTTGCGCAGATATTCCTCCTTGGAATCGTCTAGCGCCTCGACCCAGGGCGTGTGGTGCGTCGGCGACATGTTGCCGGTCATCAGCGATCGATAGGCGTGGTCGCGGAAGCCCATGATATTGTCCGCCTTGTGGTGTTCCCACTCCATGAAGGTCCGGTTGGTGCCTTCGATGTCGAAGGAGGGATAATCGGTCTCGGCAAGCAGTTCCTTCACATAGTCGCCCTGATACCAGATCATCTGCTCGGCATCCTCAAGCGTCTCTTCGCGGGCCCGCCACATGTCGAAATTGGCCTTCAGCTCCTCTTCCGGCGGCAGGGTGATGCGGCCCATCATCACGTCGCGTGCCCACCAGGCCTGTACGTCGAACATGTTGAAGGTATAGAATTGGTCCTGCATGCCGATATAGAAGAGCTGCGGGTTCTTATCGAAGATCACCCCCTTGTAGAGGCTGTCGGCCCAGAGGCGGTTGGCGGTCTTCAGCCGGAGATCGTCGGGCAGGAAGGGGAAATGGTGCTGGTAGCCGGTGCAGAGGATCAGCGCGTCGACCTCCTTGCTCGATCCGTCGAGGAAATACGCCGTGCGGTTTTCAAGCCGGGTCAGCAGCGGCCGTTCCTCGAAATTCTCAGGCCATTTGAAGCCCATCGGCTTCGAGCGGTAGCTCGTCGTCACCGACTTTGCGCCGTATTTCCAGCATTGCGAGCCGATGTCTTCGGCCGAATAGCTGCGGCCGACGATGAGGATATCCTTGCCCTTGAACTCCAGCGCGTCGCGGAAATCATGGGCATGCAGGACGCGGCCGTTGAAGGTCTTCACGCCCTCGAAATAGGGCACGTTCGGCGTCGAGAAGTGGCCTGATGCCACGACGACATAGTCGAATTCCTCGTCATACATCCGGTCCTCGACGCGGTTATGCGCCGTCACCGTGAATTTCTCCGTCTGATCGTCGAAGCGAACCATGCGCACCGGCGTGCTGAAGCGCACCCAATGGCGGACATTGGCCTTTTCGACGCGGCCCTTGATATAATCCCAGAGCACGGCGCGCGGCGGATAGGAAGCGATCGGCTTGCCGAAATGCTCCTCGAAGGAATAATCGGCGAATTCGAGGCATTCCTTCGGGCCGTTCGACCAGAGATAACGATACATGCTGCCATGCACCGGCTCGCCATATTCGTCGAGCCCGGTGCGCCAGGTATAGTTCCAGAGCCCGCCCCAGTCCGACTGCTTTTCGAAGCAGACGATCTCCGGGATCTCGGCGCCCTTCTGGGCAGCCGATTGAAAGGCGCGCAGCTGCGCCAGCCCGGAAGGACCGGCACCGATGACGGCTACTCTTGTCATGAAGCATTCCCCTCTTGATTATATCGTTTTATCTCGCACATCGCTGCGCCTCAGTCCGGATAGATGCCGGGGCTGGTCGGCGCCCCGTCGTCATATTTGGAAAGCCAGTCGATCGTCGTCTCGCGGAAGCGGGTGAGGCCCTTGTAGTCGATGAGCTCGGGCGGCAGCGTCTTCAGCACGCGCGGAAAGCGGCGCGCCCATTTCGGCACGGTGACGAGCTCTTCCATGTTCATCAGGTAGCAGCGGATGACGAAGAGGATGGCGTTCGAGCGCGGCAGGCGCCAGAGGCTTTGCAGCTCGACGCGAAGATGCACCTTCTCGCCGACATTCTCCGGCGTCACCGTCGTGCGGTCCGGACCCCATTTGTGATAATTCTCCGGGCTGGTGTCGAGCCGCGGATTGATCGTCATCGTCCAGTTGAAGCGTCGTGTCGGCTTGCCCTGCTGCAGGTTCAGCAGGAATTTCAGCGCACGGTCGAAGACGCCGATCTGGTGGGCGAGCGGCACCGGCCCGTGCCATTCCATGAAGTTCATGCCGATATCGAAATCGAGCGACCAGTCGGCCTGCGTCGTCACCATGCCGGCGTCCATCCAGAGATTGCTGTCGCGCTGGTCGACGATGCAGAAGTCGCCCTGGGCCTGGCGGGTGATATATTCGAAGGGCTCATAGGGCAGCGTCGAGGCATCGCCGAAGGTGAAGCTGTCGTCGATGCCGAGCGGGCGGTTGATCCAGCGCCACTGGTCGCCGTTGCGGATCAGCGTGAAATGATCGGGATACCCTGCCGCCTGCTCTTCCATCAGCAATTCGAGCGTGTCCCACTGCGCGCTCATCATATGAGGCAGCGCCTGGTAGCGCAGCGGATCTTCCTTCAGGACCAGGGCCCGGTCGTGCATCTCGGCGACATAATGCTCGTCGACGTCGATCAGGCTTTCGTAGACGGTTCCCGCCCGGCCGTGCACATGAGGCTCCATGTTGACCGAATACATGTATTCGTCGCGGTCGAAGGGAAACGGGAAACGCCGGATGTTTTCGGGGCTGTTCCGGTAGCTGAAATCGTTCCGGAAGGTTTCCTGCTTGAAGACGATTGCCATGTCCGGTCTCCTTGTTCCGCTTCCGATGCCGCTAAAGATCAAGATGCAGCGTGTTTCCCTCGAAGCGGGAAACGCAGATCATCACCTTGCGGCCGGATGCTTTTTCTTCGCTCGTCAAATAGACGTCATGGTGCAGCAGCTTGCCGTCGCAAGTGACGACCCCGGTCTCGCATTGACCGCAGGCGCCGCCGCGACAGAGGAAGGGCGCGTCGACGCCCGCCGCCTCGATCGCCTCCAGCATGCTTTCGTGATGGCCGACCTTCACGGTCTTGCCGGACCGCAGGAGCTCGATCGCGAAGGGCTTGCCGGGCAGTGACGACAGGAACCGTTCCGAATGCAGGTTCTGTTCCGGCCAGCCGGCGTTGAGGCCGGTTTTCAGCACGCCGTCGATCATGCCGGACGGGCCGCAGACATAAAGATGCGTGCCGAGCGGCTGGGTGCCCAGCAGGCGCGTCAGGGGGATGGCGTCGCCTTCGGCGTCGCAATAGATCTTGATCCGATGTCCGCCATAGCGCTCGACAAGTTGCTGCCAATAGGCGCCGCGGTCGCGCGTGCGGATGGCATAATGCAGCTCGAAATTGGCGCCCTCGCGGGAAAACTGCTCCATCATCGCGATGAAGGGGGTGATGCCGATGCCGCCGGCGATCAGAAGGTGCTTGCGCCCGCGCCAGTCAGGCTGGAACAGGTTGACGGGATAGCTGACCTTCAGCTCGTCGCCTTCGCTGAGCTTCTCATGCATGAAGGTGGAGCCGCCGCGCGAATCCTCGACATGCAGCACGCTGATCTCATAGGCTGCGCAATCATGCGGCGGCGACATCAGCGAATAGGCGTTGCGGCGCATATGGCCGCCATCGTTCATCAAAACGATGACGTGCGCGCCGCCGGAGAAATAAGGCATCAGCTTGCCGTCAAGGCGCTCGAAACGGAAGCGCTTGACGCGCTCGGCGATCGGCGTGATCCGCGTCACGCGGACAGGAATTTCAGTGCCACCGCTCAAAGGAACAACTCCTCCGGATCAGGCGCGCTGCCCGGTTCTTCCGCATCGATATTGACGCCCTGGAAGGCGGCGAGCCGACGCGAATAATGGTCGCGCACCAGAAGCGGCAGCCCGCAATGGCTGCAGGCAAAGGGGCTGGTGGTGACGTCGTCGGTAATGCCCTTGCAATGGACGCATTGCACACGCCGGGCCAGCGAACCGCGATGCTCGGTGATGACGGACGCATGGTCCATGCCGTAGTCGAGGCCGACAAGCATCGCCTGGCCGATGAAACCTTCCGTGCCCGAGATATAGAGCCGCGTGCCCATATGAGCGGTGGCGAGCGAACCCTTCAGCCGGAAGAGCAGTGTGGCGATCGTCGGCGCCGTGAAGAACATGTCGGCGCCGAGGCGGCGCAGCGCCTCGTCGAGGCCGGACCCTTGAGAGCCGCGGGCGACATAGAGGATTTCGCTGCGGGCAAGCGCCGTTTCGTCAAGCGCCGGCTGCTGATCGAGGAGAGCCTTGGCGCCCTCCCCTTCGAGCGCGAAAATGTGCCGCCGGGCGCGCGGCTGGATGGTCAGGCCCGTGTAGACTGGTCGGCTCTTGATGCCTGCAACGAGCATTCGCGTGCTCCTTAACCTACGGCGGTCCTCTTCTTCTTCTCCGGATCGTCGAAGGGGAGCGTATGGGCGGTGGCGCCTGCCATCACGGTCTTGCCGCGGACTTCGAGTTTCGTCCCATGCACTGCCTTGTCAACGTCCAGACGAGCAATCGCCATGGATTTCTGCGTCAGCGACGAATAGCTCGGGCAGGTAATGACGCCGACCTTTTTGCCGTCGGCAAAGACTTCGTCGCCGAGATCGGCCGGTCCGTCGGCATCGATCAGCATGCCAAAGATCTTGAAGCGTTCCTTGCCCTTCAGGCGAGCATGTTCCTCGGCGCCACGGAAGCCCGTCTTGCCGGGGCTGACGGTAAAGTCGAGGCCGAGTTCCCAGAGGCTGTCGCCGGGCGGCTGATCGGCGAAGGGATACATCTGCGAATTGTCATAGGGATAGAAGAGCAGGTAGCTTTCCACCCGCAGCATGTCGAGAACGGAGAAGCAGCAGGGAATGATGCCCATCTCCTTGCCTTCTTCGACGATCCGGTCCCAGACCATGACCGCGTCCTGGCCGCGCACGAAGATCTCGTAGCCGCGCTCGCCGGTATAACCGGTGCGCGAGATCATCACCGGCGCGCCGAACAGCGTCGTCTGCATGTGGTGGAAATATTTGAGATCGCGGATGCCAGGCACATATTTGGCAAGATAGTCGACCGCGATCGGACCCTGCAGCGACAGGTCGTGCAGGTCGTCGTCGAACAGCACGGCGCAATTGCGGCCCGCTGCCTGCTTGACGACCTCTTCATGCCCGGAGCCGGAGCCATGCACCAGCATCCAGGAATTCGGGCCGGTGCGATAGACGATGCAGTCGTCGGTGAAGTGGCCGCGGTCGTTCAGCATGGTCGCATAGACCGAGCGGCCGGGATAAATCTTCGTCAGGTCGCGGGTGGTGATGGCGTCGAGCACGGCGATGGCGTGCGGGCCGACCAGATGCACCTTTTTCAGGCCCGAGACATCCATGATGCCGGCCTTGGTGCGGATGGCGACATGCTCTTCCGACATGTCCTTGTCGTAGGTCCAGGCGGTTCCCATACCGCTCCAGTCCTCGAGCTTCGATCCCAGAGCGCGGTGCCGATCCGCCAAGACGGAGAAACGCCATGATAATGCCATTACCGTTCCCTCTTATTTCCTCTACGGAATATTTATTTCTTGACTATATAAGTCTTTCGCGCCGTGGCAAGCCCGTCCGACATGCATTTCCCCAAAACTTCTGTAGCCGCCGGGATCGGCGGTGACGTAATGCGCGGTTGCCCCGATCAGCTTGACGCCGCGGCCGTAGGCCTGCTTGTAAGGGTTGGCGCTCGAAGCTGAGAGCATTCCCGGACTTCTACGCCACATGGAGAAACTCAGGTCAGCTGGCTTCAGATTAGGTTTCCCGCGGACTTTCACCGTAGACCGACCCGTATAGTGCAGAAAAGCGGCCGGGGTGGACGAAACCCCATTTCAGGCAGATATCCCTGATGCTCTGCAGGTTCGACCGATCCAGAAGGTCTTTTCTGGCGGCGCGTAGTCTTAGGGTTCTCAGGTAGCTGCCCGGTGTCGCGCCTTTGAAAGTCCGGAAGCCGGTTTCCAAGGAGCGAACCGAGACGTTGGCGGATCGAGCGATCATCCCGATCGTGATCGGCGCAGCAATATTTGCGTGCATGAAATCGATTGCCCGGCGAACGTGCCGTGGAGCGGGTGTAAACGCAGCCTGTTCCAGTCGCTGAGCGTAGCGATGCGGCACCAGTCTGATCAGTAAATCAGCGAGAGCCTGGGTGAGGTTGGCCATGGCTATCGGCGAATGAAGCAAGATACCGTCGCCGAGCATGCCGGAGATTATCGTCTCGACAAGGTTCTTGACGAGATATCCTGAGGGGGTCGATCCCTCAACGAGGGGTGACAGGTCCAGCGATCCGACAAGGGGGGCTTCGAACAGCTGCCCGAACGTCTGGCAAATCTGACCCCAATCCAGGAAGAGTTTCTGCGACCGATGCAGCGTCCCCCGCACCAGGAAGCGATCCGCCTCGCGACTTTGGCCAAGCAGTATCTGGCCCGGTGACGCTGTTATCGTGGTTTGCCGTCGCGTCATGCCGGAGAGACCTTCGCGCGGCACGTGAATGGTAAGCCATTCCGGTGTCTCTGCGGTTGCCCAGAGGTTCCACTCCCCGTTGCATTCCAGATCGGCAACCGTCACCGCACCCTGAGATCGTGCATCGGCGGACCAACGAAAGCCACCAACCCGATGATCAGGCGATGCGTCGAAGTGGGCTGGTCCGAGGAAGGTCTCCTGCATTCCGTCGAAGTCGGCGCCGGACCATCGTGGAGTGCGTGCGGTGTTATGGATCATGAGAGTTTGGTGAACTCATAGGCGAGAGGCTTGAGAAGCGCGATCTCATTCTTCGTCTGCACCGCCCGCAATGCGCTTGACGGCACCGGTCGCGGTTTCGAGCACACGCTCCGACATCTCTTGATCGGTCATGATGCGGGAGATGGTCACAGCGCCCACCATCAAGGACAGGATGACCATCGCCTTGTCATAGGGTTTCGAGCCGGCCGACGCGGGGATTAATTCGTCGAGAATCTGAAGATGGGCTTCAATGCCGTTCTGGAATGGAAGGCGTACCTCTTCGCTCTGACGCGCCGCGTCGGAGCCCAGTGCTGCCAAAGGGCAACCATCCCCTTTCTCCTCCCGGTGGCCGGGGGAAAGATATAGGTCGACAACCGCTTCAAGCGGATCCGGACTTCCGGCGGCAACTCTCGACCATCTGCGGACCGCGCTTTCCATGGCTCGCCCCGATGCCAGCGCCACAAGATCGTCCTTCGATTCGAACTGCTTATAGAATCCGCCTTGCGTGAGGCCGGCTCCTTTCATCAGGTCCTTCAATCCGATGCCGTCGAAGCCATGCTCCCGAAAAAGCCGGCTTGCGACATTGATCACGGTTTCACGATTGGCCTCGGCCTGAGCGCGACTGACTCTCATAGCGATCTCCAATTAGATTTCATTTGACATCTATATGCCAATTAGAGTTAGATCGCAATCTAAATAAATAGCTGCGCCCGTCAATAAGGCTTACTGATATGAACCGCAAAATCCTCCTCGCCTCTTTCTGCCTTCTGGCGGCTGCAGGCGCCACGGCATTCGTCTTTGTCGGGGCCTCCTCAGAAAAAAGCCCGCAAGCCGCCGATCCACGAATGGCAGCGCCATTCGTCAAACTGGTCGAGGCAAAGAAGCCGGAGACAGCCGAGCGCAGCTTCACGGGCACGATCGCCGCGCGGGTGCAAAGTAACCTTGGTTTTCGTGTGCCCGGCAAGATTGTGCAGCGTTATGTGGACGTCGGGGTGCATGTCAAGGCCGGGCAGCCGCTGATGCGCATCGACGAGACCGATCTGCGTCTCGCGCTGACTGCGAAACGAAACGCGGTCGCTGCCGCTGGGGCGGTGCTGACCCAGGCGCAGGCAGACGAGAGACGCTACGCCGCCTTGGTGAAAAACGGATTGGCGGCGACGCCGCAGCGCTACGAGCAGGCCAAGGCAGCGCTCGACACCGCCACCGCGCAGCTTGCCGCGGCGGAAGCGGACGCCAAGGTCGCGGAAAACGAAACGGTCTATTCCGTCCTGGTTGCCGATACCGATGGAACGGTCGTCGAAACGCTGGGCGAGCCGGGGCAGGTCGTGACGGCGGGGCAAACCGTGGTCCGGCTCGCACAGGCCGGCCCGCGTGAAGCGCTGGTATGGCTTCCGGAATTCCTCAGGCCGCAGCTCGGCGATATCGCCGATGCCAGTCTCTACGGAAACGAAAGCCGGCAGGACAAGGCGCAGCTTCGCCAGATCTCCGACGCTGCCGATCCGCAAACCCGCACCTACGAGGCGCGTTGGGTTCTGGATGGCGCTGCAGCGTCGGCGCCGCTGGGCGCGACGGTAACGATCAGGATCGCCAACGGCAGTGGCCAATCGCATGCCGCGGTGCCGGTCGGCGCCGTGTTGGACGATGGCAGCCGCACCGGCGTCTGGGTTTTCGATCAGACATCGTCGACCGTCCACTTCCGGCACGTGAAAATCGAACGGATGGGTGAGGAGGTCGCGGTGGTTTCCAGCGTCAAAGCAGGCGAGCCGGTCGTCGCTCTCGGCGCCCATCTGCTGCAGGACGGCGCCAGCGTGCGCACCAAGGTTGAACAGGCAGAGGCGGCAAACTGATGAACTTCAATCTTTCCGCGCTCGCCGTTCGCGAGCGGGCCGTCACCCTGTTCTTCATCGTTCTGCTGGCCGCCGCCGGCGCCTATGCATTTGTCAAGCTCGGGCGCGCCGAAGACCCCTCCTTCACCATCAAAACCCTGACCGTGACAGCGGTGTGGCCGGGCGCGACAGCGCGTGAAATGCAGGATCTGGTCGCCGAGCCGCTCGAGAAGCGTCTCCAGGAACTCACCTGGTACGATCGTGTCGAGACGACAACGCGGCCCGGCTACGCCTTTTTGACCGTCACTTTGAAGGACAGTACGCCGGCCACGGCCGTCGAGGAGGAATTCTATCAGGCCCGGAAGAAGCTCGGAGACGAGGCCGGCAACCTGCCCAGGGGCGTGCTCGGTCCCTTTGTCAACGACGAGTACTCCGATGTCAGCTTCGGGCTTTATGCCCTGAAGGCCAAGGGCATGCCGATGCGCGAGCTTGTGCGCCAGGCCGAGGTGATCCGCCAGGATCTTCTGCAT
The DNA here is from genome assembly GCF_019793435.1 of Rhizobium redzepovicii. Classification (GTDB taxonomy): domain Bacteria; phylum Pseudomonadota; class Alphaproteobacteria; order Rhizobiales; family Rhizobiaceae; genus Rhizobium; species Rhizobium redzepovicii. Next base: position 468,595 of record NZ_JAILYH010000001.1, on the reverse strand, counting down.
GTTCCTGGAGTCAAGAAGATCAACATCCTCGGAGAGCGGCCCGAACAGATCTTTGTCGAATTCTCCTATGCCAAGCTCGCAACACTCGGCATTTCGGCCCAAGACATCGCGGCCGCCTTGCAGCGGCAAAACACCCTGACGCCGGCGGGGTCGATCGATACGCGTGGGCCCCAGGTGTTCATTCGCTTCGACGGCGCCTATGACAGCATCCAGGCGATATCAGACACGCCGATCGTTGCGGCCGGGCGGACGTTAAAGCTCTCGGATTTTGCCGACGTGCGGCGCGGGTATCAAGATCCGGCCACCTATCTCATTCGCCATGACGGCGAGCCGGCGATCATGCTGGCTGCTGTGATGCAGCAGGGCTGGAACGGTCTGGACCTCGGCAAGGCGCTGGAAGAAAGATCCGCCGCGATTGCAAAGACCTTGCCGCTCGGCATGACGCTTGCCAAGGTCAGCGACCAGGCCGTCAACATCGAGGAAGCCGTCGGCGAGTTCATGCTGAAATTCGCCATGGCGCTCGGCGTCGTGTTGTTCGTCAGCCTTGTCAGCCTCGGCTGGCGTGTCGGCATCGTCGTGGCTCTGGCCGTTCCTCTCACCCTTGCCGTCGTCTTCCTCATCATGCTGGAGACCGGCCGGTTCTTCGATCGCATCACCCTTGGTGCGCTCATCCTGGCGCTCGGCCTTCTGGTCGACGACGCCATCATCGCCATCGAAGTGATGGTGGTGAAGATGGAAGAGGGGATGGATCGCATCAAGGCGGCTGCCTATGCCTGGACCCATACCGCGGCCCCGATGCTGTCGGGCACGCTCGTGACGATCATCGGGCTGATGCCGGTCGGCTTTGCCAGGTCGACCGCCGGCGAATATGCCGGCAACATCTTCTGGGTCGTCGGCTTTGCCCTGATCGTCTCCTGGATTGTCGCGGTGGTCTTCACGCCCTATCTCGGCGTCAAGATGCTGCCGGCGATCAAGCCGGTCGAAGGTGGCCATTACGCTATCTACAACACCCTGAATTACAGGCGCCTGCGGCGGCTGATCGAGTTGACCGTGCGCCACAAGTTCCTCACTTGTGCGGTGGTCGGCATCGCCATGGGGGCCTCCGTCGTTGGAATGGGATCGGTGAAAAAGCAGTTCTTCCCGACGTCGGACCGTCCCGAAGTCCTCGTCGAAGTCCGCATGCCCGAAGGCACCAGCATCGAGACGACGACGGCGACCGTTGCGAAGCTCGAAGGGTGGCTGCAGAAACAGCCGGAGGCAAAGACCGTGACCAGCTATGTCGGCCAGGGCGCTCCCCGCTTCTTCTTTGCCATGGCGCCGGAATTGCCGGATCCGTCTTTCGCCAAGATCGTCGTGCTGACCCCCGACGCCCACACACGCGAAGTCTTGAAGCTTCGGCTGCGCGCGGCCGTTTCCGACGGGCTCGCGCCTGAAGCCTATGTCCGCGTCACGCAGCTGGTCTTCGGTCCTTACACGCCGTTTCCGGTCGAATTCCGGATCGCCGGCCCGGATCCTGAGCAGCTGTACCAGATTTCCGACAAAGCCCTCGAGATCATGAAGAGCGTGCCGGATGTGCGCCAGGCAAACCGCGATTGGGGCAACCGCACGCCGGTGCTGCGCTTCGTTCCCGACCAGGATCGGTTGGGCCTAATCGGCCTGTCGCCGGCCGAGGCAGGTCAGCAACTGCAATTGCTGCTGAGCGGAATTCCGGTCACGGAGGTTCGCGAGAATATCCGCAACGTGCCTGTCGTTGCCCGCAGTGCCGGCGGCAACCGGCTTGACCCTTCACGATTGGCAGACTTCTCGCTGATGAGCCGGGATGGGCGGCAGATTCCGCTGGATCAGATCGGCCACTCGGAAATCCGCTTTGAAGAACCGATCCTGAAACGCCGCGATCGCACGCCGGTCATCACGATCCGCTCCGATATCAACGAGGCGTCACAACCGCCCGAAGTATCAGAGCAGATTCTCAAGGCGCTTCAGCCGCTGATCGCCTCGCTTCCCGTGGGATATCGGATCGAGATGGGCGGGAACATCGAGGAATCGCTCAAGGCCAATAACGCCCTGGTGAAAATCTTCCCGACGATGATTGCCGCCATGCTGATCGTTATCGTGCTGCAGGTTCGTAGCCTGTCGACGATGACCATGGTCATGCTGACGGGGCCACTCGGTCTTGCCGGCGCGGTCCCGGTCCTGCTGCTCTTCGACAAACCCTTCGGCTTCAATGCCATTCTCGGATTGATCGGGCTGGCCGGAATCCTGATGCGCAACACCCTGATCCTGACGGAACAGATCAAGGAGAATAAGGCCGCCGGTCTCGACGATTATCACGCCGTTATCGAGGCGACAGTGCAGCGGACGCGCCCGGTGATCCTGACCGCCCTTGCCGCCGTGCTTGCCTTCATTCCTCTGACGCACTCGGTGTTCTGGGGATCGATGGCATACACGCTGATCGGCGGAACGGCGGTCGGCACGGTGATGATCCTGCTCTTCCTTCCCGCTCTCTACGCCACCTGGTTCCGCATCAAGCCGACGAAAAACGAGAGCCATGAAAATTCATCGAAGGAGGTGGAGTTACCGACGGCAATTGCTGCCGAGTGATATTCTCCGGAGGCGGCGATGACTTTTGCGGATCCGATAGCAGGTGATCTCGAGCAGTCACGGACGCGGATTCTCGAGGTGGCGGAAAGATATTTTCGGCGGATCGGCTATCATAAGACGTCGGTCGCCGACATCGCCGCCGAACTCGGCATGAGCCGCGCCAATATCTATCGCTTCTTTTCCTCGAGGACAGCGATCAACAGTTCCGTCTGCGGACTTGTGGTCAAAGAGGTTGCTGAAATCGCTCTGGCGATTGCACGATCGGATGCGCCGGCGAGCAAAAGGCTGGCTGATCTTTTGGTCGCCATTCACCGGCACAGCACGAGAAGGCTTGCGGAGGACAGACCGATGCACGAGCTGCTCGTCGCCGCCATGGATGGAAGTTGGCAACGATCAGCGCGCATAATGAGCAGATCCTAGCAATCCTCAAAGCCCTTGTCCGCGAGGGTCTGCAGACAGGAGAGTTCAATGTCGAAGACGTTGACGAAGCCGCGCGCGGCATCATCACCGCCTTCCTGCCGTTCTTCCATCCGCTTCTGGTTGAGCAGCGCGTCCAGGAGGGTGATGCCGCCGCAGTCAGCCTCCACGCCCAAATCCGCTTCATCATGAAAGCGCTCGGCACAGCGGACCTCGAGACGTCCCTGAAGGCGTGAAACCCTGCGTGACGGGCTTTGGGACGAAATGGTCGCGCGAAACCGAGCGGGGACCGCCGCTCCGAAATCCTGACCTCGTTGAGGCTCATGCTGCTCCGAGCCGTAATGTCGGCGGGCCGTCCGGCTCGGCGCCATGCCCTTGCGCGCTTGGAGGCGCGATCATCGGAAAAAATCTCCGTAAAGCAAAAAAACACTTGATTTTATATTTCGATTGACATCTAAAGCACGAATAGATGGCGATCGAAATCTTACGTGCTGAAATGCCAGGTTCTGAGGAACTGCCCCTTGGCGACAGGGGTGAAAGTTCCAACCTACTGTTGAAGTACGTCATCAACCAGTCGCGCCAAAAGCCAAGGAGCATGCATGTCCCAAAACAGAGTTGTCGTTATCACCGGAGCATCCTCCGGAATAGGTGAAGCGTCAGCCCGCCTTCTCGCACAACACGGCTTCCAGGTCTTTGGGGGCGTACGCAACCCTAACCGTGTCAACGCCATTCCCGGTGTGCGCTATGGGACTGTCGACGTGACCGATGACGTCTCGGTTTCAAATTTTGTTCAATGGGTTTTGTCCGAGGCAGGCAAGATTGACATCCTGGTCAACAATGCCGGCGTTTCGCTGGTCGGCCCTGTCGAGAACACGTCGCCTTCCGAAGCGCAAACGGTATTCGATGCCAATGTTTTCGGCCCTTTGCGCATGATCCGCGCTGCCTTGCCCTCCATGCGCGCCGCCCGCAGCGGGCTGATCATCAATATCAGCTCGGTCCTCGGATTCCTGCCGGCACCGTTCATGGGAATATATGCGAGCAGCAAGCATGCGCTCGAAGGATTGTCGGAGTCGCTGGATCATGAGATTCGTGAGTTCAACGTGCGCGTCGTGCTGGTTGAGCCGACCTTCACAAACACCAAACTCGATGTAAACGCGGCACAGACCGAGGCACCCTTGGGAGCCTACGCAGCGCAGGCGGACGCGACCATCAAGACGGTGCAGGCCCAGATCAAAACCGCGCCGTCGCCTGTAAAGGTTGCGGAGAAGATATTGGCGGCAATCAACGGACCATACAAAATGCGTCAACCGGCCGGCGGCCAGGCGACGCTTCTAAGCCGGTTGCGCAGGTTCATGCCGGCAAACGCGGTCGACAGCAGCCTGCGCAAGACGTTCGGCTTCGGAAAGCGTACTGCGTCCTAAGTCTTGCCCAAACTTGCGGATGTCGTCGGCCGGCCTCCTTTACCAAGCTCGAAAAGTTCAGCGCGCCCGAGCGACTGGCGGAATAGGCTTGCATAAATTTTCGGCTGGCCGGCGGCGCTCAACCCATGCGTTCGGAAGCGTAGCTGCCGGGGCTTGCCGGGAAGACCACGGTTCTATTGCCGTTGATAAAGGTGCGATGGTGGATATGGGCGTGGATGGCGCGGGCCAGCACCTGGCTTTCGACGTCGCGGCCGATCGAGACGTAGTCGTCGGGCGACTGCGCATGGGTAATGCGCGCCGTATCCTGCTCGATGATCGGGCCTTCGTCGAGGTCGGCGGTGACGTAATGGGCGGTGGCGCCGATCAGTTTGACGCCGCGGCCATAGGCCTGCTTGTAGGGGTTGGCGCCCTTGAAGCTCGGCAGGAAGGAATGGTGGATGTTGATGATCTTGCCCGACATCTTCTGGCACATCTCGTCCGACAGGATCTGCATGTAGCGGGCAAGCACGATCAGTTCGGTGCCGGTCTGCTCGGCCACCTCCATGATATGGGCTTCGGCCTGCACCTTGTTGGCCTTGGTGACCGGAATATGGTGGAAGGGGATGTCGTGGTTGACCACGACCTTCTGGTAGTCGAAATGGTTGGAGACGACGCCGACGATGTCGATCGGCAGCGCGCCGATCTTCCAGCGGTAGAGCAGGTCATTGAGACAATGGCCGAAGCGCGACACCATCAACAGCACCTTCATGCGGCTTTCGCTGTCGTGGAATTCGTATTCCATCGAAAAGGGCGCGGCGACGGCGGCAAAATCGGCGCCGATCTCTGAGCCGGAAAGACCTTCTTCGGAGATGAAGGAGACGCGCATGAAGAACTTGCCGGTATCGAGATCGTCGAACTGCGAGCTGTCGATGATGTTGCAGCCCTTTTCCGCCAGATAGCTCGAAATCGCCGCAACGATGCCGCGCGTGGATGTGCAGGATACGGTCAGTACGATGTTTTTCATGCTGTCTCTTCCTTCGAGATCAGGTGCCGAGGATGCGATCACGCCGAAGCTTGTCGCTCCGGCATGTCGGCGGTCTTAAAGACATCCGTCGGCCGCTCAGATGTCGAGCGTGCTGTCGCGTTCCCATTGGGTGAAATGCGAGCAGTAGGCATTCCATTCCCGATGCTTCAGCTTCAGATAGGCGGCGGAAAATTCCGCCCCCATCGCCTGCTTCAGGCCCTCGTCGTCATCATAGGCGCGTAGCGCATCGAGAAGGTTGAGCGGCAGGCGCGGCGCGTCCTTCACCAGATGGCCCTCGGCATACATGTCGATATCGTAGTGCCGGCCGGGGTCTGCCTGGCTGCGGATGCCGTCGAGGCCGGCGGCGATGATGATCGCCTGCAGCAGGTAGGGATTGACCGCCCCATCAGGCAGGCGCAGCTCGAAACGTCCCGGTCCCGGAACGCGCACCATGTGGGTGCGGTTGTTGCCCGTCCAGGTGACGGTGTTCGGCGACCAGGTAGCGCCCGATGTGGTGCGCGGCGCGTTGATGCGCTTGTAGGAATTGACCGTCGGATTGGTAACCGCGGCAAGTGCGGAGGCATGCTTCATGATGCCGCCGAGGAAGGTCTTGCCCTGAGCAGAGAGCCCGAAAGCCATCTCCTTGTCCGCGAAGGCGTTGACTTTGCCATCGAGGTCCCAGACCGAGATATGGGCGTGGCAGCCGTTTCCGGTCAGTCCCTTGAAGGGCTTCGGCATGAAGGTAGCGCGAAGCCCGTGCTTTTCGGCGACCGACTTGACCATGAACTTGAAGAAGGAGTGCTTGTCCGCCGTCTTCAGAACATCGTCATATTCCCAGTTCATCTCGAACTGGCCGTTCGCATCCTCGTGGTCGTTCTGATAGGGCTTCCAGCCGAGTTCGAGCATATAGTCGCAGATCTCGGCGATGACGTCGTAGCGGCGCATCACCGCCTGCTGATCGTAGCAGGGCTTTTCGGCGGTATCGTACTGATCCGAGATCACTGAGCCATCGGCGGAAATGAGAAAGAATTCCGGCTCGACGCCGGTTTTGACCCGCAGCCCTTCTTGCGCAGCCTCAGCGACCAGTCTTTTCAGCAGCACACGCGGCGCCTGTTCGACCGGCTGATCGTCCATGACGCAGTCGGCCGCGACCCATGCGACGTCCTTCTTCCATGGGAGCTGGATGACGGAGGAGGCATCGGGAACCGCGAACAGGTCGGGATGGGCGGGCGTCAGGTCGAGCCAGGTGGCAAAGCCCGCAAAGCCGGCGCCATCTTTCTGCATATCGGCAATGGCTTCGGCGGGGACCAGCTTGGCGCGTTGGCCGCCGAACAGGTCGGTATAGCTGATCATGAAATATTTGATGCCTTTGTCTCTGGCAAAAGCAGCAAGGTCCAGTGTCATTCTCGTTCCCCTTTGGATTTCTTGGAGACACCTTGGTTATGGATACGGAACGGCCGGGACGTTTGCCCGGCCGGTAGAAATCAAAAGCCCCCTTTGCCGGGGATCCAGTTGGTGCCGGCGAGCGGCACTTGCGCCATGGCGGATGCCTCGATCGTCAGTGCGACGAGGTCTTCCGGCTCGAGGTTGTGCAGATGGTTCTTGCCGCAGGCCCGCGCAATCGTCTGCGCCTCGAGCGTCATCACCTTGAGGTAGTTGGCAAGGCGGCGGCCGGCCGCAACCGGGTCGAGGCGCTTTGCGAGCTCCGGATCCTGGGTGGTGATCCCGGCCGGATCCTTGCCTTCATGCCAGTCGTCATAGGCGCCGGCTGTCGTGCCGAGTTTCTGATATTCCTCTTCCCAGTGCGGATCGTTGTCGCCGATGGCGACAAGTGCCGCCGTGCCGATCGCGACTGCATCGGCGCCGAGCGCCAGCGCCTTGGCGACGTCGGCGCCGGAACGGATGCCGCCCGAAACGATCAGCTGCACCTTCCGATGCATGCCGAGTTCCTGCAGCGCTTGGACGGCCGGGCGAATGCAGGCAAGTGTCGGCATGCCGACATTCTCGATGAAGACGTCCTGGGTGGCCGCGGTGCCGCCCTGCATGCCGTCGAGCACGACGACGTCGGCGCCCGCCTTCACGGCAAGGGCGGTGTCGTAATAGGGACGCGCGCCGCCGATCTTGACGTAGATCGGCTTTTCCCAATCGGTGATCTCGCGCAGCTCCATGATCTTGATTTCAAGATCGTCGGGGCCGGTCCAGTCGGGATGGCGGCAGGCCGAGCGCTGGTCGATACCCTTCGGCAGGTTGCGCATATTGGCGACGCGGTCGGAGATCTTCTGACCGAGCAGCATGCCGCCGCCGCCGGGCTTGGCGCCCTGGCCGACCACGACTTCGATCGCATCGGCGCGGCGCAAATCCTTCGGGTTCATGCCGTAGCGCGACGGCAGGTACTGATAGACCAGCGTCTGCGAATGGCCGCGTTCCTCATCGGTCATGCCGCCGTCGCCAGTCGTGGTCGAGGTGCCTGATATCGTCGCGCCGCGGCCGAGCGCTTCCTTGGCATTGCCGGAAAGCGCGCCGAAGCTCATGCCGGCAATGGTGATCGGCGTCTTGAGCGTGATCGGCTTCTTGGCGAAACGCGAGCCGAGCACCACCGTCGTGTCGCACTTCTCGCGATAACCTTCGAGCGGATAGCGCGAGATCGAGGCGCCGAGAAACAGCAGATCGTCGAAATGCGGAACCTTGCGCTTGGTGCCGGCGCCGCGGATGTCATAGATCCCGGTCGCGGCCGCCCGGCGGATTTCGGCGAGCGTATAATCGTCGAAGGTCGCGGACTTGCGGGGCGGGGTATAGGGGTTGTGATAGCTCATGGGGATCCCTCGCCTCAATACGCGTCGGCGTTGTCGATGTTGAAATTGTAGAGCTTGCGGGCCGAGCCGTAGCGCTTGAACTCTTCGGGCCTGACGTCGGTCACCCCTGCGCGCTCGAGCAGCTCGGCAAGCTTCTCCAGATGCTCCCGCCGCATCTCTTTCTCGATGCAATCGGAGCCGAGGCTCTTGACCTCGCCGCGGACGAAAAGCTTGGCTTCGTAGAGCGAATCCCCCAGCGCATCCCCGGCGTCGCCGAGCACGACGAGATGGCCGGACTGGCCCATGAAGGCCGACATGTGGCCGATGCTGCCGTGAACGACGATGTCGATGCCCTTCATCGAAATGCCGCAGCGCGAGGCCGCATTGCCCTTGATGACGAGCAGGCCGCCGCGGCCGGTGGCGCCGGCATACTGGCTGGCGTCGCCTTCGATGACGACGGTGCCGGACATCATGTTTTCGGCAACGCCCGGACCGGCCGAACCATGAACCGTCACCCTGCCGCCATCATTCATGCCGGCGCAGTAATAACCGACCGATCCTCTGACGGAGACCGTGACGGGGCTGTCGATGCCGACAGCGACGGCATGGCTGCCGCGCGGGTTGATGACTTCGAATTCGGTGTCGTTGGCGCCTTTCGAAAGGGCGTGCAGGGCGCTGTTCAACTCGCGAAGCGGGGTGTTGGAAAGGTCGAATATGGGCATTGAATCCTCGTTGGAATCCTCGTTTGTCTGGGAGACGGTTTCAGCCGTCTCCTGTTTTCAGGCGCCCCTCAGGCGGCCTTGTCGTGATCCCAGAAATAAACGGTCGCCGGCTCCGGCTCCCAGACACGGGCATTCTCGATGCCGGGAAGGTTGACCAGCGCGCGGTATTCCGAGCCGAAGGCGACATATTGGTCGGTCTCGGCCATGACGGCGGGCTTGCAGGCGATCGGGTCGCGCACCACGCCGAAGCCGGATTTGGTGCCGACGACGAAGGTGAAGAAGCCGTCGAGATCGTCGAGCGCGCCAGTCAGCGCCTGGCCGAGATCCTTGCCCTTGGCCATTTCGGCCGTCAGATAGGCGGCGGCGACTTCGGAATCGTTCTGCGTCTCGAAGGTCATGCCTTCGCGGATGAGTTCGCGGCGCAGATTGTTGTGGTTGGAGAGCGAGCCGTTGTGCACGAGGCACTGGTCGGCGCCGGTCGAGAACGGATGGGCGCCGAGCGTGGTGACGGCGGATTCGGTCGCCATGCGGGTATGGCCGATGCCGTGGGTGCCGCCCATGGCGCGGACGTCGAACCGCTTCACGACGTCTTTCGGAAGGCCGATTTCCTTGTAGATCTCGACGCTTTCGCCCGACCCCATCAGACGGACCGCCGGACGGATCTCTTCGAGCGCCTTGCGCACGGTTCCAAGCTTGGAGGCATCAAGCTCGATGACCGCATGCGTGCTCTTGATCGATACCTCGGCTTTGATGCCGGCCTTCTCGAGGTCGGCGGCGAGGCCTTCGAAGTCCGCGCTGGGATTGGCGGACTGGATGGTGATCTTCGCCCTGCCCTCGGCAGCACCGCCATAGATCGCGATGCCGGCCGAATCCGGTCCGCGATCCGTCATGGTGATCAGCATATCCGAGAGCAGATTTCCCAGCTGAGATTCAAGGCTCTTGTCCTTGAGGAACAGTCCAACAATGCCGCACATAGCGCGTGCCTCCGTTCATGTTGAGAAAGGAGTAGCAGGTCTGTTTCAGAGCATCAACTGGGAAGAATAAATTTTTCTTTTAAGGCAAGTCAGCTTCTGGAGTTCTGTTGGGGATAACTGATGATCGAGAGGTACTTGCTCGGCAGCTTCACCAGCTGTTCCGGCCCATGCGGCGCATCGGCATCGAAGAACAGGCTGTCGCCCGGCTGCATCTGGAAAAGCTGGTCGCCGTGGCGGTAGATAACCTCGCCTTCGAGCATATAGAGAAACTCCATGCCTTCGTGCTGGAACGTCGGGAAGACGTCGGAATCGGCGGTCAGTGTGATGAGATAGGGCTCGACGATGACGCCACTGGTATTATTGTCGATATGGCCGAGCAGATTATATTGATGGCCGGCCCGCGTGCCGCGCCGTTCGAGCTCGATACCCTGCCCCGCCTTGACGAAGACGGCGTTGCGCGGCTCCTCATAGCGGCGGAAGAAAGCGGTCATCGGCACGCCGAGCGCCCGTGACAGCGATTGCAGTGTCGTCAGCGAGGGCGAGATGTTGCCGTTTTCGATCTTCGACAGCATGCCGAGCGAAATGCCGGTCGCGGCCGCGAGATCGGTGACGGTGATGCCGAGTTTTTTGCGGTAGGCGCGCACCTCATGGCCGATCGCCATTTCGAGGTTGTTTTCCTTCGGTTCCCGAACTGCGTGCGGATCCTGGGAAAAGGGCGTGCGTCCGCCATGCGCCTCGTCCGGTTGAGTTGCCGCTTCACGCTTGGTTTTCATGCTGCCGCCTTCGCTTTTGACCGAGGCCAACCCTATCGTCATAGTGAAATTTTCTCAACCGTGAAGAAAACCTATTCCCGCCGCGCCTCGCGCGGAGCGATGCCATAGGCGGCGCGGAACATCCGGGAAAAATGGCTGAGATTGGAAAAGCCGGTGGCGACCGCGATCTCCGAGACGGAAAGCGGGCTCTGTTTCAGCAGGCGATGGGCATGCTGCAGCCTGATCCGATGGTATTGATCGAGAAAGGTGGTGCCGAGATGGGCTGAGAAGAGCCGGTCGAGATGGCGGGTGGTGACGCCGGCGATGCGTGCCATGGCGGCGCGGCCGAGCGGCATCTCGATCGTCTCCTCCATGCGTTCGAGAACGCTGAGCAGCCCGGGATGATGGACGCCGTAGCGCTCGGCCAGCGAGGCGCGCTGGGGGGCGGCAGGCTCGTTGACCTCGGTGTGAAGATACCAGTCGCTGACGCGTCGGGCGAAGTCCGGTCCCATGCGCTCGGCGATCAGCACATGCATCATGTCGAGCGGTGCGATGCCGCCGCCGCAGGTGATGCGGTTGCCGTCGATCATGAAGCGCGCCTGGTGTGGCGTGAGGTCCGGGAAGGCCTCGAGAAGGGCGGCGGCATGTTCCCAATGGATGGTAAAATCGCGGCCGGCAAGCAGTCCGGCGGCCGCCATCAGATAGGGCCCTCCCGAAATGCCGCCGATCCTGACACCTTCGCGCGACAGCTGCCTCAGGCAGGCAAGCACGCCGGGATAACGCCAGTCGCGCGGCAAGCCGCCGGCGCAGACGAAGGCCGTGCCGAGGCCGGAACCCCTTGCCGGAAGCGGTTCGGCCGGCACGCTGACGCCCGAGGACGAGAGCACCGGCGCGCCGTCCGGCGAGAAGACCGACAGGCGATAGATCTCTCGTCCGGCCAAAAGGTTTGCCGCTCTGAGCGGCTCGGTCGCCGAGGCATAGGACATCAGCGCAAATCCCGGGATCAGGATGAAGCCGATCTCCTGGACATTTCTATTATCGGATGAGGACATGTCTCTTTTCTAACCATTCATGTCCTAATTGCGCAAGTCGCGCGTCGCCTTTCTGGCATCATGCGGTCGTTCCATTCGGATTGACCCATGCGCTACTCCGCTCTTTCGATTTTCCTCAACGGCCTTCGCGGCAACAAAAGCTGGGCGCCCGCCTGGCGCGACCCGGCGCCGAAGCCGCATTATGATATCGTCATTGTCGGCGGCGGCGGTCACGGCCTTGCCACCGCCTATTACCTCGCCAAGGAATTCGGCATCACCAATGTCGCCGTGCTCGAAAAGGGCTATCTCGGCTCCGGCAATATCGGCCGGAATACCACGATCATCCGCTCGAACTATTTGCTTCCCGGCAACAATCCCTTCTACGAGCTGTCGATGAAGCTTTGGGAAGGGCTGGAGCAGGACTTCAATTTCAACGCCATGGTCTCGCAGCGCGGCGTGCTCAACCTCTTCCATTCCGATGCGCAGCGCGATGCCTATACGCGCCGCGGCAACGCCATGCGGCTGCACGGTGTCGATGCCGAGCTTCTCGATAGGCAGGCGGTGCGCACAAAACTGCCCTTCCTCGATTTCGACAATGCGCGTTTCCCGGTGATGGGCGCCCTGTTCCAGCCGCGTGGCGGCACGGTGCGCCACGATGCGGTCGCCTGGGGTTATGCGCGCGGCGCCGACAGCCGCGGCGTCGACATCATCACCCAGTGCGAGGTCACCGGCATCCGCACCGAAAACGGTCAGGTCACCGGCGTCGAGACCAGCAGGGGCTTCATCGGCTGCGCCAAGCTGGCGCTGGCGGCGGCCGGCAATTCCACCGTCGTCGCCGATATGGCGGGCCTCCGTCTGCCGATCGAAAGCCATGTGCTGCAGGCCTTCGTCTCCGAAGGGTTGAAGCCGTTCATCGACAATGTCGTCACCTTCGGCGCCGGACATTTCTACGTCTCGCAGTCCGACAAGGGCGGCCTTGTTTTCGGCGGCGATATCGACGGCTATAATTCCTATGCCCAGCGCGGCAATCTGGCGACCGTCGAACATGTCGCCGAAGCCGGCGTGGCGATGATCCCTTCGCTGTCGCGGGTGCGTTATCTCCGTTCCTGGGGCGGGGTGATGGACATGAGCATGGACGGCTCGCCGATCATCGACCGCACCCATATCGACAATCTCTATCTCAACGCCGGCTGGTGCTACGGCGGCTTCAAGGCAACGCCCGCCTCCGGCTTCTGCTACGCCCATCTGATCGCCCGCAACACGCCGCATCAGACGGCCCGCGCCTTCCGGCTCGACCGTTTCGCCCGCGGCTATCCGATCGACGAAAAGGGCGTCGGCGCCCAGCCCAATCTGCACTGAGGACACTCAACATGGCGAGCCTGATTTCCTGTCCCCATTGCGGCGCTCGGCCCAAGGAGGAATTCTCGATCCGCGGCGATGCGAGCCTTGTCAGGCCGGCGCCGGATGCCGGGGCGGATGCCTGGTTCGACTATGTCTATCTGCGCGACAATCCGCGTGGCCGCCACAGCGAATATTGGCACCACTCCTCCGGATGCCGCCGCTGGCTGATCGTCGAACGCGATACCATTACCCATAAGGTCCATCACGTCAGGGATGCCGCACTTTCCAAGCTCGGCGGAGAACCGGCATGACGAGCTTCCGTCTTTCCTCCGGCGGCCGGATCGACCGCGCCACGACACTCGGTTTCAGTTTCGACGGCAAGGCGCTGGAAGGCCATCCGGGCGATACGCTCGCCTCGGCGCTGCTTGCCAACGGCATCCAGCTCGTCGGCCGCAGCTTCAAATATCACCGCCCGCGCGGCATCCTGACGGCGGGTGCGGCCGAACCGAACGCGCTGGTGACGACAGGCAGCGGCGGGCGCACCGAACCGAATTCGCGCGCGACCATGATCGAGCTCTACGAGGGGCTGACGGCAAAGAGCCAGAACCGCTGGCCTTCGCTCGGCTTCGATATCGGCGCGGTCAACGGCCTGCTCTCGCCCTTCCTCAGCGCCGGTTTCTACTACAAGACCTTCATGTGGCCGGCGTTGCTCTGGGAAAAGCTCTACGAGCCGGTGATCCGCAAGGCGGCCGGCCTCGGCAGAGCTTCCTATGAGGCCGATCCCGATATTTATGAGAAATGCTGGGCGCACTGCGATCTGCTGGTGATCGGCGCCGGCCCCGCCGGTCTTGCCGCAGCACTGACCGCCGGCCGCGCCGGAGCGCGCGTCATCCTTGCCGACGAAGGCGCCGAACTCGGCGGCAGCCTGCTTTCCGAGAGCGGCGCTGTCGAGAGCAAGCCGGCGGACACGCTTCCCGCTGAGCTGCTGGCCGAGCTCGAAGGGCTGGCGAATGTGCGCCGCCTGCCGCGCATGACCGTCTTCGGCTGGTACGACGACAATGTCTTCGGCGCCGTCGAACGTGTGCAGAAGCATGTGGCGCTGCCCGATCCGGACCGCCCGGTCGAACGCTTGTGGCGCATCGTCGCCCGTCAGGCAATCCTGGCGACGGGCGCCGAGGAGCGGCCGCTGGTCTTCGGCGGCAACGATATTCCGGGCGTGATGATGGCGGGCGCCATGCGCAGCTATCTCAACCGGCAGGCTGTCGCGCCGGGCAGAAGTACGGTGGTCTTTACCACCAATGATGCCGGTTACCGCACCGCCGCCGATCTTGAGGCCGCCGGCCTCGCCATCACGGCGATCGTCGACAGCCGCGCGGACGGGGGAAAGACCTGGCAGGGTCGCGCCGACGTGCTGAGGGGCGCCCGGATCGTTGATGCCCATGGCGGCCAGCGCCTCAACGGCGTCAGCGTCGAAACCGCAAGCGGCACCCGCCGCATCGAAGCCGATGCGCTGGCCATGTCGGGCGGCTGGAGTCCGGTCATCCACCTTGCCTGCCATCGCGGCGCAAAGCCGCAATGGTCGGACGAGGCCGCGGCGTTTCTGCCGCCGGCTGCGCAGGAAGGCCTTGCCGTTGCCGGCTCGGCTGCCGGTCTTGTCGAAACCGCTGCCTGCCTTGGCGATGGTGCGGCAAAGGCGGCTGCCGCCCTGAAGGCGATCGGCTTTGCGGCGGCGGAACCGGCCTTTGCCGCCGCCTCGGAAGCGGCGCGAGGCTCAAAGCCCCTCTGGTCAGTCAAGGGCTCGAAGGGCAAGGCCTTCGTCGATTATCAGAACGACGTCCATCTCAAGGATCTCGGCCTCGCGGTGCGAGAAGGCTACGGCCATGTCGAGCTCGCCAAGCGTTACACGACATCAGGCATGGCGACCGATCAGGGCAAGCTTTCCAACATCAACGCTATCGGCATTCTGGCCGAGGCGCGCGGCGTTTCGCCCGCCGAAGTGGGAACGACGACCTTCCGGCCTTTCTATACGCCGGTCTCCTTCGGCGCTCTGACCGGGGCATCGCGCGGCAAGGATTTCCAGCCGGCGCGCAAATCGCCGCTGCACGGCTGGGCTCAGAAGAACGGCGCGGTCTTCGTTGAAACCGGCCTCTGGTATCGTTCCTCCTGGTTCCCGCGAGCCGGCGAGGCGACATGGCGCGACAGCGTCGATCGCGAAGTGCTGAATATCCGCAAAAATGCCGGCCTCTGCGACGTCTCGACCCTCGGCAAGATCGAAATCTTCGGCAAGGATGCCGCGATCTTCCTCGACCGGGTCTATTGCAACGGCTTCGCCAAGCTTGCCGTCGGCAAGGCGCGTTACGGCATCATGCTGCGCGAGGACGGCTTTATCTATGACGACGGCACCACCAGCCGCTTCAGCGACGAGCATTTCTTCATGACGACGACGACGGCGCTTGCCGCCGGGGTGCTCACCCATCTCGAATTCTGCGCCCAGACGATCTGGCCGGAGCTCGACGTCTGCTTCGCCTCCTCCACCGATCAATGGGCGCAGATGGCCGTTGCCGGGCCGAAGTCCCGCGCCATCCTTTCCGAGATCGTCGACGAGGATATCTCCGATGCCGCCTTCCCCTTCATGAGCGCCCGCAAGGTGTCGCTATTCGCAGGCCGTCTCGAGGGCCGGCTGTTCCGGATTTCCTTCTCCGGCGAACTCGCCTACGAATTGGCCGTGCCGGCCGGCTACGGCGAGAGCGTTGCCGACGCCATCATGGCGGCCGGGGAAAAACATGGCATCTGCGCCTACGGCGCCGAAGCGCTCGGCGTCCTGCGCATCGAAAAGGGCCATGTCACCCATGCCGAGATCAACGGCACGGTCACCCCGGGCGATCTCGGTTTCGGCCGCATGGTGTCATCGACCAAGCCGGATTTCATCGGCAAGGCGATGCTTGCCCGTGACGGCCTGCAGGATCCCGAGCGCCCGCGCCTTGTCGGCGTCAAGCCGCTCAACCCGGCAAGTGGCTTCCGCACCGGCTCGCATATCCTTGCCGAAGGCGCTGCGGCGACGCTCGAAAACGACCAGGGTTACGTTACATCGAGCGCCTTCTCGCCGAGCCTCGGCCATACGATCGGCCTGGCGCTGGTCCGGCGCGGGCCGGAGCGCATCGGCGAAAAGATGACGGTCTGGAACGGGCTGCGCAATGAATTCACCGATGCGGTGCTCTGCCATCCTGTCTTCATCGATCCCGAAAACGAGAAGCTCCATGCCTGATCTTCCCCAGCACAAACCGGTTCTTGCCGGAACGGTATATAGTGGCATTTCCGGAGCAGGCATCCGGCTGGAGGCCCTGCCGGAAGGCCATCTCCTGCACGTGCTCGGCACGATCGAGTCGGCGGCACTTGCCGCGGAATTGGCCAAAGCCGGCTTTACCAATAGTTCGATCCGCAAAGCCGGCTTCCGCCAATGGTTCGTCGCCGGCAACGAGCCGCTTTCCCCCGCCAGCCTTGCCGCCCTTGCGGCAGTACTCGCGGGAAAAGCCGTCGTCATGGACCAGAGCCACGGACGCGTGCGCATCGGCATATCAGGCCGCTCCTCGCGGCTGCTTCTCTCAAAAGGCACCGCCATCGATCTCGATCCCGCCGTTTTCCCGGAAGGCAGTTCGGCGATGACCATGATGGGTCACATCTCCGTACAGATCGTCCGCACCGGCGATGACAGCTTCGAACTCACCGTTCTGCGCAGCTTCGCCGAAAGCCTCTGGGACGAACTCAGGCATATGGCGGCGAGCGCTGAAAAGGAAGGCGCGTGAGGGCCGTGCCGGCACAAGATCGACGATTAGGGGAATAGCTGGAAGGCTCAACTTTCCGGCGCGGTGGCACCCAGCCGTTGACCGTCGAGCCAACACGAGAATTCGCTACAGCGGAGAGGATGGCGGCGAAATTTTTAGGGACTGACGATGGAGCAGATGGCAAGCGGTGCCCCAATCACACTTCGTGGCAGCCTAGATAATGCCGCGAGATGAATTCTTTGAGCATGATTGATCGAACCGTTATCTCGAATCGGATTCACGCTTCAACGCGGGGATCGCGAACGCCAGTAGCGAAATCATTGGCAAAGGCTGTGTTGGGTCCGAACCCAATGGCGTTGCACCCATCAGAGCGGACAATCAAATCTGTTAGTAAATCGCGTTTGACGGCGTGGAACGGCTGAACAATTGATAAATTCAGCCAAAAATAATTCTGAAGGCGATAAAAGAGGGTGCTGTGAAAAGATGAACGACCCGATACACCCTGCACGCCAAATCCCGTTTCCCGACCTTATCGCTGGCTTGAAGCGAGCCCAAGGGCTCGGCCATGTCCATCGCCGTCAGAACGCAACCGGTACTTTGCAGCTCTACATCTATACCCCCCGGTGCGTATATGAGGATGGTTGGGATCAGTTTTCGCTGATCGCTCGCGGTCTCATTGTGGACGAGGGCGCTGGTCGGGTCGTTGCTACGCCGTTTCCGAAGTTTTTCAATGTCGACGAGCGGCATGGCAAAGTACCCGATCTGCCGTTTGAGGCGTTCGAAAAGCTCGATGGTAGTCTGATAATCATGTTCAATGATGCTGGCCGTTGGCACGCAGCCACCAAAGGCGCGTTCGACTCCGAACAGGCCCTATGGGCTCAAGCACGCTTGGATGCCCACGATCTCTCAGGTCTGTCGCCGGATACGACATATCTGTTCGAGGCGGTATATCCGGAAAACAGAATGGTCGTGCGATATGCGGAGCCTGCCATGGTGATGTTGGCGGCCTACCACGCTTCAGGTCTTGAAGTAACCTACGACGAGGTTCGAACGACCAGCCAAGCGTTGGGATGGCGTGCGGCCGAACGCCATGAGTTCGGGAATATGGCGGACATGATGCTCCATACTGCAACGCTCCCACGCGACAACGAGGGATTTGTCGTTAGATTCACAAATGGCTTGCGCCTCAAACTCAAAGGCTCCGAGTACCGTCGTATCCATGCGTTGATCTCACGCTGCACGCCATTGGCAATCTGGGAAGCAATGGCCGCAGGGGACGATATGGCCGCGATTCGTCGTGATCTGCCGGAAGAGTTTTGGAGCGATTTTGACAACATCGTACTCCTCCTGACGAAGGAATACGCGGCGATGGAAAGGAAGGTCGCTGAACTGGCAGCATCTGTCGCCCATCTTTCCGATAAAGAGTTGGGATTGTCGCTCAATTCACTGCCTGCTGACGTGGGTCCTTACGTTTTTGGCTTGCGAAAAGCAGGTGCAATCGTAGGCAAGTCCCGAGACGCGTTGATGCGTTCCATCAGACCCACTGGCAACGTGTTGCCAGGTTACCAGCCGTCATATGCCATGGGGCGTGTGATTGATGAGGCAACATCGTAGATTTGCAGCGTACAGTAGCTCTGGCGTGAATGCAGGATTGGAGAAGGTCTCGGCTGAGAGGTTCCTTCCGCTGTGACATTGAAGCAATAATGCGTTAAATAGCGGCATCAGTGGAACGTGTGCTTTGCTTCAGAAGGTTTTCGATAGGTGAACCTCACGCCCAGACTTTCTGGTCGTGAAAACCTCCAATGTACTCTCCATGGAGAAACTCCCGTTGCTCGTCCATGGAAAGCCGATCACAGATTAGCCCAGACAGGGCAACGTGGGAGTGAAACACCGGTTACCACAAGCCTTTATCCGGCTTTCCGAATGTCCTCGAATCTGAGACTGAAGCGCGCGAGATATTTACTCAGGCGGTCGGCGTCGTTGCTGCTCTTTTTCTCAAGTCGCGTGATCGCAAACAAGGCTCTGCCCGCAGCACTTGCCGTGGCATGTTGACGGCAGGTATGAAGAACAGCGGCAAGCTGGGCTGCGTCAAAGTGATCGAGGCGAGTAGCAGCTTCTGCACCCAGCACGTCTTCGATGATTAGGTCCATCTTGCCGTCGTCACTCGAACCGCGCCAAAACGCATTCAGCCGTCGGACTTCATCATCGACGACGTCAATCGTGATGCGTCCATGCGGCGCGAGGGTCGCCATGCGGGTCACCGAAGCCGACAGGTCGCGAAAGTTGGCACTCCAGACTGCTTGCGGGCCAGTTGCGAAACTAAGATAGCGTTCGCGTGCTTCCTTGTTGAACGTAACATTTTCGCCTTCTCGTTCCAGATAGCGCCTGAGCTCGAAGTCGAGATTGGGCTCTATGTCCTCCTTGCGCTCGCGCAGGGCCGGCCGATGTGTCGGAACTGCCGAGTGCCTACAAGAGCGCTGCGAACGTGCGGGCGCAGATCGAGCACTACGGTCTCGCCGAAGTGGTCGACGAGGTGATCCCCTACGGGAGCATCATGGCCGGCGACTGGCAGCAGAATGCGCCCTGGCGTAAAAAGCGCCGGTAAACAACCGGGGAAGGCAAACACGCTTGCCTTCCCTTCCCTCGAAGGCACCAGATTCCGAACGTCTGCCAATAGGCTTCAAGCCGTTTCCCGCGCGGCAGGCGTCATCCATTCGGCGCGCTCTGCACCTTGCAGCTCTTCCACCGCATCGGCGGCAAAGCTCGGCACGACACCGGTCCACAGCAGTGCGCCATCGGGATTGGAATGTCCGTCGCCCTCGAGCTTGTAGATGCTCTCGACGATATACTGGCCGTCCTCGTTGAGGCCCTTGATCTCGGAAATCTCGATCACCCGGCGTCGTCCGGTGCGCTTGAAACGGGCGATTTGCACGACGACGTCGACGGCAGAGGCGATCTGGGCGCGCAGCGGTCGGAGCGGCATGTCGATATCCGACATCAGCGCCAGCGTTTCCAGCCGGTGCAGGGCGTCGTAGGGCGTGTTGGCATGCACCGTCGACAGGCTGCCGCTATGGCCCGAGGTCATCGCCTGGATCATATCGAGCGCCTCGCCGCCGCGGCACTCGCCGACGATGATGCGGTCGGGCCGCATGCGCAGCGACGAGCGGAACAGGTCGCGGATGCTGGCGCCGCCGCGGCCGAAACGGTCGGGCTTCGTGACTTCGAGATAGACCACGTGTTCCTTACGGATCTGCAGTTCCGAGGTGTCCTCGATGACGATGATGCGCTCGTGATCGGCAAAGGCTTCCGACAGCGCGTTCAGCATCGTCGTCTTGCCGGTGCCGGTGCCGCCGGAGATGATGACGTTCTTCTGCAGCCCGACGGCCGCCTGCAGCAGCGTCAGCGACTGCTCGGTCAGACTGCCCTGGGTGACGAGATCGCGAATGCTGCGATGTTCCTTCAAAAAGCGGCGGATGGAGATGCAGAGCCCGGTGCGGGCAGCCGGCGGCTGGATCATCTGCACGCGCGAACCATCCGGCAGGCGCGCCTCGACGCTCGGCTCCTCCGGCGTCAGCCGTTTGCCGGAGAATTGCGCGATGCTGCGCGCGGCCGATTCCAGATCCTCGCGGCTGGCGAACCGCGTGTCGGCGCGTTCGAGCTTGCCGCGCCGTTCGACGAAGATATCGGATGTCCCGTTGATCAGGATTTCGGAAACGCTCGGATCGTCGAGCAGGAAGCGGATCGGACCCAAGAGCTTGTCCAGCGCCCGGGTCAGGACCTGGAAGGTCGCCTGTTCGGCGGCGTCGTCGGAAACGGCCTTCATCAGAGCGGCATCCCCACCAGAACCGTGCTCATGCCGAACAATGTCGCCATCATTTGAACTGCGGTTGGAAAGAACATCATCAATGGAATGAGGACCAATGCAAGTATCAGGATGCTGCTCATCGTTTCCATGGTTCGTTTCTCCGGAACGACTGAAGGGCGAGGCCCATAATGTCGGTGAAGCTTAATCCAGATCGCCAAGCAACGCCATGGTCGCGTCCCGCGCGAGCGGCCGATAGGACGTGCGCCGTGTCGTCTATTCTATCGCCTTGAAAGAATTGACCAATTATGGGGCAGTCGGAGACAGTTGGCAAAGCCGCCGCCAAGTTGCTTCTTCGGGGTAAAACTATAACGTCTTCAGTCGGTTAGTTTAAAATTACCGCCGTCAACTCCGTTTCATCAAGAGAGGCCTCCAAGACAATTGGAACCCTTCGTTCCGTTTGCTTGACGGAGGGCTGGCCTTGGGCGCACTCTTGGGTCTTAATGGTGTTGCTCAACAAGCGTTGGCCGCCGGGGAAGAAAAGCTGAAGCAGAACATATCATTGGAACGAGCAACGTGCTGGTTCGGATCGATGCCGTATGCTTGGTAATCTTCTCTCAGGTCTTCGATCCGAAACAAACCTAGGAACGAGGAATACGCAGATGTTTGGAAAACTCAAGACTCTCGCAATTGCACTTCACCAGGACGAGCGCGGCGACATGGCCCAGATCGTCCTCGCCGTCGCCCTGATCGTCATTCCGCTGATGCTGCTTCTGCTCGCATTCGGCAAACAGATCGGCGAATGGTTCAACGAAAAGAACACGGCGCTCTCGGATGCCGAGAGAATTCCCGAGCCGGGTCAATAAGCGGGCCGGGATCATGGATACGACCTATGATCTGACCCTGATGCCTGCGGCGGCGGCTCTTGCCGTCGCCTGCGCCACGACCGCGGCGGTGCTCGATCACCGCCAGGGTCACATCCCGAACGCCGTGACCTATCCCTGCCTGCTTGCCGGCTTCATGCTGGCGGCAGCCGGCGGAGATCTCGCAGGGATCGGCCTTGCCTTTGCCGGCCTCATTGCGGCCGGCATGATCTTCATCATCGCCTTCGCAGCCGGCAGCTGCGGCGGCGGCGATGTCAAGCTGATGGCGGCGCTCGGCGCCATTCTCGGCCTCTGGCCCGCCATCGATGTGACGCTCGCAGCGCTGATGGTCGGCGGCGTGATCGCCCTGTTCTCAATGGCGCGGCGTGTTCAGTGGAGCGTGCTGGCTAGGAACGTCGGACTGTTCGCTTTGCTTCTGCCTGCCGGTTTCCGCGATGCCGCTTCGGTGCTGAAGCCGCGCGAGACACATCATACCGTCCGCTTCGGCGTTGCCGCCGCTCTCGGACTTTTCTGGTGCCTGTTCATGCCCGATTTCACCCCTCTTTCACTCGTGAGGTAACGGCAATGCGCGCGGAACTCGAACGCCCCCTCTTCGACGGTGCCTTCTGGAGTTCGATCCTGCACTCGCGGACCTTCTGGATCCCTGAGGATCACGGCGCGCTCTTCGGCACCTTTGCGATCGCGATGATCCTGCTTGCCTCGATGCTGCTGCTGCCGCGGCTTTCCGCCCGCCGGCGCCGCATATCGGAGCTGCACGGCGATATCTCCGGCAGCACGACGATGATGGATTTCGTGCTCGTCACGCCGGTCTTCGTCTTCTTCATGTTCGTGGTCTTTCAGTTCGCGATCCTGGCGAAAAACCACCTCTTCACCCATTATGCCGCCTATGCGGCAGCCCGCAGCGCCCGCGTTTATTTCTGCCCGGCCCTGCCGATCACCATCCGGAGCTTCATTGACGTCAAGACCTGCGATGACGATGCCGCGCCAGGGAAAGCCGATCTTGCCGCCCGCCTGGCGCTGATCCCGGCTGCCCCCTACGACCAGCTGAAATGCGTCGGCGCCTGCCAGCCGCCGGAAGAGGCGCTGAAAAGCCTTGCCGATGCCTCCGGTCTTTCGAAGAACTGGCGGGCGATGCGCAACCAGGCCCGCTACATGTTCGACCCGCAAAACGTCACCGTGACGGTCGATCGCGCGCCGATGGCGCTCTATGCCGCCATCAACCGTTCGCCGCATGTGCCGGTGACCGCCAAGGTCGAAGCGCGCTTCCTGCTGCTCGAATATGCCGGCTGGGTCTTTGCCCGCGGCCAGAGGAAAGACGGCCGCTACTACACGATCTCGAAGGCGGAGGTGAACCTGCTATGACACCGACCCTCATCAAGCGCCTGCACCGCGACGAACGCGGCTTCCTGTCGCCGATCATTCTCTACATGACGATCGCGCTCGCGTTGATGATCGTCTGGATCCTGAACACGGGACAGATGATCTACGACAAGCAGCGTACCCAGGACACGGCCGACGCCGCCGCGCTCGTCCATGCCGATTGGGAAGCCCGCTATCTCAACATCATGGCGATGAACAACGTCGCCTCCTCGCAGGCCACCGTCGTCATGGCGACCTCGGTCGCCTTCCAGCTGACCACGGCGGAACTGGCCCTGCGCTCGACCGCCATTCTGGCGAAACTCGCCGAATACTCCTTCACCGAGGGCTTCGGCCCGGCGTCCCTTCTGCCGCCGATGCCGCCGATGCCCTATTGCCCTGGTTGGCAGAAGGTCCCGATCGTCGGCGGCATCATTTACGGCGCTTGCCTGGCGTTTCAAGGGTTCCGGGCGACGGAAGCCACCATCGCCATCGCATATACGGTGAAAGCACAGATCGATTATGATCCCTGGGGCCTGATCAACAAGTCCAGCGACATCATCGACGGCATGAACGATCTCAACGACTACCTCGTCGAGAGCTTTCCGCAGCGCGTCGGCAACGAAGCCCTGCATCTGGTGCGCTTGAACAAGTCGGATCATGTCGTCTTCCATCCGCCGTGCGAATCCTGCAACGACGCCGGAGAAGGTGCCGGCGGCAACCTGCCGGTCGATCGCGACGGCGTCAATCCTGCCGCGGCCTATGCTGAAATGTGCCTTGCGATGAGCAGGGGTACGGAGGGGCAGGACCCGTTCCTGATGCGCGGCGAATTCGCCAATCGCGGCTTCCCCAACGGCAAGGGTCCGCTGACCGCAGGCGGCGTCGACGGCAGCCATATCCGCGACTTTGTCAACCACGAAAGCGGCATCGACAGCACGCTGGTGAATTTCTACATCTTTTACGAAGCCTTCGGCCCGGCCTATCTGAGCAAGGTGCCGTTCAAGGCGATCGTCGAACAATATGCCGGCGATCTCAGCTGGCTGGAAGAAGCAGCGCTCGATGTCAGCTTCTGGCTGGCGGATAAGGTCTTCGGTGTCGGCTTCGGCGTCACCAACCCCTTCCAGCTGCCGATCGACGTGCCGCCGCGCTATTCGGACTCACAGACAAAAGACGAGAACGATTTCACCCGCAAGTTCGACATGATCTGGAACCAGGTCTGCGGGCCGGCCGGTGGGGCGATCTCTGTGGCGGGTGCCGCCCTGCCGGTCATCTCCTTCCCCAAGCCTTACTGGCTGAAGGGCCGTATCCCCTTCAACTTCACGCCCTTCGGCGGCGAGCAGCTCGACGACTACCAGACGCTGGCGATCGTTTCGCGTGCCCCGCGAGCCCGGCTGCAGATCCGCATCTTCAAGGACAAGACGCCGTCCGCCTATGCGCTCGCGCAGAGCTGGGTTCATAATTACACGGCCTTCGATCTCTATACGCAGGACTGGCTTGCATCGCTGGCGCCCGCCACGCTCGCCGACAATACCGGCGAGGTTTCGAACACCATCAAGCAGAGCCCGGCCGCCGATAGTTTCACCGGCCTGACCCGCGTCTTCGACCAGGGAGGAGCCAATGCCTGGGCTGCCGTCAACACACATTGAGACGACCGGCGGCGCTCCGGCCGGTGGCCTGATGATGCGGCTGCACCGCGACAGCCGCGGCCTGGCCTCGATCGAATTCGTGCTCGCCGCACCGGTCATCCTGCTGATCGTGATCTTCATGATCCATGCCAACAGGATCTCGACCAAGAAGGTGGGCACCATGCTGGCCATGCGCAACGCCGCCTTCGCCGAGGCGAACGGGCTGGACTGCACGTCGGATTTCTCGAATGTCTTCCCGCTCCCGGCCTTGCCGGCGCTGCCCGGGCGCGACGCCATGAGCTGCTCGCGCACGCCCTCGCACGAAGGCGGCGGCGAGCCGCAGCGCACCTTCGTCTGGGACGACGTCCAGAACACGCTGACAAGCGACGGCCGCGACTTCGGCGATATGGTCGGCGACCTCGCCAATGAAAAACCGCAGCTGGTCACCGCGACGGCCGACCGCGTCTACAAGTTCAGGGATTCCGACGATCTCGACACGATCAGGAGCCTCCGCTGGAAGGACGCCTTCACGGTGGATGACGCAACGCTCTTTGCCTCGCACAACAACGACACCACGCGCCGCGGCTACGACCCGACGCTGCGCCGGGAAATCCGCGATGTGGCCGACGATTCCGGCGATCTGTTCGACGGCGTCTTTCCGGGAGCGAAATAAGATGAGACAGGGCGCGCGCATCTCCGTTCATCTGTTGGCCACCGCTTTCGGTATCGGGCTTGTCGCCATGGTCGCGGTCACGCCGGGCCGCGCCGAGGTCTACAAGGATTTCCGGGCGACGCTGAATTCGACGTTGGCGGGCATTCTCGGCGCGCCGGAGCGGGCGCCGCGCGATCTGGTCATCAACGGCCAACCGCTCGAATTCACGCCCTACCAGAGCGATCGCAGCATTTCCGAGATCACCGACGAATGGCTGCGGGTGCTGGCCGTCAATACCCGCCCTGCCCTGCCGAAAAGCAACGACAGGGAAGAGCTGACGGCCGTCATCGCCGCCAATATGCTCATCGTCCCGAAAACCAGCCGCATCCGCGACGATCTCGCCGTGGTGGTCCGCTTCTTCGATGGCGACGGTGAGGCAGCGCTCGATTATCTCCGACGGCAGGACCCGGCCAATCCTTCGGCAAGGGCGCCGATCCCCGGCGTGTCGATTATGATCCGCCGCCCCACCGGTGCGCCGGTGACCGAGGTGCTGATGACCCGCTTCGAGGACGTGGCGTCGTCGCTGCCGGCCTTTGCAGCACCCGCCGATGCCGGCAAGCTGCCGCCGTCGCTGCGTCCGCCGGCCGGCGTCGAGGTGCTGAGCGATATCGGCGACCGCGACAAGGGCCATACGTCGCGCACGGTCGTCTCGAAAGGCTCGCTGTCTGCGGTGCGCTGGGCCGATGCGCGCGCCGAGCTTCTCACCCGTGACGGCTTCACCATCGAGGCGCCGCCGGCTCAGCGCGGCGGGGTCACTGCCCTTTACGGCCGGCGCGGCAGCGTCGAGGCCAATGTTCTCTACACCAGCAGCAAGAGCGACGGCCGGACCGTCGAGGTCATTCAAATCAGGCAACCCTTCGTCGAAGGAACAACACCATGAACTGGAAGCTCATCGCGGCCGTCATCGTCGGGCTCATCACCGGCGTTCTGCTCTACTTCTGGACCGAGAGCGTCAAGAATGAGCAGGTTGCCTATGCCTTCATGCGGCTCCAGCCGGACCGGAAGGTGACGCGAGGTCAGGCGATCACGCCTGACATGCTCGCCGAACCGGTCATGCTGCCGGAAAGTTTCGGGGCGCTTGCCAAGCTTGCCGTTCCTGCTGCCAGCGCTTACCAGGAATGGCTGAAGGACAGGACGGCCGCCGCCGACATTCCGGCCGGCTCGGTGCTGCTTTTCCAGTACTTCGACGATAATGACGGCGGACGCCTGACGACGATGATTGCGCCCGGCAAACGGGCGCTCACCCTTCCCGTCAACGCGGCCGCGGCCGTCGGCCATTTCGTCGAGCCGGGCAGCTATGTCGATATTCTCGGCACGGTCGATGAGCCGGTCGAACCTGTCGCACCGGCCGCCGCGACCCAACCGGGAACCCCCGGCCAGGCTCCGGCCGTTCCCGGACAGGCGCCTGTTGCAACCGGGCAGCCGCAGGCTCCGGCCCAGCCGCACTCGCCGGTCGAGCAGATGCTGAAGAATTACCTCACCCAATATCCGGGCGCCGACGAGAATGATGTCAACGCCTACCGCAAGCAGGCGCAGGATTATAAGCTCGGCATCAGTTCGCGCACCCGCGTCGTCACCCGCACCTTCCTGCAGAATGTCAAAGTGCTGGCCGTCGGCGCCGCGACGACGGCGGAAGGCGCGGTCACCAAGGCCAACAGCACCTATAACAACGTCACCGTCGAAGTGACGCCGGCGGAAGCGGAGATGCTGATTTTTGCCATGGGCCAGTCGAACGGCAGCCTGAACCTCGTGCTGCGCAATCCGGCCGACAATACCGTCGAGGAACTGCCGAGCATCAACTGGACGCGTATGTGAGCGTTGCGGGGGAATAAGCCATGCTGTTGAAGATTTCCTATGAGGACGGCAGCGGCCGGGAGGTGATCCCGCTCTCGGCAAACGAGACCTATTTCGTCGGCGAAAGCAGTACGCTGACGCTGCCGGCTGGCGCCGGGGTTGTGCGGCTGCGCGGCAGCCACGTCTCCTCGCCGCAATTCGTGCTGCGCAAATCCGGCCAGGGCTGGTCGGTGCAGCATCATGGCCGCAACCCGACGCGGGTCGACGATCAGCCGCTGCGGGCCGGTACGCCGGTTGCGGTCTCGGCCGGCATGTCGATCTGGGTGCCGAACGTCACGATCGAACTGGTCGAACCGGCCGCGGCGGCCGAGGCGGTGACGCAGTTTCCGGACCAGGAGCGGGTGCTGGCGCTGCAGATGGAGATACATGAGCGACTGCTAAAAGACACGCAATATGACCGTCTGGTCAAATCCTCCGATTTCGGCCGCGAGGACACGCGCAACCGCATCCGCGAACGGCTCGACATGTTCATCAAGGAGGCCCTCGACGCCGCCCCGCAGGATCTGGTCATCCTGGTCATCAAGAACGCTGTCTACCGCTGGCTGGCAAAACGCATTGCCCGCACCGGGCGGCGCGATGCCTCGTCGACGGCCGCCAGCCTGTCGCGCGAGGAGCAGGACAACCGCCGCCTGTTCGATGTCGGCAAGGCGCTGATTTCGGCACTGCAGCTGAAGCTGAACTTCGAATCCACCCGCGCCGACTTCGCCCAGCTCGACACGCGCTTCAGCGCCGCCTTCCAGTCCCGCCAGGCGCTGTTCAATGCCGGCGACCGCTACGAGATCGCCCATATGCACCTGCGCTCCAACATCGAGGAGTTGATGTATCGCTGGGGCACGATCTCGGAGCTGATGGATCTCGACGTCATCTCGGAAATCATGGTGACGCGCTACGACGAGATCTATGTCGAAAAATTCGGCCTGCTGGAACGCTATCCCTTCGCCTTCGCCAATGAGCGGCAGCTGATGAAGGTGATCGAGCGCATCGCCGTCGATTCCAACCGCTCGATCAACGAGAGCGAGGCGATGGCCGACTTCCGCATGCCCGACGGTTCGCGCGTCAACGCCGTCATTCCGCCGCTGGCGGTCAAGGGCGCTTGCCTGACCATCCGCAAATTTGGCGGCAAATCTCGGCTCGACATCTCCAAGCTGGTGACGGCCGGCGCGCTCAGCGAGCCGATGCGCGCCTTCCTCGAGGCGGCGGTGCGGGCCCGCAAGAACATCGTCGTTTCCGGCGGCACCGGCTCCGGCAAGACGACGCTCTTGAACAGCCTGTCGCAGTTCATCCCGATCGGCGAGCGCGTCGTTGCGGTCGAGGATACGTCGGAACTGCAGCTCGACGGCATCCATGTGGTCTATCTGCAATCGCGGCCGAAAACGGCAGAGTCCGAAACCAGCGTCACCATCCGCGATCTGGTGCGCAACGCGCTGCGCATGCGCCCCGACCGCATCATCGTCGGCGAGTGCCGCGGCGCCGAGGCGATCGACATGCTGCAGGCGATGAACACCGGCCATGCCGGCTCGATGACGACGGCGCATGCCAATACGCCGCAGGACATGATGACCCGCCTGGAGGTGATGGTGCTGCAGGGCCAGAGCTCGCTGCCGGTGATGGCGATCCGCCAGCAGATCGTCGCCGCCGTCGAGCTCGTCGTGCAGCTGAACCGCCTGGAAAGCGGGCGGCGCGCGGTGACCGAAATATCCGAGGTGATCGGCATCGATCCGGATACCGGCCTCGTCATCGTCGAGCCGATCTTCCATCTCGTCGGCCGCGCCGGCGGCCAGGCGGTGCATGCCTTCACCGGCTATCTGCCGAGCTTCGTCGCCGAACTCGTCGAGTTCGGCGAAGACGGTGAAATCGAAAAACTCGATATGTTCGTCTGAGAGAAAAGCCATGGATATCAGCATTCTGCAGATTTTTACGGTCGCCCTCGGGGCGGTGACGGCGGGGTTGCTCGTCTGGGGCGCGCCGGTGCGCTGGCCCGCACCGCTTTTGCGCGCCACCGAACGCGATATCGCGCTCGCCAGCGAGGCGGCGCAGGTCTTTGGCCGCGATGCCGTGCCGCCCTATACGATGATCCTCGCCTACGGCATCACGGCAATCGTCGTCTTCCTGTTGATCTCGCTGATCTTCGGGCCGATCTTCGGCATCGTCATCGCCATTCCCGTCGCCTTCTTCCTGCCGAAGGCGGTCATCCGCTATTTCCTGCAGCGGCGCTGGCTGCAGATCGAATCGCAGCTTCCCTATGCCGTCGACCAGATCGTCTCGGCGGTGCGCACCGGCAAGCCGCTCGCCGTCGCCGTCAATGCGGTGGCCGACACCGGCCAGATGCCGGCCTCGCGCGAGTTCGAGCGCATCGCCCGCGAACAGAAGCTCGGCATCGGCCTGGTCGAGGCGCTCGACCGCCACGGCCGCACCGTGCCGAGCCTGCACTTCAAGATGGTCGATGCGGCCCTCGGCCTCTTTGCCCGCCAGGGCGGCGATATTTCCGAGCCGCTGACCGAGATGTCGAAATCCTTCAAGGAGATCTGGAAGCTCGATCAGAAGATCACCACCTCGTCGTCGCAGGCGCGCATGAACTTCCGCGTCGTCAACGGCGGCGCGCTGTTCATGATCCTGATGATCTTCTTCGGCCAGCCGGAGCTGATCGACAAGGTGTTCGGCAACGCCATCGGCATCGTCATCGCCATCGTCGGCGCCATTCTCTATGCCACCGGTTTCTTCTGGATGCGCTCGATGATGAAGGTGTCGGTCTGATGTCGGCGATCCCTCTTGGCCCCCTTGCCATCGTCTTTGCCGGCATCGCCGCCGCCCTCTTCGTCTGGTGGATCGGCGATCTGCTCGGTAGCATCCAGGTGGTGCGCCGCTCCCGCGGCGGCGACGGCCCGCCGCCCAATATCGTCGACAGCGTCGGCATGCGCACGCCGGTCGAATTCGTGCTGCTGCATTTCGAGCCGTGGCTGGCCGACTACGGCGCCCAGCTGGAGCAGAAGCTGATCTATGGCGGCCGGCCCTTCGGCGGCGTCACCGGGCGGGAATATATCGCGCTGCTCGTCGTCATGAGCCTCTTCGGCTTCATCCTGCTCGGGGTGCTGTTCGGCATTGCCAGCGGCAGCATCATCGGCGGGCTGGTCGCCGGGCTGATCCTCGGGCTGATCCCCGCCATCTATTTCTGGGTAGTCGCCGACGACAAGATGCAGGACCGCAAGGAGCGCATTTCGCGCGAATTTCCCTATTTCCTCGATCTCGTCGTCATGACCCAGCAGGCGCAGGCGACCCTGCCGGAAAGCCTGAGGCTTTATGCCGAGGCTGCACCCGGCACGGTGATGAGCGAAGAGATCGACCAGACGCTGAAGGACGTGGCGCTCGGCACCGGCATGGTCGAGGCGCTGCAGCGCCTGGAGCGAAGGATGACCGCCGAGGAGGTCGTCCGCGTCATCCGCGCGGTGATCCAGGGCGAGGTCGAGGGCAGCAACCGTGTCGAGCTGCTGCGCGAACACGCGCGCGACCTTCGTTTCCGCCGCTGGGAAAAAGCCGACAGGGCCAGTGAAAAGCTGAAAGCCAAGATCGTCATGCCGGCGATGATGATCGTCGTGTCGATCCTGCTTCTGGTGCTGGCGCCGGCAATTGTCGAGATGATGTCGAGTGGGATGTTTTGATCATGGCCTTTTCCTTCTTCCGCGGAAACAAACCAAGCCTGCTGCAGACCGGCCCCGGCGGCCAGAGCCGCAGCCATGCGCTCGACCGGCCCGAAATGTCGATCGGCCGGGCTTCGAACGCCGATATCGTCGTCGACGATCCCTTCTTGGCGCCTATCCATGCGCGCATCGAAAAGCAGACCGACGGCGGCTTCATCATCCGCCGCATGGGGCTGAACCCGATCATGCTGCGCGGCGAGGCGCTGCTGCAGACGGCCTCGCTGAAATCCGGCGACAGCTTTCGTCTCGGCAAGGATGTCGAATTCCAGTTTCTGGAGAAGGCGCCCGCCAAGGAGGCGCCGAAGAAGGAGGCGGCCAAGACTGGTGACGACAAGCCGAAGAAGCCGCTCTTCAAGCAGCCGGCCTTCCTCGCCGGCATGGGTCTCGCCTATCTCGCCATTGTCGGCGTCATCGGCTACGTCATCCTGTCGGACAGCGGCAGCACCGAGGGTGGGCCGACGGCCGAGCGCATCAACGCCGAAGCCGCCCGCATCCCGACCTGCATCAAGAATGCGCGGCGCATGCGCCAGGTCTCCGAAGCAAGCTTCAACGGCGCCGTCGGCGGCCGCGTCGGCCGCGATGGCGACGCCACCTATGCCGCGCTTTCGCTGGCAGCCGAGCCATCGGACGACGCGGCACTGGCAAAGGCTGCCGAACCGATCATCGAGGCGTACAAACGCACCGCACTTGCCGCGCTCGCCTCGGAAAGCCGCGGCAACAAGACGCTGGCGCTGAGCCTGTACCAGCAGACCTACGATCTGGTTCCCGACATCAACTGCCCGGCGGCGCGCTTTGCGCTGCAGCGGCGGGCGGCCGTGAAACCGCCGGCGCGGCGATGAGCACGGTCCTGCCGGCTGCACTAAAGCGCGTCACGATCTTTCAGATACGCTTCCTATCGCACACTTTTACGCGACATGCTTTAACATGCACGCCACAGCGGTGGAGCGCGCCGACCTCGGTGCCCATGCTCGACCAAGTCCGATTGATTTGCCGATGAGGTCGTCCGAGCGGGACTGGAGATTTCATCCTGCGCTGACGGCAGTGCGGCCTGTCCGCTGCATGACCAGGATCAATCCGAACATGACGATCGCCAGGCAGCTTAGCGTTGCACAGATAGCCAGCGATGCCGGAATGCCGATCTGAGCCATTGCCAGCGCCAGGACGAACGGCGCAATCGCGGACAGGATCAAGCGGGCCGCCATCATCTGACCCTGCCGCTTGCCATAGCCGTCACTGCCGAACAAATGCAACGGCAGCGTACCGGTGACGATGCTCAGCAAGCCGTTACCCATGCCAAAGATCATCGCGAATATCATGGCGCCCGGCACGGACGGTGCCAGAAGCAGCAGGATTAGCATGCCGCCGGGTATTAGAAGAGCCGCGAACAAGGCCAGATGCAGCGCCGCAAGATTCTTGCCGAAGATCATGTTGATGAGACGGCTGGCGACCTGGGAGGGCCCGAACAGCGTCCCGACCAAGGCAGCCGTGGTGCCGAGGCCGAGGCCAGACAGCAGTGGCACCATATGAACCAGCACCGCCGAGCTGGAAAGCGACATCAGCGAGAACCCCGCTACCATCAACAGGAACCCCAGGCGACGACGCTCTGATGGCAGGATACCCTCGACGCGCGGCGGGGCAATTTTTGCTGTTTTCCGTTGCACTGCTGCGCCGTGAGAAAGCCACGCATGGATCGGCAGGCAGATGAACAGGTTGAGGGCGGCAAATATCACATACACATTCTGCCAGGACATCTGCGCCTGCAGCACTGCCGTGATCGGCCAGAACATTGTCGAGGCGAACCCCGCAATCAGCGTGAGGTAGGCGATGCTGCGCGATGCCACTTCCGGCCGGAGCTGCACGAGAAACGCGAACGCCGCGCCGTACTGCACCAGATTGGCTGCGACCTCGATCGCGATCAGGGCGGCGACAAAGGACGTTCTCCCCGGCGCGTAGGCGCAGGCGAGCAAGGCTGCGGCGGCGACGGCCGAGCCTATGGTCATCACCCGCCCGGCACCAATGCGATCAAAAAGGCCGCCAAGCCACGGCGCCGTCAGCCCGCCGATCAGCAGCGCGACCGAGAGGGCGCCGAAGATCCATTCGGTCGACCACGCGAAATGGGTCGCCATATCAGGCGCCAGAATACTGAAGCTGTAGTAGAGCGTGCCGTAGCCGATATTTTGCGTGATGCCGAGGGCAACGATGGCAGTGACTGGGATCCGCCCGCTCATATGGATTTCAGTCTCGTGCGCTGCTCCAGCTTTTCCGCTTCTTCCTTGCGCTCGCTGTAGCGATCCGTGAGATAGGCAGAGGCGTCCCGGGTCAGCAGGGTGAATTTCACCAGCTCCTCGCAGACGTCCACGACGCGATCGTAATATGACGAGGGCTTCATGCGGCCGTCCGTATCGAATTCCTGAAAGGCTTTCGCCACCGAGGACTGATTGGGGATGGTAATCATGCGCATCCAACGGCCGAGGACACGAAGCTGGTTGATCGCGTTGAACGACTGCGAGCCGCCCGACACCTGCATCACCGCCAGCGTCTTGCCCTGGGTCGGCCGCACCGATCCGACCGAAAGCGGGATCCAGTCGATCTGTGCCTTCATGATGCCCGTCATGGCGCCGTGCCGTTCCGGACTGACCCAGACCTGGCCTTCCGACCAGGCAGAGAGATCACGCAATTCCTGTACTTTGGGATGGTTGACCGGTTCCGCGTCTGGAAGTGGCAGGCCAGCGGGATCGAAAATCTTCACTTCGCACCCGAAATGCTTCAGTAGCCGGGCGGCTTCATGAGCCAGCAGGCGGCTATATGATACAGCCCGCAGCGAGCCGTAGAGGATCAGAATGCGCGGCTTGTGGCTAGAAAACGCCGGACGCAATGCGTCGAGATTCGGCTGGCGCAGATGATCGAGGGATGCGCCAGGCAAGTCAGACAATGCGCCTGCCCTCGGCATCGAGAACTTGCTCGCCATCTTCCTTGGTGAACGCCCCCTTGTGGGTGGCCGGCAGAATGTCGAGCACCAGTTCGGAAGGACGCGACAGCCGTGTGCCGATGGGTGTGATCACGAAAGGCCGGTTGATCAGGATCGGGTTTTCAAGCATGGCATCAAGCAGCTGATCGTCGGTCAGCTTCGGATCATCGAGGCCAAGTTCCGCATAAGGCGTGCCCTTCTCGCGGATCGCCTCACGCACGGTAAGGCCGGCATCCGCAATCATTCTGACGAGCTGGTCGCGGCTGGGCGGTGCCTTCACATACTCGATGACTGTGGGCTGAATGCCGGCATTGCGGATCATCTCAAGCGTGTTGCGCGACGTGCCGCAGTCGGGGTTGTGATAAATTGTGACGTCCATGATGTTAGACCCTTTTGATGGTGGTGGCGCTGGTCTGGACGGCGCCGCCGCGCTCATACCAGCCCTTGCTGCGGTTGACGATCCAGACGACCGACAGCATCACCGGCACTTCGATGAGGACGCCGACAACGGTGGCAACCGCCGCCCCGGAGTTGAAGCCGAACAGGCTGATGGCCGCAGCCACCGCCAGTTCGAAAAAGTTGGAGGCGCCGATCAGCGCCGAAGGCCCGGCGACACAGTGCTCCTCCCCGCTCATGCGGTTGAGCAGGTAGGCGAGGCCCGAATTGAAGTAGACCTGGATCAGAATCGGCACGGCCAGCAGCGCAATGACCGCCGGCTGTGCGATGATCTGTTCGCCCTGGAAGCCGAACAGCAGAACCAGGGTTGCGAGAAGTGCCAAAAGGGACACCGGCTGCAGCTTGGCGCCGAGACGGTCGGCGTCGGTCAGACGGCGCAGCATCTGCGCGACGATCACCGGCAGGACGATGTAGAGCAGGACCGACAGGATCAGCGTGTCCCACGGCACCGTAATGGCGGAGAGACCGAGCAACAGGCCAACGATCGGTGCGAAGGCAACGACCATGATGGTGTCGTTCAGCGCCACCTGAGAGAGCGTGAAGTGCGGCTCGCCTTTGGTCAGGTTCGACCACACGAAGACCATCGCGGTGCACGGCGCGGCCGCAAGAATGATCAGCCCGGCAATGTAGCTATCGATCTGGTCAGCCGGCAGGTAAGGCCGAAACAGATAGCCGACGAACAGCCAGCCGAGCAGCGCCATCGAGAACGGCTTGACGGCCCAGTTGATGAAGAGCGTGACGCCGATCCCGCGCCAATGGCGCCCGACCTGGCTCAGTGACGCAAAGTCGACTTTCAGCAGCATTGGAATGATCATCAGCCAGATCAGCACTGCGACCGGCAGATTGACCTTGGCGACTTCGGCTGCGCCGATCGCCTGGAAGACGCTGGGCAGGACATGACCGAGAGCGACGCCGACGACAATGCACAGGAAGACCCAGATCGTGAGGTAACGTTCAAAACTAGACATGGATTTTACCCTTGGACTATCTTGGCCAGCAGCGCCGCCGAAGCCGGGCACAGGCTTGCAGCCTGGCGGGTTTGCAGGATCGCCGCAGGAGCCGTCGCACGATCCACCTTGGCGAAACCGAAGCGCTCGAAAAACGAGGTTGCCGAATCCGTCAGCAAATAGACCGTGTTGGCACCGCCACGCGCAGCCTGGGTAAGCAACTGCCGGGTGATGGCTTCGCCATAACCGTGCCCGCGCTGCTGTGGCAGGACCACCAGCGAACGCAGGAGCGCGCAGCTGCCGTAGTCTTCCAGGCCCCCATAGCCGACGGTCGCGTTCCGATCCGTGAACCGGAAGAAGCTGCGGCCGTCTTCGTCGAGGTCATCGATTGGAAGTTTGGCAGCCTGCAGGGCCGTCCGCAGATCCTCATCTGCGCCGCTCACCGGTCTTCGATCCAGCTCCCAGCTCATGCGACGTCGCCCCGGCTACTGGTCGTGCCCTCCATCGTGCCGATGGCGCGCAGCTGTGTTTCAAGCGCCAGCTTGTCAATTGATGCGAGCGGAAGGCTCACGAATGCGACAATGCGGTTCTTGAGGAAACGCGCGGCTTGTGAGAAGGCCTGGCCTTTCTCGATCAGCGTACCTTCGACGGCCGCCGGATCCTCGATACCCCAGTGCGCCGTCATCGGGTGGCCGATCCACACGGGGCATGCCTCGCCCGCGGCGTTGTCGCAGACGGTGAAGATGAAATCCATCTGCGGCGCGCCGGCTTCGGCAAACTCGTCCCAGCTCTTCGAACTGAACCCGGTGCTTTCGTAGCCAAGGGCGCGCAGCGTATCCAGCGCCAACGGGTGGACTTCACCTTTGGGCCGGCTTCCCGCCGAGTAGGCGTTGAAGCGACCCTTGCCTTCGCGGTTGAGGATGGATTCGGCCAGGATCGAGCGGGCGGAATTGCCCGTGCAGAGGAAAAGGACGTTATAAACGCGATCGGCGGTCATAGCAGGTTTTCTTTCGGAGCTGGGGCGCAGCAAGCGGCGACTTCGGCGACCGGCGCGCAGATCTCGGGATGGCCGCCGCAGCAGTCTTCCATCAAGAAGCGGATGAGCGCGCCGAGGCCTTCGTAGTTGGCGGTGTAGATGATCGAGCGGGATTCCCGCTGTTGGTTGATAAGTCCTGCTCGCTCCAGTTCCTTCAGATGGAACGAGACGTTGGAGGCGGAAACCTCCGCCTTCTCAGCGACGGCGCCGGCAGGCATCCCATTCGGCCCGGCGACGACAAGCATGCGGACGATGTGCAGCCGGGTTTCCTGCGACAGTGCCGCAAATGACATGAGGGCTTGACGTTCTTCCATATTTCTACAATCCTTGAAATATTGAAACAGGAGTAGCCGAAATGAATGCGATCGACAAGCCCCTTCTCGAGACCGACATCAGCCTGGGTCACCTCCTTGAGACGATCGACGGCGTCCGTGAACTGCCGCTGATCTTCTCCTATGACGGCCGACCGGTGAAATCCGGTTACCATGTAACTGAGGTCAAGGCCGGGCAGTTCGCCGCGCTTGACTGCGGTGCCAACCCCGAAGCCTGGTCGGAAATCTTCGTGCAGCTTTGGGATGTCGACGAGGAAAATCGTACGCACATGGCGGCCGGCAAGTTTGCGGCGATCATTCGCAAGGTGTCGGAGCACGTACTGCTCGATGGTTCTGCCAAGCTGACCTTCGAAGTCAGCGACGGCATCCGGCCGATGCAGCTTTATTGTGCCTCGATGCCGACCGTGCAGGGCGGTGCTCTGCATGTCGAGCTGACGCCGCGTCCGGCAAGCTGCAAACCCCGCGACCGATGGCTGAAAGAAGAAAACCGCAAGTCATCTGCCTGCTGTGGCCCGTCAACGGCACAAAGCGCCTGCTGCGGCTAAGCCGCCGTTGTCGGAAGATCCGGCGACTAAGCCGGCAAGTTCACGGGGAGAAAAGCAGTCGCTACGGAGGGCCGCTCGCCGGCACCGGGGCGCGGTGCGTTGCAGGGCTGTTGTATGGCTGGCCGAGAGGCCTCGTTTCCCCACCACGCATTGCGGCAGTCGCACAGGTTTGGTTTGCCAGCGCTTAGGGCTTGGTGCATGCCGGGAAGCTGGCGAGCGGCATTGTCTCTATCAAGCGGTTGCGCTCGATGGCGATGCAGCCTATGCGGCGGCCGAGCCGTCGGACGACGCCGCGCTGGCAAAGGCACTCGAACCGATCGTCGAGGCGTACAAACGCACCGCACTTGCAGCACTCGCCTCGGAAAACCGCGGCAACAAACGCTGGCGCAGACGCTTTACCAGCAGACCTATGATCTGGTTCTCGACATCAACTGCCCGGCGGCGCGCGCTTTGCGCTGCAGCGGCGGGCGGCTGTGAAGCCGCCTGCCAAGCGTTGACAGCCGGTCTCGTGTCGCTGCTCGGGACCTCGCGCGCCGCTGACCACTGTCGGCCTAAGCAGATGTTGCCACCAAATCCCAAGCGGTAGAGCTTGACCTCGGCGCAAGTGAAAAACGCGGCATGCTCGCACACCGTTTGGAGTCGGTGTATGATCTCCGCCGAAGGGAGATGGGGGGTGCCAACGGGTCAGGCCAAACGCAGGCTTTGCGCTATTTTCGCCGCCGATGTGGCTGGCTATAGCCGCCTTGTGGGTATTGATGAGGAGGGCACCCTTTCCCGGCTGACCATGCATCGCCGCGACGTTCTTGATCCGGTTATCCTGAGGAATGGCGGCGGTATTGTCAAAACCACTGGTGATGGATTGCTCGCACAGTTCGCGAGCGTCATTGATGCAGTTCGATGCGCGGTCGAAGTGCAAACTCTTATGGCCAGTCGCAACGCCAGCGAGGCCGAGGGTATGCGCATGGATTTCCGTATCGGCATCAATGTCGGAGATATCCTGGAGCAAGATGGTGACATTTTCGGTGACGGCGTCAACATCACCGCACGGCTCGAAGGCATAGCCGAACCCGGCGGTATCTGCGTTTCGGCCCGCGTGCGGGACGATGCGGCGGGGAAAGTTGACTATGCCTTCGACGATATGGGTGAGCAGGCACTGAAGAACATCGAGCATCCGGTCCGCGCTTTTAGGGTGCGGGTTGTGAACCCTCCCACAGTCGGCCCATCCGGGCAGGCCACGTCACTCGGCAAACCGTCGATTGCTGTTCTGCCATTCCAGAACATGAGCGGCGACCCGGAACAGGAGTATTTTGGTGATGGCATAACCGAAGACATCATCACCGCCTTGTCGAAGGCGCGAGGCGTCCTCGTCATCGCGCGCAATTCGACCTTCGCTTTCAAGGGCAAGGCAGTGAGCAGCCGTCAGGTCGCTCGTGAACTTGGCGTTCGCTACGTCCTGGGAGGCAGCGTTCGCAAGGCAGGGGATCGTCTACGGGTCACTGGTCACCTTGCTGACGCGACCAGCGACAACCACATTTGGGCGGAGCACTACGATCGGCCTATCTCCGACATCTTTGCGCTGCAGGACGAGATCACCGCCAATGTTGCCGCAGCGATTGAGCCACAGCTCTACGCCGCCGAGAACCTTCGCCTGCAGAGCAAGCCGCCGGAGAGCCTCGACGCCTGGGGCTGTGTCGTGCGAGCAATGCCCTATATCTGGACATGGGTTTCGCAAAAAGACGACACGGGGATAGCACTGCTGAAGCGGGCTATCGAACTTGACCCCGGTTATGCGCGGGCGCGTAGTCTGCTCGCTTGGATTTTCGCCACGCGGGTTGCACTCGGCAATATGGATTTCGAGCGCGGCGTATCTGACGGATTGATTCTTGCCCAACGGGCGATCGACCTCGATCCAGACGATCCCTGGGGACATCTGGCCGCCGCCTATATCTTTACCTTTACGCGGCGCTTCGGCCCAGCAGTTGAAGAACTCAATGAATCTTTGCAACGCAACCCGTGCTTCGCACTGGCGCGCGTCATTTTGGCCGTCACCTACGCTTATGCAGGGCTTGCGGAAGAGGGTTATCGCCAGCTGGAAATCGCGAGTCGACTGAGCCCCCGCGACTTCGCGCAGCCCGCGAATTTATCGATCGAAGGCCTATGCCATCTGATCGCGGGCCGCTACGCCGACGCGGTTACTGCCGAGCGGCGTGCTGTTCAACTACGGCCCGACTTCGGTACTGCCTGGCGGACGCTGACGGCAGCCGCGGGCCTCACTGGTGATTTGGAAGTTGCACGACAGGGTCTCGCCGAGTGCAAGCGCCTGCAGCCAAACCTCAGCATCGCCTGGGTCGAGAAATACCACCCGCTAATCCGAGCGGAGGACCGCGCCAGATACATCGAGGGCTTGCGACTGGCGGGCCTGGAGTAAGTCAGGCTCGGCGATTATTGGGGCGCGGCATCCTCCAACGTCCTCATGCTTGAGGTGCGCAGCCCGAAAGGGCGAAGCCTCGAAGCAAGCAGCAACGCTGCTTCTTGCGTGTATCAACGCCTGACCCGCCCTCCATTCGAGGCCCTGTGGGACACCTCAGGATGGGGCTCTCTTGGAGTGGCGCGCGTTGCAGAGCTGTTTTATGGCTGGCCGAGAGGCTTCGCCTTCGCCTCGCATTCCAGCAGCCGCACCGGTTTGGCGAGGTTTGCCAGTGCCTCGGGCCTGGCGCATGCCGGGAAGCCGGCGAGCGGCATTGTCTCTATGAAGCGGTTGCGCTCGATTGCGCTGAGGCCGGGTTCGTTGATCATGCTTTCGACGGTCACCTCGGGGTGCTGTTTGAGAGCTTCCGTGGCCGAAGCCTTCGCCTCGTCGGCTCGGCCCAGCGCCGCAAGCGAGCTGCTGCGCACCACCCAGGTCCATCTCTGGTAGTTGTTGGGCGTCATGCGCTCCAGCATCGTCACCGCGTCCTGATACCGCCCCGCCATGAAATAGGCAGGTGCGAAGAAATTGGACGCCCACATCGGATAGTTCGGGTCGAGCCGCATAACCTTGTCGACCATTTGAGCACCGCGTTCCGGCTCGTTGAAGCGGGCGGCAAAGCCGCTGTAAAAGGTCAGGATTTCGGACGAGCCCGGAGCCAGGCGAAGGGCCGTGTCGAATTCGGACTTGGCGCGGCCCATGTCGCCCTTGTTGGCAAGGCTCATGCCGAACACCGCATGGGCTTCGGCGTCGCTCGGATCAAGCCGCACGGCGCGTTCGGCCACATCGGCGGCCAGCTTGCGGTTGCCCTCGGGATCGGCGCCGAACACGCCCATCAGATCATGAGCGTGGTAAAGCTCTACCCAGGCCCGCGCCAGCCCGGGGTCCAGCGCGACAGCGCGGTTGAGAAAGGTGATCGCCTCCTCGTCATCGGCTTTGGTGAGCTTTTCGATCTTCTCGGAGCCGAGCAGATAATAATCATAGGCATTCAGGTTTTCAGGCCGTTTGCGTTTGGCGGCGGCCCGCCCGGCCTCTTGAATCAGCCCTACGCCGCCGCCGAGGCGGTTGGCGACCTGCTCGGCGATTTCGGTTTGAACGGCGAACACGTCCTCGGCGGGCCGATCCCAATTCTCCGACCAAAGATGATGGCCGGTTTTTGCATCGATCAACTGTGCGGTGATCCGCACCCGGCCGCTCTGCCGCTGGATCGAGCCTTCCAAGACGAAGCCGACATGGAGCGCAGTTGCGACCTGGCGGGCATCCACCGGCTTGCCTTTGTAAACTTCCGTCGAATTCCGCGCCACCACCTCGAATTCGGGAAACCGCGCGAGGTCGGTGATGATGTCCTCGGTCAGGCCATCGGCCAGACGCCCGCTCGCCTCGTCGCCGCCGAAATTGTCGAAGGGCAGCACCGCCACCGACGGCTTGCCGCTCTGAGGTTCGGGCTGGAGAAACCACCAGGCGGCCCCGCCGCCTGCAAGAGCCAGCGCCACGATCGCTGCCGCAGCCATCCTGGTCCAGCGCGGCATCATGGCGCGGAGCGGGCGACGCGCCCGTTTGCCGTCGAGCCTCAGCCGATACATCCGCACCGGGCGGCTGATGTTCTTGACCTGCTGCTCGCCGGCGAAATCGAGCGGCCAGTCGAGTTTGCCCTGGAGATGATCGTATGCCGTGCCTGACACCACCACCCCGCCAGGCTCGGCCAAATGCTCCAGCCGCGCGGCGACATTCACCCCATCGCCATAGAGATCGCCATCCACCAGGGCGACATCGCCGAGATTGATGCCGACGCGGAAGATGATGCGCTCCGGCTGCGGCAGCTCGGCGTTGCGCGCCGCCACGGCATTTTGAAACTCCGCGGCGCAGGCAACCGCATCCACCACGCTGTCGAAGGCGACGAGCGCGCCGTCGCCCATCAGCTTGATAATGGTGCCATGGCGCGCAGAGATAGCGGGATTGATCAGCTCGGCGCGGATCGCCTTCAGCCGCTTGATGGTGCCGGCTTCATCGGCCTCCATCGCTTTGGAGTAACCGACCATATCCGCCGCGAGGATCGCCAGCAGCTTCCGGTCGAGCGCGGGGGTGCCCATCATCGTTGCCTTGCATGACCATGCAATCGTGCCGGCAGTCTACACCCATCGAAGCGCCGCAACTAGCAAAGCTGCCAAAACGGCATGTCTGCTTGTGGGCGAAGCCGGCAGCGATTGGGTTTGTTGCGCCTGATGTCGGCACACCCGCCTCGTCCTTCGAGGCCCCTGCGGGGCGCGTCAGGATGAGGGCTCTCTTGAACCCTGGCGCTGCATTCTCCGACCCCCGTGATTTGTGGAATATCTGGCATCCGCCCGGCGACCCTGTCATAAATTGATGTCATCGAGGGAGGCACGATCATGCAGAAGAATGCGCCGGACTTCAGCCTTGAGGGCAAGGTGACTTTGGTGACGGGAGCGAGCCGTGGGATCGGTCGAGCTTGCGCGCTTGCCTGTGCCGCAGCGGGCTCCGATATTGTTCTGGGGGTCCGCGATGTCGCGGCGTCGGCGGGACTGGTTGCCGAACTCGAGGGGCTGGGACGAAAAATTCTCGCTGTTGAACTGGATATTCCCAACAAGGCCCATATCGCCCAAGCCGTCGATGCAGCGCTTGGTACATTCGGCCGGATCGACGTCCTCATCAACAATGTCGGTGTGGCTCCCGGCAATCTTGCGGAACTCGTTGAGGAGAAGGACCTTGACGAGATCCTCGATGTCAACATCAAGGGCACCTTTCTGATGACGCAGGCAGTGGGGCGTCAGATGATCAAGCGCAATGGCGGCCGGATCATCAACATCAGCTCACAGGCCGGCACCGTGGCGCTGCGCGGCGAGGCCATC
Source organism: Rhizobium redzepovicii (assembly GCF_019793435.1). GTDB lineage: Bacteria > Pseudomonadota > Alphaproteobacteria > Rhizobiales > Rhizobiaceae > Rhizobium > Rhizobium redzepovicii. The sequence continues at coordinate 426,213 of NZ_JAILYH010000001.1, read as the reverse complement.
TATTGCATGAGCAAGGCGGCAATCAATCACCTGACGCGCTGCCTTGCCGCCGAATGGGCAGCCTATAATATCACCGTGAACACCGTATCGCCGACCTTCATCCACACCGATGGTACAGCACCTTTTCTCTCCGATGCCGACAATCGCAAAGCGACGCTCGATCACATTCCACTCGGCCGGATCGGTGAAACCGATGATGTGGTGGGTGCCGTCGTCTTCCTGGCATCGCCGGCTGCGAGCCTGATTACCGGCGCCAACCTGCTGGTGGACGGTGGATGGTCCGTCGCCTGAGGCCGAGGCTGCTGTGGTGCAAGTCTTATCCGGACGATAACGACAATTTCCCAGATTGGGATCACCTTCCATCACCGGCAAATGCGATGGCTATCCGCGATTTCTATCGGTATGACCTGGAGAACAATGGGTGTGCCCGCTTCGGGCACTTTCCGCCGAGACAATTCGTCGCTTTCGGCCCAAGGAAGCCATCCAAGGTTGGATCACTTAAAGACTGCTTCGCGCCTAAAAGCGGAAGTTCGTCCCGCGCACGCGAAATACGCTTGCTCGACAGCAATGACGAAATGACCCCATGTTCGGCATGAGGTCAAATCGGTCCTCCTTGAGGTGTATGGCCGGCTCGTAGACCTTCTCAAGCAATGCCGATGCGGCGCGTGACCTGGCCGTTGCTTTCCCAGTAAGTATGTTTCTTGGTAATCCAGGGATCATCCATGGCAGGCTGGATTTGTCCCGCCATGTCAGTGGCGCGCGAGGTGACCGTGTGCTCGCCCTTTGATGGGTCTTTCCAGTCGAGATACCACACCTTCCAAGCGAATTCAGCTTCTTCACCATGGTCGATCGTCGCTTCAAGCCATGGGCCATCATCAACCTTCACTTCGACCTTGGCGATTGGAGCGCCCCACGCTGCACCGCTGATCCGGTATCCGCCATCGCTACGCGTCACTCTGGCAGGCGCGGACTTCAGCAATGCACGGCCGACCGAGGTCTCGGCCCACACGGTCTCACCATTGTGCTCTTCTTCGCGGATGGTGACATAGTCTCGTCCCATCAACAGACTCATGAAGCGCGTGTTGCGTATCTCGATGCGCTTGAGCCACTTGACGTTGGCTATGCCATACCAGCCGGGTGCGATGAGCCGCACCGGGGAACCGTTGGGTGGCGGCAGGGCGACCCCATTCATCTCGTAGCAGAGGATGTTATTGGGGCTCATCGCATCGGCGAGCGACATGCTGCGGGCGAAATTCTGATGCATCTTGACGTCGCGATTATCGTCCTTGAGAGCGATGTCGCCGACATCAGTGCCCCAAAAAACAACTTCGATGCCGTTTTCCTTCACGCCTGCCTCTTCAAGTATGGCGGCGAGCGGTGTGCCAGCCCAGCGGGCATTGCCAATGCCGCCGGTAAAAAATGGAAAACCGTGATTGCCCGAACATTCCACCGTGAAAACCACCTCCTGGCGCGGCCGTGCCTTGAGGTCGGCAAGCGACAGGCTTAGAGGCTTCTTCACTAACCCTTCGATTTCCAGTTTCCAGGCATTCGCATCAATGGTTGGCCGATCAAAATGGGCGATGCTGAAGAACTTCTCATTTGGTGTCACCCATGAATCCATATCCTCCCAGACAAGCTGGCTCTGGATGACCGCCGGAACGGGATTGGGCTGCGGCTGGTCTAGCCACGGGATCACGGTCTCACCCGCCCGGCTTGGAAAGGCTTGGGCAAACTGTGAAGTGAAGACCGCCAGTGCGGCGACGGCTGCGCTGCCTTGAACGATGAATTCGCGGCGTGCAAGATCATACATGATGGTTTCTCCTCCAGTGTGAAAGGCTGATTTCTCCTCCAGGCATAAAAGTCACAGCGGCCGGAATCGCACAAAGGAGAGGCCGGCCGAGGCGGGCAGTCTTGAGAGCGCTCGGAACGAGGCGAGTTAGAAGCACGCCATGTCTTAAGGCGGCGCCTCCCGCTCTCAGTCGCTGGCTCCATCAGGTCCCAGCCAGCGACCTGCAAACGTACGCCTTATGTGCGTTCGTGGCGAGGGCAAACATCAGGATTCGCTAATGAACGCCCGATAGCTACAGTCAAAGATAGACGTATCCGCCGATAGCGGTCTTGCCGTTCGGTGAGAGAACGCTCGTTTGTTGCTAAACTTCCCGACCGGGAAGACGACCGACGGTATGAGCACCAGCTATTCTGGAGAGCCGCCTGGTTACATCACCGATCTCGCCACCACTCGCCCCTGCGCCGCAGCACACTGCAAGACGCCCTCCCGCGCGCAGCGGGTTCATTCTTCGGCCACAAATCGGTCACCCCTCGAGCGAGAGCCACATCCGCTTCTGGCGCGTAAAGCGGAAATTGCCCGCAGCCGTCTGTGGCGTGTAGTGGCCATAGCCCCGCAATGCCACTTGATCCCGAATCTCGAAATGATGCCGCCCCGGTGTATGCGGCATTCCGCTTTCCCGTTCCGCTCTCACCCTTCGGATCGTTCACGCAATTCGGCGGTAATCCGGAAGATGCCGCCGCCGGACGTGCTCCAGCGAATAACTTCCTGCCGGCACTGTCTCGAAGGCAAATGTCCACGAAGCCGTGCGCCGACAGCGCCTCGAGATCAGAAAAGATCGACTTGTAGGCTGAGAGCGCGAGCTTATAGGCCTCCGCACTGTAACGGCCGTCGGCCTCGACCGAGCTTCACTAGCCAAACCGTTCCACCAGGAAATCGATCACCGTCCGCAGCATCGCTGTCGGCCGGCGGTTCGGCGCGTAGACGAGGGACATCGGAACAGGCTTGTAGGACCATTCCGGCAGCACCTGCTCGAGCCGTCCCTCGGCGATATCGGTGGCGAGCAGCAGTTCCGGCTGGAGAACGATTCCTGCGCCGCTGAGCGCGGCCATGCGAAGGGCTGCCCCCTGGTTGGTGGAGAATTTTCCGGAGATTAACACGTCACGCAGTTCGCCTCCCGGCCCGACCAGATGCCAGCGATCCTGCATACGCCAATAGGAATGGCCGAGGCAGAGATGGTTGGTCAGTGCCTCGGGCGAAGCCGGCCGGCCATGGCGGGCAAGGTAATCCGGCGAAGCAGCGAGAATCCGCCGGTAGGGCGTGAGCGGGCGGGCGACCAGGCTGTCGTCGGAGAGCGGGCCGATGTGGATGCCGAGTTCGAAGCCCTCGCCGACGAGGTCATGGACATTGTTGTCGAGCGACAGCTCGATGCTGACGTCGGGATAGGCGTTCTGGTAATCGATCAGCGCCGGCACCAGGATCTGCGTCCCGAAGCTGACGGGTGCCACCACGCGAAGCCGGCCGCGCGGCGCCGATTGCAGCTCGCTCGCCGAAGCCTCGGCCAGCGCCACTTCGGACAGCGCGCGTTTGCAGCGCTCGTAATAGAGCTGGCCGACCTCCGTCAGTTGATGGCGGCGCGTGGTGCGATGGATCAGCTTCGCCCCGAGCCGGGTCTCGATGGTCTTGATGTGCTTGGCGACCATGGCAGGCGACACTTGCGCGATCTCCGCGGCGGCCGCGAAACTGCCGTTGTCGATGACCCGGACGAACATCGCCATGCCGGCCAGCTTGTCCATGATTGCCTACCTGTTGGTTTTGAATGACGATACCCAGAGCCTATTTATCAACCTCAGCATTTGCAACATGGTGGTCATGCCCGCGCCAAAGGCGACGGACATTGCCAACATGACCAAGGAGAAAACATGCCTATTCTTCACCTGCAGATGCATCCCGGCCGCACCGACGATCAGAAACGCGCCTTCGCCCGCGAAGCGACCAAGGCCGCCGTCGAAACGCTGGCATGCCCGCCGGAATCGGTGGAAATCCTGATAACGGAGATCGCCAAGGATTCCTGGGCGGTCGGCGGCAAGTTGAAATCCGAGGCTTGATTGACGACCCGCAGCATCGAAGGCTCGAGCTGCGGGACGCCGCCATGCTATTGGACAGGGAGCCGGCACGCGGCTTCCGTGTTGACCGCGTCGGGCGACCGGTTGACCTACTGGCTGCTGCGAATCCACCGCCCGCAAGCTGGGGGCACCTGGCTTCGCCCGGACTTAGGCTTTCGGCGCATCTGAGCCATGGCGGAGTTATCCCCTAAGCGGACATTTAGCTACGGTCGCTTGAAGTGATATGTCAAGCCCGCTGTCAGTGCCGCCAGCAGCCTGGCACCAATGCGCGAGTTGAAGAAGGCGGCCGGTCCTACGAGGTAATAGCCCCTGTCAGAGACGAGAGGTTCGTCGTCCAGTGTGACTAACAGTCCATTGGCGAGCAACTCATCGATGACACCCTTCCATCCGAGCGCTATGCCGTGGCCCATGAGCGTCTCGTGGATTGCGATGCCGTGATTTGTCACCTCAATTCCACCGTCGATGACGGCGGAGCCCGGAGCACGCGCCTCGCGCCAGTCTTGCCAGCTGAACCACCTTTGATCGCGGTCCTCCAAGTGAATAAGCGGACCATTCTCAAGTAGCGCTGATCGTGGCTGGTCCAGCAGTCGACAGGCGAGTGACGGCGCGGCGACTGGCACTACCACTTCCGGCATGAGCAGGTGACTTGTCTGGCCCGCCCAGTGTCCATCACCAAAGAGAATGGCACAATCGACATCATTGAGGGGAATGTCGCTGTCGCGTTCCGCCGTCGTCACCCTGACAGCAAGGTCGGGTTCGCTCTGCTTCAACTTCGAGAGCCTGGGCATCAGCCAGAACATTGCGATACCGGGATAGGTCGAGAGAGTAAGGCCGGGTTTGCGGGCTTTCTGCCGCAAGGCACCCGTAGCACGAGAGATATCCTCTAGTGCAACGGATATTCGGTTGTAATACGCCATACCCTCAGGCGTCGGGGTCGCAACCGTGGCATTGCGGTCGAACAGCCTTAGACCGATATCTTTCTCCAATGTCTGAATCTGATGGCTGACTGCCGGTTGGCCAACATTCATTTCGCTGGCAGCCTTCGTGAAGCTGCGCAGGCGCACGCAGCTTTCGAACACTCGGAGCGCTTTTAGAGGCGGGAGGTCTCGCATTGTTTATGCTCCAATCCGGGGACCGGCTACTTTAACAAACTCATCGAAAAAAGTAATGACCCCATGAAACTTTCCGGCCTTTTCGGAGGTGGCCGTTTCGTGCGATCCAGAGCGCATGGAGAGACGCGTTTGCGACGGCAGGATGGGAAGAATGGACGACCGGACTTTCGATTACATCGTCATTGGCGGCGGCACTGCCGGATGCCTGCTCGCCAACCGCTTGAGCCGCGATCCGTCGCGCCGCGTCCTCCTTCTGGAAGCAGGCAAGAAGGACAACTATCCCTGGATACACATCCCCGTCGGCTATCTTTATTGCATCGGCAATCCGCGCACCGACTGGCTCTACAAAACGGCTCCCGATCCGGGTCTGAACGGCCGTTCACTGCGCTATCCCAGAGGCAAGACGCTTGGTGGAAGCTCATCGATCAATGGAATGATCTATATGCGGGGACAGGCACGGGACTACGATGCCTGGGCTGCAGAAACTGGAGACGCCAGCTGGTCATGGGATCAGGTTCTGCCCTATTTCAAGGCCCATGAAGACCATTACCGCATGGATGGCGGCGCGGACCCCGAAACGGGCGGCAACAGCCGATTTTCCGACACGCATGGTCACGGTGGTGAATGGCGGATCGAAATGCAGCGCCTTCGCTGGGATGTGCTGGAGGCCTTTGCCGATGCTGCAGGTGAAGCAGGGTTTCCAAGAACCGACGATTTCAACAGCGGCGACAACGAGGGTGTCGGATATTTCGAAGTCAATCAGCGATCCGGCTGGCGCTGGAATGCCTCCAAGGCTTTCCTACGCCCCGTACGCAAACGGGCCAATCTGACGATCCTGACCGAGGCGCATGTCGAACGTCTTGTGATCGATGCCAAGGCAGCCGGAAGGAAGGTCTGCAAAGGTGTGACGGTTCGTCATCGCGGGCAAAAGGTCGAGTATGCGTCCCGCCGTGACGTCATCCTCTCGGCGGGAGCCGTCGGCTCTCCACAAATCCTGCAACTGTCCGGCATCGGGCCGGGTGCGCTGCTGCGCAAGTCGCAGCTGGGTGCCTTTACCCGGTCCGATCCGTCTCAAGCGCATGCTAATGTGGAATACCATGTGCAGCCATTGAGCCTCGATGCCTTTGGAGAACCGTTGCATGGATTTCCGGCCCTGACCGCCAGTGTCTGCAATCTCAATCCCACGAGCCGCGGCAGCGTTCGGATCACCTCAGCACGGATGGAAGACGCTCCGGAGATCGCGCCCAATTATCTGGCGACGGCAGAGGACCGGAAGGTGGCCGTGGACAGCCTGAGACAGGTTCGCGTCATCGCCAGCATGCCAGCACTACAAAAATATAGGCCGCAGGAATGGAAGCCCGGACCGCAATTCCAGGATTATGACGAACTGGTCAAGCTCGCGGGTGACATTGCCAACACGATCTTCCACCCTGTGGGTACGGCGAAAATGGGCTCGGACAGCGATCCGATGGCCGTCGTGGACAACCGTCTGAAGGTACGCGGTATCGACGGACTACGCGTGGTCGATGCCAGCGTCATGCCCACCATCGTCAGTGGCAACACCAATTCGCCGACACTGATGATCGCCGAGAAGGCGGCGTCCATGATCCTGGAGGACGCCCGCAAAGTGGTGGCGTCCTGAAACTCGGCCCTGTTTGCATAATGAAGCGAGACAAAACCATGAACCGTCAAGCGCTGCCCTTCCACGGCATCAAGGTCGTCGATTTCGGCCAGTATATTGCAGGTCCCGCCGTTGCCATGATTTTTGGTGATTTCGGCGCGACGGTCGTTCACGTCGATCCACTGTCCGGTCCGCTGTGGGACAATCCGGCGAACGCGACATTGAACCGAAACAAGCTTCTCGTGAAGCTCGACCTCAAGTCCGATGAGGGCCGTCAGCAGGCGCTGGCGCTGGTGGCTGAGGCCGATGTGGTCATCGAAAATTTCAGGCCCGGCGTGATGAAGCGGCTCGGAATCGACTTCACCGCCTTGCGTGCGGCGAGACCCGATCTGATCACCGTGTCGATCCCAGGGTTCGCATCCGACGACGAGCTGCGGCGCGACTGGCGTGCGTTCGAGGCGGTCATTGCAGCCTCATCCGGCGTCTTTACCGACATGGGGCTGAACCGCGTACTTATGGGCGTGAACCCGTCGTTCTCTCCCCTCCCGCTCTCATCGGCCTACGGAACGATGATCGCTGTTTCGGCAGCCGCCATGGCGCTGCAGGCCCGACAGGGTACCGGCAGAGGCGACCATATTGAAGTCCCGCTGGCGAGCGCCGTGATGGAGGGGCTAACCTACAACTCCATCAAGATCGAGGACTATCCACTCCGCTACCAAACGCAGCGCGAGCAGGAGATCGAACGCCGCCGGGCTGCTGGGCTGGCGATGGATGTGTCGTATGACGATCTCCAGGCCTTTCTCGATCCGTTTTACCGGAGCTACCCATGCAAGGACGGTCGAAGCTTCTACGTCGTCTGCCCGAGCCACAAGCAGCATGCCAAACGCTGTCTCAAAACCCTCGGCATCTATGACGAACTAATCGCCGAAGGTCTACGGGAAGAACCGGACACCTATCTGCCAGTTGACGAATGGACTTCAGACGTGTCGCTGGGCGTGTATCCCCTACCGAAATACTGGGCCGACAAGATCACGGCTAGAATGAAGGGCGTCTTCGTGACGCGGACGGCGGCGGAATGGGAAATAATATTTGGCGAGGGCCAGTTTCCGGGCGCACCGCATCGATGGCTTAAAGAGTGGATCGGCGATGAGCATGCCAAAGCGGCCGGACTGATGATCGAAGTCGACGACCCGGTCTATGGCCGCATGACGCAGCCGGGGCCGATGGCGTGGCTTGAGGAAAGCGGTGAAGCGATGCTGACACCGTCCCCGCGCCGGGATGTTGCGTTTCCTGCGGCGCTGGCGGCATTGAGGGACATCGAGCCGACCCATCCGGACCCAATGCCAGTACCTGCTGATAAAGCGGGCTGGTTGGAAGGTGTCAGGGTACTCGACCTTTGCAACGTGATTGCAGGGCCGCACTCGGTCTCCTATCTCTCGCGTTTTGGTGCCGACGTCATCAAGATCGATCCCGCTACGCCGTTCTTCGATTGCTGGAACACGGTGATCTTCGGCATGACCCACATGCGGGGAAAGCAATCGGTTCTTCTGGATATAGGCTCAGCCGACGGCCGCAAGGTATTCGAAGCGCTTGTCCGGTCCGTGGACATCATCGTGTGGAACGCGACAGACCGGCAGGTAAAGTCCATGGGACTGGACGCCGAAGGCCTCCGCAGTCTCAACCCCGATGCCATTTTTTGCCAGCTTGATTGCTTTGGCGGCGTGCGTCGCGGGCCGCGCACCGATTACCTCGGCTATGACGATCTCGTGCAGGCGGCAACGGGCATCATGTTGCGTTTCGGCGGCTCGATGCAGACGCCGGAAGAACATGCCCATGTCGGCACAATCGACGTGATGTGTGGTTTCGGTGCGGCGCTCGCGGTTGCTGCGGCCCTCTACCAGAAGCGCAAGTCCGGGAAGGCTGGACGAGCGCGGACGTCGCTCTCCGCACTCAGCGCTCTCGCCCAGATGCCGTTTTGTTACGATTATGCCGGACGAGCGGAGTTCAACGAACCGTCCGGACCTGCAGCACGCGGCTATGATGCCTTGCATCAGCTCTACCAGGCAAAGGATGCCTGGATCGTGATTGCCGCCTCACGGAAAGACCTGACCCGTTTTCAGCATGTGGCCGGGCTCGAAATGCTACCTGGCCTGCCGAGCGGCGAATGGGAACGAACGCTTGAGACCGTCATTCCGACCGTTTCTGCGGCCATATGGATCGAGCGCTTCCATGCCGCAGATATCGGCGCGTCGATCTGTAATAACATTGAGACAATTCGCGCCTCGTCGACCCGGTCAGCTGACGGTCAGCCGGGAATTGATCGCGGCACTTACTCCTTCTCGACCTACAAAGACCATCCAAGCGGTCATGTGGTCACGTATCTCGATCCCTATGGTGTCAGACCGGCGGATGCAAAAGTCTTTGCGTTGCCGCCAGCAGAAAAGTACGGAGGGTCGACGCGACAGATATTGTTGGCACTGGGCTATAGCGAAACAGACATTGGCCAGTTGTTCGCAAGCGGGGACGTCAGCGAGAGCTGGAGCCGGGAATATCTTCCGAGCTGAACGGAGCATCAGTAATGCTCACCACTTGTTTGTATGACCAGTTCTGGCCGCTTGTGGCGCGAAGGGGAAAACCGCAGTCGGTCCAGAGCGGCCATGCTTCGATTGCGCGCGGGCGTGGGCCATGAACTTGGGGCAGCCGGACGGTTCGCACGATCGCTTCGCCCGGCCTACGGAAGTTCAATTTCGCCGTCCACCACGTGGTTGAGGCCGGTGCCTTCCGCCGTTAGCGTCATGCGGACCTTCAACGTCTTGCCATCGAACTGCCCCTTGCGCACCGTCTCCTCGATCTTGCGCTGCGAGGTGACGCCGACTTCCTTCAGGAACTTGCGGATCGACATGTTGAAGGCGTCTTCGCTCATGGCGGAACTCCTCTGTGTGCGGAAGGGATGTTAATGGAAGGTAAATCGTCAAGGAAGCAGCAATGACGCCACATGCCCCAGAATCTGACGTAAAAAATTTCGGCTACCTAGATGGGCGTTAGGGGCCGCTTCGGGTCGAGGCGCGACATTTGCGACATCAGTGGCAAGGCGACAGCGACAGTTGACCGCTCCCGGCCCGAAAGCAGACATCGTCGACGGACACGCTGTAGGTCGCAAATGCACCAGAGAACTTGATCTCAGCCGAGATCGCTCTGGGCAGAAGTTCCCCTGTCTCTGTCTTCCTGCTATCGTGGAGATGGGGGACGGCTCTATGAGCGAGAATCGCAAGCTGGCCGCAATTCTGGCCGCGGACGTAGTCGGATACAGCCGGCTCGCCAGCGAGGACGAAGATCGCACCCTGGCAAGGTTGCGGGCACTGCGCAGCGACCTGATCGATCCAACCATCGCAGTGCACAACGGCCGTGTCATCAAGCGCACTGGTGACGGAGCGCTGGTCGAATTCCGCAGCGTTGTCGATGCCGTGCGCTGCGCCATCGAGGTGCAGAACGGCATGGTCGAGCGCAACGCCGGCGTTCAGCAGGATCGGCGCATCGAGTTCCGGATCGGCATCCATCTGGGGGACGTCGTAGAGGAATTCGATGGCGACCTGATGGGCGACGGCGTCAACATCGCCTCGCGTCTCGAGGGTATCGCGGCCCCCGGCGCTATTTGCCTGTCCGAGGACGCCTATCGCCAAGTCAGGGCGAGACTCGATCTCTCCGTCAGCGATCTCGGCAACACGCAACTCAAGAACATTGCCGAGCCGATCCGGATCTATTCGCTCCAGGTCGGCACCGCCGCGGAGGTAAAGCCAGGAGTGCCCGCCGCCGCCGTTGCTCGTGCGCCGGCCGCATTGCCGTTGGACCTCTCGATTGCCGTGCTGCCATTCGTCAACATGAGCGGCGATGCCGAGCAGGAGTACTTCGCTGACGGCATCTCGGAAGACATCATCACAGCTCTATCGAAGCTGTCGCAGCTGTTTGTCATCGCTCGCAACTCGTCGTTTACCTTCAAGGGCCGGAATGTGAACGTGCAGGAAGTGGGCGACAGTCTCAAAGTGCGCTACGTGCTGGAAGGAAGCGTTCGCAAATCCGGCAACAAGGTGAGGATCACCGCGCAGCTGATTGATGCCACCACCGGCGGGCATCAGTGGGCGGAGCGTTTCGATCGCGACCTGACCGATATCTTCGCAGTGCAGGATGACGTCACGCAGCAGATCGTCGGCGCTCTGGAACTCAAGCTGACGGCCGGGGACCACCTGCGGCTCGCGACCGAGCAGACGCAAAATCTGGAAGCCTATGACTGCTTCCTGCGGGGCCGTGAACACATGTGGCAGCTGACGAGAGAGCAGAACATTCAGGGCCGGCAATTGCTGCAGCGCGCCGTCGATCTGGACCCGAAATTCGCCCCGGCGCACGCGTTCCTCGCCGTCACGCACGGGCTGGCCTACGTTAACCAGTGGAGCCGATCGCCGTCGAAATCGCTGGAACAGGCGACCGAGGCTGCGACGCTGGCGGTGGCGCTCGACGATCGGTATCCGTACGCACATTGGGCGCTGGCCGTCGTCAACTTGTACCTGCGACGACTTGACGTGGCCATCCGCGAGGCTGAACGCGCGATTGCGCTTGCTCCCAATCTTGTCGAGGGCCACGAGAGCCTCGGAAACGCGCTGCACTATGCGGGCAGATCCGACGAGGCCCTCGTCTGCTTCGAGCGGGCGATCGCCCTGAATCCATATTATCCAGACATTTTTCTGCACTTCCATGCGCAGGCGATGTTCCAGTTGGGCAGGTACGAGGAGGCCGTTGTCTTCCTGAAGCGACGACTAGTCCGCAATCCAGCCACCGACATCTCACGTGTGTTGCTGGCGGCGAGCTATGGTCACTTGGGCTGCTTGGCGGAGGCTCGCGGGCAGTGGGAGGAAGTCTTCCGGATCAATCCCGATTATTCCCTGGAGCACAGGCGCAAAGTGCTGCCCTACAAGAACCCCGCCGATTTCGAGCGCATTGTGGATGGACTGCGCAAAGCTGGCCTCACCGAGTGATTGCATTCCATCGCCGGCAGTCGTCCCACAGCTTCCGGAGGCTCCACAAAATCCAATGCCTGAGAGACGTCCCGCATCACTCAGGCAGGCCGGCCTTTCGGAAGCCGTCGACAAAGTGGTCTCGTACAGATGCATCGCGCAGCGGCTGGGAGCTGAGCCAATGGCCGATCGTGAAATGAGGGTGGGCGATCAGGAACAATTCTGCTTCTCGCCGCGCCTCCTCACCGTGGCCCAACTGCGCAAGCGCAGCAGCCAGGAATTTGCGTGAGTTGGTACGATACGTGTCTTTCCTGCGGAGCGTAGCGGTTGCCGCCTCATAGTCACGCGCGGCGTATTGCGCCTGCCCAAGATGGCAAAGATACCAGCAGGGTGGGTAGGGATTGAGCCGCAGAGCTTTTTCGATCTGCGCCAGTCCTTCGGCAACCCTGCCGTCCAGCACTGAGATATCAGACATGGCGGCCCAGGTGTCGGCGTGGTTGGGGTCCAGCTCCAGGGCCTTTGCGAAGGCGGCCTCCGATTCCACCCATCGCCGCTCATAGGCCAGAATGGTCCCCAGAACGTAACGGCAGCCGGCATCGTTTGGATCCAGCTCGACCGCCTTCTGCGCCGATGTCGTCGCCATCTCACGGTTAGGATCTTCGGGCTCGCCGAAATGAGTCCAGGCAAGCCAACGGTTATAGGCGAGCAGACCGAGCGCCTCGGCATAGGATGGCTCGAGCTTAACCGCGCGCTGGAGCAGCATATAGGCCTCACGCTCGGTTTGCGGCGACTCTTCCGTCAGGAGGCGGGCGCGCACACACAGGTCGTAGGCCTCAAAGTTCTTCGGCCGATTGCGCGGCGTCGGGATGGTCAGCCGGCCGACGAGGGCTTCGACAATCTTGGCGTTGACTTCATCCTGCAATTCGAAAACATCTTCCACCGTCCTGTCGAACCTCTCGGCCCACAAGTGCCCGCCGTCAGCCGTGTCGACCAGTTGGGCGTTGATGCGGACACGGCCCATTGCGCGTCTGGCGCTCCCCTCCAGGACGTAGCGGACGCCGAGTTCCTGGGCGACCAGCTTTACGTTGACCGGCTTGCCCTTGTAGCCGTAGACGGAATTGCGCGCGATGACGAACAGGCCGGCCGTACGGGAAAGGTCGGTAATCAGGTCTTCAGTCAAGCCGTCGACGAAAGGCGCGTCAGCTTCATTCCCACTCATGTTCGTGAACGGCAATACAGCGATCGACGGACAGTCGGGCAGCGGCAATATGCTTTCCAGCGCATCCGGCCAATGCCACACGTGGACGGGGCGAGTCAGGTTCTTCAGGTAGCGTTCGCCTGCGTCGAAGAACCGGTCGCCGATCTTGCCGACGATCTCGTCGTGAACGCCGGCTGAAATGCAGATACCTCCCGGCGCGGCCTGCGTCTCCAAGCGCGCCGCGACATTTACCCCGTCGCCGAGGACGTCTGAACCATCGTCAATGACATCTCCCAGATTGACACCTACACGTAAAAGTAGTCGTCGATCTCCGGAAGCCCCGACAGTCGTGATGGCCCGCTGCATTTCCAGCGCTGCTTCGACCGCGTCCACCGCGCTGCCGAATTCGATCAGGAAGCCGTCGCCCATGACCTTGAAGATGCGACCGTTGTGGCGCGTCACAGCCGGCTCGATAACGCCAGAACGGAGTTCCCTGAGGTTCGCCAGCGTTGCGACTTCATCAGCCTCCATCAGGCGTGAATATCCCACCACATCGGCAACGACGATGGCAGCGAGACGACGCTGAAGAAATTGATCTGTCATGTGAGGACAAGCCCAACGACCAAATTAGCAAGTTATTGTTCAACTGCGGGTGAGTCAACAAGCCGCAAGAGGTAATGTCCAAGCGGTCTCCACCTCCATTGACTCGGTAGCCTTCTTTGTGACTGGCGGCGTCGAGGTGGACGACACGGAAATCTGTACCACGGAAAGCAGACGGTTCTTGAATGTCTGTTGATGGGGTCGAGCGGGGCTTCGGCGGAAGTGCCCAGTTCTGTTCGCGAAATGGCACCGGGGGAGACCCGAACTGCACTGCGCTAAGCCTGCATTTCTGGCTAGCTCTCCAGACGCGGCCAGTCTCCTTCGGCCCCAACTCGGACATACGTCGCTTATGAACTGACGTCCGCTGTGGGCGCAAACGTGATGTCCAAGGCGGGTTTGCCCCTCGACTGACGAGCTATCTTCGCAGCGACACCAGAAAGCCGCCACGAAAAGAAGCTTGCAAATCAGATAAGTGTATGCTTATGTGTCGGCATGATCGAGAATGACTTTTTCCGGGCTTTGGCAGACCCGACCCGCCGCGCGATCTTTGAGAAGCTGGCGGCAGGGAGCATGAACGCCAGCGCCTTGCGCAACGGCATGGAGATCAGCCAGCCGGCAATGTCGCAACACCTTGCGGTTCTGCGGAGTGCAAAGCTCGTGAGGGAACAACGGCAGGGGCGTTTCGTGAACTACGAAGTCGATCCGGAGGGGCTGGCTCTGATCGCTCAATGGCTGGCGAAGTATCGCGCCTATTGGCCCGACCGCATCGCAGCTCTTAAGGTCTTGCTGAAGGACATGGATCAATGAACAAACAAAAGATCGAGGAGCAGGATAGCGGCGTCGAGCTGGAATTTGACTTGGGCGATCCGCCGCACAAGGTCTGGCGCGCGCTCAGTATTCCCGAATTTCGGGAAAGGTGGTTGCCAAAGGAGGCATTGGCCGATTCCGATGCGATCGCCGTCACCCCCGGCCAAGAAGTCCGCTACAAGCTGCGCGACGACAGCCCACCATTCCTTGAAAGCACCGTGACGTTCACGATCACCCCGAATGCCACGGGCGGAACCTGCCTTCGGATCGTCCACGTACTGACGGATGCAAGACTCGATGGAATGACAAGAGCGCCGGCGAACAGCAACAGTCCGCCCCTCATGCTCGCCGCCTGACGCGGCGAGCCTCACCCTAAAAATCTGGAAGTGGAGGTCGCCGATGCGCGAAGCGATGCAGCTCGTCCCTATGGTCGTAGAACAGTCCAGCCGGGGAGAACGATCATTCGATATTTATTCCCGGCTTCTGCGCGAGCGGATTGTCTTCCTCAATGGCGAGGTGAACGACACCGTTTCGGCCCTCGTCTGCGCACAGCTCCTGTTTCTGGAAGCAGAAAACCCCAAAAAGCCGATCTACCTCTATATCAATTCGCCGGGCGGCGTCGTGACCAGCGGCCTCGCCATGTACGACACCATGCGCTACATCCGCGCGCCGGTTCACACGCTCTGCATGGGCACGGCTCGCTCCATGGGATCGTTTCTCCTGATGGCGGGCGAGCCGGGCGAGCGGGCCGCCCTGCCAAATGCAAGCATCCTGATCCACCAGCCATCAGGCGGCTTTCAGGGGCAGGCGACCGATATGCAAATTCACGCCGAGGAAATCCTGAAAACAAAGCAGCGTATGACGCGGCTTTACGCCGAACATTGCGGGCGCTCCTATGAGGATTTTGAACGCGCCATGGACCGCGACCGCTTCATGACGTCGCAAGAAGCATTGGAATGGGGCTTGATCGACAAGATCATGCAGATCCGCGAAGCCCCGGCCGATCAGTAAGGGATATGGCCTTGGTGTCGCTAAAATCGCTGGAGATAATGAAAGTCGTACCGTGTGGCCCCCTCATCCGCCCTACGGGCCGGCGACAACGGTGATGAATCCATCCTTGGATGTCGGCTGCTGGCGCAAACGTGAGGTCCCAATCGGGGCTATCTTTGCGCCTTCGACGGCAGGTCCGGTCGTCGCGCTGCCACACCCTGCGGGACCAGACAGAGAGCGGCGATACCGGCCTCTTCGGCCGCGCGCAGAAGCGCTTCGCGGAATTGTTCCGGGGCAATTTTGCCGCTGATGGCGTCGACGCAGGCTTTCACGGCAGCCACATATTCTTCGCCGTCATCGAAAGGCCAGTCGTTCATCAGGAGACGCGCCGCGTCTCCAAGCGTCCATACGATCTTGCGAGATGCCCGACCTCGCAAAGCAAAACCGACCGGCGTGAATGTTGCTGATGTGTTCCAGCACATTATCCTCGACCCCTCAAGGCGGGAATACTGCAATCCCCACTTTTTATATACGCGCATTTTATGAAAGTTGGAATTGAAATTTCGTGAAGCGTACCGCTTGAGCGCGAGGCTGCCGAATGAGGAAAAAGGGCGCCCTGCAACCTCATTTTCAAACGCTGCGTCGACACGTGTTGCACCGATTGAGGCATGCGGGATTTCTTCCCTTTCGATCTCCACCCGTCGGTTCAGTCACCGCAATTCGGCGGTGACCCGGAAGATGCCGCCGGCCGATGCGTCGGAGCA
The DNA here is from genome assembly GCF_019793435.1 of Rhizobium redzepovicii. Taxonomy (GTDB): domain Bacteria; phylum Pseudomonadota; class Alphaproteobacteria; order Rhizobiales; family Rhizobiaceae; genus Rhizobium; species Rhizobium redzepovicii. Next base: position 410,203 of record NZ_JAILYH010000001.1, on the reverse strand, counting down.
GACGACAAAGGTCGACCCTTCCTGCGCCATGAAGGCGACGTTGCCGCCGGCTTCGCAGGGGGTGGCGCTCCATTGCAGGAGGATGTCGCCATTGTCGGGCAGTTTTTCCGTTTCCATCTTTGTCGCACTGGCCATCCATTCGGTTGCCGACGGCAGGTGAACGGGGGCGTTCAGCTGTTTCGACAGCCAGGCGGTATAGTTCTGCGCCACGGCAAGCGGCACGTCGTCAGCCGGCTGCTCGGGGTTGTCGGCATAGGCCTGTGCCGAGGCGGGATCGGAGTTGGCGGTGTAATAGGCCGCCATCTCGGCGCGGGTGACGGCCTTTGCCTGCATGCAGAAGGATTTTTCGACCTTCACGGCGCCATTGGCGACGCCGAGCATGCCGCCGAGCTCCTTCATCGAGGCGGTCATCAGCCGGACATTCTCCAGCGAATAACTTCCTGCCGGCACTTGCTCGAAGGCAAGGGTCGGCGAAACCGGGCAGAAGCCGCGCGCCGACAGCGCCTCGAGATCGGCAAGGATCGGTTTGTACGCGACGACGGCGAGCTTATAGGCCTCGGCGCTATAGCGGCCATCGGCCTCGCCGATTTTCGGCGCGAGTGCGGCAAGCGTTGGATCGGCCGCGCCGGCGCGGGTGGCGATCGAGGCGTTGAGATCGGCGACCTTCAGCTTCAGCGCCGTCGCCTCGTCCTTTGCCGCCATGACGTCGGCGATGAGGGCGTCGAAAAGTTTGGCGGCGTCGCCATAGCCCGAGGTCGCCGCCGGCATCTGCCATTGCTCGGCCTTGGCCTTGGCATCGGTCATCAGGCCGCTCGCCTTGGCGACGTCGGGGCTATCGCCGGCGCCGATGCGATTGACGGTTTCGCGTTTTGCCGCCGCGTTCTTTTCGGCTGCCGCCAGCGCGGTCAGCGCCTTGGCAAGATCGTCGAAAGCGGTTTTCGATGCGTCGTAATTGTCGATGGCGCCGTGCATCTGCTTGGCGGCGGCACTCTCGGCGGCAGTCTTCATCCGGGCGTCGGCCTCCGCAAAGCTCGGCGCCTTGTCGCCGCCGGCAGCCGAGGCTGACGCTTTCGCCTTCTCGGCATTCTCCTTCGAAATGGCGATCAGCGCATTGCCGAGATTGATGGCGGCAGTTTGATAGCCCGGAAGGGCCTTTTCATAGTCTTCATCCTTGAGCAGCGCATCGGCGGAGGTCAGAGCCGCCGCACCGGTGTCGTAGGAAAGCTTGGCCTGGTCGCTGGCCGGGCGTTCCGGCGCCTTGGCGGCGATCGCCTTCTGTTTGCGGCTTTCGGCTTCCTTCTTCCAGGTGCTGACATCAGCGACGAGTTTCGGATCCGGGCGGAGCAATTTCGGGATCGTGACGACGCCGACGCCGATGCAGATCAACAGCAGCGCTGCGATCATCGAAATTTTGACAGGCGTCCATTTTTTCGGCTTCGGCACCTCCGGCTGCTGCGGCATGCCGCCGCGCGGATCCCAGGACATCGGCTGAATGCCTGTCGTCACCCTCGTGTATTCGCCGAGCGCATCGGCGCCGGTGCGCGGGCGCTGGGCCGGGTCGCGGCTCAGCATCCTTTCGATCAGGCTTGCAAGACCCTCGGGAAAGCCGGGGATCAGCACGTCGAGCCGGGGAAAGATGTTGGAGGGATCGAGATGGATGTTCTTCCAGCTCTGCTCGCGCTGGTGCTCGTCTTCCCAGACCATGACGCTGTCGAAGACGCTATTATAGGTCTGGCGCGGCAGGAAGAGCTTGTAGGCGATCATGCCCATTGCATAGATGTCGAGGGCCGTTGAGGCCGAGAAGGTGCCGCTGGCATAGATCTCCGGCGCGCCGAACTCCGGCACATAGGGCGGGATGATGTGCTCGCCGATCTTCGAGATCAGGTGCAGATTGCCGATCCGGACCGACAGGCCGGAATAGTCCTCGGAAACATAGATGCACTGGTCCGTCAGGGCATTATGAGCGTAACCGGCGCCGTGCAGCGTCGCCAGGCCCTCGAGGATGTGGCGGCCGATTTCGGCGGCGCGCTCATAGGCCACCATTTCGGTTTCGTCGAGATACTGGTGCAGCGTCTTCGACGGCCGCTTCTCGACGATATAGAAATTGTCATCTTCCGGCGACGGCGGGATCAGATCCTCGATTTCGACGAAGCGCCGTGCGGTCAAGGATTTCGCCTCGTTGATGGAGGTCCAGACCCGCTCGAAACGCGCCTTGTCCAATTTCAGCGCCACATCGGGGGCGACGATGAAGACCGCATGATCCATCCGCTTGTCCTGGGCGGGATAGACGATGAACTCGTTCTCATAGACCGGCTCGCCGATCGTGTAGCGGGCGATCAGATCACTTCTCATGCACATGTCCCCCTGCAATCATTGGCATTCCATGAAACCGCATTTTATTCGCCTGCCAGAAGCGGATCGCCGATCAGACCTGCGGCGAGCACCAGGCCGGTTCTTGTATCCCTGAGCGCGAAGGCAAAACGGGCATCGGCGACGACGCGAACGAGTTTCGGATCGATGCTGCGTTCGGTGATTGCTGCCGTGGCTGCCGCCGCCTCCGTGCCGTTTTCGTCGAGCTTGATCATCGTCTTCTGAAGAACGCGCGACAAGCGAATGTTTTCCTTGGTGAAACCCGGGAAAGCCGCATCCTTGGCCTTCCCGGCCGCCAGGCCCATCTGATTGAGCACCGGCATCAAATCACGCCCGTCGCTCAGGGAAAAGCGGGGAAGGAAGATTTCACCCTTGGCAGGTTCGAATTTTTCCCCCTGCAGCCAGGAGGTCAAGGCATTCAGGTCGGCTCCGCCGACCCCCTTGCCGGAGCGCGCCGCCACCACGACCATGCTGTAGCTTTCGCCCGCATAGGCAAGATCGACGGCGGCGAATTTCTCGTCGAAGCGGAATTTTTGCCCATCGCCTGTAAGATGCATCATCGGCACCGAAATCGTCGAACCGTCCGGCCGCTTAAAGGGGCTTGCCGGGCTTTCTTTCTCGAAGGAGGTCTTCCAGCGCGCCTTGAAGGAGAGTGCGCCCAGGCTGACGAAGCCGCCGCCGGGCGGCGCGTCGAGCATGAGGGGAATGGCGCCCCGCGTCGTCTCTTTGACCCAGCCATTGATATGCTCGACCGAGGCCGGTCCGTCGAGATCTTCGATCGAAGGTTTGATCCGGTGGGTGGCGAGCATGGAAAGCGCGTCGGGGGCGAGCGCCAGCTTGTCGTCGAAGACGATGGCAACCGCCGTCGCCAGAGGCGCATCCGCGGCTGCCGGCTTCTCCGGGCTCATGGCGGCAAGCACCGTTTCCGGCCCCTTCACCTCGCTGCCGAAGCCGAGGCCCTTGGCGATTGCGGCCTTGCCTTCGGCGGAGGCGCCGAGGCTGGCAAGGCCGAGGGCTGCGGCAAGGCTTGCCGGCGACACCATGATATTGGCGGCCCCCTCCTTTGCCAGCGTGCGGTCGATCAGTTCGGCGGCAAGCCCCGCCTGCGCGGCGAGCATCGCCTTGCGGTCGCCGGAGTTGTCGGCATGGGCTGGGGCAAGCGTCAGCAGCGAAGCGGCAAGGCCCGCCAGCAGAGTGGATTTCGGCATGGGTTCCCTCCTCTTCAGCGGATGCGGTAGAATTTGGAATCGAACGACCACTTGCCCTGGGCGCCGGTCTCGTCGTCGCCGACGATCCTCAATGTTCGGGCGAGATCGTAGACATAGTTGAAGGCGGCGCGCTGGCCGACGAGCGGCGTCGGCACATCCGGCAGGTCGAGCACTTCGATCGGCTTGTCGCTGAGAATGGCGACGACCATGCCGACGCCGGCCGGCCCCTCCACCACATATTCGAAGCCGGTATAGGGATTGCGCGCATCCGGCACGACGACCGGACGGGCCGGATCGAGCCGGTTGTCGCCGCTCTTGGCGGTCGGTTTCAGCCCCATCGAGCGCTTGTTCGGGTAAAGCTGGGTCAGCTTGCCGGAGGCGTCGATATCGACGAGGATCAGGTAACCGGACTTCTTCGTGGAGACGCGCATCGCCACCTTGTCGCCGATGCCGACCGAGGTGCCGGGCAGCACGTCGACGGCGACGCCCGCCTCATTGTCCGTCTTCAGCGTATTCTCGACGGCGGCGACCGGGGTTTTCGCCTCCTCGCCGGTGATGACATCGCGGCCGAGCGCATCCGGCTGGCCATAAAATTGCGGCACCGGCGTGAAGCGGCAATCCTGCGCATGCGTCCGGCAATATTCGTCGGATTTGCGCCTTACATAATCGAGCAGGGCGGCGTTGCTGACATTCGGCTTGTCGGCGGCCCGCGCCACGCCATCCTGCACACCTTCGATGAAGCGGCGGGTGAAGACGCCGACGGGCGGCCTGGCCTCGCGGTCGACGAGCGCCCATTGGCCTGAGTTGACCGCCGACCAGACCATGGCGTTTTCGCCGCCGAAGGAGAATTTCGCCTCCTTGCCGGATTTGTTCGGCGGTTCGAGCTCGGCCAGCGCCGGGCCGAGGCAGCGCACGGAGCCGGAGGGGGCGGCCACCGCGCTGCGGCTGCCGGGCCCGACATGGCAGGCGTCGATCAACAGCGTGACGCGGCGGTCCTTGAGGCTGTTCAGCCGCGCGGCGATTTCCGTTTCGCGGATCTGGTTGGTGACGGTCACCTTGCCGGCCTCGCGCACCAGCTTGGCGTCGGCTGCGACAAGCGTCGGGCTGGTTGTTTCGTCGGCGCCCATTTCCTCCGAGCCCTGGCCGCTGAAATAGAGGAAGACCCGGCTTCCAGGCGTCGACTGGCGCACCAGCCAGTCGTCGATTTCGGCAAGGATCGCCTCGCGGGTGGCCTTGCGATTGGTCAGCGTGTGAATCTGTTCCAGGCGGTAGGCGAGCGTCTTCACCAGGAAGAGCTGCATCGCCTTGACGTCGCTGGCGGAGCCGGTGAGTTTTGCCTCGCGCATCTCGTAATCGTCGATGCCGATCAGCAGCACGCGGTCGCCGGGGGAGCCTTGGATGCCGGGTGCCTGGAGAGCGGGTGCCTCGGCAACAGGTGGCTGGACAGCGGGTTCTTCGGTGGCAGGCTTGGTGGTCGGCGCGGTATTGTCGGCGGGCGTTTCGCTCGTGGCGGCAGGAGCGGTATCGCCGGCGGGCGGGGTGGTGATGGCGAGGTTCGCCAGTTTCTGGCCGGATTGTCTGAGCTTGCTCCCGGGACCGGTGGTGGTCGAGGCGACCTGATCGGCGGCCGGCGTTTCGACATTCGGCACGTCGCCATCGGTCTTAGCGGCGATCCAGTCGCGGAAGGCGGCGACGCGGGTATAGACGCCGTAGTGCTCGGCCTCGGCGCAGCCGGCACCCCAGCTGACGATGCCGAGCTGGATCCAGCTCTTGTCCGGGCGCTGGGCCACCAACGGCCCGCCGCTGTCGCCCTGGCAGGCATCCTTGCCGCCTTCGGCATAACCGGCGCAGACATTGCGTTCGTCGATCGGGTTCATCCGCATCGAGCTGTCGCGATAGGCGGCACGGCAATCCTCGCGCGGGACTATCGGCAGCTCGACTTCCTGCAACTCGGTCGGCAGGTATTTGTCGTCCCAGCCGTGATCGGCCTTGGTGTAGCCCCAGCCGGTGACGACAGCCTTATGGCCGGCCGCCTCCACCTCGTCATCGGAGGCCGAGGCGAGGACCGCCGGCCTGGAGACGGCGGGTTCGGCAAGTTTGATCAGGGCGATATCGTTGGCAAAGACCTTGCGATCGAAATCCTCGTGAATGACGACGTCTTCGACGGCAAGGCCGGGTTTATCCGGCCCGTCGACCGAGATGACCTTGTCGATCTTCGACTTGCCCTCGACGATCAGCAGATCGCGGGCGAAGAGATCCTGCTTGCCGGAGCGGCCGCTGGTGACGCAGTGGGCGGCGGTCAGGATCCAGCGCGGCGCAATCAGCGAGCCGCCGCAGTGGCCGCCGAAGCGGCCGCGCTGTTCGGGATCGGGCGCCAGAATTTTTACCTGCCAGGGCCATTGGCCCTTCTTTGCCGCCTGGCCGCCGATGACGCGGCCGCCATCCTCGCCGGCAAAATCGGTATCCTGCTGCGCAAGGACCGGTGAGGCCAGCAGAAGCATGACGGCCGCAACGTTGAGGATGCTGCTGATCGACGCGCTCATAGCTTGGCTCCGGCGGAGGTATAGAGGACGGAAAATCCGACGCGGGCGCCCTCGGGCAGGACATCGCCGAGCCGCCTGGCGATATTGCCGGCGGTGCGGCGCCTGTCGTTCTGCTTCAGGAATTCGACGAGTTCGGGCATCGGGGTTTCGGAGGTGACGGCGACGAGCAGATCGGTGCCGAAGGGGGCGACGACCGACAGATCGAGGTCGAAATTCGCAGGCATCTCAGCCTCGGCATCTTTCTCGCCGGGATAGAGGAACTGCACGGTTCCATCGCCGGTGACGTCGAAGAGCATCAGCTTGCGGCCGGCTAGATCGGAGACCGTGACGCCGACGCGCTCGCCCTCGCGGTGGACGGTGTCGGACGGCGTGACGCGCACGGTCTGCGGATTGACCTCCGACAGCCGCTTCAGCGTGTCGAGCGCGGCCATCCGGTCGACGACGAAAGGCATGTCGCCGGCGCCGATGCCGGAGGCGACGACATCGCCGCCGGCAATCGCCTCGTGCTTTTCGGGATCGAAGACCAGTTCGGCATTGGCACCATCCGTCAGCTTGAACGGCGTGACGGCCGGCTCGATGCCCTGCAGCACCGCTTCGGCCCCGAGGGCGGCAATGCTGATCGGCGCGGGCTCGACGGGCGGCGGAGCGTTCGATTTCTCCGCCGCCGCCTGCGCCCCTGCCCCCTGGTAATCATAGACGACGGCGCGGTCGAGATCGGTTCCGGGCGGGCTTTGGGTGAAGATATTCTGCCGCTGGTCGGTGAACTGATAGACCGCCTGGCGCACATATTCGAAGAGTTCGCGGCGGCTGACGGCGCCGTCGCCGTTGCGGTCGGCCGCCCCTTCGAAGGCGCGGGCGGTGGCATAACTCAGCGCGCCGCGTTTCTGCGGGATGCCGGGAATGGAGATTTCGGGCGATTTGGTGTTGTCGTCAACGGCGGCGAGGAAGGTCAGCCGCTTGAAATCGAAGCCGGTGGAGAGCGCGTCCGCCGTCGTCGAGATCGGCGCGAGGTCGTCCTCCTCGATCGTATAGGACGGCGCCTGGCGCCAAGTGATCTCGGCGCCGCGCGGATCGACATCGCGGGTCATGCCGCCGGCATGGCAGGTATCGGCGATGAAGACGACATCGGCGCCCTTGGCCTCCAGTTTGTGGATCAGCACCTTGAACTCGTCGCCGAAGATGCGCTCGCGCGATCCGGGCAGGCGGGTATCGAAGCCGGCGAGCACATAGACCTCGTCGCGGCCGCTCGGTTTCGAGCCCTTGACGCGCTCCGGCTCGCTCGAGCCGTGACCGGCGATGCCGAGAACGACAAGATCGCCGGTCCCTGCCCGTTCCGTCACGGCTTCGATCGCATGGAAGATGCCTTGGCGGTCGGCCTCGCCGTTTTTCAACAGCGTCATGTCCTCGACGCCGACCGAACGCAGGGAAAGGGAAAGGTCCTCGGCATCGGCGACTGCGCCGTGCAGCGGCGGAACGTTGCGGTAAAGGTCTATGCCGATCAGGACTGCCCGGACGGCGCCGCGCTCCGGCGCCTCGATGGTTTTTGCCAGGGTCTCTGTCGCCGCCAGACTGAGGAGGGCGAATGCGGCGGCCATGGAAACGGATGCGGACATGGCCAAACTCCCCTCGCCCCAGCTATTCGCGGCGCCATTCGACGCGGCGGTTCAGCGCGTCGACATCGTCTTCGGTGAGGTTTGCCGTTGCCGTCACATCCACCGGCTCGGAGGCGCCCCGGCCTTCGGCGTCGATCGAGGCATCGATGCCGTGGCTCTTCAGGAAATCGGCCACCGCCTGGGCGCGGCGTTCGGAGAGCTTCTGATTATAGTCGTCGCCGCCGCGCCGGTCGGTGTGGCCGATCAGGATGATGCGGCCGGGCTTCTGCTCCTTCAGCGCCTCCAGCAATTCCTCGGCGGCCTCGGTGCCGATCGAGGTGAAGCTCGACTTGTCGAAGTCGAAGGTGATCGGCACGGGAATGGACACCGGCACGATGCCGCGGACATTTTCGGAATAGATGCCGCCGAGCACGCCGCTGCGGTGATCCTTCTCGGCCGGCACGAAGCTGCCTTCAGGGTTGTCGCTCGTCGGGTTGGCGGCCAGGATGCGGGCCTGGGCGGCACGCTGGATGAGGTCGGAGATCGTGTCGGCCGGCGGCGCCTTGGGGGTGCGGGTCTCGTTCTTGATGATCTCGATTGCCTGCTGGTAATCGGCGGCGGCATCGGCAAAGCGGCGGGCGGAGAAATAGATCTCGCCGAGCGTGGCGGAGGCCTGCCAGAGCACCTGCGGACTGTCGGCGGCGACCAGCAGCGGCTCGTAATCGGCGACCGGCTGGTTGGCGGCCATCATCTCCTGGGCGGCGGCGAGCCTGAGGGCTGCAACGCGGCGCTGGGCATTGACCTGGAACTGGCCGCATTCGGCGCTGACGGCGATCGCATCGGCCTCGGAGGCGGCGGCATTGATATCCTTGGCGGCGACGGCGGTGTTCAGCTTGTCGAGAAGGGCGGTGCAGGCAGGTGTATCGGCATTCGCCACTTCGATATCCTCGCCGGCCTGGCTGGGTTCGGCCGAGCGGCCGAGGTTGAGCTGCGGCATCTTGATGCTGAAGCCGCCGGGAAGTTTGAATTGCGGCATCTTCAGCTGCGGCATCGGCAGCTTCGGCATTTTCGTCTGGGACGTCTGGGCTGGCTGCTTATACTGCGTTGGCCGGGTGGACGAGGTGGTGTCGGCGGGGCCGATCAACTGCAGCTCGTCGGCGGCAAGCTCCTGGCCGGGCGCCAGATTGGTGACGATCTTGTATTTCTTCGGCGGCTGTTGTGCGGCCTGCTCCACAGGCTTCGGCGCGACCGGTTTTGGCGCTGCCTTCGGTTTGTCGACCGTTTCCGGCTTCTTGGCGGCTTCCTGTTTGATCACCGGTTTCGGCTTCGGAGCGGCTGCCGGTTTCGGCGGCTTGGCTGCCTGTTCGACCGGTTTTGCTGCGGGGGCGGCTGCGACGGGCGGGGCGGCCACGGGCGGCAGAGCCGCCGGGCTGTCGACCGTCGTCAGCATCAGCGTCTTGCTGCTGATCTTGGTGCCGAGGCTGCGGGCCTCTTCCAGGCTGCGGGACACGGCATCCATGCCGCCGTCGACCGAGCGGAACATGCCGCTGCCGCTGCCGCCGAGATCGGCGAAGATGGTCAGCGGCTTGGAGGAATAGAAGACCTTGATCTGCTCCTGACCCACGGGGCCGGAGACCTGCAGCCGGGCGCCGCTGGCCGGATCCGGCACCTGCACGCGCTTGCCGGGGCCGACGAGGGCATCGGTCTGATATTTGTTCGGGAAAAGCTTGATGACGGAACCGTTCGGCGAGACGTTCAGTACCGTGACATAGCTGTTCTCAGTCGACTGGATGAACAGGCCGACGACTTCGCCGATGGCGTATTTGGCCTCGGCGCGATCGAAGGTGATGCTGACAGGGCCGGTCTGTGCCGGCGCCTCGGTCAGTGTGCGTTCGTTCTGCGCCTCGACGGCGGGAACCACCGCAAAGAACGAGAGGAAGGTGGCTGCGGCTAGGATGGCTTTGCGGTGCGACATGGGAAAACCTCCTCTTCGAACAATCTCACACTGTGTTGAAGATGAGAATAGCACCGACCGGCGAAATTGGGATGGCTTTGCCTGTCTTGCTTGAGGGAGGGTTACAAATTATTTGGAGCCGCGAAGAAACCGTCCCGGAAAAGACGTGCGCAAGACTCTGGATCGGCAATATCAGCCGCCGGATCTCGTCTTTTCGACTTTGGACCTGCGTTTAGTTCTTGGGTTTCTGCCCGGCTGATTTCAAAATCGAGATCAGGTCGCTCATCCCTTCGGGCGAGGAATTATAGAGCCAGAGAATATCCGGATTATCGACCGTGAATTCCTTGCCGGGGCCCGAGCCCATGTCGCGGCCGGGCGAGGTCGCGTCCGGGAGTTTGCCTTGACCGGGTGTCAGCCCCTTGGCGCTTTCGTGTTCTGCGATGATCGCAGTGGCTGCGGCAAAGGCCTTTTCGTCATGCTGGCGCAGCGCCGCAAGCGCGGGGTTGCGCGCCGCCAGCGCATCCTCGGCCGGGCCGGCATGGCCAAGCTGAGGCATCTGCAGCGCCAGCAGCAGGCCGATCGACAGGGGTATGAGCCGGGATTTCGTCATCGTCGTCACATCCGTCTTATGGGCGCTACCGCGCGCGACATGCTTGCGGACAATAGGCAGAGGCCGGAAAGATGGCAACGGCGCTCAGTGCCAATCGGTTGGGAGGGGTGAAATAGGCTTGGGAGCGTCCGCGGGACAGATCGCACATTCTGCTGGCGCCGGCTGTGGCCGGCGTCATCGCAGACAAGCACATCGGATCGGAACGATGTTCGCAGGGATAGCATTCTCCCGCGGATTAGTCGGTGTCATCAGGTAAAATTTTCTAATCAAAATTGTCGTCTAGCTTATCCCCCGGCTTCTTAACAATATAGCTGGAAGGAAGCAGGTGAGGCCGGCAACCAAAGGGCACGGTTGGCGCGCCGTTGCGACGGCAACAGGCCCGAGTTCCAGGCTTTGATTTGTATCAAGGACACGAGAGGGCTCGCCAGTCCATGTAATCGTAGAAATGTTTGGCTTTTACATAATTCCGGGGGAGGAAAATATGATGAAGTCCCGTTTCATGGCTATTGCAGCGGCTTCGCTTGCGGCGTCGTTCATTGCTCCGGCAGGCTACCTGCTCTTCGTGCTTGCGCTCATCCTGCTAATCCGAAACCGCTGGATGCTGCTCAAGACCATCACGGCGTTTACGATCGCCCACAGCATCACACTGGCTGGAAGCGTCGCTTGGATATTTCAGCCTGCCCCAAAGGCCGGTGGAAGCCACGATCGCGCTCAGCATTGCGTTTGTGGCGCGCGAACTGGTCAAGACGGAACCGGGCGGGAGGCGGCTGTCCGAGAGCTATCCCTGGCTCGTGGCCTTCGCGTTCGGACTGCTGCACGGCTTCGGCTTCGCCGGCGCATTGAAGGAAACCGGCCTGCCGCAATCGGACGTGCCGCTGAGCCTCTTGACGTTCAATCTGGGCGTTGAGGCGGGGCAGCTCATCTTCGTTGCGGCGATCCTGGTCCTGTTCAGGATCGGAGCCGCTCTGGTCGCCTTGCCGCTGGCGCCGACCCGCCGGCTCGGCGCCTACGCGATCGGCACGGCGTCAATGTTGTGGCTCGTTCCCAGGATCGCCGGTCTCGGGATATGAGAGATGGCGCGGAACAAGGATCGGCTGGAAACCTGCCGCGCTTTAGCTCTTCGTTTTGATGCATGTCGTTATCCCGGAACCGCTGCACACTTCCGGGCGACATGCATTAGAAGTGTATCACCAGCCCCAACATCGGGCCCTGCTGGACGACGTCGAAGACAAAGTCGTCGTTGCTGTAATCCACCCCGAGCGCGCGGTACCCGGCAACGGCCGAGACGTTGTCGGCGAACCGGTAGCCGATCGCAGCGGCAACGTCCCAATCGAGGTCAGCGCCGCCGGCGCCGACGAGTCCCCAGCCGGTCAGGTAGACCTCCGGGGTAATGGCGTAAGTGCCCTTGAAGCCGACCAAGCCGTCCACCCAGGTTGCGTTATCCGTTCTGGAGCGCCCGTCCAGAATGCCGCCGTGGAAGGAAAGCTCGCTTTCCACGGACCAGACACGCAGGCCGCCGACGACATCCAGCCGCGCGGAACTGTCTTCGAAACGGCATAACCGGCGCCGAGGAAGCCTGCGAAGGTCTTACTCGAGAGCTCGACATCGGTTGCCAGAAACCCTTTCGGGGTACCGGCTTGACCCGAAATCTTCGTGTACATCACATCGCCAACAATGCTGTAGTTCGCCAAACAATTTTCGAGACGCCGTATCATAGCGTGCTGTCGGGCTACAGGTTTCCTGATTTTTCCTGGTTTTGCACTATCTTCGACAATCGAAGGGGCGCGTTACTTGACCGAGGCGCCGGTCGATCCTGCGGGCTCCTTTTGCGCCAACCGAATGCTTCAATCCGTTGCTTTGGCGCCGGGTCAGAGGATCTTCAATTGCTGCAGGCTGAGGCGCAGATCCCGCAGCATTTCGCCGAAGATCTCCTCGATCGTTCCCGTCGACCAGACGACCATGGTGCCATAGGGCGAGCGCTTGCGCTGCATGAAGCCGGCGGTCTCGAAATCGATCAGCGTCTTGCGGCAGGTCTCGCTCGACATCACCGCCACCAGGAACCGGGCGAGATTGGACTGGTCGATGGCGCCTGATTTCTCCGCCCAGTTCTGGATCAGCCGCGGCTTGGTGTCGGCGGTGAACATCGAGGCGAGCGCGCGATCCTGCGACAGCCCCAGGCGCTGCAGCTTGGCCGGATCGCGGGTCAGCGAAACCACGTAATCATTGTGCAGATCGGCGAAGCGCTCGATATCCTCGGCCGTGTTGATGCCGAAGACCTTCATCGAGTAGAGAAATTCGGCCATCAGATAGGTCGGCTCGGAGCGCAGTTGCGCCAGATGCTTGTCATCGGTGCTTTGCGAGGCGGCGCAGACGCGATCGGAGAAGCCTATCCTTGCGGCGCGCACCTGCTCCAGCAGGCTGATATCGAGCGCCAGTTCGTCACCGTTCCATTCCAGCATAAGCATTTCCCGCCAGCAAATCTTCGAGACGATGTTCTTGTACTATCGCCGGCGCCAATCTCCAAATCGTTTGGAAAGCAACGGCTTGCTGACAAGGCGCATCTATCTTACCATTTCGAAGACTTGACGGTCAGAGAAGGCCGAGCCGGCCTGACATCGTCCTGTTCGGGGGTCGAGGACATGCGTAGTTTTGGGTCGCATATTCTGATTGCCGCGGCACTTGCGGTCGCCTCGCCGGTTTTTGCCGAAGACACGACGATTATAGAGCTTCGCAGCGGCGATGGCGGCCGCTCGGTTGGCATTATTTCCGCCAGTGAGGAAGTCGAGGCATCGGGACCTGCGGCGATCACCGTCGGCGACGACGGCACCATCTATATTCTCGACCAGAACAATGGCCGCGTGATCGCCATCGACGCCGAGCGCTCGCAGGCCGAGCCCGAAATCCTGCCGCTGCCGGAAAATGCCAGCCCGGAAGATCTGGCCGTCGTCCACAACGAACTCTACCTCTGGTCGGAGGGTGTCGTGCCCCTCGAACGCTCCACCGAGGCCGATGGAAGGTCGCAGACGCTGCGCGCCGTCGATGGCGGCGATGCCGACGATTACACCCGCTCGGTCTTTGCCTCGATGGGCTCGGTGCCGCCGGGGCCGCTGAACAGCATCGTCGATGAGATCGGGCGCAGCACCAGCCGGCCGGCGCCCCGCCCGCCGGTCATTCAATATGTGCCGAGCCGTGGGCTCGGCGATATTGTCGCCGAAGTCTCGGCTGCAAACGACAAGGCGGAGATCCTGCTGCGGCGCAGCAGCTCGGAGGAGAATTTCCTGTCGCTGCCGCTGACTGCCGAGGGCCGCATCGGCACCGTCGAACTTCTCGACATCGACACGACGGGCAGGCCCTATGCGCTGGTCGAACTCGTTCCCGCCGATCAGCCAGAGCGCACCGGCATGCTGGTGGTGCGCTTTACGCCCAACGGGGCGATCGACCGGGTCTACGACCTGCCGATCGACCCCGGCACGGTCTTTTCCCGGCGTTTCGTGGCGATCGGTCCGCGCGGCGACGTGCTCTATCTCAAATCGCAGGAAAGCCGGGCGCAGGTGCTGCGGCTCGACGGCCGCGACCCTGGCCGAAAGCTTGCCGTCGCGCGGCCGGCAAAACCGCTCAATGCCGGCAAGCCGGGCAAGGCGCCGAAACTGGCGATCGTGCCGAAGTCGCGCAGCGACGTCATCGAGCGGGCGATCGGCTTCGAGACACTGAACTGGCTGGTGACGTCATCAGCCTACGGCAAGGACCCAGGCCCCGGCTGCATCAACATGAACCGGCTGCGCCGGCCGATCTACCTGATCGGCAAGCGCGGCCAAACGGTGAAGGGCGTTCCTTATTGCTGGGGCTGCAAGACCCGGCTCGAGGATTTCATGGACGGCGTCGAAAAGGGCCAGACCGCCGGCAATGTCTGCACCAAGAGTGCGCCGCAAACCAATATTCTCGGCGTCGACTGTTCCGGTTTCGTCAGCGACGCCTGGGGCCTGAAGATGCATGTCTCGACGCGCGCCATCCCGGGCATCACCAAACGCGTCGCCGACCCCTGGTCGATGCGGCCGGGCGACGCGCTGAACAAGCCCGGCTCGCATGTGCTGTTGTTCATGCGCTTCACCGACGACCGCAAGGTCGAGGTGATGGAGGCCTCGCCCAACGCCTGCAAGGGCCGCGTCTGCCGCAACACCTATTCGCTCGGCAGCCTCTTGATGCGCGGCTACCAGCCGGTGCGCTTCAAGGGGCTGGATGGGTGAACGGCGGGAGCGTCGCCACTCCATCCTCCGTTACACCAGGCCTTGAGCCGAGCATCCACATGGCACCACCAGCAGCTGCGGCATAGGTCCTCGGGTCAAGCCCGAGGACGACGGAGAGTGGGGGATGCGCTTCCGCCAAACTCAACCTGGTCAGGAGCAATGCCAGGCAAAACGCGAAGCATTCCGTGAAAAGCTGAGCCGCTCCGCGTCCTTTGCAGGTATTTTCAGACGCGCGGCGCGGTCGGCGCCAGCCGCCGTTTCGCCATCGCCAGAAGCCCATTTGCGGCGACAGTCTCGGCGTAGTCCCGATAGGCGGGATCCTCGCTCAGCATGCGCTCTTCGGCCCGCGCGCGCAGCAGATAGATCAGACTGACGATCGCCAGCATGCCTGCCCGCGCCAATCCTTCGGCAAGACCGCTGGCGACGAAGCTCGGGGTCGCAAACAGCGACCAGGAAATGTTCTTCGAGACATAGGCCGGATGTTTGATGAAGCGGTAAGGGCCTGAGGTGATGATGCCGCGATGGGTCGAGTTGGAAATCGCGGCCCGAAGGCAATGGTCGCCCAGACGTAGATCTGGGCGAAATATCGATGATCATATAACAGGCAGGACGGTACCTTGCGAAGTTACCGATTTTCTCTGTTGTCGGCGGTTCCCGGCATCAACGGAGAGTGCGATGGCTGCATCACGAGATTCCGATGTAGCCAGTGAAATACCGTCGTCTATAGACATCATTTTGATATCGAGCTTCGCGTAATTCACCATGTAGTATCCTGACGCCGTCTGCATAACCGCCTCAGGCCTGATCAGAAGGAGATCTTGAGCCATGGTACCGATAAAAAGCGGGCCACCCCATACATATCTGAATATGTAAACTGGAATTCCTGAAGGCGAAGTACCTATCCGGCGAATTTCCGTTTTCAAGCGACGATCTGAGCCATCCCAACCTCCAGAAGGACCGCCGCCGGAGTCGCCACTGTCGCTTGATGAAGAGCCGCCCATACCAGAAGAGTTACTTGCGCTGGAACCGGATCCTGAATCGTTGCCCGAACGGCCGAATGCCGTTTCGTTGCGAGGCGCGGCTACCTTTTTGACGGTTGGTGTTCGTTTCACCGTCGACTGTTTGTTGACTGCCGGCTCTTCGCTGGCGAATAGTGTCCTAGCGCCGGGATCGAAGATGCAACTCTGTAATATTGCGCCTGAGCCTGCGATGATTGTCGTGCACATGAGAACACGGATGATTGGATTACTATTCATGTAGGGCGCCCCCATGTCGCCTTTTTAGAAGAGATCGTACCTCGGATTTCGCTTGACCCATGTCGCTTTGGCGAGCTTGACGAGCCTGTCATCCAGCGACTTTGACTTGGAAATTGCTTTTTGCTCCTGAGCATCTAGCTCGGCGACAAAGCTTGCCTCTGCTTTCTTCTTCGCAGCGGTAGGTAGAGCCTTGAGTCCTGCTAGAGCTTGATTCTTCGGATCGCCTGTTCTCGGCATGTTGACGGCAGTTGCGAGCGCAAAATAGCGCGCCGCGGTTGCCATGCTCTCCGGGTCTTCAACCTCGTCCTTTGCGAGTCTGGCGCGGTCGAGCGCCCCCCAGTAATCACCGCGTTCGGCGCCCATCTCCAGCCACTTCACCGCTTCCGCTTGGTCGACGGCAACGCCGATGCCGTCTCTGTACATGCGCCCGAGGTTGGTCGGAGCATAAGGTTGCCCACCTTCCGCTGCTTTGGTGAAAAGCTCCAGCGCTTTGCCGAGATCCTGAGGCACGGCTTTTCCGAACCGGTAAACCAACGCTAGATTATTCATAGAATAGATATCGTTGCGTTCGAGGCCTGCCTCGTAGAAGCGAATGCCGCGCTCTGGATCGGCGGGAACGTTGACTCCATTGAGGAAAATATAGCCAAGCTCGTTCATCGCAAACGTATGGCCGAGATCGGCTGATTGCAGCATCAGCTTGAGACCTTGCTGGGTATCGGCCTTGATCCCGCGTCCGTAGAAGAGGCTCTTGCCATAAGCATATAGTGCGTAAGGGTCGTTCTTCTTGGCCCCTGCCTGGACAATTTCGGTCGCTTTCGCGGGGTCGGCTGGTACAGAGGCTCCCACGATATATAGGCTGGCAAGTTGCTCGATCGCCCGAACATGCCCGGCATCCATCGCCTTCTTGATCGTGGCGAACGCCGTCTTGGTATCACGGTTGGCGAGCTGGGCGCGGCCGAGCTGGTAGACGAAGCGGGCAACCTCGGGATAGGCCTTCACCGCTTCCGTGCAGGCAGGCAGGGCCACATTCGGGTCGATCTCGTTCGGCAGCTTGCCTGCGGTCACGCCCTGCAGGTCGAGGGGTGCGGCGGCTGATGTGTCGCAGGCGTCGAGCACCGGCTTGAAGGTGACGGTCGCTGCCGGCAGGTTGTCATTGGCCGCCTGCAGCGTCAGGGCGAAAGGCTGGTTCTCCGTGCCGATCTGCGGCTCGTAGGAAAGGCCCGGAATGTCGGCTGCCTCAAGCACATGGCCGAGCCCGATCACCCGGTCTCCGGCCCGCAGCGTGCCCTTGTCGGGCAAGGCTGCGACCTTGAAGGTCATTTCGGCGGCCGATGCCGGAACGACCGGCAGGCTTGTCTTGACGGGGCCGACGCCGATCGGCGTGTCGACGTCGCGCGGCAGCGTTTTCAGATAGGCATCGGCGTCGGCAAGCCGCACCTGCTTTTGCTGCTCGAGCTGGGCGAGCTTGGCCCCGGCATCCGCCGAGACGGTGATCGCGACGACGCCCTGCGTCGCCTGACCATAGGGATCGCTGACGGTGTAACCGATCAGGCCGACGGTTCCGGCGCTAACGCCTGAGGAATCATAGGTGAGTGCCGTGAGCGCCGCGGCCGGCATCTTGGCGCCCTGCTCGACCGGCTTGCCGTCGAAGCTGAGCTTGCCGGTCTGCGGAAGCTGGTTGAGGGTGACGAGCAGCGCCGAGCCGGTCTCGTCATGCGGCGGAGCGATCGGCAGCTTGGTGGCGGCAGCCCCTTCCGGCACGCTCACCTGCTGCATCGGCTCGACGCTCGGCGGCGGCGGCGCCGGAATGAAATAGAAGCTGTCCATCAGCGAGGAGTTTTCCCAGGGGACCTGCTTGCCGCCGGTCATGGCGATCACGTCGCGGCGCACATCGGTCAGCACCTGGCGGATTTCCTTGTTGGGTTCGCTGGCGCGTTTGATGAAGGATTCGGAATAGGGGCTGAGCGCCCCGGTGCCGTCGAGCGCCACCTGGCCCGGTTCGGTGGAGAAGGCGATCAGGCTGCCGAGATCGCTGTCGATGCGCGCAAGGCCGCGGGTGGCGCCGACCGGCTCCAGTTTTTCTGCCATCCAGAATTTCTGGGCGTTGAAGGGATTGTTGCGGCAGGCATCGAGGAAGATCAGTTGCACCCGCGAATTCTGCTTGAGGTGATTGAGGATGAGGTCGAGCGGCATGGTCTGAGTCTCGACGTCATAGGGTGTCTCGAGCGTCGCATCGACCGGCACGAGGAAATTCTGCCCGCCGACCTGGATGCCGTGGCCGGAATAATAGATCAGGCCGGCCTCAGCATTGCTGGTCGAACGCAGGAAGCGGCGCACTGTATCCTCGAGCCCGATGCGGTCGACATTGACGCCGATCGTCACGTCGAAGCCGGCCGCCCGCAGCGTGGTCGCGACCTCTTCGACATCATTGGCGGGATTGGGAAGCGAGGGCAGTGTCTTATAGACCGAGTTGCCGATGACCAGGGCGACGCGGCGTCCGTTCTCACCTTCGGTGATGGCGGCACGTGCCGTGCCGATCGACAGCAGCATTGCCGCAGCAATCAGCAGATAGGCGCACAGTCTCTTGACGTAGTGAAACTTGGGCATGGCTCGATCGCAAACATTCTATTGTTTAAGTTCAATAAAATTTGCTGGCCTGCTGGTGCTGGGCCCCCTCCGCATTCACCCTTTGAAAATATTCCTCACTGCTAAAAAAAGCAAGCTTCGCCCGCCTCCAAGTGAATTGGAGCAGTCCCGTCAGATTGGAAGCCCATCGGCGTCAGGAAAGACTGTCGAAAACAGGAAATTATCCTGCGGCCGACCGCGGATACGTCGGCGCTGGCGAAGTTTTCTTAGCTTGGAAACGTATAGTTGCTGATCGAGGCCGGTTTCATCTCGATCGAGAAGCCCGGCTGAGTGGGCGGCATATAGGCGGCGTTCTCGATCCGGCAGGGGTCGAGGAAGTGTTCGTGCAGGTGATCGACATATTCGATGACGCGGCCTTCCTTGGTTCCGGAGACGGCGATGTAGTCGATCATCGACAAATGCTGGACATATTCGCAAAGCCCGACACCGCCGGCATGCGGCCAGACCGGCAGGCCGAACTTGGCGGCGATCAGCAGCACGGAGAGAACTTCGTTCAGCCCGCCCATCCGGCAGGAATCGATCTGGACGATGTCGATCGCGCCCTCGGCGATGAACTGCTTGAACATGATACGGTTCTGGCACATCTCGCCGGTCGCGACCTTCACCGGTGCGATCGCCTGGCGGATCTTGCGGTGGCCGGCGACATCGTCGGGGCTGGTCGGTTCCTCGATGAAGAAGGGCTTGGCCGGGGCAAGCGCCTTGACCCAGTCGATCGCCTGGCCAACATCCCAGACCTGGTTGGCGTCGATCATCAGGTAACGATCGGGACCGATCACCTCGCGGGCGATCCGGAGGCGGCGGATATCGTCGTCCAGGTCGCGGCCGACCTTCATCTTGATATGGTTGAAGCCGGCATCGATCGCCTCCCGGCAAAGGCGGCGCAGTTTCTCGTCTTCATAGCCGAGCCAGCCGGCCGAGGTGGTGTAGCAGGCATAACCCTCCTTTTCGAGGATGGCGATGCGTTCGGCCTTGCCGGTTTCGGCGCGCTTCAGGATCTCGACCGCCTCCTCACGCGTCAGCACGTCGGTGAGATAGCGGTAGTCGACGATATCGGCGATCGCCTCCGGCGACATCTCGGCGACAAGGCGCCAGACCGGTTTTCCCGCCTGTTTGGCAAGCAGGTCCCAGACGGCGTTGACGACGGCGCCGGTCGCCAGATGAATGGCACCCTTCTCCGGGCCGATCCAGCGCAACTGGCTGTCGCTGGTCAGATGCCGCCAGAATTTGCCGGGATGGGCGAGCACCTCGGCAAGCTCGGCGCCGACGACGAGATGGCGCATCGCTTCGATCGCCATGCAGCAGATGTCGTTGCCGCGGCCGATGGTGAAGGTCAGGCCGTGGCCGGCAAGATCGGGCGTATCCGTATCGAGAATGACATAGGCGGCCGAATAATCCGGATCGGGGTTCATCGCATCCGACCCATCCAGACTTTGCGACGTGGGGAAGCGGAGATCGAAGACACGAAGGTCGGTGATGCGGGTCATGGTGTATTCTCCGTTAACGCGGTCGGCTGCCGGCGGGGCCGGATTGGCCGGCTGCGTGCCGGCCACATCGCTGAATGGGCTCAGATCGTCCAGCCGCCGTCGATGGCGATCGCCTGGCCCGAGGTGTAGGTGGCGCCGGCAAGATAGACCGCGAGATCGGCGATCTCCTCGGGCGAGCCGAGCCGGCCCATCGGCTGGCGGGCGATGAAGGCGGCGCGGGCGGCGTCATAATCGCCCTGCGCGCGCATGCGGTCCTGCAGCGACGGGCTCTCCACCGTGCCGGGGCAGATGGCGTTGCAGCGGATGCCTTCGGCGACATAATCGGCGGCGACGGATTTGGTCAGCCCGATGACGGCGGCCTTGGTGACGCCGTAGGCGAAACGGTTCGGCACGCCCTTGATGCTGGAGGCGACCGAGGCCATGTTGATGATCGACCCGTCCTTGCGCTCCAGCATGCCGGGCAGCACGGCGCGGATCGTGCGAATCATCGCCTTGACGTTGAGGTCGAGGGCAAATTCGAAATCGGCATCCTTCATCTCCAGGATCGAGCCGGCATGAACGAAGCCGGCGCAGTTGAACAGCACGTCGACAGCGCCGATCTCGGCGACCAGAGCCTTGACCGCATCCTCTTCAAGCACGTTCAGCTGATGGGTGGAAACGCCGGTTTCCGCAGCTAAGGTCGCCAACGCCTCGGTATTGATGTCGGTCGCGTGGACCTTGGCGCCGGCCGCGGCAAAGGCTGTCGCCGTTGCACGGCCAATGCCCTGGCCGGCGGCGGTGATGAGAACGGTCTTGCCGGAAAGTCTGTTTGTCATGTCACGGGGCCTTTTCTGGAATTGTCTGCGCGGAACGATGGAATGCGTTTTGTCTGACGAAGGCGGGCTCACCCTTTCCCATTTTGCGCGCTGTGACCGCTCTGCGGCAAGAGAGTGCTGGCCGCCTGCCGCCTGGTTTCGTTTCGGAAGCGCGCGAGATCTCACCGGATGTCAAGCTGCGTCTTCAGCTATGATTTGTCTGTTTATAGACAAACAGACGATTAGCCAAGGGTCAAGCGCAAACTTTTCCTTTTCCGGCTGCTCTTCTGCGTATATGCAGAGTGATATTCACAGGAGGAAGGAATGGAGACCGAGGAGTCAGACCGCTATCGCGCTCCGGCGCTCGACAAGGGCCTCGATATCCTGGAATTGCTCGCCGGCGTCGACAGCGGCCTCACCCAGGCCGATATCGCCAAGCGGCTCGATCGCAGCCCCAACGAATTCTACCGCATGCTCGACCGCCTGGTGCGCCGCGGTTACGTCACCCGGCTGGACGGCGACCGCTATTCGCTGACGCTGAAGCTGTTCGGCCTGGCGCAATTGCATACGCCGGTCCGCCGGCTTGCATCCTATGCGACGCCGCTGATGCGCGATCTCGCCCAGCGCACGCGCCAGGCCAATCACCTCGCCGTCTTCGACCGCGGCGCGGCTGTCGTTATTGCCCAGCAGGAGGCGCCGGACTATTGGGGCTTCTCGATCCGCATCGGCGCCCATATCAGCCTGTTCGACACCGGATCGGGGCATGTGCTGCTCGCCTTCCGCAGCGCGGAGGAGCGGGAGATGATGATCTCGGAACATGTACGCAGCCGCGCGGAGATCGAACTCGGGCCCGATTTTTACGATCGTCTCGACCAGATCCGCGAGCGCGGCTACGAGATGATGGCAAGCGCCCAGACATCAGGCGTCTACAATCTTTCCGCGCCCGTTCTCGGGCCGGACGGGCGCTGTATCGCCGCCCTCACCTGCCCCTTCATCGCGCTTGTCAATGCACCCACCGCGCCGGATATCAGCCAGGCGACCATGCTGGTGCAAAAGGCGGCCAACCAGCTGTCGCTGCTGGCCGGTGCCGACGTCGCCAATTCTGGCTGACGGGTTACTGCGAGAGCGGCCCCTCATTCCGCCTGCCGCCACCTTCTCCCCGTAAACGGAGCGAAAGGGAATAGCCGCAACCCCTCCGTTCGACACGAATGTCTCGCATGGCACGTCCCCGCGCCCCGTTTACGGGGAGAGGGTTAGAGTGAGGGGCAGCTATGGGCCGGCAATTTTTATTTGAACAATCCATTCACCAGGGATAGCTTGCGCACAGCCTGTCCTGGAGGAGAAAAGCGTGCTCATCGACACCCATCTGCACATTATCGATCGCTCAGCGCTACCCTATCCCTGGCTTTCCCAGGTGGCCGATCTCGATCACGATTTTCTCTATGAGACCTACGCGGCCGAGGCGCGGCGCTGCGGCATCACTACGGTGCTGCATATGGAGGTCGACGTCGATCCCGCCGCCATGCAGGCCGAGACCGACCATATCGCCGGCATCGCCAAAAAGACAGGCAGCCTGATTGCCGGCGCCATCGTCTCCTGCCGGCCGGAGGAAGAAGGCTTTGCCGCCTATCTCGAGCGGCAGAAGGCCGATCCCTTCGTCAAGGGATTCCGCCGCGTGCTGCATGTCGTGCCCGACGACGTGTCGGAAGGTGCTTTGTTTCGCGAAAACATCCGCCGCATCGGCGGCAGCGGCCTGACCTTCGACCTTTGCACATTGCCGCACCAGGCGGGCCGCGTCACAGCCCTCGTCGATCTGGCGCCGGATGTGCAGTTCGTGCTCGACCATTGCGGCGTGCCCGATATCCGCTCCGATGCCTACGAGCCGTGGAAGGCCGGCATCTCGGAGATCGCCCGGCGACCGAATGTCGTCTGCAAAGTCTCCGGCGTCGTTGCCTATGCCGACGCCGAGACATGGACGGCGCAGACGCTCCGGCCCTATATCGAGCATGTCATAGCAAGCTTCGGCTGGGATCGCGTCGTCTGGGGCAGCGATTGGCCGGTGTGCACGCTCGGCGGCGGCCTTTCCACCTGGGTTGCCGCGACCCATGCCGTGCTGTCCGGCAGCAGCGAGGCGGAGCGCTCCGGGCTGCTTTTCGCCAATGCCCAGCGCCTCTGGTCGCTTTGACGTCACAAAATCACATGATGTGCTGTGGCTTGCAAAAGTGCTACTCTGGCATGTCTTTTGCTTCTGTAAGGATGAAGCGACGCAGTGTATCGGTTTGGGACGACTTACCGCCGGGCAATTGCTAGCTTTAGCCATCTCAGGTAAAAGTTGTCAGACACGGATTTGGCGAATAACTTCAGTCCGTGTCCTCAGGAGGGAAAAAATGAAAGAAGAACCGCATTCCGTCGACGTTCACGTCGGAAAGACTATCCGTATTCAGCGTCTATTGAGGAAAGTATCTCAGACGGAACTGGGCGACCGCGTCGGCGTGACGTTCCAGCAGATCCAGAAATACGAAAAGGGTTCCAACCGCGTTTCCGCCAGCATGCTGGTTGAAATCGCCGGCGCGCTGAAGGTCGACGTCAGGACATTTTTCGACGATCTGTCGGCCCCCGATACGGCCAACGACAACCCGGCTCCTAGCGAGGAATTCATTATCTCGCGCGAAGGCGTGCTTCTCAATGCGGCGTTCTTTTCGATCAAGAACGAAGCTCTTCGCAAGAAGATCCTGAAGCTCGTCCAGGCGATTGCCCACACCGAACAGGTGGAAGGCGAAGCAGCCGAATAAACCAGGTCTCCTTCACGCGAATCCACTGGGCCGCATGAGGATAAATAGCGATCGGGATCAATTCGACCGGGATCGATGGTGATCGACCGGGATTGATATCCATTGATCCGGATTAATGGCGATCGATCAGGATCAGATTCTCGCTGGCGTCCTTCATTGCGATCTTGGCTTTGCTGCCGAGCAGTTTCTCGAGATTGACGTCTAGTTCCCTGTCGGGATCTATGCCGTCCCAATCGATCACGACCTGCAGCAGCGCCATGTTCGTCAGGTGCATCAGATTACGCAGCTGAAGCTTTTCAGCCTCCTCCTTGGCTGCCGACAGCAGCCGGAAGATCCTTGCGTATTCGCTGCCTGTACCTTCGTTGCGTTGTTCAAACATCGTTCCCGCCCCTTTGGCCGTGAAACCGTACGATTCCATTACCAATGCATCTTCCGCGGTGACCGTTATTCGAGCGTTACAGCAACTGCATTGCGCGTGACTTCGGCGTGCAGCAGCTCCCAGTGCGAGGTCGCGGCAAAGCGCCAGTCACGGTTGACGGGCAAGAATTCGTCCCGGCGCAGCCAATCCAGCACCAGTCGGGCGTCGTTGCGCTTGCGTTCGACACGATGCTGGCGGACCGCGGCGAGGATCTGGTCGCGGCGCGGCTTGCGGAAATGGCACTCGTCGACGACCTTGGCATAGGTGCGCTCGGAAAAATGCAGGAAACGGCCGGCAAGCAGCAGTTTCTTGCGCTCGCTGGACGAGATCTCACCACTGGTCAGAAGCGCCTCGATCGTCGGCTCGAAATCGACCCAAGGCACGGAGAGCGGCAGCCAGCCGAGCGCCTGCGGCGCGTGCACCAGCGCGACGGCCTCATCGTCGAGCAGCCGCCCGGCCTCGTAATCTTCGAAGATCGAGCCGAGCCCGACCATGCCGAAAGGCGCGCATTCGGCCGCCCGCAGCGCGCCCATGCTGGCGCCGCCGGCAACGGCGACATCGTGCTCGAGCGCGAACAGAATTTCCTTGTGCCAGACCGAAGGCAGATCGCCGAAATATCCGTCGACGAGACCGATGGCGGTGGCGCCGCCGTGAACGGCCTTGAGGATGTCGCCGCAGGCAGCCGGCGGCCGGAAATCGATGCGAGGGGATGTGGCTCTTGCCGCGGCGAGATCGCTGCCAAGGCTCGGACCGACGAACAGCACCTTCATGACTGGGCTCCCCTCATGGTGTTGACCGCCCGCATGCCGAGCTGGATGTACTGGCCGGAGATATCGACCTCCAGGCCCGGCACGATGACCCTGACGACGGAGACCGGCAGAGTCCGGTGCGCAAACGGCACGACGATGATCTGCTCGATGCCGGTCGCCGCCAGCCGGCCGGCGATATGGCCGATGGTTTCCTGGATCGTTGCCGGGCGGCTCTGACGCGGCTGGAAGGCGCGCATGCGGCCGCCGCCCTCGCAAAGTTCGACCACCTGCTGCATCGCCGCGCTCTGGTCGAGCCGCTGATAGACGCGCGGCGAAAAATCGTCGCGGCTGCCGGCAATTGCGGTCAGCCGGCTCTGCGCCGCTTCGGTGATGGCGCGCAGCGCGGCGCGAACGGGATCAGGATGGCAGCCGCAGCCGCCGCAAACATGGGCCCAGCGCGCATCGACGCGGTCGGAAAGATTGCCGGGCATGATGACGGCGAGAAAGGCGGGAACGCCAATATCGGTGGTCATGTCGAGGAGCAGCAGCCGCATGCCGGCGCGTGCGATCCGGTCGGTCATGACATCGATGACTGCGTCGCCGAAGGAGGCAGGATCGATGCGGCTCTCCTTCAGCCGCTCGGGCGATTTCAGCTGGGTCAGGGCCCAGGCGTCGCGCTCCACCAGTTCGCAGAGCCCGTGCAGGACGGCTTCGGATGGCGTGTTGCCGGAGGCCAGCCCATCGCTCGACTGCTCGAAACCCGGTGGCCTTTCTCCGCGATGGTCGAGGCCGACGAGCCACCAGGGCACGAAGACGCTGCTGCCGGAAAGGATATCGAGCCCGGAGCACCAGGGAATGGGTCCGCTGCCGATCTCGTCGGGCGCGCAGCGGGCGACATTGTCGAGATCGATCATGGCGGCATTTTCCGCCCGCATGCCGGCGACAGTCGCCTCCGTCAGGTCGGCGGGCGGGATTTCGGCGATCCGCGTCTCGATCGCTTCCATGGCGGCCGAGGTCATGGCGGCATCATTGTCGATGCCTTTGCCCTGGAAAACCGAGAGCGTATGGCTGTTCGGCCGCGTCGCGAATGCGACGGGGATGTTCAAAACGTCGAGCGCGGTCAGCAGGCCGACGCGCGTGATGCCGAATTCGCGCAGATGCGGCCTGATAGCTGCAAGTGTCTGAGCCGGCGTGACGGCGCGGTCATGATAATCGCTGACGCCGGCCGATGATCGTTTGAGGTCACCGGCAAGCGTTTCGAGATCGGTGAAAACAGACATCCGTTTCTGTTCCTTAGCGGAACCTCAGCGCATGCGTCAGGCTCTCGAGCGCATTGGCGGAAACGCTGAGTTCATCTTGTTTCATCGCTGCTCTCGCAGCTGCAGAGAAGCGCAGGGACTGGGTCTGAACTGCGGTGGTTTCAGCATTCGTCTTCATGTTCCATCTCCGATTGGTTGGGCAGCGCTTGCTGCCGTTAACCATCGGAGGGAAACATTGCCTGCGTCATTTAAGCGTTACAGGCTTCGTTAAAAGGCGATGCATCAGGGAAGACCGGCGAGTTGCAGGCCTTTTATCAGCGGTTCGGTGAAGGCGGGATCGCGATCGGGGACAAAATGACGGATATCCTCGCTGCGGAAATCGGGGAAGTTTTCGAGCACCGTCCTGGCATAGCTCTGGGCCTTGCCGGTCTCGCCCGCCATCGCATGCGAGGCGGCGAGCAGACGCGCCGTCGCCTGTTTGGTCTTTACCGGTTCCAGCGCGTCGATCGCCTTTTCATACTCTTCACGCATGAAATGGATGCCGCCGAGGTTCCAGTAATAATAATCCGGCGGCAGCGGGTTGAGCTTGAAGGCCGCCCGGTTGAGCTCCAGCGCGCGGTCGAAATCGCCGTCATGAGAAAGTGCGTCGGAGAAATCGGCGAGGATGTCCGCATCATTGGGATTGAGATCCTGCGCCTGCTGGAAATATTCCAGGCTTTCGTCGAAGCGGCGGCGATAAAGCGCCACAAAACCGAGTTCGCGATAAGCCCGGCCGCTGTTCGGATCGGACTGTTGCGCCTGCCGGGCAGCACCATTCGCCTCGTCGAGCAGTTCCTTGTCGCGCATGCCGCGGATCAGCCATTCCATGCCGAGCGCCCGCGACACGCCCGCATGCGCGGCCGAGAAATGCTCGTAGCGATTGAGCGAAGATTTAAACCATTTGCGCGCCTGGCGCAGGTGCTGCAGGTCGGTTTGGGCAATCAGCCGCTTGCCTTCGAGATAAAGGCGATAGGCGGAGGCCGGCGCATCGCCGATCGGCATTGCCAGTTCGTGGCGCTCGATCGTGTCGGCGAGCGAGGAGACGATCCGCCGCGTCAGATGCGCGAAGGATTCGCTGATCTTCTGCATCACCAGCGGCAGTTCCAGCGCCCAGATCACCTCCGACGTCGTCGTCCGCGTCAGCCGGCAGGTGGCAAAAACATCCTCGTCGCGGCCCTGGATGGTGACATAGACCGCATAGTCGAAACTGAGGTCGAGCGGGCCGGGCACGGCGCGCGCCGGATCGATCGAGCGGCTGAGGATTTCGAGGCTCGTATGCGCGGCGATCACCTTGAAGCCGCGCTGCTGGCTGAGGCCGATGGTGACGTCTTCGAGAAGCGCCCTGCCGACGCGCTCCATCAACGGATCGGTGAAGATGCTTTCCGGCGGCAGGATGATGATGCGCGGCTGGCCGAGCAGATTGGCGAACATGCCTGATGCAGACGGGCGCTCCGGCACGGCTGCCTGTGCGGCCGGGATCAGGCCGAGTTCGCGGGCAAGCGCCGTGGTGCTTTCCTCCGGCTCCGTATCGAAGTCGTCCTTCAGCTGGCTCTTGCACTTCAGATAGGCCTGACGGGCCGCGGCCGCATCGTTCATCCTGACATAGGTGCGCATCAGGGTGCGATAGGCCGTCTCGCTGGCAGGATCGAGTTCCAGCAGGCGCCGGGCAAACGCCACCTGCTCGTCATCCGATCCGTCTTCCGATTTTTCGATCAGCCGAGTGAGATGGGCCGAGCGCAATTCGTCGATGCGCTGGCGCTCAAAGGTCAGCCAGTCCTCGGCGCCTTGCGTCGGCGATTTGGCGCCTTCCAGCAGTTCGCCGTTCAGCATATCGCTGTCTTCGGAGGCGAGCGGCCCTTTCTGTTTCAGGATATGAACGTCGACCTCCCAGCCATCCGCGAGCCCGATATGGGTTCGGGTCGCGGCAAGCAGCGGCGGAAGATCGGCGGGAATGCTCTGCTCGATACGCGACAGCAACTGGCGCAGGCTGCCGGCGCGCTTTTCCGGCAGTTCCGATTGCCAGAGCTGCCGCCTGACGGTTTCGCGGTCGAGTTCGAGATTGGCTTCGGCGGTCAGCATGGCGAGGAGAAAATAAGACTTCTCCGGCAAGGGGAGTTCCCTCCCCGCTGCCAGTAGCCTCGGTCTTCCGAGCAGGCACAGCCTGTTCTTCGACATCTGTCCGGATGTCCGTTGCATCCCGGTCTCACCCCTGAAAGCCAAGGCGCGCAAACGCAGCCGCCGCTTAAATCATGTTAGAGCTAGAAGGGCGCCGCGCATAGCGGTTTTGCTATAAAAAGAAGAAATTTCAGCGAATATTTGCATTTTCGCCTGCCGCTCGCCAAGAAGATGCTTCGCCAACACTTGCCGATAGCATGCTGTGGGCCTTCTGTAGCGGGAGTTGTTTGAACAATCGCCAGTTTCAAGACCCAGCCGTCAAGCCGATTACAGCACGTGTGCAACCCGTTTCGGGCTCGTTTCCGTCGCGGCGGCCTCGATGAAGTCGAGGCCGATATCCAGTACCGGCGCGCTGTGCGTCAGCCAGCCGACGGAGATGAGATCGACGCCGGAGGCGGCGATTGCTCCCGCCGTTGCCGGGGTGACCCGGCCCGAAGCCTCGGTGATCGCCCGGCCGGCGACGATGGCGACGGCTTGGCGCAACTGATCCGGCGTCATGTTGTCGAGCAGAACAGCGTCGACGCCGGTCTCCATCGCTTCGCGCAGCTGATCAAGCGTATCGACTTCGACCTCGATCTTCACCAGATGGCCGACGCCGGCCCGCGCCCGGCGGATCGCCTCGGCAACGCCGCCTGAAATGGCGACGTGATTGTCCTTGATCAGTACCGCGTCATAAAGCGCGAACCGGTGGTTCATACCGCCGCCGGCCCGCACTGCATATTTTTCCAGTGCCCGGAGCCCCGGCGTCGTCTTGCGCGTGCAGGCGACAGAGGCTTTGGTGCCGCGGATGGCGGCGGCAATCTCGGCCGTCACGGTGGCGATGCCGGAGAGGTGGCCGAGGAAATTCAGCGCGGTGCGCTCGGCCGTCAGCAGGCCGCGTGACGGGCCTTCGATGGTGGCGATCGCGTCGCCGGGCTTGACCGCATCACCGTCCTGGAGATGCCGGCGCATGGTGATCTCCGGATCGACGAGGGTGAAGGCGAGTTCGGCCGCATCGAGGCCGGCGATCACGCCCGGCTGGCGGGCGGCCATGACGACCGTCGAGCGATGGTCGTTTGGGATGACCGATGCCGAAGTGATATCGCCGGCAAGACCGAGATCCTCGAGCAGGGCTGCGCGGACCAGCGGTTCGACGATCAGGCGCGGAAGCGGAACGAGGTTCATCTCAGGCACTCCTTGCAAGAGTATAGAGCGGGGCAAGGGCATAGGGCGATGTGGCACGGGCGATTTCTAGCGCTTGGGAAAGGCGCATCTGGCGCCGGTCGGCAGCGCCGAGCTTCAGCGGAAAATCGGTGCGGGCATGGGCGCCGCGCGATTCCGTCCGCAGGCTGGCAAAGACGGCGATCAGCAGCGCGACGATGGCAGGATCGGCGGCGGGGCCGTCGCCTTCGGCAAGCGGCAGCAGCGCGGCGATCGCGTCCTCAACGGCGCCGGCATTGCGCAGCACGCCGAGATGGCGTGAGACGATCGGCCGGACGAGCGATGCATCGGCTGGCACCGGCAGTCTCTCGCCGAAGAGGGTGCCGGGACGGCTCGCCGGCATGGAAGCGAGGTCGCGCGCCGCCCGCATGCCCATCACCGCCGCCTCCAGCAGCGAATTGCTGGCGAGCCGGTTGGCGCCGTGCAGGCCGGTCGAGCCCGCTTCGCCCACGACCCAGAGTCCTGGAACCGAGCTGCGGCCGTTGGCATCCGTCGCAACGCCGCCCATGTGATAGTGAACGGCCGGGCGCACTGGAATGAGGTGCTTCGCCGGATCGATGCCGGCCTCGCCGCAAAGGGCGGCGATGACGGGAAAGCGGGTGGCAAAGCGGCTGCCGAGCGCATCGCGAGCATCGAGGAAGACCCTGCCGCCGCGGGTGATTTCGGCGCTGATGGCGCGCGCCACCACGTCGCGCGGCGCAAGCTCGGCGCCCGGGGTGCGGGCCATGAAGCGTTCTCCGCGTTCGTTGACGAGCAGAGCCCCCTCACCGCGCACTGCCTCGCTGACGAGCGCCAAAGGCCTGCGACGGGAATCGAGCGCCGTCGGATGGAACTGGACGAATTCCATGTCGGCGAGATCGGCACCCGCCCTTGCGGCGAGCGCAATCCCTTGGCCGAAATTGCCCATCGGATTGGTGGTCGAATCGTAAAGCCCGCCGATCCCGCCGGTGGCAAGCACCACTTTCGACGTCGGCAGGATGGCGACGCCGTTGGCGGTCGCGCAGAGCAGGCCGGCGACACGCTCGCCATCCATCATGATCCGCCGCGCCTCAAAACCTTCGAGCACGGATATGGAAGGTATCTGCTTCAACGCCCGCACCAGCGCCGCGACGATCGCCGCCCCCGAACCATCGCCTTCGGCGTGGACGATGCGGCGGCGGCTATGGGCAGCCTCCAGCCCGAAAGAGAGTTCGCCGGCGGCATTTCGGTCGAAACGGACGCCGGCCTGCTCCAGCGCTGAGATTGCCGCCGGCGCTTCGGTGATGATGCCGGCGGCGACTGCGGGATCGCAGAGGCCGTCGCCGGCGACAAGCGTATCGGCAAGATGCAGCGCCGCGCTGTCGTCGGCGCCCATGCCGGCAGCGATGCCGCCCTGCGCCCAAGCGCTCGACGTCTCGGTGCCGAGGACGGCGCGCGTGACGATGACGGAAGGTTCCGGCGCCAGTGTCAGGGCGGTCATCAGCCCGGCAAGGCCGCTGCCGACGATCACCGTGCGGCCAGTGAGATTGTGGAGAATCTCGGTCATATCGCCAGCATCCTTTCGACGGCGCGGCGCGCCGCCACGGCAATCGCCGGATCGACGGTCACCTCGTGGCGGTTTTCCTCAAGCGCTGAACGGATATTGCCCAGGGTGATCCGCTTCATATGCGGGCAGAGATTGCAGGGGCGAATGAATTCGACCTCGGGATGATGCACGGCGACATTGTCGCTCATCGAGCATTCGGTGAGCAGCACGACGCGCGCCGGCTTCTGCCGCCCGACGTAATCCGACATGACAGCGGTGGAGCCGGCAAAATCGGCCTCGGCCACCACCTCGGGCGGGCATTCGGGATGGGCGAGCACTGTCACGCCGGGATGGTTTTCGCGCAGCTGGCGGACATCATCGGCGGTGAAGAGTTCATGCACTTCGCAATGCCCGTGCCAGGCGATGATCTCGACATCGGTCTCGCGGGCGACGTTGCGCGCCAGATATTCGTCCGGGATCATCAGCACCTTCGGCACGCCGAGCGATTCCACCACCTGTTTGGCATTGCCCGAGGTGCAGCAGATGTCGGAGGCAGCCTTCACCGCCGCCGAAGTGTTGACATAGGTGATGATGGGCACGCCGGGATGGGCCTGGCGCAAGAGCGCGATATCTTCAGGCGTGATCGAATCCGCCAGCGAGCAGCCGGCGCCAAGATCGGGGATCAGCACGGTTTTCTCGGGATTCAGCAGCTTGGCGGTCTCGGCCATGAAGTGCACGCCGGCCAGCACGATCACATCGGCATCGACCTCGATCGCCTTGCGGGCAAGCGCCAGGCTGTCGCCGACGATATCGGCGACGCCGTGGAAGATCTCCGGCGTCTGGTAATTATGCGCGAGAATGACGGCGTTGCGGCGGCGCTTGAGTTCGAGGATAGCGTCGACATCGTTCTCGAACGACATCCATTCGGCTTTGGGAATGACGCGGCTGACGCGCTCGTAGAGCGAGGATGCGGAAACAGAATGGTTCATGACCGGCTCCTTATTATGCTCTATTTGAGCATATCGTGGGCAAATAGATATTCTCACGGTGAGCATATGTCAATTGCGGGAGAGCGGTAATTTTGTTCCGGCGAGCGCCCGTTCCTCGAGCACCGTGTGGCGGAAGCGGAACAGCTTGGCCGGCCGGCCGCCGGTTTCGCTTTCCGTGCCGCCGGTTTCCTCGACGAGTTCCTGCTGTTCGATCAAGCGGCGAAAATTCTGCTTGTGCAGCGTCAGCCCCGCCAGGGCCTCGATGGTGCGCTGCAGCCGCAGAAGCGTAAAACTCTCCGGCATCAGTTCGAAGACCACCGGACGGTATTTGATCTTGGCGCGCAGTCTTGCGATCCCGGTCGCCAGAATCCGGCGGTGATCGGCAAACATCGCCCGGCCGAGATTGGCTTCGCTTGTGCATCCGGCTTCGGCAACGAGCCCCGCTTCATAAAGCAGTTCGTAGCGCTGCAGCGCCAGATCCTCGTTCCAGCCGCCGCCGTCGAGGCCGAAGGTGAAATCCGCCCGGCGATGTCGGTGGCCGCGCCTGAAAGAATCGGCATCGGCCCAGTGGCTCAGCCGCGTCATGATCTCATCCAGCACGGCCGGCCGGCCCTTCCGGTGGTCTTCCCAGGGAAAATATTCGTACCAGCCATGCCATCCCGGCCGGCCGGCGCCCGACTGCTCGTTGACGAGGCCGAGATAGCTGATCGAGATCGTCCGCCCGCCCGGGATGTCGTTGTTCCGGTCGCGGTCGGCGAAGGTATAGAGCTGCTCGAGATAGCCGACCGGGTGTTCGGTCTGCTCCTGCACCCATTCGCGCAGGCCCGATTGCAGGGTGCGGTGGCCCATTTCGAAGGGGCCCGACGGCAGCGCATTGCCGGAACGGATCGTCATCACACGCGGCTCGTCCCCCGTCACCGCGACGAGCACCGCAATCAATTCCGCATGCGCAAAGCCGATCGTCACAGGGGACCGAATACTCCGTTCCGAATGGATCATTCCTGACACAGGCTGGGATGGAAGCCAATGGAGCGCCAACGAGTTCGGGGTGTTGCCCACATCATCCAGTGGATGCTGGGGTGTTTATGTTTTTGTCTCTGGCGAAAGATGCTTTTCGCTTGCCGCTCAAGGCGTTCGTCGCTGGCGCTCCTCACCCCCTCATCTGCGCTGACCGGCATCTTCTCCCCGCTGGGGAGAAGGGGGAGCAAGCCGTACGGTGCCATTCCTACAGCAAAGGTCTCAAGAGGAGTGAGGCGCCGCCACACCCCCTTCTCCCCAGGGGGAGACGATGCCGGCAGGCAGATGAGGGGGTGAGCGAAGCGAATGCGCTGAGCGTAAGCGAGGGCAAAGAATAGGTGGGACTACTTCAACGATCCCCCGTCTCGCCGGCCAGTCCATCCAGGAAAATCTTCAATTCCGCTTCGTCGATACCGACGAGATGGCGCTTTTCCGGATAGGCGCCGGTCCGGACATCCTCGGCGAATTCGGTGAAGGCGGCGATGCGCTCTCGCTGCAGCCGGTCGTGTTCGGCGGCGAAGTTGCGATAGACCTTGGCATGGCGGGGATAGTGGTCGCGATTGGCACCGAGCACGTCGTCGGCGAAGAGATATTGGGCGTCGCAGCCGCTGCCGGCCCCCATGGAAATCATCAGCATCGAGGTGTTGCTGCTGATGGCGGCAGCGACATCCCCAGGCACGACTTCGATTTCGGCGGCGAAGGCGCCGGCCTCTTCGAGCGCCTTGGTCTGCCGCCAGATCTCGGCGGCACTTGCCGCCGTCTTGCCGACGGCGCGGAAGCCGCCGGTCCAGGTCGCCTTCGACGGGATCAGCCCGAGATGGCCGCAGACCGGGATGCCCTCGTCGCGCATGCGCCGGATCGTCTGCAGGCTTGCGGCGCAATAGACCGCATCGCCGCCGGCCTTCAGCGCTGCGAAGGCGGCACGCAGATAATCTTCAGCCGAGACAAGATCGCCATATTCGAGCCCCGGAATGGCAAAAGGCGTCGGCGCGATTTCGCGAAAGAGCGGGCCGAGCAGCGAGGGCGGCACCGAGACGATGTCGATCCCGGCTTTTTCAGCCGCTTCTGCCTCCTCCAGCGAGGTGACGCGCAGCATGGTGAGCTGGCGCTTGCCCTTTTCCGCCAGCAGATCGGCGACGGTCGCGCGCTTGTGTTTTTTCATCGTCAATTCCTGTGAGTACATCGGGTGAATATATCGGGCGGCTCAGGCGGCCAGCAGGGATTTCAGTTTGACGTCATTGGCTGCGAGCGCCGCCGGGTCGGGATGGGCGCGGGCTGCGATCAGCATTTCGGCGAGGCGGATGTCGCGCGCCACCGCATTGCCCGGGCCGATGCCGCTTGCGGCGATCAATCGGCCGTCGGCATCGAGGTGGAACAGAATGAAGGCGCCGGCCCCGAGATCGCGGCGCTGATGCGTGGCGGCGCCTTCGGCAAGGCCGGCAATTTGCAGCGTCATGTCGTATTGATCCGACCAGAACCACGGCACCGATGAAATGGCTTGCTCGAGGCCGAGCATGTTGGCCGCGGCCAATGTGCCCTGCTCCTGGGCGTTGCGCCAGGATTCGAGCCGCACTCGCCGGCCGCCATAGATCGGCAAAGGAAAGGAGCAGCAGTCGCCGGCGGCAAAAACATTCGGCGCCGAGGTCTGGAGATAGCGGTCGACGGCGATGCCGTTTTCGATCGTCAGCCCCGCTTTTTCGGCGATCTCGACATTCGGCCGGGCGCCGATGCCGACAAGGGCGAGATCGGCTTCGATCGCCTCGCCGGCCGACAACCGGATCAAGGCCTTTCCGCCTTCCTCGCTCAGGCTCTCGATCGAGACGCCGCAGCGGATATCGACGCCCTCGGCGCGGTGGCGCTCGGTCAGGAGGTGAGCGATTTCCTCAGGCACGCCGCGCTTCAGTACGCGTTCCAGCCCCTCGATGACGGTGACCTCGGCGCCGAGCAGGCGCGCCGTCGCCGCAAGTTCCAGGCCGATGAAGCCGCCGCCGATGATGGCGATATGCTTGCCGGGCTTCATCACGTCGCGCAGTGCGGCTGCATCGTGATGCGTCCGCAGCGAGCGAATATGGGCGCTACCTTCAGGCGCGCCGGGGAACGAACGCGCCGCTGCGCCCGTCGCCAGCAGAAGCTTGTCATAGGAAAGCGTCGTCCTGTCGGAAAGCGTGACGGTCCTGGATGCCGTGTCGAAATCCCTGGCTTCAAGGC
Source organism: Rhizobium redzepovicii (assembly GCF_019793435.1). Classification (GTDB taxonomy): domain Bacteria; phylum Pseudomonadota; class Alphaproteobacteria; order Rhizobiales; family Rhizobiaceae; genus Rhizobium; species Rhizobium redzepovicii. Next base: position 375,152 of record NZ_JAILYH010000001.1, on the reverse strand, counting down.
CGGTCAGCAATCGGATGCCGCTGTCGGCGTATTTTTCCGACGCAGCGATGAATTTCGGATCGCCTGCATCGGCACCCGCCTTCGACAGCGGCGGCCGTTCATAGGGATGAAGGGGCTCGGCGCCGACAAGCGTTATTTCGCCGTCAAAACCCTTTTCCCGCAGGGCGAAAGCGGCGCGCGCACCGCATTCGCCGGCACCCAAGATAACGAAATGGGCCACATCAGCCTCCGTCAGAGCGAGATGAAGACGGCGCCGCCTTCGATCTTCACCGGATAGGTCTTGAGATTGACGCAGACCGGCGCGCCCTTGGCTTCGCCCGTCTTGTAGTTGAAGCGGCCGTTATGCTTCGGACATTCGATAATCTCATCCATCACGAGCCCGTCGGCGAGATGGATATGTTCATGCGTGCAGAGCCCGTCGGTCGCGAAGAATTCGTCGTCGGGGCTGCGGTAGACCGCGAAGGTGCGCCCGCCATGATCGAAGCGGATGACATCCTCTTCGTCGATCTCGTCCTTGCCGCAGACTTCGATCCAGTTTCCGCTCATCTTATCCTCCCTCGATCGTGATTATTGCGCGGCCGGAGCCAGCTCGTTGTGGAACTCTTCGCGATAGGGCCGCGCGGTGGCCGGCAATTCGCGCTTCAGGAAATAATCCTCGTTGCGCAGCTGGCGCAGGAAGGCCGGGATCATCTCGCGATAACCCGACCAGATCGACGGGTTCGGCGCCGGCAGGTCGTGCTTGATCATCGCGTGCAGCCTGGGCAGCGCATGGTAAGGCACCATCGGGAACATGTGATGTTCGACGTGGTAATTCATGTTCCAGTAGATGAAGCGGCTGACCGGGTTCATATAGACCGTGCGGCTGTTCAGCCGGTGGTCGATGACGTTGTCGGCGAGGCCGCCATGCTGCAAAAGCCCGGTCAGTACATGGTGCCAGGCGCCGTAGAGGCGCGGCAGGCCGATCAGCATCAGCGGCAGGATCGAACCCATGGCGAGTGCTGCAGCGATCGTGGCGACATAGATCGCAAGCCAGATGCGGGCGATCCGGATCGCTTTCGGCTGCTCCATCTCCGGAATGAAGGTCTTTTCCGCCGCGCTCACGACACCGAAGGCGTTGCGCAACATGTCGACGACAGCATGCCAGACATCGAGGATGCCGAAGAAATTGAGGACCAGCCGGACGAGATCGGGCGGGCGCATGACGGCGATTTCGGGATCGCGGCCAACGATAACGGTATCGGTGTGGTGGCGTGTGTGACTCCAGCGCCAGGTCACCGGATTGCGCATGATCATGAAGCAGGCGATCTGATAGACGGCGTCGTTCATCCAGCGCGTCTTGAAGGCGGTGCCGTGGCCGCATTCGTGCCAGCGGCTGTCGGAGGCCGAGCCGTAGAGCACGCCATAGGCAAGGAAGAAGGGCAACGCGACCCACGAACCCCAGAAATAGACGCCGAGCCCGGCCAGGGCCACCATGCTGCCGAGCCAGATGACGGTGTCACGGATCGCCGGGGCGTCCGAGCGCTGCATCAGCGCCTTCATCTCCTTGCGCGGAATATCCGTGTGGTACCATTGCGCTGCCGCCAGCCCCGTCTCGACAGCGGTGCGGCCGCTTTCGCCGAGCAGGTCGTAGTCCCGTTTCTTTGCCTGGATCGTCATCATCCGCCTCCCGTTATGCAATGCTTGGGAGGATAGGTTGACTTTGTAAGGCGCTCAATGCAGGCTTGATATAATCTATCAAAAGCCATCATAAATGGCTTGCATTCATGATCGAATCTATCAGGAACGCCGATGCGCCGACCCACCATCTCCGATCTCGCCCGCGCCTCGGGCGTCAGCGTTGCCACCGTCGACCGGGTGCTCAACGGTCGCCACCGCGTGCGCGAGGAAACGGCGCGGCGGGTTTATGACGCGGCCCAGTCGATCGGCTACCATGCCGTCGGCCTCATCCGGCAACGCGTCTTCGAGGATCTGCCGCAATACCGGCTGGCGTTCCTGCTGCAAAAGCCGATGCAGCCCTTCTATCAGGCTTTCGCTCGCGAGATCGAAGTGGCGGCCCGCGCCGTGACCACCGCCCGTGTCCAGATCCAGATCGACTATCCCTCCGCTTCGACACCGGCGGCGATCGTCGAGAAGCTCAGGGCTCTCGGCGCCCGCAATCAGGCCATCGCTCTGGTTGCTCCAGACTATCCTGCGGTGACGGCGGCGATTGAGGAACTGAGGGAAAGAGACATTCCCGTCTTTTCGCTGCTTTCCGACTTCGCCTCAGGGGTGCGCAATGCCTATATTGGCGTCAACAACCGCAAGGTCGGCCGCACCGCCGCCTGGGTGATTGCCAAGACTGCCCGTGTGCCGGGTAAGGTCGCCTGTTTCGTCGGCAGCCACCGTTTTCACGGACATGAGCTGCGCGAGATCGGCTTTCGTTCCTATTTTCGTGAAAACGCGCCGGAATTCGACGTCATCGATACATTGATCAACCTGGATACTCCCGAGATCACCCATGAGGCGACGCTGACGCTGCTGCAGAAGCATCCCGATCTCGTCGGCATTTACGTTTGCGGCGGCGGTATGGAGGGCGCGATCTCGGCGATCCGTGAGGAAAGTCTCGGTGGCAAGATCGCCCTCGTGGTCAACGAGTTGACGCCCGACAGCAAAGCCGGGCTTGCCGACGATATCGTCGCCATGGCGATCGGCACCCCCCTGCCCGCACTCTGCAAAGAGCTGATGGGGCTGATGATGAGTGCGATCGAAAACAGCGAAACGGCCGTTCCCGGCCAGTTCTTCCTGCCCTTCGATATCCATATCTCGGAGAACATCTAGAAATGACGGAAATCTATCATTGTGGTTGAAATTCTTTCAGCAATGAGAGCGGGGCGGCGGCGATGGCCGATGGATTGCCACGGAAATTCCGATAGAGATTCGCAGCCCCATTCACGAGAAACTGCTCCGCTTGATGTCGCGGAGACGAGGAGGATATATCCGTTATGACTTCCATCCGCTTTGCGCTCAACCATATGGCCGCGCCGTCGCTCGCTATCGATGATTTCTTCGCGCTGACAAAGTCGCTCGGCATCGACGCGGTCGAGATCCGCAACGACCTTTCCGGCAATGCCATTCTCGACGGCACCAAACCGGAGGCGATCAAGCAGGCTGCCGAGCGCCATGGACTGACGATCATCTCGATCAACGCGCTGCAGCGCTTCAACGAGTGGAATACCGCAAGGGCTGCTGAAGCGCAGGAACTGATCGATTATGCCAGCGCCTGCGGCGCCAAGGCGCTCGTCCTCGTTCCGAAGAACGACGGCACCGGCTGCGCCGACGGCGAACGCCAGGCCAATCTGCGCGAGTCCCTGACGGCGCTAAAGCCGATGCTCGATAAGGCCGGCATTATCGGCCTCGTCGAGCCGCTCGGTTTCGAGATCTGCTCACTGCGCTCGAAGACCGAGGCGGCCGAGGCAATCAAGGAACTCGGCGCGCAATCGACCTTCAAGCTCGTCCACGACACCTTCCACCATCACCTCGCCGGCGAAGCCTCGACCTTCCCTGAACTGGCCGGTCTCGTGCACATTTCCGGCGTCAGCGACCCCGCTGTATCCGTTGCCGATATGCGCGATTCCCACCGCGTGCTCGTCGATGGCGACGACCGGCTCGACAATGCCGGGCAGATCAAGGCGCTGCTGCAGGCGGGCTACAAGGGTCCGTTCTCCTTCGAGCCCTTCGCGGCCAAAGTGCATGCGGTCAAGGACCCGGCCGCAGCACTTCGCGCCAGCATGGATTATCTCACCGCGCGGGTTTGAAGCCTCAGCGAAATGTAGCGTGACGAGCGGCCGCCGGCGAGCGGCCGATCGTATCGATCTATTCGCGGCCTCTGAACCGGCGCTGATAGGCGGGGTCGTAGAGTGAACTCTCGCGAAAATCCTCTGCGGCAAGCGATGGGCCGACGAAGATGATCGCCGTGCGTTCGATTGGTTCGGCCGCAACCTTTGCCTCGATATCGGACAGCGTGCCGCGCAGGACGCGCTCGTCCGGCCAGGAGGCCTTGACGACGATGGCGACCGGGCAGTCGCCGCCGTAGAGCGGGGTCAATTCCTCCACCACCTGCTTCAGCGCATGGATCGCCAGATGGATCGCCAGCGTGGCGCCCGTCGCGCCGAATTTCGCAAGTGTTTCGTCGTTCGGCATCGGCGACGCGCGGCCGGAAACGCGGGTGAGCACCAGGCTCTGGGCCACGGCCGGGATCGTCAGCTCGCGCCCGAGCGCCGAGGCAGCGGCGGCAAAGGCCGGAACACCGGGTGTCATCGTATAGGCGATGCCGTGCTTCTCAAGCCGGCGCACCTGCTCGGCGACCGCGCTCCAGACCGAGAGATCGCCGGAATGCAGCCGGGCGACATCCTGGCCGGCGGCCGCGGCGCTGAGATATTCCGCCTCGATCTCGTCGAGCGACATCGGTGCGGTATCGACGATAAGCGCATCCGACGGGCAATATTGCAGCAGTTCCAGGGAGACGATCGAACCGGCATAGAGACAGACCGGGCACCGGGCGATGAGATCGCGGCCACGCACCGTGATGAGATCCGCAGCCCCCGGCCCCGCGCCGATGAAATGCACCGTCATTGCGTCATCCTTTCGTCCAACACCACTGCGTCACCGGCATGGCCGGCCGCCAGCCGCTCATGCCGCCGACAGGCCCCGCACGCGCTATTTCGATGCGCGTCAGCGAGCCGCCGCGTTTTGCGTGTTCTGAGAGCAGCACGGCCTCCATTTCCAGCGTCACGGCATTGGCGACGAGCCGCCCTCCCCGCTTCAGCGCGGCGATCGCGGTATCGATGACGTCGGGCGCGCTGCCGCCGCCGCCGAGGAAGATCGCGTCCGGTTCCGGCAGGCCGATCAGCGCGCGGGGTGCTTCGCCTTCGATGACGGCAAGATGCGGCACGCCGAAGGCGGATGCGTTGCGGGCAACGCGCGCGGCCCGCTCCGGCGCCTGCTCGATGGCGATCGTCTTCAGGGAGGGATCGGCCAGCATCCATTCGATACCGATCGATCCGGAGCCGGCGCCGATATCCCAGAGCAGCTGACCGTGATGCGGCGCCAGCGCCGACAGGGTCACCGCCCGGATTTCGCGTTTGGTGATCTGTCCGTCATGCTCGAACAGCGCGTCCTCGATCCCGGCGGCGAAAGGCAGAATGCGCGCCCCCTCCCCTGACGCGATTTGCAGGGCGCAGACGTTGAGAGAATCGATATCCGTGAGATCGAAATCCGCGGCCAAGGCATTTCTTTGCCGTTCGTGTGCGCCGCCCAGCGCCTCGAGCACGGTAAGCTGCGACTGACCGAAACCGGTGGCGGCAAGCAGCGCAGCCAGCTCGGCAGGCCCCTTCTCGTCTGAGGTCAGCGCGAGGATGCGCCGGCCGGCGTGCAGATGCGGCCGGATCAGGTCGATCGGCCTGCCATGCAGCGAAATTGTCGCGATGTCCTGCAGCGGCCAGCCGAGCCGCGAGGCGGCAAGGCTGAAGGCAGAGGGCGCCGGGATGGTACGCATCTCTTCCGACGCCACGTGGCGGGAAAGCGTTGCGCCGACGCCGTAGAGGAAAGGGTCGCCGGAGGCGAGCACGACGACGGGCGTGCCGCGCCTCTGGAGGATGGCATCGACCGAGCGCTCGAACGGGCTCTGCCAGGAAAGTCTTTCGCCTGATATCAGCGACGCCGCAAGCGCATGATGGCGCGCGCCGCCGAAGACGGCAGGTGCAGTGGCGATCAGCCTCTTCGCCTCTTCACCGAGCCCTTCTGGACCATCTTCGCCGATGCCGATAATAGTCAGCCAGCGCGGGCCTGCAGCAGGAGAGATATCAGACATGGGAAGACCTCGCATTCTGATCCTCGGCGGCACCGGCGAGGCGCGGCTGCTTGCCGCAGCACTGGCGATGCGGGGAAATGGCGATGTTCTTCTGTCGCTGGCCGGGCGCACCGAAAAACCGGCCGCGCAGCCGGTTCCGGTTCGCGTCGGCGGTTTCGGCGGTGCCGCGGCGCTCGCCGATTTTTTGAAAGCGGGTGGATATCACCTGCTGATCGACGCCACGCATCCCTTCGCCGAGCGCATTTCCGCCAATGCTGCCTTTGCCGCCGAGGCCAGCGGCATAGCTGCGATTGCTCTGCGCCGTCCGGAATGGCAACGCCTGCCGGGCGATTGCTGGTATGATGTGCAGAGCATACCGGCTGCAATCGAGGCGCTCGGCCCCTCCCCTCGCCGGGTCTTCCTGGCGACCGGCCGGCAGGGCGCCCATCATGCGGAGGCGGCGCCGCAGCATTTCTATCTCATCCGCAGCGTCGATCCTGTCGAGCCGCCGCCGGCGCTTGCCAATGTCGACTATGTGATTGATCGTGGCCCCTTCACGCTGGAAGGCGAATATGCCTTGCTGAAGCGCCACCGGATCGACGCCATCATTGCCAAGAACAGCGGTGGCGCCGCCACCTATGCGAAGATCGAGGCAGCCCGCCTGCTCGGCATCGAGGTGATGATGGTCGCGCGCGCGCCGGCGTCCGCAGTCAAAACGGTCGAAACTGTCGAGGCGACGCTGGCGGCGATCGATCACCTCTTCCCCCCTGCCATGAAGCGCGGGGTATAGACGAGGTCCGGCCGGCCGGGCCGCGTGACGATCCGGGTCTCGGCCGAGCCGATGATGACGCAGGTCGCCATATCGGCTATCGAGGCATCCGCCTGCGACAGCGGCTGCACTGCGATGCGTTCGTCCGGCCGTCCGGCCGCCCGGCCGAAAATGACCGGCGTCGTTGCCGGTAGATGGTCGAGCAACAGCTTGAAGGCTTCCCCGAGTTGCCACGGCCGCGCCCGGCTGATCGGGTTATAAAGAGCAATGACGAAACCCGCCCTGGCAGCCAGTTCGAGGCGGTTTTCTATTGTATTCCAAGGCTTTAGATTGTCAGAAAGCGAGATGGCGCAGAAATCGTGACCAAGCGGCGCCCCGGCTCTTGCCGCCACCGCAAGCATCGCGGTGATGCCGGGCAGGATGGTGAGATCGACGGCGCGCCAGGCTGCCGGCCCGTTCTCGATCGCCTCGCAGACGGCGGCAGCCATGGCGAAAACACCAGGGTCGCCGCCGGAGACGACGCAGACCTTGGCGCCATCGGCGGCCATCGAAAGGGCTGCCCCTGCCCTGTCGAGCTCTTCGCGATTGTCCGAGGCATGCCGCAGCTGATCGTCACGGAGCTGCAGCCTGTCGAGATAGGGTCCGTATCCGAAGAAATCGCTCGCGGCCTCGACTGCCGCCAGCGCTTCCGGCGTCATTTGTTCGGGATTGCCGGGACCGGTGCCGATTACGAAAAGCGCTCCGCTCATCGGCTGCTCTCCCATCCCGGCACCAGCACCAGCGAAAAATACGGCGCCTCGCCGTCAGATCTGTCGGCAAGCTTTTCCAGCGCCGCATTCGCCATGGTGCCGCGCTCGACATAGACGGCTTCCGCCAGCCGACCGGCGGCTTCCAAAGCCCGGCGGATTTTCGGCAGGTTGCGGCCGACCTTCATGATGACGGCGGCCTGGGTATCGGCCAGGCGGCGCGTCAGCTCGGTCTCGGCCATCGTACCGGGCAGTACGGAAAGCACATCATCGCCCTGGACGATCGGCATGCCGGCCAAGGACCAGCAGCCCGACATAGCGCTGATGCCGGGGATCACTTCGGTCGGATAGCGCTGGGAGAGCCTGACATGCAGGTGCATATAGGAACCGTAGAACAGCGGATCGCCTTCGCTGAGTACGGCGACGGTCAGCCCGGCATCGAGATGGCCAGCGACGCTTTCGGCAGAGCGATCATAGAACTGGGTGATCAGGCTCTGGTAGCGTTCGTCGTTCTTGTCGATCTCTGTGGTGACGGGATAATAGAGCGGCAGCAGCGTCACGCCGGATTTCAAGAGCGGCTCGACAATCGCCTTGCCGTTGCCGCCCCTCCCCTGCTTGGCGAAATAGGCAATGACGTCGGCGCCTTCGATGGCGCGCACGGCTTTGAGGGTCAGAAGCTCCGGGTCGCCGGGACCGGTGCCGACGCCGATAAGACGGCCGCTTGTCGTCATAGGCCCGGCCTCGCCAGCGCGTTCAGCGCCGCAGCCGTCATGGCGCTGCCGCCGAGCCGGCCGCGGACGATGGCAAAGGGCACACCGTAGGAATTCTCCGCCAGCGCATCCTTCGATTCCGCCGCGCCGACAAAGCCCACCGGCATGCCGAGGATGGCTGCGGGTTTAGGGGCGCCGTCGCGCAGCAGTTCGAGCAGATGGAAGAGCGCGGTCGGCGCATTGCCGATCGCAACGACGCTGCCGCCGAGCCGGTCGAGCCAGAGATGCATGGCGGCGGCCGATCGCGTGTTGCCGGTCTTAAGCGCCAGTTCCGGTGTGGCGGGGTCGCGCAGCGTGCAGATCACCTCGTTCAGCGCCGGCAGCCGCGCCCGGGTCACGCCCTGAGAGACCATTTCCGCGTCGCAGAAGATCGGCGCCCCGCCCTTCAGGGCTTCGCGCGCGGCGCCGACGAAATCGGCGGAAAACAGGAAATGCTCGGCCGCCTCGACCAGCCCGCAGGCATGGATCATGCGCACGGCGATGTCGGCCTCATCTTGGGTGAAGCGCGAAAGATCGGCCTCGGCGCGGATGATCGCAAAGGAACGCTCGTAGATCGCGTCGCCGCTGCGGATATAATCGTAGTCTGGCATTCTTATTCCTGTCGCAGCGCCTTCGAAACGCCGATTGCGCCAAGCCGTGTAAGGCAGGCGGCGGCCGATTCGCCAGCGTCTCTGTTGTCTTCGATGGACCGGGCGAGCCTCTCTATAGCGAAATCGATCCGACCGCCAGCGATCCGTTCATCCGGCCGATCCGCGGCAAGCCCGTTGAGGATCAGCTCGTAACCTTCAGCCGTGCCCGTCAGCGTCAGCGCCGGCCGGGCATGCGCGCAGCCCTTGGCGCAGCCGGAGAGATGCAGCGTCAGCGAACCGTCGAAGAGGGCAGGTGCTGCGGCAAGGACGCGGCGCGCCAGCGTTCGCGTCCCGTAGAAGGCGGAGCCGCAGGCGCCGGCGCCGGCACAGGCGGCGATATGCTCGCTGTTGTCGCCGGGCTGCGCGCCGAAGCCATGCCTGGCGGCAGCGATCTGCATAGCCGGCACTCTATCTTCCGCCAGGCCGATAAGAAAGAAACCGCGCTCGGGCGCCAGCCGGACGGCGGTTGCACCGTCGGTCGTGGCGAGATCAAGCAGGGCGGTCAGATCTGACGAGCGCATCTGCCCGAATTCCGGCCGGACGCCGAGCACGGTTTTGCCGGCCGCCAGTCTGTGCAGGCCGGTAAGCGGCATCTTGGCTGCGCGAGATGGGAGGGAGCGAGTGGCGCTTAGAGCGGGAAAATGTGCTTGCAGAAGCGCCGGATCGATATCCCGTGCCCGGCTGCCCTGCCCGAGAGCCGCCAACAGGCTGAGGACTTCGCCGACGGCTGAGATTGCCGCCTCGGCGGGACCGACCGCGACCGTCGTTGCCGTCGCACCATCGCCGTTGATGGCGACAAGCCAACCTGTGTCCGGTTGCGCGACGACGCGGATATCGGCGGAAAGTGCCGATAGGCCGAAGGCACCGCCGCCGTCGATGACGATCGACAGTTTCGGCGCAAGCCGCGGCGAGGCGAGCAGCGCCTGAAGCGTGCTGCGCAGGGACAGTTCCATTGCGGCGGGATCGCTCACCTCTTCCGGGTCGAGGCCGTGCAACGGCGAGATTTCGATCGTCGGGCCGTCCGGCACGGTAATGCCCGCGGCTTCGATATCGGCGGCGAGCTGTCCGACGGTCTCGGCCCGCAGCCCGCGGATCTGCAGATTGCCGCGTGCCGTGATCTCGAGAATGCCGTTTCCGTGTGCCGCGGCTGCGCGCGCCAGTGCTCTAAACTGCGGCAGCGTCAGCGCACCTCCGGCCGGCCGCAGCCGCACCAGCAGGCCGTCTCCGGTCGACATCGGTGCGGCCAGGGCGGGGCAGGCGCCGCGCGCGCGCATCTTCGCCGCAGCGCGGACTTGCAGCTCCGTCTCGGCTCTCCTGTCGACCGCCGTTATGGCCTTAGTGCTCATTCCCAATCCTCTGGGCTCTTCTTACATGATCGCAGCCGGCGCGGCAAAACATGATGGAAATGGGCGACCCCGGTTATTCCTCGAAATCCCGCCCCTTGCGCAGGAGATAGATGTCCATGATCCAGCCATGTCGCTGCCTGGCTTCGGCCCTCAGCGCCACGATGTCGGCCGCGATATCGCCGAGCCGCCCGGATCTGACGATCTCGTCCTCGGTGCCGAGATAGGCGCCCCAGAAGATCTCGGCATCGGGATCGTCGATCTTCGCAAAGGCCTGTTCACCGTCGAGCATGACAATCGTCGTGGGCGCCTGGAGCCCCGCCAGCGCCAGTCTGCGCCCCGTGCTGATCTCAATCGGCTTTCCCACCAAGTTGACCGGGATCCTGTGACTGGCGGCCAATGCCTGGATGCTGGTGATTCCGGGAATGACACTGTAGTCGAAATCCACACCGGCATCCTGCCGGGCGCGTTCGATGATGCGGATGGTGCTGTCGTAGAGGCTCGGATCGCCCCAGACGAGAAAGGCGCCGCGGCCGTCATGGGGGAGGTCGGCGATCAGTTCTTTATAGATGAGGGCGATCTCGGCATGCCACGTATCGACGCTTTGGGGGTAGCTTCTGTCGGCGGTCTGCCTTTGCGGCACCGCGAATTCTGAAATCCGGATCCCCGGCCGGGTGACATATCGTTCGCAGATGTCTCGCCGGACCTCGGCAAGCTCTTCCTTGGCCGCGCCCTTCAGCGGCACGAATATCACGTCCGCGGCGTTCATCGCGTTGATCGCCTGTATGGTGACGTGCTCGGGATTGCCCGTGCCGATGCCGATGATATGGATATGTTTCAAGCCGATACTCCCATGAGTCTCGGCGGTCTTGCCGAAAAAGCCGCCCCGCCGCAAGGGCGATGGCGAAGAGTTGGCCGCGGCCAACCGGGCCGGAATGGGCTCCTGGCCCCCATTGTTGCCGGAAATCCCGAATCGTGTCACCTTCGATACGCTTTTTGACGCTATGTTGACAGAAAAGCGCATCGAAAAGGATTGGGTGTTTTGGACAACATTAGCGTATCGACGACAGATGTGCGCATCGAGCGGCATGCGAACCAGCTTTCGCGGCAATTGAAGCTTCTCCGCGACAAGCTGTTTCCGCCGCTCTCGCAAAAGACGCTGCGGACATTTTCTTCAGGCGAGGCCGCCCAGATGATCGGCGTGTCCGACGGCTATCTTCGCCAGCTTTCCCTCGATGGCAAGGGGCCCCAGCCGGAGCTTTCTCAGAATGGCCGGCGCTCCTATACGCTCGGCCAGATCAATGAGTTGCGCCACTATATGGCGAAGCTGAAGCCGAAGGACGCGCTATCCTATCTTCCCTGGCGGCGCCCCGGCGAGAAGCTGCAGACGGTTGCCGTCACCAATTTCAAAGGCGGCTCGGCCAAGACGACGACGACGCTTTATCTGGCGCAGTATTTGGCGCTGGCGGGTTATCGGGTGCTCGCCATCGATCTCGATCCGCAGGCCTCGCTTTCGTCCATGCTGGGCGTCCAGCCCGAATTCGATCTTTCCGATGGCGATACGCTTTATGGCGCCATCCGCTACGATGCCGGCCGCAAACCGCTGAAAGACATCGTCCGCAAGACCTATTTCGACGGGCTCGATCTGGTGCCGGGCAATCTCGAACTGATGGAGTTCGAGCATGAAACGCCGCGGGCGCTCAATGATCGGCAGAAACCGGCCGAGCTGTTCTTCCGCCGCGTCGGTGTCGCCATTGCCGAGGTCGAGGCCGAGTACGACGTGGTGGTGATCGACTGCCCGCCGCAGCTCGGTTACCTGACCCTTGGCGCCGTCTGCGCGGCGACATCGCTGCTCATCACCATCCATCCGCAGATGGTCGACGTCGCCTCGATGTCGCAATTCCTGCTGATGACCTCGGATCTGCTTTCCGTCGTCCGCAAGGCCGGCGGCGATCTGCAGCACGACTTCATCAAATATGTCGTCACCCGTCACGAACCCTTCGATGCGCCGCAGTCGCAGATCGTTGCGCTGCTGCGCAGCCTGTTCGGCGACGACGTCTTGACGGCGACCATTCTCAAGTCGACGGCGATCGCCGATGCCGGTCTGACCAAGCAGACGCTGTTCGAAATCGAGAAGGGGCAGGTGCGCCGCTCGACTTACGACCGGGCGCTGGAATCGGTCAACGCCGCCAACGGCGAGGTTCTCGCCGGCATTCACAAAGCCTGGGGCCGGACATGAGCAGACGCGATCGCCTGAAAGGTCTTTTCGACGACACGGCGCAGGAGTTGGCCGCGGCCAACTACGAAGAACCGTCTTCGCGCGGTTCGGCTGGGCCTGTCCGGACGATGGCGTTGACCCTCGGGCGCATGGAGGAAGAGAGCAGGGCGATGCACGAAGCCCTGCTTTCCGGCGAACGCATCGTCGAACTCGATCCCGATCTGATCGATTCCTCCTTCGTCCGCGACCGCCTCGCCGACCAGCCGCTCGATATCGACGACGAGCTGGTGCAGTCGATCGCCGAAAACGGCCAGGAAGTGCCGGTTCTCGTTCGTCGCCATCCCGATGATGAGAGCCGCTACCAGATCGCCTACGGCCATCGCCGCCTGCAGGCCGTCAAGCTGCTCGGCCGCAAGGTGCAGGCGATCGTCCGCAGCCTTGACGATACCGATGTCGTCATCGCCCAGGGCATCGAAAATTCGGCGCGCCGCAACCTTTCCTATATTGAGCGCGCGGTCTTTGCCCTCAATCTCGAACTTAAGGGCTTTGAGCGTCCGGTCATCATGAAGGCGCTGTCGACCGACAAGACGGAGCTGTCGAAGCTGCTCTCCGTCGCCAGGGCCATCCCGGCCGAGATCGTCAGGTCGGTGGGTGCCGCGCCCGCCATCGGGCGCCGCAGATGGATGGCGCTTGCTCAGGACTGGAACGGGATGACGGCGGCGCGGCTTGCCAAGCTCATCGGCTCGGAAAAGTTCATGGGCGAGGAAAGCGACCGCCGCTTTGAACTTCTGGTGGCCGAGCTCGCCAGGAAAGAGGCGAAGCCGGAAGCCACGGAATATGACTGGAAGCCGAAGAGCGGCGGCAAGATTGCCGGCCGAATCAAGAGCGCCGGCAATTCCTTCACGATCGCGTTGAAGACCGGCGATGCGCCGGATTTCGGCGCTTACATTTCACGCCGTCTCGATGAGCTTTACGAAGCCTATCGGGCCGGCAGGTTGCAAGCAGGAGAATAGGCCGCAAAAGAAAAAAGCCTCCGAACGTTGCCGTCGCGGAAGCCTTTCTCATATCTGGACAATCTGAGAATCGCACTTCCTCGAATCACTGTCAAGCATCTTCGGCATCCTTTTGGGTGGTAGATTTCTTTTGCCTTGAAAAAAGGTGAGAGACATGGAGCCTCAATACGTATCGACGCCCTTTGGGCGCCGATCGATGACGCTTGGCATGCTGGCAAGCCAGGAAAGCGCCAGCAAGGTCGAACCGGACGCATCGGTCGATAAGTGGAAGATTTTTCGCGCGCTCTGCGAAGCAAAGGACATGGTCGGCGTATCCGATCGTGCGCTCGCCGTTCTCAACGCGCTGTTGACCTTCTATCCAAAGAACGAGATTGCCGAGGCCAACGGCTTCGTGGTCTTTCCCTCGAACGAGCAGCTATCGCTGCGCACGCATGGCATGGCCGGAACGACGCTGCGGCGGAACCTGGCGATGCTGGTGGAAGCCGGGCTGATCATCCGGCGTGACAGCCCGAACGGGAAGCGGTTCGCTCGCCGTAACGGCGAGGGCGGGCTTGGCGAGGCCTTCGGCTTCAGCCTGGCGCCGCTGCTGGCGCGTGCCGGCGAGATCGAGGCACAGGCGGCTCAGGTGCTCGCCGACAAGCTCGAATGGAAGCGTCTGCGGGAGCGGCTGACGCTCTGCCGACGCGATATCAGCAAACTCATCGAGATCGCCCTGGAAGAGGAAATCGCCGGCGAATGGATCGAGATGCAGAGGCATTTCACGCTGCTTTCGGCAAGCCTGCCGCGCCGCCCGTCGGCCGCCGAGATGGAAAGCCTGCTGACCGATCTCGAAGCCTTCCGCGAATTGATCGTCAAGACGCTGGAACTGAAGGCGAAAACAGAAAAATCAGACGCCAATGACAGCCAAAACGGTCGGCACATACATAATTCAAACCCACACCCCTTATCTGAACTTGAACCAAGCTTCGAACCGAAGCAGGGGGCAAAGCCGGAGGAAGAACCGCGGCCGTGGCGGGAGCCGCCAAAATCCTTCCCACTTGCGATGGTGCTGCAGGCCTGCCCGGAGATCGTCGCTTATGGGCCGGGCGGCGGGATCGGCAGCTGGCGGGATCTGATGGCGGCGGCCGTCATCGTCCGTTCCATGCTGGGCGTCAGCCCGAGCGCCTATCAACTGGCCTGCGATGTCATGGGGCCGGAAAACGCCGCGACGGTGATCGCCTGCATCCTGGAAAGGGGCGGCCATATCAACTCGGCCGGCGGCTATCTGCGTGATCTGACACGGCGGGCCGAGCGCGGCGAGTTCTCGCTTGGGCCGATGCTGATGGCGCTGATGCGGGCAAATGGTCCGGCAGCGAGGAAAACCGGATGAACGGCGATGAAATAGGTTCGCGCCAGTTGCGACAGCTAGAAGATATGCGGCGCGTCGCTCAGCCGTCTCGACCGCTTCCTTCCCTGACCATTCTGTTTGAAATGCGCCGTTAACCATGTCATAGATGGCGGAAGGAAACGTTTGCTTTGCTTCCATTTGTAAAAAACCGTAAAGCTTAACAATGCGCTACGAAATCGACAGTGCGATGCTTCAAACCCTGCTTCCGTCCTTTGCCGCAGCAGAGGATGCGCTGGCGCGGCTGGACGAACGGGTGGTGCGTTCACCGGTCGGCGAGGGGTTTGCCGAACGCAGTCATTTCTTCGATGCCGCCGGCGCGCTGTGGGTGGCCGGCGAACTCGTGCATGTCGAAGATCTGGTTTTGCACGATGCGCATATGGACAGCCGGGCGCCCAGCCACGAGCTGACGATCGCCCATTCCGTGCTGCGGGCCCGCCGGCGCATCTGGACCGGGGAGCCTGCCTGGGCGCTCGGAGCCTCGGGGCTTGCGACGCTGACGGCGACGCTCGGGGAAGGGGAGGGGACGGTGCCTGAAGTAAAGAGCCCCGCAGTCCCGGTCGAGACCGACGAAGAGGGCGGGGATGAGGACGGGCCGCTGGCTGCCGAGATGGCCGAGATCGATGCGCTGCTTGCCCGCTCGCAGAAGCTGCTCGACATCCATACAGGCAAGGCGCCGGCAAGCGAGACGGTCGCCGCTGCCCCGTCACGGCGCAATGACGATCCTCTCGGCTTGCTGGGTGACGACGAATGGGACGAGGAACAGCGGCTTGCCGAGTGGCGCAGCCTATTGCCATTGGCTGACAGCTTGCCGCCGGTTCTCGGCGCCATCATCCTTTTCGAAGCCTGGGAACGGATCGAGCCATTGCGGCGTCAGCATTGGCTCGGCGGTCTTCTGGTCGCAGGCCACCTGCGCGCCCGCGGCAAGGTCGCCTCGCATCTCTTTTCTTTTTACGGCGGGCTGAAGCTGGTGCGCCATGAACGTCGCCGGGCGCGCGATCGGGCGACGCGGCTGCAGGCCTTCCTGGAGGCGATGCATCTGGGGGCTGCGGCCGGGCTGAAGGAACTCGACCGGTTGTCGCTCGCCCGCACCCAGATGGAGCTGCGCTTCCGCGGCCGCCGCTCGAATAGCAGCCTGCCCGATCTTGCCGATTTCATCCTGTCGCGGCCGATGGTCTCGGCGGCAATGATTGCCCGGCATCTGCGCATTACGCCGCGGGGCGCGCTGAACCTCGTCAACGAGATCGGCATTCGTGAAATCACCGGCCGCGGCCGCTACCGCGCCTGGGGCATCATCTGAAACGAAAGCGGCCGGGTCGACGACCCGGCCACACTGGCTCTATGTTATCCATGTATTTAAAGTGAGCACCCGATCCGCCATCCTGTCACAGAGTGCAGACCAGGCGCTCTTGCGCTTCCATTGCCCCCAGAAGCGCAGTCCCTATTCCCGCTCGCCCGTGAAGTTGAGCAGAAGCTGGAAGATGTTGACGAAGTTCAGGTAGAGCGAGAGCGCACCGAAAACGGCGAGCTTCTGGTTCGATTCCTGATCGTAGTTTTCCGAATACTGTTCCTTGATGTTCTGTGTGTCGTAGGCGGTAAGGCCGACGAAGACGACGATACCGATCACCGAGACGGCGAACTGCAGCGCGGACGAACCCAGAAAGATGTTGACGATGCTGGCGATGACAACGCCGATGAGACCCATCATCAGGAACGAGCCCATGCGCGACAGGTCACGCTTCGTCACATAGCCGTATAGGCTCGTCGCGCCGAACATCGTGGCGGTGATGAAGAAAGTCCGCGCAATGCTCATCCCGGTGAAGACCAGGAAGACGGAGGCGAGCGACAGACCCATCACGGCGCAGAAGGCCCAGAAGGTGATCTGCGCGGTGCTGGCCGACATCGTCTGGATGCGAAACGAGAAGAAGAAGACGAAGGCGAGCGGCGCCAGCATCACCACCCACTTCAGCGGCGAGCCGAAGATCGGCACGTAGAGAGCTGGCGTCGAGCCAACGACGAAGGCGACGAGGCCAGTGATGACGAGACCGAGAGCCATGTAATTATAGACGCGCAGCATATGCTGGCGCAGGCCTTCGTCGAAGGCGGCCTGGGTGCCGGCCACGGCGCCGTAGCGGGAATTGATCGGGTTCATGCTGATCTCCTCGGTTTGAACTAATAGAGCGAACGGGCGAGCCGTTCGGCCGCCTGATCGAGATTGAGGCCGCTTTCGTCGGCGATCAGCGCATAGGCGACCTCGCCGATCTGCCAATAGGCGGCTTCTGCTTTCTCAAGTGCGAGATGGCTGACCGGCTTGACCTCGAATGCCCCCGGGCGAACGGCGAAAAGCGACAGCCGTTTTCCATCCGACTGCTCGATCGCCATCTCGACACTGGGGCCGAATTCGGATGGGAAGATCTGCACGTCGGCAACCTTCCAATCCGCAGGCAGTTCCGGCATCACGATGGCGGTAGCGGCGCGAATATCGTCAGCGCTGTAGGTGGTCGGCGTCTGCGGGGGCATCGATTGCCGCAGGGCCGCGGTCTGATAGGCACGGACGGCATCCTCGACATAGGCGGGTGCCGGCACCGATGCCGATACCTCGGTTGCCGAGAAAGCGCCGAAGGAATTATGTGCCACCCAGCCGGCGGTCACCAGAATGCCGACAGCGGCAATGCGCTGCATGGAATGGAAGATGCGGCCATAGGAAAGGCCACGTTCCAGCCGGCGGGCCGCATCGCGGGTCTCCGGGCGGCCAAAGGCGCTTTCGCCGGCGAGCGCCAAGCGCAGCTCGCCCTTGACGCTGAGGTCGGCCATGACCTTGGCGGCAATCGCCGGATGGTCTGAGAGATAGGATTCCACCTGGATGCGGCGGGCGACATCGAGTTCGCCATCCACATAGGCGTCGAGATCGGCATCGAGGATCGGATCAATTGCTTTCATTGCCGTCTCCTCCGATCAGTCTCAGATGCGACTTGCGCGGCGTGTTCTCCTCGAATTCGCGCAATTGCGCGCGGGCGCGGGAGATGCGCGACATCAGCGTCCCTATCGGAATGCCGAGCGCATTGGCGGCTTCCTGGTAGGAAAGGTCTTCGATTGCAACAAGATGCAGCGCCTCGCGCTGTTCCTCCGGCAGGCCGAAAAAGGCGTCGCGCACCTGCTGCAGGCGCACGGCATGTTCCTGGCCGGCCGGCAGCGACTGCTCGGCCTCGACAGCCGCCTCGTCATGGCGGCGGGTCAGCGATCGGTTCTGGCGCAGGCGGTCGATATGAGCGTTGTGCAGGATAGAGAGCAGCCAGGTGCGCAGATTGCCGCCGCTGCGGAAGCTCTTTTTCTTCTCGAGCGCACGCACCAGCGCATCATGCACCAGATCCTCCGCCTCGTCCGAATTGCGCACCAGCGAGCGAGCATAGCGCCTGAGCGCTGCAAGCTGTCCGATGACGTCGAAGGGGCGTTCTTTGCGTTCCATGATTGAGTATACGCAAGCGCGGCCGATTTTATTCCCGGCGCGGCTAAAAAAATCATGCGGGCCGAAGATGCCGTTGCCGCACCTCAAATCCGCGATTGTTTATGACAATTATATGACAGATCATGACGCCGCTGATTTGAGGGGAAAATAAAGAATGAAAGATAAGAAGCGGGTCTACGAAGCTCTCGTAGACGGCGCCATGGAAGGGCTGACGGATCAGGCGCTCTATGATTTCGTCAAAGCGCGTTGTCCAAACGCCACCAGCAAGAAGATCGTCCGGGCCTCGCTTCTCGCCTTGATCGATCCCCATCTGAGAGACCGCAATATTCTCGACGTGATCTACGCGCTTGCGATCAAACATCGGCTGGATGACGGCGAGGGAGAGGGAGCTCCATCGGCGCTGGCAGCCAATCAGAACATGCCGCAGCTTTCCTGAACAGCGCCATCTGCGTTTCCCAACATGGTCAGCCGCCGTCCGAAAGTCCTTCGAGGATCGGACAGTCCGGCCTGTCATTGCCGTGGCACGCATGCACAAGATGCTCCAGCGTGCGGCGCAGTTGCGAGAGTTCGCGGATTTTGCGGTCGATCTCGGCAAGCTTGGTCTCGGCGATATCCTTGACGTCGGCGCTTGCCCGGCTTTTGTCCTCATAGAGCGCCAGCAACTGCCGGCATTCCTCGACGGAAAAGCCGAGACCGCGCGAGCGCTGCAGGAAGCGCAGCTTGTGAATGTCGGTCGCGGCATAGTCGCGGTAGCCGTTTCCGCCCCTTTCGGGGCGGATCAGGCCGATATCCTCGTAATAGCGGATGGTCTTTGAAGGCAGGCCGGACTGCTCGGATGCTTCGCCGATATTCATCGCCATCTCCTATAATTTTGCAAAGCGCAGTCTCAGCGCATTTGAAATCACCGAGACCGATGAGAGGCTCATCGCCGCTGCCGCGATCATCGGCGATAGCAGCAGCCCGAAGATCGGATAGAGCACACCGGCTGCGACCGGCACCCCGAGCGCGTTGTAGCCGAAGGCGAAGCCGAGATTCTGGCGGATGTTGCGCATCGTCGCCTCGGCCAGCCGCCGCGCCCTGACGATGCC
Organism: Rhizobium redzepovicii; assembly: GCF_019793435.1. Lineage (GTDB taxonomy): Bacteria > Pseudomonadota > Alphaproteobacteria > Rhizobiales > Rhizobiaceae > Rhizobium > Rhizobium redzepovicii. Next base: position 355,899 of record NZ_JAILYH010000001.1, on the reverse strand, counting down.
GGTGAGATCGCCCTTCACCAGGGTAATGCCGGCGCTTTCCATCGCCACGTCGGCGCCGGTGCCCATGGCGATGCCGACATCGGCAGCAGCGAGCGCCGGCGCGTCGTTGACGCCGTCTCCGGCCATGGCGATGACGGCGCCCTTGGAGCGCAGTTCGTCGATCAGCGCGCTCTTGCCCTCCGGCAGCATGTCGGCGCAGACCTCGTCGATCCCCAGGCTTTTTGCCACCGCCCGCGCCGTGCGCTCATTGTCGCCCGTTGCCATGATGATCTTCAGACCGCTGTCGTGCAGCGCCTTGATAGCGGCTTGAGTGGTCGGCTTGATCCGGTCGGCAACGGCGACGAGACCGGCAAGCGCGCTGTCGACCACCACGAACATCACCGTCTTGCCATCGCCGCGCAGGGCTTCGGTCTTCTCGGCAAGCGCCGAAGCATCGATGCCGAGATCGGCGAGCATCGCCGCATTGCCGAGCGCCACCATCGTGTCACCGGCAAGACCCTGAACGCCCTTGCCGGTCTTTGCCTCGAAGCCGGTGACCTCGACGAAGGCGACGCCGCGCTCCTCGGCGCCGGAAACGATCGCTTCGGCCAGCGGATGTTCGGAGCCGCGCTCCAGGCTGGCGGCCAGCGACAGCAGCCGGTTTTCGTCGGTTCCACCGAAGGCGACGATGTCGGTAAGCTTCGGCTTTCCCTCGGTCAGCGTGCCTGTTTTGTCAACGATCAGCGTATCGACCTTGGAGAAACGCTCCAGTGCTTCGGCGTCCTTGATCAGCACGCCTTCTCCAGCGCCGCGCCCCGTCGCGATCATGATCGACATCGGTGTGGCAAGACCGAGTGCGCAGGGGCAGGCGATGATCAGAACGGCGACGGCGGCCAGCAGCGCATTGGCAAGGCTCGGCTCAGGTCCGACCGCTGCCCAGACGATGAAGGCAAGGATGGCCGCGGCGACGACCGCCGGCACGAAGAAGGCCGACACCCGGTCGACCGCCCCCTGGATCGGCGCCCGCGAGCGCTGCGCCTTGGCGACCATGTCGACGATGCGCGACAGCACCGTGTCGGCGCCGACCTTCTCGGCCGACATGACGAGCGCGCCGTTCTTGTTGATCGTGCCGCCGGTCAGTCCGTCGCCTTTCGACTTCTCCACGGGCAGAGGCTCGCCTGTAATCATCGATTCGTCGACGGTCGACTGGCCCTCGAGGACGGAGCCATCCACCGGCACACGCTCGCCCGGGCGCACGCGCAGCCGGTCGCCGGTCTCAATCTCGTCCACCGGCACGTCACTCTCGCTGCCATCGGCACCAATGCGGCGTGCCGTCTTCGGCGCGAGATCGAGCAGCGCGCGGATCGCCGAACCGGTGCGCTCGCGTGCCTTCAATTCCAGCACCTGGCCGACGAATACGAGAGCGACGATGACGGCGGCCGCCTCGAAATAGATCGGCACGGCGGCGCCATGGCCGCGAAAGCTCATCGGGAAGATCCCTGGCGCGAGCGTGGCGACGAGGCTGTAGACATAGGCGGTGCCGACGCCGAGACCGATCAGCGTCCACATATTCGGGCTGCGGTTGACGACGGACGCCCATGCACGCCGGAAGAAGGGCAGGGCCGCCCACAGCACCACAGGCGTTGCCAGCAACAGCTCGATGTAACTCGCCTGCGGTTCGCCGATCGCTTCGCGGAGCGGCAGGCCGAGCATCGGTCCCATGCCGAGGGCGAGCAGCGGCAGAGCCAGGATGGCGCTGACCCAAAGCCGTCTGGTGAAGTCGACAAGTTCCGGGTTTGGGCCTTCGCCGGCTGGCGGAATGCCCATCGGCTCCAGCGCCATGCCGCATTTCGGGCAGTCGCCAGGCCGGTCGCTGACGACCTCCGGGTGCATCGGGCAGGTATAGAGCGTGTCCTTCGGCGCCGGCTTTGCCGCCGGGCGGTTGCCGTCGCGATAGGCGGAGGGATCGGCTTCGAATTTTGTCCGGCAAGCGGCCGAGCAGAAGTAGAATTTCTCGCCCTCGACTTTCAGAAAATGTTTCGCCGTCGAGCGATCGACGGTCATGCCGCAGACGGGATCCTTTGCCGTCAGGTAATCCTGCGGCGCGGCCGCAAATTTCGTCCGGCAGCCCTCGGAGCAGAAATGATAGAGACGGCCGGCGTGATCGAGCGATGACTTGCCGACCTCCGGATCAACGGTCATGCCGCAGACCGGATCGCGGGTCATGACGCCGGCAGTCTTTTCCGGGCCATGGCTGCAACAGCTGTGATTGTCATCAAGGATGTGACCGTGATGGTGATCGTGGTCGTGTTTGATATTCATGACTATCTCCTATGCCCTGGGGCAGTTGGAGATGCTTATCCACCTTCCAGCAACTGGAAGGTCAAGCGCTAATTTTGACAAGGCCCATTTTTTGAAGCTGGCGCTCTGTCGCCCGATCCTCAGATCGGGCTGATCAATCCGACCGGCTGGCTGCCGAGCAGGGCGGCGACCGCAATGCTGCCGCCGGGTTCGATCGTCTTGCCGGTCACCAGATCCGCCTTCAGCCCATGGAGAGGGGAGGGGACGGCGATCGCCGTATCCTCCCAGAATTCCGGGCCGGCAAAGAGCACGCCGGGGTCGAGCCAGCCGAACATCAGCCGGGGTGCGGCGACGATCGCGAAATTGTCCTTGTGCACCCGGGCAAACGCCAGCAGGTGCTCGCGCCGGCTGCCCGTCACTTTCAGCGGCAGATAGTCACCCCTGGCAAAGAGTGCCGGGTGCCGCTGGCGCAGCTGCAGGCCGATCGCGATGATGCGCTGCTTCAACGCGGCCGCCTGAAGCTTGGCGATCGGCCCAGCTTCAGTGAGCCAGGCGGTGAGCCGTTCATGATCGGCCGGCCGGCGGTTGTCGGGATCGACGAGGCTGAAATCGAAACCCTCGGAGCCCTGGTAGATGTCGGGAATGCCGGGCGCCGTCAGCTTGAGGAGCGTTTGCGACAGGCTGTTAAGGTAACCGGCGGCGATGAAGGGCTGCAGCACCCTTTCGAAATCCTCGAGGAAGGCGTCGTTCTCGGGTGAAATCAGCGCCGCCGCATAGGCCTTCACCGCGTCTTCGTAAGCGGCATCCTGTTCGATCCAGCCGGTGTGGAGTTTCGCCTCGCGCACCGCCTTGACCGCGTAATCGGTAAAGCGCTCGGCAAGCTCGGCCGTCTGAGCTCGGCCGAAATCCTCCGGCCAGATGCCGGCCAACGCCTGATAGAGCATCCATTCGACATTCGGCTCCGGTGCTGCTCCATCCGGCAGCTCCGTCAGCCATGGCCGGTTCATCTCACGCCAGCGCGCCACCGCCTGCGCGAAAACATCGGCGCCCTCGCTCAGCGCATAAAGCCTGGCGCGCGCATCCTCGCCGCGTTTGGTGTCATGAGTGGCGCTTGCCGACAGCCCGTGCGGCTGCAGCCGTGCCCGGTCGGCCATGCGGCGATGAAAACCCTCCGGGCCATCCGGCGCCTTGCCGGGTTCACCGCCGACTTCGTTTGCGGCAAGCAACCGGTTATAGCGATAGAACAGCGTATCCTCAGTCGCTTTCGCCATCACCGGCCCGCTCAATTGCTGAAAGCGGATGCGGAACTCATGGGCCGCATCACCGTCGACCTTGCCTTCGAGAAGCCGCAGCACATGATCAAGGGCCCGCCGATCATCGAGCCGGGCCATGGCTTGCGATGCGGTTGCGGCAAGGACGGCTGAATCCTGCCAGGCGAGCGGACCGCCGTCGCCATAGGTGCGGTAGACCGGGAAGGCGATCAGCAGCTCGGTCAGCGCCGTGGCGATCTCGTCTCTGTTTATCTCGGGAAAGATCCCCACCGCGATCGCTGCCAGCCTGCTGGTCTCGCCGGCGAAGTTGCGCTCGACCATCAGCCGCTTGGCAAGTCGCCGGCCTTCCTCGAGATCGCCGGTCTCGCCGGCGAGGCTGCGATAGGCATCATCCAATCTGCGCAGGCCGCTGCCGTCGACGAAGAGTTCGCTGAGTGCCGCGATGAATTCATATCCCGTGGTGCCCGAGACCGGCCAGCTCTCCGGCAGCGCTTCGCCGCCCCCGAGGATCTTTTCCACGACGATATAGGTGTCCGGCCCAACCGCGTCCCTGAGCCGGTCGAGATAGGCCTTGGGTTCGGCGAGCCCGTCGACATGGTCGATGCGCAGGCCCTGCACCTTGCCATGGTGCACCAGCTCGATCGTCAGCCGGTGCATGTCCTCGAACACGGAGGGATTTTCGACCCGGGTTCCCACAAGCCCGGTGACCTCGAAAAAACGGCGATAACTCAAATGCCGCGCCGCTTCCTTCCAATGGGTGAGCCGCCAGTACTGTGCCTCATGCAGGCCTTTGACGAAGTCGCGATCGGCGGAGATGTCCTCGAGCTTCTGCCTGAGCACCGCCCGGTCGCCGCCTTCGAAGAGGATGTCGCGCATGGTGCGGACAATGTCCTCGCCGGACGTTATGGCCGCAGCCTCCGCCATTCTCGTTGCCACCGGATCGTCGAGTCGGTTTGCGATCGCGCCGTAACTGCTGGGGTTGAGCGGCAGCAGCGTTTCGAAATAGGCGAAGGCGAAATTGCCGCGCGTTTCGTCGAGCACGATCCGCAGCTCGCCGGCGGCAAGTGCCGCCTCGAAATCCTGGCCGAGCTGCGGCAGGGTCAGCGGCTCGCTCCAGTCGATGTCGAAGTGGCCGGCATAGGCGCTCTGCCGGCCGAATGCCAGCACGTCGCGCCACCAGCCGTTTTCCGGCGAGGCGGCCATGTGGTTCGGAACAATATCGAGGATGAGGCCCATGCCCGCCGCGGCAAGGTTTTCCGTCAGCCGTTCGAACCCCGCCCGGCCGCCGAGCGCCGGATCGATGTCGTTGGCATCGGTGACGTCATAGCCGTGGGTCGAGCCGTTAACGGCGGTGAAGATCGGTGAGGCATAGAGGTGGCTGATGCCGAGGGTCTTGAGGTAGGGAATGAGGCCGCAGGCACGATCGAAGGTCATGCCGTTGCGGAATTGTATCCGGTAGGTCGCGGTCGGAAGTGTCATGAGGCCGTCTGACGTTGGAGGGAGACCCTTTCCAACGGTTGTACCGGGGGTTTGGTTCCCTTACAGCGCCGCGCGTCTTTTGAGACGCGCAAAGGACGCTGTAACATTTTTGAATCTACGCATCGTGCTTTCCGAAAAGCGATTCCGATTTTCGGGCCGATGCTAGTCGATGAAAACGCCCACGCTTGCGGCGCGTCCGGCCGAGTCGATAACAGTCAATTTCGAGTAGCCGCCGCCATCCGGAAGCCACTGCTGCGTGCGCCGGCGCGAGAGATCGGGCAGCGGCTTGCCGTTGGCAAGCCAACGGAAGGGGGCGCGGCCGCCCTGCAGCTTCAGCATCAGCGGCGACAGGTCGCCTGCGCCTGCCCCGAGATCGATATGAGCACCCTCGGGCGGATAGACGATCTGAGGCGCGGCTTCGCGGCCGGAGGCGACAAGCAGGCCGCTGGCATTCAGCGCAAACCGCCGCTGGCTGATCGGCAGCTCGGACTGGGCGATGCGCACGGCGCCGGCGGGCGGTCGGGGCAGCGGCGTTGTCGCGATGCCGGACTTGGCGAAACCTTCGAACAGGATGGGTGCGGCGGTGCCATAGCCGGTCAAACCAGGCACGGCGCTGTTGTCGGGCCGTCCGACCCAGACGCCGAGGACATAACGTCCGTCATAGCCGACCGACCAGGCGTCGCGATAGCCGTAGCTCGTGCCGGTCTTGTAGGCGATGCCGCGCTGCGGCGCGCCGGTGGGGGGAATGACGCCGGAAAGAATATCGGCGATATTCCAGACCGCCACCGGCTCCAAAAGCGGTTCGCCGTCGAGCTTATCAGGCGTTCCGGTGATGCCGTCGCCGAGCCTTGCCGGCTGGCCGCGATTGGCGAGCGCCGTATAGAGCTGCACCAGATCCTTCAGCGTGAGCCCAACGCCACCAAGACCGATCGCCAGCCCCGGCGTCTCGTTCGGCGGCAAAGCCGGCCGCACCTCGGCGCGGCGGAAGCGCACCAGCAGCCGCGACGGTCCGACGGCGTCGAGCAGTTTGACGGCCGGCACATTCAAGGAGAGCTGCAAGGCCTCACGGACGGTGACGTCGCCTTGATAGCTCATGTCGAAATTGCGCGGCCGGTAACCGAAGAAATCGGCCGGCCGGTCCTCGATGATCGTCTCCTGAGAGACGAGACCCTGCTCGAAGGCGAGCCCGTAGATGAAGGGCTTCAGCGTCGAGCCGGGCGAGCGGTTGACGCGCGTCATGTCGATCCAACCGGAGCGGCTGGCGTCGAAATAATCGGCGGAGCCGACCTCGCCGACGATCGCGCCGGTCTGGGCATCCGCCATCACCATGGCGAGCGAAAGCTTCGGCCCGAGTTTCATCGCCGCTGCCCGGGCGACTGCCTCCAGCCCCTGCTGCACCTGCTTCTTCAAGGTCGTCTGATGCTTGAGGACCGAAGGCTCCTTGCGCAGAGCCGCTTCGCCGACATGGGCGGCCAGTGCCGGCAATTGCATGCGCCGCGACGGGATGGCGACAATCTCGGCCCGCGCCGCTTCGCCGTCGCCGACGGCCTCAGCCACGGCGACGCGCTCAAGCACGCGCTTGCGCGCCTCATGCGCCGCCTGGAGATTGCGGTCCGGCCGGCGCCGTTCGGGCAATTGCGGCAAGGCGACGAGCAGGGCGGCCTCGGCGACGGTCAGGCGCCGCGGCTCCTTGCCGAAATAGGCAAGGCTTGCGGCGCGCACGCCTTCGAGATTGCCGCCATAGGGCGCATGGGTGAGATAGAGGTCGAGGATCTGCTCCTTCGACAGCCGCCGCTCGATCTGCACGGCGCGTGCGAGCTGCAGCAGTTTTGCCGAAAGCGATCGTCCCGCCCGCGGCTCAATGAGCCGCGCCACCTGCATCGACAGTGTCGAAGCGCCGGAAACGATGCGGCCGTTGCGGATGAATTGCAGGCTCGCGCGCCCAAGCGCCCAGGCGTCGACGCCGCCGTGATCGTAAAAACGCTGGTCTTCATAGGCGATCAGCATGCGCAGGAATTGCGGATCGACGTCGGCGACTCCAGTCTTCAGCCGCCAGCGGCCTTCCGAGGTCGCGAAGGCGCGCAGCAATTGGCCGTCGGCATCCAGCACCTCGGCGGAGACCAGGTTCGCCTTATCGAGCGGCGGCGGAAAGGCCGTGTCGGCGGCGTCGAGCGCGAAGAGGGCCGCGCCGGCAAGAAGGATGCCGGCGGCGGACCCGATCGCGATCTTGCGCCACAGCCTCATTGTTGTGCTGCCACGACCTCCATCTTGCCGGTCGCGGTACGGGCCGAAAGCTCCGGCCGGTACATGTCCTCGACGCTGGCGGCCGGATGGTCGTAGGTGCCGGGGGTGACGGCGCGCACGACATAGGCGACGTTGAATTCGCGCTCGTCGCCCTGGGCGCGGTTGAAGGCAGCGACGAAGCGGTCGTAACGGAATTCGGTATGGGCGGCCGCTATCTCGCCGATCCAATCGAAATTCGTCATCTGGGCGCTATCGACCAGGTTCGGATTGTCGATCTCGAAACCGGCCGGCAGAAGGTCGGTGACGACGATGCGCGACGGCCAGTCGTTGGTCTCGCGCACATGGATGACGACGACGTAGCGTTCGTTCTGCCTGGCTTCGCTGACATTCGCCTCTTCGCCGTCGAGCGTGTAATAGCTGCGCTCGATAATGAAGCCGTCGCCGCCGGCCGGCAGAGGCACCGTCGGGGCGGCTACGGTGGTGACGACAGCCGAGACCGCGTCGCTCGTCTGGTTGGTCAGCGTCAGCGGATGGTCGGCGAGTGCATCGCCGCTCATGCGGGCCATATAGGCGCCGGTATGGGCGGCGCCGTTGACGTCGACCTTCAACCCGTCATCGCCGCCCTGAATGGCGCGTGCGGCAAGCAGCATCCAGGTCTCTTCCTGGGTGCTCTTGTATTTGCTGCGACTCCATTCCTTGGCGACGGCCTTGGCAAGATCCGGGATGACGGGCGGCACCGGCCGGCTTTCCGCAGCGAGCGCCAGGATCGCCGCGCCATCGCGCAGGATGGTGCCGTAGTCGGTGCGCGACAGGTTCACTCGCGACACCATCGATTGCTGCGACATCTGCAGCGCGTCGACGAAGATGTTCTTCGAACGCTGGGCGTCGCCGTAGAGCGCCAGTGCGGCGGCGATATGCGCCTTGGCAAGCGGCGTCGGGAAATCGTTGATCATCGTATCGGCGTAGTAACGCAGATCGCTGATCGCCGCCTTCTTGTTGCGGGCAAGCACATAGATGGCATAGGCGATCTGGTCGCCCTGGCCCTTGATGTCGGTGGTGTAGGAGAGGGTGTTCTGCAGGTTTTCGAGCGCCTGCACGAAGGCCTTTTCCGGCACGTCATATTTCATTTCGCGGGCCCGCGTCAGGAAATCGGTGACGTAGGAATCGAGCCAGACGTCGCCCGAATCCGGTCCCCAGAGGCCGAAGCTGCCGGCCGAAGCCTGGTAGGAGAGGACGCGGTAGATCGCGTCCTGCACGCGCTTGTGCACATCGTCGTCATTTTCAATGCCGGCCTGCTTGGCCACTTCGGCGAGATAGAGCAGCGGCAGCGCCCGGCTGGTGGTCTGCTCGGCGCAGCCGAGGGGATAGCGATCGAGCGTCATCAGCAGGGCGGGAATGTCGAAGGCGGCCGAACGGGTGACGTTGACGCTGATCGAGGCGCCGGGCAGCACGCTGTCGGCAAGCAGGTTCTTGTCGACGGTGAGCTTGGCGCCGGGTTTCAGCGCCAGTACCCTGCGTTCGGTGATCGGCAGGGATGACGGACGCACCGGCACGTCGACGGTCTGGTCGAGCGAGAGGCCGGAGGAGTCGGAGAGGTTGATCGAGACGCTGCCGGCGCCCGGCTGTTTGCCGATGAGCGGCAGCGTCAGCTCGGATTTCGCCCCGGCTTCGAGACGGATCGTCTGGGCGGCGGAGGCTTGGTCGATGCCGACCGCGTCATTGCCGGTCAGCTGCAGCTTGTAGTCGCCGGCCGGTGCATCGGTGTTGGCGATGTCGAGGCGCAGATTGGCCTTGTCGCCGGGGGCGAGGAATTTCGGCAGGCTCGCGGTGACGACGATGGGATCGCGGATGATAACGTCCTTGACGCCGTGGCCGACACCGGTCTTCGACCATGCCACAGCCATCACACGCGCCGTGCCGTTGAATTGCGGAATGTCGAAGGAGACATTGGCCTTGCCTTCGGCGTCGAGCTTCACCGGTCCGGAGAAGAAGGCGACGAGCTTCTGCGTCGGCGGGCTCGCCTGCAGCGCAATGGCGCCGCCGTCGCCGCCGGTTCTAAGCTTGCCGGTCGCACCCAGCGAGCCGTCGATCAGCCGGCCATAGAGGTCGCGGATTTCCAGGCCGAGCTGACGCTGGCCGAAATACCAATCCTCCGGGTTCGGCGGTTCATAGCGCGTCAGGTTGAGAATGCCGACATCGACGGCGGCAACCGTGACATAGGCATCTTCATTGGCGCCGGCGCCCGCCACCTGCAGGCCGATGTTGAGCGGTCCGCGCGGCAGCATCTTTTCCGGCGTGTCGAGCTTGACCTGCAGCGCCCGCTGCTCGGGATCGACCTTCAGCCATTTGATGCCGATCGAACGCATCGGCATGTGGCTGTCCTGGGCGTCGCCGGGGCGGAAGAGCGTCGCGGTCACATAGGCGCCGGCCCCCCAATCCGCGGTGACGGGGATGTCGACCTCGCCGCCGGTCTCGCCCATCGTCGCATTTTGCACCGCGACCAGTTTTTCGGTTCCGGCCATGACCATCAGCTCACCGCGATAGCGCGAGGTGACTTTCAGCTTGGCGGTGTCGCCGATCTTGTAGCTGTCCTTGTCGAGGGCGATTTCCAGCCCGTCCGGTGTTTCGGTCGAGGTCGAGGCCACGAACCAGCCGGCGTCGAATTCGACGCTGGAGGTCGGGCCGTCGGCATCCGGGCTTTCCACTTCGAGGCGATAGCGGCCCCATTTCACCGGCACGGAGATCTTGCCGCCGTCCGTCGTCGCGTCGACGCCGCCATTGGCGATCTGCTCGGCGGTATAGACCGGCTCGTATTTCCATGCCGTCCCCTCGCGATACCATTGGTACTCGCGGTTGAGGCTGTAGAATTTCCAGCGCAGGCCTTTGGCCTCCTGCTTCTGTCCATCGGCATTGACGCCGATCACCGTGAAGTTGGCGATCGAATTCTCGGGCAGATCGCTGGAAAATTCCGGCTTGATGCCGATCGAAGCGCGCTCATTCTTCACCGGAAGGGTCAGCGAACGCTCGATGGCGCGGCCGCCAGCCTCCTGCATGCTGATATAGACGGTGGCGTTGAGCAGCTGCGTCGTTGCCGGCAGGTCGCCGACGGTCAGATCGGTCGAGGCTTCGCCGTTCTCGTCGAGTTCCGGCAGGCCGTCGATCGGCAGGCGCGAATCCTCGCTCGCCTCCTCGTCGGCAAGCCCGAAGAGGAAGCCCTTGTAGGCGGCGCTCTCGCGGGTCGGCTTGACGACGACATTGCCTTCAAGCGTCTGGCCGGCGGCCGGGGCGCCATAGAGATATTTGCCGGAAATATTGATTGTCGCCGGCGTATCCGGGCCGATTTCCTTGGCCTCGGTCTTGATTTCCATGTCGGTGCGATCCGGCACGAAATCGTCGACCAGGAAACTCTTGCTGGCGATCGCGCTGCCCTTGGGATCGGTATAGATGTTCATCGTCCAGGTGCCACGCATGGCATTTTCCTGGGTCGGGAAATCGATGCTGTAACCACCGAGATTGCTGGTCTGGCTGACGATCCGCCGGTCTTCGACCCCGTCGGGTCGGCTGAAGATGAAGGTGAGCGGCAGGTTCTCGATGGCGTTGCCGTCGGTGTCGCGGGCAAGCGCCTGCGCATGCACCGTCTCGCCGGCGCGGTAGATGCCGCGTTCGGTGAAGGTCAGGACGTCGATCGCGCCGGGTGCGGCGCGGCCGGTGACGCCGCGGTCGGAGAGGTCGAAGCCGGCCCGCGTCATGTCGAGGAAGACGTAGTCCGAGGTGCCGTTCTTGGCGGTTATGACGGCGGGCGTCAGCGCCGCCGTGCCGCGGATCAGGCCGGCGGTGAAGGTGGCGCGGCCGTTTTCGTCTGTGGTCGCGGTGCCGAGCACTTCGTTGTTCTTGGCGAGCAGCTGCAGCTCGACGCCCGATATCGGCTTTGCCGATGCGAGCGAACGGGTAAAGACATTGAGCCCGTCGGTACCGGCATAGGTGGTGATGCCGATATCGGAAACAAGGAACCACTGCGTCGCCTGTGAATCCCACTCCTGCGTCGGTCCGTTCGGGCCGGTTGCCGTCATGACGTAGATACCGGGCTTGCGCTCGGGCAGCGCCTCGTCGACCGGGAAGCTGGTGACGATATCCTTGTTGAGCTCGTTGGCGATGTCGATCGAACCCTGCCAGACGAGTTCGCCGTTCTGATCCTGGATGTTCTGGGCGCTATAGCCGTCGAGCTGGCTCAGGAACTGCGAATTGGTCAGCAGCGGCGCGATGGCGCGATCGCCGATGCGGTAGAGCTTGAGGTTGGCCGAGGCCAGGTTGACCGAGACGATCGGAATGCCGCGGCGTGCCGTCGAGGGCAGCACGAAGCTGTCGCCGGTGAAGCGCACCATCTGGCTGCGGTCCTTGATATAGACGTCGATGCTGACCGGTGCTTCGAGCGCCTCATCGACGGATGACGGCAAGCCGGTGCGGAAGGCGATCTTGTAGGTCTCGCCATGGGTCAGCCCCTCGACGCAAATCTGCTTGTCCTTGGTTTCGAGCGCCTTGGGGGCGGCGCCGTTCAGCGTCACGAAGGGCGTGTAGTCGGTGGTCTTGACGAGTGCCTCGGAGAAGGTGACGCAGGCCCGCGGCGTGGCGCTGTCGGCATCGACCGTGTGTTCGGTGATGCGGAATCCTTGCGTCGATTTCAGCTGCAGATAGGCCGCCTGCACATCGTCGGAGGCAACCAGCGCCAAGCTCGCCTTGTAGGCGTCGAGCGCCGGGCGGTAATTGGCGTTTCGGTCCAGGGCGTCGGCGAGGACGGCGAGCGCTTCGGCGCGCTTGGGTTTGGTGCGCGTCAGCTCGTAGCCGTTCAGCGCGTCGAGCACGGCCTGGCCGCTCGTACCGCTCTCGGCGGTGCCGAGCGAAGCTGCGGCGCGGGCGGTTTCGAGCCAAAGATCGGCGTCGTCAGGAGTGATCGACAGCGCGCCATGGAAGGACTTGAGCGCGTCGGCCAGATTGTTGGCGGTGAGGTCGAGACGGGCATTGGCGGTCAGGCTGTCAGCGCCTTGGCCCTGCTGGTCGTCGGTCAGCTCGAGATTGTCCTTGAAGTCGTGGGCCTGCTGGATCAGGTCGTTGGTCAGGAAGGTCAGGCGCGGCGCGGCGCCGAGGTCCGGCTCCTTCTGGGCGGCGGTTTCGACGATCTTGCCGGCGATGGCGCCGGGGAAGGCGTTCATCGTCTTGAAATCGGATTTCAGGAAACACCATTTCACCTTGGGATTGTAGGTGAAGGCCTTGCAGCTCTTATCGCCGATGCAGGAGGTCTTGCACTGATCGAGCGAGACGTTCTGCTCGGTGCGAAGATCGAAGCCGAAGAAATCGGCGTCCTTGATCGTCTGGATGTCGCGCTTGGTGTCCGCAGCGGCTGCGGGAAAACTGACGGCGATCATGGAAAATGCGATTGTCGCGAAAGCGAAGAACGAGCGCACGGACATAAGGTTCCCCCCGGAAATGCAGGCTCTAACCGGCGGCACTCTCCTCACTCCTCACGGGATTGTCAACTCAGGTTGTAGGCTGTTTCAACTTCACACAGACGCTTTCGTCTGGCTGTCACATCGGCGTGAGTGATCGCCTTGTGATTTGCGGCCTCTCAAGGAATAGGCAAGGATTTGGACCATCGCAGGGAGTAGCACCATGTCCATGTCTTATCGCCGCCGGAGCCTTGCCGCGCTCCTGGCCGCCACGATTTTCTCAATCGCTGCGGGTGTTGCAAGCGCGGCCGAAGACGCTGTCGTCATCCCGCCGCCCGATGTCGACGAGGCAGCCGGACCGGGCACCGAGACCGCCATTTTCGCCGGTGGCTGTTTCTGGGGTGTCCAGGGCGTTTTCCAGCACGTCAAAGGTGTCAAGAGCGCCGTCTCCGGTTATGCCGGCGGCAAGGCTGGAACGGCACGGTATGAAACCGTCAGCACCGGCTCGACAGGTCACGCCGAATCCGTCGAGGTAACGTTCGATCCGAGCAAGGTCAGCTACGGCAAGCTGCTGCAGATCTTCTTCTCGGTGGCGCACAACCCGACGCAGCTGAATTTCCAGGGGCCGGATCAGGGAACGCAGTACCGCTCTGCGCTGTTCGTCGCCGGTCCCGAGCAGCGCAAGGTCGCCGAGCGCTATATCGGTCAGCTCGATAAGGCCCATGTCTTCGCCCAGCCGATCGTCACCAAAGTATCCGACGCCACCGGCTTTTATCCGGCCGAAGCCTATCATCAGGATTTCCTGACGCTCAATCCGACCTATCCCTATATCGTCTACAATGACCTCCCGAAAATCGAGAACTTGAAGTCGCTGTTTCCGGCCGACTACCGCAGCCAACCGGTGCTCGTGAAGGCCAAGGGCTGATTGACACGACCGCTTATAGCCCAGCGTTGGCCGGAGCGGCGGTCGCAAATCTCCAACTGCGCATTGGCGGCCCAGCGATTCAGAGTGAATCGCCGCCGTCCCGTGCGGCAATGGATGCGAACGGTGCGGTTGATGAAAGGCAAACGTTATTGGTCGCAAAGTGGGGACGACGGTTCTTTATGCCGTCGGCGCCAGAGCGGCCGTAACGGCGCTGAACCCTACAGTTTGATCATGATCGGCGGGTTGCTAATTCCCTATCCGTGAAGGGCATTGAGCAGGAAATCAGGTCACATTCCAACGAACTCCCGGTTGTCGGTGCCTCGTCGGCGCTCCCAATCCCCCTGGGGACAGTCATCGTGAACCCGTATAATACAGTAACATACTCCACAACCCCGCCAACGTCTCCCTACATCAGAGAAGCAAACGTGTCTGTGTCGTGGCCTTGGGAGTGAAATGTGGACGAGGACGTGGGCGCTGCTACGCGGCAGTTTCCGGCACATGGACTTTTCGGAAGCAAAACCCGAGTTCGCCAGATGGGAGGCCTCGATAGATCCGATGCGTGGCGAGCGCCGTAGGATGTACGAAGAGTTGGTCGCGGCGCTGGCAAAAGAATTCGAAGACGCTCTCGACGACGGCGCATTTCACTCTTTTTCTCTTAGGTGGTAGCAATGGAGCAATCAGTTCATCCAGCGGCAATCGAGCACCTGCCGATTTTCATCACTCCGCCCGGACAAACGGACTACCTTTTCGTTGTCGTCGTTGTCTTTCTGCTGGTGGCCGTGCTCGCGGTTGGAAATCTGTACTTCCAATTGCACGCCCTTCCCGAACGCAGAGCCCACCGTACGAACAAGGTGCAGATGGAGATCGTGGCCGTCCTGGCGCTCATCTCACTGTTCACCCATAACCATCTTTTCTGGATTGCCGGGCTGCTTTTGGCCTTCATTCAGATTCCCGACTTCTCAACGCCGCTTTACTCAATCGCCCAGTCCCTCGGCAAACTCTCCGGCCGCCAGGCTGAAACGACAGGCGATCCTGCTCTGATAGTGGAAGATACTGGGGAAGCAGAGCCAATACCGTCACCGTCCAAGACCAGCGTACACGGAGAGGATATCTGAATGTTTGAGTTGCTTCTCTGCTCAATACTGACGATCCTCCCCGACTATCTGTTCCGGCGCTACGGTCAGGGAAAGCGGATCGGCCGCGACATCACGCTTTATACAGTGTGGTACGAACTCCGGTGGGGTATCACCGCCTGCCTTCTTCTGACCGTTTCCCTGATCACGATGATTTTCTACTTCCATCCGTCAGCCCGGACTGCCACCGCGATATTCCGAACCGTCACGATCATGCCGGAGGCAACCGGACGTGTAGAGGAAGTTTTCATCGGGCTGAACCAGAAGGTCGAGGCGGGATCGCCACTGTTCAGGCTCGATAATTCCGAACAGCAGGCGGCGCTGGAGACGGCCCGTCGGCGCGTCGCAGAAGTCGAGGCTGGAATAAAGGTGACCCAGACCGAGCTTATAGGGGTCGATGGCCAGATCAAAGAGGCGCAAGGTGCCTACCAGACGGCGGTCGACGAATACGAGATGAAGGCGCAGCTCCTGACGAACAACGCTGTCGCCAGGCGCGAGGTCGAACGCCTGGCAACGACGATCGACGGCCGCAAGGGAGCGCTGGATGCGACGGTCGCGAAAAAGCTGACCCTGGAGACACAGATCGCCGTGCAGTTGCCGGCTCAAAGAGCAAGCGCCGAAGCGGCCCTGGCGCAGGCGCAGGTCGAACTCGACAAGACCATCGTAAGGGCCGGCGTCGCGGGTACTGTGCAACAGTTTACGCTGCGTCGCGGGGACGTCGTCAATGCAATGTTGCGTCCTGCCGGGATCCTTGTGCCAGAAGGCGCTGGACAAAGCACGCTGGTCGCCGGCTTCGGCCAGATCGAAGCGCAGGTTATGAAAAAGGGGATGATCGCCGAAGCAACCTGCATCGGAAAGCCGTTTACGATCATTCCGATGGTCGTGACCGACGTGCAGGAAGTTATCGCGGCCGGACAATTGCGCGCGACGGATCAACTCATCGACGTTCAGCAGACGGCGCAGCCTGGCACCCTGACGGTCTTTCTGCAGCCACTTTATCCGGGAGGGCTCGATGGCGTGCCGCCTGGAAGCAGTTGCATCGCCAACGCCTATACCAACAATCACGACGCGCTCGCCGATCCAAACATTGGTACGGTTAGGTGGTTTGCCCTGCATATGGTCGACGCCGTTGGACTTGTACATGCGATGATTCTGCGAATTCAAGCGCTGCTCCTGCCGGTTCAGACGCTCGTTCTGTCGGGTCATTGAACGCAGACCAATACGGGGATCGTTTCATCGACGACTTCAAGAAGAGACTTGGTGTGGGCGACTCGTCGGGCAGACGGATCACCGTCGTCCGTTCGGTTGTCAATCCAAAAACGTCGGCGGCGTCCTGCGCAAAGCCAACAAGAGGAACGAACGAAAGGATGGCCACAAGAAGGAAAACCGGAACGGGAAGTGCATGTGCGGACTGGCGTTGAGGGAGGCGGACCGACATGCGCCGAAAAACTTGCTCGGCGGCCATGCAATTACGTGTATTAGAACACCACAGCGCGCATTCTTCGAAACAACATGACCCCTTCTCCGCAGGAGACTGGAGGTTCGAAATACGCCCCGAGGGCTTAAGACTACCAAAGAATTGGTATCCACCCGGCAATGCGCTTCAGATTCTGACCCCACATGGGAGAAATAATTATATCGTCCTTGTCACGCTCCCATCGAGCCGGCTGGCGTGAGATTGAGCACGATTCAGTTTTTCCCCAGCCAATTTAAGAATTTATCAACGTTAACAATACTTTAATTCCAACGAATCACGTTCCGCCGCGGAACATATTGTGGAATTGCCCGTTACCACCGTGAGTTTCGCGCGGGATAGGCTCCCGCAGCGGATCCCTCTTTAGAAGTATGGGCGTAACAAGGGGACGTATCATGGCCACCAATGTCGTGCGGCACTGGCAACGAGATGATCTCATGAAGCAGAGAGTATTGATCGTCGAAGATGAATTCCTGATCGCCCTGGATCTCGGGGCGACCGTCGAAGGCATGGGGATGCAGGTGGCGGGACTTGCGAGCGATCGCGAGCAGGCGCTGCGGCTGGCGCCGCTTGCCGATATCGCCTTCGTCGACGTCAATCTCGCCGACGGCCCGACCGGGCCGGAGATCGGCCGGCGGCTGGCGCAAGAGCACGGCATTGCAGTGGTCTTCATGACCGGCAATCCGGAAGTTATCGCCGATGGCGTCAAAGGCGCGGTCGGCGTTGTGCAGAAGCCGGTCATGCCTTCTGTCGTTCAGCAGCTGGTGAATTATCTTGCCGCACGCCGCGTCGGCATGTTCGCGGTCGTGCCCTCGCAAATGACGGTCTTTGCCTGATCAGGAGGCTGACCGAGACCCGGTCAGCCGGCTATGGCTGCAAGCTCCGGCGGCCGGCCGGCAACATCCGCGGGCCTGCCATAGGCCTTGAGAAACGTACGGACGGCATTGCGTGCCGCCCCTTCCAGTTCTTCATCGCTGGGTGTTTCGCCGAAAAGCGTCATCATCTGCAGGTCGGCATTGCCGAGCGCCACGAACTGCCGGGCGGCGACGTCGAAATCGTCGATGACGAGCGCGCCCTTATGAGCGAGCCGTGCGAGAAGCGCGGAGAGGGCAGTGGTCAGCTTGCCTGGGCCCTGCTGGCGCCAGCTTTCGAACAGGTGCGGATAGCGCTCACCTTCCGTCTGCACCAGCTTGCGCAGGAATTTTCCGTCGTGATTGCAGATGCAGTTCTTGTTGAGGCGTACGGCAAAGGCGGTGAGCCCGTCCTCCAGATTGTCGGCCTTTTCAGGGAAGCTCGACAGCACGGAGAATAGCATGGCGTTGGCGCGGGTCATGACGTCCTCGACGACGGCGACGAACAGCGTCTCTTTTTCACGGTAGTGATTGTAGATCGTCTGGCGGGAGACGCAGGCGACGGCGGCGATCTCGTCAATGCTGGCGCCGGCAAAACCCTGGCGGCAGAAGACGTCGGCGGCGGCATCGAGGATCGACATGCGCTTGGCGCATTGCCCGCGCTGCGTATGCCCACCCATCCGGATTGCCGGTGTCATGCGATCTTTCATGACAAAGAAGATAAGGCGTCTTGACGTTTTAGACAATGGCGTCTAATTTTACATCCGTGTCCAAATTTATTGACGCGTCTGTTTCAACAGAAGATATGAGCTACCGCCTCCGTCTTCGCGAGAACGATCATCATTGAACCCCTTAAGAGCACTGCGGCGGAGCGACGGTCCGGCGCCTTCGCCGCGCTTTACGAAAGATCACCCTTATGACGGCTTCCTTCTTTCGCATGGCCCTCATTCTCGGCCTTCTCTCGGCCATCGGGCCTTTCGCCATCGACATGTATCTTCCCGCGCTGCCCTCCATCGGCCAGGACCTGCATGCCGATAACAACGTCACCCAGCTGACACTTCTCGCTTTCTTCATCTCCTTTGCGCTTGCTCAGCTCGTCTACGGGCCGCTGTCGGATATGTGGGGCCGCAAGCTGCCGCTCTATCTCGGCATCGGCGTCTTCGCCGTGGCCTCGATCGGCTGCGCGCTCTCGACCGACATCGAAACGCTGATCGCCTTCCGCTTCGTCCAGGGCATCGGCGGCGCTGCCGGCATGGTCATCCCCCGCGCCATCGTCCGCGACATGCATACCGGCGTGCAGGCCGCGCGGCTGATGTCGCTGTTGATGCTGGTCTTTTCGATTTCGCCGATCCTGGCGCCGCTGACCGGCAGTGCCGTCATCGAATTCTACGGCTGGCGCGGCGTGTTCTGGGCGGTGACGATTGCCGCCTTCATCGGCCTTGTCTTGCTCGCCACCCAGCTTGAGGAAACCCGGTCGGCCAAGGAGCGCAGCGGCAGTGGCCTCAAGAGCGCCATGACGGCCTACCGGCTGCTGCTTTCCGATCGCAATTTTCTGACGCTGACCTTCATCGGTGGCCTCGGCATTTCGAGCTTCCTCGTCTATCTCGCCAACTCGCCCTTCGTGCTGATCCAGCACTACGGGCTGACGCCGACGCAATACAGCTTCGCCTTCTCGATCAACGCCGTCTCCTTCTTTGCGGTGTCGCAGGCGACCGGCTGGCTCGGCGAGCGTTTCGGCCTGGTGCGCGTCATGCGGATCGCGGTCAGCGCCTTCGCGCTTGCCATGGTCGTCATGGCCGTGGTGATGGCGGCGGGCTTCAACCAGCTGCCAGTCATGGCGAGCTTCCTGTTCATCGGCTACGGCTTTCTCGGCCTCGTCATTCCGACGAGCGCCGTGCTCGCCCTCGAGGATCACGGGGCCATCGCCGGCACTGCCTCGTCGCTGATGGGCACGCTGCATTTCGTCATCTCCGCCGTTGCCATGGTGATATCGAGCCTGTTCTTCGACGGCACCGCCGTTCCGATGGCCGCCGGCATCGCCGTCTGCGCCTTCGCAGCCTTCGTGCTGACCCAGGCAACGATCGGCCGCCGTGCCGCGGTTGCCGCCGCCGAATGATCAGGACAGGCCGCATCCGGGTTTCGGGTGCGGCCACCAATCAGGGTTGCGGCATCGGAGAAAATACCTCGCGCAATTGAATATTGACGGGCGGCGCTATCTACGTTCCGACGTAGCAATGTCATTCCGGAGAATACGCAATGGTCGATGAGAAGCGGCTGATCTCGAAAATCACCTGGAAGCTGATGCCGTTTCTCGGCATCCTTTATCTCATCGCCTATATCGACCGGCAGAATGTCAGCTTCGCCAAGCTGCAGATGGTCGATGCGCTGGGCATGAGCGAATATGCCTACGGCCTCGGCGCTTCTCTGTTCTTCATCGGTTATTTTCTTTTCGAGGTGCCGAGCAACCTCTTCCTCGACCGGCTCGGCGCTCGCGTCTGGTTCGCCCGCATCCTGGTCTCCTGGGGCATCGTCACCGTGGCGCTCGCCTTCACGCAGAACGCGACGATGTTTTATATCCTGCGCTTCCTGCTCGGTGTGTGCGAAGCCGGCTTCTTTCCGGGCGTGCTCTATCTGCTGACGCTGTGGTTTCCTTCGGTGTATCGCGGCAGGATGGTCGGGTTGTTCATGATCTTCAGCGCCATCGCCAATGCCGTCGGCGCGCCGCTCGGCGGCGTGCTGCTCGATCTCGACGGTCTCTACGGCTTTGCCGGCTGGGAGTGGGTCTTCCTGGCGACCGGTATTCCCGCTATCATCGCCGGCATCGTCACCTTCTTCTATCTTCCCGGCCGGCCGGAAAATGCGAGCTTCCTGACCGGTGAGGAAAAGGACTGGCTCGAACGCCGGCTCGCCGCGGAAAATGCCGGCATGGGCGAACATGCCGGAAACGGCTTCAAGGCGCTGATCGACCCGCGCGTCCTGCTGATGGCGCTTTGCTATATCGCCTTTCCGCTGTCGGCCTACGGGTTGAGCTATTGGCTGCCGACTATCGTCAAGGCCTTTGGTGTCAGCAACACGGTCAACGGTTTCCTCAACATCATTCCCTGGCTGCTGGTGGCGGTGGCGCTCTATGCCGTGCCGGCCATGGCCGACAAGGCGCAATCGAAGACGCCCTATATCGTCATTCCCGCCTTCATCGGCGCCGCCTGCCTGCTGCTCTCGGCGCTGATCCCGAACCACGCCCTGCAGTTCGCCTTCCTCTGCGTGGCCGCCGCCGGGATCTTCGCGCCGCAGCCGGTGTTCTGGAGCCTGCCCTCGCGCTTCCTGAAAGGTGCGGGGGCCGCCGCTGGCCTTGCCGCCATCAATTCGGTCGGCAATCTCGGCGGTTTCGTCGCCCAGAACGTCGTGCCCTGGATCAAGGATCAGAGCGGCAGCACGATCGCGCCGATGTTCTTCCTGGCCGCCTGCCTTGCCGCCGGCGCCCTCCTGGTCTTCTTCGTCACGCGTCAGCTGTCCAGCCGGGAGCCTCCGGCGGCGCCGAGCCGGGTCTGAGGGGCGTCAGCGCGAATGCGTGAAAGCATCGCTTTCCCCGGGAACGAGTTCCAGCGGCCAGATCCGGTTGCGGGCGCCCTGCGGATAGTGCTCGGCATAGGCCGGCATGCTGGCGAGCAGCGTTTCGCCGAGCTGGGCGCCGAGATCGCGCAGCGACATGCGGAAGGAGGTCAGCGACGGCTGCAGGAAATGCGTGCGCGGCTCCTCGCGGAAACCGACGACGGCAAGGTCGCGGCCGGGCACGATGCCGGCCTCGGCAAGCCGGCGGTAAAGCCCGATCGCCATCAGCTCGTGGATCAGAATGATCGCCGTCGGCCGATCTTCGATCATCAGCAGTTCGTGGCCTGCCTGATAGCCGCCCTGTTCGCTCGACTTGACGCGGATGACGAGGGCGGGGTCGAAGGCGATACCGTGGCGTTTCAGCGCCTGACGATAACTGTCGAGGAAGATGTAGCCGAGGTTGATGTCGGAGGAGGGGGCTGCCACCGCGATCCGTCGATGGCCTTTTGCGACTAGCCGGTCGACGCCGCGGGCCGCCACACCCTCGAAATCGAGATCCATCCAGGTATAGCTGCCGCCGGACGCGCTGCGGCCGAGCGCCACGAAGGGAATGCGGGCCTTTTCCAGGAGCTCGATGCGCCGGTCGGTGCGCCGCGTCGCCGAGATGATCATTGCGTCGACGAGCCGGCGCGCCACCATGCGCTTCAGATATTCGTGCGGATCCTCGTCATCGGGGCAGGGCAGCATGACCAGATCGAGCTTGTGGCGGGAAAAGACGCTCTGCAGCCCGTCGGTGACGCCGAGGAAGAAGTCGTCGCTGTTTTCGACCGTCTCGCGGCTGACCTCGAGCATCAGCCCGATGACGTTGGTCATGCCCTGGCGAAGGCTGCGGCCCGACTGGTTGGCGACATAACCGAGTTCTTCGGCAGCAGCGAGCACGCGCCGGCGCGTTTCGTCATTGACGTCGGGCTTGCCGTTCAGCGCACGCGACACGGTACCGATCGAAATATCGAGATGCTCGGCGAGCTGGCGGATTCCCTTCATCTCTGGCGATCTTCCTCCCATGCAGCGCCTAGAACGGGATGATTTTAGGCCCGGTTGGCCTAAAATCTGAATCCTGTCTACATTTAAAGAATTAGAGCATGATGTCGCCCGAAAACCGCTCACACTTTTCGGCATCCTGCTCTAGTGTCATGACCCTTCTTGCCACAGGATGACCTCTGCGAAAAGCCATGAGGGAAGAGCTTACGGTTGGAAGCTTCGGCGGATGACCAGTTCGGGAAT
Organism: Rhizobium redzepovicii; assembly: GCF_019793435.1. Taxonomy (GTDB): domain Bacteria; phylum Pseudomonadota; class Alphaproteobacteria; order Rhizobiales; family Rhizobiaceae; genus Rhizobium; species Rhizobium redzepovicii. The sequence continues at coordinate 333,968 of NZ_JAILYH010000001.1, read as the reverse complement.
GACGCGCTCGTAAGCCGGCGGCGAGTCCGGATTTTCCAGCCGCCGCTCCATCAGCGCGACGGCGCGTTGCGCCATGATCAGCGGGTCCTGGCGGAAGGTGGTCAGCTGATAGCTCAGCCAGGCGGATTCTGGTACGTCGTCGAAACCGGTGACGGCGACTTCCTCGGGAATGCGCAATCCTGCTTCCAGGCGCACCACATCCATCAACCCGAAGGCGATCTGGTCGTTGGCGCAGAAGACGGCGTCGGGCTTGATTGTCTGCGAAAACAACGCCCGCCCGGCGGTGACGCCGCCGTCATAATCAGAATCGCCGCCGGGGGCGACGGTGACGGATGCGCCAAGCGTCTCTGCCGTCGCCAGGAAGGCGTTTTCACGCTCGACGATGGCAGGCGTTCCGGAGTTGGAGCCAATGACCGCCAGCCGCCTCCGGCCACTGTCGTAAAAGGCGGTCGCAGCCTTCCGTGAGGCTTCGGTGTTGCCGGCGCGTACATGGTCGGCGTCGGGCTCCGACCGGCCGATGACGACGAGCGGCTGGCCGTTTCGCTGGGCGAGTTCGAGGAAACTTGCCGGCGGCGAGCCGGAGAGGATGATGATCGCCTCAGCGCGGTGACCGATCAGCATCTTCTGGGCGGCAAGCAGCTCCTCTTCCGTCTGGCCGGTGTTGACGAGGATCGGAATGCTGCCGCGGCGGATCAGCGATTTAGCAAGGGCTGCGGCCAGATGCGCGCGAAAACCGACTTCCGGCCGCGTCGCGACGATGCCGACCAGGCGGCTCTGATTGGCAAGTACGCCGCGCGCCAGATCATTGACGTGATAGCCGAGCTCTTCCGCCGCCCGCAGCACCTTTTCCCGCGTTGCCGGCGCAACGCTTGCGCCCGGCGTGAAGGTACGCGACACGGCGGAGCGCGAAACGCCCGCCCGTTGCGCTACCTGCTCGGCGCTGACAAAACGCATGCGCTCTTTTTTTGGCACTTTGCCGTCGTTCGCGGGACCATCATTCATTGGCTCTCAGCTATTGCTCGTCTCTGACAGTTGCATGACAGGCGGTGCGGCGGGCGGAATTTTTGCAGAGAAAAGCCGAGGCTGTGGAAGGCAGCCCCGGCTGAGGGTCGAGCGGTGATGACGAGTTCAACACCGCTTCAGACTTCAGATCTACTCGCAGACCCGCACGGTTTCGGCGTGGTAGCCGCCATCATAGCGGTTGCGAACATCGCGGTCTTCATACCAGCACCTCGGCTGGGGCTCGACATAGCGGGGGCTCTCTACGTAACGTGGGCCTTCATCGACGTAGCGAGGGCCACCATTCGCGATTGCGCCGCCGATCAGGCCGCCGACCACTCCTGCGGCGACGCCGCCGGCGATGATGCGGCCGGTATTATCGTGATGGTGGTGGTCACGCGCGGCAGCGGGCTGAATAGCCGATCCAACAAGGGCCGTCGCGATCAACAGGCTGCTAATAATTCTCTTCATAACGCTCTCCTCAGTGGGCACTCGCCCCGGATAAAAGGAAAATGCGGCAGCAAGGCGTTTGTTCGTTCAAACTTTGCGACAGTCGGTAACGCACGTCAGGTTGCCGATTGCGTCGCCGTCGTCTCCTCCAAGACATCTTCGGGAATATCGTCGAAAGAGGCGTAATTGAGGTTGTAGAGCCTGGAGTATAGCTTGTTGTTTTTCATCAGCTGGCGATGGTCGCCGCTCTCGATGATTTCGCCGTTCTGCAGCACGATGATGCGGTCGGCCTCGCGGATCGTCGCCAGGCGATGGGCGATGACGAGGCCGGTGCGGTTTTCGAGCAGCTTCACCAGCGCCTTCTGGATCAGCATCTCGGTATAGCTGTCGATATTGGCCGTTGCCTCGTCGAGCACCAGGATCTTGGCATCCGCCACCAGCGCGCGGGCAAAACTCAAAAGCTGGCGCTGGCCGAGCGAAAGATTGCCGCCGCGTTCGCCGAGAACGCTGTCGTAACCATCGGGCAGGCGCATGATGAATTCATGGGCGCCGACCGCCTTGGCCGCCTCAATCACCTGTTCGCGCGTCGCCTCAAGCTTGTGGTAGCGGATGTTTTCGAAGACGGTGCCGGTGAACAGAAAGGGTTCCTGCAGCACCATGGCGATCTGCGCACCAAGCGAATCCTGGGTCAGATCACGCACATCGTGGCCGCCGACCAGCACCTGGCCCTGCTGCACGTCGTAGAAGCGGTGGATCAGCGACATGCAGCTCGATTTGCCCGACCCCGTCGGCCCGACCAGCGCCACCGTCTCGCCGGGATTGACCTTGAAGCTCACATGTTTCAGCACCGGATGTTTCGGATTGTAGCCGAAGACGACATCCTTGAATTCCACCGAGCCGTCCATGTCACGCGACAGGGTCTTTGCGCCGGGCGCGTCCTTGATATCGACGGGCACATCGAGCACCTCGGTCAGCCGCTGGCCGGAGGCCATGGCGCGCTGCATCACCGAATATTGCAGGGTCAGCGAACGGATCGGGTCGAAGAAGCGCTGGATATAGAACAGGAAGGCGACAAGCACGCCGACATCGAGCGCTTGGTTGAGAACGCGGGCGCCGCCGACGACGATGACGAGCGCCATCGCCACGCCGGTCAGGCTGTCGACGATCGGCACCATCACCTGGGCATAACGCGCCGCCGTCAGATGCGTCCTGAGGTTCGCATGCGCCTTGTCGTCGTAAAGCGTGAAGTTGACGCCCTGCCGGTCCATGCTCTGGACGGCGCGCACTCCGTGGATGGCTTCGGCAAGCGCGCCATTGGCCACCGAATTGGTCTCGTGCGCGGCCATAAAGGACTTGCGGGCGAGCGGCAGCCAGAACAGCCGGACGATGAACAGCACCGGCAGCACCGAGAGCGTCAGCAGCCCCAGCTTGAAATCGAGATAGAGCATCACGAAGACGATGCCGAAGAGCAGCACGATGTCGCCGACCGAGAGAACCGAGGTTTCGAGGAATTCCTGCATCGAGTTGACGTCGCCCTGCAGGCGCGACATCAGCCGGCCCACCTCGGTCTTGTCCATGAAGGACAGCGAGACGCGCTGGAGATGCGAAAACATCGCCCTGCGTATATCGAAGAGCACGTCTTCCGCGACGCCGCCGACCAGCGTTTCCTGCGCGTAGCTTGCCGCATAATTGATTGATATGGCGACGGCGAAGGCGGCGATCGACCAGATCAGCGCCGAAGGGCTGCCGCCCGGCGACATGCCGTGATCGATGGCGTAACGGATGATCAGCGGGATCAGCAACTGCATCATCGTGAAGGTCAGGACGGCGACGACCGACCAGGCGACCTGGCGGCGATAGGGGTGAACAAAAGCCCAGATGCGCCTGACGATATTGCCGTCGAAGGCCTTGCCGAACATCTCCTCCTCGACGCGATGCGAACCGACGACTGCCCGCGGCGGGCGACGTCCATCCTCGCGAACGTCGGGACGCTCGGTTTCCAGTTCCTCGGCCATCTCATTCCTCCTGCGGCCATGACGTCGGTGGCCTGCATCTCATTGCTTTTCCTCTTCTCCCCAGCGGGGAGAAGGTGCCCGGAGGGCGGATGAGGGGGCCGCACGGCGCGCGCCCTTATTTGCCCTTCGCTTCCGCTCGGCGCACTCGTCGCTATCGCTCCTCGCCCCTCATCGCCTCGCTTTGCTCGGCACTTTTCCCCGATGGGGAGAAGAGGGGAGTCACGCGCTCAACACCTCATCGCCCGGCCGCACCTGCAGGTCGTAGAGCGCCTTGTAGCGTCCGCCAAGCGCCAGCAGCGCCGCATGCGTTCCGCGTTCGACGATCCGGCCGTCTTCGACGAACAGGATCTGATCGGCATGCATCAGCGAGCTCAGGCGATGGGCGACGATGATCGTCACCCGGTCGGCGGCATAGCGGCGCATGGCGCTGCGGATGCGCTGTTCGGTGGCCGCGTCGATCGCCGCCGTCGAATCGTCGAACACCATTACCGCCGGCTTCAGCATCAGCGCGCGGGCGATCGAAAGACGCTGCCTCTGGCCGCCGGACAGCGAAACGCCGCGCTCGCCGACGACGGTGTCGTAGCCGATGGGCAGGCCGAGCACGTAATTGTGCAACTGGGCGCTTTCGCTGGCGCGTTCGATGCGGCCTTCCTTCGCCCAGGGGTCGCCATAGGCGATATTGTTTTCGATCGTCGTGGTGAAGAGGAAGGAATCCTGCTGGACGACGGCAACCGCCCGGCGCAGCGATTGCAGCTTCGCCTTGCGGATATCCTGGCCGTCAATGGTGATCTTGCCGCCGCTAACGTCGTAGAAGCGCGGGATCAGATGGGCGATGGTCGACTTGCCGCTGCCCGGAGGCCCGACGATGCCGATCGTCTGGCCGCGCCTGGCTTCGAAGGAGACATCGTGGAGCACGGTGCGCTTTTCCGAACCGGGATAGGCGAAGCTGACATTCTCGAAGCGCAGCACGCCGTCGGTCACCGCCAAATCCCTGGCATCCGGCGCATCCTTGATCGCGATGTCGAGGTCGAGCAGGTTGAAGAGGCGTGTGCCGCAGGTGGAAGCGCGGGCGAAAGCATTGACCATCAGGCCGAGCTGACGCACCGGCATCTGCAAAATGGTCATGAAGGTCAGAAAGGAGGCAAGCGTGCCGACGGTGATCTCGCCCGACATCACCTTGCCGCCGCCGACGAAGAGCACCAGGCCCATCGCCGCGAAAAAGGAAAAGGTCATGGCGCTGGTATTGGTTACACGGATGCCGACGCGCTGATGGGCGAGCGCCAGCGCGTTTTTCGACGCCGCCTCGAATTTCGACATTTCGTGGTCCTGCGCGGCAAAGGCTCGCACGACGCGGATGCCGCCGAGGTTTTCTTCCATGATGCGGGTCAGCACCGACAACCGCTCCTGCAGGTCGAGCCAGGTGGCGCGCAGCCTGAGCTGCGTCACCGAGGAGCGCCAGCCGACAAAGGGCACGAAGGAGAGCGCCAGCAGGCCGAGCACTATATCGGTCGACAGCAGCATATAGGCGCCGATGCCGATCAGGATCGACAGCAGGATCATCCGGACGAGCGCCGTGGAAAAATACATGCGCACACCTTCGAGATCGAGCAGGCCGATGGTGATCAGGTCGCCGGAATGCACGGTGTCGTGGAAGCTGAAGGATAGCCGCTGGATCTTTTCGTAACAGGCCAGCCGCAATTCGTAGCCGATGTGATGGCCGACGGCCTCGCTGTAATAGTTCTGGATCATGGTGAAGAGGCCGCGCAGCACGCTGGCGCCGAGCAGGAGCAGCGCCGTGGTCAAAAGCGCGTCCTGCGCCACCTGGCCGGCCGCGCCGCCGCTCATCGCCATCTGCGTGTGGTCGACCGCCTGGCCGAGAAGGCGGGGGATCATCAGCTGGAAGGTGGAGGCAACAAGCGTGGCGCCGATCGCAAAGCCCGATTGCCAGGGGTGACGGAAGGCCATCATGGTGATGCGCACCAATGTGAAGAGGCCTCGGCCCCAGCCTGCCGCAGTTGCAAGCGCCATCGAAGCCGAAGGCTTCGTCGCGCGTATTAACGCATCGCTGCTCACGGTATTTTTTCCAATAGATGTGTGATCGGACGCTGGCCCGAAAAGACGGCAAATCCATGAAAGGATTGATAGCACCTTCACTTTTGCCGATTCCATTTGGGGGTTCAAGTAAAGAATTCACCAACTGGTTATTTTTACGTGAGGTCCCCTCGCATCCCGAAGGGAACAATCGGCGCGCGGGTGGGTTGCGGCAGACAACCCCGTCAGGCAATCATTTCCGGAGAGAGATCATGCCGCTGAAAGCCCTCGCTCTCAATGCAACTTTGAAATCCAGCGATGCCAAGGAGCCGTCTTCGACCGACCGGATGATCGGCCTCATCGACAAGGCGCTGTGGGCCTATGACGTCAAGACGGAGGTGCTGCGGCTTGCCGATTTCAACGTCAAGCCTGGCGTCACATCGGATGAGGGCAAAGGCGATGACTGGCCTGATATTCGCGCCAGGGTGCTCGCCGCCGATATCCTGATCATGGCGACGCCGATCTGGCTCGGCCAGCCTTCCAGCATCTGCAAACGGGCGCTGGAACGCATGGACGCCTTCCTCGACGAGACCGACGATCAGGGCCGCATGGCCTCTTACGGCAGGGTCGCGGCCGTCGCCGTCGTCGGCAACGAGGACGGCGCCCATCATGTGTCGGCCGAGATCTACCAGGCGCTGAACGACGTCGGCTTCACCATACCGGCCAATGCCGTCGCCTACTGGGTCGGCGAAGCGATGGGCTCCACCAATTTCGTCGATCTCGACAAGGTCCCGAAAGTAGTGACCAAAGCCGTCGATATGCTGGCCCGCAATACGGCACATCTGGCGGGCCTTCTAAAGGCTAAGCAATATCCGGGCGAGGGCGGCTGAAGCCGAAAAAACGCCTCGATTCTTCTAAATCCCGTTATCTTTCAATGGCTTGAATCGCCACGGCAAGAAAGCTCTTGCCATGCGTGAGATTTAGCGCTTTGATACACGACTAGTTTAATAGACTATAGACCGAGCGTGATTACTCCGCTCGGGCACTGTCGAGGCCTCCGGCTCGGACCTCGATGCTGCGGCAGATGTTCGTAAATGGCCGCATGAACCTCATCAACGCATGATCCGCTTTTATGCGTTGAAACCTCGATCGACACACGGTGCGGATGAAGCCGCAAAGGAGTTGCGATGACGGTTCAGGGACTTTTTTCCGCCAGAGCCAATGCGGCGGCACAGATATCGGCCGTGCCGCGTATCGCGATCGTCGGCCGCGGCTTTTCCGGCATGATGGCGGCCATCGCCTTGATGAAAACGCTGCGCGCGCCTTTCCATTTGCAGCTGTTCGATCCGAATTCGTCGGTCAGCGGCGGGCAGGCGCTGGCGTCAGCGCGGGCCTCGACGATCCTCAACACCCGCGTGCGCGATCTCTCGGTGTCAGTCGGCGACAATGACGATTTCAACGACTGGCTCTGCAGCAATGCCGCCTTCCGCGCCGCGGTGCCGGCCGCCATCCCCGGTTTCCGGCAGATCTTCGTGCCGAAGGAAATCTTCAGCGATTACGTCTATCAGCGTTTCTCGGAAGCGCTTGCCGCGCGCAGGGACATTACCGTCCAAGTCTGCAACGATCCGGTCGTGGCAATCCGCAGGAGCCATGGCAACCGCTTCCTGCTCGAGAGCGCCAATCCTGCCAATCCGCTATTCGATACGGTGATCCTTGCAACCGGCTACGGACTGAACGATCCCGATGCCGGGGAGCGGCAGGCTTCGCCGGTCAGGGCCCAGCGCCTCGTGGCACGGCCGCATGCAGTGCTGCTCGGCAGCGGCATCCGCGTCGTCGACCAGCTGCTGCAGCTGCGCGATTCCGGTTATGCCGGCCAGGTGACGATCATTTCCCGGCGCGGCTTCCTGCCTCAGAGCCATACGCCGAATTCAGCCGATCCGGTGTTTCCGGCCGAAGCGCTGCCCGAGAGCCTTCCCGACATCGTCCGCTTCATCCGCCAGGCCTGCCGCGAGGCTGAAGAAGAGGGTCGTAGCTGGCAATCTGTGATGAACGGCCTAAGGAAACATGCCCGCTCGCTTTGGCGATCGTTGCCGGCCCGCGACAAGCACCAGTTCAACCGGCATTTGCGGGCAATCTACGACAGCCATCGCAACCGCCTGCCGGAGGCGATGCACTTGCGCCTGGAACGCGAGCTTGCCGAAGGCCGCACGGTGCTGCGCCGCGGGCGGGCCGGCCGCCGAGGCCTGAGCGGCCTATTTTTCACGCCGGCCGGTTCCTCCGCCGAGGAGATCATCCATGCCGAGCGCATCATTGATTGCCGCTGTCAGGCGCCGGATCTTTCGGCGCCGCTGATCCAGAGCCTGTTTTCCGCCGGCCTTGCCATGCCGGACGAGCTCTCGCTCGGGCTGGCGGTGAACGCGCGCGGCGAGCCTTTTTTCGAGGACGGCTCGGCAATCGCCGGGCTGTTTGCCATCGGCCCGCTCGGCCTTGGCAGCTTGCCCGATATCGATCTCGTGCCGGAAATCGTCTCGCAGGCCTATGCCGCTGCCGAGCGGGTCGGTGAACGGTTCTATCCACAGGTCAGGGCGGTCTGAAAATTGAAGCCGCTTCGGAACCATCCGGCCGCCGCCGCGTTATACAGCGCTGGTGATCAAGAGGGGCTGATGGAAGCGCTGAATCGACAAGACCCGTCTCTTAACGACGAGGGACGCTTTCGCCTTTTGGTCGATGCCATCACCGACTACGCCATCTACATGCTCAGCCCCGAAGGCATCATCACCAGCTGGAATACCGGGGCTCAGCGTTTTAAAGGTTACAAGCCTTCCGAAATTCTCGGCGAGCATTTTTCCCGTTTCTATTCGGAAGAGGACCGCGCCGCGGGCATTCCGGAGCGCGCGCTCACCACCGCGAGGGAGCAAGGCCGGTTCGAAGGGGAGGGCTGGCGCCAGCGCAAGGACGGCAGCCGCTTCTGGGCGCATGTGATCATCGATCCGATCCGCCGTCCCTCCGGCGAACTTATCGGTTTTGCCAAGATCACGCGTGATTTGACGGAACGCCGGGCCGCTGAAAACGCAATCCGCCAGAGCGAGGAACAGTTCCGCCGGCTGGTCCAGGGCGTCTCCGACTATGCGATTTACATGCTCGATCCCGACGGTAATGTCAGTAGCTGGAATTTCGGCGCCGAGCGGATCAAGGGTTACCGGCCTGATGAAATCATCGGCCGGCATTTCTCGACCTTCTATACCCCAGAGGACCGCGCCGCCGGCGTGCCGCAGACCGCGCTGGGCATCGCCCGCGCCGAAGGGCGGTTCGAGAGGGAAGGCTGGCGCGTGCGCAAGGATGGCACTCGTTTCTGGGCGAGTATCGTCATCGACGCCATCCGCGACGATGACGGCCAGGTTCTTGGTTTCGCAAAGATCACCCGCGATATCACCGAGAAGATGGAGACTCAACGGGCGCTGGAGCAGGCACGCGAAGAGCTGTTCCAGTCGCAGAAGATGGAGGCGATCGGCCAATTGACCGGCGGTATCGCCCATGATTTCAACAATCTGCTGATGGCCGTGCTCGGCAGTCTCGAAATCCTGAAGAAACGCATGCCGCAGGATCTGTCGCTGACATCGCTTGTCGACAATGCCATGCAGGGTGCCCAGCGCGGCGCGGCGTTGACGCAACGCATGCTGGCCTTTTCCCGCCGGCAGGAACTGCATATGGAGCCGATCGACGTCTCCGGCCTGGTGCGCGGCATGATGGATATGCTGAGCCGTTCGCTCGGCCCCCTCACCAGGATCGAGACCTCCTTCCCTATCCGGCTGCCGACCATCCTTACCGATCCGAACCAGCTGGAGATGGCAATCCTCAATCTCGTCGTCAACGCCCGCGACGCCATGCCGTCCGGCGGGCGGATATTGCTTCGCGCGGCCGAGGAATCAGTGCCGCCGGGCAAGGGGCCGCTGCCGTCCGGCCGCTATGTCCGCATCGCGGTGATCGATGATGGCGAGGGCATGGATGCAAAGACGATGGAGCAGGCAATTACGCCGTTCTTCACCACGAAGGGTGTTGGCAAGGGCACCGGTCTCGGCCTTTCCATGGTGCAGGGTCTTGCCTCCCAGTCCGGAGGCCGCCTGATGCTGAAGAGCCGCCTCGGCGAAGGCACGACAGCTGAATTGTGGTTCCCGGTCGTCACGCTCGAGCAAGCGGCCGAGGTCACCGCCGACCCGGCGCAACGTGCGGAAAATACGCCACGCGGGCTGCGCATCGTCGCCGTCGATGACGATGGTCTGGTCCTGATGAATACGACGCTGATGCTGGAGGATCTCGGTCACACCGTGTTCGAGGCGATGGCAGGTCCCGAGGCGCTTGAAATCATGCGCAAGCAGCCGGTCGATCTGGTGATTTGCGACCACGCCATGCCGCGTATGACGGGTGCGGAGCTTGCCGAGGTGATCCGCGAGGAATGGCCGGAGATGCCGATCATTCTCGCAACGGGTTACGCCGAGCTCCCGGAAGGCACGCGCATTGCAAATCTGCCCCGCCTCGGCAAGCCCTTCTCGCAGGCGCAGCTCGCCGACGCGATCAGCCGGGTCGCTTCTTAGCAGTTCCAGAAAAGTGTGAAGCGGTTTTCCGTCCGGGAGTTGCGAAAAGCGAAAAAAGCTAGAGCGGCTGTGCTATGCGCGACGCTTCTGGTCGCCTCTATCCCCGTCGTGGTCGGCTCCCTCCTGGAGTTCAACCGCTGTGTCTGCCGGCGCGCTGCTCAGCAGGCGCTTCTCGGTCTCTTGCAGGTCGAGGATCGCCTGTTCGATCCGCTCAGCCGGAATGTCGCGTCCGGTGACGCGCCACCGATGATGCTGCCATAGGCCGACGAGCAGGCGTCGGCCTGGGACTTCTATCGTCTCGTGCAGGAACCATGCTCCTCCCACGGCGATGACAAGCGCGACCGCGATCAGCGACGCTTCCGGCATCAGAGATTCAAAACTCCGATGCACGAGGAACATTATCGGCACGTGGAAAAGATAGAGTGAGAAGCTGATCGTGCCTAGAAACCGCATAGGTGCAGCTGCCAGGACATGGACTGCGATGGGAGGTTGTCGAGCAACGAGCGCGACAATGACGGCTGCGGCGAAGGCGCTTTGCAGGCTCCAGAATTCGGGGGAAAAACCAAGTACGAGATGCCTGTACGTGAAGAACGCCGCCAGAAGAAAGAGCGTGAAAATTCCGGTGAGGGCGGATGGCGTCCAATTATCCCCGTAGGAATGCATCTTCCCGGTAAGGGCGCCGAAAAGAAAATAGGGGAGCTTGGAAAGGAGCATGATTCCCGGCCCCGGCAAGTCGAGCAGACCATCGACGACGACGACCACCGTGAAGCCGACGATCATCCCGCGGTAGCGCTGCGGGCGGGCCAAGCAAAGCCACAGGATCGGGAAGAGCAGATAGAATTGAATTTCGGGTGGAATTGACCAGAAAACGCCACTCGAGCCCAGAAGAAGGACATGGCGGATAAAGTCGATGCCGCCGGTGATCGGTTGGACGAAGTCTAGATTCTGCATGCCGGACAGTATCGCCACAAGCAGAACGGCAGCCAGATAAACCGGATAGATGCGGGCAAAGCGGCTGACCAGAAAATCCAGGACGTTTTCCTTGGTCACCGGGCGCGAACCGTAGAGATGGGCCATCAGAAAGCCGCTGAGGGCAAAAAACAGGCCGACCGCTTCGCTGCCCATGGTGGTCAAATGCGCGGATGCAGTTGGAAAGATAAGTCCGACATGCGCCAGAACGACCAGCAGCGCGGCGATACCGCGCAGGCCATCGAGACTGGGAATGTAATCCGGCCGGTTCATGGGCAGCTTCTAAATATTCTGTTCCGGTAAGCAGTATCGGACATCGCTTTACACGGTGTTAATCCGGTTGCGCGCAAGCGCCCGGCGCAACCGCGTGCCGGAGCTCTGACTATTGGCGGCGGCCTCTTCCGATCTCGCCGCGAAGGATAAATACCAGCAAGGCGACCGCCATCGTCGCCAGCCCGTACCAGGTGATCGCATAGACGAGATGGTTGTTGGGGAAATGGATGACGGTCAGGCCGCCGACGGGCAGACCGCCCGGATTGGAGGTTGCATCGGCATCGATGAAATAGGGCGCGACCGCGCCGACGCCGCGCTTTTCAGCGATCGCCGCGACATCGCGCGAATACCAGCGGTCGGCCGCGGCATCGTTGGATTGCAACAGCGATCCCTTCGGTTCGGTCATCCTGATCAGACCGGTAATCTCGATCGGGCCTGACAATTCGCCCGCGCGGCGCGTGGCCGGATCGCGTCTGTCCATCGGTACGAAGCCGCGATTGACGAGAATGGCAGTGCCGTCGGAAAGGGTCAGCGGCGTCATCACCCAATAACCCGGGCCGAGCGCGGTCGACGCATAGACCAGCGTCTCCTTATCGTTTGCCAATGTCCCGGTCGCACTCACCCGCCGATACTCGTCCTCGGCGGCATTGACCTTATCCCAATCGGCCTGCCCCGGCGCCGGAACCGGTGCCGCATGCACACGCTGATCGACGCGGGCGATAAGGTCGCGCTTCCAAGAGAGGCGTTGCACCTGCCAGGTGCCGAGCGCTGCGAGGGCTGCGGCAAGCAGCACCAGGCAGACGCAGAAGATTGCCCGTTTTGCCTGGGAAGGCCGTCTTTCAGGTTGGTCCGAAGGAGCCACGCTCATGGGCTGAACCGATGCCGGCGGCGCTGCCGCCGGCGCTCCGTGAACATCACGGCATGTTCTTCATCATCTCGGGGCTCATCGGCATCATATTTGTGTTGAGATGATGCATGACCCAGAGGGAACCGGAGAGCGCGATGGCGACGATGATGATGGTGAAGATCAGCGCCATCATTGTCCAGCCGCCCTCGCTGCGCGGGTTCATGTGCAGGAAGAAGACCATATGGACGACGATCTGGATGGCGCCGATGGCCATGACGAGCACCGCCGTCACCAGCGGGCTGGCGAACACGCCTGCCATGACGAGCCAGAAAGGAATGGCGGTCAGGACGACGGAGAGGGCGAAGCCCGCCATATAGCTGCGGAAGGTGCCGTGGCCGGCCTGATGGCCGTGGCTGTGGCCGTGGTGGGCCTCGTGGGCATCCTCATGTGCGGGTGCTTGCGAACTCATCCGAGAACTCCCAGGAGATAGACGAAGGAAAAGACGCCGATCCAGACGACGTCGAGGAAGTGCCAGAACATCGAAAGGCACATCAGCCGACGGCGGTTGGCTTCGACCAGCCCGTGCATCGACACCTGCACCATCAGCGTGATCAGCCAGATGATCCCGAAGGTAACGTGCAGCCCATGCGTGCCGACCAGGGTGAAGAAGGAGGAGAGGAAGGCGCTGCGCGTCGGCCCGGCGCCTTCGTGGATCAGGTGGATGAACTCATAAAGCTCAAGCCCGATGAAGGCCGCGCCGAACAGACCGGTGACAGCAAGCCAGAACAGCGTTTCCGCCTTGGCGTTGCGCTCCATCTGCAGCATGGCGAAGCCGTAGGTGATCGAGGAGAGCAGCAGCATCGAGGTGTTCAGGGCGACGATCGGCAGATCGAAGAGATCGGCCGGCGACGGGCCGGCGGCATAATTGCGACCGAGCACGCCGTGGGTGGCAAACAGCACCGCAAAAATCAGGCAGTCGCTCATCAGGTAGAGCCAGAAGCCGAGATTGGTGCTGTTCTCCGGATGATGATCTTCCGTCAGGTAGAATTCAGGCTTTTCTGATGTGTCGATGGTCTGATCGCTCATGGTCATTACACCTGCTCGGCAAGCAGGGCGGTGCGCTTGCCTTCCGTTTCGGTCACCTCTTCGGCGGGGATGTGGAAGTCGCGTCGGTAGTTGAAGGTATGGCCGATCGCCACGACCAGCAGACCGATGAAGGAGACGACGACCAGCCACCACATATACCAGATCAGGCCGAAGGCCAGCGCGACGCTGATGCCCGAGAGGATGGCGCCGGTGCCGGTATTCTTCGGCATATGGATCGGCCGGAAGCCTTCCAGCGGACGCGCATAACCACGGTTCTTCATGTCGTACCAGCTGTCATGGTCATGGACGACGGGCGTGAAGGCGAAGTTGTAATCCGGCGGCGGCGAGGCGGTCGACCATTCCAGCGTGCGGCCGTCCCAGGGATCGCCCGTATCGTCACGCAGTTCATCGCGCTTCATGAAGCTGACGACGATCTGGATCAGGAAGGCGGCGATCCCCAACGCGATCAGACCGACGCCGAAGGCGGCGATGATGAACCAGATCTGCAGCGACGGATCCTCGAACTGGCTCATGCGGCGGGTGACGCCCATCAGGCCAAGCACATAGAGCGGCATGAAGGCGAACCAGAAGCCGATCTGCCAGAACCAGAAGCTCAGCTTGCCCCAGAAGGGGTCGAGCTTGAAGCCGAAGGCCTTCGGGAACCAGTAGTTCACGCCGGCGAACATGCCGAACAGAACGCCGCCGATGATGACGTTGTGGAAATGGGCGATGAGGAACAGCGAATTGTGCAGCACGAAGTCGGCCGGCGGCACGGCAAGCATTACGCCGGTCATGCCGCCGATGACGAAGGTCACCATGAAGCCGACCGTCCACAGCATCGGCACCTCGTAGCGGATGCGGCCGCGATACATGGTGAACAGCCAGTTGAAGATCTTCGCGCCCGTCGGGATCGAGATGATCATCGTGGTGATGCCGAAGAAGGAGTTGACGGAAGCACCCGATCCCATCGTGAAGAAGTGGTGCAACCAGACGATGTAGGACAGGATCATGATCACGCAGGTGGCGTAGACCATCGAGGCGTAGCCGAAGAGGCGTTTGCCGGAGAAGGTGGCGACGACTTCGGAGAATATGCCGAAGGCCGGCAGCACCAGGATGTAGACCTCCGGATGGCCCCAGATCCAGATGAGGTTGATGTACATCATCGGGTTGCCGCCGAGATCATTGGTGAAGAAGTTCGTGCCGGCATAGCGGTCGAGCGACAACAGGGCAAGCGTTGCAGTCAGGATCGGGAAGGAGGCGACGATCAGCACGTTGGTGCAAAGCGCCGTCCAGGTGAAAACAGGCATCTTCATGAAGGTCATGCCCGGCGCGCGCATCTTGACGATGGTGGCGATCAGGTTGATGCCCGACAGCGTCGTGCCGACACCGGCCACCTGCAGGCCCCAGATATAATAATCGACGCCGACACCCGGACTGTAGGCGGCGCCCGATAGCGGCGGATAGGCGAGCCAGCCGGTCTGGGCGAATTCGCCGATGAACAGCGACAGCATGATGATGATCGCGCCGGCGGTGGTCATCCAGAAGGAGAAATTGTTGAGGAACGGGAACGAGACGTCGCGCGCGCCGATCTGCAGCGGCACAACGAAGTTCATCAGGCCGGTGACGAAGGGCATCGCCACGAAGAAGATCATGATGACGCCGTGGGCGGTGAACACCTGGTCGTAATGGTGCGGCGGCAGGTAGCCTCCGGAGCCGTTGAAGGCGATCGCCTGCTGGATGCGCATCAGGATGGCGTCGGAGAAGCCGCGCAACAGCATGATGACGGCGAGGATCACATACATGATGCCGATCTTCTTGTGATCGACGCTGCAGATCCAGTCGTTCCAGAGCGGGCCCCAGAACTTGAAATAGGTGATGGCGCCGAGCACGGCGAGACCGCCGATGACAACGCCGATGAAGGTCACGACCAGGATCGGCTCGTGATAGGGGATGGCATCGAGGGTCAACCGGCCGAAGACGAACTTCAGGAGGTCAGGATTGGAAAACATGGAACAACCCGTTCATTATGTCTTGCGACGCAAAGCGCCAGGTTAATTGTTGTTGTTGAGCTGCGCCGGCGCCGGATCGGCGCCGTTGTTCATGCCGGGCATGGAATGGCCGTCATGCCGCATGCCCGCACCGGGCGTGCTGTCCATGCCCTGCATGCCGGGCATGTCGTGCTGCATGCTGTTGCCATCGCTTGTGTTGGCCGGTTCGCTGCGCGCCGGAGCACCCGTCGCCGGCACGGTGGCGGCAGGCGCCACGATGCCTTCGTCGGCATGGCGATTGTCATATTGCAGCTTGTCGTGATTCTCGGCACTTTCCTTGCCGCCGCCGCCCGTCATGTCGATGTGCATCATCTCGTTCATGCACATCTTGCCCGGCGTGGCGCACATGTTGAGGATGGCCTCGTAGAGATCGGCATCGGCGCCGGCATAATAGCGCACCGGCTCCTTCTCGCTCGGCTTTTCGAGCTTCAGATAGGCGTCGCGGTTAAGCATGGTGCCCTGCTGCTTGACCTTGGCCACCCAGGCGTCGAAGCCTTCGCGGGTGAGGCCGTGGAACTTGAAGCGCATATGCGAGAAACCCGAGCCGCTGTAATTGGCGGAGAAGCCCTCATACTCGCCCTCTTTGTTGATGACCGCGTGCAGCTTGGTCTCCATGCCCGGCATGGCGTAGATCTGGCCGGCAAGGGCGGGGATATAGAAGGAGTTCATCACCGAGGAGGCGGTAATCTTGAAATTGATCGGCATATCCACGGGCGCGGCGAGCTCGTTGACGGTGGCGATGCCGAGTTCGGGATAGAAGAACAGCCACTTCCAGTCGAGCGCCACGACCTCGACGGTCAGCGGCTTGGTATCGGCCGGGATGGCGCGCACCGCATCGAGGCGGTCGAGCGGGCGGTAGGGATCGAGCTTATGGGTGGAAATCCAGGTGACGGCGCCGAGCGCGATGATGATCGCCAGGGGCGCAGCCCAGATGACGATTTCGAGGCGGGTCGAATGGTGCCATTCCGGCGCATAGGTTGCGGCCGTGTTGGAGTGGCGGTAGCGCCAGGCGAAGAGCAGCGTCAGGAAGATCACCGGGATGATGATCAGAAGCATCAGCACCGTCGAGATGACGATGAGATCACGCTGTTGCACGGCGATGTCGCCGGACGGCGCCATGACCACCATGTTGCATCCTGCCAGGAAAAGCAGCGGCAAGACGGATAGAAGGCGGGAAAACTTCATGAGTTTTGGCACGTCTCTAAGCTCTTGTTGTTTCGTTTGTTCCGCGACTAAAGCACTGAACCAGATCGCGACATGAGGTGTTTGGTCGCAGTGCAGCAAGCATGCCGCACTGCGGCGTAAATGCCGTTGTCCTATAGCGTTGAAATCCTGAGGAAATCCAGAAGGATTCTTTCGCCAGCGCATGTTTCAACTCAATATATCCGCAAGAACCGGCCAGGCCAGCATTTGCAGGGGAAATCACCGTCCGGATCACGCAAATTTTTCCCATCCACGCTTCATTTGCGCCGCGATGATCAACTATTTCAGTCTTGCGGACTTGATAAGCCTGCGGGTTTGATCAAGATCACGCTTGGGGCGCCTTGCCGGAAGCGCCTTAACGAGGAGGCGTTTATGGCAACAACATCGCATTACGGACCGTCGTCATCGTCGCTGGAACGCGACGCGCGGCGTATTCACGACGACAAACCGGTTTCGCCAGGCAGCATCGCCATCGGCGTGGTCATCGGCCGCATGTCGGAATTCTTCGATTTCTTCGTCTACGGCCTCGCCTCCGTCCTGGTCTTTCCACAGCTCGTCTTCCCATTTGCGCCCGACCGGCTGACGGGCACGCTCTATTCCTTCGCCATCTTCTCGCTCGCCTTCCTCGCTCGTCCCGTCGGCTCCGTCGTCTTCATGACGATTGACCGGATGTACGGGCGCGGCACCAAACTGACCATCGCGCTCTTCCTGCTCGGCGGCTCGACGGCCTCGATCGCCTTCCTGCCGGGTTACGAGGAGATCGGCGTCTGGTCGATCGCGCTCTTGGCGCTCTTCCGTCTCGGCCAGGGTTTTGCGCTCGGCGGCGCCTGGGACGGTCTTGCCTCGCTGCTGGCGCTCAATGCGCCGGCCAATCACCGCGGCTGGTATGCGATGATCCCGCAGCTCGGCGCGCCGATCGGCTTTGCGCTGGCAAGCACGCTGTTCGGTTATTTCGTCGCCAATCTTTCCAGCGAGGATTTCCTCTCCTGGGGCTGGCGTTATCCGTTCTTCGTCGCCTTCGCGATCAACGTCGTGGCGCTGTTTGCGCGTCTGCGCCTGGTCATGACCAAGGAATTCGGCACGCTGCTCGAACAGCACGAGCTCGAAGCCGCACCGATCCTCGACGTTCTGCGCGTTCACGGCCGCGACATCCTGATCGGCGCCTTCGTGCCGCTCGCCAGTTTCGCCATGTTCCACCTCGTCACCATTTTCCCGCTCGGCTGGATGAGCCTTTACGGCAACCAGCCGATCGGCGCCTTCATGGTGGTGCAGGTGGTCGGCGCCATGGTCGGCATCGTCGCCATCGTCGCGTCGGGCCTGATCGCCGACCGCATCGGCCGGCGCGCCCAGCTTGCCATCTGCGCGGTCATCATCGCCGTCTTCAGCTTCGTCGGGCCGATCCTGATCGCGTCGGGCAACAGCGGCCATGACGCCTTCGTCATCATCGGCTTCGGCGTGCTCGGCCTGTCCTTCGGCCAGGCGACCGGCTCGATCTCCTCGCGCTTCGGCCGCGGCTATCGCTACACCGGCGCTGCCTTCACCTCGGACCTCGCCTGGCTGATCGGCGCCGGCTTCGCGCCGCTGGTAGCGCTCAGCCTCTCCAGCCGCTTCGGCCTGACCTTCGTCGGCTACTACCTGCTCTCCGGCGCCATTTGCACGCTGGCCGCACTCGCCTTCAGCAGGGCACTGGAACAGCGCGAATAGTGTAAACTGCAGCAGCACGCCGGAAAGTCCGGCGTGCTGCCTCATTCTCTATGGTATCGAAGAGCGGCGCCGCCAAATTGATGAAGCACTTGTTGGTCGTGAGCGATATCCACGGCTTTCCCGAAACTTTCGCCGAACTCTTGGATGTTGGGTGCCCTGAGCACCGCTTACTACAGCTGGCCGACCTGAGCGGTCGCGCCGGTCTGCGCGGAGACGAGCTTCACCACCATCTTTTCAACGAAGACGGCATGCGGCATGCGGTTCGGGCACTTCGCGAGATGGACGGACGCACGTGCTTGGGGATCGGTTTTAGCGCCGGTGGAACTGCTTTGTGGAATGCGGTCAAAGAGGGGCTGGAGCTTCAGGCCCTGATCTGCGTGTCATCAACCAGATTGCGCTTCGAAACGTCTCCATTGCATATACCCACAATGGTAGCCTGGGGAGAACTCGATCCATATCGGCCGCCTGAAAGCTGGAACAACATTGTTCCCAAGCGTTGGAAATCCTATGCCGGCAAGCAGCACGATTTTTACCGTACCGACGCGCTGACAGCTGGATCTCCGTTACGGGCAGAGATTGCCGCTTTCATCGAAGGCCTCTTCGCATAGCGCATATCTGCGTCACTTCGGCTGACCTTAGTAGGCTACTCCGCCGGGTCGCCAGCCCCTCATCGGCCTGCCGGCACCTTTGTAGCTTCCCTTTACCCGCTATTGGCGTAGTACTGCCTATTGCAGTGGCGGATGGAAGACCGTTGCACCCTTTGGGACACCAAGCCCGTGGGAAAGCCCAGGTCTCCGTCCGCCGTTCCATTGAACCCGAACAGTCGCCGGGGCCGCTTGCGAAAGCAAAGCCCGCTTAGGCAAGGGTGGGATGAGATGGAAATGAATGAGAGCGTGATTTCAATCCGGCGCAGGTGCGCGCCTTTGCCAACGCGCTCGGCCGCGGGGCGGATCCTCGTCGCGAATCGGGCAACATGGCCTGTGCCTGTTGCGCAGGTTGCAGATCTTGGGGCAAGCCTGAGCATGACGGGAGGGTAGGGGAGCTGATCCGAAGGCGGTCTGGATTCCGCACGAAGTTGTTGAAGAAGATGGCGCGCGAACTGGTCATTTCAAGCACATCGTTTTTCGTGGTCTATCGTGTCCGCCAAAAACTCAAACATGTGGAAATATTGTGCCGTGGTCCACGGCACGCAAAAATGGCCACCGAAATCTTGATCTGCAATCTTATTGCGCCATTTGCGGCTGCTT
Organism: Rhizobium redzepovicii; assembly: GCF_019793435.1. Lineage (GTDB taxonomy): Bacteria > Pseudomonadota > Alphaproteobacteria > Rhizobiales > Rhizobiaceae > Rhizobium > Rhizobium redzepovicii. The sequence continues at coordinate 314,504 of NZ_JAILYH010000001.1, read as the reverse complement.
CGCAGCTCGGGCCGCCGTCAGTTCCGCGGTGGTGTGGTTCAGGCGGTCGGCGAGCACGCGCATGATTTCAACGGCCATTTCGGGGAAGTCGCTGAGCAGCTTCAGGAAGTGTTCCTTGCTGATGCGCAGCACCTCGAGCGGCGAGGTGGCGCGCACCGTTGCCGTGCGCGAGACATCGCAGAGGATGGCGATTTCGCCGACGATGGAATTGAGTTCGACATCGGCGACCTTGATCTCGCCGGCCGGCGAGGAGACGATGATATCGGCGGTACCGGAGAGGATGACATAGGCGGCGTCGCCCACATCGCCCTGATGGAAGAGGTTCTGTCCGGCCTTGTAGGTCATGCGGTCGGAGGTGAAGGCCAAAAGCTTGAGCTTGGCTGGCGCGATCCTTGAAAAGATTGGCACGCGCCTCAGCATTTCCACTTCGTCTCTCAACAGCATGAGCGTTTCAATCCCCTGACGCAGGGTTCTTGGAACCTGGCGCCTTCAATTCCTGGCGTCCCCCCGGGAACGCCTACCATCGCCGCCCCTATAGAATATTACGATAACAGTTCCTTGAACATCCCGTTTTTCTCGGAAAGTTCGGGATAGTTTCCGGCTTCGGCCAAGCCGCCGCGGTCGAAGAGCAGGATCCGGTCGAACATCTCGGCAAGGCGCGCATTGGAGAGCACCCAGATGATCGACGGCCGCTTGCCTTCCTCGTGCAGGTCCTGGACGATGTTGCGGGTAATCTGGTCCTGAACGCGCTGGTCGAGCGCCGACAGCGGCCGGTTGAAGATGAAATAGTCCGAGCGTTTCAGCAGCGCACGGGCCAGGTTGAGCTTCTGCCGCTGCACCATGGTCAGCCGCTTGCCGCCGGAGCCGACGTCGAATTCCAGCCCGATCGACAGGACATCGTCATAAAGATCGAGCGCGTCGAAGAGTTCGCCCATGATGGCGCGGATGCGATCGGAGGCGTCGGCCTGCTGGTAGGCGATGCGGCCGAAGAGCACATTGTCCATCAGGCTTGCCGACGGGGTGAAACGCTCGGCGTCGTAGCGCTCGATCAGCTCGCCGAGATCGGCCGGGATATGCTCGTGGAACTGCTTGCGGGCGCTGACGATCTTGTCCATCAGCTCGTCGGTCAGCAGACCGAAGCGGTGACGGGGTTCGATATAGGCAAAGCTCAGCCGGATGATGGCCGAGCGTTCCTCGGGTGTGGCGTCCTCGAAGCGGCGGCTTTGCAGCTTCTGCAGCAGCGCCTGGTAGGTCGGAATGTCGTCCGCCGTCATGAACGTCAGTTGCTGGAAGAACGGATGGTCCGGCGGCAGGTCGTGGAAGAGTTCGACGGCGTTCTCTGCAATCTCCAGGCCCATGGCGTAGAGATCGGTGCTCAAGCCCGTCTCGCGGAACAGCTGCTGGAAATAGGGATGGGCGGCAAGCCGGCGATTGGTCATCAGCGGCCGCTTCATGGTGCCGAAGAGCAGGTTTTCGCCGACCGTTGCCTGGGCGTTATAGGCGTCGAAGTCGAATGGCACGACGATGCCGTCGAGCCCTTCGTCGCGCAGCCGGTCTCTCAGCGAAGCGCGCAGGGCGACGACATGGTCGCTGACTGCAACATGCACGTGGGTATTGACGGTCGAGCGCAGCGCCAGGTCGAGGATGTCCTGCGAGATCAGCACGGCGTCGAGCACCGGCCGGATGGCTTTCAGCAGATCCTCCGGCCCGCTGGCGCCGGCCGCCTGGTAATCCACCCAATCGCTGTTGAGATCGAGCGTCGGATTGCCGGCCTTCACTGCCTCGACGGAATGCCATTTATATTCGAGCGCTTCCTTCTCGTCGTAGACGGGATCGGTCATCGGCGCGTGTTTGAGGCCGTAAAGCAGATTGCTGGCGAGCGTGCCGTGGAAGAAGAAGGTATCGGCCGAGGCATAGGAGATCCGCCGGCCGGTGATTGATTCCGGCAGATCCAGCAGGTCGCGGCCGTCGATAGTGATGCGGCCGGAATCGGGCCAGACCATGCGGCCGAGCGCTTCGGCGAAGGCTTCCGCGCCGCTGCCGTTCGGGCCGACGATCGCTACCGTCTCGTTCGGCTTGATCTCGACGGAGACGTGGTCGACGAGGCGGGCGCCGCTGTCGTCGGAGAGTGAGAGATTGGTGACGACGAGCGCACTCGTTAGCGCGCCGACGGGGGCGGTGGCCAGCTCCTGGATGCGGCTGTCGATCAGCGGCTCGACGTTGAACTGCTCGTAGACCTGCTGGTACTTCACCTGCACGTCCTGGCGCATCTGGTCCCAGTCGATCAGCTCCTTCAATGGCCCGGGCAGGTCCTTGTAGGCTGATATGACGGCGACGAGCTGGCCGATGTCGAGCCGGCCCTGCAGCGCCAGATAACCGCCGATCGCGTAGAACAGGAAGGGTGTCACCTGGGCAAGGAAGTTGTTGATGAACTTCACCAGGAACTTCCACTGGTAAAGGTCGTAACGGATCGAAAAGATCCGGCCGAGCCGCGAGGCAATGTCGGCGCGCTCGAGGTTGGAGGTGTCGTTGCCGTGGATCGTGCCGATGCCGTCGACGATTTCGCCGACACGGCCGGAAAGCTCACGCGCCGTCAGCTGCCGCTGGCGGCCAAGGTCCAGCAGGCGCTTGCGCATGCGGGGAATGACGACGGCCTGCACGCCGACGATGCCGGCGGCGATCATGCCGAGCCAGAAATTCTGGACGATGATGAAGGCGAGGGCGGTGATCGCCTGGCCGCCGAGAAGGGCAGGCGAGACGAAGGCATCACCGGTGAAGCCGCCCATCGGCTCCACCTCGTCCTTGATCATCGTGGCGATCTCGGCCGATTTCACCCGCTTGAAGTGGATAGGCGGAAAACGTAAGACCCGGTCGATCAGTTCGAAGCGGATACGGCGCAGCATGCGCTCGCCGAGCCGGCCCTTATAGGTGTTGATATAGAACTTGAAGAGGCCGTTCAGCACCACCAGCGCAAGGAACACCAGGCTGAGGGCCATCAGCATCTGGAAACGGTTGAGCTGCAAGCCTTGAAAAAATTCGACATGGCCGATCAGCGGAATGTCGTAGGCGATGTGCATGAAGGTCTGCCTTGCGCCTGGACCTTCGAAACCGTCGCCCTGGATCGGTCCGTTAACGATCTGCTTCGGCAGGTCGAAAGACAGGAAATAGGGCACCATCGAGGCGGCGACGACAGCCAGAATCCACAGCTGCTGCAGCCGCGTGTTCTTCCAGATGTAGCGGGCGAGGCTTTTTTCCATGGCTAACCGTCAGCGTGCTGGGAAATTCCGGGGGCCGGGATGGGGAGCAATTCTGAGAACAGGACCATGCAGCCGGACCGCCGATATCGCAATGAAAACAAGGCGAAGAGACCGGCTGCAGAAAGGCCGATTCTCGCCGGAACTTTGCTTATATCACAGGAATTTTGGATTGCAGCGCCGTGCGTCTGAAAAGACGCGAAAAGGACACCGTAGCACTTGGAATTGCTGAATAATTTTATCCTTGAATCGATTCCGATTAACGGAAATGCGGGGCAGCAGGCGGCTCGGCGATCATCCCGAGATCGGCGCTGCGAGCAAAAGAAACCCCCGGAAAAAATCCGGGGGCTCGTCAATTGCAGATCTCAAGAGAGGTCGCGCTCAAGCCGCGACTGCTCGCAGCATGGCGTTTGCAGTGGAGCAGCTCATCGCTTCCGCGATCATGTCGGCATCCTCATCACTGATGCCGAACAAACCGAAGCGAAGCTGATAGCCCCAATTGGGGCCGACCCGTGTGAAGGCCAGCCGGTCAAGCAGGGGCTGGATCGGGGTTTCCTCTGCCGGCTGCCAATCGACATCGCGACGCCAGGGCCTGAAACCGCTTTCCATCTCCACCTGGTATGGCGCGCCGTCACGAGCCGCGCCGATCGCGGTGAAAGCCTGCAGGCGGTCCTTGCCGCCAAAGACGACGGTGGGCGAGTAGTAGATCACGCGATCCCCAGGCGTGATGCGCCTGAGGGGTGATGCCTTGCCGTGACAGACCTGCATGAAGCCGGCTTGACGGCCGATGCGGACATGCTCTGCGGAAGCGACGGCGATCCAGGCTCTGGCCATGGCTCAACCCTCCTCGGTCACGGTGTAGACGCGCAGGCGATGCCCATCGGGATCGGCGGCGACAAAGCTTCGGCCGAAATCGAGATCGGTCGGCGCCATGACGATATCAGCGCCCTTGGCCCGCCAATCGGCGTGGGTCGCATCGACGATGTCTGATGTCGCGACCTTAAAACCTATGTCGCAGCCGCCGCCCGCTGCTGCCGGCGCGGGCTCCACGCCCGCTTTGCCCCAGAGACCGAGCCCCAGGCCGGAGGGCAAGATGAACATGGCGAAGGTCGCGCTCGCCTCCACGGGCTCCTTCCCGAGCAGGCTGGTGTAGAAGCGGGCGCTTGTCGGGGCATCGGTCACGTAGAGAAGAATGCTGTTGCTGGCGGTCATAAGGCGCTCCTGTTGTTCGTTGGACAGTAGAAGCTTATGACCAGACACTGCCAATTTCTGGCAGTATCATGCGTCACGATGCGATATTCCCTGGATCTCCCGCCATTGTTTCAGCAGCGCCTGCCTGCGCTTGGGATACCGTGCGTCGAGCACCTGCGCATGAACAATTCGATCCGTGCGAAACGAGCGGAAATCCTGGCGGAGTTCGCACCAGCCGAGAAGGAGGCGCACCTGGTCGAAAAAAGCCAGCGCGAACGGCCACACCACACGCTCCGATGCCACGCCGGCCCCGTCGCTATAGGAGATCAAAAGCTTGCGTTCGGTGCGGATCGCCTTGCGCAGAAGCGCCGGATCGACCTGGTCGACAGGGAGTTTGACCCCAGGCCCCACCAGGAGGGCGGATGCATCCAGTGCGTCGCGCAGTTCGGGCGGCAGCACGGCGGCAATCCGCGCCAGCGCATTTCGCGCCGCATCGCGCAAATGATCGTCCCCTCTATCCGCCACCCATCGGGAGCCAAGGACGAGCGCTTCGATCTCCTCCGGCGGAAACATCAGCGGCGGCAGGAGAAATCCGGGTTTCAAAATATAACCGACACCCGGTTCGCCCTCGATCGCTGCGCCTTGGGCCTGAAGGCTGGCGATATCCCGATAGAGTGTGCGGATACTGACGCCGATCTCGTCAGCCAGCACCTCGCCACTGACCGGCCGGCGGTGGCGGCGCAATACCTGGAGAAGGTCGAGAAGGCGTTCGGAACGGGACATGCGGTAAGCTTATACAGGCTTGCTGCTGCCAGATACTGGCAGGATCAGATTTGCCCGGATTTGCCGAAACCGTGCGCCCACTTCTTTAGCCGCCTGCGCTCATTGAGATACTCAAGACTTCGAATTGCCGACCAGCATGGAGCGGATGATGCCGGCGGTCTTCTCAGCGCCGTCGAGATCGAGCGAGACTGCTCCGCGGCGCGGCGCGGCGAGCGCTTTTTCGACCGCCTCCTTCACATGGCCGGGCGTCAGTCCCGTTTCCGGCAGTATGTCGGCGAGATCAAGCGCCTGCAGCCGCTCGGCGCGCACCGTCTGTTCGGTTTCGCCGCCGGTGACGAAGGGGATGAGGATTGCCCGGCATTCGGTACGCAGGAGATCGCCGACCGTGTTGTAGCCTGCCTGCGAGATCGAGACCTTGGCGCCGCGCAACAGCGAGGGAAAATCCTTGCGGAAGCGGACCAACGTCACGTTTGGTGCTGCATCCTCAGACAATGCCGCGAAATCGGCTTCCGGCAGATTCGGGCCTGCTATCAGCAGCCAGCGAAGATTGCCGGGCAGGAGGGCGGCCGCGTCTTTTGCCGCGCCGATCAGCGCGGCGCCGACCGCGCCGCCGCCTGCCGATGCGATAATGTCGAAGGTTTCAGTCGGTTCCGGCGCCGGCGGCGCTGCAACGAGGCCGGTATAACGCAACCTGTCGGCGATCTCTGCCGTCAGCGGAAAAGTATCCTCAAGCCTGGTGAAATCGGGATCGCCATGGACGAGCACCGCATCGAAATGATCCTTGACCAATGCTGCCGTCTCCGCGTCGCGGCCGGCCTTGCGGTTTTCTTGCAGGATGTCGCGCACCGAGCTTAAGAGTTTCGGCCGCGGTTCGGTTTTGTCGATCGCCGCCAGCAGCGGCAGCAGTTCGAAGCGCATCTGCCGCCGGCCGAAGGGGAAGGCTTCGATGATCACGACATCGGGCCTGGCGGCATGGAAGGCCTCAAGCAGCAGATCGCGGCGGGCATTGAGGAAATCCTCACCGGCGGGGCGGCCATCGGCGTCGGCGAGGCCGGAAAAGCCGGCATTGCTGGCGACGACCGGCGGCAGGGCCACGGTCTTGACGCCGTCGCCGGGAAAACCCGGCACCGGCAGGCCGCCGGTGACCACCGTGACGTCGAAACCGTCCTTGACGAGCGCATTGGCGATGCGGCTGGCGCGGGCGATGTGGCCGATGCCGAGCAGGTGCTGGACGTAGAAAAAGATGCGCGGTGCCGTCATGACTTCTGCCATTCGGCCTCGAACAGGCCGGTGAGCTGCCGAATGCTGGAGTGATAGTCGAAATCGTCGCGCACCCGTCTTTCAGCGGCGTCGCCGAGGCGCTTGCGGAGCGCCGGGTTGCGGATCGCCGTCTCCAGCGCTTTGGCAAGCCTACCTGGATCCTCCGGCGGCACGACCAGGCCGTTTTCGCCGTCGTCCAAAAGCTCCGGCACGCCGGATACCGCCGTCGAGAGGCAGACGAGGCGCTGGCTCGAAGCCTCCACAAGCACGTTCGGCAGGCCGTCGCGGTCGCCATTGGCGGCGATCCGGCAGGCGAGCGCGAAGAGGTCGGCGCGGCGGTAGTGATCGAGCACGTCTTCCTGCGCCATGGCGCCCTTCCAGACGATGCGGTTGGAGAGTCCGAGCTCGCTGGCGAGCGCCTTCAGTTTGGCAAGCTCCTCGCCGCCGCCGATATGGTCCATGCGCCAATGAAGGTCATGGGGTAGCAGGGCGAGCGCGTGCAGCAGCACGTCATAGCCCTTCTTCTCGACGGCCCGGCCGACGCTGAGGATGAAGGCGGGATCGTCAGGGTCGCTGCCGGTTCTCTGCGAACGCTCGCCGGCAAAATGGCCGAAACGGGCAAGATCGAGACCGTGGTAACTCAGGTGCACGGCATCCTTGCGGGATGTCAGGGCGCGCATGTGCTCATAACCTGTCTTGGTGCAGGTGACGGCCCAGCGGGCGCTGCCGAGTTTTTCCTGCAGCTCCCAGTCGGGCGACGTCCAGATATCCTTGGCATGGGCCGAACAAGTCCAGGGTGTGCCAGTGAGGATGCTTGCATATTCCGTCACCGAAGCCGGCGTGTGGATGAAATGGGCATGCAGCCATTCGCCCCTATCCGGCCATTCGCGTCCCAGCACCAGCGCCTGGCCGAGACGGCGGAAGCGGTTGCGGGAGATGTCGCGCTTGAGGTCGGCGAGGAAACGTTTGATCAGGACCTTGAAGCCGGGTTTTGAGAAGCCGGCAACCAGGCCTTTCAGCACGCGGATCGGCTCCTCATGCAGATATTCCGGCAGGTAGACGACCCGCGCCCTGATCTCGTCATGCACGGGATGGCGCTTCTTGTCGGTCGGCCGGCGCATCGAAATCAGCGTCAGGTCGAAGCCGGCCTTTTCCAAGCCGAGCAGCTCCTGGGCGATGAAGGTTTCCGAAAGGCGGGGATAGCCTTTCAGCACGACGAGGATCTTGCGGCGTGGCGGCAAGGCTGTGCCCTATTCCGCGACGAGGGAAAGGTGGCTGGCGCGGCCGTCGATCCATCGCCCGACCGTCTGCGAGATGTGGTCCAGCCCTTCAAGATGCATGTTGCTGCCGCTCTTCGACGGCGGCAGGCGGGAAGGCAGACGTTTCAGAGCCTCGGACATGATGGTGGGATCGGCCGATTGTTCCGGCAGCAGCATATCGACAAGGCCGAGCGCGCTTGCCCGCTGGGCACGAAGCAGCTGTTCCTCGCGCGGCTTGACGCGCGGCACGATGAGGGCCGGTTTGTCGAAGGAAAGGATCTCGCAATAGGTGTTGTAGCCGCCCATGGCGACGACGCCGGTGGCGCCGTCGATCAGCTCTTCCATGTGGTTGTCGAACTCGATCACCTCGATATAGGGGATGGCTTCGCCCTTCTGCACCAGCTTGGCCCGCTCGGCGGCCGGCATATAGGGCCCGAGCACGACAAGCGCTTTCTGCGTCAGCGTCGGATCGGCCTCGTAGGCGTTCATCACGTCGTGCACGAGATCGGAGCCGTCGCCGCCGCCGCCTGTGGTGACCAGGAGGTAATTATCCTTGCGGGCGTTGATCGAGCTCTTGCCCTTGGAGACGCTGCGCTGCAGGAAGCCGACGAAATCCATCTTTCGGCGCAGGCTGGCCGGCACGTCGAGACCCATAAGCGGATCGTAGAAATCAGGCGGGCCATAGACCCAGACGCTGTCGTAATATTGGTCGATCTTCTGCATGATGCCGTTCCGCTTCCACTCGGCGTCGAGCAGATGCGGCGCGTCCATGATTTCGCGCAGGCCGAGCACCAGCACGGTGCCGCGGGCCTTGAGATAGGCGAGCGTATCCTCGACCTCGCCCTTCAATCCCATCGGCTCCTTGTCGACGATGAAGATGTCGGGCTGGAAGGTCTCGGCGGTGTGGCGGATGCTCGATTCGCGCATCTTCAGCGTTTCGTGCAGGTCGATATGGCTGGCAAGCGAGGTATATTCCCCGTTGCGCAGCTTGATGACGCTCGGGATCTTCACGAAGTCGACGCGCGCGCGGTAGTCGAAGGCGCCGGCGATCGTCGCGCCCGAAATGATCAGGATGTTGAGGCCGCGATAATCCTCGACCAGCGCATGGGCAATGGCGCGACAGCGCCTGAGATGGCCAAGGCCGAAGGTGTCGTGACTGTACATGAGGATGCGCGCATCTTCGAGACGTCTGGCCATGGGTGTTCCCTCCGGGGTGAACAGCATGCGTTAGTACCCCCACCGTCCGGAGGCCACGTGGCGGGGGCGGTGCCATAAGGCGCCGCCGTGTTTTCTGCTATTTGTAGGGATCTGCCGCATCACGCAAGCCGTCTCCCAGAAAGTTGAACGCCAAAATGACAAGAACAACAGGAATGATCGGATAGAGCAGCCAAGGATAAAAGGCGATGACGCTGACGCTTTTTGCCTCGGTCAGCAGAATGCCCCAGCTGGTGATCGGCGGGCGAAGGCCGAGGCCGAGGAAGGAGAGCGCGGTCTCGCCGAGGATCATGCCGGGGATCGAAATCGTCGCCGAGGCAATGAGATGCGACATGAAGCCCGGCACCAGATGCCGGCCGATGATGCGCGGCGTACTGGCGCCCATCAGCTGTGCCGCCTGGACGTAATCCTCCTCGCGCAGTGCCAGAAGCTTGGAGCGCACGGCTCGCGCCAGTCCGGTCCAGTCGATGATGCCGAGGATGACGGTAATGCCGAAATAGATGACGATCGGGCTCCAGGTCACCGGCATGATGGCGGCCAGCGCCATCCATAGCGGCAGGCTCGGCAGCGATTGCAGCACTTCGATCAGGCGCTGGACAACGAGATCGAAAATGCCGCCGCGATAACCGGCAAGGCCGCCGATGACGATGCCGAGCAGGAAGCTGATCGAAATGCCGATCAGGCCGATCGTCAGCGATATCCGCGCGCCGTAAAGAATGCGCGAGAGAACGTCGCGGCCGAGCCGGTCGGTGCCGAGCAGGAACATCTGCCCGCCGATCGCCGGGCAGACCAGATGATAGTTCGAGGCCGCAAAACCCCAGAATTTATAGGCATCGCCGCGGCAGAAAAAACGGATCGGCTGCACGTCGTTCGGCCGGTCGGTATAGACGCGGTGCAGCGTGTCGAGATCGAGCGTCATGCTGCGGCCATAGACGAAGGGGCCGACGAAATTGCCCTTGTCGAAGAAATGGACGCGCTGCGGTGGCGCATGGATGAAATCGACATTGCGCGAATGCAGGCCGTAGGGCGCCAGGAACTCGACGATCAGAATCATCGCGTAGACGGCGGCGAGAAAGATGCCGGAGATCAAGGCCAGCCTGTGCTGCTTGAACTTCCACCACATCAGCTGTTTCTGCGAAGCGAGATGGATGCGCGATTGCGCCGCCGTCATCGTTTCGGTCGCCAGCGGATCGAAGGGCGCGGTCGAGACGTAATGGGGAAGCGGCGCGCCGGGCGCGGGAAGGGGCGACATTATTTGGTGCTCCTGCCTTGCAGACGGATGCGGGGATCGAGGAAGCCGAGGGCGATGTCGGAGATCAGAACGCCGATGACGTTGAGGAAGGCGAGGAACATCAGGAAGGAGCCGGCGAGATACATGTCCTGGCTTTGCAGCGCCTTGATCAGCATCGGTCCCGTCGTCTCCAGCGACAGCACGATCGCGACGATCTCGGCGCCTGAAATGATCGACGGCAGGATCGAGCCGATATCGGCGACGAAGAAGTTGAGCGCCATGCGCAGCGGATATTTCAACAGCGCCCGCATCGGATGCAGGCCCTTGGCGCGCGCCGTCGTCACATATTGCTTCTGCATCTCGTCGAGCAGGTTGGCGCGCAGCCGCCGGATCATGCCGGCAGTCCCCGCCGTGCCGACGATGATGACGGGAATCCACAGGTGGGAGAGGATCGATCGCGCCTTCTCCCAGCTCATCGGCGCCGAGATATATTGCTGGTCCATCAGATGGCCGATCGAGATGCCGAACCAGATATTGGCGAAATACATCAGGATCAGCGCCAGCATGAAATTCGGAACGGCGATGCCGAGCAGGCCGAGGAAGGTCAGCCCGTAATCGCTCCAGCTATACTGGTGCGTGGCCGAATAGATGCCGATCGGAAAGGCGATCAGCCAGGTGAGCAAGATGGTCGTGAAGGAGACGAGGATCGTCAGCCACAGGCGCTCGCCGACCACGTCGGAAACCGGCATCTGGTATTCGAAGGAATAGCCGAAATCACCGTGCAGCATGCCGCCGACCCAGTAGAAATAGCGCACGATCTCCGGCTTGTCGAAGCCGTATTGCTGGCGCATCTCCTCGATTTCCTGGAGGTTGGCAGTCTCGCCGGAGGCGCGCAGCTCGGCGATCTGGCTCTCGAAGAAGTCGCCCGGCGGCAGCTCGATGATGGTGAAAACCAGCGCCGAAATGACGAAGAGCGTCGGCACCATGGCGGCGATGCGCCAGAGAATGTATCTGAGCACGCCTCAGGCCTCCTTGTACCAGAATGTATCCGGCATGTAGATGCCGAGATAGGAGGTGGGATCGAAGCCGTAGAGGGCTTTCTCCGGCAGGTTCTGCAGCTTGGCGGCGCAAAGGACCGGCTGCAGCGTGCTGTTGATCAGCCCGATCGAGAACACCTGCTGCGTATAGAGCGACAGCATCTTGTGCCAGATCACCTGGCGCTCCTCGAATTTCGCCGTCGAGCCCCACTGGCCGAGCAGGTCGACCAGTTCGGCCGCCTCCGGCAGGTCGGGAGCGGCGCCCTCCTGGCCGGCGGAGAGGTAATGCATGCCCCAGAGCGGCCATTGCAGCTGATCGTCCAGCGTCGGCGCCAGCCCCGAGGGCGACATGTCGGCGGTGGGAACACCATTGTCGAGGCCGTACCAGATCGACATCATGATCGAACCGCTCATGGCGCGGTTGCGGAAGACGTCGCGCTGCGACGTGCGTGTATAAAGCGCAAGGCCGATATTAGCCCAGTGATCGTGCACCAGCTCCAGCACGTCGGTATCGAGATTGCTCTCGCCGGCGGTCTCGACGGTGATCTCGGCGCGCCGCCCGTCCGGCAGCAGCCTTATGCCGTCATCGCCGCGCTTGGTCAGGCCGATCTCGTCGAGCAGCCGGTTGGCCTCGTCGGCATCGAACTTCACGAAGGCATCGGCATATTCCTGCTTGAACAGCGGGCTGTCGGGCAGGACGGTATCGGCGCTCGGCGTGCCCAAGCCGTAGAAGGCGACCATGTTGATCTCGTGCCGGTCGATCGCCAGCGACAAGGCGCGGCGCAGGCGCACGTCGCGGAAAAGGCCGCGCCATACCTCGTCGGCGCAGTTGAGGTTCGGCAGCAGCGTGATGCGCGAGCCGCGCGCCACCTTCCAGAGATTGACCTTCACCGGGAAGCGCTTCTCAGCTTCTTTCAGAAAGGTGTAGTCGTTGAAGTCGATGCCGGTCGCCTGCAGGTCGGCCTCGCCGGCACCCGCCTTGGCGGCGATGATCGACGAGGAGGAGACGTTGAGGATGAACCGGTCGAGATAGGGAAGCTGCCTGCCGGTCTCGTCGACGCGGTGGAAGAACGGGTTGCGCTCGAAGACGAACTGCTCGGCCGGCAGTGCCGTCGTGTTGCGCCAGGGATCGAGCGTCGGCAGGTTGGGATTCTCAGGCCGGTAGGAGCGGGCCATCTTGATGTGCAGGTCCTGCCATTTCTTGACGCGGTTGGTCTGCATCATCTGTTCCATCTTCGCCTGGTCGGGCTGGAACTTCTTATGGAATTGCTTGAGATAATGCGCCGGCCCGACGATGACGAGCGGGATCGGTCCTGCCAGCGTGGGCAGGAACATCGGGTTGGGTTTTTCCCAAGTGTAGCGCACCGTCAGCGGATCGAGCACCTCGAAACGCGGCAGGCTGCCGTGCGGGCGAAGCTCCAGCGCGCCGCCGCCCGGTGTCAGCTTGTCGTTCAGGATGACGTCTTCCCACCAGTAGCGGAAGTCGTCAGCCGTGAACGGCTCCCCATCGGACCATTTATGGCCTTCGCGCAGCCTGAAGGTGAAGACCGTGTCGTCTTCCGAGCTGAAATCAGCGAGGATATCCGGCTGGAACTGCAGGTGCTTGTTGTAGCCGATCAGCCGGGCATAGCCGTAGATCGTCATGAAGCGGATGTCGCGCTGGCTGCCGATGATGGTGCGCACCGTGCCGCCGTAGCTGCCGGGGGCAAGCCCCATCTCCTTCAGGTTGACGATGCGCGGGCGGGCGGGAATGCGCCCGGCCATCGGGGGCAGGCTGCCCGATGCCAGCCGCTCCTTGAGAAACTCAGGCTCGCCGGTCGGCTCCGCCCGAAGCACTGCAGGGGCGATTGCAGCGCCGACAAGGCCGCCCAGAAAGGTGCGACGCGTCACCATCCTCGCAACTCCTTGGCATCGGCGCCTTTGCGGGCGCGCACCAGATGGCCGTCGCCGAGATCGGCATAGGCAAGCTCGGCCGCGTCGTCATGCTCGGCGGTGAAGGTCACACCCCAGTTTTGCTTGTCTGCTGCGCCGTTTTCCCGGAGCGCCTTGAAATCGAGCGGCCGATCGAGATCGGGGAAGGGGACGGCGGCGAGCAGCGATTTCGTATAGGGGTGCACCGGATCGCGCAGGATGATCTCACGCGGCGCGATCTCGACGATACGGCCCTTGCACATCACGGCGATGCGGTCGGCCATGTAGTCGACGACGGCGAGATTGTGCGAGATGAACAGATATGTCAGCCCCAGTTCCTTCTGCAGGTCCTTCAACAGGTTGAGGATCTGCGCCTGGACGGAGACGTCGAGGGCCGAGACCGGCTCGTCGAGGATGATGAGCTTCGGGCCGAGGGCAAGCGCGCGGGCAATGCCGATGCGCTGACGCTGGCCGCCGGAAAAACTGTGCGGGTAACGGCTGAGGTAACGCTTGTCGAGGCCGATCGCCGCCATCAGCCCTTCGACCTTGCGCTTGTGCTCGTCACTGTCGCCGCGGTCGTGAATCTCCAGCGGTTCGCTGAGGATGTTGCGCACCGTCATGCGCGGCGAGAGCGAGGAGACCGGATCCTGGAACACCATCTGGATCTTGGTGCGCATGTCCTGCAATGCCTCGCCGCGTACCGAAAGCACGTCGATCACGTCCTTGCCGTCGTTGAACACCACCGCGCCGCCGTCGGGTGTGATGGCGCGCATCAGGATCTTGCTGAGCGTCGTCTTGCCGCAACCGGATTCGCCGACAAGGCCAAGGCATTCGCCGCGACGGATGTCGAAGCTGACGTCGTCGACGGCGTGCACGACGGCGGCTTCGTGCTTGCCGAGAAAACTGCGCTTGCGCGTCTTATAGGTTTTCGAGAGGTTGGCGACCGAAAGCAGCGTGCCTGGCGCCTCCGCCTGCAACGGCTTCTTCTTGCCGACGAGGGTTTCGAGATTGACCGGCACGTCGCGCAGCGCCTTCAGCCGCTCGCCGGGTTTCATGTCGAAATGCGGAACGGCGGCCATCAGCGCCTTCAGATAGGCATGCTGCGGATTGCGGAAGATCGCTTCGACCGGCCCGGCTTCCATGATCTCGCCGTGATAGATGACGACCACCTCGTCGGCCATGTTGGCGACGATGCCGAGATCGTGGGTGATAAGCAGCATCGCCATGCCGAGCTTGGCCTGCAGTTCGCGCAGCAATTCGAGGATCTGCGCCTGGATCGTCACGTCGAGCGCCGTCGTCGGCTCGTCGGCAATCAACAGCGCCGGCTTGCAGATCAACGCCATGGCGATCATTGCGCGCTGGCGCATGCCGCCGGACAGTTCGAACGGATACATGTCGTAGGTGCGGTGCGGATTGGTGAAGCCGACGAGGCCGAGCATTTCCTCGGTCTTCTCACGCGCTTCCTGCTTGTCGATCTCGGTATGGATCAAAAGCACTTCGCTGATCTGGTTTCCGACCGTATGCAGCGGCGAAAGCGAGGTCATCGGCTCCTGGAAGATCGTCGCCATGCGCCGGCCGCGCAGGTCGCGCATTTCCTCACTGTCGCGCGAGAGCGACAGGATATCGGTCGTGCTGCCGTCGAGCGGATCGGTGAAAAGAATGCTGCCGGAGGCCTTGGCCGGGTTGGGCAGGATGCCCATCACAGACTGGCTGATCACCGACTTGCCGGAGCCGGATTCGCCGACGAGAGCGGTAACCTTGCCCGGGAGGATGCGAAGATTGGCTTCCTTTACGACACGCAGCCGGTCGCCGAAAACCGAGAAGGAGACGTCGAGATTTTCAATACGCAACAAATCGGCTGCAGACGCCATACCAATGAAATTCCCCAGTCTTCTATGTTCCCGTTAAGGCACACTATCGTACCGCAAACGGGGTGTCTAGTTGATGACAATCAAGGGAAAACCACCACATCGCGCCGAAGTTCCCCAGGCGAGAAGCGCAGATTCATAGCAGGCGTTCGAGGCTTTACTGGATGAACTTCTCCGTGGTTGTGCGCTCGACGTGTTTCTTCGCGTCGCGGTGCAGGAGAATAACTTGCTCGGCTTCGGACAGCCCGTTCTGCACCGCCTCGCGGAAGCCATCGTCGACGTTGATCTCGGGGGCCGGCGCCCGTGGCTGCAGCACCGTCACCTTCTGGCGGATGCCGCGCAGCTTCTCTTCGCCGAGCGTCGTCCATTCGCCGCCGCAATAACCGGCAAAAGCCTGGCTCGCGACGACCTCACGGCCATATTTCTTGGTCAGGATCTGCAGCCGCTGCACCTCGTTGACGGCCGAGCCGAAGGCGGAGAAGGTCAGCCGGTCTTTCAGGCCGACATTGCCGAACATGACGTTGCCAACATGCAGGCCGATGCCGTAGCCGACCTTGCTGAGGCCCTTCGCCTCGCGGTCCTTGTTGAGCTCGGCGACCCGCGCCTGCGCCTGATGGACGGCGGAAAGCGCTGCCTCGCAGGCGATTTTCGACGGGTCCTTGTGGCGCCCGCAGGGATAGACGGCGAGGAAGCCGTCGCCGAGGAAGCTTAAGATCTCGCCGCCGTTGCGGTTGAAGGGCGCGGCGATCGCGTCGAAGAACTGGTTCAGCGTGTCGATATAGGCCTGGCGGCCTTCCTTTTCGGCATACATGGTGGATTCGCGCATGTCGCCCATGACGAGCGCGGCACGGATCGTCTCGCCGTCGCCGCGGCGGATCTGGCCGTTCAGCACCCGCTTGCCGGCATCGCCGCCGAGATAGGTGGTCAGCATGTTGTTGGCGAGCTTGCCGAGCACGGCCATCTTGGCGGCAACCGCCAGATGGTTCTGCATCCGGAGAAGCGCGTCGATCATGTCGTCGGAAAAGCCGTTATGATGGTCGGTCGACCAGGAGCCCATCATGCCCTGCACCGAGCCGTCGCCGAAGGGCTGCACGAAGGCGAGGTAATCGGTGATGGCGTCCTTGCGCAGGTCCTCGAAGATCGGAAATTCGGCCGGCCCTTCCTGCATCAGCCGGCGGCGGATGTGCTGCAGGTTGTTGTCGAGCAGGTAATAATAGGGGCTCTGCAGAAAACGGTCCGGCTTCTGCCCGGCCGGCATGCGGAAGCCCTCGATGGTGACGCCGCTGGCGCGCCGCCAGGTAAAGCTCAGCGCGTCATAAAGCGGATGCAGCATCGAAAAGGTCAGATGCACGCGCGCGATCGGCAGGCCGGCCGCCGCGATCCTTTCGCAGAAACCGCGCACGATGTTTTCAAGCTCGTCTCCGGCCAGCGAAGAGTTCGTCAGCCATTCAGCGACCCGGTCCAACAGGATGGAGGACACGCTGGATTCGATCGTGCTCATTCTCGGTATGATCCTCATAAGGCACGCCATCCCCAAGAGCCAAAAATCCCTCGGCCGGCACATTTTTATGCGCAGGTCACAAGGAAATCAGGATGTACGAGCGGTATTATTTGTCAACGATCTGCCGAAAGCCCGACAGCGGCACCCCTCTGCGCCCCTAGAAGACCGGACGGGCAGTCCTTTCACGGCAGTTTATTGTTGAAAGTCAAAATAGGGATGCTGCAAATGCGAAACAATGGGAGCGGAATTTTTTTGTGCGCTCAAGTTGCAACAAAGGATTGTGCCGGGGCATTTTGGCCACACCCGGGTAAGGATCTTTGAGCAGCCCAGGACCCTCCCCACAAGGGAGGGGCTTAGCTTGCCGCGTCGTCCTACTCAAAATTATCGCCGAGAACGCTGGGGCTGAAAGACGGCAGGCCGGTGCCGCAGGTTGGCCCTCCCCTTGTGGGGAGGGTTGGGGAAGGGTCTTGGTCGCCAACCGACGCTATTGCCGCCGGGGAGAAGAGCCCCCCGGGTTTAATTCACCGCGATCATGCATTAGATCAGCTTCCTCTTCCCCGTTCCGAAAGATCCCGCCTTGGCCATCTCCACCTTCGACACGCTTTTGCAGAAGATCGAAACCCGCAACGCCCGTGCCGGCGTCATCGGGCTCGGTTATGTCGGCCTGCCGCTGGCAATCGCGGTGGCGCGCAGCGGCTTTGCGGTCACCGGCTTCGACATCGATCCCTCCAAGATGGTGGCGCTCGATGCCCGCCGCTCTTACATCGATGCCGTCACCAATGAGGCGCTGTCGGCCGAGATCGAGGCCGGGCGCTTCCAGGCGACCACCGATTTTGCCGGTCTTGCCGAGTGCGACGTCATCATCATCTGTGTGCCGACGCCGCTCACCAAACATCGCGATCCCGATCTCTCCTTCGTCGAGGCGACGTCGCGCTCGATCGCCCAGCATCTGCGGCCCGGCCAGCTCGTCGTGCTGGAATCGACCACTTATCCCGGCACCACCGACGATATCGTCAAGGTCATCCTCGAAGGCACGGGACTGAAATCCGGCGCGGATTTTTACGTCGGCTTCTCGCCGGAGCGGGAGGATCCCGGCAATCAGCATTATCACACCGCCACCATCCCGAAGGTCGTCGCCGGCGACGGGCCCGAGGCGCTGGCCCTGATGAAGGCCTTCTACGGTGCGGCCGTGTCGACCGTCGTTCCGGTCTCCTCGAATGCGACGGCCGAGGCGGTGAAGCTCACCGAAAACATCTTCCGCTCGGTCAACATCGCCCTCGTCAACGAGTTGAAGACCGTCTATGCGGCGATGGGCATCGACGTCTGGGAGGTGATCGACGCGGCCAAGACCAAGCCCTTCGGCTACATGCCCTTCTATCCCGGCCCCGGCCTTGGCGGCCACTGCATCCCGATCGACCCCTTCTATCTCACCTGGAAATCGCGCGAATACGAGCTGCCCACCCGCTTCATCGAGCTCGCCGGCGAGATCAATTCGGCGATGCCGCGTTACGTCGTCGGCAAGCTTGCCGAAGCCCTCGATATCCGCGCCGGCAAGGCGCTGAGCCGCAGCAAGGTGCTGGTGATCGGGCTCGCCTACAAGAAGAACGTCGCCGACATAAGAGAGAGCCCATCGCTGCGGCTGATCGAGATCATCGAGGAACGCGGCGGGCGGGCCGATTATCACGACCCCTTCGTCGCCGAGATCCCGCCGACACGTGAATACCAGGCGCTGAAGGGCCGCCAATCGGTGGCGCTGACGCCTGATACTATCGCCGGCTACGATGCGGTGCTGGTCGCCACCGACCATGACAGCGTCGATTATGCGACGCTGGCAAAAAGCGCTGCGCTGATCATCGACACCCGCAACGTTTTCAACCGGCTCGGCCTTTCGGCCGATCACGTCATCAAGGCGTGACGGCAACGCCGGAAAGCGATTTTCCGGTCATCCGGCTGGCAGCCACCGCATAACCGCCTGACGCGCCGTCGATGAAATGCATATGGTCGCGCGAAATCGGCGTCGGCACGAAGCAGGTCATCAGCGCCGAGGCCTGCCGATGCAGGCCGTAGCGGGCAATACCCTTGGCGCGTGCCGCTTCCAGCAGCGTCTCGATCCGTTTCAGATGTTCGGCGTCGACGTCGACCGTCATTTTCAGCCCGTCGTCGAACTTGCGGAAATCGGAATTGCCGGCGACGTCGCGCTTGTAGCGGCGTGCGTCGAAGCGGCCGAGCGGAATGCCGAGCCGATAGCAGACCACGGTGATGGCGAGCTGCAGGAAGATGATCAGCTTCTGGCGCAAGCGCCGGCCGGCGGGGGCTGTGGCCTTGGCCTCGCGATTGATGCCGTGCAGCGAGAAGGCAAGCTCCGGGCCATCGGCCGGCACCGGATGGCTGCCGCGGTTCTGTTCGCCGGTGATCGCGACGATGCCGTTGACGAGGTCGCGGAATTCTTCGCCCGGCCGGCCTTCGCCTGGAACCGCGATGATCGAGACGATCTCGCCGTTCTGCGCATCAATCGGGCTCCAGCGGCAGGAAAGGCCGGTCAGATCCGGGCGTGTTCCGGCCGCCGCGCGCCCGACCGCGTAATGGCCGAGCTTCATCTGTCTCTCCGCCCAACTGGTGCCGCCGCCCCAAAACATCGCATAGGTGACATGCGGGCTTGCCGAGTAGCGCGCGACGCGCACGTCAAGGCCCTCGGCGCGGGTGTCGGCGACCGGAACGATGGCGACGCGCAGCATCAGGCCGAGATCCTCCTCGACCCAGATCTGCACGGCGGCAAGGGCATCGCGTGCCGTCTGCTCCAGCGAGCCCGGAAGCGCGATCAGCGCGCCGTCGCCGCCGAAGACGAAGGGATAATCGCCCTTGCCGACGGCATTCAACACAGCCGAAATGACGCTGGCGCCGGCCATGTTGACGTCCTTGTAGCGGCCGCTGGCGATTGCCTGCGTCGAGCCGACGATATCGGCAAGCGCCAGCACCCACCCATCCGGCAGCGGCCGGTAGTTTGCGGCATCGGTCACGCCCTCGAAGGCGCTGAACAACGGCACGGCGGCAAAGAATTCTTCGTCGGTCACGGTTTTCATGTCATCCAGCTTAGCACAGACCCATGTTGCCACTGCAACGCCATTTCCCATTTACGGCAATCGACTTGGCAAGGTTTCATGTGTTAGCACGCGCTCACGATATTTCATGACGGATATGGATTAGATGAGCCGCCTCGACAGCTTCATTCGCCGGTTGACGGCCCAACGCGACATTTTGAACGCGATCATCGATCTGGTCGGCGAAATCGAAGGCCCGGTGCTGGAATTCGGTCTCGGCAACGGCCGCACCTATGACCATCTGCGCGAAAATTTCCCCGGCCGCCGCATCGTCGCCTTTGACTGGGAGGTCCGCTCCTATTCGGCCTCGACACCGGCGGCGGAAGATATGGTGACCGGCAATATCCGCGAGTCCGGCCAGGCCTTCCTCGGCATCGGCGCGGCACTCGCCCACGCCGATATCGGCACCGGCCATGACGAGATCGATGCGGTGACGCTGACCTGGCTGCCGCAGCTGATGGCCGGCGTGCTCACCCCCAACGGCATCGCCGTGAGCGGCCTGCCGCTGGATCATGCCGAGCTGGTGGCGCTGCCGTTGCCGGAGGGGATCAAGGAAGGGCGGTATTTTTTGTATCGGAGGACATGAGCCGCAGCAGAAGGCGGTTGTGGCGACTGCCGTTCGACAGAAGCGAGGCGTTGCCACGATCCCCTTCTCCCCCGGGTAGGGCGTAAAGCACCACATCGTATGATCGCCCTGGCAGGTCGCGAACCAACCCATCTCGTGGTCCTCGAAGTCAAAAATCTCACTGCTCACGCTTTTCAATGCAGAAACGACGCAACTGCCTCATTGCAATTTATGCGTTTGAATTGTAGCTGGTTTCTTCGAGTCGATAGGTGAGATCGCCAAAAACTCTCAGCTGGCAGAGATGGGGCATTAAAGTGGGGTTTACAGAAGCTGCCGGCACGGTTCTGGTGCAGAAATATGCTACTTTCTTCGGAAGAGCTTCCCGCGCGGAATATTGGTGGTATGTCTTATTTTATGTTCTAGTACTGCTTGCGATGGGCATCTTGTGCAATGTAGTCGCCGGCTTTTCCGATTTCCGGGACGGAGTTCCCCCACCACTCGCCCTCCTCTTCTTCCTCGGCGGATTGATTTGGCTCGCGATGTTTTTGCCAGCGATAGCAGTTCAAGTACGCCGCTTCCATGATCGCAACATTTCCGGTTGGTGGTACCTCGCGCTGTGCATTGCTAATTTCGTTCCCTACATCGGTCTGATTGCAGTTATTGCGATCCTCGTGATCAACGTGCTTCCGGGCACCGAAGGTCCGAACAAGTTCGGGCCCGATCCGTTGCGTCCTGAAGCGCGCGCAGAGGTCTTTGCCTAAGAGCTGGGATCCTCAACTTTGTGCTAGCGCCTGTTTGAAACAACTGACTTATTGCAATTTATGCGTTTGAATTGTAGCTGGTTTTCATCTGATATTTCGGCCATTCCAAGGCGATGGTCAGTGATCGCCGCGCCAGTAAGCAGAAATGAGCATTTCAATGGCGTTTACTGAAGCCGTTCGGACGGTTTTCAAGGAGAAATATGCGACCTTCTCCGGCAGGGCTTCACGATCGGAGTTTTGGTGGTCTTATCTTCTCTATGTGCTGGGGCTGATTGCATTTGTGATTGCAATTAGTGGAACCCTCGTCGCCGCTCTTAGCGACATTGCATCTTTGTCGCTAATGATTGCCGTCCCAGTCACCTCGCTTGCAGCAAGCGGAAATGGGGGCATTTCAAATGGGGTTTACTGAAGCTGTTCGGACTGTTCTGAAGCAGAAATATGCAACCTTTTCCGGGAGGGCCTCTCGCTCGGAATATTGGTGGTTCATGCTATTCTGCGTACTGGCGCTGGTCCCGCTTGCAATTCTAGCCTTTGTGCTCGCCTACGCCACCAGTGGCGGCGGAGTCCCGTCACCGGTTAGCTATACCGTGGTCATCTGGATATTGTTCGCGCTCGCAATCCTTTTGCCAGGGATATCCCTGCAGGTTCGCCATTTCCATGACCGCAATATTTCCGGTTGGTGGTATCTCGCGCTGTTTGTCTGCGGTTATATTCCTTATGTCGGTATCGTCACGGGCCTCGTGATCTTTGTCATTTCCGTGCTTCCGGGCACCGAAGGTCCGAACAAGTTCGGTCCGGATCCGTTGCGTCCCGAAGCGCGAGCAGAGGTATTTGCCTAGAGCATGAGCAGTCGCAACGCCGGCCTGCTGGTGGCCTTGTTCCTGGCCGCCTCGGCTCCCTTTCCTCCTGCGCAAGCGCAGGACAGCACCAGTCAGCAGGCCGAGGGCGGTGATCTTCAAAGGAGCACCGCTGGGGCCGAATATACTTCGCAGTGCCAGCAGAACGGCTTGCGCTGTACGCTCATCTATGGCGACGCCTCTGCGAAAGATGCACCGGCATCGAATACGACGACATCGTCACCGCAACGCAAGCCGTTGTTTATCCCGCGCGAGCCGGTCGTCAGCGGGCCACTGGCGGTTGCCGTGGTGCTCGTCGGTCTCATCGTGGTTATTGGACTGTTGATACGCTTCGGCAATGGCGGTGTCTTGCTCTCATCGGCTCCCCGCGACATGAAGCGGCAAGGCGAGGCGCCGGAAAGCTGGCGCACGTCAGTTGCGGAGGCTGAGGGAAAGCCGAGCGATTTCCTGCAGCGCATTGCGGCCATGGCGGATCGAAGGCAGGCGCTTGTCCTCTTGCTCAGGCATTGCCTGCTGCACGCGGCGGATATTACCGGAACACGGCTTTTCCGCGCCGATACGGAACGGGCGGTTTTCGCCCGGCTGCCGAAGAATATGCCCGACCGCGAGCGGCTTGCAAATTTCCTGACTGCGGTGGAACTTGTGCATTACGGTGGCCGCAGCGTTGCGGAAAACCATTTCGGCGTCCTTCTCACGACGGCGCGCGACCTGCTTGCAACGGGCAGATTGGCCCATGCGTAAGTCGGCCCCCGTTTTAATCCTGGTTCTGGTGCTTGCGCTGGCAGCGCTGGCACTTTTTTGGCTGCCGCGGGGCAACGATTTCGACCGCTCGCCGCTCGGCAACAAGGGATTGGAATTGTGGCTGCAGGCCAAGGGAATCCCTGTCATCCGATCCGACCCGCATGTCGCCCGAGCGAGTTCGGAAATCTCGCTGCGCATCGTTCCCCTGTCGATACGCCAAGGCGAGGCTGTTGCCCCTCGGCCAGACGAGGATGATGGCCCGGCAAACCCGGCTGAGGAGGCAAGCCGATACGCCCTGCCGACGCTGATCATTTTGCCGAAATGGCGCGGCAGCGTGTCAACGGATGGTATTGCCAGCAAATCGGGACTGGTTGACCTGATCGATATCAGCGGCGAACTCGACAAGATCGGGTACTCGGATTTCGGCTTCGCCCGCAGCAAGACGGATTTTGAAGAGGCGCAAACCCAGCTGAACCCGGGCCAGCCAATCAAGATCGACCTCTATCAAGCACAGACCTTCGAGCGGTCGAGCCTCCCGAGCGGCTGCAAAGAGATTGCCGGCACGCCGTTGGGTGCGCTGCTCCTGCGCTGCGCGCAGGAGCCCAATGTCTATCTGCTTTCGGATACCGACCTGTTGAACAATCATGGATTGGCTTTGGCCGACAACGCCGTCTTTGCCGTGTCGCTGATCCAGCATCTGCGCGGCGCCGGCGAGACGCGGCCGGTCTACCTGGATACGGCCGGCCAGCCTCTGGACAGCGAAAAACCGGTGGACGAGGGCAAGTCTTATGAGCGGTCGGCCTCCGATCTCCAGCGGTTTTTCGCCTACCCGCTCTCCGTCATCTGGGGGGCGCTGCTTGTCGTCGCGGCGATCTGCTTCTGGCGGGGCGCCTATCGCTTCGGGCCGCCTTTGCGGGAGGCATCCGCAAACATCGAGCTGTCGAAGACCGCCGCGATCGATGCTACGGCGCGGCTCTTGCGCCTGTCGGGCAATGACGGGCGGATGGCCGGCCAGTTCGTGCTGCATCTGCTTGCCGACAAGGCGCAGCTGCTCTTCGGCTCCGGAGCCGGCAATCAGGCCGGCATAGCGCGGCTGTTTCAACGCCTGGCGCGACAGGACAAGGCAGCCGCGCAGGCCCTGCACGCCGTAGCCGAGGCGCTGATCGAACGCGGACATGTGATGACGCGGGCGGACCTGCACCGCAATCTCGATACATTCAGAAAATCGCTGGGGAGCTTTGACCTTGGATCTAGGTGAATTACGCAATCTTATCGCCATCGTTCGCGGCGAAATCGGCAAAGTGGTGCAGGGTCAGGATGCGATCATCGATCTCGTCCTCATCTCGATCTTTGCCGGTGGTCACTGCCTCGTCGAAGGCCCGCCCGGCACGGCCAAAACCCTGCTGGCCCGCTCGGTTTCCGCCGCCATGGCGCTGGATTATCGCCGCATCCAGTTCACGCCCGATTTGATGCCCGGCGATGTGCTCGGCGTCAATCTGTTCAACTTCCAGACCAATCAGTTCCATCTGACCAAGGGGCCGGTCTTTACCGATATCCTTCTGGCCGATGAGATCAACCGCGCCCCGCCGAAGACGCAATCGGCACTTCTCCAGGCGATGAACGAGCGGGTGGTGACGCTTGACGGGACCGATTACTCCCTGGGACCGGATTTCTTCGTGCTTGCGACGCAGAACCCGATCGAACAGCAGGGCACCTATCCTCTGCCGGAAGCTCAGCTCGACCGCTTCCTGTTCAAGCTCGTCGTCGATTTTCCCGACCGCGATACAGAAATTGCCATCCTCTCCAAACACGCCAGGCAGGCGCTGCAATCGGATATGCGCAATGCCGGCATCCGCCCGCTCGTCACCAGCGCCGCGCTTGCCGAGGGACGCGCGCTGATCGATGCGATCCATCTGGATAGCACGATCCTGACCTATGTCGTCGACCTGGTGCGCGCCACCCGCTCCGATGCCGATATTCTCTACGGCGCATCGACGCGCGCCGCCGACGCTCTTGCCTCTGCCGTGCGCGTGCGTGCGGCCTTCGAGGGCCGGGATTACGGTTTGCCGGATGATGTTCAGGCCTTGCTGGTGCCGGCGCTTCGCCATCGCATCATTCTCTCGCCTTCGGCCGAAATCGACGGCCGCACACCGGACGAGGTGCTCCGCAACATCATGAACCGCGTGGACGCGCCCCGTTAAATGCGGCCATCCCGGTATCTGATCGCGCTTGTTCTGATTTTGGCGGCGGTGACGGTTTTCGTCAGCGTGTGGTGGCACGATATGGGCTACCTCCTCATCGGCCTGTGGGTCGCGGTCGCGGCATTGACGGCAGGCGATCTGGTGATGTCGGCCCTGTCTGGCCGGATGACGGTGGAATTCGATCTGCCGCCGCAAGGCTTTGTGGGCCACACCGCCGCGTTTACACTCGCCATCCGGCCGCAGAAGGGTGCGGTGCCTCGGAGTATAGAGAGCCGCCTCGATTGCGCGCCCGAGCTTGCCATCGGCGAAAGTAGATTGGCGAGTGGCACATTGGGCGCGGGAGAAGAACAGACCAGTGCCGCCTTCGATCTTCATCTGACGCGGCGGGGACGATACGCGGTCCATGAGCTGTGGCTGAAATGGCCGTCGCGGCTGAAGCTGCTCGATATGGTCGCGCGCATGCCGGTGGGAAAAGAGATCGCCGTGCTGCCCGACATATCGCCGGTGCTGTCGGGAGCGGTCAAGACCCAGATCCTGCCGCTGGAAGCCGGCCAGAAGGATCTGCGGCTGCGCGGCGAAGGATCGGAATTCCATCAGCTGCGTGAATTTGCCAGCGGCATGGATCCGCGCAGCATCGATTGGAAACGGTCCGCCCGGATGCGCAATCTGGTCGTGCGCGAGATGCGGGCCGAAAGAAACCACCAGATCATCCTGTGCGTCGATTCCGGGCGGCTCATGGCCGAACAGCTCGGCGGCTTCACCAAGCTCGATCGCGCCATCAACGCGGCGCTGGCCATGTGCTGGGCCGCGGGACTTGCCGGCGATCTCGTCGGTTTCTACAGTTTCGACAGCCGCCCGCGCCTGTTCGTGCCGGCTCTGCCCGGAAGAGCGGCCTTTCCGCGGCTGCAGACGATGTGCGCAGAGCTTCGTTACGAGACCCAGGAGAGCAACCATACGCTGGGACTGACGCATCTGTCCGGGCGCCTGAAGCGACGGTCGCTGATCGTGATATTTTCCGATTTCGTCGACAGCATCACCGCGGAACTGATGATCGAGAACATCCAGGTGCTCGCCCGGCATCATTTCATCGTCTACATCGCCTTGCGCGATCCGACGCTGGCGAAGCTGACGGAACCCGACGAAGTGACAATGGACGCCGTCGCCCGCTCCGTGGCCGCGCGCCAGATCCTGCAGGAGAGGCGCACCGTGATGGAAAAGCTGGCGCGTCTCGGCGTACTCTGCCTCGACAGCACGCCGGAGGCACTGACTTCGGATCTCATTGCGCGTTACATCGAAATCAAATCCCGTGAGATGATATGATGGATATCGGTATTGGCGACAGGGGAGATACGGGCGGGGTGGTCAACGTCGGCGCCATCCAGGCCGATATGCTTCGCTCGGCGCGCTTCCGGGTGGAGCGTGAAGCGCACTGGCGTCAGCTTGATGACCTCGTGACACGGGCCGAAAAGGGTGGCGCGGCAGCGCTTGGTTATGACGAGGTCCGCAATCTCGCCGGCGGCTACAGGCAGGCGATGAATTCGCTGAGCGTGGCGCGCGACATTTCCCTCGACCGCGCGCTGATCGCCTATCTCGAAAGCCTCTGCGCCCGGGCCTATCTGGTCGTCTACGCGCCGCAGGAAAGCCTCGGCGGCCTGCTCACCCGCCTGCTGGTGCAGGGCATCCCGCAGGCAGTGCGCCGATCGGCGCTGCCTCTGTTCATCGGTTTCCTCGCGCTCGTTCTGGGCGCGCTTGCCGGCTACAAGCTCTGCAACAGCGACCCGAGCTGGTTCTATGCCTTTGTGCCGCCGGACCTCGCTGACCAGCGCACCCCGGACGCATCGGCAGAATACCTCCGCTCGACGATCTATGGCAATGAGGGGCATAACAGCGACAGGCTGGCCGCCTTTTCCGCCTTTCTCTTTTCCCACAACACGACCATCGCCGTGCTGATTTTCACGCTCGGCATTTTCGTGTCGCTGCCGAGCTTCATCCTGACCTTTTACAACGGCCTGATCCTGGGCGCCTTCTATGCGATGTTTGCCCGCAAGGGCTTGGGTTACGAGGTGTTCGGCTGGCTTTCGATCCACGGCGTGACCGAGCTTGCGGCCATCGCCATTGCCTGCGCCGGCGGCGCAAGGCTCGGGCTTGCCGTTCTTCTGCCGGGTGAACGAACGCGCAGGGAGGCGTTGCGCCACCAGGGACACGATGCCGTCAAGCTCGCGATCCTGGCGGCGCTGATGCTGATCGTGGCCGCCTTGATCGAAGGCTTCCTGCGCCAGCTGGTACAGGATCCGATCTGGCGCCTTACCATCGGCTGGGGCATGGGCCTCTTTTGGGTGTGCTGGCTGCTGTTTAGCGGCCGGGATAAAACCGTTTCGCGTGAGCCTGCGCGATGAACCAGGCAGTTCAGCACGGCAAACGCGTCGAACAGTTCATCCCGCCGGAGGGTGTCCCGATCACTTTCGCGATCGGCTCCATCGGCAGCCGCCTCGGTGCGCAAATCCTCGACATCATCTTCACCGGTATCCTCATCTTCATCTGCGCCTTCGTGATCGGCTTTACGGGAATCCTGCCTTCGAACGTCGAGGCGATGCTGATCGTCCTGCTGGGTTTCTTGGTGCGCACCCCCTATTACATTCTCTCGGAATTGATCTGGAACGGACGCACGCTCGGAAAAAAGATAACCGGCATCCGCGTCATCAACGCTAGCGGACGGCGACTGACGCCACACCAGGTGACCGCGCGCAACCTGATGAAAGAGGTCGAGATCTTCGGCCCGATGAGCCTTCTGGCGTCGATAGAATATCAGTCAGCGTGGGAAAACGGTTTGACGAGCATCTGGCTTCTGGTGGTCGTGATCGTTCCGCTCGCCAACCGGCGCCGGCAACGGCTTGGCGATATCATCGCCGGCACGCTGGTGATCGACAATCCCCGCTCCGTGCTTTTGTCCGATCTCGCCCTGTCCGCGCCTGCCGCCGCCGCGCAGCCGGAATTCGAATTCCTGCCCGAGCATCTCGATGTCTACGGCAAATATGAGCTGCAGACGCTGGAAGACGTGCTTCGCGACACCACAAAGAACGCCCAGAGCGAAGAAATCGTCCAGATCCTGCGCACCATTATCCGAAGGATCCGATATCCTGACACCGTCAAGCCCGGCCAGGAACTGCTCTTCCTCAATGAATTCTACCGCGCCCAGCGCGAGCATCTGGAGAGCTTGAAGCTATTCGGAACGCTGCGGGAGAATAAGTATCACGAGCATACGCGGACGGAGGCGAAGAAACTTGTTTAAGGGCCTGAATGCGCAGGCCGGAATATCGAGTATCGTCTCCTCCTAACCGGCCGGGCGCGCGCGGCTTGGCGGAGATCCGGTTCCGCTGCCTTGACGGTACCGTTCCTGCCAACGCCGCGAAGTGCAAAAGGTCGATCTCCCGCTCCTGGCCGATATCGTTGATTTACTCGGACAAATAGGGCGGGCCGGCATCAGGCTTCTTTTTGAACGCCCTCTTGAGCGCATCCAGGACGACACGAATAGACGGAACGTCCTTGATCTCCGAGTGCACGACCAGCCACAGCTCCCTTACGAGAGCATGTCCGCCCTCGATGCGCTGGAGATCTCCGGAGACTGCGAAATCGGGCAGCATGACGACACCCCCGTCAAGCCTTGCGGCCGCGACCTGAAACTCCAGAACGGATGATCGCAACGCAATTTGGCGACCGGCGGCCACTTCCTTGAGACGCAGCTGCTGCGGCGAGGAATTCATCGGTTCATCGTAGCCGATAAACGTCCATTCGGACGGCGCAACGGTTTCGAGGTAACGCTTCGAAGCGAAGAGGTCGAACGTCAGCTCCTGGAGCTTGGTGATCGAATAGTCGCCATCTTCCGGTCTAGACAGTCGTATCGCGATGTCTGTCTCGCGCCTGTTCAACGACGTAAACCGCTTCTCGCCAACAAGCGTAATCTGCACACCCGGATGATCTCGCCGGATGGCCACGATCGGTTTTGCCAGAAGCGCGCTCGAAAGAGCGGGAGGGGCGCTGATCCTCACATGGCCGCGCACTTCCGTCGCGCTGCTGCGCCCAATCTGCTCGACCGCGGCTGTCTGCAACGCGATGACAGCGGCATGCCTGGCAACCTTCTCGCCTTCCGGAGTGAGAACGACGCGACGCCCGCGGCGGTCGATGAGCTTGCGTTCCAGCGTTGCTTCAAGCGATGAGACGCGCCGGCTTATGGTTGCGTGTTCGACGCCGAGCTGCTTCGCCGCGCCGAGAAACGTTCCTGACTGCGCCAGCGCCAGAAAATGCCGCAAATCGTCCCAATCGAGGTGTGTGAATTTGTTCCCATTCATTGTGCAGCAATAGGGAATTTTCACCCGCTTGGCCAGCCGCTAGCCTGTGCGCATCATGGAGATCCAACGATGACAGATCAGATCGTAATGTTGAACGCCCCAGGCGACGTCACTCGGTTTCAGGTACAGGATCACCGCTCCGCTGCTCCCGGCCGGGGCGAGATAAAAATTCGTCATGAAGCGATCGGGACCAACTTCCTGGACATCTATCATCGGAAGGGCATCTATTCGATGCCCTCTTATCCGGCCGTGATCGGTGTTGAGGCTGCGGGTGTCGTGGCAGCGGTCGGCCCAGACGTGACCGACGTGAAAGAGGGCGACCGGGTGGCGTATGCCGGGCCGCCGGTCGGAGCCTATTGCACGACAAGGACCATTGCCGCTGAAAGAGTGATCAGGCTTCCCGACTCGGTTTCGGCGAAAACGGCTGCGAGTTCGCTGCTCAAAGGCATGACGGCCTACATGCTGCTGAAGAAGACGTGCGATGTTCGGGATGGAAGTCGTATTCTGATCCACGCGGCCGCAGGTGGGCTTGGGAGCATCCTCGTTCGTTGGGCCAAGTCGCTCAATGCCACGGTGATTGGCACCGTCAGCACGCCCGAAAAGGCGGTGCTCGCCAAGTCCTTCGGCGCGGATCATCTCATCGTCGGGCGAGGGGCCGATATCGTCGCGGAAGTCCAGCGGCTTACGAATGGCAATGGCGTTGACGTCGCCATTGACGGAATTGGCGGCGATATGCTGGTCAACAGTCTTCGTTCGGTCCGAGCCTTCGGGATGGCTGTGACCATCGGGCAAGCCGCCGGTCCGGTTCCTCCGGTTCCGGTCGAGGAGCTTCGGCCGGGCAAGTCGCTCTCTCACCCGAGCATCATGGCCTGGTGCGCCGATGTCGAAAGATACCGCGAGGCGGCGCAGGCGGCAGTTCAGGCCATGGAAGCAGGGATCGTCTGCCAGATCGCGGCCGAGTTCAGCTTGGCAGATGTTGCAAGAGCGCATATGGAAATGGAGTCGGGGCGGGCCGCAGGCAGCATTTTGCTGATGCCTTAGAGCATGGCGCGCAGAGGATGGCTCCGCAGCCGTCTCTACGGCAGAAACAGCACGTTATACTGATCGAATTCCCCCGGCAGATCCCGCACCTTCATCTCCTCCTCGCGGTCCTCGAAGAGGACGAGGCAGTCCTCGTAGTAGCCGGCGAGCATGGAGATGAAGGCTCTTGTTCCTTCGGCTCCGTAGAAGAGCGGGGTGAATTCCATATGGAGCGGCACGCGGCGGCCAAGCAGGGGCTGCATAGAGCGGCAGGCGATCGGCTCGTAGCCTTCGATATCCATCCAGACGAGGCCGATTGCTCCAGGGTCGATCGACAGGCCGGCGAGGATTTCGGACACCGGCTTCACCGGCACGCTAATCTTCCTGTCGGTCGGGCTCTGGCGGATGGCGCTGCTCTTGCCGTGATTGTTGCGGTTGAGGAAGAAGTCGATCTCGCCTTCGCTCTCGCCGGCGGCGCAATTGACGAGATGGACCTTTTCCGTCAGCCGGTTCTGGCGGATGTTGAGTTCAAGCAGCGGGAAATTGCGCGGGTCGGGCTCGATGCTGACGATCCGGGCGTAGGTACCGCTCAAGGCGAAATAGACGGTCTGGGTGCCGATATTGCCGCCGATCTCGAGCAGCGTCGCATCCTTTCTGAGGAGACCGCGCTCGCGCAGGATGACGATCAGCCGGTCGACCGCGTCGCGCTCGAAATGACCCTTTCGAAAGACCTTGCGGCCGATATAATCCGAAGGCGAAAAGGTCATCAGATGATCGCCGGCGTCGACCGTCATCGAGACGACGCGCGGGCCGATATTTTCTATCAGCAGGCGGCGGCCGAAGCGAGTGCCGAAGAAGCGCGAGGCCGAGGCATTGCGCGCCTTGCGCAGCCGGCGGCTCCAATATTTGGCGGTGAGCCAGGGCTTGCCGGGCATCAGTCTTTTCCTTCGAGCGGTTCTGCCGCTTTCTCTCTCGGAATGACATAGACTTTCAAGGGCAGGGCGCGGCCGCGCACGCTGATTTCACGGCTTTCGATGCCCGAAAGATCGGCGCCGGAGAGGCTCGCCACCGGTTCGGAGATGACGATCGCCGCTTCGAATTCCTTGGCCGCACTTTCCAGCCGGCTCGCGACGTTCACGGTATCGCCGATCGCCGTCATGCTGCGCACCCGGCCATAGCCCATCGTACCGACGACGGCCGGGCCGGTGTGGATGCCGATCGCGATGCGCAGCGGCAGCGCCAGTTCCTCGGCCAGTTCGGCGGCGAGCTTCTCGATCTCGGCGACGATCGCGGCAGCCGCCTTGAGCGCTTGGCGGCAGGCTTCCTCAGGCGCGGTGTTGAGGCCGAATAGCGCCATGGCGCCGTCGCCGATGAACTTGTCGAGCCGCCCGCCCGCCTGCTCCACCGCCTTGCCGATGATGGCGAAATAGCGGTTCAACAGGAAGACGACGTCGAAGGGCAGGCGCGTTTCCGTCAGCGTGGTGAAATGGCGGATGTCAACGAAGAGCACGGCGATCTCACGTTCGCGCCCCGGGCTGGTCTCCTGGCTGTTGGCGGGAAGGGCGGCTTCGAGCGCCGGCACGAGCAGCGGCGCGACCGCGACATCGCGGTTCGGGCGAAGCTGGCAGGCAAGCCGCACGTCCGGGCCGGCATTGATGCGCCTCAGCGTCGTCTTTTCCATCTTGTCGGGGACCGGCAGGTGCTCGTAGTCGCCGAGGATCTGCACCCGGCAGGTGGAACACTGGCCCTTGCCGCCGCAGACGGAATAATGCGGCAGGCCGCCGAGCCGGCTTGCCTCCAGCACCGAGAACCCGCGCGGCACACGGATCACCTCGCCGCCCGGATAATGCACGGCCACCTGGTCGAGGGCCTCCTTCAGCCTGCGCCGGGCGCGGGCTGCGACGACGATCAGCAGCGCGGCTGAGAAAGCGCCGTAAAGCCCGGCGCGGATCGTCGAGACCTGGCGGAGAACCTCCGGGTTCGAGGCGTAACGGGTGTTGACCGTCGCCTTATAGGGGCTGTTGGCGACCGCCTGCTGATAGGAGGGGTCGGCCAGCGTGCGACCCATTTCAACGAAACCGAGCAGCGAGAGCACCGGCACGAGGATTGCCAGCGCCAGCAGCAGCGGCGCCAGGCCGGCGTACCAGGGGCGGTAGCGCAGCCAGAAATGCAGGCCGATGCAGCCATGGATCCAGACGGCGAGGAGACCGAACGCCTGCCGGAGGCCGTTTGCCGGCGCCCGGATCCACAGCGAGCCGACGACCGTCTCGTAATCATCAATATAACCGTAGAGCTCGTGGGCGATGCGCGTGCCGATGACATGATCTATGAGAAGCAGCGGGATCAGCAGACCGAGCACGATCTGCGCCATCTCGCCCTTTGGCATGACGAGGCTGCGGCGCATATAGATGGCGCGCAGCACCAGCGCTATATGGATCAGAACCGACGAATAGAAGATGGTCGTCCCGACAGGATTGCGCCAGATCGCCATGAACAGGCGGGCAGCCTTATCGGCGGCGGAGACGGAAATCAGGCCGATCGCATGGTTCGACAGGTGCAGCAAGACGAAGATGAAAATGACCAGGCCGGAACCGAGCCTCGCCCTTCTGATCATACGCTCCGAAAAAATCCCTGTGGCCGAGACCGTCGTCATTCATTCCCGTTCTTGTCGATGCAACCGCAGGCTCATAGAGATTGAGAAAGAGGCGGAATTGCTTCCATCGCGATCACATTCCATCTGTTTATGCGCAAGTTTTAGGGAAATGGACAATAGCGGAGTTTCGCCACCGGGCATGACGGCCGGAAACACTGTGTCTTCATATGAGGGTTGTGCATGCGGGTGGCTTTTTACGCGCCGATGAAATCGCCGAACCATCCGGTGCCGTCGGGCGACCGGCTGATGGCGCGGCTGCTGATCCGGGCGCTTGAAATGGCCGGGCACGAGGTCGAGGTCGTCTCCGAATTCCGCACCCATGCCGCGACACCGGAAGCGGCAGCCGACCTCGAACCGGCGATCGGTGCCGAACTGCAGCGGCTGCGGCAAAAATGGACATCCACGCCGCGACCCGAACTCTGGTTCTGCTATCACCCGTATTACAAATCGCCCGACCCGTTCGGGCCGGTGATCTCCGCCGAATTCGCCATCCCCTATGTCACAGCCGAGGCGTCCTATGCGGCGAAACGCGATAGCACCGGCTGGGCAGGCGTGCAGAAACGCGTGGGCGAGGCGATCCTGCAGGCGGCCGTCAGTATCAGCTTCACCGAACGCGACCAGGCGGGCCTTTCGGCCGCCTTTCCGCAGGCGCGGCTTGCCGGCCTGAAACCCTTCATCGACACGGCGCTGTTCGAGAGGGTGTCGCCGGCCCCCGATCCGCTGCGGCTGATGACGGTGGCGATGATGCGGGCCGGCGACAAGATGGCAAGTTATGCCATGCTGGCAAAAGCGTTGCGGCTGATCGAAGACCGGCCCTGGACGCTTGCCGTCATCGGCGATGGCCCGATGCGGCACGAGGTGGAGGCGCTGTTTTCCGCCTTTCCCGCCCGCCGCATCGAATGGCTGGGCGAGCGGGATGCGGCCGAAATCGCCGGTCTGCTCGGGCGCGGCGGCATCTATGTCTGGCCGGGCTGCGGCGAGGCTTACGGCCTTGCCTATCTGGAAGCCCAGGCCGCCGGCCTGCCCGTCGTCGCGCAGGAGACGGCGGGGGTGCCCGCCGTGGTCGAAGCGGGGGTGACCGGCCTGCTGACGCCGGATGGTGATGTCGCCGCCTATGCCGCGGCCGTGGCTGCCCTGCTGGACGATGGGGAGAGGCGCGACGCCATGGGCCAGGCGGCGCGCCGCTTCGTGCTCGGCCAGCGCTCGCTGGCGATGGCGGCCGAGCGGCTGGACGGAATTTTGCGAGCCAATGCGGCAACAGGAGTAAGGCGATGACCGACATGACGAGCTGGGAGCCGCTGCGCCGTGAGCTCGACCGCTGGCAGGCCGCCGGCCGTGTGGCCCGCTTGTGGCTGCGCGACGACGATGCGATCGAGCCGACGCCTGATCTGGAGAGGCTGCTGGCGTTAACCGGCGAAAGCAAGGTGCCCCCGACGCTGGCCGTCATTCCTGGCCTGACGGGCGAGCCATTGGCGGCGCGGCTGGCGGCAGAGGCCGGCGTGACGGTTGCCGTGCATGGCTGGTCGCATAGCAACCATGCGGGGCCGGAGCGGAAGAAGCAGGAGCTTGGCAGTGACCGGCCGGCGGAGATTGTGCTCGGCGAGCTGGGTGACGGGTTCCGGCTGCTGCAGCGGCTCCATCCGGCCCGTTTCCTGCCGGTGCTGGTGCCGCCCTGGAACCGGATCGACGCCACCCTCATCCCGGCGCTGCC
Source organism: Rhizobium redzepovicii (assembly GCF_019793435.1). Lineage (GTDB taxonomy): Bacteria > Pseudomonadota > Alphaproteobacteria > Rhizobiales > Rhizobiaceae > Rhizobium > Rhizobium redzepovicii. Next base: position 280,041 of record NZ_JAILYH010000001.1, on the reverse strand, counting down.
GGATCTCGGCTTCGCAGCGCTTTCGGTCTATGGGCGGGCAAGGCAGGGCGGGCCGATACCGCTTCTCAACACCCATGTCGACATCATCGACTGGCACGGCACCCGCGGCGGACGGAGCGAGGCGGAGCTGGTGGCCGAGTTGGTGGCGGAATTGCGCGACCGGTTTGCCGGCAGCGACGAACCGATCGGCGTGCTCACCCACCATCTGGTGCACGACGCCGCCGCCTGGGATTTCCTGTCGGCCTTGTTTGCCGCAACGGGACGGCATCCCGCCGTCCACTGGTCGGCGGCATCGGCACTTCTCAAGCCGTGAGGCTTGCCGGTCGATGGCCGATCAGTTGGCCGATCACCTGGAGTGAACGCGCCCGAGAAAATCTCGCATCAGTGCGGTGACTTCATCGAGATGCGTCTCGAGCAGCCAGTGTCCGCCGCCGAGCAGATGCAGTTCCGCATCCGGCAGATCGTGGAGATAGGCGCGCGCCGATTGTTCCGGCATGTAGTGGTCGTTGGGACCCCAGACGATCAAGGCCGGAGGCCGGTTTTCCCTGAGGTATGTCCGATGCTGCGGAAACCACGCCCGGTTCTCTTTCAGCCCGGCGATCAGGTCGATGGCGATTTCCTTGCGCCGCGGCGTCATCAGCGACCAGTGCAGCGTCCAGAGATCCGGCGGGATGGCGGCGGCCAGAGGCGGCGGCAGGTCGTTGAGGAATTCCTCCTTGAAGGTCTCCTTGCTGATCGCCTCGGCCAGCACCTTCCTCATCTCCGATCGCGGCAGCGACCACGTCGCCTCGATATCCGCATATTTCGGCCCGAGCGCATCCTCGTAGGGAATATCGCCGTTCTGGATGATCAGCGCCACGATGCGCCTGGGATCTTTGATGGCCAGTCGCGCACCGATGGGCGAGCCGAAACGTGGAGGTAAAGGGCGAAGCGGTCGATCTCCAGCACGTCGACGAAAGCTTCCAGCCAGGCGGCGTAGCCATCGAAGCTGTAGTCGAAATCGTCGGGCGTGCCGCTATAGCCGGCACCGGGGAAGTCCGGCGCAATCAACCGCCAGCGGTCAGCCAGGCGCGGCATGAGATTGCGGAATTCATAGGAGGAGCAGGGATATCCATGCGGCAGCAGCAAGACAGGCGCATCGCGTCTTCCGGCTTCGCGATAAAACGTCTCGACGCCGGCAACGGTGATCCGGCGATGCCGGACGAGGGCCGCCGTCGGAGCGTCTCCGGCGGCGCTCACTTTCGGTCTTCCTCAAACTGTTCGGCGCCCTCGACCGGCCGCAGCCACGCTTCCCGGCGCTTGATCCAGAGTTCGTAGCGCGGCACGAGCGGCGTCGGCGCTTCGGAGAGAATGCCAAGCTTGATTTCCGCCTCTTCGTCATTGACGGAAAACAGTCGCGAACCGCAGCTGGTGCAGAAATGCCGGCCTTGGAACGCGCCGGTTTCCCCCGCATGTTCGAATTGGCCCGCGGGCCAGATCCCATAGAAGGTGAAGGCCGAACCGCTTTCCTTTCTGCAGTCCATGCAATGGCAGATCCCAACGCGGCTGGGTTCGCCGGCAACAGAGATGCGCACCTGCCCGCATAGGCATTGTCCGGAAAGTACGGTCATGGCTGACACCCGTTTCGAGGATCTTGCGATGCCGAGAAAACGGTCCGGCTCGGGATCGGTTCCGTAGCAAGCTCAAGCGCGACCGACTGCGGCGGGCGAAAGCGGCCTGCAGCCTGTCAGATCACCACGGTCTGATTGTCGCGGGCGGCAAAGGATTCTGGGAACGCGGCCTGCGCCTGGGCTTCCATCTGCGCCAGCTGTTCGTCGGTGCGCGAGGGGGCGTGGTGGAAGAGGGCGAAGCGTTTGGCGCCGGCGATCTTTGCCAGCTCGGTGCCGTGCTGCCAGGTCGAATGGCCGAAGCCCTTGAAACGCTGCATCTCGTCTTCATTGTAGGTGCAGTCGTAGACGACGAGATCGGCGTCCTTCATCATCTCCAGCGTGACCGGGTCGTGGCTGCCGGGAATATGCTCGATATCGTAGATCAGAGCGACCGACCGGCCCTGCCATTCGATGCGGTAGCCGATGGCGCCGCCCGGATGGTTGAGCATGAAGGTCTTGATCTCGATGCCTTCGTGAGGCGTCAGCGCCTGGCCGGGATGGAAGTCGCGGAAGTTCATCGTCGCCTGACAGATATCGGTCTTCACAGGAAACCAGGGCGGGCTGATGAACTGCTCGACCATCTCACGCGTGCTCATCTTGCCGTCGAGATGGCCGGACCAGATGTTGACGTTGATCGAGGGGTAATAGATCGCCTTGAAAAAAGGCAGGCCGATGATGTGGTCGTAGTGGCAGTGGCTGAAGAACAGGTCGACATCGCTGACGCCGTCGGCGAGCAACGACAGCCCCGCCTCGCGCAGGCCGGAGCCGGCGTCGAAGATCATCCTGCGTTCTCCGCAGCGAATTTCGATGCAGGAAGTGTTACCGCCGTAGCGGTCGAATTCGGGGCCCGAAACGGGAATACTGCCGCGGACGCCCCAAAATTTTACCTGAAACAGTTCTGTCGTCATCGTTCTTCAAACCGGCCTTCCCGCACCGCCATCGTAAACATAGTTTATCCCGATGCGAAGCAGCAGAATTCCACGGGTTTGCCTGTGTCCCCTTTCATTCTCCTAACCGCTAGCGGAAGAAGAAGTAGATTTTCCTAAGCAATCGGCTTTCGCCTCGGAAAGCAACCCAGTATGGTTGGTTTTCGGTAAACGTGCTGTTGGGGCGGGGACATTTTCCCGTAATTCATGCCTATTAGATGGTTGCGCGCGATCGAAAAAACAATTGCCGCCCATCCGACCCTGATTCCGCTGTCACCCGCTTGCGCTAAAACTCTCTAGGCGGCCGAAAGGCAAGGCATGCACGGCTGCGGCGGGGCCGGATTTACATCCAGGGTCAATCTCGGCAGAAAATAGCATCCTCTGAGAAAATTGTGCACGCCGCGGCACGAATGTTTCCTTGATCGCTATCGCCGAAAAGCGATATATCTGATGATACGAAAAATATAAGAGATTCGGTAATGCTGCAGCCTGTCGTAAACGAGACCATCGCCGAGAGCAGTTACCGGCGCATTCGGGCTGACATTATTTTCGGGCGGCTGGCGCCCGCCCAAAAGCTCAAGCTGGAAAGCCTGAAGGAGTCCTACGAGACCAGCATCAGTACGCTGCGGGAGGTGCTGAACCGGCTCTCCTCCGAAGGGCTTGTCGTTGCCGAAGGACAGAAGGGGTTCGAAGTCTCCCCGGTGTCGGTTTCCGACCTCAAGGAGACGGCGGCGATGAGACTGCTCCTCGAGAGCCATGCCTTGGAGCAGTCCCTTGCGCGTGGCGACGTGGAATGGGAGGCGCCGCTGGTTGCGGCCCACTACAAACTGGCGCGGATGGAGCAGGTCATGTCATCCGGCGATACCAGCAGGGCCGAGGACTGGAAGCGTTACGACTGGGAGTTCCACCAGGCGCTGATTTCGGCCTGCGGATCGAAACTGCTGATGCAGACCCATTCGGTCATCTTCGACAAATATCTGAGATATCAGATGGTCGCCCTGTCCTACCGGGGCGATGTCGCCGCCGAAGAACATCAACAGCTTTTGGATGCGGCCTTGCGGCGGGATGCGGAGACCGCCAAGCGGGTGCTTGCCTTCCACATTCAAGGCGGGGTCGAGCATGCTTTGGCGCGGGGGACGTTGAAATGACGACGGATGCTCGCCGGGCCATAACATCAGGAAGAGCCATGCTCAAACAGATCCACGACCCGGCTGAAACGGTAAGCGATGTCGTTTTCCGGCAGATCCGCGAGGATATCATCTCGGGGGTATTGCCGCCGGGGGCGAAGATCAAGCTGGAGCAGGCAAAGGAGCGCTACTCCATCGGCATTTCGTCGCTGCGCGAAATTCTGAGCCGCCTGACCACGGAGAACCTTGTTCTGGCCGAAGGGCAGCGTGGTTTCGAAGTCAGCCCGGCTTCGCGCCGCGAGCTGCTGGAGCTTGCCGATCTGAGGATCGTTCTTGAAACGCATGCGATCGGCCTTGCATTCGCTGCGGGAAATCTCGAATGGGAAGGGCGCATCGTCGCGGCCCATCACCGCCTGGCTGCCGCGGAGCGCAAGCTGCTGGCGGGCGACACCTCGCGCACGGTCGACTGGGTTCGATATGATTGGGAGTTCCATCAGGCAATTGTCTCGGCCTGCAATTCAGAGACGTTGATGGCGACCCTGTCGTCGGTCTTCGACCGCTTTCTCCGTTATCATATGCTGGCCGAAAGCTTTCGCGGAAAACCTGTCGTCGACGACCACCGGCTGTTGTTCGAACTTTCCATTCAGCGTGACGTCGCCGGTGCGACCGAGGTGGTCAAACGGCACGTCCATAGCGGCGTCGAACATGTGCTGAAGAGCGGCCGCATTCTCTAGAGCGCATCGCTTTGAAGCCAGGAAATTAATCGACGTCTTTCGGAATTCCCTCCGGGCGCATCTGTCTTTTCAGCGCGGCGATCCGGAAAATTGCGTTCGGCGCGCCATAGCCGCGATAACCACGGCGCTCAACGATCTCGAAAAAGAAACCCTCTCCATAGGTGCCGCTGTAGAGCTGGAAATACTCGCCGTGCTCGTCCCGGTCATAGAGGATGTTCTCCGCTTTCAGCCGCTCGGTCATGACGGGATCGAGCCCGAAGCGGGCTTCGACGTCTTCGTAATAGTTCGGCGAAATATGCAGGGAACTGAAACCGCAGCTGCGAAGTTTTTCGGCGGTTGCAAAGATGTCGTCGGTCGAAAATGCCAGGTGTTGGATGCCGGAGCCGAACTTCTCGGCAATGAAATGTCCGGCCAGGGTGCGGCGGTTTTCGGCTCCGTTCATAGTGATGCGCAGCCCGCCCGACTGGTTCTCGACGACCTGGCTGCGCACCACCCCGGCTGGATCGATGATGTCGACCATCGGGGTCTTATGGGTCTCGAAGATCGACGTATAGAATAAAAGCCAGGTGAGCATTTCATCATAGCCGACCGTCTGGGCGACGTGGTCGACGCGGAGAAGGCCGGCAGACGCCGTGTCGGTGTCGTCGGTGACCGGGCGAAAGTCGATTTCGGAAAAGCGGCCGAGAGCGCTCTTGTCGTCGATCAGATAGACGATGCCGCCGCCGACGCCCCGAATGGCGGGCAGCTCGAGTTCACCCTCCGCCACCGGCTGGGCAAAGGGCTCGGCATCGAGAGCAAGCGCACGCGCAAAAGCCATTGCGGCATCGTCGACGACCAGCGCCATGGCATAGGCAAACGTTCCATGTACGGCATAGGCCGCATTGGCAAATCCCGCTTGATCGACATTGACGAGGATGCGGATCTCGCCCTGCTCGAACAGCGAGACTTTCTTGGTGCGGTGGACGGCGGTCTGTTTGAAGCCGAGGGTGCGCAGCAAGGCCACCAGTTCGACTTCATCCTGTTCGTCCGTGGCAAACTCCACGAAGCCGACGCCCTTGACGGCCGCCCGTTCCGGCATCGCCGCCCCGGTCATGCTGCCAGAGCCGAGATGGCGGCGCACCTGATCGCCGAGATAGATCAGCGAGCGGTGGCCATCGGCGGCGATCGGCCGCGACAGGCCGCCTCGAAACTGGTCGTTGAAAATCTCCAGGGAGAAATAGCCATCATAACCTGTGGCGGCGACAGCTTCGGTAAAGGCCGTGACGGGAAGGTCTCCTTCGCCAGGCATATTGCGGAAGTGGCGGCTCCAGTAGAGTAGGTCCATGTCGATCAGCGGCGCATCGGCAAGCTGGACGATAAAGATCTTCTCTTTCGGAATCGAGCGGATCGAGTTGACGTCGATCTTGCGTGACAAGGTGTGGAAACTGTCCAGGATGAGGCCGACATTCGGATGATCGGCGCGCCGCACGATCTCCCAGGCGTCGCGGTGGTCGCTGATATGGCGACCCCAGGCGAGCGCCTCGTAGCCCACCCTCAGACCACGCCGGGCGGCTCGTTCGCCGAGCTCCCGGAAATCCTCGGCCGCCCGGTCGATGCCGCCGATGGCGGCCGGCGAGACGTTCGAGCAGACCAGCACCAGATCCGTTCCAAGCTGCTGCATCACGTCGAACTTCCGTTCGGCACGGTCGAAAGTGCGGCTTCTAAGCGGCTCCGGCATGCCCTCGAAGTCGCGAAACGGCTGGAACAGCGTAATCTCCAGTCCATGGTCGCGCACCAGTTTACCAACATCGGCCGGGCTTCCGTCGAAGGCCAGGAAATCGTTCTCGAAGATTTCGACGCCGTCGAAGCCCGCCCGGGCGATCGCCTCGAGCTTCTCCGGCAGTTCGCCGCTGATCGTCACAGTCGCAATCGAGGTCTTCATGTCAAAGCCCTTTCGGCATCCACCGCCAGCTGCGAAAAATCGCTCTCACCTATTATCGCTAATCTCTTGAGGAATTCAAATAGATTGATGCATTATAAAATCTCATATGATTTTAAAAAACTCTGTTGATTTACACGTTCGTCTCTGGCAATCATTCTTCCCACAGTCAAAAGGTGAGGTGGCTGTCCGGTCGAACGACCGCCAAAGAGGAGGAAACATAATGTTCAAATCTATGCTGACGCGTCGAAACGCGATACTCGGAGCCGCGGCCCTGGTGGCTGCCGTCACCTTGGCGCAACCGGCCGCCGCCATCACGCCCGACGAAATCAAGGCCCGCGGTAAGATCATTGTCGGAATTCAAGGCGACAACCCGCCCTGGGGCTTTGTGACCAGCGGCGGTAAGCAGGACGGCCTCGACGCCGACATCGCCACGCTGTTCGCCAAGGAACTGGGCGTTTCCGTCGAGTTCGTGCCGCTCGAAGTCAACAACCGCATTCCGGCGCTGACGGCGGGGCGTGTCGACGTTCTGTTCGCGACCATGGCAATGCTGCCGGATCGCGCAAAGGCCGTGCAGTTCAGCAAGCCCTATGTGGCCAATGCCATCGTCCTGATCGGTCCCAAATCGGCGGAGATCAAGACGAATGCCGACATGGCCAAGTTCAGCGTCGGCGTCGCCAAGGGTGCAGCGCAGGATACGCAGGTGACGAAGAACGCGCCTGAGGGCACGACGATCCGGCGCTATGACGGAGACGCTGCGAGCGTTCAGGCCCTGGTTTCCGGCCAGGTCGATACGCTGGGCGGCAACATCTTCTACATGGACCGGGTGAACAAGGCGCGCCCGGGCGAATTCGAAAACAAGCTTGAATTCCAGAAGCTCTACAACGGCGCCTGCACGCGTCTCGGCGAGAAGGAAATCAATGCGGCGCTGAACAGCTTCATCGACAAGATCAAGACAAACGGCGATCTCAAGGCCGTCTACGACAAGTGGATGAAGGTGCCGGTCCCGGAATTCCCGGAAAAGCTGGAAGGCATTCCGTTCGCGGCGAACTGAGCGAGCGTCGGTTTGCGTCGGTGGCTGCCGATTGCCCCTCACCCTAACCCTCTCCCCGTAAACGGGGCGAGGGGACTTGCCTCACGAAACGCTGGTGAGGGATTGAGAGGATGCGGCATATCCCCTTCGCCCCGTTTACGGGGGTCCGAAGGACGGGTCGAGACCCGCGGCTCGACCCCGGTCGGTGGCGGCAGCCGGATGAGGGGCAGGCGGCCGTCTCCAGACGAATCTTATCCATGAAGGCTGGCAGCCATGCCCGTCAACACAACCGCCATGCTTGTGGCCCGGCCCGTTTGAGGTGCGCGACATGACCAGAACCATTTTTGTGCTCAACGGACCGAATCTCAACCTGCTGGGGGAGCGCGAGCCCGCGATCTATGGCTCGACGACGCTGGCCGATATCAGGGACAGGTGCCTGGCAAAGGCTGAGAGCCTCGGCTTTGCCGTCGACTTCCGCCAGACCAATTTCGAGGGCGAGCTTGTGGAAAGCGTGCATCAGGCCCGCAAAGAAGCCTGCGGCATCATCATCAATCCGGCCGGCTATACCTTCACCTCGATCGCCCTTCTCGATGCGCTGAAGATGTTCGATCCGCCGAAGATCGAGCTGCACATCTCGAATGTTCATGCGCGCGAAAGCATCTACCACAATTCGCTGATCTCGCGCGTCGCCACCGCCATCATGATCGGCTTCGGCGCCCGCGGTTATGAGCTTGCCATCGAAGCAATGGCCGACATGGCGGGAGCAGCGAAAGCATGAATTACAAGCTGGATTTCACCCCTGTCATCGATGGGCTGCCGAGCCTTCTGCTCGGCTGTCTCGGGACCTTCCTGCTTGCCATTTGCGGAATGCTGCTGGCGATCGTCATCGGGATCGGCGGGGTTGCCCTGCGCGATTCCGCGCTCAAACCCTTGCGGTGGCTGGTCATCGCCTTCGTCGAACTGATCCGCAACACGCCGTTCCTGGTGCAGATCTTCTTCATCTATTTCGCGCTTCCGCTCACCGGCATCCGGCTGGATCCGACGCCGACGGCGATCATCGCGCTCGGCATCAACGGCGGCGCCTACGCGATCGAGATCATTCGCGGCGGCGTCCAATCGATCCCGAAGGGGCAGATGGAAGCCGGCCTGGCGCTTGGCCTGCACAAGGCGCAGGTCTTCCGGCTGATCATCCTCAAGCCGGCATTGCGGGCGATCTATCCGTCGCTGACCAGCCAGTTCGTGCTGTTGACGCTGACCACCAGCATCGCCTCGGCGATCTCGGCCTATGAGCTGACCTCCGTTTCCCAGCGCATCGAATCGGAGAGCTTCCGGAGCTTCGAGGTCTACTTCACGGTCACGCTTTTCTATTTCGTGATTTCCTGGGTGATGATGCGCCTATTTGCGGCGTTTTCCGCCCGCTACTTCAAATATCCCGTCAAGTAGGAGGATTCCATGGGTCACGACGAGTTCGTCTTCCTCCTGATCGGTCTGAAATGGACCGTGCTTCTGTCCGCCGTCGGCTTTGTCTGCGGCTGCATTGCCGGGCTCGGCGTCGCTCTCGCCCGCGTCTCGGGCAACCCGCTCTTGGAACGCCTGACCGCCGGCTATATCGCCGTCTTCCAGGGAACACCGCTTCTGATGCAGCTTTTCGTGGTCTATTACGGCCTGGCCCTGCTCGGGCTGATGCTCGATTCCTGGGTGGCCGTCGCGATCGGCCTGACGCTGCATGCCAGCGCCTATCTCGGCGAGATCTGGCGCGGATCGATCGAAGCGGTTCCGCGCGGCCAGACGGAAGCGGCAAAGGCGCTCAGCCTCAGATACGTCTCCCGCATGAGGGATGTCATCCTGCCGCAGGCGCTGCGCATCTCGCTGCCTGCGACGATAGGCTTCCTGGTGCAGCTGATCAAAGGCACTTCGCTTGCCTCGATCGTCGGCTTCACCGAGCTGACGCGGGCCGGCAACATCATCTCCAACCAGATTTTCCAACCGCTGACGGTCTTCGGCGTCGTCGGCATCCTGTACTTCCTGATGTGCTGCCCGCTGACGATCCTTGGCGCGCACCTCGAGCGAAAGTTTGCCGCTTCCGCGCGCTGATCCGCATCCCCTTGTTCTTCGATGCGGCCTTGCCCGCCAATTGTGGAGTTCTACCGATGACCAGCCCCATTCCCGCCCAGGCCGCGGAAACCATGATCACCATGGCGCAGGTGGAAAAGTGGTACGGCTCGTTTCAAGCCCTTCACGACATCAACATGACGGTGCGCAGCGGCGAGAGGATCGTCCTGTGCGGGCCTTCCGGCAGCGGAAAATCGACGCTCATCCGCTGTATCAACCATCTCGAGACCTACCAGAAGGGCGAGATCCGGGTTGGCGGCATCGTTCTCAGCGACCAGGCCAAGACCATCGACGCCATCCGCCGGGAGGTCGGCATGGTCTTCCAGCAGTTCAATCTGTTTCCGCATCTGACCGTGCTGCAGAACTGCATGCTGGCGCCGATGAAGGCGATCGGCGTCGGCAGGGCGGAGGCCGAGGACCGGGCGCGCGGGCTGCTTGAGCGGGTCAAGATCCTGGAACAGGCCGACAAATATCCGGTCCAGCTCTCGGGAGGCCAGCAGCAGCGCGTCGCCATCGCGCGCGCGCTCTGCATGCGGCCGAAAGTGATGCTGTTCGATGAGCCGACCTCGGCGCTCGACCCGGAGATGGTCAAGGAGGTGCTGGATACGATGATCGCGCTGGCCGACGAGGGCATGACGATGATCTGCGTCACCCACGAGATGGGCTTTGCCCGCCAGGTCGCCGATCGGGTGATCTTTATGGCGAGCGGCGCGATCGTCGAGGAAGCCCCGCCCACCGAATTCTTCACAAACCCACGGCACGAGCGAACCAGAAAGTTTCTCGGAGAAATCCTGCGGAAATAAGCCGTTTCAAGGCCGACACCTCGTCAAATTCTGGAGCCGATGATGAAGCCATTGAAGATTGCAGTCATGGGAGCCGGCCTGATCGGCAGACGCCATGCCGAGCGCGTGATCTCCGAGCCCGGAACGCTTCTCTCCGCCTTGATCGATCCGTCCCCAGTCGGTCGCGATTTCGCCGGCAATGCCGGCATCCAATGGTACCCGTCGTTCCAGGACATCGGCCCCGAGGACAGGCCCGACGGCGTCATCGTGGCAACGCCGAACCAGCTTCACGTCGAGAATGCGATGGAGATTATCGCCGCCGGCATTCCCGTCCTCATCGAAAAACCGATCGCCGACGACGTCGACGCTGCCGCAGCGCTCGTGATCGCCGGCGAAAGCGCAGGGATACCGCTCCTCGTCGGTCATCATCGTCGCCACAACCCGATGATCCAGGTGGCCAAACAGATCGTCGACAGCGGCAGGCTTGGGCGGATCGTCACGGTGCACGGCACCTTCTGGGTCGCCAAGCCGGACGACTATTTCGACATCCCCTGGCGGCGGGAAGCCGGCGCCGGCCCGATCTTCGTCAACCTGATCCATGATGTCGACCTGTTCCGATTTCTGTTCGGTGAGGTCGAGGCCGTGCATGCGATGGAATCGCACGCCGTGCGCCACCACGCCGTCGAGGATACATCAGTCGTCGCATTGCGGTTCGCAAACGGCGTTCTCGCCACGCTGACCGGCAGCGATGCGGTGGCCGCACCCTGGAGCTGGGAGGCGACGACGGGCGAGAATCCTGCATTTCCCCGCTATGCCGGACATTGCTACCAGATCGGCGGCACGAAGGGTTCGCTCGGCATTCCCGATCTGACGCTTTGGACAGCGACGGCGAAACCGGATTGGCTGGAGCCGCTTGCCGAAGAGCGCGTGGCTTACGAAGCCGCCGATCCGCTTTGCCGTCAGCTCAGCCATTTTTGCGATGTCATTCGCGGCGAAGCAGCACCTCTCGTGAGCGGGCGGGAGGGCCTTGCCACCCTCAGGGTCGTCGAAGCGATCAAGAGATCGGCGCGCTCGGGGCAGATGATCCACCTCTCTGACGCCGGCGCCTGTGCCGATCCCCAGAAAGTCTAGCCACATGATCACCGGGACGACCAAACTCATCGCCCACCTCGGCTACCCCACCGAGTCCTTCAAGGCGCCTCTGATCTACAATCCCTATTTCGAGAAGAACGGCATCGATGCGGTCGTCGTGCCGATGGGCTGCAGGCCGGAAGACTATCCGGCGTTCCTGAAGCTTGTCTTCCGGCTCTCCAATATTCACGGCGCGCTCATCACCATGCCGCACAAGATTGCGACGATGGCACTGCTCGACGAAGCCTCGACCAACGCCAAAGTCGCGGGCTCGTGCAATGCGGTGCGTCTCGATCCGAACGGCAGGCTGATCGGCGACATGTTCGATGGCGAGGGCTTTGTGCGGGGAGTTCTGCGCAAGGGCAAAAAAGTCGAGGGGGCAAATGCGCTGGTCGTCGGCGCCGGCGGCGTCGGCTCGGCGATCGCGGCATCCCTAGCGAAGGCGGGCGTCGCCCATCTGGCGATCGTCGACGCCAACGAGGCGACCGCGGCGGCGCTGCTCGACCGGTTGAAGACATATTACCCCCACCTCCACGTCACGATCGGCTCTCTCGACCCGACGGGCTTCGACATCGTCGTCAACGCGACACCGCTTGGAATGCGGCGGGGTGACCCACTGCCGATCGATGTCGACCGCATCTCCCCATCGACCTTCGTCGGCGAGGTGGTGTTGAGCAAGGAGATCACCCCTTTCCTCGAGGCGGCCCGGGCGCGCGGCTGCACCTTTCAGGTCGGCACGGATATGCTGTTTGAACAAATCCCCGCCTATCTTGAATTCTTCGAATTCCCGACAACGACGGCCGACAATCTGCGGGCCATCGCCAAGCTCGGTTGATGCCCGTTTCGCGCGGCTTTAGGCAGTTCCGAGCCGCTTGATATTGCCTGTCAGTTCCCCCGCCAGCCGCAGCGAAGCGGCGGTCGCCATCGTCATTTGCGGCAGCAGCAGCCATTCGAGCGTCCAGGCGGCACCCGAGCGTTCCTGTTCATGGACGAGGGACTGGTGGATGCCCGACAGCGCCGTGGCGTTGAAGCGGGCGAGCGCGACCAGGGTTTCGGCGGCGACCGGGTTCTGCTTGTGCGCCATCGCCGACGAGGTGCCGCCGCCTGCGATTTCGATTTCGCCGCCGGCCTGGGCAAGCAGAGCGATATCCTGGCCGATCTTGCCGAGGCTGCCGGAGATCGAGACAAACAGGCCGGCGATATCGGCGATCGGCAGACGCGCGCTCTGCCATTGCCTGCAATCGGTCAGGCCAAGTTCCTGGGCGAGCGCGGCGCGGATGGCCGGGCCTTGCGGTCCGAGCTTGTCGAGGGTGCCGGCGGCGCCGCCGAACTGGACGGGGAAGCTCTGCTCGGTCAGCCGGTCGCGACAGATCTCCAGTGGCGCGCGCCACGCAGTGAGGCGGTCGCTGACGGAAATCGGGATGGCTGACTGCATGCGGGTATGACCCATCAGCCGGTTGCGGCCGAACCGGCGATCGAGCCCATCGAGCCCGGCGACGATGGCGGAAAGCCGGCCGGCAAACAGGAAGACCACCGCCTTCAAGCGGATCATCAGGCTGGTGTCGATCACATCCTGGCTGGTGGCGCCGAGATGCAGGCTTTTGGCCGCTTCCTCGCCGACTTTGGCGCGCAGCTGCTTGATAAGCTCTGGAACGACGACGCCGTCCCTTGCCGTTGCCGCACGCAGACGATGCAGATCGGCGGAGAAGGCGGCGCAGATTTCGGCGATCCGCCTTGCGGCTTCGGCGGGGATCAGGCCATGCGCGGCTTCGGCCCTCGCCAACGCAGCCTCGATGGAGAGCATGGCACGGATGTCGGCCTCGGCGGAGAAATAGGGCGCGATTTCATCGTCGCCGAGCAGGCCGGAGAGGAAGGGGTGGTCGAAGGGCGATGCGGTCATGGGTTGCTCGTTCGTGGTCGTGGCCCCCTCATCCGGCAGCCGCCACCTTCTCCCCGAGGGGAGAAGGGATTTGGAGGCAGCGCCGGCGCCTATGGGCTGTCATCTCGTATGGCACATCCCCTCTCCCCTCGGGGAGAGGGAAGGGTGAGGGGGCTACGGGCGCCGGGCTCTCCGTACAAGCCGCTGGCCAGCCCCTCAAATATCCAAAAACACCGTCTCGTTGGCACCCTGCAGATAGATGTCGAAATGGCAGGTGGCGCCGTCGCGGGTGGCGATCATGGTGGCGACCCGCTCGCGATGTTCGATGCGCTGGAGCAGCGGGTCGGCGGCGTTGGCTTCCGTCTCCTCCGGGAAGTACATGCGCGTATGCAGGCCGATATTGATGCCGCGGGCGACGATCCAAAAGGTGATGTGCGGGGCTTGTCTGCGGCCGTCCTTGAAGGGGACGCGGCCGGGCTTGATGGTTTCGAAGCTGTAGACGCCGTCTTCAGCGCGGGTTGGGCAGCGGCCCCAGCCGGTAAAATTGGGATCGGCGGCGCCGCGCATTTCCGAGGGGCTATTATAGAGGCCGGCGCTGTCGGCCTGCCAGATCTCGACGACGGCATCGCGCACCAAGGCGCCGGCGCCGTCGAGAATGCGGCCGGTGACGGTGATGCGTTCGCCAAGCGTCTTGTCGTTGACCATCGCCGTGCCGAGATCGCTGTCGTAGACACCTGTTATGTCGCAGAAATTCGGCGTCAGGCCGATATGAACATAAGGCCCTGCCGTCTGCGACGGGGTTTCCTTGAGATAACCGAGCTGCTGCATGGTCAATTGCCCTCCAGCCTGTTTTCGAACATCGTCGAGCGGCGGCCGCGCAGCACGATATCGAATTTATAGGCGCGTGAATCCATCGGGATGGTGTTGCCCCAGTCGAGCGGCGCGATCAGCTGTTCGATCGCCGCCTTGTCGGGGATGGTGCCGACGATCGGACATTTCCAGATCATCGGATCGCCCTCGAAATACATCTGGGTGATCAGGCGCTGGGCAAAGCCGTGGCCGAAAACCGAGAAGTGAATATGCGCCGGGCGCCAGTCGTTGATCCCATTCGGCCAGGGATAGGCGCCGGGCCGCACCGTGCGGAAATGGTAGCGGCCTTCCTCATCGGTGACGGCACGGCCGCAGCCGCCGAAATTCGGATCGATCGCCGCCAGATAGCTTTCCTTCTTGTGGCGGTAGCGCCCGCCGGCATTGGCCTGCCAGAATTCGACCAAGGCGCCCGCAATCGGCTTGGCGCGCTCGTCGAGCACCCGTCCATGGACGATGATGCGCTCGCCGATGGCGCTTTCGCCGGGCCGCGCATAATTCAGGATCAGGTCGTTGTCGAGCTCACCAATCATCGAATGGCCGAAGACCGGGCCCGTTGTTTCGGAGATCGTGCCGTCGAGCGAGAGCAGCGCGCGCTGGGGCGCGCGCAGCACGGAGGTTTTGTAGCCGGGGGTCAGCGCCGGCGCGTGCCAGGCACGGTCGCGGGCGAAAAAGGCGCCGGTCTCCGGCTTGCGGTTCGGTAGTTCGGACATTTCTCCCCCTCAGGCCGCCTTTTCGGCGTCCATTTGTGCAAAGGTCTGTTTGGCGATCTTGATCGCATGATTGGCGGCGGGAACGCCGGCATAGATCGCCACATGCAAGAGCGCCTCGCAGACATCCTCGCGGCTCGCACCTGTGTTGGCGGTGGCGCGCACATGCATGGCGACCTCGTCGTCCTGGCCGAGAGCAGCGAGCAGGGCGATGGTCACGATCGAGCGCTCGCGCTTGCTCAGCGCCGGCCGCGACCAGACATGGCCCCAGGCGGCTTCGGTGATCAGCTCCTGGAAGGGGCGGTCGAATTCGGTCGCCGCAGCGGCGGCGCGGTCGACATGGGCGTCGCCGAGCACGGCGCGGCGGGTCGCCATGCCCTGCCGGTAGCGCTCGGAGGAGGCGGTCTCGTTCATCGGTTGGCTTCTCCAGGAGTTGTCAGGAAGGCGCGGATGATCGCCGTCAGCGCTTCCGGCTGCTCGACGCAGGGAATGTGGGCGCAGTCTGGAATGACCTCGTAGCGGGCACCGGGGATCAGCTTCGCTGTGGAAAGCACGAGATCGGGCGGCGTCGAGCCGTCCTGGTCGCCGACGATGCAGATCGTCGGCACTGCGATCCTCTTTGCCGCTTCGGTGAAATCGGCATCGCGGATCGCTTCGCAGGCGGCGATATAACCTTCGACCGGCTGGCGCGTCAGCATGTTGCAATATCCTGAATAGGTGGTGTTTTCGGGCCGGCGGAAGGCAGGCGTGAACCAGCGCTCCATGATGGCGTCGACGATGCTGCCGATGCCGTTTTTCTCGACCGCGGCGATGCGGGCATTCCAGCTTTCCGCCGTGCCGATCTTGTGGGCGGTGTCGCTGAGGATGAGGGCGCCGACGAGATCCGGCCGGCGCTGATAGAGCGACTGGGCGATGAGGCCGCCGACGGAGAGGCCCAAGATGACGGCGTCCTTGACCGAAAGCAGATCGAGCAGGCCGGCGAGATCGGTCGCATGATCCTCGATCGACGAGGGGAGCTGGCCGACATCGGAAAGCCCGTGGCCGCGCTTGTCGTAAAGCAGCATGGCGTAATCCCCGGCAAGCCGCACGACGACATCGCGCCAGATGCGGAAATCCGTGCCGAGCGAATTGACAAAGACGATCACCGGCCGGTCGGCGGGCGCGCCGATGACCTGATAGTGGATCGTTACGTCGTTTATGCGGGCGAACTGCACGTCAATCTCCTCAATTCAGCCGGGGCGGCCCCTCATCCGGCTGCCGCCACCTTCTCCCCGCCAGCGGGGAGAAGGAGATATGCCGCACCGTCTCCGTCAACCTAAACGCCACGTTTGTCACGTCCCCTCGCCCCGCTTGCGGGGAGAGGGTTAGGGTGAGGGGCATTGGCGCCCTCCGTCATGCTCGGGTTTGACCCGAGCATCCACGCGACACCCACCGGCAGCCGCGGCATGGATCCTCGGGTCAAGCCCGAGGATGACGGAATGCGGGGGTCGCTTCTTGCCAAGCTCGCCTTTGAAGCCCATCCAACCGCACACACTCCTAATCGCAAAACTGACCGGTTGATCAGGTTAAGTAAAATGATATTTATAGGCCTTTCGATAACCCTGGAGTTATGTGAACGATGATCGACAGCCGCGTCAAGTTTCGCCACCTGCAGACCTTTGTCGAGGTGGCGCGGCAGAAGGGCGTCATGAAGGCGGCCGAATTGCTGCATGTCAGCCAGCCGGCGGTGACGAAGACGATCCGTGAGCTGGAGCAGGCGCTGGGTGTCGACGTCTTCGAACGTGACGGCCGCGGCATCAAGATTACCCGCTACGGCGAGGTCTTTCTGCGGCACGCCGGGGCGGCGCTGACGGCTTTGCGCCAGGGTCTCGATTCCGTCTCACAGGAGCAATTCGCCGACGCGCCGCCGATCCGGATCGGCGCGCTGCCGACAGTGTCGTCGCGCATCATGCCGCGGGCGATGGAACTCTTCCTCAAAGAGCGGACCTGGAGCCGGGTGAAGATCGTCACCGGCGAGAACGCCGTGCTGCTGGAGCAGCTTCGTGTCGGCGATCTCGACATCGTCGTCGGCCGTCTGGCGGGGGCCGAGAAGATGGCGGGCTTTTCCTTCGAGCATCTTTATTCCGAGCAGGTGGTGTTTGCCGTGCGCGCCGGCCATCCGCTGCTGGACGGCGGCCAATCGCCCTTTGCCGGTTTCGGCGATTACACGGTGCTGATGCCGACGCGGGGGTCGATCATCCGGCCGGTGGTCGAAAATTTCCTCATCGCCAACGGCGTCTCCAGCCTGCCGAACCAGATCGAGACGGTGTCGGATTCCTTCGGCCGAGCCTTCCTGCGCTCGAGCGACGCGATCTGGATCATTTCCAACGGCGTGGTCGCCGATGACGTCGCCGACGGGCGGCTGGCGCTGCTGCCGGTCGATACCAGCGAGACTAGAGGGCCGGTCGGGCTGACGATGCGCGCCGATGCCGTACCGTCGGTGCCGCAATCGATCCTGATGCAGACGGTCCGCGAGGCGGCCGGCGAGCTGTCCTGAGCCTCGGCTCTTTAAATCTGCTTGTGAATTGCCCAGATTTGAACTATGTCTAATTCAAGACAGGAGGCTGTTATGCAGCATGTACGACACAGGGCGCAACGGGAAAGCCTGGAGCCGCAGCGGCTGGAAACCAGCCGGTTTGCGCCGGCGAACCGCAAAAGGCTGAGTGCACCGGCCTTGCGAACCTTCCTGGCGATCGCCGATCTTTGGGGCTTGAGCGAAGAGCAGCGTCTGCTCGTGCTCGGCTACCCCTCCCGGTCGACCTATCACAGCTGGGCCAAGCAGGCGCGTGAGCATGGGGCCTTCACGCTCGATGTCGATACGCTGACCCGGATCTCCGCCGTGCTCGGTATCCATCAGGCGCTCGGCGTGCTGTTTGCCGACGAACGCGCTGGCGTTGCCTGGCTGCGCATGCCGCATCAGGCGCCGGTTTTCGGCGGGTATCCGCCACTCGATATCGTGACCAACGGAACCCAGGACGGGTTGATGACCGTGCGCCGGTTTCTCGATGGCGCAAGAGGCGGTGTCTACATGCAGCCGAATAGGCTTGACGAGGCCTTCACACCTTACGAAGACGCGGACATCGTCTTCCGGTGAGCGCGCGTTTTGCCGAAGCGCCGCGTCCCTCCTACCGGCTCATCCCATCGCAATTTCCGCCGATCGGACTTTTCGATACGGTGACGCGGGCGGCCGATCTCGAAGCCGTAATGGACCTCGTCGGCTGGACCAATGATCGCCTCGTCGCCGATCGCATCCAGCGACTTCCCGAGGATGAATGGGTTTACGGCACGCCGAATGCCAGCATCGTGATGGCGGCGTTCCTGCACGTCGCTCCCGGCGGCATGCGCTTCAACGGCCCCGATCTCGGCGCCTGGTATGCCGCCGATGCTCTGACGACAGCCGCCGCCGAGGTCGGCCATCATTTGAGGCGAGAGGCAGTCGCCCGCAGCGTGGCGACGATGGCGCGCACCTATCGAAGCTATGCGGCCACGCTGATCGGCGCCTATCTCGATATTCGCGGCGAGCAGACAATGCGGCCCGATGTCTATGACGGCGCGAGCTATGCGGCGTCGCAAGTGCTTGGTGAAGAGGTGCGATTGAGTGGCGGCGCCGGCATACTCTATGACAGCGTCCGGCTGAGGGGTGGCGTCAACATCGCCGCGCATCGGCCGCGCAACATTCGCGATGTGCTGCAGGCCGACCACTTCGAAATCACCGTTTTCGCCGCCGACCGGCGCATCGATGTCAGGAAGCTCGCGGCCTAGATCACAACACGCTCCGCCCAGGCCTTTGCCGTCTTCGCCATCGTGGCGAGGTGATCGCCAGCGGAGAAGCCGGAGATTTTCTTGCGCGGCTTCAGGTCGTGGTCGCCGTCCTCGAGCCAGAGGATTTCGATCCGGTCAGAGAGATCGTAGCCCGGCACCTCGTCCCGCGTGCCGAATTCGTCGCGCGTTCCCTGGCAGATCAGCGCGGATGTTGTCAGCCCCTTGAGGTGAGCGGTGCGCAGTTTGGTCGGCTGGCCGGGCGGATGGAAGGGATAGCCGAGGCAGAGCAGGCCGGCGATCTTGCCCCTGCCATGGAGATCGTCGGCGATCATGCTGGCGACCCGGCCGCCCATCGACTTGCCGCCGATGATCAGCGGGCCGCTGACGCCGAGTTCGGCAATCGCCGCTTCATATTCGGGATTGAGCGTTTCGGCCCGCGGCGGCGGCTTGCGGGCTCCGGTACGGCGGGCGGCCATATAGGCGAATTCGAACCTGATTACCCTGAAGCCGACGCCGGCAAGCGCTTCCGCCGCTGCTGTCATCGACGCCGAATCCATCGGCGCGCCGGCGCCATGGGCCAATAGGATGGTGAAGCGCGCATCCTGCGGCCCCTGGAGCAGAAATCTGTCGAGCATCGGCAATCCTCCATAGCGTCATCGGAACCATCTCTACGACCGTGACTTCTTGCCTGAAAGGAGACAGACAATGTCGACGAATGACGAAAACGTAAAGCCTGAGCAGCGCCGCCCCAAAGATGTCAGCACTGTTCCCGACAAGCCGGAGCCTGCCGATGCAGAATCGCTGGCGCCACCGACGGTGCAGCCGGCTGGGGCGGCCGACAAAAGCGAACGGCCGGTCGTCAACCCCGTAACCGGCGTCGCTTTTTAGGGATCGCAAAATTATGATGCCGATCGGCCCTTGAAACCGCGGCGGAGAGGGCGCATATACCAGCCCTGCCTGAAAAATGGATGCGTGGGTATCGACGTCGTCGAACCCTTTGCTGTCCGACAGGATAAGGGCGCTCCCCGCAAGGGTCGAGCGCCCTTTTTGCTTTTCAGACATGCGTTCGCGGAAGCGTTTGTGTCGATCCGGGCGACCGTGACGAACTCCCACCATACTCTATATAGCACTTCGGAATCCCGAAATTGGTTGGCGCATTGAAATCATTGCCTGTTTTTCCGCAGTGCCTCCGTGAAAAGCCCGGCGGATTTCGGAATCCCGAAGCGGCAGTCCTTCGGGATTCCGAAGTGGGATTTTTTCTTGCCGCCGTTTTTTCGCCGGCGCTGTCGATTTTCGCATCCGCCGATCGTCATCCTAACGATGTGCTGCAATCGTGCGGCAACAGAAGGAGGAAATGTCATGGATCATCAGCATCTCGTCCCCGCCGCTGTGCTTGCGGCAAAGAACGGCGTCCGCTTTCCCAATGAGAGCCAGGAATATCGCAGCGCCCGCGACGCGCTGCTCGCCGAAGAGATCGAATTGCGCCGCCATATCGAACGTGTGGCCGTCCAGCGCCGGGCGCTGCCGCCGGGCGGCGAGGTGAAGAAAGACTACCGTTTCGAAGGCGTCGACGGGCCGATCGGTTTCAGCGAACTCTTCGCCGACAAGGAAACGCTGGTCGTCTACAGCTATATGTTCGGGCCGCAGCGGGAGCGCCCGTGCCCGATGTGCACCTCGCTGCTGTCGGCCTGGGACGGCGAGGTGCCTGATATGCTGCAGCGCGTCGGGCTTGCCGTCGTCGCCCGCTCGCCGCTCGAACGGCTGCTCGCCTTCAAGAAGGAACGCGCTTGGCATCACCTGCCGCTTTATTCCGACACGACGGATGAATACAGCCGCGACTATCACGCCATCGGCAAAGACGGCAGCGATGACGCCGCCTTCAACGTCTTCACCCGGCGCGACGGCACCATCCGCCATTTCTGGAGCGGAGAGATGGGCGGGGTGACGGCCGACCCCGGCGAGGATCCGCGCGGTGCTCCGGATCTGATGCCGCTCTGGACCGTGCTGGATTCAACGCCGGAAGGCCGGGCGCCGGATTGGTATCCGAAGCTGTCCTATTGAGGTCGTGGGCCGTCAGCCAGTGGAGCGGTTTCTCGACGTTTCGATCCATTCGAGATTGGCGACCGAAGCCTCCGGCAGCGGTGACGGATCGACCTCGTAGACATAGCCGGCGAGCATGTCGGCGGCGCGTTCGGCTGCCTTGATCTTCGCCTCGGTTTCCGCGACCGCCTTGCCAATCGCTTCGATGCGGGCGCGGAACATGTGAGCGAGCACATCGCGGCCGGACTGTTTTTCGAGCCGTTCCAGATGCAGGCCGATGCGCGAGGCGTGGCGTTCCAACTCGCTCTTGCTGAACCGCGCCTTGCGCAGTTCCTCGGAAAGGCTTTCCTGCATGACGGCGACGGGATCGAAACTTCCGGGCACGCGCTCGTCGAGCACGGCGTCGGTGACGAGCTTTTCGATCATGACGAGCGCCTGCAACTCGGCGGCGTCGGCGAGTTCGACGTCATAGCCGGTATCGTCATAAACCTTGCGGCGGACGGGATCGAGAAGCAGCCCATAGGCTTTCTGCAACTTGTCGAAAGCCTCTGTATCCCCGCCCGAATCGGGGTGGGCGACCTTGGCCAGACGCCGATAGGCGGCCTTCAGCTGCGCTTCGTTCGCATCGCGTTCAACGCCGAGAATATCGTATGGATCCGTCACGCCTGCTCCCCTGCTGCCCCTGGGTATCGCGGGCAGTCTAGGTCTTCTTCTGCATCAGAAAGGCGAAGTTTAGACCGAAAGCAGGAATGACGTCCATGGCCCGAAATAGCAACGGTTCACGCGAATACCCGGGCCGTTTTTCGATTGTCCATGTTTTTCAAGCTGTTGGACCAAGATCAGCCGGCGGCGATCGAAGCGACATAACATGTCGCGTCACCATCGATTTTGAGTTCGGTTCCCGCCGCATCCGTCATCAGCAGCGCGTCGCCGACCGCAAGCCTGCCGGTCTCGTCGCCCTGCCGGAACGACAGGCTGCCGCGGTGGCAGAGCAACAAGCATGTCGACGCCGTCAGCGGCAGGGTCCTGCCGCCATCGATTTCGAGCCGCACCAGCGTGTGAACAAGCCCCGCGCGGCGGGTCATGACATTGAGATCGGTGATCGCGCCGTCCTGGAGGCTGGCCGCGACCGGGATATCCGCCGGGAAGGCGAGGGGATCGCTCGCCGTCGTCAGCAGCGCCGGCGCCCTGCCTTTGATGTCGAGCGTCATGCCGTTGCCGTTAAGGATCGCCAGCGTGCGGTCGATGCCGGGAAAGATCGAGAACGGCCCGTCCGTTGCAACAGTCGCCATGCTGACGCGCCAGTCGAAGCCGGCAAGGCCGGCATCTTCGGGCGAAACGGCGATCTCCACCGTTTCGCCGCCACCGTTTTTCCACGGCATGCGCTTGTGGTCGCCGGCGCGCAGGATCCGCATGAGGCTCAGTTCCCGAGAATGCCGGGCAGGCGCAGGCCCTTGTCCCTCGCGCAGTCGAGGGCGATGTCGTAGCCGGCATCGGCGTGGCGCATGACGCCGGTCGCCGGATCGTTCCAGAGCACCCGCTCGAGGCGCTTGGCCGCATCGTCGGTGCCATCGGCGCAGATGACGACGCCCGAATGCTGGGAGAAGCCCATGCCGACGCCGCCGCCATGATGCAGCGATACCCAGGTGGCGCCCGAGGCGGTGTTGAGCAGCGCGTTCAGCAGCGGCCAGTCGGAGACGGCGTCCGAGCCGTCCTTCATGGCTTCGGTTTCGCGGTTCGGCGAGGCGACGGAACCGGAATCGAGGTGGTCGCGGCCGATGACGATGGGGGCGGAAAGCTCGCCATTCCTGACCATTTCATTGAAGGCCAGAGCCAGGCGGTGGCGGTCGCCGAGGCCGACCCAGCAGATGCGCGCCGGCAGGCCCTGGAAGGCGATGCGCTCTCTGGCCATGTCGAGCCAGTTGTGCAGGTGGGTATTGCCGGGGGTCAGTTCCCTCACCTTGGCATCGGTCTTGTAGATATCCTCCGGGTCGCCCGACAAGGCGGCCCAGCGGAAGGGGCCGATGCCGCGGCAGAACAGCGGTCTTATATAGGCCGGCACGAAGCCCGGGAAGGCGAAGGCGTTTTCCAGGCCTTCTTCCTTGGCGACCTGGCGGATGTTGTTGCCGTAGTCGAGTGTCGGAATACCGGCGTTCCAGAAGGCGATCATCGCCTCGACATGCTCGCGCATCGAGGCGCGCGCCGCTTTTTCCACGGCCTTCGGATCGCTCTCGCGCTTGGCCTTCCATTCGGCCATCGTCCAGCCCTTCGGCAGGTAGCCGTTGATCGGGTCATGCGCCGAGGTCTGGTCGGTGACCATGTCGGGGCGGATGCCGCGGCGGACCATTTCCGGCAGGATTTCGGCGGCATTGCCGAGCAGGCCGACGGACTTGGCTTCGCCTGATTTGGTCCAGCGGTCGATCATCTCGAGCGCCTCATCAAGCGTCTCGGCCTTGGCGTCGAGATAGCGGGTGCGCAGGCGGAAATCGATCGAGTCAGGATTGCACTCGACGGCGAGGCAGCAGGCGCCGGCCATGACGGCGGCGAGCGGCTGGGCGCCGCCCATGCCGCCGAGGCCGCCAGTCAGGATCCACTTGCCCTTGAGGTTACCGCCATAATGCTGGCGGCCGGCCTCGACGAAGGTCTCGTAGGTGCCCTGCACGATGCCCTGCGTGCCGATATAGATCCACGAGCCGGCCGTCATCTGGCCGTACATGGCAAGGCCCTTCTTATCCAGCTCGTTGAAATGATCCCAGGTCGCCCAATGCGGCACGAGGTTGGAATTTGCGATCAGCACGCGCGGCGCATCCTTGTGGGTGCGGAAGACGCCGACCGGCTTGCCGGATTGGACGAGCAGCGTTTCTTCTTCCGTCAGCGTCTTCAGCGTCGCGACGATGCGGTCGAAGTCCTCCCAGGTGCGGGCAGCGCGGCCGATGCCGCCATAGACGACGAGCTCGTTCGGATTTTCCGCCACGTCGGGATCGAGATTGTTCATCAGCATGCGCAGCGGCGCTTCGGTCATCCAGCTCTTGGCATTGAGCTCGTTGCCGCGGGGCGCACGGATTTCGCGGATATTGTGGCGTGGATTGCTCATGGCGGTTCCCCTGTCGAGTGATCGTTATCGTTTCAGGCCTGGCGCGATCTGTTCGATGCGCACCAGAATGTCTTTGAGATGGACGCGAAGCCTGTCCGCTTTCGCGGTATCGTAGGCAAAGGGTGGTGCTTCGGCCTGCAGATGGGTCGATTGCGCAAGCTCCATCTGGATCGCATGCACGCCGGTCTCCGGCCTGCCATAATGGCGCGTCGTCCAGCCGCCCTTGAAGCGGCCGTTGAGCACGCTGTCGTAGCCTTCCGCGGCTTCGACGACGGTGAGCGTCGCCTGCTCGATGGCGCCGGCGCAGGTCTTGCCCATATCGGTGCCGATGTTGAAATCCGGCAGCTTGCCTTCGAAGAGGAAGGGAATGTGCGAGCGGATCGAGTGGCAATCATAGAGGACCGCCACGCCATGCATTGCTCTGACGCGCTCGATCTCGGCGGCAAGAGCGGCGTGGTAGGGCGCATGAAAATCCCGCAGCCGGGCGGCGATATCGGCCTCGTCGGGCGCCTGCCCATCCTTCCAGATCGCCTTGCCGTCGAAATCCGTCTCGGGAACGAGGCCGGTGGTGTTCTGGCCGGGATAGAGGCTGACGCCCTCTGGATCGCGGTTGGCGTCGATCACATAGCGGTGGAAGGTGGCGCGCACGGTCGTGACATCATTGAGCAGCCCGTCATAGAGCTCGTGGATGTGCCAGTCGGTATCGGCGAGAATCCGGCCGTTGTCGTTGAGGCGGTCGTAGATCTCGGGCGGGACCTCGGTGCCGGTATGGGGGAAAGCGAGGATGACGGGGGAGGTGCCCCGATGGATTTCGAAGACGGGATTGGTCATGGCAAAAACCCCTCCCCAACCCCTCCCCACAAGGGGGAGAAGCTAGAGCCAGCCGCATGGTCTGCGTTCAAGATTGAATGCAGCCGGGGCCGCAGGTTAAGCCCCTCCCCATTGTGGGGAGGGGTTGGGGAGGGGACTTTCTTCTTCACTATCATTTCAACCCTCCAAAACCGGCAGAATGCCATTCGAAACCGAAGCATTCAGTGCGCCCGTCGCCACCAGCTCGGCCGCCGCGGCGAGGTCGTTCGCCATATAGCGGTCGCTGTCGAGGCTCGGCACCTGGCTGCGGATTGCGGCGATCGCCTTCAAAAGCTCCGGGCTGGTGGCAAGCGGTGCGCGCAGCTCGACCCCTTGCGCAGCGGTCAGCGCCTCGATGCCGATGATGCCGAACAGGTTCTCGGTCATGCCGAGCAGGCGCCGGGCACCGTGGCAAGCCATCGAGACATGGTCTTCCTGATTGGCCGAGGTCGGGGTCGAATCGACCGAGGCCGGGTGCGACATTTGCTTGTTCTCCGACATCAGCGCCGCCGAGGTGACCTCGGCAATCATCAGGCCGGAGTTCAGGCCTGGCTTTTTGGCGAGGAAGGCCGGCAGGCCGTAGGAAAGTACCGGATCGACCAGCAGCGCGATGCGTCGCTGCGAGATCGCGCCGATCTCGCAGACGGCAAGGGCTATCTGATCGGCGGCGAAGGCGACGGGTTCGGCGTGGAAGTTGCCACCGGAGACAACCGAGTTGTCCGACAGCACCAGCGGATTGTCGGTGACAGCATTGGCCTCGATTTCAAGGGTGCGGGCGACTGAACGCAAGAGGTCGAGGCAGGCGCCGTCCACCTGCGGCTGGCACCGGATGCAATAGGGATCCTGTACGCGCTCGTCGCCCTCGATATGGCTCTGGCGGATGACGGAGTTTTCGAGCAGGCCGCGAAGCGCGGCTGCGGTATCGATCTGGCCCTTGTGGCCGCGCAACGTGTGGATATCGGCGTGGAAGGGCGCCGAGGACCCCATGGCTGCGTCGGTCGACATGGCGCCGGTGATGAGCGCCGACTGCGCGGCGCGATGGGCGCGGAAGAGGCCAGCGAGCGCCAGCGCCGTCGAGGTCTGTGTGCCGTTGATCAGCGCCAGGCCTTCCTTGGCGGCGAGCACGATAGGTTTCAGTCCGGCCTTTTCCAGGGCCACTGCACCGGAAAGTCGTTCGCCGGCGAAGAAGGCTTCGGCCTCGCCCATCATCACCGCCGCCATATGGGCGAGCGGGGCAAGATCGCCGGAGGCGCCGACCGAGCCCTTTTCCGGGATCAGCGGAATAACGCCCGTATCCAGCATGCCTTCGATCAGCCGCACCAGCTGCAGCCGGACGCCGGAGGCGCCGCGCCCGAGCGAAACAAGCTTCAGCGCCATGATCAGCCGGACGATATTTTCCGGAAGCGGCGCGCCGATGCCGCAGCAATGCGACAGGATGAGATTGCGCTGCAGCGTGGCGACGTCGGCGCTGTCGATCTTGATCGAGGCGAGTTTGCCGAAGCCGGTATTGATGCCGTAAACCGGCGCATTGCCGGCGGCGATCTCGGCGATGCGGGCGGCGGCCTTGGCGATGCCGGCATCGAAGGCGGGATCGAGCCTGGCCGGCGCACCGGTCCAATAGATGGTCTCGAGATCCTTGAGCGAGACGGAGCCCGGGTGGAGCGTGATGGTCATCGACCGTTCCTTTCGCCCTTGAAGACGCGTGCGTGAAGCGGATTGAAGCCGATGCGGTAGACGAGCTCGGCAAGGCTCTCGATATTCCAGACGGCGAGATCGGCGGATTTGCCGGCTTCGAGCGTGCCGGTCTCGCCGATAAGGCCGAGCGCACGGGCGCCTTCGCGGGTGGCGCCGGCGATGCATTCCTCGACGGTGAGGCCGAACAGCGTCGCCGACATGTTCATGGTCAGCAGCATCGAGGTGAGCGGCGAGGTGCCGGGATTGCAGTCGGTGGCGATCGCGATCGGCACGCCCGCCCGGCGCAACGCTTCCACCGGCGGCTTCTGTTTTTCATGGATGGCATAGAAGGCGCCGGGCAGCAGCACGGCGACGGTGCCGGCCGCGGCCATTGCGGCAACGCCCTCCTCGTCGAGATATTCCAGATGATCACAGGACAGCGCGCCATAGGCGGCAGCCAGCTTGGCGCCGCCGAGATTGGAGAGCTGCTCGGCATGCAGCTTGACCGGCAGGCCGAGCATTTTGGCCTTGTCGAAGACGCGGGCGATCTCGACTGTCGAAAAAGCGATGCCTTCGCAGAAGCCGTCGACGGCATCGGCAAGGCCGAGGTTGTACATGTCGTCGAGCCCGGGCAGCACGACATCGTCGAGATAGTCGCCGTTGCGGCCCTTGTAATCCACCGGCGTCGCATGCGCACCGAGATAGGTGGTGGCAACGCGCACCGGCCTGATATGGCCGAGCAGGCGGGCGCTCTGCAACATCTTCACTTCGCCGGTCCGGTTGAGGCCATAGCCGGATTTGATCTCGACAGTGGTCACGCCTTCGGCAAGCAGCGTATCGAGCCGCGGCAGTGCTTCGGCGACGAGTTCCTCGACCGACAGCGCATTGGTCGCCTGAACCGAGGAGACGATGCCGCCACCGGCCCGCGCGATCTCTTCGTAGGTCGCGCCTTCAAGGCGCATCTGGAATTCTCGAGCACGATTGCCGCCGTGAACGATATGGGTGTGGCAGTCGACGAGGCCGGGTGTCACCCAGCGGCCTTCGAGATCGACGATGTCGGAGCGTTCGATAGCCGATGCCGGCAGCTCGCGTTCGGCGCCTGAGAAGGCGATGCGGCCGTTTTCGATCAGAACGGCGCCCTTTTCGACGATGCCGAGCCCGGCTTTGTCAGGCGCGAGCGTCGCCAGGCGCGCATTGCGCCACAGCGCCGGCCTGACCTCGGCGGATGCGGTTCCTTCAGAAAAATTGTTCCCGGTCATCAGCTTTGCGCCTTTCCTTATGCTGAAACATGTATATACATAATAAGCAGGTGACAAGAGAAATTTTGCGCGCTCTTCTGGAAAAGAAAGATCGGCGGCGCGGCAGAAGGGGAGAAAAGGCCATGACCGTACTTCACGCGAGGACTGCTCTGACGCCGCAAGGCTGGCAGAAGGACCTGCGGCTGACGCTCGAGGCCGGGCGCATCGCCCGGCTCGAGGTGGGCGTTGCCTCCGCGCCCGGTGAT
This sequence comes from Rhizobium redzepovicii, assembly GCF_019793435.1. Lineage (GTDB taxonomy): Bacteria > Pseudomonadota > Alphaproteobacteria > Rhizobiales > Rhizobiaceae > Rhizobium > Rhizobium redzepovicii. The sequence continues at coordinate 252,211 of NZ_JAILYH010000001.1, read as the reverse complement.
GAGCGCCATGCTCTGATCGTTCCGGCCATCGGCAACCTGCACAGCCACGCCTTCCAGCGGGCGATGGCCGGTCTTGCCGAAGTGCGCGGCCCGGCAAACGACAGCTTCTGGAGCTGGCGCACGGTCATGTACAAGTTCGCTTTGGCGATGACGCCTGAACATGTCGAGGCGGTTGCCGCCAAGCTTTATGCGGAGATGCTTGAGGCTGGCTTTTCCCGCGTCGGCGAATTCCATTATCTCCATCACGACAGGGATGGCGGCACCTATGCCAATATCGCCGAGCTTGCCGAACGTATCGGTGCGGCAAGCGAAGAGACCGGGATCGGTCTGACCCTCCTGCCGGTCTTCTACGCCCATTCCGGTTTCAGCGGCGCTCAGCCGATCGACGGCCAGCGGCGATTCATCAATTCGCTCGAAAGCTTCGAAAGGCTGATGGAGGGATGTCGGGCAGTGACTGGCCGGCTCGACGGCGCCGAACTCGGTGTTGCGCCGCACAGCCTGCGCGCCGCAACACCGGAGCAATTGGCGAAGCTCGTGCCGATGGCGGGCGATGGCCCTATCCATATTCATGTCGCCGAGCAGGTGAAGGAGGTCGAGGACTGCGTCGCCTGGTCGGGCGCGCGGCCGGTCGAATGGCTGCTCGATCATATGCCAGTGGATGAGCGCTGGTGCCTGATCCATGCGACTCACATGACCGAGGACGAGACGCGGCATATGGCGAATAGCGGCGCGATCGCCGGCCTCTGCCCGATCACCGAGGCCAATCTCGGCGACGGCGCCTTTGCTGCGCCCCTTTTCCTTCAAGAGGGCGGCCGTTACGGCATCGGCTCGGATTCCAACGTGCTGATCTCCTTGCCGGAAGAATTGCGCCAGCTCGAATATTCGCAGCGCCTGGCGCTGCGCGCCCGCAATGTCGTCGCAGCACCCGGCGGTTCGACGGCGCTTTGCCTGTTCAACCAGGCGCTTGCCGGCGGCGGTGCGGCGCTGAAAGCCCCGGCCGGTATCGCCGAAGGCCATCACGCCGATCTCGTTTCGCTCGATATGTCAGCCGTTCCCTATCTCTCCGGCGATCAGATCCTCGATCACTGGCTGTTTGCCGGCGGCATTTCCATCGATTGCGTCTGGGCGCGCGGCCGCAAGCAGGTGGCGGGTGGGCGTCATGTCGGGCGCGAGGCCATCGACCGGCGGTTCCTTGCCGCGATGGGCGAATTGCTGGCTGGCTGAAAAAGCGCTTTTCATAAGCAGGCATTCGATCTAGAGCGGGAGATCAATGGGAACGTGGCGATGAACCAAAGCAGGGATCCCACCTTGCACCAGCGCATCCTCGGCGAGATCGAGGGCCGTATCGTCTCGGGCGAATGGCCGCCGGGACACCGTATTCCCTTCGAGGTCGATCTCGCTACCCAATATGACGTCTCGCGCATGACGGTGAACAAGGTGCTGACCCAGCTCGCTAAGGCCGGCCTCATCGAGCGCCGCAAGAAATCCGGCAGCTTCGTCACCCAGCCGCAGGCGCAATCGGCCGTTCTCGAAATCCACGACATCAAGGCCGAGGTGCAGTCGCTGAACCTGCCCTATTCCTACGCGGTGTCGAAGACGGCGAGCCGCAAGGCCAAGGCTGAGGACAGCCGCCGGCTGGAGCTGCCTGTGGCGTCCTCGGTCGTCGAGGTGGTCTGCATCCACAATGCCGGCACGCGGCCCTTCTGCCTGGAGGAGCGGCTGATCAGCCTTGCGACCGTACCTGAGGCCGCCGATGCCGATTTCCTGACGGTGGCGCCTGGGCCGTGGCTGCTCAACCAGGTGCCGTGGAGCACCGCCGAACACCGGATCCACGCCGTCTCCGCCAGCGCCGAGGTGGCGGCGGCCCTCGACATCGCCCGCAACACCGCCTGCCTGGTGGTCGAGCGCCGCACCTGGAGTGGCGCCGGGCCGGTGACCCATGTGCGCTTCACTTATCCCGGCGATCGCCACGCCCTGGTGGCGCGTTTCACGCCGGCGTCGCAATAGCAGTAGCCGGAGGTTCCATATACAATGTCGCGGGTGTTTTAGTCTTCGAACATCTTGCCGCTGCGCGCCTCGAGCCGGTAGCGATAGCCGGGGTAGACGAGGCGGGCTGTGGAGACCACCTGTTTTGCCGACCATGTGCGCCGGCGGATCGTCAGGCAGGGTTCGGTCTTCAGGATGGTCAGGAGCTTGCATTCCCAGGCCTGCGGCATCGCTGCCTCGACGACGTGCTCGGAGCCGCTGAGCGGGGCGGCCGCCGTCAGATAGGCGTTCGGCGTCAAGGTGGTGAAATCCTGGTCGAGATATTCGGGGGCGGCCTCCGGATGGACGAAACGGTCCTCGATCTGCACCGGAACACCGTTTTCGCTGTGCACGATCAGTGAGTGGAAGACTGCCGCGCCGATCGCAAGTTCGAGCGCGTCGGCGATCTCCGGAGAGGCCGTTTCCTGGGCGAGAACGACGACGGAGGCCTCATGGACATGGCCGCGTTCGGCGATTTCCTCGGCGATGTTGCGCACCTCGAACAGCGCCGAATAGCCCTTGCGTTCAGCGACGAAGGAGCCGACGCCCTGGATGCGGACGAGTTCGCCTTCATTGGCAAGTTCGCGCAGCGCCCGGTTGGCGGTCATCTTGCTGACGCCGAGCTCGACGACCAGCTCGTTTTCCGACGGCACGCGGTATTTCGGCGGCCATTCGCCGCTGTGGATGCGGTCGAGGATCACCTGCTTGACGCCGGCGTAAAGCGGCGTGCTATCATTTTCCGCCAGTTCGCGCTTCATCTCGCCGGAACGCTTCATTGCCTATTCCTTTTGCACGAATGGAATTCGCCACCTAAATCGACTTTCCTCTTGCATATCACAAAATATCTCATATGGTACCATATACAACCTCTCAATCGGTCCTGGACACAGAAATAGGACGGAAAGGGCAAGCCGGCGAAGATCGGCGTGGTGCCGCAAGGTCTGTTTCAACTCCAGAGGAGAATTCATCAATGAAATTCAGCACAATCCTGTTTTGCGGCGTCGCCGCTCTTTCCGCCTTCGCAGCACCCGCTTTCGCCAAGGACTGGACGAAGGCGACGATCACGCTCGAGGGCGCCTATGCGCCGTGGAACCTCACCAATGCCGACGGCACGCTCGGCGGCTTCGAGCCGGAGCTCGCCAAGGTGCTCTGCGAACGCGCCAAGATCGAATGCACGCTTGTTGCTTCCGATTGGGACGGCATGATCCCGGCGCTGAATGCCGGCAAGTTCGATGTCATCATGGACGCGCTGTCGATCACCGAAGAGCGCAAGCAGGTGATCGATTTCACCATTCCCTATGCAGCCACGCCCGCTGCCTTCGCCACCGCCAAGGACAGCCCGCTGGCGAAAGCTGCCGGCACTGGCTCCACGATCAAGATGACGCCCGGCCAGACCGGCGTGAAGGAGATCGACGCGCTGAAGGAGGCTTTCAAGGGCAAGACGATCGGCATCCAGGCGGCCACCGTCTACGCCAAGTTCGTCTATGACAATTTCGGCGATATTGCCGAGATCCGCGAGTACAAGACCGGCGCCGACCGCGACCTCGACCTGCAGAACGGCCGCATCGACCTCGGCTTCGACGACGCCGTCTATTTCGCCAATGCCTTCAAGACCGCCAACGGCGCGCTCGACTTCACCGGTCCGGAGATCGTCGGCTCGATCTGGGGCGAGGGCGAAGGCCTCGGCGTCCGCAAGGCCGATACCGATCTGCGCGACAAGTTCAGCGAGGCGATCAAGTCCGCGCTCGCCGACGGCACCGTCAAGAACCTCTCGATGAAGTGGTTCCAGGTCGACGTCAGCCCGCAGCAGTAAGCGCTTCGGCCTTTTGGCCGCAGGCGCCGGTCTCCGGCTTTGTCGCCGGAGACCGCGTGTTATTCTCGATCCAGAAAATACTGCCACGGACGGGGAACGGACGATATGGCAAGCTTGGAACTGCTTGGCTTCGGCTCGACGGGATGGGGCGCGCTGCTCATTCTCGCCACCTTGATGACGCTCGCCGTCACCGCGACGGCGTTGGCGATCGGCGCGGTGCTCGGCGCGATCGTCGCGGGGGCGAAGCTCTCCGGCAATCCCTTTCTTGTGGCGCTCGGCAATGTCTATACGACGGTGTTTCGCGGCGTGCCGGAACTGCTGATCATCTATCTCATCTATTTCGGCGGCTCCTCGGCGGTCACCGCGATCGGCAAGGCGATGGGTTTCGAGGGTTTTCTCGGCCTGCCTTCCTTTGCCGCCGGCGCGCTGGCCGTCGGCATCATTTCCGGCTCCTATCAGGCGGAGGTGTTCCGCGGCGCCTTCCTCGCCATCTCCAAGGGTGAGCTCGAGGCGGCCTCGGCGATCGGCATGCATCGCGCCATGCGCTTTCGCCGCATCATCATGCCGCAGGTGCTGCGGCTGGCCATTCCCGGCCTCGGCAATGTCTGGCAGCTCAGCCTCAAGGATTCGGCGCTGATCTCGGTCACCGGCCTTGCAGAACTGATGCGCACCAGCCAGGTGGCGGCGGGTTCGACCCGGCAATATTTCCTGTTCTTCATCGCCGGCGGCTGCCTCTATCTGATCCTGACCAGCCTTTCCGACCGCATCTTCAACGGTGCGGAACGCCGCGCCAACCGCAGCATGCCGGCATCCGCCATGGGCCAGGCGTAAGGAGGCGATGATGGATTTCACCTTTCTCGCGTCAACCATGGTTACCCTGCTCAAGGCCGTGCCGACGACGCTGATCCTGTTTTCGCTGTCGATCTTCTTCGGCGGCCTGCTGGCGCTCGTCATCGTCTCGATGCGGGTCAGCGGCAACCGCTATCTGTCCGGTTTCGCCAAGGGCTACATCTTCGTCTTCCGCGGCTCGCCGCTGTTGATCCAGATGTTCCTGGTGTTCTATGGCCTCGGCCAGTTCGGCGTCATCCGCTATTCCTTCCTCTGGCCGTTCCTGCGCGAGCCGATGGTCTGCGCCGTGCTGTCGCTGGCGCTCTGCACCGCCGGCTACACGGCTGAGATTTTTCGCGGCGGCATTCGCGCCGTTTCGCCGAAAGAGATCGAGGCGGCGCGCTCGATCGGCATGTCCGGCTTCCTGCTGGTGCGCCGCATCCTGGCGCCGATCGCCTTTCGCCATGCGCTGCCGGCCTATTCCACCGAGATCGTGCTGATGATGAAATCGACGGCGCTCGCCAGCCTCGTCACTGTCTGGGAGGTCACCGGTGTCGCCCAACGGCTGATCTCGCAGACCTACCGCACGATGGAAGTCTTCCTCTGCGCCGCGATCATCTATCTCGTGCTGAACTTCATCATCCTGCAGGGCATGGCCCTGCTCGAATATTCGCTGTCCCGACACCGCCGCGCTGCGCCGCAGCCGCTGAAGGCGTAAGCGGTTTTTGAAGATTGGAGCAATCATGCCAGGCGTTACCCGACTTTCGGTCCGCAATATCCGCAAGAGCTTCGGCACACACGAGGTCCTGCGCGGCATTTCCCTCGATGCTGAGGACGGCGATGTAATTTCGCTGCTTGGCGCCTCCGGCTCCGGCAAATCCACCTTTCTGCGCTGCATCAACATGCTCGAAACCGCAAGCGACGGCGAGATCTGGGTCGATGGCGAGCACATCGAGATGGTGCACAAGAACGGGCGTAGCAAGCCGGCGAGCCAGAAGCAGGTGGACCATATCCGCTCCGAGCTCGGCATGGTGTTCCAGTCCTTCAATCTCTGGTCCCATATGACGATCCTGCAGAACGTCATCGAGGGCCCGATCCATGTGCTGAAGCGGCCGCGCGCCGACTGTATTGCCGAGGCCGAAGCGCTGCTCGAAAAGGTCGGGATCGCCGATAAACGCCATGCCTATCCCGCCCATCTCTCCGGCGGCCAGCAGCAGCGCGCCGCAATTGCCCGCGCTTTGGCGATGAAGCCGAAGGTGATGCTCTTCGACGAGCCGACCTCGGCGCTCGATCCGGAACTCGTCGGCGAGGTGCTGCGCGTCATGCGCGCGCTTGCCGAAGAAGGCATGACCATGCTCGTCGTCACTCATGAGATGAGCTTTGCCCGCAACGTCTCCAACCGCGTCGTCTTCATGCGCGAAGGGCTGGTCGAAAGCAGCGGCAAGCCCGACGACATGTTCACCGGCGGCGCCACACCCGCCTTCCGCCAGTTCATCGGCCATTTCGGAAGCGGTCAATGACGATCACCATCGAGACTGTGCTGACCTGGCGCGGTGTCGCGCGCGTCGGGGCAGGGGAAGCGCTGGCGCTGTCGCCGGCCGCCTGGGCGCGGGTCGAGCAGGCAAGCCGCATCGTTGCGCGCATCGTCGAGACCGGCGTGCGCGCCTATGGCGTCAACACCGGCGTCGGAGCGCTCGCCGATACCGTGGTCGATCGGGCCTCGCAGAGCCTGTTGTCACGCAGCATCGTGCTCAGTCACGCCTGCGGCGTGGGACCGCTGCTGGCGGCTCGCGAAGTGCGCGCCATCATCGCCGCCCAGATCGCCAATTTTTCCCATGGCCATTCCGGTGTGCGGCGCGAGATCGTCCAGTATCTCACGGCCATGCTGGAGCATGACTGCATTCCCGACGTGCCGTCGAAGGGCTCGGCCGGTTATCTCACCCACAACGCTCACACCGCGCTCGTCCTGGTCGGCGAAGGCAGTGCCACCGTGGCCGGGCGGCGCATGAGCGGCCGCGAGGCGCTGGCGGCGATCGGCCTGCAGCCGTTGGTGCTCGGCGCCAAGGAGGGCCTGAGCCTCGTCAACGGCACGGCCTGCGCAACCGGGCTGTCAGCTATCGCGCTTTCGCGCGCCGAACCGCTGCTCGACTGGGCCGATGCCATCGCGGCCCTGACGCTTGAGGCGGCAGGCTGCCAGATCGCCGCCTTCGACGAGGCGGTGCTGGCGCTGCGCCCATCTGCCGGGATCGACAAGGTCGGAGCCAGCTTGCGCGCCCGCCTCCAGGGCAGCGGCCTCGTCGCCGCCGCCTTCGGCCGGCGCACCCAGGATGCCCTCAGCCTTCGCTCGGTGCCGCATGCCCATGGCGCCGCCCGCGATGTCTTCGACAATTCCGCCCGCATCGCCGATCAGGAACTCGCTTCCGTCACCGACAACCCGGCTGTGTCGGGCACGCCGGAGAACCCGATCGTCTCCTCCGAGGCGCATGCCGTCGCCCCGGCGCTCGGGCAGGCGGCCGATAGCCTCGCCATTGCGCTCGCGCAGATCGGTGCGATCAGCGAACGGCGCATGGACCGGCTGGTCAATCCGCTGGTGAGCGGCCTGCCGCCGTTTCTTGCGAGCGATGCCGGCAGCCATTCCGGCTTCATGATCGCCCAATATACCGCCGCCGCCCTCAGCAACGAGAACCGCCGCCTCGCCGCACCCGCGGCGATGGACGGCGGCCTGACCTCCGGCCTGCAGGAGGATTTCCTTGCGCATCCGACAGCCGCCGCCGGCAAGCTGCTCGCAGTGATCGACAATGCCGAATATATTCTGGCGATCGAGCTGATGGCGGCTGCCCAGGCGCATGATTTCCTGGCGGCGACCGCGCCGCGGGCGCCAGGTACGGATCTCGTCTATCAGGCGGTGCGGCAGCGCATCTCCCATTATGGCGACGAACGGCCGCTGAACGGCGATATCGAGGCCGCGCGCAGCCTGATCCGCGAGACCGCGCCGCCGGCGATCGTTTGAACCAGAAAATTGTCAGAACGGCTTGCTGGTGGCGGAATCCTGCTTGGGCTTTTCGCCGGCCTCGAGCCGCTTGAGGCACTCACGATACGTCGGGTAGAGCTGATCCACCCGCGACAACGGCAGCGTCCAGTCACCTTCGTCGCCGGCAAAGGTCAGCTGTACGTCAGGGGTTCCGGCAAAAGCGTTCTTGATAATCTTCTTCAGGCCGCCGCTTCCTTTGCTGGCTGGCGGCCAGAGGCGAAGCGTGGTCTTGTCGAAGAATTCGGCGGCGACGACTTTCGTCATCGAACGATCGGTCAGCGTCACCTCGGTCGTGGTGCCGGCCGGAATATCCCAGCTGTCCTTGGTGACCAGCCAGAAGGTTTCTGTGACGGTCTGGCGGAATTCCATGGTCTTGCCGAGCTCGCTGTTCCACAGCAGCCGGCAATAGGCAGGGCGCTCGCTTGAGAAGCCGACCGACCATTGTCTTGCGCCACCCATCCATTCGGTCTCGCCCAAGGCGGCGACCGGCTGCAGGACAGCCGCCATCAGAACCATCGCTGTCAGAATTTTCATCGCCGAAATCATCTCCAGGACAATCCGCTCCAGCCATAACAAAAGAAGGTTGAGCTTTTGCTACCGGCTGGCTTCGAATGCCGCAAGGGCTTGAATTTGCGGCTCACCTTGCCGATCTGGCGTAGATCGACATGAAGTGAAGGAGCGTGGCGGCGGGCATGAGCGAGGTTGAACGACGCGGATTTTTGGCGAGGCTCACCGCATATGAGCCGCTGACGCTCATCATGCTGGCATCCGTCGCGGGCGGGCTGTTCGTGCTGCAGCGGCTGACGAGCGAGGTTCTCGAAGGCGAGACGCTCCGTTTCGACGAAACGATCCTGCTGGCGTTGCGACGGCCGGGTGAGCTTGGCGTGCCGATCGGCCCCGGCTGGCTGACGCATGCCGTCGGCGACATCACCAGTCTCGGTGGCATCACCGTTCTCTCGCTAATGACCGCTCTCGTCACAGTCTATCTCTTGCTTGACCGGCGCTGGCCGATCGCGATCTTCGTCTTTTCCTCGGTACTATCAGGCTGGTTGGCAAGCACACTGCTGAAGATTCTCGTCGCCAGGCCGCGTCCAGACATCGTCCCGCATCTCGTCGAGGTCAGCGATCTCAGCTTTCCCTCCGGCCACGCCATGGTCTCGGCCGTGACCTATCTGACGCTCGGGGCACTGCTGGCCCGCACGCAGCGTTACCGTTCGACGCGGATCTTCGTCATGGCCGCCGGTGTCTTCCTGGCCGTCATCATCGGCCTGAGCCGGATTTATCTCGGCGTCCATTACCCGACTGATGTCTTCGCCGGATGGTGCGCCGGGGCCCTCTGGGCGCTCGGCTGCTGGCTGATCTCGAAACGCTTCGTTCCGAGCCGAGCCCCGGGCGATGGCCTCGAAAACGGCAATGGCGACGGTGACTAGAACATAGGCTTAGAACGACTGTGGCGCCCGAATGGGGCGCCACAAGTGCTTGAGCGCTACGTACGCGGCTTCAGATTTTCCGGGTCGTAGATAGGCTTGTAGCCGACGCCGACGACTTCCACCGGATAGGTCTCGGCAAAGTATTCGACATTCAGCTTGCGACCGACCTGGCAATGCGACCAGGGCAGGTAGGCGAGCGCAATGTTCTTGCCGACTGTCGGACCGTAAGCGATCGAGGTCGTGTAAGAGCGGCGGCCGAGTTCGTCGACCAGGACCTCCCCGGTGGCGGGATCGACGACCGGCAGGTTGCCGAGCGGATAACGCTTGACGCCCGACTTGTCGGTATTCTCCGTCATCACGAGCGTGCAGAGCATGGCCGGCTGGTGCTCACGCGCCTTGTATTCCAGATGTTTTGCCTTGCCGCGGAAATCGGCTTCCTTGACCTTTGGACGGGCGAGATCGGCTTCGATCAGGTTGTACTGGGTCAGCAGGTCGGCGTTTTGCAGGCGCAGGCTCTTTTCCATGCGGCGCGAGTTTGCATAGGTCTCGACGCCGAAGGCCATCACGCCGGTCGAGCGCAGCGCATCCCAGACGGCGAGGCCGTCTTCGTATTTCATATGCAGTTCCCAGCCCTGCTCGCCGACATAAGAGATGCGGAAGGCGGTGACCGTCTTGCCGGCGATTTCGATCGGCTTGATCGCTGCGAAGGCGAAGTTTTCCTGATCGAGACCGGCCGGATCGGCCACGACCTTCTTCAGCGTGTCGCGGGCGTTCGGACCCCAGATGCCGACCGTCACGAATTTTTCCGAGACGTCGGTGATGGTGACGTCGAGGCCGCGATCTTCGGCGACGCGCTTCATATAGTGCAGGTCGCGCGGGCCGGCATCGGCGCCGTTGACGAGACGGCAGCGGTCGGCCATGCGGAAGACGGTGAAGTCGGCGCGGACCATGCCTTCGTCGTCGAGGAAGTGGGTGTAGACGCCCTTGCCGATGTTGGCATCGCCGCCGACCTTGGCGGCGCACAGCCATTCCATCAGTTCGACATGGTCAGGTCCCTCGATATCGACCATGTGGAAGTGGCTGAGATTGACGATGCCGCAATCCTCGCTCATCGCCAGATGCTCGGCATTCGACACGCGCCAGAAATGGCGGTTGTCCCATTCGTTCTCGCGGACCGGCACGCGGTCGCCATATTTCTCCAGCAGGTGCTCGTTGGCGGCATAGCCGTGTGCACGCTCCCAACCGCCCAGTTCCATGAAGTAACCGCCCAGCTCCTTTTCGCGCTCGTAGAAGGGCGAGCGCTTGGCGTTGCGGCCGGATAGATAGGGTTCGCGGGTGTGAACGGCCGGGAAATAGATCTTCTGAGCGGCTTCGTAGCAGCGGCCTTCGATGAATTCTTCGGTCAACTGATGCGGATAGAAGCGGGCGTAGTCGATGCTGTTGTGGTCGATTTCGGTACGGCCGTCGGTCATCCAGTCGGCGATCAGCTTGCCGTAGCCCGGGCCGTCCTTGACCCAGATGGCAACGCAATACCAAAGACCCCTGACCTTCTGGCTCTCGCCGCAGGACGCGCCGCCGCCGGCGGAAACCTGCAGCAGGCCGTTGAAGGAGTGACCCTCGTTATAGCCGAGTTCGCCGAGGATCGGCGTCAGTTCCATGGCGCGCTCGAGCGGCTCGATGATCTGTTCCATCTCGAGGTCACGCTGCGACGGCGAAAGGCGGGCTTCGTGCTTTTCGAGAAGTTCGCGCGGATGGCACATGCGCGGATTGTTGGCTTCGTAATAGCCCCACTCGATCTGACCGCCCTCGGTCGTCGCCGGGTCGCCGGTATCGCGCATATAGGCAGAGTTGCCCTGGTCGCGCAGCAGCGGGAAGCCGATTTCCTTGCCGGTGCCTTCGAACTCGTTATAGGGACCGAAGAAGGTGAGCGGATGATCGACCGGCATGACCGGCAGGTCTTCGCCGACCATCTCGGCGATCAGGCGGCCCCAAAGGCCGGCGCAGACGATGACGTGGTCGGCCATGATCGTGCCGCGATGGGTGACGACGCCCTTGATGCGGCCGCCTTCGACGATCAGCGACTTGGCCGGCGTATTGCCGAACACCTGCAGCTTGCCGGCCTTTTCGGCGGCATCGACCAGCTTGCCGGCAACGGTCTGCGAGCGCGGAATGACCAGGCCGGCATCCGGATCGTAAAGGCCGCCCATCACCTGATCTTCCTCGATCAGCGGGAACTTTTCCTTGATCTCGGAAGGGCTGACATAATGGGCGCGCGTGCCGAAAGCGCGGGCCGAGGACAGCTTGCGCTTGATCTCTTCCATCCAGGCATCGTCGCCGGTGCGCGCCACTTCGAGGCCCCCGATGCGGGCGTAGTGGCCCATCTTCTCGTAGAAATCGATCGAATATTGCGTCGTCCAGACCGAGAGATAGTCGTGGCTGGTGGTGTAACAGAAGTCCGAGGCATGGGCTGTCGAGCCGATATCGGTCGGGATGCCCGACTTGTCGATGCCGACGATATCGTCCCATCCGCGCTCGACGAGATGATGCGCGATGGAGGCGCCGACGATACCGCCGAGGCCGATAATGACGACCTTTGCCTTTTCCGGAAATGCTGCCACGTGCTGTTCCTTCTACTGATCGGACGAACTAAATTTTGCCAGCCGCCCTCGACTTGCGACGCGGGCATTATGCATCAGGCTGACGACCGTCATTGGTCCTACGCCGCCGAGGACCGGCGTGATTGCGCCAGCGGCGCACGCCAGCCGCCCCGGGGATCACGGCGCTGAAATCGCCTGTAGCCGGTCGATATCGACCAGCACGATGTCGTCGGAAACAGGCTCGCGATTGTGCAGGCGGAACCAATCCATCGCTTCGCGCACGCGGTCTCCATGCGGGCCTGGATAGGCGCCAAGGCCGAGGACCCATTCGCGCACAGTCTCGCGTTCCATTCGCCCGGCCCGGTATCGGTCGCAGACGGTTTTCGCAGAGGCGACCAGATCATTGATGCTTTTCACGACGATTCCTCAGTGAACGGACGGCTCTTCATCGTCGAGAAAGGATCGAATGCCATCGCGAGCGACAGTGGCGAGGAATTCGTCGAAAGCTTCCCGGTCAGTGGCAAAGGGTTCGTCCCAGCGGATCAGATCCTCGGCCTGGGTGACGACTTCCATCGTCCAGTCTTCATTGCTGCCGGATGTGCGGAAGATATCGACGAGCACGGTGATCCCGTCATCGGTGAATTCTCCGGCCAATTCCGAGTGTTCCAGCTTTTCTTTCTTTGTCATTAGTCAGCCACCCGCGCCGGGCGGCGCGTCGTTTTCGAGATACTCTTCATATTGAACCGTTTCGGCCTCGTTGGTGTCGATCGAATTTGCGCGTTTGGCAAGGCGCACACCGGCCCCTCCACCGTTTTCCGGGATGAAAACGACGCCGCCTGCTTCCAGGGCCTGCTTCATATCCTGAAGGGTCCGGTCATAGGGCGAGCGTTTGCCCGCCTCGAAATTGGCGATCGTCGCCTTGGCGACGTTTGCGGCCGAGGAGAGATCGTCCTGCGACCAGGCCAAGAGGGCGCGCGCGGCGCGGCATTGGGCGGATGACAGGTCCGTCATGATAGCCTTGCGTCGAAAGTGTCGTGGGACGGATTATATAAAAAATGCAATCTTGCACAAGCGATGATGAGAGCATGGATGGTGAGCACGGCTGTCAGGTTCGCGATTGGCCAAGACCCCTCCCCACAAGGGGGAGGGGCTTATATGCCGCTCCCGACGCTTTTCACTTCAACGTTTCATCTGCAGAAAGGCTGATGTTTTTTGCAGGCGGATGCTGCGGGTTGGCCCTCCCCCTTGTGGCAGGGGTTGGGGAGGGCTTTACAAACCCGCCTGCACAACGCTCCGGTTGCGTCTGACAGCTACCCCGCGTGTTACTCCACCCCCCCGCATTCTTTCGACCCTTAATACTTCAGATTTATGCCCTGAAAGGGAAGGTTGATTGACTGAATATTATTAAAGTCTAATTTTTAAATTCCTGAAACACGCGCGTGGGAGGAAACAATGCGTGAGCCGGATATGCAGAAACTCGATGCACTCGTCGGCCGGCTGGTCGGTGATGTCGGCGCCGCCATGTCGGGCGCCTTGGTCGTGCTGGGCGACAAGGTGGGAATTTTCAAGGCGATGGCCGATGGGACGCCGATGAACGTCCAGCAGCTTTCGCAAAAGACCGGGGTGAAGGAGCGTTATCTTCGGGAATGGCTGAGCGCCCAGGCTGCGGCTGATTATATCGTCTATGACGAAAAAACCGATCGTTTCAGCCTGACGCCGGAGCAGGCGATGGTCTTTGCCGAGGAAAACAGCCCGGCCTTCTTCGTCGGCGCCTTCGAGGTGGTGCAATCGATGTGGATGGACGAGCCGAAGGTCGCCGACGCCTTCCGTACCGGCAAGGGCCTCGGCTGGCACGAGCACAGCACCTGCCTGTTCCGGGGAACCGAGCGCTTCTTCCGCCCGGGTTATAACAGCCATCTCGTCGCCGAATGGATACCCGCCCTGTCCGGGGTCGAGGAAAAGCTCAAGGCCGGCGCCAAAGTCGCCGATGTCGGCTGCGGCCATGGGGCCTCGACCATCCTGATGGCGCAGGCCTATCCCGCCTCCCACTTTACCGGCTTTGATTACCACGGCCCGTCGATCGATAAAGCCAAGGCGGCTGCGAAAGAGGCAGGTGTCGGTGACCGTGTGACGTTCGAGCAGAGCCGGGCGGCGGAATTTCCAGGCCGCGGCTATGATATGGTCGCGATGTTCGACTGCCTGCACGACATGGGCGATCCGGTCGGCGCCGGCCAGCATGTCAAGGAAACGCTTGGACCGAACGGCACCTGGCTGATCGTCGAGCCCTTTGCTCATGACCATCTCAAGGACAATCTCAACCCCGTCGGCCGCGTCTATTATGGCGCCTCGACGATGATCTGCACGCCGGCATCGCTCTCGCAGGAGGTGGGACTCGGGCTCGGCGCCCAGGCGGGAGAGATGAAGCTTCGCAAGGTGGCGCTCGACGCCGGCTTCACGCATTTCCGCCGCGCCACGGAAACCCCGTTCAACATGGTGTTCGAGGTGCGCGCTTGAGATAACCCCGGCTGGCGGCTATCTCAGCTTGCCGATGCTGGCATACATGCCGGTGGTGCGGAATTCCGTCGGGTTGGTGCCGTAGACTCGGCGGAAGACCTTGGAGAAATAATTCGGATCCTCGAAGCCGCACATGATGGCGACTTCCTTGACCGGCAGGAAGTCCGCTTTGGTGAGAAGCTTGACGGCGCGCTGCAGCCGCTGCTGGAGCACGAATTCGGCCGGCGGCATGCCCTCGCTCTCGGCAAAGCTGCGCGAGAAATGTGCGCGGCTGAGGCCGACGATGCCGGCAAGTTCGCTGACCGGCAACGGCTTTTCGAGATTGGCGTTGATATGGTCGATCACCGGCTGCATCAGGCTGAGTTCGGCGGCAAAGGCCGGCGAGCCGAAGACGTCGTCATAGAGCGCCATCGCCGCTTCATAGGCAATCGCCGAGGCAGCCCCCGGCGAGGTCGCGCCGGTGACGAGGCGCAGGCTGCAGTCGGCGAGGTGATCTATGGTCGAGGGCTGCAGTTTCAGCACCGGGCCGGCAGTTGATAGCACCAGCTGGTGAATGCGCAGCGTCTCCTCGCCATTCATCGAAATCCAGAAATATTCCCAGCGGTCGCCTTTCTCCAGCCAGTAGCGATGATTGTGCGGCACGAGCACCAGCAGCGTATCGCCGCCCTGAAGCCGATAATTGCGGTTCTGGTAGCGCAGCCGGCCGGTGCCGCTGATCGTGTGCTGCAGCACGGTGAAGGGCGTCTGGCCGCGCCTGCGGCCATCCCAGTCATAGGGTTCGTTCTCGCGCACTTCATAGCCGGAGCTCGTCGGCATGGCATGCAATCGCTGGCGGCCGCGGGGCAGCGAAACCGTCCTCATCGACTGTCCGTTGGCAATCAAATTCTGCAGCACAAAATTACCCCTGAAAGCATAATCCTTCTCTGGTCGGCTTGCCGATTTCGGGCATAATCCCGCTCGACAAACAGGGAAGAGACCACGGCCGAAAGAGCGGCCGGGAGGAAAACAGACGGTTTTTCGGCTTTTTCAACCGCATGCGCTAGCATGCGGCCTGATCCTTCATGGCCGTCTTTTCTGTAGCATTCGATTGGGTCGAGGTGAAGATCATGAGTTTCAAAATCGCTATCATCGGTGCGGGCAGCGTTGGTTTCACCAAGAAGCTGTTTACCGACATTTTGTGCGTTCCGGAGTTTCGCGACGTTGAATTCGCGCTGACCGATCTCAGCGAACATAATCTGGAGATGATCAAGGCGATCCTCGACCGGGTCGTCGAGGCGAACGGATTGCCGACCAAGGTGACGGCGACGACCGACCGGCGCCAGGCACTGACCGGCGCGCGCTACATCATCAGCTGCGTGCGCGTCGGCGGCCTTGAGGCCTATGCCGACGATATCAGAATCCCGCTGAAATACGGCATCGACCAGTGCGTCGGCGATACGATCTGCGCCGGCGGCATCCTCTATGGCCAGCGCAACATCCCCGTCATCCTCGACTTCTGCAAGGATATCAGAGAGGTCGCCGAGCCCGGCGCGAAATTCCTGAACTATGCCAATCCGATGGCGATGAACACCTGGGCGGCGATCGAATACGGCAAGGTCGATACCGTCGGCCTCTGCCACGGCGTCCAGCACGGCGCCGAACAGATCGCCGAGGTGCTCGGCGCCAAGTCGCTGGGTGAACTCGACTATGTCTGCTCCGGCATCAACCACCAGACCTGGTTCATAGACCTGCGCCTCAACGGCCGCAGGATCGGCAAGGACGAGCTGATCGCCGCCTTCGAGGCGCATCCGGTCTATTCGCAGCAGGAGAAGCTGCGCATCGACGTGCTGAAGCGGTTCGGCGTCTATTCCACCGAGAGCAACGGCCACCTTTCGGAGTACCTGCCCTGGTACCGCAAGCGGCCGGAGGAAATCACCCGCTGGATCGACATGTCCGACTGGATCCACGGCGAAACCGGCGGCTATCTCCGCCATTCTACCGAAACCCGCAACTGGTTCGAGACCGAATTCCCGCAATTCCTGGAATCCGCCTCAAAGCCGATCGACCCCGCCAAGCGCTCGAACGAACATGCGAGCCACATCCTCGAGGCGCTGGAGACGAACCGGGTCTATCGCGGCCATTTCAACGTCAAGAATAACGGCGTCATCACCAACCTGCCCTCCGATGCGATCATCGAATCGCCCGGCTTCGTCGACCGCTTCGGCATCAACATGGTCTCGGGCGTCACCCTGCCGGAAGCCTGTGCCGCTACCTGCATCGCCTCGATCAACGTCCAGCGCATGTCGGTGCATGCGGCGATCACAGGCGACATCGACCTGCTGAAGCTTGCCGTGCTGCACGACCCGCTGGTCGGCGCCGTCTCGACGCCCGAGGAGGTTTGGCAGATGGTCGACGAGATGGTCGTTGCCCAGGCGCGCTGGCTGCCGCAATATGCCGATGCCGTGCCGGCCGCCAAGGAGCGGCTGTCGAAATCCAAGGTGCAGACCCGCGACTGGGCGGGCGCTGCACGCCGCAACGTTCGCTCGATCGAAGAGCTGCGCGCGGAAAAGGCGGCGCTGAAACAGGCCGTCTGACATTTCGTGAAGGCTGGTCGTCATGGGTTTCCGGGAGGGAAATCCATGACACCGGGCCCGCCTTCATATCGTTCGAGGAGAAGAGAGCCGCGTGACCCGCGCTCCGGAACAAAAGGGAGAAACGATCATGAATTTCCGCAACGCAAGCATTCTGGCCGGACTGGCGCTCGGCGTCTCGGTTCTGGCGGTGAATGCCTATGCCTCCGAGGCAACCGTGCCGCCGGTGCCACCGGATTTCCCGGCCGAAGGCAAGATCAACTATGTGGCGCGCGACTCCATCCTCGAGTTCAAGGCGCTGCCCGAATATCACGAGCCCGACTGGGTCACGAAGAATTTCGTCTCCGCCGGCAAGCTGCCGCCGGTCAAGGACCGTCTGCCGAAGGAGCCGATGGTCTTCAAAACCGGCAACATGCCCGACGGCATCGGCGTCTACGGCGATACGATGCGCCACGTCATCGGCGGCCGGCCGGAAGGCTGGAACTACGGCGCCGGCCAGACGCAGGGCTGGGGCGGTATCGATATCGGCCTTTCCGAATGCCTGACGCGCACCGCGCCGCTGTTCCAGGTGAAAGCCCAGGACACCGAGCCGCTGCCGAACCTGGCCAAGAGCTGGGATTGGTCCGCCGACGGCCACAAGCTGACCATGCACCTGGTCGAAGGCGCCAAGTGGTCTGACGGTGCGCCGTTCAATGCCGACGACATCATGTTCTACTGGGATGACGAAGTCATCGATCCGAACGTCTCGCCGCTCGGCGGCGGCGCCTCGCCGGAGGCTTTCGGCGCCGGCACGACGCTGAAGAAGATCGACGATTACACCGTCGAATGGACCTTCAAGGAGGCCTTCCCGAAGCAATATCTCTACACGATGTCCTACCCGAACTTCTGCCCGGGTCCGTCGCATATCCTGAAACCCCAGCATCCGAAATATTCGAAGAACACCTACGACCAGTTCAAGAACGCCTTCCCGCCGGAATACATGAACATGCCGGTGATGGGCGCCTGGGTGCCAGTGGAATATCGCTCCGACGATATCATCGTACTGCGCCGCAACCCCTATTACTGGAAGGTCGACGAGAAGGGCAATCAGCTGCCTTATCTCAACGAGCTGCACTACAAGCTCTCGACCTGGGCCGACCGCGACGTGCAGGCGGTGGCGGGATCCGCCGACATTTCCAACCTCGAGCAGCCGGAAAACTTCGTGGCGTCGCTGAAGCGTGCCGCCGAGAAGACGGCACCCGCCCGCCTGGCCTTCGGGCCGCGCCTCATCGGCTATAACCTGCGCATGAACTTTTCCGCCAACGGCTGGGGCAGCCCGGACGAGCGCGGCCAGGCGATCCGCGAACTGAACCGCAACGAGGACTTCCGCAAGGCCGTCACCATGGCGCTCGACCGCAAGGCGATCGGCGACTCGTTGGTCAAGGGACCGTTCACGGCGATCTATCCGGGCGGGCTTTCGTCCGGCACCAGCTTCTACGACCGCAACTCCACCGTCTACTATCCCTTCGATCTCAAAGGCGCCAAGGCGGAACTCGCCAAGGCAGGGCTGAAGGATACCGACGGCGACGGCATCGTGAACTTCCCCGCCGGGACGGCCGGCGGCAAGAATGTCGAAATCGTCATGCTGATCAACAATCAGTACACGACCGACAAGAGCCTTGCCGAAGGCGTCGTCGGCCAGATGGAGAAGCTCGGGCTGAAGATCGTCCTCAACGCGCTCGACGGCGCCAAGCGTGACGATGCGCATTATGCCGGCCGCTTCGACTGGCTGATCCAGCGCAACACGACGGAACTGTCGTCGGTGGTGCAGAATACCGAGCAGCTCGCCCCCGTCGGCCCGCGCACCAGCTGGCAACATCGCGCCGGCAAGGATGACAAGCTCGATCTGATGCCCTTCGAAAACGAGCTTGTCGACGTCGTCAACAAGTTCACGACAAGCCAGAGCAACGACGAGCGCGTCGATCTGATGAAGCAATATCAGAAGATCTCGACCGAGCACGTCAACACGGTGGGCCTGACCGAATATCCGGGCGCGCTGATCATCAACAAGCGGTTCTCGAACGTGCCGCAGGGCACCCCGATCTTCATGTTCAACTGGGCTGAAGATTCGGTCATCCGTGAACGTCTGTGGGTGGCCGCCGACAAGCAGGGCAAATATGAGCTGTTCCCCGAGCAGCTGCCCGGCAAGCCCGGCGACAAGGGCCCGATCAACTGATCGATGTCATCAGGACAAAGAGCTGAGCGCGTCGCATCCGATGCGGCGCGCCGGAGAACTCCCTCCCAGCTGAAATGAACTTCCGGCCGCGCGTGGCGCGCGGCCGGATATGACCAACGAGCCGGCCGCGCCGACAAGGAGCGACTGGCGGCAAGGAAAAGCGGACCGTCCGATGTTACGATTCCTGCTCGTGCGCATAGCCTCCGCGATCCCCGTCCTCTTCATCCTGAGCGTGGTGACCTTCGCGATCATCCAGGCTCCGCCCGGCGACTACGCCGACTATATAAGATCGCAGCTGATCAACCAGGGCGGCGCTTCCTACGCCCAGGCCGACGCCCAGGCACAGGCCTACCGGGTCGAACACGGCCTGGATAAGCCGATGGTCGTGCAATACGTCAACTGGATCGGCGGCATCGTCACCCGCGGCGATTTCGGCTACAGCATGTTCTACAACAAGCCGGTCGCCGATGTCGTTGCCGAGCGGCTGCCGCGCACGCTGCTCTTGGCGCTCGTCTGCCACATCTTCGCTTCCGTGCTCGGCATCGGCTTCGGCATCTGGGCGGCGACCCGCCAATACAGCTGGATCGACAGCACGCTTTCGGCGGTTTCCTTTCTCGGCATGACGGTGCCGCGCTTCCTGATGGCGCTGATCATCGTCTATCTGCTGGTCTTCCAGTTCAACGTGTCCGAAATCGGCAGCTTCTTCTCGCCGCAATATGGCGGGGCGCCGTGGTCCTGGGCGAAATTCGTCGACCTCGTCCACCATGTCTGGCCGGTCGTGGCGATCGCCACTTTCGGCGGGCTCGCCTACAATATGCGGGTGATGCGCGGCAACCTGCTCGATACGCTGAATGCCCAATATGTCGAGACGGCCAGGGCCAAGGGGCTCTCCGGCGGGGCGGTGGTGATGCGCCACGCGGTGCCGAATGCGCTGCACCCGCTGGTGATGTATCAGGGCGTCGTGCTGCCCTACATGCTGACCGGCGAGATCGAGACCGCCATCATCTTTGCGCTACCGACCGTCGGCCCGGCGATCGTCGGCTCGATGGCGATCGGCGACGTCTATGTCACCGCCACCTTCATGCTGGTGCTGTCGGCAACGCTGATCGTCGGCAATATCATCGCCGACATGCTGCTGGCGCTGCTCGACCCGCGTGTCCGCCAATATGAAGGAGCCTGAGATGCTGGCTTTCGACTCCTCGCCGCCACCGCCGACGACGACCGAACCTTCGGTCAGCAAGCCATCGCGCGGGCATGAGAGCTATATCGCCCTGGTCTGGCGCCGGCTCAGGCGCTCCTGGACCGGCATGGCCGGGCTCATCCTCGTCGGGCTGCTGCTGCTCATGGCGATCTTTGCCGATTTCGTCGCGCCGATGGATCCGAAGGCGACCGATGTCGGCTTCGCCCCGCCGCAGGTGATGAGCTTCCACGACAAGGACGGCAATTTCGTCTTCCAGCCGCGCGTCTATGCGCTGTCGGATTCCGAGGAACTCGACCCGGTCACCTTCCAGCCGATCGTCGGAATGGATTACGACAATCCGAGGCTGCTTGGCTTCTTCGTCAAGGGCGCCGAATACAAGCTGTTCGGCCTGATCCCGGCCGACCGCCACTTCTTCGGCTCGACCGATGGCCAGCCGGTGCATTTCCTCGGCACCGACAAGTTCGGCCGTGACGTGCTGTCGCGCGCCATCATCGGCTCGCGCATCTCGCTGATGATCGCGCTGACCGTCGTCTTCATCGTCACCCTGATCGGCACGACGGTCGGCATGGTCTCCGGTTATTTCGGCGGCACCTTCGATATCTGGCTGCAGCGCTTCGTCGAGCTGGTGCTCGCCTTCCCGCAATTGCCGCTCTATCTGGCGCTGACCTCGCTGATCCCGGTGACGGCGCCGACCAATGTCTTCCTCGCCTTCGTCATCTTCGTCATGTCGGCGCTCGGCTGGGCGCAGATGTCGCGCGAGGTGCGCGGCAAGACCTTAGCACTTGCCCGCATCGATTATGTCCGGGCGGCAATGGCGGTCGGCGCCACCGACAAGCGCATTATCATGCAGCATATTTTCCCGAACGTGATGAGCCATGTCATCGTCGCGGTGACACTGCACATACCGAGCGTCGTGCTGCTCGAATCCTTCCTCGGTTTCCTCGGCTTTGCCGTCAAGCCGCCACTGATCTCCTGGGGGCTGATGCTGCAGGATACGGCGACCTATTCGGTCATCGGTTCCTATCCCTGGATTCTCTCCCCCGTCGGCTTCGTGCTCGTCACCGTCTTCGCCTTCAATGCGCTGGGCGACGGACTGCGCGACGCGGTCGATCCTTATTGAGGTGATTGATATGGCTCTTTCCCTGGTCAATTCCTTCGCCCCGCTTGTCCGCCACGACCATGACGGCCGCTTGGAAGCACCAATCATCGACGCCCGCAATGTGGCGGTAAATTTCAAGGTCGAGGACGGCATGGTCGAAGCCGTCAAGGACGTCTCCTTCCAGCTCTATCGCGGCGAGACCATCGCCATCGTCGGCGAATCCGGCTCCGGCAAATCGGTGACCGCAAGAACGGTGATGGGGCTTCTGTCGAAGCGCGCCGTCGTCTCCGGCAAATCGACGGTTTCCTATGACGGCAGCAATATTCTCAAATTCTCCGAGCGGGCCCGCCGCAAGCTGCGCGGCGACCGCATCTCGATGATCTTCCAGGAGCCGATGAGCTCGCTGAATCCGATCTATACGATCGGCAGCCAGATCGTCGAGGCGATCCGCGTGCATCGCCGCATGAGCCGCAGGGATGCGGAAAAGCGGGCGCTCGAACTGCTCGAACATGTGCAGATCCCCGACCCCGCCGCACGCATCCGGCAATATCCGCATCAGCTTTCCGGCGGCCAGCGCCAGCGCGTGATGATCGCCATGGCGCTCGCCAACGATCCGGACGTCTTGATCGCCGACGAGCCGACGACGGCGCTCGATGTCACCGTGCAGGCGCAGATCCTCAACCTGATCCGCAACCTGCAGAAGGAAATGGGGATGGCCGTCATCCTCATCACCCACGACCTGACGGTGGTGCGGCAGTTTTCCGATTACGTCTATGTGATGCAACATGGCGAAGTGCGCGAGCACAACACCACGGAAGCGCTGTTTGCCAATCCGCAGCACGCCTATACAAGGCATCTGCTTGCCTCCGAGCCGCGCGGCGAGGCCAACCCGCTGCCGGCGGGATCGGATGTCATCCTCGACGCCAAGGGCGTGCGCGTCGCCTTCATGCTGCGCCACGGTTCCTTCCTCAAGCCGGCGATGCGCGAGCTTGTCGCCGTCGACAGCCTCGATCTGACGCTGCGCCGTCACGAGACGCTCGGCCTCGTCGGTGAATCCGGCTCCGGCAAGACGACCTTCGGCCAGGCGATCCTGCGGCTGAACACGCCCGACAGCGGCGAAATCCATTTCGACCATCAGCCGATCCACGGGCTTTCCCGCGCTGAGATGCGGCCGCTACGGGCCCGCATGCAGGTGGTGTTCCAGGACCCGTTCTCCTCGCTCAACCCGCGCATGACGATCGGCCAGATCATCGAGGAAGGCCTCGTCGTCAACCGGCTGGGCGCCACCAGGGCCGAACGGCAGGACCGGGTGCGCGAGGCGCTGATTTCAGCCGGCATGCCCGGCAATATCCTGTCGCGTTTCCCGCATGAATTTTCCGGCGGCCAGCGCCAGCGCATCGCCATTGCCCGCGCCATCGCGCTGGAGCCGGAATTCATCCTGCTCGACGAGCCGACATCGGCGCTCGACCTTTCCGTCCAGGCCCAGATCATCGAACTGCTGCGCAAGCTGCAGGACGAGCGGGGTCTGAGCTACCTCTTCATTTCCCACGATCTCAAGGTCGTCCGGGCGCTTTGCCACCGCGTCATCGTCATGCAGCATGGCAAGATCGTCGAAGAGGGGCCCGTCAACGAAGTCCTATCCCATCCCAAGACCGCCTACACCGAACGGCTCGTCAAAGCCGCTTTCGAGGTAGCATGATTGCCGAATGCCGGAGGTTATAATGGCAGCAAATCCCAAGATCACATTCATCGGAGCTGGCTCCACCGTTTTCATGAAGAACATCATCGGCGACGTGTTGCAGCGTCCCGCGCTGTCGGGCGCGACGATCGCGCTGATGGATCTCAATCCGCAGCGGCTGGAGGAAAGCGCCGTCGTCGTCAACAAGCTGATCTCGACGCTCGGCGTCAAGGCCAAGGCCGAGACCTATTCCGACCAGCGCAAGGCGCTTGCCGGCGCCGATTTCGTCGTCGTCGCCTTCCAGATCGGCGGCTATGAGCCCTGCACCGTCACCGATTTCGAGGTGCCGAAGAAATACGGCCTGCGCCAGACGATCGCCGATACGCTCGGCGTCGGCGGCATCATGCGGGGCCTGCGCACCGTGCCGCATCTCTGGAAGATCTGCGAGGACATGCTCGCCGTCTGCCCCGAGGCGATCATGCTGCAATATGTCAACCCGATGGCGATCAACACCTGGGCAATCGCCGAGAAATATCCAACCATCCGCCAGGTCGGCCTCTGCCATTCGGTGCAGGGCACGGCGATGGAACTGGCCCACGATCTCGACATTCCCTACGAGGAAATTCGCTACCGCGCCGCCGGCATCAACCACATGGCCTTCTATCTCAAATTCGAGCACCGCCAGGCCGACGGCTCCTACCGCAACCTCTATCCCGATCTCTTGCGCGCCTACCGCGAGGGCAGGGCGCCGAAACCCGGCTGGAACCCGCGCTGCCCGAACAAGGTGCGCTACGAGATGCTGACGCGGCTCGGCTATTTCGTCACCGAAAGCTCGGAGCATTTCGCCGAATACACGCCCTATTTCATCAAGGAGGGCCGCGACGACCTGATCGAGAAATTCGGCATTCCGCTCGATGAGTATCCGAAACGCTGCATCGAGCAGATCGAGCGCTGGAAGGGCCAGGCGGAGGCCTATCGCAGCGCCGACAAGATCGAGGTGACGCCCTCGAAGGAATATGCCTCCTCGATCATCAACTCGGTCTGGACCGGCGAACCCTCCGTCATCTACGGCAACGTCCGCAACAATGGCTGCATCACCTCGCTGCCGGAAAATTGCGCCGCCGAAGTGCCTTGCCTGGTCGACGCCTCAGGCATCCAGCCGACCTTCATCGGCGCCCTGCCGCCGCAGCTGACCGCGCTGATCCGCACCAACATCAACGTCCAGGAACTGACGGTGCAGGCGCTGATGACGGAAAATCGCGAGCACATCTACCACGCCGCGATGATGGACCCGCACACCGCAGCCGAACTCGACCTCGACCAGATCTGGTCGCTGGTCGACGACCTGCTCGCCACCCACGGCGACTGGCTGCCGGAATGGGCCCGCACATCCAACAAAGTTAAAGCCGCCTGACCTTTTTCTCCCGGGTTAGGCGTCAAAGAGCCCCGCGGTGTGGCAACGACCGCGGGGCTTTTGCGTGTGTTGGGATGAGGCGGTTTGCTACTAGCGGGCCGCTAGTTTCTCAGTCTTCCGTTTCATTTCAGATCGCACCATCCAGAATGTCATCGGCCCGAAGTGCAAGCAGCAGATGATCATCAGCGTATATACGAACCTCGGAGGGTCAAAGACATAGATAAGTCCCCATCCCGCCGCAACGAATGCGAGGTAAAGGTACAGCGGCGTGAAAGCCGAACTGCGCAACGTCGCTATTCTTTTTCCGACGTTGAGTTGCTGCGCTGGCTGCGGCATACTTCTTGGAGGCGGATCTGCCGCCATCAGGCTTGCTGGAATTAGTCCGGAACCTGTCCCGAGCCCGGCAAAGAGCTTTTGGAGTTCTTCCGATTTAAGGGGATCTTCTTCATCTAAGATGCGAACTGCGCGGTGCCCGAACGGCGGAACCAGCGCCTCAGGTAAAGTCCAGGGAAGATTGGAAGCCCCATGGGCGCGGGCGAACTCTCGCAGGTCTTCGGCTTCTTCAACCGTCCAACTGCACACCTCTTCGCCTTCCCACAGCTCTTGGCCCCCATAGTAAATTTCCGACCGGCTATAAAAGCCCGCATTGACGCGGTCTATTAGCCGCTGCACCGTCAAGCTATCTTCATTCCTGGAGTCAGAATTTTCGAGAAGGTCGGATGGTTCTGTTCGCCAGAAATAGCTCGCGGCAGTTGCCAGATCGCAGTCCGGCTGCGTCAGGATCCACTCGAACACATCTTCAGCGAAGTCGAAGTTCAGATTTTCTGCAATGGCATGGCGAGCATCAGGAGACCGGCCGGTCAACCAATCGATCATGGCCCGTTGTTCGGCATCATAACTGTCAAATGTGTCGGCCATCGCTCTCCCTCTGGGAATGATCGATCGCCTATTAGCCTTCAAAGCAATTCTCAGCAATTGCGGGCCGTGGGACTGTTGGGTTGAGCATCTGTAACAGCCTGCCCATCTCCCGGTGTGAACCGAGCAACGCGATCGAGATTTCGATTCCCTTCAAGGCAACCTCCTCCAATTATCCTGGAAGTTTTCACCCGGTCATGGTCGTTAAGTAGCTTGGCTCGATGACCGCGCTTTTCCATCATCCATCCAGATTTGCAGAGAGCGGACGAGAAAGAACACTTCAGACCGCCCAGTTCACATGACGATAAACGCAAGTCCAGGTCAAAGCGCTGTCAAACTGAACACCTCTGGCGCCTTGCAGCGGTTCAGGGCATCCTATGATGGCTGAAATTGTGTTTATGGCAGTTGGAGGAATGCTGATGCGTTGCTTTACCGTGCTTGGACCCTCGCAGACCGGAAAATCGACAGTCGTGGAAAAGCTCGGCTCGCTGGAGGGGACGCCGAGAAAATCCAGCTCCCCTTATGGATTGAACCTCACAGAGTTCATCTTCGGAAACGAGGCGTGGTGTGCACTGGATGCGCCAGGACCCAACGAAGCGTTGGCGCATGCGCAGCACGCGCTTCTTGCCAGCGACGCCTGCATATTGTGCGTTTCATCGGCACCCGAGGAGGCTGTGCTCGCCGCGCCCTATCTCAGGATAATCGAAGCCTCGGGGACGCCTTGCATCCTCTTCGTCAACCGGATGGACGAACCGAGGGGGCGGTTGAGGGATGTGATCGCCGCGCTTCAAGACTACGCCAACCACACGCTTTTGCTTCGCCAGATCCCGATCCGCGAGGGGGACAGGATCGTCGGCAGTTGCGATCTGATTTCGGAACGGGCGTGGCGCTACCGGGAAGGCCAGACTTCGGCGCTGATCGCCATCCCCGAAAGCACTGCCGAACGTGAGCACGAAGCGCGCACCGAACTCCTGGAACATCTGTCCGAATTCGATGACTGGCTTCTCGAGGAACTGATCGAGGACCGCGAGCCACCCAGCGACGCGCTCTATGCCATTTCATCGCGGGTTCTCAGGGAAAACAGGATTATCCCGGTCCTGATCGGTGCTGCAAGTCACGGCAACGGCATGATGAGGCTGATGAAGGCGCTGCGCCACGAGGCGCCGCCGGTCGGGATTCTCAGGCAGCGTCTCGCTCATACGGGAACTGTCGATGAAGGCAAGCTGGTGGCCGTGAGCTTCCATGCCTATCATCGCCAGAATGTCGGCAAGACGGTGCTCGTGCGCGCACTTGGCGAGGGACTGCGGCAAGGCGCATCACTGGGCGGCTCCAGCCTCGGCGCCGTCCAAAATCTCGCAAACGGGCGGTCCAATTCGGCGGTTCTGCCGGCGCCGGGGGATGTCTTCGCGACCGTCAAGTCCGACCATCTGCGCGTCCCTTCGCTATTGACCCCCGGCGCGGTGATCGCCCCGCCTGAGTGGACGGAACCACCCACGCCGATGCTTGAAAGGATCCTGGTTCCGGGCAGCGAGCGCGATGAAAACAAGCTTTCCGAAACGCTGGCAAAACTTTCCGAGACGGATCGCGGCCTGAAAGTCTTGCAGGAGGAAGGCACGGGCGCTCAACTCGTCCGCGCCCAGGGGCCGGTACATCTGCGTGAACTTTGCCGAACGCTGGCGGAAGTCTTTCACATCTCCGTGACCGACCGAACGCCCAGCCCGATCTACCGCGAGACGATCACGAAACCATCGGAGGTTCATTACCGCCATCGCAAACAGACCGGTGGTGCCGGGCAATTCGCGGATGTGAAGCTGAGCATTCACCCCAACGAGCGCGGCCAGGGTTTCACCTTTGGCGAAACAGTCAAGGGCGGCGCCGTTCCGCGCAATTACTTCCCCGCCGTCGAAGCGGGCGCGCGCGAAGCGATGGAGAAAGGACCGCTAGGCTTCGAGGTCATCGATGTCGGCGTAACGCTGCAAGATGGTCAGCACCATGCCGTCGACAGTTCGGAACACGCCTTCCGGACTGCGTCGAAAATGGGGGTGCGTCAGGCGCTTGCCGAGGGATCGACCGTCTTGATGCAGCCGGTCTTCCGCAGCGAGATTCACATTCCGTCGGTCTATTCGGGCAGCCTCGTCCAGATCGTCTCTGCCCTCAACGGCCAGGTTCTCGGCTTCGACCGGGATGAAACCGCCAAGGGTTGGGACATCTTCCGGGCGCTCGTTCCGGGCGGTGCACTTGAGGAACTGGCGCGGGCGCTGCGCTCGGCGACGCAGGGCATTGGTTATTTTTCCAAGACCTTCGATCACTTCGAGGAGCTATACGGCAAGGAAGCGGACGCCATTGTGAGGGCAAAGGAGAAACCAGGCACCGCACACTGAAACGTTCGCGCCACCTCATGCTCGCGCGCAGCTATGCTGCCGGACGTCCGGTACGAGCCGTTCTCGCTGAACGATTTCGCTCCGGTACGCTTCAGTGCCTCCTGACCGATCAGCTCGGATAGTTTTGCGGCTGCCCAGACGAAGTTCCTCCCTGCTTGCCAAAAAACCACAATTGCCTCACTTAGTTCACACATCCACCCTCGGCATGAAGAATTGGATCAACGCTGCATGCGCATAGCTTACGTTTTTCTCGGTGCATTTCTTGCACTCGTACAGTCCGCCTCCGCTGAAGTCGCATCGCCGCCGGTTTTGGCGCCGCTGGAGCGACAGGCGGAAGCTGCTCAGTTGAGCGCGCAATTTCTCTCGCGCTATAGCTACAAGCCGGTTCCGCTCGACGATGCCTTGTCGGCGCGGGTCATGGATGGCTTCATCAAGTCGTTGGATCCGGACCGCATGCTTTTCCTGCAGGCCGATATCGACAAGTTCATGGCTGAGCGCAGCGAGATCGACGATGCGATCGAGCGGAAGGATTTGAAGATCCCGTTTGCGATCTTCAACGCCTATGAACAGCGCGTCGTCGACCGCATGACCTATGCGCGCAGCCTGCTGAAGCAGGATTTCGATTTCAGCGGGCAGGACAATTATTCGGTGCTGCGCGAGAAAGCGCCCTGGCCGCAGTCGCAAGCAGAAAGCGATGATCTCTGGCGCAAGCGTGTCAAGAGCGACTGGCTGCGGCTGAAGCTTGGCGGCAAGGCCGATGCGGCCATTCGCGAAACGCTCGACAAACGCTATGAAAACACGCTCGAGCGCGCTTACAAATTCAAGAGCGACGACGTTTTCCAGTCGTTCATGGACGCCTATTCGAATGCGATCGATCCGCACACGGATTATTTCGGCGCGGCCGCTTCGGCCGATTTCGATGTATCGATGAAGCTTTCGCTGTTCGGCATCGGGGCGGTGCTGCAGGAGCGCGACGACTATACGACGATCCGTGAGCTGGTGCCCGGCGGGCCGGCTGAGCTTTCCGGCAAGCTTGCGGTCGGCGACCGCATCACCGGCGTCGGTCAGGGCAAGAATGGGCCGATCAAGGAAGTGGTTGGCACGCGGCTGGATGAAGTCGTGCAGATGATCCGCGGGAAAAAAGGCTCCGTCGTGCGCCTCGACATCCTGCCGGCCGATGCCGGCGCCGATGCCACGCATCGCGTCGTCAGCCTGGTGCGCGACAAGATCAGCCTGGAAAAGCAGGCCGCCAGGAAGACCGTGCAGACCGTGAAAGTCGGCGATACCGAGCGCAAGATCGGCATCATCACCCTGCCGGTCTTCTATGAGGATTTTGAAGCCAAGGCCAAAGGCGACAAGGATTACAAAAGCGCCAGCCGCGATGTCGCCAAGCTTCTCGGCGAGTTGAAGGATGAAAAGGTCGACAGCGTTCTCGTGGACCTGCGCAACAATGGCGGCGGTTCATTGGAAGAGGCGATCGATTTGACCGGCCTCTTCATCGGCAAGGGTCCGGTCGTTCAGCAGCGCCGCAGCGACGGCAAGATCGAGGTCAAAAGCTCGGATCTTGCCGAGCCTGTCTGGTCAGGCCCGATGGGTGTCTTGATCAATCGCGGCTCTGCCTCGGCCTCGGAGATTTTTGCCGCGGCCATCCAGGATTACGGCCGCGGCGTGATCGTCGGGGAGCCGACCTTCGGTAAGGGCACGGTGCAGACGGTCGTCGATCTCGACCAGATGGTTCACAACAGCAAGCCGGAATATGGCGAGCTGAAAGTGACGATCGCCCAGTTCTTCCGGGTCAATGGCGGCACGACGCAGCTGCGCGGCGTCACCCCCGATATCAGCCTGCCGGGACTGTCTGATCCGACAAGCTTCGGCGAGACCAGCTATGACAATGCCCTGCCATGGGCGGAGATCAAGCCGGCGAAATACGCGCCCGAGGGCAATGTCACGGCCTTGCTGCCGGCATTGCAAAGCCGCCATGATGCGCGGGTCAAGGGCGATCCGGATTTCCAGCGCCTGGTGAAAGACATTGCCGATCTGAAGGCGCAGCGCGAGAAAGGCATCGTCTCCCTGAATGAAGCCGAACGCCGCAAGGAAGCGGCGGCGCGCGAGAAGCGCTTCAAGGAGCGGGCGCAGGCGAGCGATGGCGACAACCCCGCCGGGGATGATGGCCTGGAGGCGGGCGAGCGCAGCCTGAGCGCCGATATCGCCCTCGAAAACGCCCGCAAGAACGCAAAAGACGTCCTGCTCGACGAGGCCGCTGCCATTCTTGCCGACGAGGTGGGTTTGCAGGACGGCGTGCTGAATGCAGCCACGAAACCAGCGGGACAGGCGGACGGGAAATAGGCACACCGGCTGGGTGAGAGATAGCCGACAAAGCGCGTAGCGACGCCATCTTTACAGCGCTTGTAGAGATGAGCATCGTTGCGCTATGTGTCTGCTCCAGACAGGAGTTTCCCATGCCCTCCTCGCCCAGGAACAAAAGTGCGGAAGTGCTGCTTGAGCGGACCATATTCACGGTCAGCCCCGAGATCTATGCCGAATACCTTGCCCGCCTCGACGCGCCAGCAAAGCCCAATGACCGCCTGAAACGAACCATGTCGACCAAAGCGCCGTGGGATGAGCCTGCATCGCCGGGCTGACATCCGCCGCCAGCCGCGACGTCCCTTCTGACGTTCGAAATCGCAAATGAAAAATCCGATCAAAGAAATATCACCGCGTCCTCCGTGTCGGCACCTTCGAGACCATTGCCGGTATTCCGCCTAATCCTGCTCTGCGGCTGGTGCTCCTTGATGGCAGGGATTTTTCTCTGGTCAGTCCACCCGATCGCCTACTACGATTGGGACCTCACCACTGTCCTTATGTGTCTGTTGTGGTTTTCGGGTCCGCTTGTGGCTTTTGCCATTTCGGTCGGTGCCCTTATTCTGGATCAACCGGCTTCTCGCTTAATGAGGCGAGCCGTCGCTGTGCACTTCGGGATGAATCTGGTTGTTGCTCTAATGGTATGGGTGACGGATCAGTTTAGTCCCGCCATCTGGTTGTTTGTATTGCTGGCGGGCCTGGTCGATCTGCCGATCCTTGCGCTCGCGCCAGGCAGGATCGATAGCGCGCGGGCGGTCAAACTGCTGCATATGGTGGTGATATCGTCGGTTGCTGGGCCTATTGCCGGCCTATTTCTTTGGTCGGTCCTCAACATCAAGATTGTGGAATGGCGTGCACTCGCGGTCGCCGGTTCACATCCCTATTGCGTGCAGGTGCCCAAGGATTATCTCGGGCGGTACAAGGCAGTCAGCCGATGGACTGAATTGGCGGGTTTGAGGATGCAGACACCGTTTACAAACGGCGGCGGTTCCACCGACTACCAGTTCGCGTTTCACGCAGTGCTCGTGGTCAGGCAGGGTGGTGGGGACCAGTTCTACAACTGGTCCTACTTCGCCCAGAGCTTCGTCCCCGTTTCCGAGCGTGCGATAAGCGGACTCGCTCTTCTTCGCGCTGATTGTGAGCCAATCGTTGCTTTTTTCGACGAGCTTAATCGTTAGCGGTTGCCATGGAATTATAGAAAACGCCCCGAACAGGTCATGCCTACACCAAGGCGCCGTGGGATGAGCCTACATCGCCGGGCTGAAATCCGCCGCCAGCACCGCCTCCTTGAGCGCGCGCGAATAGGGATGCTGCGGATTATCCAGCACGGGGCGGGCCGGTCCGCGTTCGACGATCTCGCCCTTGCGCATGATGATGATGTTGTCGCTGACGTAGTAGGCGGTGGCGAGATCATGGGTGATGTAGATGATCGACAGGCCGAGTTCGTTTTTCAGCCGGCCGAAGAGGTTGACGATCGCCATGCGCAGCGATGCGTCGACCATCGAGACCGGTTCGTCGGCGACCAGCAGGCGCGGCTGCGGAATCAGCGCGCGGGCGATGGCGACGCGCTGGAGCTGGCCGCCGGAGAGTTCGTGGGGGAAACGGCCTTTCACTTCTTCGAGGGTGAGGCCGACATGCGTAAGCGCCGCATCGGCCATGCGCTCGGCTTCTTTCCGGTCTATGCGTTTTCCCGGGCCCGACAGATTGCGGGCCGTTTCGAACAGGTAACGGTCGACCCGCTTCAGCGGATTGAAGGCTTCGAATGGGTTTTGCAGAACCGGCTGGACCTCCTTCATGAAGGCCTTGCGTTCGGAGCGGCTATGGATCGAGACGGTTTTGCCGGAGAATTCCAGCCGCCCTTCCGTCGGTGCGGTCTGCCCGAGGATCATCGCGGCGATCGTCGATTTGCCCGAGCCGGATTCGCCGACGATCGACAGGATCTCCGGCTCCTCCCCAACTTCGAAGCTGACATCCTTGACCGCGGTGATCAGGCGCCGGCCGAGCATGCCGCCCTGGCGATAGACTTTGGTGACATGCGAGAGGTGAAGCAGAGCGGTCAAACCTGATCTCCCGTAACTGCAAAACAGGCGACGCGACGCCCCGGCTCGACGGTGACGAGCGGCGGCACCTTTTGCGAGCAGATGTCCATCCGCTTCGGACAGCGCGGGTGAAAGCGGCAGCCTTCGGGCGGCATGGCGAGGTTCGGCGGGCGCCCCTCCAGCGACGGCCTAGTTGTCGCATCGCCGATGCGCGGCAGGCTGCCGACCAGATGCTGCGTATAGGGATGCAGCGGCTTGCTGAAGAGTTTGGCGGTCGGCGCTTCCTCGACCAGACGCCCGGCATAAACGATGCCGATGCGGTCGGAAACCGTCGCGTGAACGCCCATATCATGGGTGACGAACAGAAAGGACGAACCCATCTCGCGCTGGATTTCGCGGATCATCGACAGCACGTCACGCTGAACGATGACGTCGAGCGCAGTGGTCGGTTCGTCGGCGATGATGAATTCAGGCGTCAGGATGGTGGCGAGCGCAATGGTCATGCGCTGGCGCATGCCGCCTGAGAGTTCGTGGGGATAGGCGTCGAGCAGATGCGGATCGAGCTTCAGCCGCTGCAGATGGGTTGCGACCTTCTCAAAGAAGACCGGCTTGCTGACAGCCATGTGGCGAAAGGCGAAATCGGTGAAGGAATGGCGGATCCGGCGCACCGGATTGAGCACGTTCATCGAGCCCTGCATGATATAGGACAGATGCTTCCAGCGCAGCGCCATGCGCTCCTCCGGCTTCATCGCGTAAATATCCTGCGTGCCGCCGGCGAAATGGAATTTGACGCTGCCCGAGACGACCCTGAGCGGCGGCCGGATGGCGCCGGCGATGGTTTTGATCAGCGTCGTCTTGCCACTGCTCGATTCCCCGGCAACGCCATAGACCTCGCCGCGGCCGATCGTCAGGCTGATATCGTCGACGGCGCGCACTTCGCGGTCGACGCCGAAAAGGAAGGCGCGGTAATAGGCTTTCAGGTTCTCGATTTCGACCAAAGGGTCCATGCTAACTTCCCATCCGGTTCAGCCGGCTGCGCGGATCATTGTATTCGTTCATCGACATCGACAGCAGGAAGAGCGCCAGGAACAGAATGACGATGACGGCGACGGGGGCGGCCACCCACCACCATATTCCGGCGATCAGCGCCGAATGCGCATTGGCCCAGTAGATCATCATGCCCATGGTCGGCGTCTCGATATCGGTGAAACCGAGCACCGAAAGGGTGATCTCCATGCCGATCGACCAGATCATGTTGTTCATCGTGGTGGCGAAGACGATCGGCAGCACATAGGGCAGGTGCTCCTCGACCAGGATCTTGCGCATGCTCATGCCGGAATAGACGCTCTGGGTGGTGAACGGCCTGGTCTTCAGGCCGATCGCCACCGAGCGGATGAGGCGCGCATCGTAGGACCAGCCGAGCGAAGCCATGATGACGATCAGCACCGTCCAGGTCATGCTGTCCTTCAGCACGAAATAGAACAGGATCAGCAGCGGAAATTGCGGGATGACCATGATGCTGTCGTTGATCGCCATCAGCACCCGGTCGACCGTGCCGCCGGCATAACCGGCGACGAGGCCGACGACCAGCGAGATGATGCGCGAGAGAAAGGCGACGCCGATGCCGAAATACAAGGTGTTGCGAAGGGCGGTCGTCAGCTGCCAGAAAACGTCCTGTCCGCGCGATGTCGTGCCGAGCCAATAGTCGCGGTCGGGCGGCATGTCGGGCGGCAGAAGATAGATGTCCGTCGGCGCGTAGGGCGAGAAATAGGACAGGATGATGAACCCGACGATGACGGCAAAGAGCAGCAGGCCGCAGAGAAATTCCAGGTTCTGACGTGCGAGGTCGCGGATGATGGTAAACATGGCCTATTCCACCTTGATGCGCGGGTCGATCAGCGGGCTCAGAATGTCGATGATGAAGACGGCGGCGGCGACGCCGACGATCGACAAGGCGCTGAGGCCGAGCACCAGGCTGTAATCGCCGGCATGCACCGCCGAAATCAGCAGGTTGCCGATGCCGGGATAGCCGAAGACGATTTCGGTGATGACGGTGCCGTTGAAGATCGCCCCGAGCGACATGGCAAGCCCGGTGAATTGCGGCACCATGGCGTTGCGGGCGATGTAGGAGCGAAGAATTTTCCGCTTCGGAACGCCGCCGAGCTCGGCGAAGACGACGTAATCATCGGTGATGATGTTGGACACTAGCGCCCGCATGCCGATCAGCCAGCTGCCGGCTCCCACCAGGATCAGCGACAGGGCCGGCAGGATCGAGTGTTCGAGGATATCGAGCACCAGCGCGAAGGAGAGATCCAGATTGGCGTTCATCTCGTAGCCGCCATTGATCGGCAGCACCGGCCAGAGATAGCCGAACAGGATGAGCAGCACGAAGGCCAGGATATAATAGGGAATGGGAAGCAGGGCGATGCAGACGAGGCTGACGGCCTTCAGCACCATGTTCTTCCGGTAATAGCCGGCGAGCGCGCCGAGCGCATTGCCGAGCACGAAGGTGATCAGCGTCGAGACGGTCATCAGCCCGATCGTCCAGGGCAGGGACCGCAGAATGATCGTCGAAACGGGTGTCGGAAAGGCCGACAGTGAAGGGCCGAGATCGCCGGTCGCAAGCCGCAGCCAGAAGTGCAGATATTGCTGCCAGATCGAGCCCTCCATGCCGTAGAGCTCGCGCAGCGACTGGCGCATCAGTTCGATCGCATTCGGATCGGACTGCCCCATCTGGGTGATGGCTCCTATGCTTTCTTCGACTGGATCGATCGGGGTCAGGTGGGTGACGAAGAAGGTGATGCTGACGCCAAGAAAGACGACGAGCAGAAACTGACCGAACCGCTTCAGCACAAAGATCAGATAGGGCGTCATAAGGCAGTGGTTCCTCTCTGGTTCCCTTCATCGCCGGGAAAGGATCGAAGGAAAGGATCGGCGGGCAGGGCCCGCCGACAAGGAGCCGGCGCGTGGCTAAAGCGCCGGCGTTGGGAGGATTATTTCGGTTGGGCCGGCTTCAGCTTGACCATCATCAGCCTGGAGTTGGCCCAGTTCGGCACCGGGTCGGTATAGGGGTCCTTGATCGTCGGATAACCGGTCCAATACGTCGTATCCATCGAGGTGAAGACGTTATAGGACATCAGCGGGATCGTCGGCATTTCGCGGGCAACCAGCTTCAGATAATCCTTGCCGAGCTCGATGCCCTTGGGATCGTCGGCGCTGATGCCGCGGATGATCTCGATGATCTTGTCGAGCTCCGGATTGCTCCAGCGCTGCCAGTTGCGCGGCGGCTGGTTCTCGCCCTTCTTGGCCACGAACTGCGAGTGCCAGCTGTCGAGGAAGAACGACAGGTCGGGATCGCCGCCCCATGTCTCGACGCTCCAGGCAATCGCCACCTGGAAATCGCCAGGCTGCAGTGCAACCTGCCAGAGGTTGGTCGTCGGCACGGCCTTGGCATCGATGCCGAAGGCAGCCCATTGCTGGGCGATCAGCGTGCCTGCCCGGGTGAAGACGGAGCGCGTGTCGCCCTCGACGGTCATCCGGATCCTGAACGGCTGACCATCAGGGGTCATCCATTTGCCGCCGCTCTTCTTGAAGCCTGCCTTTTGAAGCAGCTCGGCGGCTGCCTGCGGGTTCGGCTTCCACCAGCCATAGCCGAAGGCCGTGCTGATGGCCTCAGGATCGGTCGGGATCTGGTCCTTGAACTTCGGCTGCTTGCGCAGGAGATCGGCGACCTGCTGGCCGATCGTCGGGTCATAGGGCTTGATCTTCTGCTTGCCGGTGTCGATCTCGAAATCCTTCAGCCAATCCTGCATCGGCGCCTGATAGTCTTTCATGGCGATCGCCGTCGGCGGCACACCGAGTGCCGAGAGCGTCGCGGTGCCGCGATAG
The DNA here is from genome assembly GCF_019793435.1 of Rhizobium redzepovicii. GTDB lineage: Bacteria > Pseudomonadota > Alphaproteobacteria > Rhizobiales > Rhizobiaceae > Rhizobium > Rhizobium redzepovicii. Next base: position 216,212 of record NZ_JAILYH010000001.1, on the reverse strand, counting down.
CTCGCCATGTCGACGGCCTTGATGTCGATCAGCAGGGCAAGCGCCCAGCGCACGTCGGGATTGTTGAAGGTCGGGTCCTGGGTATTGAAAATCACAGCCGGCAGCGTCGGATCCGGATGGGCGAAGGGGAAGCCCGGGAACCAGGTCTCGATCGACTTGGATTTCTCCTTCAGCGTGAACATGCCCTCCGGCGTATTGTCGTGGATGATATCGAGATTGTGCTCGAGCTGGGCGATGGTGCGTTTATCCGGCGGGCCGGGATCGACGTAAGTCACATATTTCGGGGCCGGCTCGCCGAAGCGGGCAAGCGACGTCTTCTGCCAGTCGTCGCGCTTCTCCCAGGTATACCACTTGCCCTGAGGGTCGTAGGCCTTGAGCTTGTAGGCGCCGAGCGAGACGGGATTGGCGAAATCGTAGCGAAGCGGATCGGCGACCTTTTCGAACACATGCTTGGGCATGATCCATGCGCCGTTCCAGCGAACGGTGAAAAGGGCGTGGAAGCGCGAATTGGGCTTCTTCAGCTTGAACACCACGGTCTGAGGATCGGTCGCCTCGACGCTTGCCACCTGCACCGAGAAGGCAGCACTCCAGACCATGCCGGGATGATCCATCTGGGTCTTGACGGTATAGACCACGTCGTCGGCCGTGAACTCGACGCCGTCGCTCCAGAAGAGCCCCTTGCGCAGTTTCACGGTCATTTCGGTAAAGTCGGCATTATATTGCGGCTTGTCGGCGGCCAGCGAATTGTCCCAGGTCGCGCCGCCAAGCCCTTGCTCGGGGTCGATATACCATAGCGTATCCATGGTCAGCTGCTGCAGACCGGTGGAGACACCGGCGCCGGCATTGACCCAGATATTGAACCAGCCGGGATTTTTGATCGTCCCTTCCGGATTTTCGACGATGAGCGTCTCCTTGCGCGGCAAGGAGGTATAGTCATCGGCTTTGGCCGCCGCCGTCAGGCCGAGTGCGGCCAGCGCGACGCCAAATGCGAGCCTCTTCAACTGTTGCATGAACTCCTCCCTAGAAAGCGACGATACGGCGGCCGCAAAGGCAGCATGGGCACGTCGCGGTTGTCGGTTTGCAGAGACGTCGGGACTTCAGGTCCAGGCCGCCTCTAGCGAACCATCCCTCCGGCCGTCTGCCTCCTCGCAGTCGAGCCGAACCTCTTCAGCCGGGGCCAATGGGCCTTACCCGGCGGCGGCTGTCATACCGACAGCCGAATGACGTTGTAGGACAGCGGCTTCAGCGCCGCCCGCAACCGTCCGTCCTCGATCTTGGCGCTGTCGGCTTTGACAGGCGCGACCGTATCTTGCCGCCCTGCCGTGTTGACGGCTTCGAGATCGCTATGGGTCATTTCCACCTGCTCGACGACGCTCGCGGCCCCAAAACCTTCCAGCCGCACATCGAGATCGAGCGCCGTGTTCGGATGGCGGTTGACGGCAAAAAAGGTCAGCGTCTTGCCATCCTCGGAATGGACCGCCGAGACGTCGAGATAGGGAACGTCGTTCTCCTCGTCGCTGTCATAGGTCGGGCCATCGACGACCAGCTGCAGCGCTGCGCCGCGGCCATATCGGGAAGCGTAGTAGAAGGGGTAATAGATCGTCTGGCGCCAGGCGGCACCGCCGTCGTCGGTCATGATCGGAGCGATGACGTTGACGAGCTGGGCGATACAGGCGATGCGCACCCGGTCGGAGCGGCGGATGAAGGTGTTCAGGATGCCGCCGACCTGCAGCACGTCTTCGAAATTATAGACGTCCTCAAGCAGATGCGGTGCATCCGGCCACTCGTCGCGTGCCAGGATCTCCTTGTCCTGCTGGTTGGAATGGTACCAGACGTTCCATTCATCGAAGGAAATACCGATCGTCTTCTTCGAGCGCTTTTTTGCCTTGATATAGTCGATTACGCCGCCGATCGTGGTGATATACCGATCGAGCTTAGTCGCGCGGGAGAGATAATTCAGCGTATTCTTCTCGCGGTTGGCGAAATACATATGCAGCGAGATATGATCGGCGCTGTCGTAGCACTGCTCGAGGACTTGAGCCTCCCAATCGGGATAGGTCTTCATATCGGAATTGGACGAGCCGCAGACCACGAGTTCCAGCGACTTGTCGAAGCCGCGCATGGCCTTGGCCGTCTCGTCCGCCAGCCGGCCATATTCATAGGCCGACTTGTGGCCGACCTGCCAGGGGCCGTCCATCTCATTGCCGAGGCACCACAATTTGACGTCGTGCGGATTGGTCCAGCCGTGCTTGCGACGCAGATCGGAATAATAGGTGCCGCCCGGATGATTACAATATTCGAGGAAATTACGGGCCGCATCCAGGCCGCGCGAGCCGAGATTGACGGCGAGCATCGGCTTGGTATTGGCCTTCTTGCACCAGTCGACGAATTCGTTGACGCCGATCTGATTGGCTTCGCGGGTGCGCCAGGCCAGGTCGAGGCGAACCGGGCGCTCCGAACGCGGGCCGACGCCGTCTTCCCAATTATAGGCGGAGACGAAATTGCCGCCGGGATAACGGCAGTAGGGCGTGTCGAGATCTCGCACCAGATCGAGCACGTCGCGGCGGAATCCGTCCTCGTCGGCCGTCGGATGTCCGGGCTCATAGATGCCCCCGTAGATCGCTCTGCCGAGATGCTCGAGAAATGAACTGTAGAGCCTGGCGTCAATGGTCGCGATGCGGAAATCGCGGTGGGCAACGACATTGGTCTTCAACGGATCCTCCCGTTTATGTATCAGAAATTTTGTTTTCTTGCCTCCAACTTGATATCAGGAATGTCGTTCTGTCAACCAACTTGCGGATTTTATCATACTAATCTGATTTTCGGAAAATATCACGTAATTTCATAATGTTAATAGACTTTCTATTTCGTAGAACTCGGAAAATCGCGTGATTTTTAAATCAGCATTTCCGATATCGATTGATCACACGTGCAGCCGCATGATGATATCGCGGCCGTGATTTCCGAAGCCGCGGCCGAAAATATTGACGCCGCCGGTATGGCCGGCATTTTCGGCGATGCCGACGCGCAGCCGGATGGAAGAGTGCTGGCCGAGTGCCAGATCGGCGAGCGTGACATTCGAGGCGGCGACGCCATCGATGAAGGTCCCGCGCGTCGAGATGCGCCAGGTCTTCATCATCCCATATTGCGAGCCTTCGAGCTTCCACCAGGCCGGCGTGAAGGCGCCGCGCTTGTCGCCGTAATCGCCTGGAGACGTCCAGGTGCCGATCGCCATGCCGTTGACCCAGAGCGTGATGTCGGAGGGCCAGTCCGCATTGGTGCCGGGCACCTCCGACGACAGCTCCAAAGAGAATTCGATAGCGCGGATATCCTTGTTCAAGACCTTGGCATTGTTGGGGAATTTATACTCGACATAACCCCTTCCGAACCACACGAGCCCGGCCTGCATACGCTGTGGATCAAGGAAATAATCGGGAACGTCGAGAGGGCCGATGACGCTTTCGCTGGAGCAAAGACCGCAGGGCGCATGCACATCGCAGCTGGTGTAGAGCCCCACCGGCATCTCGACTTCGATGATATTGTTGGCCCGTTGCGCCGCACTTTCCTCGAAGCTGATCAGGATTTCGCTATAGACCGCCGAGCAGATCTTCTGGTTCCCCTTCCGCGCCTTGGCCAGCCGGGATTCGACTAGGCCGGCCTCTTCCAAAATCTGAATGCCGGTGGCGACAGTCGATTGCGGCAGGGAAAGCGCCTGCGCGATATCATTGATATTCATCGGCCCTTTAGCGCAGAGCAGCTTGAGCATCTCGACCCGCGCCGGCGCCGAAAGCGCCCGGATTGCCTCAGTATTCTCCCCGGCCGCAATCGTTAAAAACGAACGTTCCATTATATCCCCATCGTTCCCGATGGAATGATGTATATCGAGAATTGTGATACATCAAGTGGGATGCCTGCGCCGACTGTGATAATGTGTGCGATTGGGAATTCTAGGAGGCGGGTAACGGTTTTCCCACGGATTGATGATCTGCAATCGAGCGGCGACCAGCATCTTGCCGATATCGTCTCCCATCTCGAGAAGAGCCCGGGGCGACATGCTCGTCATCGTCACCTATGACGAAAACGGCAGCTTATGGGATCACGTCGCGCCGCCGAGGCCGATCGTTGGGGCCGGGCAACCGAATTCCGGCCTTCATCATCTCGCCCTTCGCCAAGGACGACATCGTCGATCACACCCAATAACACGTCATCGATCATCCGCTTCATCACCGCGCATTACGATCTGCCGGTGCTGCCGGACGGCCAGCCGCCGATGGGTGACCTCACGGCCGCGCTCGACCTGACGCATTGACAATTGCCCCGGCGCTGACCGGGGCCGCCCCTTTTTCCGTGCTTGCCGTTACCGGCGCAGCAGCGGCCGCAACGTCGCCTGGGTTTCCTTCAGCAATGGCAGATAGCGCTCCTTCATCTCCGCCGCCGGGACGAGGGCGGCCGGGGCGCCGATATTGATTGCCGCAACCGTTTCGCCGCGGTCGTTTTCGACGGGCACGGCGATCGAGCAGAGGCCGATCTCCAGCTCCTGGTCGATGATCGCATAACCCTCGGCGCGCACGCGGCGGAATTCGGCGACGAGATCCTCAGGGTCGGTTCGGGTCTTAGGCGTATTTTGTTTCAGCTCGCTACGGGCAAGGACGGCACGCGCCTCGTTTTCGGGGAGCGCCGCGAGCAGCACGCGGCCCATCGAGGCGCAATAGGCGGGCAGGCGGCTGCCGGGGGTGAGATTGATCGACATGACCCGGCGCTGCGAGGCCCGGGCGATATAGACGATTTCGGTGCCGTCGAGCACCGAGGCCGAGGCGCTCTGGCCGGCGCCTTCCGAGAGATGATCGAGATGCGGCTGCAGCAGCGCCGGCAGCGGCGTCGCCGCGAGATAGGCATGGCCGAGCCGCAGAATCTTCGGCGTCAGGGTGAAGAACTTGCCGTCATAATCGGCATAGCCGAGCTCGGCGAGCGTCAGCAGCGAGCGGCGCACGGTGGCGCGGTCGAGCTCCGTCAGCTTCGAGGCCTCGGCAATCGACAGCCGCTGCCGCGTTTCCCCGAAAGCTTCGATGACTTTCAGGCCGCGGGCGAAGCCGCTGACAAAGTCCGTTTCGCGCATGTTCGGTCCCCTAATCGATTTACCGAATATGTGCGATATACGAACAAAAGTCAAATAACGCACAAATTTCTTGCCGCGCGTGCCGTCCCGCTTTATGCCTGACACTGGAGGACGGGAGGAACCAGTTCTCGATCAGCCAAGGAGAAATCCCGCATGGACAAGACAGTCGGGAGCACGGCCGAGGCCGTCTCCGAGATCGGCGACAGCGCGATCATCATGATCGGTGGTTTCGGCGGCTCGGGCGCGCCGATAGAGCTCATTCACGCCTTGATCGACCGCGGGCCGAAGAACCTCACCGTGATCAACAACAATGCCGGCAACGGCCGCATCGGCATCGCGGCGATGATCGATGCCGGCATGGTCAGAAAAATGATCTGCTCGTTCCCGCGTTCGTCGGATCCGCGCGCCTTCACGGACAAATATCTGGCCGGAGAAATCGAGCTTGAGCTGGTGCCGCAGGGAACGCTTGCCGAGCGCATTCGCGCCGGCGGGGCCGGCATTCCGGCTTTCTACACGCCGACGGCCTATGGCACGGAACTCGCCAACGGCAAGGTCATCGCAGAATTCGACGGCCGCCATTACGTGCAGGAACGCTGGTTGAAAGCCGATTTCGCCATCGTCAAAGCCGAGATCGGCGATAACCACGGCAATCTCACCTACAACAAGGCCGGCCGCAACTTCAATCCGCTGATGTGCATGGCCGCGGCAAAGACCATCGCCCAGGTTTCATCCATCGTGCCGGCCGGCGGCATCGATCCCGAGCATGTGGTGACACCCGGCATCTTCGTCGACCGTGTCGTCACCGTCCCCCGCCCGCAGCAGGAAGAAGAGCTCATTCGAGCCGGAGTCGCCTACCTATGACCGTCGATATTAGAGAAGACATCAAGCTCTCCAATGCGCAGATCGCCTGGCGCGCCGCTCAGGATATCGCCGACGGCGCCTATGTGAACCTCGGCATCGGCTTTCCCGAAATGGTCGCCCGCTATCAGCCGCCCGGCCGCGAAGCGATCTTCCACACGGAAAACGGCATCCTCAATTTCGGCGAGCCGCCGCCCGAGGGTGAGGAGGACTGGGACCTGATCAATGCCGGCAAGAAGGCGGTGACGCTGAAACCGGGCGCGGCCTTCTTCCACCATGCCGACAGCTTCGCCATGGTGCGCGGCGGTCATCTCGATGTCGCGATCCTCGGCGCCTATCAGGTCGCCCAGAGCGGCGATCTTGCCAACTGGCGGGTGGGCAGCAAGGGCGTGCCGGCGGTCGGCGGCGCCATGGATCTGGTGCACGGCGCCAAGCAGGTCTGCGTCATCACCGAGCACGTCACCAAGACCGGTGAGCCGAAGCTGGTGGAGAAATGCACCTTCCCGCTGACCGGTGTGGCCTGCATCACCCGCGTCTATACCAGCCATGCCGTCATCGACATCGTCGACGGGCGCTTCGTCCTGCGGGAGAAGCTGGCCGCGATGTCGCAGGAGGAATTGCAGGCGATGACAGGTGCGCTGCTGCACGTCGTAGGGCCGGTTGCCGACCTCGTCGTCCCGAAACTCTAAAGGAAAAGCCATGACCGAAGCCTTTATCTGCGACTATATCAGGACGCCGATCGGCCGCTTCGCCGGCTCGCTCGCCCCGGTGCGCGCCGACGATCTCGGCGCCATTCCGCTGAAGGCGCTGATGCAGCGGAACGGCGGTGTCGACTGGGAAGCCGTCGACGACGTGATCTTCGGCTGCGCCAACCAGGCAGGCGAGGACAACCGCAATGTCGCGCGCATGTCGGCGCTGTTGGCCGGCCTGCCGATTGCCGTTCCGGGCACGACGATCAACCGGCTTTGCGGCTCCGGCATGGATGCGGTGATCACGGCGGCGCGCGCCATTCGCGCAGGCGAGGCCGAATTGATGATCGCGGGCGGCGTCGAAAGCATGTCGCGCGCGCCATTCGTCATGCCGAAGGCCGAGACGGCCTTTTCGCGGGCGGCCGAGATTCACGACACGACGATCGGCTGGCGCTTCGTCAACCCGCTGATGAAGAAGCAGTACGGCGTCGATTCCATGCCGGAGACCGGCGAGAACGTCGCCGAGGACTATAAGGTCAGCCGCGAGGACCAGGATAGCTTTGCGGTGCGTAGCCAGGCGAAGGCCGCCGCCGCCCAGGCGAGTGGACGTCTGGCGAAGGAGATCGTCACCGTCACCATCCCGCAGCGCAAGGGCGAGCCCGTCATTGTCGACAAGGATGAGCATCCGCGCGCGACGACGATCGAGACGCTGGCAAAACTCGCCACACCTTTCAAGAAGGAAGGCGGCACGGTGACGGCCGGCAATGCCTCCGGTGTGAATGACGGGGCGGCGGCGCTGATCGTCGCTTCGGAAGCGGCGGCGCGAAAATACGGCCTGACGCCGATCGCCCGCATCCTCGGCGGCGCCTCCGCCGCCGTTCCGCCACGGGTGATGGGCGTCGGGCCGATCCCGGCCTCGCGCAAGCTGATGGCCCGGCTCGGCATGGCCCAGGAACAGTTCGACGTCATCGAACTCAACGAGGCCTTTGCCAGCCAGGGGCTGGCGGTGCTGCGGGCGCTAGGCATTGCCGATGACGATCAACGGGTCAACCGCAATGGCGGCGCGATCGCGCTCGGCCATCCGCTTGGCATGTCGGGTGCCCGCATCACCGGCACGGCGGCGCTCGAGCTTGTCGAGACCGGCGGAAAATATTCGCTGTCGACCATGTGCATCGGTGTCGGGCAAGGTATTGCGATCGCACTCGAAAGGGTCTGAGAGCGTTGCGCCCGGTGACCGGCTTCTGTAGAAATCGGGCATGCTGATCCGACTCGCAGAAAACGACGATCGAGACGCCATCTGGAGGATCATCGGCCCGACGATCCGCGCCGGTGAGACCTATGCGCTCGATCGCGATCTCTCCGAAGCCGATGCGCTCGCCTACTGGATGGGGCCGGACCGCGAGACCTTCGTCGCCGAAGAGGATGGCGTCATCCTCGGCAGCTATTACATCAAGGCCAACCAGGCCGGCGGCGGCCGGCATGTCTGCAATTGCGGTTACATGACCGATCCTGCCGCGGCCGGCCGCGGCGTTGCCCGCCGCATGCATGACCATTCCCTGCAGCACGCTCGCGCCCGCGGCTTTCGCGCCATGCAGTTCAATTTCGTCGTCAGCAGCAACCGCCGCGCCGTTGAGCTCTGGCAATCCCTCGGCTTCGAAATCGTCGGCCGCCTTCCCGGCGTTTTCCTTCATCCGAGTGAGGGTTATGTCGACGCACTGGTGATGTTTCGTACCCTATAGGACTGCACGGGAAAAAAGATGTGAGCGCGCTGTCGAAATCGCAGCAGTCCGAACGTCTTTAGATCGCGAGGAGTGCGGCGGAAGAGCCGTGTGTCGCAATCACTCTGTCGGCATGGAGGTTTGAAGCCATGGGTGTTTCCTATCGTTGGGTCATCGTTGCCGTCGGCGCGTTGATGTCGTGCGTGGCCATCGGCGCGATGTTCTCGCTGGCGATTTTCCAGGAACCGATCGCCACCGCCACCGGCTGGTCGCATGTCGGTATTGCCAGTGCGATGACGCTGAATTTCATCGTCATGGGCGTCGGCGGCTTCCTCTGGGGGGCGGCCAGCGACCGCTTCGGCCCGCGCATCGTCGTGATGATCGGCTCGGTGCTGCTCGGTCTGGCGCTGGTTCTGGCGAGCCGGGCCGAAACGCTGCTGCAGTTCCAGCTGACTTACGGCATCCTCGTTGGCCTCGCCGCCAGCGCTTTCTTCGCGCCGATGATCGCGGCAACAACCGCCTGGTTCGACGAAAACCGCGGCCTTGCCGTATCGCTCGTCTCCGCCGGCATGGGCGTTGCGCCGATGACCATCTCGCCTTTCGCACGCTGGCTGATCTCGGCCTATGAATGGCGCCCCGCCATGCTGATCATCGGCATTGCAACCTGGGTGCTGCTTGTGCCGGTGGCCCTCTTGGTTCGGCGCCCGCCGGCCGAAACCGCCGATGCCGGCACCGAGTTTGCCGCGGAGGCCGCCCGGCCACAGCTGTCGAAAGTCTTCCGGTCGCCGCAATTCATCGTACTCGGCCTGACTTTCTTTGCCTGCTGTGCGGCCCATTCCGGCCCGATCTTCCATATGGTCAACTATGCGACCATCTGCGGCGTCGCCCCGATGGCGGCTGTAAGCATCTACAGCGTCGAAGGCTTGGCGGGCCTCGGTGGCCGGCTGCTCTATGGCACCCTTGCCGACAGGATCGGCGTGAAGCCGGTGCTGGTCGCCGGACTGCTGGTGCAGGCGGGCGCTCTTGCGACCTATCTCCTCGTCAGCGAGCTGACCCAATTTTATGCGCTCGCCATCGTCTTCGGCAGCGCCTATGGCGGCGTAATGCCGCTTTATGCGGTACTGGCGCGGGAGTATTTCGGCCAGCGCATCATTGGCACCGTCCTCGGCGCGGCGACGATGCTCTCCAGCCTCGGCATGGCCTTCGGCCCTCTTATCGGCGGCTGGATCTTCGACACCTTCGCCAATTATTCCTGGCTGTTCATCGGCTCGGCGATGGTCGGCCTCGGGGCTGCGGCGATCGCTCTGGCATTCCCGCCACTCGTGCGCCAGAAGCCGCAGCCGGCCGTCGGGGTCACGTCGTGATGAAGGTTGCATTCAGGGAACTCATCTGCCCAAGGGAAATACATCGTACGGTTGCCACTTATATAAATGTGTTTCAGAGTGGTCAGAATCGCCACACAGTTTAGTCGAGAATCCGGTTGAGATGCGCGTTCCTGACGCTCTTGCTGCAGCTTTAGGCCGTATCTCGTCTGTCTGTAAAACCTGTTGGGTGATCCGGATGCTGTGTCAAAATTGAATTAAGAGCAAGTTTCACTCATGGCAAACACGTCTGCCCCCTCCGGCAATACCGATTGGACGCTGGCCGATTTTCTCAGCACCTATCGCTATTGGGCTCTCTTTTTGTCCTCGCTTCTTTTGGCGATCGGTGGACAGGGGCTCAGCACAATCCTTCCCCTGATTTCGCAAATGACCGGCAGCAGCGCTCAGACGATCGGGATCTTCTATTCCGGATCCACACTCGGCTGGGGTGTCGGCGCCTTCCTGGCGTTTGTCGTCGCGAGCCGGCATGCGCGATCGGCTTTGATTTACCCGCTGGTTATCTGCGCCGTGGTCGCCATCAGTTTTCTGCCTGCGCCGGCACTTTGGGGCTCGCCGGCGTTTCTGTTTCTATTTGGTTTGGCATTGGGCACGGTTCGGGCCGTTTTTCCGCTGGCGATCGCCATCTTCCTGGTAAGCGGGCGGCCAGGCAAAATCGACTTCGGCTGCGCTCTCACTCTCCTGTCAACGACGATCCTGATCTCGGCCGTCGCTCCGATCGGCGCTTCGTGGTTGACCGAATTCGATCCAGGTGGTCTGCCCGTCGTTTTGGGTTTCCTCGCTTGCCTGCTCCTCGCTGTCATATTGCTGCTGCCGGCCGGGCACCTAACCTTCGATGAAGCTCCGCGCCCGCGACACCGGCCGCTGACGCCGCGCCGGCGATCCCCTCTCCTGGTCGCTTTCATCCTAAGCATCCCGCCGATCCTCGGCTTTCTGATGGGGCTCGGCATCTATCTGTTTCAGGCGAATGTTTTCGACGTCACTTCCTCCCCCATCACCTTGCTTCCAGCACTTCTCGCCATCGGCATTGCTGTCGCCGTCTTTATCTATTTTGCCTTTTGGGTCTACCGTATCCACGGGGAGCTGGCGGGTGCGGCGCAGTCTCAGCGTCTGGTCACGCCGCTTGCGGCCATGCTCATCGCGGTCCTTGTGCCGCTTGGATTGGCCGTCCTGGTCATGACCCTCGGTGATCTCCTCAACGATCGCGCACGCAATGCTGGCCAAGGACCGTTGGTTTCTATTGGCTGGCTCGGGATCTGGAGCTTTGTCTTTCCACCGATCGCCATGGCGATGATCCAGAATGCCGCCAACGACAGCTATGTCGCGGGCTCCGGCACGGCTTGACAGCAATAGCGCGCGTGCAGGAGGAGCCAGTTTCAATGCACGTTGAAGTAGATACAAGGTTATGATTGCCCTTTCCTTTTTGCACCGGCTTCATATCTAACTTGGCGGAAACGGCTCGCAGGAGAGAAATTTTTGAACATCATCGGGGCGACGAGTGGGGTGATCGATAGAAAGACGATTGCTCCTATGAGAGCCCGCGCCCGCCAGCTCCCTTCTGCGACGAGCGGCGTGGGGCGGATCAGCAGCCGTCGACCTGCTGCACTGTCCCTGGCTCCATGAGGATAAACACCATGTCGCGTCCTTCATTTGCCGGTGTCGCAGCGCTATCGCTTGCGATGGCTGCCTCGTTGCCCTCTTCGATCTGCGCACAATCTCAATCGGCCCCGGCGGGCATTGAAAAGCCGTCGCCGACATCACCGCCGAAGATCGCCGTGAGCCGTGGCGGTTTTGACATGAAGATGCTCGAACCGGTCAACGGCATCGACTACCGGACATACGGCCATATCACCTACGCGATGTTCCTCGATCCGGATGGCGATCACGAGGCGATCTTCAAGACATTCGGGACGGACAAGGCTGGCTATGAGGCGGCGGGCGCCGCCTTTACTGAGCGGATGAAACAGGATCAGACCTTTGCGATGATCGAGATGTTCGGCGCTTATTTTGCCGAGGACGCGCAGGGCACCTATGCGGCGCATGGGCGCGATGTTGCCCAGTCTGTGCTGAAGCAGGCGCCGCTTCGGGAGACCGAGCCGATGCCTGAGGAAAAATTTCGGGAGATACAGGTCTATTACGGCCGCAAGGTTTCGGTGGCCGGCACGGCGCTCGCGCAGCAGGATGAGATCCTGAAGCCCTATCACATCACCTTCAATGACTTTAACATCATCGGGGCCTGGTTCTCGCGCCGGCTGGCGCTGGAGACGGCCGATGCCTCGACACCCCGGGAAAGCCCGCCGGCGAGCGCCGACGGCACCCCGACGGAGCGACCGGAATGGGGAGGTCTTTGGCGATTCACCTGGAAGACCCTTCAGCGTACCGATACGGAAATGAAGGTCGTGGACGCCAGCCGCGACATTTGCATCAAGAGCGACATGACCGCGGACACGTTGCCGCTGATGCCCAAACCCTCGGGCGTCAAATGCGTACTGATCGACAAGATCCGCTTTTACGACAGCGGTGTTCAGATGAGCGCGCAATGCGACCACGGCGGCATCGGGACGTCATGGGGGCTCTATCTGCAACCGGAACATGACGGTGAAAGTTTCACCGGCCAGATCTCCTATAACGAGGTCTACGAAGGCGACAACGACATGCCGCAGCCGACAACCGACGTTCAGGTCAAGCGGATTGGCGAGTGCCAGTGAGGAGAGCGAAAACCATGATACGCTGTGTTCTCGCCGCCGCATTCGTCCTGACCCCGGCCGCGGCTCTCGCAGAGGAGGGCGGCCTGCCTACCGGACTTTGGCGGGTCAGGATCTTCACGCCGGTTCCCACGCCCGAACTGAAGAACGATGAGCAGGTCTTCCAGATCTGCTACGACAAGACGGCCGTGAAGAGCCACATGAACCCGGTGCTGCCCAAAGCGCAGGCCGCCAAATGCAAGCTGGATTTCACCGACATGGGTGACTTGGCCTATGACGCGAGCTGCAAGGACGGCGATCACCGGCTGCGCATTTCGGAAGCTGCGGACGGCTTGTGGCGCGGGACCTACCGCTTCGTCGGAAAGAAGGACGACGTCACTCTGGAGCCAGCCGTCGAACTGAAGAAGATCGCGGATACCTGCGACTAGAATTTTGCGGCCTGCGGCGTGTATTTAGCGCGAGAAGCCGGCCTTGGTCCGAACAGGGCATTGCGCAACGATGTTAATCTCCCGCTTTCGTGCATTGCCCTTCGCCGATATCGGCTGATAGACTTCCCCAATCTGTTTCATCACCTATGTCCTTGGTTTTTCGGGAGGCTGTCTTAGCCATGGTAGAACTTGCCCAATCGCTCGCATCGATCAAACTCCCGGATCTCGCCGGCAAGGCCGTGCTGATCACCGGCGCCTCGACCGGCATCGGGGCGGCGCTTGCTCGCGCTTTTGCGGCGCAGAGCGCCAAGGTCGGCGTGCATTACAATGCCAGCCGCGAGCCGGCGGAGGCACTTGCCGAGGAGATCAGGGCTGCCGGCGGTATCGTGCATCTAATCCAGGGCGACGTATCGCGGGAAGGCGAAACCGAGCGCGTCGTCGAGGAGACGGCGAAGACCTTCGGCCATCTCGACGGACTCATCAACAATGCCGGAGGCATGCTGGGGCGCAAGCCGACGTCGGAATATACCGATGCGCATTATGCCGCGGTCATGGATCTCAACGCCCGCTCGGTGCTGGCGGCAACGCGCGCGGCCCATCCCTGGCTGAAGAAGCAGGGCGGCTTCATCATCAACACCACTTCGATTGCCGCCCGCAATGGCGGCGGCAACGGGGCGATCCTTTATGCGGCATCGAAGGGCTTCGTCTCGACGATCACCCGCGGCCATGCCAAGGAATTTGTCGCCGACAGGATCCGGGTCAACGCGGTGGCGCCCGGTGTCATCGCCACGCCCTTCCACGAGCGTTATACCAATGACGAGCAGATGGAGCTGCAGCGCAAATCGATCCCGATGGGTTTCGTCGGCACATCGGAGGATTGCGTCGGCGCCTATCTCTTCCTCGCTTCGCCGACGTTGTCCGGCTACATCACCGGCCAGATCATCGAGGTCAACGGCGGCCAGCTGATGCCGTAGGACCTTCTTCCGGCGCGCGGCATCTGCCCTTTTCCCTTGGACGAGGGAACTTTCGAACCACCGTGACGTTTCCCGCTTGGTCTTTTCATTGAGCGGGGCATCATGAGCTTTTCATTTTCGGAACTCGACTTCCTCAAGCCGGAACTCGGCGCGGAGTATACGGGTTCCGGCACTCACTTCGCCATCTTCTCGGCGCATGCCGAACAGATAGAGCTCTGCCTCTTTTCACCCGACGGAAAAAACGAGATCGCGCGGATGCCGCTGCCGAAACGCGAGGGCGACATCTGGTCGGGCTATATCGCCGGGGTCGGGCCGGGCACCGTTTATGGTTATCGCGCCCATGGTCCTTACGACCCGGGCGCCGGCCACCGTTTCAATGCGAACAAGCTTCTGCTCGATCCCTATGCAAAACAGGTGACGGGCGACCTGAAATGGGACGACGCCCTGTTCGGCTATCAGATCGGCGAAGACGACCTGTCCTTCGACGAGCGCGACAGCGCGCCCTTCATGGTCAAGGGCGTGGTGCAGGATCCGGATTTCGACTGGGCGGGTGAAGAGGCGATCCGCCGCCCCTGGCCCGACACCATCATCTACGAGGCGCATGTGCGCGGCCTGACGATGACCCATCCGAAGGTGCCGGACCGGTTGCGCGGCACCTTTCTCGGCATGTGCAGCGATCCGATCATCGATCACCTCGTCAAGCTCGGCATCTCGGCGATCGAGCTTTTGCCGATCCAGTATTTCCTCGACGATCGTTATCTCCTGGAACAGAATCTCAGCAATTATTGGGGCTACCAGACGCTCGGCTTCTTCGCGCCGCAATCGCGCTACATGTCCGGCGACAAGATCACCGAGATCAAGACCATGGTGCGGAAGTTCCATGCCGCCGGCATCGAGGTGATCATGGATGTGGTCTACAACCACACCGCCGAGGGCAGCGAGAAAGGGCCGACGCTCTCCTTCCGCGGCCTCGACAATGCCAGCTATTACATCCTCTCGCCCGACGATCCCCGCCACACCTTCGATACGACGGGCACCGGCAATACGCTGAATGTCGCCCATCCGATGGTGATGCGCATGGTGCTCGACAGCCTGCGCTACTGGGTTGGAGTCATGCATATCGACGGCTTCCGCTTCGATCTCGCCAGCACACTCGGACGGCAGGATCTGGAATTCGACCGCCAGGGCGGCTTCTTCGGCGCCATCCGGCAGGATCCGATCCTCTCCGGCGTCAAGCTGATCGCTGAACCCTGGGATATCGGCGAGGGCGGTTATCAGGTGGGCGGTTTCCCGCATCCCTTCCGCGAATGGAACGACAAGTTCCGCGACGATGTGCGCCGTTTCTGGAAGGGCGATGGCGGCATGGTGTCGGAGGTGGCGGCCCGCGTCACCGGCTCGGCGCCGCAGTTCAACCATTCGGACCGGGGCGCCACCTCCTCGGTCAACCTTCTGTCGGCCCATGACGGCTTCACCCTGATGGATACGGTTTCCTTCGACGGCAAGCACAATGAGGCGAACGGCGAGGACAACCGCGACGGCCATTCGGACAATCATTCCGACAATATGGGCGCCGAGGGCGCGACCGATAATGCCGACATCAATGCCGCCCGGGCGCGGCGCCGGCGCAACATGATCGCGACCCTGATGCTCTCCCAGGGCGTGCCGATGATCCTGGCCGGCGACGAACTCGGCAACAGCCAGGGCGGCAACAACAACGCCTATTGCCAGGACAATGAAATCGGCTGGACGGGCTGGGATGGGCTCGACGATCCCTTCCTCGATTTCTGCCGCCAGGCTGTCGCCTTCCGGAAGGCGCATCCGGTGCTGCGCCAGGAGCGGTTCCTGACCGGGGAGACAAGTGAGGACGGCCGTATCGAGATCGCCTGGTACAAGCCGGACGGCAGCTTCATGGATGACGGGGCCTGGAACGACGATGGATTGCAGGTGCTCGGCGTCTATCTCTCAAGAAGCGTGCATGCTCCCGATACCGAGACGATGGACGACCTTTTCCTCGTCTTCAACGCCGGTGGCGACTGTCAGATCCACCTGCCCGAGGTGAACGGGCTGCAGCATTGGTCGCGGATTCTCGATACGGGGGCGGAGACCGATGCCTTTGCGGTGCATGAGCAGGATAACCCGGTCATCGTCTATGCCCAGAGCGTCGCGGTCTTTGCGCCGACAGGCCAGACCCAGCCGCCGGAGGGGGCGACCAAGGCCCAGCGCCGCCGATGGTTCCAGTTCGGGCGCAGGAGCAAGTAGCGGGTCGCTGAAAAGATGAATGCCGAAGCCATCACCGAACTTGGTCTCGTCTATGTCAGCGACGCCGAACCAGGCATCCGCAGGCGAAGGAAAGGCAAGGGCTTCAGCTATGTCATGCCCGACGGCACGACGCTTGCCGATGAATTGCAGCGGGCGCGCATCGGCGCGCTCGGGTTGCCGCCGGCCTACGAGAATGTTTGGATCTGCCTCTACGACAACGGCCATCTACAGGCGACCGGCATCGATGCGCGTGGGCGCAAGCAATACCGTTATCACAAGGACTGGCAGTCCTTCCGAAGCGCGGGAAAATTCCATCAGCTGATCGAGTTCGGCCGGGCGCTTCCGAGGATACGCCGCACCGTGCTGCGCCATCTCGACACCGGCGCGGAGGATATCGACGGCGTGCTTGCGGCGCTGACGACGCTGCTCGACGAGGCGCACCTGCGCGTCGGCAACCAGGCCTATGTCCGGGAGAACGGCACCTATGGTGCAACGACGCTGCTGAAGCGCCATCTGAAGATCGTCGACGGGCAGATCGAGCTGAAATTCCGCGCCAAGGGCGGCAAGCGCGTCCAGCGCAGCCTCAAACATCCCAGGCTGCAGAAAATCCTGGAGGAGATCGCCGACCTGCCCGGCCGCCAACTTTTCGTCTGGAAGGATGAAAGCGGCGCGCTGAAGCCGATCGATTCCGGCCGGTTGAACGCCTATCTGGCCGAGATATCGGGTATTCCCATCTCGGCGAAGACCTTCCGCACCTGGGCCGGGTCGCTGGCCGCCTTCGGCGCGGCGCGCGAGACGATTGTCGGCGGCGGCCGGCCGACGGTGAAGCAGATGTCTGAGGCTGCTGCCGAGGCGCTGCACAACACACCCGCAATTTCGCGCTCAAGCTATATCCATCCGGCAATCATTGCGCTTGCCGGCAACGATCATCCGCTGATCGAGAGCGCCGAACCACTGCGGGGCTTGCGGGCCGAGGAAAACAGGCTACTTGATTTCCTCACACGCGAGACCGAGGAATGAGCCCGAAAAATCCGCCCGCATCGGACGTCGTCCTGACCCATCCCGACCGGCTCTACTGGCCGGACGAGGGCGTGAGCAAGCAGGCACTCGCGGATTACTACGCGGCGGTTTGGTCGTTCATGGCGCCGTATCTCGTCAATCGGCCTCTGGCGCTGCTGCGGTTGCCGGACGGGATCAAGGGTCACCAGCGGTTTTTCCAGAAACATGCGTGGAAGGGCATGAATCCTCATATCGAGGAGGTCGCCGATCCTGAGGAAATAGACGGCGAAAAGCTGCTGCGGATTGTCGATTTCGACGGTCTGACAGCGCTGGTGCAATCGGCTGTGCTCGAAATTCACCCCTGGGGCACGACGACCGAGAATTGGGAAAGACCGGATATGATCACCATGGACCTCGATCCCGGCGAGGACGTGGCCTGGAGCGCGGTGATTTCGGCCGCGCTTGACGTCAAGGCGCGGCTGGAAGCCCGCGACCTTGCCGCTTTCGTCAAGACCTCGGGCGGCAAGGGGCTGCATGTGGTGGCGCCGCTTGCGCGGAAGGCCGGCTGGGCCGCGGTGAAGGATTTCGCCCATTCTCTTGCCGAAAGCATGTCGGCCGACGCCCCGGAAAAATACCTCTCAACCGCGACGAAGGCCAAACGCGGCGGCCATATCTATATCGATTATCTCCGCAACGGCCGCGGCAATACGGCAGTCGCCGCCTATTCGACGCGAGCGCGGCCGGGGGCTCCGGTTTCGATGCCGATCGATTGGACCGAATTGAACGAGGTCAGCGGCCCGGCCGCCTTCACCCTCGCCAATGTACCGCAGCGGTTGGCGACCCGTCCGAGCGACCCGTGGCGCGATTTCTTCGATGCGGCCGCACCGCTCGAATGAATGTCTCTCCGCTCATCCGGCGCTGTCGAGTTCGGGATAATGCCGGAAAATCCCGTCCTCGTTGAAGGCGAGGCGGCGTGGAGAAGCAAGATACCGGGCAATGTTCGAGCGCTTCGCCACCCGATCATGCAGCGCAAGCAGCGCCGGATATTCCGCCTTGCGCTTCGCCATGGCTTTCGGAAAAGCGTAGGTGAGGCCTTCGATCACCTGAAAAAGCGATAGATCGACATAGGTTAGCGCATTTCCGACGATATGATCGGGACCTGCAGGATTCTGCCGCAGCACACGCTCGAAATAACCAAGGAATTTCGGAATGCGATCACGGATGAAGGCGGCGGAGCGGGCTTTCGCTTCCGGCTTCTGGTCCTCGTAATAAAGCGATGTGTCGATCGGGTGATGCGTATCATGCACTTCGGCGACGAAATCGGTGACGGTCAGCTGCAGGCCGTTGGCGACATGGCGAAGGCCTTCATCTTCAGGCGCAAGGCCGAGCTTCGGGCCGAGATAAAACAGGATGTTGGCGACATGCGGGATAATGAGGTCGCCGTCCTTCAGGAAAGGCGGGGCGAAGGGAATATGCGGTTCGCTGTCGCTCTTCATGAGGGCGAACATGGCATCCGTACCGCGACCGGGCTAGCGAGTGATATCGACATAATCGGCGCCGGCCTCTTCAAGCGCCAACCGCACGAATTCGCCGCGGCCTTGAAGGCCGTCCCAATAATAAAGCTCGTATGCCATGGCTGATCATCCCTTCGGTTGACGACCGAAGTCTTTTCGCAATTCGTCCTTGGCCTTTTCAAGAGTGCCGCGCCGCTTTTTCGTCAGCTGGTCGCCGGCGCGGTTGATGTAGAAGGTCAGCATGGACATGGCGGTGCGGAACGGACTCGACTTGCGGCGATGGCTCTCCTCGGCCGAGTGCTTGACCGAGCGGGCGATCTTTTTTGGATCGTCCGATTTGAACACGCCTTCCTTCAGGTCCATCGCGTCGCTGTGTTCGGTGACATCCTGCGACCATTTCTTCTTCGATTTGGCCATCTCTGAAATCCTTTGCCGGATGCGGCCGCCGGCAGATCGCCGCCGTCGCATATTTTTAGTGGTGGCTGTGGTGCTCATGGCGCTTGCGCGTCGCGGCCGCCTTCTTCGCCGAAGCGGACCGTTCCTCCTTCGAGCGTGCGGCGGATGCAGCGCCGCCTATGCGGCCGCCCTTTTCAGAGGAGACATGCGTATCCTTCTTGCCGCGGCCGGAACCTGACTTATTGCCGCCGCCGCTTTCCTTGTTGACCGTCGCCCAGGCACGCCGTTCCGCCTCCTTCTCGGAGACGCCGCGATCCTCGTAGCCCTCCTCGATATGCTCGGCCTTCCGCTTCTGCTTGTCGGTATAGTCGGATTTGTCACCTTTCGGCATCGTCGCCTCCTTTGATGTGCAACGGGGTCAAACTGGTGCCGAGGCCGAAAGTTCCGGCCTTGGGATCACCGACCCGGATTTCGGAACAAAAAGCGCTTCCGCCCGGTTTTCGATCAGACAGTCTTGCATCAGCCCCGTCGGAAGGAGCCGAGAGCAATGGAAAACTACAGCGTCAAAGCTGATGGAAACGGCGCGATCGACGTCAATGGCCAAGTGTCGCCGGTGACCTATACGGTGAGCCTCAGGCAAGGGAAAGGGCAGTCCTACGAAGTCGATATCCGCCTGATGGCGCCGCGGGACTGGCTGCTGCAAAGAGGTTTCGAACGAGATGCCGTGCTGGTCAGCCAGGGCGGCGCGCGCATCCCCGTCTATCACGATGGTGTCAACCATCACGATGGTGTCAACCATCACGACAAAGGTCGCCTCGATCCCGTCGCCGCAATTTCGATCGAACTGACGGCGCGTGACGATAGCTGCATCAGCGAAGACGATCTGATGCGCAAATTTCCCGAATTGGACGGCGCCGGTATTGGTTAAGGTTAGGCGACAGGCGGCGCTCGAGGGTGCAGCGCTGCTATTTCCGATGGAGCTTTTGTGATGCGGCGAAGGCGCGGCCGATATTGAAGAAGGGCGGCTGCACCGACGCGCGCGGATCGCGGAAAACCAGCCCGACGAGATTATCGACGACAAGGATGAAACCCAGCGCGAGCCCGAGATAGAGTAGTGCGGCGATGACGAGGAGCGACATTTCCATCACCCCTAGACGATCGCGATCGAAGCGCGGCTGCCGGCTGCGACAAGCGGGACGGAAAGGATAGTGGAACGGCCGTCGTTCATGGCAACTTCCCCGGTTTTGCCATAAACACCCAGCGTATATTCTTGTTCCCGGTTGTCGCGCGAGGGCTCAACTTTTTCAGGAAGGCTCAAAGCTTGCAGCGTCATCCGGCCTCTGTTCACCCCCGCATGGAAGCCCGTCCTCCGGAAATCGATAACGCACAACTAATTCAAGCTTATGACAAACAGCATCAAAGGGCGCCGCGACGACGCCCTTTTTTAATTCGGTTGCTCGGTATTTCGGTAATCAGAGCGCCGTCTTGCGGCTCGCCGTCCGTTTCGGCGCCGGTGTGACGACGCCGTTCGTCTTGCTGCCGGCGACGCTGCGCTTCGCCTTGGGCTTGACTTCCTTACCGTCGGAAGAGGCAGCGGAGCCCTCGAGCGCTTCGCGCTCGTGCCGTGCCTGTTCCCAATGGATGGATTCTCGCCCTGTCGGATAGCCCTCTTCTTCCCAGAGAGCGTATGCACGTTTTTTGATCCACTCGTCCCGAGTTTCTGCCATCGCTGATCTCCAGTCACATGATGCCGTCGTTCGAACGCGATACTGCTTGGATGGTTCCAGAGGAGGGGACCTCTTTCAAGAGAAATCGTGCTGCAAACGCAAATATTTCGCATTGCAGCATATCAGGGTTGAGAATCGGCATTCATCGGAGCCGAAACTCGGCCGCCTTGTGCAGATCTGATACGAAATCCAGGCGCAGCCGCTGCTGCTCCACCTCGTCGCGGATGCGCAGGAGATAAGAGGGGTGGATGGTGACGAGGACAGGCGGATGGTTTGCCGGCTGCAGGATATGACCGCGCTCCGGCGTCAGCTTCGCCTTTGGTCCGAGCAGCGCATAAAGCGCGCTTGCGCCGAGGGTGACGACGAGTTTCGGCTTGAGGATGTCGATCTCGGCGCCGAGCCACCAGGCGCAACGCTTGATCTCGCCGGCATTGGGTTTGGCGTGCAGCCGCCGTTTGCCGCGTTGCGTGAACTTGAAGTGCTTGACGGCATTGGTGACATAACAGCGCCGTCGGTCGAGGCCGGCCTCCTCAAGGCAGCGATCGAGCAACCGGCCGGCGGGACCGACAAACGGCCGGCCGACCACATCCTCCTGATCGCCCGGCTGTTCGCCGACAAGGACAATCTCAGCTTTCCCGGGCCCTTCGCCGAAGACGATCTGCGTGGCATTCCTATAGAGATCACAGCGGCTGCAGCCTTCGGCCTGATGCCGCAGTTCGGCGATGCTTTCCGCCTCCGCGACGTCGAGCGCCAGGGCCGGCCCGACGTTTGCAACGATGTCCATGATGCGATCCTCATCTCTGCGGATCAATCGTCGGGCGCCGGGATTGTTCCCGCGGCGAAACGGGTGGCCGGCCAGCAAAATGATCACGGCGAGAAATTTCGCGTCATGGGAGAGAGCAGGCGCGATTGAACGCTGCCGTTTCGCGGCTATATTGGCCAGCGATGTTCTATCTCCTGTCGACCTACTGGCCGCATATCCTCTTTGTCGTATCGATCGCCATGGGGGCTGCGGCGGCGATCCATGCCGCCATGACCAAGGAGGAGGTGCGTGCGGCGATCGGCTGGGTCGGCGTCATCATCCTGTCTCCGATCATTGGTGCGATGCTCTATGCGATTGCCGGCATCAACCGCATCCGGCGCAAATCGCTGAGCATCCGCCGCGACGCACTGCTGCCGGCGGCCGAGATAGACGAACTGGAAACGTTCGACGCCGATGCCGAGACGGTGATCAGCCAGTTCGGCCGCCGCTTTGCGGCGCTGCAGACGCTCGGCGACCGGGTGACGCGCAATCCGCTGACCTCGGGCAATACGATCGACGTGCTGGAGACCGGCGACGAGGCCTATGCGGCGATGAAATCGAGCATCGACGAGGCGGCGCGCAGCATCCTGCTCGAAACCTATATTTTCGACCGCGACGCGATCGGCCTTCGCATCGCCGATGCGCTGATTGCGGCGGCCAAGCGCGGCGTGGCTGTGCGGGTGCTGATCGACGCGGTCGGCGCGCGTTATTCGGTGCCGAGCATTCTCGGCCATCTCCGGGATGGGGGCGTCACCGTCGCCGTCTTCAACGGCAATGTCATCATGGGCTTGCGGCTGCCCTATGCCAATTTGCGCACCCACCGCAAGATTTTGATCGTCGACGGGAAGATTGCGCTGACGGGTGGCATGAACATCCGCGCCGGTTTCAGCGAGGAGGCGACCGGCGAGAGCTTTGCTCACGACACCCATTTCAGCGTCACGGGCCCTGTTGTCGCCGATCTTTTCGACCTTGCTGCCGAAGATTGGCGCTTCTCCACGCAGGAGCTGTTGAATGGGGAGGCCTGGCGCATCGAACCGCCGCAGCGCAGCCCCGGTGATCCCATCCTGATGCGCATCGTCGCCTCCGGGCCGGACCGCAGCGTCGAGACCAATCACAAGATGCTGATGGGCGCCTTTTCCGTGGCGCGCCAATCGATCCGCATCATGTCGCCCTATTTCCTACCGGACCGCGAATTGATCAGCGCCCTGGTGACGGCGGCCCGCCGCGGCGTCGAAGTCGATATCGTCGTTCCCGCGGTCAACAATCTCGTGCTGGTCGACCGGGCGATGACGGCGCAATTCGACCAGATCCTCAAGGGTTACTGCCGCATCTGGCGCTCGACCGGCAGCTTCAGCCATTCGAAGCTGCTGACGATCGACGGCACCTGGGCCTATGTCGGCTCTTCCAATCTCGACCCGCGCTCGCTCAGGCTGAATTTCGAGGTCGATCTCGAAGTGCTGAACGAAGGTTTTGCCGGCGAGATCGACGAGCATATCGAGGAAACCCTGAAATCGGCGACGCCGGTGACGCTCGACGGTTTGCGGGCGCGGCCCTTCCCGGTGCGGCTGCTCGAAAAGGTGTTGTGGCTGGGTTCGCCCTATCTCTAATGCATATCGCCCAAAAGTGTGCAGCGGTTTTGGGAGGACGACATGCAAAAAACAAAAAAATCCGGCGCATTGCATGTCGATGCGACGCGCGTTTTTTTGGCGTTTGACATGGCAAGTTCCGCTTGCCCTCCTATACTGCCGAGAGAAGCCTTTTGATCAACGGAACGATCGCGCCTTCCGATGCACGCCAAGAAAGACAATCTTCCCTCCAGCATTCTCGCCTCGATCCGGAGCAGGAAGAAGCGGCTCGACCCGGCCTATACGGAAACACGGCCGCGCAGCGTGGGAACGCTGATCGCCTCCTACAACGTGCACAAATGCGTCGGCACCGATCGCCGCTTCGATCCGGAGCGCACCAGCCGGGTGATCCATGAAATCGGCGCCGATGTGATCGCGCTGCAGGAGGCCGATACGCGTTTCGGCGAACGCACCGGCATTCTCGATCTCGGCCGGCTGGAGCGCGAGACGGGGCTGATCCCGGTGCCGGTCGCCGGCATGGCCAAGGCGCATGGCTGGCACGGCAATGTCGTGCTCTTCAAGAAGGGGATGGTGCACGACGTGCACCAGGTCAAGCTGCCGGGGCTGGAGCCGCGCGGCGCGCTGGTGGCCGAGATCGAGCTGGAGCAGGGCGGCGTGCTGCGCATCATCGCCGCGCATTTCGGCCTGCTGCGCCACAACAGAGCCCAGCAGGCCCGCATGCTGGTCGAACTTATCAACGACAGACGGGAGATGCCGACCATCCTGCTCGGCGATCTCAACGAATGGCGGCTCGGCGACCGCTCCTCGCTCAACACCTTCCAATCCGCCTTCGGCCCGCTGCCCCCCGCCGTCCCCAGCTTCCCCGCCGGCCTGCCGCTCCTCGCCCTCGACCGCATCATCGCCAACCGCAAGGGGATCATTTCGGAGGTGGAGGCGCACGATACGCCGCTTGCCCGCATCGCCTCGGATCATCTGCCGATCAAGGCGCTTGTCGATTTGAAGACGGTCGGCGGCTAGGACTTTTCAATGCCGCGAATCTTGGTGTGCTGGTGAATTATACGAACGCAAGGCTGAAGCTGCAGGCGCTCTCGGCCAACGGCCGTGAACAGACTGTCTCGCCGCAACCCGGCATAGTTGCCATTCCCGTTCACAACCCGCGTCGTTTTTGACGTGGATCAACGACTTCGCCGGAGACCTGGCTTAGCGTCGTCGTGTGTTCATGCGGTATCAACAACTCCGAAGGAGAACCATGATGGCGAACACAGCTTTCCAGAGCCGCTCCGATGCGTCCACTGTGACGCCAGCGCAAGTTTCCGTTCCAGTTCTCGGCGCGACAGTGGCCGTATTTGCCGCCGTTTCGTTCCTGCTTTGCATGCTTCTTGGCTTCGTCGCGCCCGAATGCGGCCTCCACAAACCATGGCTGCAGTTCTTCCTGGGTCTTACGGGATTCGAGGTTAGGAGCTTGGCTTTAGGAACTGTTCAAAGCGTGATCTTCGGCGGCTACACGGGCGCATTGCTCGGGGCTATCTTCAATTTCATCAGCGCGCGTTTTGGCTGAATAGCTACGCCGTCTGGCTGCTCTCGCCCAAGCGATGCCGTTTGTCGATCAAGCAGTGCCCGGCGGCGCGGGCGCGCAGCAGATAAATTCGAATTCGTCCGGCTCCTGCCCAGCCGCCAGGACCTGTGACCAGCCAAAGGAGAAGGCATGTGAGAGTGACGATTATCAACGCTGTCCTCCTGGCCGGGACTATCACCGTGGGTGGGGCAGGCCTGGCGGCTGCTGAGGATCCGCATCATCCGACAGACTCGCAGCAGGCCGCCTCGCCTTCGGAAATGGAGGGAATGATTGGAAGCCAGGGGGCAATGTCCGGCCCTGAGATGATGCCGGGCGGCATGATGGGCGGCATGCCAATGATGGGCATGCGCGGTCCGATGATGAAGATCATGTTCGCAATCGCTGATACCAACGGCGACGGCGCACTTTCCTTCGAAGAGGTGACGGCGATCCACAAACGGATCTTCGGCAGCGTGGACGCCAATAAGGACGGAAAGGTCACGACCGAGGAGATGCAGGCGTTCTGGCGACCTTAATCAACCCTGCGGATCTGCGGCGGAGGTCCGTGAATGCTCGCGGGGCTTCACAGGATATGATACGATCCAGGCGCATTGACCGCGGGAGGGGTAAATGCGCCGAGTCCTTCTGACTTTGATCCTTTGCTCGCAGTCCGCATCGCTGTCAGCGGCGTCAGAGCTTTCAGTTTTCCATACAGCTTCGTTCGGCAGTAGCCGGTCGGTGAGCCTCAGCCTGGCGGAGGGCAGGCCCGCCCGCAATCCGGCCTTCGATTTCGACGTCGTCATCATGCTTTCGGAATCCGATGGTGGCGGGACGGTGCTCTATCGCGACAGAGGAAGACACGAGGTAAGTGTCCGCTGCGGTTCGCCCGCCATGGTGCGGATCAACTCCGCCGACTACGCGGTCGACCTGTCGGCGCGGATGGGGGCCGACTGGAAGCACGATCTCTGGGCAGCACTCTGCAACGCTCCGGTTTCCTGAGCGGCAGCATGACATGGTTCTATCGATCGAGGCCTCAGCCCTTCGGAGGGCGGACCTCTGTGAATGGCGGCGAGCATCCTTCCGTCAGGGAACGCAAGGGCGGCGGCGGCCATTGCGATGAAGCTTCTCGCATCGTCTCCACTCCTCGATGTGCTGCCGCCCGGCTCGATCCGGGCGGCAGCCGCTCACTATTTTACGTCGGTGACGGTCAGCTTGCCATTAACGCGTTCGGCGACGAACTCGATGCTTGAACCTTCCTTCAGCTTTTCGAGCAGAGCCGGGTCTTCGACCCGGAAGACCATCGTCATTGCAGGCATGTCGAGATTCTTCAGCTCTTCATGCTTGATGGTCACTTTCTGCGCCTTGGCGTCGACCTTGTTGACGACGCCCTTCGTAAATTCCTCAGCGAACGCACCGAAGGCTGCAGTAGCTGAGAGCAGGGCGGCCAGCCCGATTTTGATCATTGCGGATTTCATCTTCATGGCTCTTGCTATTGAGGGTACTTCCCAGCGACGGTGACGTCGCCGTGCATGCCGGCCTCATAATGGCCGGGGATCAGGCAAGCGAACTTGAACGCGCCGTCGGAGGTGAACTTCCAGGCGATTTCGCCGGATTGACCGGCCGGGAGGCGAATGGAATTGGCGTCGGCATGTTCCATTTCGGGGAACTTCTCCATGACCTTCTTGTGCTCCAGGATCTTGTCTTCCTGATCGAGCACGAACTCGTGGTCGACCGTCCCGGCGTTCTTGATCGCGATCTTGACCGTCTGGCCCTTGCGGACGGAGAAGACCGCCGGGGTGAACAGCATCTTGCCGTCGTCGGTTTCCGTCATCGTGACGCGGATCGTCTGCGTCGCCTTGGCCTTGTCGCCAGGCTCGCCGACGGCCATTTTCTCACCATGGCCGCCGGCGTGATTGCCGGAGGCGAAAGCCGAGCTTGCCAAGGCGGCGAACGCCAACGCCATTACAAAGTTCTTCATGCATATATCCTTTCTGGACGTGGGGGATTGAGCCTCAGCCCTTTGTCGGCTGCGGTGTGATTTGTGTCTTCGCGTCTTTGGCCTTGGTCGCGTCCGGCAGTTCGGCGGTCCACTCCCAGGCCTGCGTTCCAGGCGGGTTTTCGTACCAGCCCGGATCGGCGTAGTCGTCCGCAGAGATGCCCTCGCGGACTTTCACCACCGAGAACATGCCGCCCATCTCGATGGGTCCGTGCGGCCCCCAGCCTGTCATCATGGGAACGGTGTTTTCGGGGATGGGCATTTCCATCTCGCCCATGTCGGCCATCCCTTTGGTGCCCATGGGCATGTATTCCGGCTGCAGCTTCCTGATCTTCTCGGCTACCTTCGACTTATCGGCGCCGATGAAGGTCGGGATATCGTGCCCCATCGCGTTCATCGTATGATGCGACTTGTGGCAATGGATCGCCCAGTCCCCGAGGTATTTGGCATCGAACTCATAGGCGCGCATCGCCCCGACCGGGATGTCGATGCTGACCTCCGGCCAGCGAGCCTCCGGACGCACCCAGCCGCCATCCGTGCAAGTTACCTCAAAGTCGTAACCATGCATGTGGATGGGATGGTTGGTCATCGTCAGGTTGCCAACGCGCACACGCACCCTGTCATTCTTCGAGACGACCAGCGGGCTGATGTCGGGAAACACCCGGCTGTTCCAGCACCACATGTTGAAGTCGGTCATCTCCATGATGCGTGGCACATAGGAGCCGGGATCGATGTCATAAGCGTTGAGCAGGAAGACGAAGTCGCGGTCGACGCGCATGACCTTCGGATCTTTCGGATGGACGACGAAGAAGCCCATCATGCCCATCGCCATTTGCACCATCTCGTCGGAATGTGGGTGGTACATGAAGGTGCCGGATTTCACGAGGTCGAACTCGTAGACGTAAGTCTTGCCGACGGGGATGTGCGGCTGCGTCAGTCCGCCGACGCCGTCCATTCCCGATGGCAGGATCATTCCATGCCAATGGATGGTGGTGTGTTCCGGCAGCTTGTTGGTAACGAAGATGCGCACGCGGTCGCCTTCGACCGCTTCGATCGTCGGTCCGGGTGACTGGCCGTTGTAACCCCACAGGTACGCGGTCATGCCGTCGGCCATCTCACGCTCCACCGGTTCGGCGACAAGGTGGAATTCCTTGACGCCGTTGTTCAGACGGTGTGGCAGGCTCCAGCCGTTGAGAGTGACGACCGGCTGATAGTCGGGGCCCGAGGTCGGGTGGAGCGGCGGCTGCATGTCCGCCGATTCCATTGTCGGAGCGTCGGGGAGGCCCATGGCTGAGGTCTTGGTCCAGGCGCCAGCCGCCAGCAGGGTCGCGCTTGCTCCGAACAGTTGTCTTCTGTTGAACATGGTTGGATCCTTTTTCAATGGCCGCCGCCACCGCTGCTTTCGGAAGCAGCGGCGACCTCGGTTCCTGCCGACGCGTTCGTCCCGCCGCCGTAGATCGCCGGCGCGAGATTGGCTTCGGCCAGCCAGAAGTCGCGTTTCGCATTGACGGAGAGCAGGATGGAGTTGATCTTGTCGCGCGTGTCGGTGAGCAGTTCGAAGGTGTTGGTGATCATGCCGTTGTAGGACAGCAGAGATTCCTCCTCGACCTTGCTGCGCAGCGGCACGACATTGTTGCGGTAGTGTCGCGCGATGTCGTAGTTCGATCGGTACGCCTCGTAGGCGGAGCGTGCCTCCGAGCGGACGTTGACGGCTTTCTCCGCGAGTTGGTTCGCCGCCCGCATATAAGCCAGCTCAGCCTTGCGCATCCGGGCCTTTCCGGTGTCGAAGATCGGAATGGCGAACTCAAGCTCGACCTGGGCCGTCGTCCTCGTCTTCTTCTCGTCATCCTCGATTTCCCGTTCCGTTTCAAAGCCGGTCAGAATCTCGAGGTTGGTGACATAGCGTGTCGCCTCGGTCAGCCCGTAGGACTTGGCGGTGGCCTCGAGTTCGAGTCTTGCGACATGAAGGTCTATGCGGTTTTGGAGCGCCTCGGCCTCGATGGTGTCTCGTCTGGCGACGGTCTTGGGTAGCGCCGCAAGGCTGTTGGGTATCTGATAGTCGAGGTCGGTGCCCCACAGGCCCATGAGCCGCGTCAGTTCCTCCTTGGCAAGGCGTGCCGCCAGACGGGCCTTTGCCGTCTCTCCGGCAAGTTCGGCGACGAACACATGCTCGCGGGCCTGGGCGCCCTTGTTCATCGCGCCAGTTTCGCCCAGCTTCTCCGCCAGTTCGGAAGCGGCGTCCGCCGTCGCCTGGGCCCGCTGGAGCTGCCCGGCATTCTCCCAGGCCGCCACTGCTCCGATCCAGGCACGGCGGGTGTCGGCGGCAAGCTGAAGCGTCTTTACGGCTGCGGTCAGTTGCGCCTGCCGGAAGCGGGTGTCAACGATTGCCACGTCCCGGTTCCTGGTCGCGAGCGCTAGGATATTCGTCGTGATCATCCCTTCGATGGTCCTGAACGCCTCCACCTCCGGCGTGCCCATTCCCGTTGTGCCAATGGAGACGGTCGGGTTGACGAGCATTGTCGACTGCCAGGCGTCGGCGGCGCTGTCACCGAGATCGGCATAGGCGGCCTGGAGGCCCTTGTTGTTGAGCAGGGCGATCTGAACGGCAGTCTCGACATCAAGGGTCTTCTTTCGGGCGAGCAGGCTTCTGACCTGAGCGGAGACCGATCGGGCCTGGTTCTGGTTCTGTATCCAGACCGTCTGCTTCGTTGTCACGATCGCCGTCTGGTCGGCAACGGAAGCAAAGCCCGCTTGCTTGCTTGAATATTCGGCGCCCGTGACGCAGCCGCTCAAGATCAGCGGGAATGCCAGAATCGTGGCGAATCTTCTGAGGTCGATCATGAGGCGTCTCCCTTCTGAGGAGACTGGAGATCGTTCTGTCTGCGCCACGGCTTGGGATCGACCGGCTGCCTAGTGACATAGCCCGAAACTGGTGACCGGTAGGTGACCGGGCGCGCGGACGGCTCTTCGACCGCGGCGGAAGACGCCACCACGTCGGGAGGAAGCGTGGATGCGCAGCCGCCGACGACAAGCGGCAGCCCCACCACGAAAAGCGAGGGTTTCATTATGAAATTCCGAAAAAGAGATAGCCTACGGTGCTCTTGCCCGGATGCGGGCAGGCGACCGACTGGACCCGCTCAAGCGGGTGTATCCCTCATCAGATATTCGGTGGGCGATCCAGGAGCGGCAATTCCCCCAGCACGTGCTCGTCGTCGCTAAACTGCCGGATCGAGGCGACGACCGGGCCGCCTAAGCTTTGGCCCCCGCACAGAAGCACGAAGCCGCCGCAAAAATCCTTGCAGCATTCCTGTTTGGCGATTTTGGAAGGACCATCCTTGTCGGTCGCATCGCCATGCCCGTGCTTGTGGCTTGAGACGCCGGCCATGTCGTGGCCGCCGTGGGCCGCGGCACTCGATACGGTCTTTTCGACTTGCAGGGCAGGGCCGTGCATGGCGGCGTCGACGCTGGAAATGCTGTACCCAGCCAGCGATATGATGATCGCCAGCCGCACCAGGAGGAGAAGTCTGCTCAGTGCGATTCGGTACATATGACCCATAGTGTGTCGATTACATCGAACGCCGTCCATTATCAATTGCGACGAAGGACTGGCAGAGATTCCCGCCATTTCTGTGGCGCCAGCGCATCATGCGCCGGCAACCGGACACTCGGTGGATCTCAGTCTACAGCTTTTCGGAGGTTGGATTGCGGCGGGGAAAGATCATGCGATCAAGCGTCTCGTCCCTGATGACAAGTGTATGCCACGCCGCGGCGCCGAAGTGGAGAGCGACGATCGCCAGGATGATGTTCGCCAGGGCGACATGGTAGGCCGCGGTTCCGAACCAGAGATAGCTGGTGACGAAACCCAAGCCGGCTTGCATCAGAATTGCCACGTACAAAGCGTGGTGAAAGCCGGCCGCGGCCTTCTGCCACCACGAGGCCGGCAATTGCGGCGCCGGCGGGGTCTTGATGCGCAGAAGCAACCGGACGCCCATCAGAACTCCAATCAGCATGCCGGCGTAATTGTGGACGTTGTGCTGAAAGAGATCGAACGACGAAGGTGTGACGCCCATATGGGCGGCATGATGTGTGCGTTCGATGCTGCCGCCTGTGAGGTACTGGATCGGAAGAAACAGAGCGATCAGCCAATGAAGGCCTATCTGCGCCGTCGAATAGCTGCCTTTCATCATCCCCTCCGGATCTCCCCGCAAACTATCCTGCCGCAGTTAATGCTTCGTGCGCTGCCAGCCGTAAGACCGAGGCCCGCCGCGTGCAGGGGCATTACGCCCTCTTTTCGCTCGACTTCGCTGCGACAGGATCGGAGGATCGGTCAGCTCGCCAGACTTGGTGCGATCGGCTGGTCAACATGCGAGGTTCTCGATGATTTCAGGAGTGGCCCCCATTTTCGGCGCCATCGTCGCCGTGTCTACGCTGGTTCCACCGGCGAGGGCGGATATTATCAGCGACCGACAGGCCGACATGAAGGCCATGGCAGCGGCGGCGAAAGCCATAGCCGAGATGTTCCGAAACCCCGACGCTTACTCATCGAAGCAATTCGCGGCCGCCGCCGGTGCCATTGCCGAGAGGTCGGGCGAGATCCTTGCTGGACATTTCACCGATGGCGTCGAGGATGCAAGGTCGGAGGCGAAGCCTGACATCATCGAGGAGCGCGACCGCTTCGACCGCCTCGCCGAGGATCTTCGGGTCTATGCGCGCGCACTCGATGCGCAGGCGCAGGCCAATCCCGGGGCGATGACCGACCGCATGCGGATGCGGCCAGGAGAGCCGATGGGCGGCGGACCGCTCGGAACCCAAGTCACCAACGCGGCGAGCCTTTCGTCGCTTCCCGCCGAACACATTTTCCATTTGATGCTGCAGACCTGCACGACCTGCCATGCTCGGTTCAGGATGGAGCGCTGACGTCAGGTCTCCGTGCATGCGGCGGCACCACTCATTCGCCAGTGGTCCAAGGTCGAACGTCCCGCTCATCTCCAGCGAAACAGACCCGTGAGGCGGTCAAACCGCTTGGTCCACGTCATCGGATCGGTGATTTCAGGCGTAGACGGCCGAATCAGTCGCTCAAGACGGGGCAACAAAAACGCGGCCCATTCGTCGAGATCGCTTTTGCTGAAGTAGGGCAGCCAGACGTCGGAGGGACCATCCCACTGTCTTGGATTTGCCTTCGCCAGATCACCGAGTTTTAACAGGAGAGGTCCGCCGTCTCCGACGACCTCTATGTCCGGATCGGGATCAGGCCGGGGACGGCGGGCGATAATGTGCTCTTCCAAAGCCTTGCCAATGGCCCGGTCAGCCTCGTTCAAGTGGCGCAATATCCTTGTGTCGCCAGCGGCGCCGGAACCTTCGGAAACATTGAGTGTAAATTTGCCGCCGATCAGGCTGTTCGAAGATTGGGATATCTGAAGCCAGAAAACCCTTTTTCCACGGGCAAAGCTGCATTTGCCCGTTTGCGATTCCCAGCCGAGCTCCTGAAATTTGGAGGCCAGCAGTAAGCGCATATGTCGATGAAAACCTGCACTTTTCACATAGTCGCGCATGCTTCACAGCCTATACTTTGGGCCACAACCCTTTGAAGCGGTCATGGCAAGCTTGGAGGCACAATCCCTGGCGTGATGCTACCCAAGTCATCAGGGCTTTTGCTTCCCGCAACATACACTTCACCCGTCTATCCCATCAACTCGGCAAGGCGGATGACGTGGAGGCGGCAGAGCGAAGATGAGGGCACCGTGGGTTACACTTCGATGAAAGCGCCACTGGTAAAGCCGTCGGTGCTGTCGTTCGAGGGCTCAGGCGGTCGAGTTATTAGACGAGTTTCAAGTTGACGATCATTGTTGCCGCCGACCGCTGCTGTCATGCTATTTGGCCGACGCTTTTGCTGTATCAAACATTGCCGTCACCTTGTCACCCTTCGACATCTTCTTTATCTCGTTGTTATAAATGTCGCCGTTGTATTGATCGTCCCCGGAAACGTTTTTGGTCCATTTCTGTTTACCCACACGCCACCACGCTTTGCACGGTTGGTAGACATATACGACATCGCCGGCCTTGTTCTTCCAGTCGGATTTGAAGCAAAACATATTGCCCGTTACGGTCCACGTGCCGTCCGCATAACCGTATTCTCCCTTTTTCTTTCCAACCTTAACGCCTTTCAACGTCCCATCCGCTGACCAGGTGTAGTATACCAACCCGTCTCCGACATCATATTTGACCGAATTGCCGACGTAGAGATCTTTGACTTCCTGCTCGGACAATTCAACGGCGCCTTTCGGCAACTTACCTTCATCTTTAGCGAACGATATCGATGGACCAATAACCGTCACAGAAATAACTGCGAGCACTGACAGCTTATTCATGGCTGGTTCCTCCATTTTGACGATGTGACGGAACACCTTTTCGGAATGTTCGCCAATTCGCCTGATCGAGCTAAGGGC
Organism: Rhizobium redzepovicii; assembly: GCF_019793435.1. Lineage (GTDB taxonomy): Bacteria > Pseudomonadota > Alphaproteobacteria > Rhizobiales > Rhizobiaceae > Rhizobium > Rhizobium redzepovicii. Next base: position 183,065 of record NZ_JAILYH010000001.1, on the reverse strand, counting down.
GTTAGCCCTACCGTTACGTCACTTAACAAGCCACTACCACTTTATCCCAAACATCGCTTGACGGATTTCGCGCTTTGATAAATGCTAAGATGTCAGACCAATTTGACGAACTGACTGCCTGACAAGAAAAATGGGGAACCATGAAGGCAAAGCTTAGCGACAGGCCGGTGATCCGGCCGCTTCCCGCCATGGACCGCGCGCGTCAGGTGACCGATGCGCTGGCGGATTATGTCGAGGATGCACGGCTCCAGGCGGGGGACCGGCTGCCGGCGGAGCGCGAGCTGATGGCGGCCCTTGCCGTCGGGCGTTCGACCATTCGCGAGGCAATCCGCCATTTCCAGGCGCTCGGGGTGATCGAGACGCGCAAGGGCAGCGGCACCTATCTGTTGAAGCCGGTGTCCCGGGCGACGATCCATATGCCGCTGTCCTTCGATGCGGTGCATCTTCGCGATGCGCTGCTGCAGACACTGGAGGTTCGCCGCGGCATCGAGTGCGAGGCGGGCATGGTCGCAGCTAGGCGGCGGACTGCGAAGGATCTTGTCGTCATCGAGGAAAAGCTCAACGAGATGGAGCGGGTGCATCTGGAGAAGGGCACCTCGGGGCCGGAGGATCTGGCTTTCCATCTCGCCGTTTACGACGCCACCCACAATCCGCTGTTTCGCCAGCTTCTCGAGCAGATGCGCGAGACCTTCGAGCGCTTCTGGGAACATCCGTTCGACCGGCAGGATTTCGCCCGCCGGTCCTTTCCCTTTCACCGCACCCTTTTCAACGCGATCGCTGCCGGGGATGCCGAGGCGGCGCGTGCGGAAACATTGAAGATCCTCGACATCGTCGAGGAAGACATCAAGGAAATGTCCAAATGAGCAGCGGCGAAGACCCGTTCGATCTTGCCTCCATCATCACCGCCCACGACGACGGCAATTTCGCCGACGCCGTCGTGCCGCCGATCTTCCAGACCTCGCTTTTCACCTTTTCCGATTATGACGAGATGATCACCGTCTATCGTGGCGAGAAGGTACGGCCGACCTATACGCGCGGGCTGAACCCGACGGTGCGCGCCTTCGAGGAGATGCTGGCCAAGCTCGAAGGTGCCGAGGATGCGCTGGGTTTTGCCAGCGGCATGGCGGCGATCTCCTCATCCGTGCTCAGCTTCGTCGAGCCGGGCGACCGCATCGTTGCCGTCAAACACGTCTATCCCGATGCCTTCCGCCTGTTCGGCACCATCCTGAAACGGATGAAGATCGAAGTGACCTATGTCGACGGGCGCGACGAGGAGGCGGTCGCCAAGGCACTGCCCGGCGCCAAGCTCCTCTACCTGGAAAGCCCGACGAGCTGGGTGATGGAGGCGCATGATGTCGGCGCGCTCGCAGCGCTGGCCAAGCGCCACGGCGTCGTCTCGATGATCGACAACAGCTGGGCAAGCCCGTTCTTCCAGCGGCCGCTGACGCTCGGCGTCGACCTCGTCATCCATTCAGCCTCGAAATATCTCGGCGGCCACAGCGATGTGGTGGCGGGCATCGTTGCCGGCTCGAAGGAAATGATCGCCCGCATCAAGGCCGAGGCCTATCCCTATCTCGGCGGCAAGCTTTCGCCCTTCGATGCCTGGCTGTTGATCCGCGGCCTGCGCACGCTGCCGCTGCGCATGCGGGCGCATGAGGCATCGGCGCTCGAGATCGCCAGGCGCCTGCAGAAGCTCGAAGTGGTCGAGACGGTCTGCCATCCCGGCCTCGCCAACCGACTGCCGGCCGGGCTCAACGGCACCTCGGGCCTGTTTTCCTTCATCTTCCGCGACGGCGTCGATATCCGCGCCTTCGCCGACCACCTCAAGCTCTTCAAATTGGGTGTAAGCTGGGGCGGTCATGAAAGCCTGATCGTACCGGGCGAAGTGGTGCTGCAGCAGAAGGCACAGCCGAATTCCGCGCAAACCTTTGGCATCCATGCGCGATCCGTACGCCTCCATGTCGGCCTCGAAGGAACCGAGGCGCTGTGGAGAGACATCGAGGAGGCGCTCGCCGCCGCCTCGCAATCCTGAAACCCAAGAACCTAAAAGGGGGAACTGAGCATGAAAAAACTAATAATCTCGACGCTCTTTGCTTCGATGATGGCGGGTACGGCCTTTGCCGATACGACGCTGAAGCTTGTCGAAGTCATCACCAGCCCGGAGCGCACCGAAACGCTGAAATCGATCGTCGGCAAATTCGAGGCCGCCAATCCCGGCACCAAGGTCGACATCATCTCGCTGCCGTGGAACGAAGCCTTCCAGAAGTTCGCGACCATGGTATCGGCCGGCGACGTGCCCGATGTGATGGAGATGCCCGATACCTGGCTGTCGCTCTATGCCAATAACGGCATGCTCGAAAGCCTCGAGCCCTATCTCGCAAAGTGGGAGCACACCAAGGAGCTGACGCCGCGCGCGCTCGAACTTGGCCGCGACGTGAAGAACACCGCCTATATGCTGCCCTACGGCTTCTATTTGAGGGCGATGTTCTACAATAAGAAGCTGCTTTCGGAAGCTGGCGTCGCAGCGCCGCCGAAGACGCTGGAAGAGTTCACCGCCGCTTCGGAAAAGATCTCCAAACTGCAGGGTAAATACGGCTACTGCATGCGCGGCGGCGCGGGCGGGCTCAACGGCTGGATGATTTTTGCCGCCTCGATGGCCGGGTCGAACAAGTACTTCAACGAAGACGGTACCTCGACGATGAACAGCCCGGGCTGGGCCAAGGGCATCGAATGGATGGTCGATCTCTATAAGAAGGGCTATGCGCCGAAGGACAGCGTCAACTGGGGCTTCAACGAAGTCGTCGCCGGCTTCTATTCCGGCACCTGTGCTTTCCTCGACCAGGATCCGGATGCGCTGATCGCCATTGCCGAACGGATGAAAAAGGAAGATTTCGGCGTCATGCCGCTGCCGAAAGGCCCGGATGGCAAGTCCTTCCCGACGATCGGCTATGGCGGCTGGTCGATGTTTGCGACCAGCGGCAACAAGGATCTCTCCTGGAAGCTGATTGCCACCCTCGAAGGGCCGGAAGGCAATATCGAGTGGAACAAGCGCATCGGCGCTCTGCCGGCCTATACGGCCGCCGAGAAGGACCCCTTCTATGCCGGTGACCAGTTCAAGGGCTGGTTCGAGGAACTGGCGGACCCGAACACGGTGCCGACCGTGATGCCGACCTACCTCGAGGAGTTCGCCTTCTTCAAGGATTCGCTGGCTATCAAGACCTCGCAGCAGGCGCTGCTCGGCGATATCTCGGCGAAGGATCTGGCCGACCAGTGGGCGGACTATCTGACCAAGGCGCAGCAGAAGTTCCTGAGCAAGAAGTAAGGGGTGATGGGGGCTTCGAGCCAGAAGCCCCCTCATCCGCCTTACGTCGAGCCGCCGGTCTCGACCCGTCCTTCGGACCCCCGCTGGCAAGAAGAGACTCGTGGCGGCGCCTCATTCCCCTTCTCCCCAGCGGGGAGAAGGTGGCCCGAAGGGTCGGATGAGGGGGCTCCGGTCTCTCCATTCAGAAACATCACCAATTCCCAACCGGGTAAGACGATGGAAACTGCAATCTGATGACCATTTCCGCCGATACGCTCGACATGCGTCGTGACCGCAGGCCATGGCTGCGTCGTCTTGCCGATGCTTCGCAGCCTTATCTCTACAGCGCGCCGTCGCTGGTCCTGATCATTGCGGTGATGCTGGTGCCGCTGACATTGGGCGTTTCCTACGCCTTTCGCGATATCCAGCTGCTCAATCCGTTTTCCGGCGGCTTCATCGGGCTCGATCATTTCCGTGAGCTTGCGGGCGATCCGGCCTTTTACGGAGCGCTGAGGAATACGCTCTGGTGGACCGGCGCCTCCGTCGTCCTGCAGTTTACCTTCGGGCTTATCCTGGCGCTTCTGCTCGACAAGCCCTTCCCGGGCAGGGCGATTGCGCAGGCGCTGGTCTTCCTGCCCTGGGCCGTGCCGTCCTTTCTTGCCGGCCTCAACTGGGCCTGGCTGTTCAATCCGGTCATCGGGCCGATCCCGCATTGGCTCTTCGGGCTCGGCCTGATGCATGAGCCGGGCAATATCCTTTCCGATCCCAATTATGCGATGTGGGGGCCGATCGTCGCCAATGTCTGGTGGGGCATTCCGTTCTTCGCGATCACGCTGCTGGCCGCCCTTCAGGCGATCCCGCGCGATCTCTACGAGGCGGCGTCGATCGACGGCGCCGGATGGTTCCAGCGCTTCCGCTCGATCACCCTGCCGTTTCTGGCGCCGACCATCGCCATCACCGTGCTCTTGCGCACCGTCTGGATCTCAAATTTCGCCGATCTGATCGTCGTCATGACCAATGGCGGGCCGGCCGACCGCACCCAGATCGTCGCAAGCTACATCTTCACCACGGCGTTCAAGCGGCTCGATTTCGGTTATGCCTCGGCGATCGCGCTGGTGCTGCTCGTGCTGCTGCTTGCCTATTCGATGCTGATCATCCTGCTACGGCAGACGCTGCTGAACAAGGATTGAGCCGATGAGACGATCCGCCATCCCCACCATCGCGCACCGCCTGGCAATCCTCTGCTATATCGCCTTCGCGCTCTTCCCGCTGTTCTGGCTGCTCAAGGTCTCGGTGACGCCGAACGACCTGCTCTATAGCGAAGGCGTGCGCATGTGGCCGTCGCGCACGACATGGGATCACTATGCCTTCGTGCTGCAGCACAGCGCCTTTCCGACTTTCTTCAAGAACAGCCTGATCGTCTCGGCCTCGACGGCGGTGACCGTGACGGTCTGCGCCTCGCTTTCCGGCTACGCATTGTCGCGTTTCAATTTCCGGGCGAAATACTGGATCGTCGCGCTGATGCTGCTGACCCAGATGTTCCCGCTCGTCATGCTGGTGGCGCCGATCTTCAAGATCCTGTCGCCCTTGCACCTGACCAACAGCCTGACGGGGCTCGTCATCGTCTACACCGCCTTCAACGTGCCTTTCGCCACCTTTCTGATGCAGTCCTTCTTCGACGGTATCCCCAAGGATTTGGAAGAGGCAGCGATGATCGACGGTGCGACGCAGTTCACGGCTTTTCGCCAGATCATCCTGCCGCTGACGCTGCCCGGCATCGCTGCCACACTCGGCTTCGTCTTCACCGCCGCCTGGAGCGAACTGCTCTTTGCGCTGATGCTGATCAACGGCAACGACGCGGCGACCTTCCCGGTCGGGCTTCTCACCTTCGTTTCGAAATTCTCGGTGGATTTCGGGCAGATGATGGCGGCGGGCGTCATGGCGCTCATTCCGGCCGGCCTCTTCTTCCTGCTCATCCAGCGTTATCTCGTCCAGGGCCTGACGGCCGGCGCGGTCAAGGGTTAAACAAATGGCATCGATCGATATCCAGAATATCCGCAAAGCCTATGGCCATGTGCAGGTGCTGCACGGTGTCGACCTCGAGATCAAGGACGGCGAATTCGTCGTGCTCGTCGGCCCCTCCGGCTGCGGCAAGTCCACGCTGCTGCGGATGATCGCCGGGCTGGAGGACGTCACATCAGGCGAGATCCGCATTGCCGGCGCCCGGGTGAACGAGCGGCATCCCAAGGACCGCGACATCGCCATGGTGTTCCAGTCCTATGCGCTTTACCCGCATATGAACGTTGCCGGCAATATGAGCTACAGCCTGAAACTGCGGAAGACGGCGAAGGAGAAGATCGCCAGTGCCGTCTCCGCGGCCGCCTCCAAGCTCGGTCTCGATCCGCTGCTTGAACGTCGGCCGAAGGCGCTCTCCGGCGGCCAGCGCCAGCGCGTCGCCATGGGCCGCGCCATCGTGCGCCAGCCTAAGGCCTTCCTGTTCGACGAGCCGCTGTCCAATCTCGATGCGCGCCTGCGCGAACAGATGCGTGCCGAAATCAAGAAGCTGCACGGCGACCTGAAGGCGACCTCGATCTACGTGACCCATGACCAGATCGAGGCAATGACGCTGGCGGACCGGATCGTCGCCATGCACGGCGGCGTGGTGCAGCAGGTCGGCAGTCCGCTCGAACTCTACGATCACCCCGCCAATCTGTTCGTCGCGGGCTTCATCGGCTCGCCGGGGATGAATTTTCTCGATGCGAGCTATGTCGACGGCGGCGTCAAGCTGCAGGACGGAACGATCGTTCCGCTGGCAAAGCCGCTGCCCCTTGAAGATGGTGCCAAGGTTACGCTCGGCATTCGGCCGGAGCATGTGCTGATGACGAATGACGGGGCGGGCCTTGCCACCGATGTCGAACTCGTCGAACCCACCGGCTTCGGCATCATCCTGCATCTTGCCCTGCACGGCCTGCCGTTCAAGATCTTCACGCTCGATCGCGAAGCGCTGAAGGCAGGCCCGAAGGTCAATGTGGCTTTCCCGGCGCAGTACCTGCATGTGTTCGACGACGAGGGGCTACGCGTCGATTGATCAGGTCAATCCTCACGCATTGCGAGCGGAAAAACCTTTTGCCGCATCGTCCGTGAGGATTATATCAACCAGGTGATTTGCTGGATTGGATGCCATGACCGACACTGTTCTCGACCGCTTTCTCCGTTATGTCGTTATCGACACGCAATCCGATCCTGCCTCGTCGACGCAGCCGACCACCGAAAAGCAGAAGGATCTCGGCCGGGTGCTGGTCGATGAACTGCTGAAGATTGGGCTGGCCGACGCGCATCTCGATGAACACGGTTATGTCTATGCGACCATTCCTGGAAATAGCGACAAGGCGGTGCCGGTCATCTGCTTCTGCTCGCATATGGATACCGCGCCCGATTTCAGCGGCACGGGTGTCAAGCCGCAGATCATCCGCAACTATGCCGGCGGGGACATCGAACTTGCCGGCGATTCGAGCCGGGTGATCCGCGTTTCCGAGCATCCCGAGCTGAATAACCAGATCGGCAACGATATCGTCACCACCGATGGCACGACCCTGCTCGGCGCCGACGACAAGGCGGGGCTGGCGGAAATCGTGACTGCCGCGCAGTTCCTGATCGACAATCCCGAGATCCGCCACGGGACGATCAAGATCCTGTTCACGCCCGACGAGGAAGTCGGTCGCGGCGTCAACAAGGTTGACCTGAGGAAACTCGGTGCCGACTTCGCCTATACCATGGACGGCGAGACGGCCGGCCATATCGAGGACGAGACTTTCTCGGCCGATGGCGTCGAGATCGCTATTTCAGGCGTGGCTATTCATCCGGGCTTTGCCAAGGACCGCATGGAAAACGCCATCAAGATTGCCGGCGCCATCATCGACCGGCTGCCGAAGGAGATGGCGCCGGAGACCACCGAGAGCAAGCAGGGGTTCATCCATCCCACCGGCGTGACCGGCTCGATGGAAAAGGCCTCGCTCAGCCTCATCATCCGCGACTTCACCGACAAGGGACTGGTGGAAAAGGAAACGATGCTCGAAGCCATCGTCAAGGAGGTCATGGCGGGCTATCCCGGCTCGACCTATCATTTTCAGGTCAAGGAACAGTATCGCAACATGAAGGTGGTGCTCGACCGGCACCCGGAGATCGTCGACAACGCCATCGAAGCCGTGCGCCGTGCCGGCATGACGCCGGTGCGCGGCAGCATCCGCGGCGGCACGGACGGCTCACGCCTTTCCTTCATGGGACTGCCATGCCCGAACATCTTCGCCGGCGGCCATGCCTTCCACTCGCCGCTCGAGTGGGTCAGCCGGCAGGATATGGAAAAGGCAGTTAAGACGATCGTGGAACTCGCCAAGGTGTGGGAAGACCGCGCGTGAGCGCCCTGCAATTTAACCCACAACCGGAAGAACGACGGGCTTAGCCGCCGTTCGCCGCGACGCTGCCGCGCAGCATGACGCTGTCATAGGCGGGGCGGGGGATGGGGATCGCGATCCGCATTCCCGGGTCCGGTTCGATCGAAGTTTCCGGCGCGGTCACCGGCGCCGTGATCTGCATCGGCATGGGATTTGCGATGGGCGCCATATGGGCGGCCGTGGGCGCCGCATTGATCGGGGACATCGTGCTCGCCGTCGGCATCGGATCCGGCGCCGGAAGCGGAACCGGAACGGCCGAGGGGATCAAAGCCTCGAACTGCGGCGGCAGCATGCTTTCTCCCGGCACATAGTTCATCGCCACCTCATAGGCGGGCAGCGGCGGCGGCGTTTGCAGCATGCCATCGGCGCCGCGCTTCTCGTAGAAGGCGTTGCCGCCGGCGACCGCCACATAATGCATGTTGTTGTAAGGGAATTTCAGCCCGTCGGTGTGGAAGAACATCGCATCCTTGACCGCGGGATGACGGGCGCCTTTGAGGATCGCATCGGCGGCGGTCGCCAGCTCGGTTTCGGCCTGCGGCTTGACTTCGCGCGTCATCACGCCCGGCGCAAACTGCTTTTCCTGGGCGACGACGCCGCAGATCGACGGCGGATAGGCGCCTGACGTCAGCCGGTTCATGACCACGGTTCCGACAGCCATATAGCCGTCCTCATCGGAGTGCTGCGATTCGAAATACATCGCACGCTGCAGGCAGTCGCGGTCCTTGTTCGTGTAGTTGAAGGTAACTTTCGCCGGTTGCTTTGTCTTCGCCGCCGTTGCCGCCGGTTTCGGTGTCGTCGTGCAGCCTGTAGCCGCCAGCCCTACGAACAAAATCCCGATCAGGGATATTCCAAAGGAAATCTCCGCCCTCAACGCAAGGTGCCTCCTGTGGGATTAGTCCTACTTATTAACGTGAAAATCTTTTACTCGTCATGTGACAAAAATACAAACAACCATAGATCACAAAAAGCCAAAGGGCCTCTCGCCAAATGAGAGTCCTGCAAGGAGTCGGGCCGTGACAACACCCCCTCAGCTGCGGAACAGCTTCCAGCGGGTCGGCTTGAAGGCCACGCGGTGGCGGTCGAGCCTGTCGGCCTCGCTCGGCGGCAGCTCGATCTCGATATGCGGGCGGTCATTGCCGATATCCAGTTCGATGTGGCGGGTGCCGGCGACGCGGCGGCTGGAAACCGGCTGGCCGGCGATGCAGTTTTCCGCTGATTCGCAGAGCCGCACGTCATGCGGGCGGAAATAGAGCTGCGCCATGCCGTCCGGCTCGCCCTCGGCATTGAGGCCGAGCGACCGGCCTTCGAAGCGAATATCGCCATCTGAGATTTCCACCTGCAGGCAGTTCGACTGGCCGATGAAGCCAAAGACGAAGGGCGAGTTCGGATTGTCGTAAACCTCATCCGGCGTGCCGACCTGCTCGATCGCACCCTGGCTCATGACGACGACGCGATCGGCAAGCTCCAGCGCCTCATCCTGGTCATGGGTGACGAAGACGGTGGTGTGGCCGGTGCGGTCGTGGATCTCGCGCAGCCATTTGCGCAGGTCCTTGCGCACCTGGGCGTCGAGCGCCCCGAAGGGCTCGTCGAGCAGCAGCACGTTCGGCTCGACGGCCATCGCGCGGGCGAGCGCCACACGCTGGCGCTGGCCGCCGGAAAGCTGCGCCGGGTAGCGTTTTTCAAGACCGGAGAGCTGCACGAGCTCGAGCAGTTCCAGCGCTCGCTTGCGGATATCAGCCTTGGCCGGCCGCCGCGCGCTGTTTCTGACTCTCAAGCCGAAGGAGACGTTGTCGAGCACCGTCATGTAGCGGAACAGGGCATAATGCTGGAAGACGAAGCCGATATTGCGCTGCTGCACTGATTTCTTCGAGGCATCTTCGTCGCCGAAGAAGATCTGCCCCTCCGTCGGACTTTCGAGGCCGGCGATCAGGCGCAGCAACGTCGTCTTGCCGGAGCCCGACGGGCCGAGCAGGGCGATCAGCTCGCCGGAGCGGATGCCGAGCGAGACATCGTGCAGCGCCGGAAAACGATCGAATTCCTTGCGGATGTTTTGAACGCGTACTTCCATTCCCAATCCTTCAGTGCCGCCGGCTGGCGGAGATTTCAGCGCTATAGCGCATTTCCAGCAGCGTCTTCAAAACAAGAGTGACGAGCGCCAGCAAGGCCAAGAGCGTGGCGACGGCAAAAGCGCCGGTGAAATTATACTCGTTATAGAGGATCTCCACCTGCAGCGGCATGGTGTTCGTCTGGCCGCGGATGTGGCCCGACACCACCGAAACGGCGCCGAATTCGCCCATGGCGCGGGCGTTGCAGAGCAGCACCCCGTAGAGCAGGCCCCATTTGATGTTCGGCAGCGTCACGTGCCAGAAGGTCTGCCAGCCGCTGGCGCCAAGCGAAAGGGCTGCCTCTTCGTCGGCGGTTCCCTGTTCCTGCATCAGCGGGATCAGCTCGCGGGCGACGAAGGGAAAGGTGACGAACATGGTGGCGAGGATCAGGCCCGGCACCGCAAACAGGATCTTGATGTCGTGGGCGCTGAGCCATTGGCCGAGCCACGTATTGGCGCCGAATAACAGCACGAAGACCAGGCCCGATATGACGGGCGAAACCGAGAAGGGCAGGTCGATCAGCGTCGTCAGGAAAGCCTTGCCCTTGAACTCGAACTTGGCGATCGCCCAGGCGGCGGCAACCCCGAAGATGAGGTTAAGGGGAACGCTGACCCCGGCAACGATCAGCGTCAGGCGGATCGCCGAGAAGGTTTCAGCATCACCGAGCGCCTCGATGAAGGGGCCGGCACCCTTGCGGAAGGCCTCGACGAAGACGGCGGCCAGCGGCAGCAGCAGGATCAGCAGCAGGAAGACCAGTGAGACGATGATCAGCGTGAAGCGCGCGATGCGGTTTTCGGTGGTGACCGAACGCAGCTTCACCGGTCGAGCGGTTGTATCAAGCGCCATAGCCGTACCTCCGCCTGCTCCAGCTCTGGATGAGGTTGATGACGAGCAGCATGGCGAACGAGATGATCAGCATGATCGCCGCGATGCCGGTCGCCGCCGCATAATTATACTCTTCCAGCTTGATGATGATCAAAAGCGGCGCGATCTCCGATTTGAACGGCAGGTTGCCGGCGATGAAGATGACCGAGCCGTATTCGCCAACGCCGCGGGCAAAGGCGAGCGCAAAGCCGGTGAGCACGGCGGGCGCCAGCCCCGGCAGCAGCACACGGAAAATCGTCTGGAAGCGGTTGGCGCCGAGCGTTGCTGCGGCCTCTTCCACTTCCTTGTCGATTTCTTCCATCACCGGCTGCACGGTGCGCACCACGAAGGGCAGGCCGACGAAGATCAGCGCGACGACGATGCCGGCCGGCGTGAAGGCGATCTTGATGCCGAGCGGCGTCAGGAACTGGCCGATCCAGCCGTTCGGCGCATAGAGCGTCGTCAGCGCGATGCCGGCAACGGCGGTCGGCAGCGCGAACGGCAGATCGACCATGGCGTCGATGATGCGCTTGCCGGGAAAGCGGTAGCGCACCAGCACCCAGGCAAGCAGGATGCCGAAGACGGCATTGACGATCGCGGCGATGAAGGCGCTGCCGAAGCTGATGCGCAGCGCGTTCAGCGTGCGCGGATCGAGCGCGATCGACCAGAATTTCTCCCAGCCGAGCGCGCTCGAGCGGACTGCAAGGCCCGAGAGCGGGATGAGAATCAGAAGGGTGAGCCAGGTCAAGGTAAAGCCGAGCGCCATTCCGAAACCCGGAATGACGCTCGGCCGTCTGAACCGCCACCGCGTGGGGCTATGTGCTTTCATGAAGTCTATTATTGGGCCGGCTTGTAGATCTGGTCAAATACCCCGCCGTCGCCGAAGAATTTCGGCTGCGCTTCTTTCCAGCCGCCGAAGTCTTCGATGGTCGCGAGCGTCAGCTTCGGGAAGCGGGCGATATCGGCGGGATCGGCGGCTTCCGGCTTGATCGGCCGGTAATAATGCTTGGCGGCGATCTTCTGGCCTTCGTCAGAATAGAGGTAATTGAGATAGGCTTCGGCGACCTTGCGCGTGCCCTTCTTGTCGACATTGCCGTCGACGACGGCGACCGGCGGGTCGGCACGGATGGAGAAGGTTGGCGTCACGATCTCGAACTGGTCTGGACCGAGTTCTTCGAGCGAGAGATAGGCTTCGTTTTCCCAGGCAAGCAGCACGTCGCCGAGGCCGCGCTGGACGAAGGTGGTCGTGGCGCCGCGCGCGCCGGTATCGAGAACCGGTACATGCTGCAGGAGCTTGGCGACATAATCCTGCGCCTTGGCTTCGTCGCCGCCATTCGCCTGCTTGGCCCATGCCCAAGCGGCGAGGAAGTTCCAGCGGGCGCCGCCCGAGGTCTTCGGGTTCGGTGTGATCACCTGCACGTCGTCCTTGACCAGGTCGCCCCAATCCTTGATGCCCTTCGGGTTGCCCTTGCGGACGAGGAAGACGATCGTCGATGTATAAGGCGTCGAATTGTTGGGGAATTTCGTCTTCCAGTCGGCCGGGATCTTGCCGGTGGCCTTGGCGATGGCGTCGATATCGCCTTCGAGGGCAAGCGTCACGACATCGGCGTCGAGACCGTCGATGACCGAGCGGGCCTGGGCGCCGGAACCGCCATGCGAGGCCTGGATCGTGACGGCTTCACCGTTGTCCTTTTTCCACTTCGCAGCAAATGCGGCGTTGAAATCCTTGTACAATTCGCGCGTCGGATCATAGGAAACGTTAAGCAACGTCTGATCCGCGAAAGCCGGAGCGATGCTCCCGATCGCGAAGCTGCCTGCCATGACCGCGGCTGCGATGAGCCGGGTGAGCCGTTGTGTCTGCATGGGAACCCTCCTGTTATCTGTCTTAACTCTATCAAGTCAGTCGTATAATGAAACGAAGGTTCTTCCGGCACGGGCCCTGCTGGTAGAATGTCATTCCATTTGAGGGGTGATTTTGAAATGGACGTGCCGAAGTTGGCCGCGGCCAATTTATGCCGCCCGCCGTCACTCGAGCGACCGTGCTTTTTTGGCCACAGTTCCTCCACGAAAGCGCCATGGTGGCGCTGATTTTTGCCCAGATTTTGCCGCGATGACACTTGCGGATTCCTATATGGCCACCGTGCGTCCGTTTTTTCCGGCCGCTACGCGGGGGCATCCCTTGAAATGTGCCTCGCATTCCAAACCTGTTAGGGCCATTCAAAATGAATATCAGAACTATCCTTTTTGCCTCCGTTGCCGCCCTTGCCGCGGCCTCCGGAGCCCGCGCAGCCGACGCCATCGTGGCGGCGGAACCCGAGCCCGTGGAATATGTTCGCGTTTGCGACGCCTACGGAACCGGCTATTTTTATATTCCGGGGACGGAAACATGCCTTTCGGTCGGCGGCTACATCCGTACCGAAGTGCGCTTCGGCGACCAAATCTCCGGCGATTCCGACGTAAACTTCTGGACTCGCGGTCAGGTCACCTTCCAGGCCAAGAACGACACCGAGTACGGCACGCTGACCGGCGTCATCACGCTGCGTTACAATGCCGACAATGCCTCCGATCAGGAAGCTCTGCTGGATGAAGGCTATATCGACATCGCCGGTTTCCGCGTCGGTAAGCTCTACAGCTGGTGGGATGACGACATGAGCGGCGAGACCGATACGCTCGCCAGCAACGAGACCACCCACAACTCGATCCGCTATCAGTACGAGAACGGCGCTTTCGCTGCCGGTCTCTCGGTCGACGAGCTGGAAGAAGACTATGCCACCAAGCCGGGCGAAGGCCCGAACAACTTCGGTGTCGCAGGCCAGGTTTCCTACAAGGCCGGCGCCGTCAGCGCTTACCTGCTTGCCGGTTATGACACCGACACCAGCGAAGTCGCCGTCCGCGGTATCGTCTATGCCGACATCGGCCCGGGCACGCTCGGCATTGCCGGCGTTTGGGCAAGCGGCGCCAACTACTACTACGAAGAGTCCGAATGGACGATCGCAGCAGAATACGCCTTGAAGATCAACGATAAGTGGTCGGTTACCCCCGGCTTCCAGTACTTCGAAAACATCGCTCTCGAAGCTGACGGCAATGGCTTCACAGGCGGCAGCGCCTACACGACTGGCGTCACGATCGACTATCGCATCGTCGACGATCTCCGTACGAAGCTCAGCGTGCAATATCACGATGAGGACGAAGGCGACGACGAAGTGTTCGGCTTCCTGCGCTTCCAGCGCGATTTCTAAGATTGCCTGATTGCAGACGAGGAGGCGCGACCCTTGGGCCGCGCCTTTTTCATACCCTGGAGTCGGCGATGAAATCGGAATAAAATTCGTCGACCGTCCTTGCCTTGCGCATGGCGGCGAGCACGCCGTCCGATTGCAGCCGCCGGGCGATGGCGGACAAGACGTTCAGATATTCGCCGCGATTGTTCTCCCCGAAAAGCAGCACGACCGCGATATCGGTCGGGATATCGTCGATCGCCTCGAAATCCAGCGGCTGGGCGAAGCGGAGGAGCAGGCCGCGCGGGCTCGTCATGCCGTCGATCGCCGCATGCGGAATGGCGATACCGTTGCCGATCCCTGTGGAGCCGAGCTTCTCGCGCGCTTCAAGCGCTTTCAGGATGGTCTGGCCGTCGACCGAGAAAGCCTTGCCGGCCTTCTCCGCTATCCCCTGCAGCGCGCGCCATTTGGTCGGCGCCGGCACGCCGATGAAGGTGTGTTCCGGCCGGATGATGTTGGGAAGGTTCATGTCATTCTCAATACTGTTCGGGCAGCGGGAGGCAAGGGCGGTCAGTCCGGTTCCCTGAGCCGGTAGCCGACGCCGGTCTCGGTGGTGATATAGTGCGGCTGGTCGGGAATCTGTTCGACTTTTTGCCGCAGCTGCCTGATGTAGACGCGCAGATATTGCACATCCGCCGCCGGCCCCCATACCTGCTTTAAGAGAAACTGGTGGGTCAGCACCTTGCCGGCGTGCTGGGCGAGCACCCGCAGGATGTCGTATTCCTTTGGCGACAGTTTTATGTCCTGGCCGTCGACCTTGACGATGCGCTTGACGAGGTCGATCGACAGCCCGCCCGTCTGGAAGATTGCCTTTTCCCCTTGCTGCTGCAGGCGGTGGCGCAGCGCTACGCGGATGCGGGCGCCGAGTTCGTTGACGCCGAAAGGCTTGGTCACGTAATCGTCGGCGCCGCTTTCCAGCGCCGTGACGATGCCGGCCTCGTCGGTGCGGCTGGAGAGGATGACGATGGGCACGGATAGCCCATCATCGCGCCACGCCTTTAAGAGGTCGTGGCCAGATATGTCGGGCAGGCCGAGGTCGAGCACGATAAGATCGGGCAGGCTGTCGGCGACCGACTGACGGGCGCTGGCGGCATTTGCCGCTTCCTGCACCTCGTAACCTTGGGCGTTCAGGCCGACGCGGAGCAGTTTGCGGATCGGCGGCTCGTCGTCGACGACGAGGATTTTGACGGCTGAACCGGTCATTTGAGTTCATCCAGTTTCGGAATGTCGTTGGGCTTCGGCAGGCGGATGGTAAAGACGGCGCCGGGGCGACCCGTCCGGTTGCCGGCCGCGATCGTGCCGCCCATCGCCTCGATGAAGCCGCGGCAGATGGAAAGGCCAAGCCCGGTGCCGGCGCGCACCTGATCGCCCTTGCGCACCCGGTAGAAGGTGTCGAAGACACGGGTAAGATCGGCCGGCGGGATGCCCGGGCCTTCGTCGGAGACCTGCACAACGACATTGTCGGCATCGGCCCAGCCGCCGATATGGATCACCGATCCTTCGGGCGCGTATTTCGCGGCATTGTCGAGCAGGTTGAAGATCACCTGCTCGAACAGCACCGGATCGACGCGCACCATCGGCAGGTCGGCTGGAATGCTCGTCTCGGTTCTGTGCCGTTCGAGCATCTTTGCGGCGCGACGCAGTGCGCTGCCGACGATATCGCCGGCATAATGCAGCGCGCCGTTCGGCTCCATCGCGCCGGATTCGATCTTGGTCATGTCGAGCAGATTGGCGATGAAACGGTTGAGCCGCTCGGATTCGTCGACGACGGTGGAAAGCAGGTCGCTGCGATCTTCCTCCGGCATCGAGGTGAAATAATCGCGCAGCGTGCCGGCGGCGCCGAGGATGGCGGCAAGCGGGGTCTTCAGGTCATGCGAGATCGACGTGAGCAGCGCCGAACGCAGCCGGTCGGCTTCGGCCGCGAGCCTCGCCCGGTCGACATCGGCGACGAGCTGGACGCGTTCGATGGCAAGCGCCGCCTGGTCGGCCAGCGCGTCGAGCAGCCGCTGCTGCTCGGGCGTCAGCAGCGGCCCGTCGCGTCGGTCGCTGTCGAGGCCGATGACGCCGACGGCGGTGCGGCCGGTTCTCAGCGGCACGTAAAGGCGCTTGGCGCCGGGCAACGTGTCGGCGCCGCGGCCGGCGGCGTGATTGTGCTCCCAGGCCCAGCGGGCGGCGGCGATATCGGCATCGTCGAGCGTGTCGTCGGGCGGATATCCGGCCTTGACGGCGATGCTACCCTCCTCAGGCAAGAGCAGCACGACGCGGACCTTCAGCATCGAGGCGAGCTGGAAGGCGGTTGCCCAGAGCACGTCGTCGAGCGTGCCGGTGCCGGCGAGCTTCTTCGAGAAGAGATAGAGATCCTCGGTCGTTCGCGCCCGCTGCCGAGCGGCGGCGGCCTGACGCTGCACGCTCGCGGTCAGATTGCTGGCGATGATGGCGACGCCCAAAAAGAAGAACAGGGCAAGCACGCTTTCCGGATCGCTGATCGTCAGCGTGTAGCGTGGCGGCAGGAAGAAAAAGTTGAAGGACAGCGCGCTGAGGATGCAGCTGTAAAGCGCGGGCCGCAGCCCATGCAGCACGGCCGAGGTCAGCACCGCCATCAGGAAGACCAGGGCGAGGTTGCGCACGTCGAGGACCTGGTCGAGCACGATGCTGACGCCGAGCGCGATCGCGACATAGACGGTTGCCAGCAGATAAGCCCGCAAATCCAGCTGCGGCGCGGTGGCGGCCGCCTTGACGCCGCGCGCGGTGGTCCCGTCCTTCTCGGTGCCAGAGATGACGTGGACGCTGATCTCGCCGGCCTTGCGGATCAGCTCGTCGGTGATCGAGCGGCCCCACCAGTCGCGCCAGGTCGGCTTCTTCGGCGCGCCGATGACGATATGGGTGACATTGTTGGCGCTGGCGTGGCGGACGAGTTCGTCGGCCACCTCACGGCCGGGGATGGTGATGGCCTCGCCGCCGAGCTGCTCGGCAAGCCGCAGCGTCGAGGCGATCGTATCGCGCTCGGCTTCGCTGAGGTTGATCGAGCGGTTGGTCTCGACATAGACGGCCGCCCAGGGCGCCCGCAGCCGCGAGGCCATGCGAGAGGCGTAACGCACCAGCGAGGCCGACCGCGGGTGATGATCGACCGAGACGAGGACGCGTTCGCCCGCCGCCCAGGGGCCTGATATGGCGTGGGCCTGCATATGGGTGAGCAGCTGATCGTCGACACGCTGGGCGGTCTTGCGCAGCGCAAGCTCCCTCAGCGCCGTCAGATTGCCGGGCGTGAAATAGTTGGTCAGCGCCCGCTCGGCGGTGCGCGGCATGTAGACCTTGCCGTCATGCAGGCGCTTGATGAGGTCGTCCGGTGTCAGGTCGATGATCTCGACGTCGTCGGCAAGGTCGATGATCGAGTCCGGCACCGTCTCCCGCACCCGGATGCGGGTGATCTGCGAGACGACGTCGTTCAGGCTCTCGACATGTTGGATGTTCAGCGTTGAATAGACGTCGATGCCGCGGTCGAGCAGCTCCTTGACGTCGAGGTAGCGCTTCGGATGGCGGCTGCCCTCGGCATTGGTATGGGCGAGTTCGTCGACCAGCACGAGATCTGGCCTGCGGGCGAGGATGCCGTCGAGATCCATCTCCTCGAGCAGCCTTCCCTTATAGTCGATTTCGACGCGGGGGATGATCTCGAAGCCGGCGAGCAACGCCTCGGTCTCCTTGCGGCCGTGGGTCTCGACGACGCCGATGACGACATCGAAGCCATCGGCGATCTTGGCGCGGCCGGAGAGGAGCATCTCATAGGTCTTGCCGACGCCAGGGGCGGCGCCTAAGAAGATCTTCAGACGGCCGCGCGTTTCCGCCCGGGCTTTTTCGAGCAGCGCATCGGGCGATGGCCTGCCGGCCTGGTCGCGGTTGTCGTCTGGCATGCGTGTGGTCTTTCTGCCAATGCCTGTGCTTGAGGACGGGCGCTACGCCTACTGCTCCCTCATTCCCGTGCTCGTCACAGGAATCCAGCCACGCGAAGTCCTTCGCGTGAAAGGAAGTATCCCGCGTCGCAGACGCGACGCTGCTGGATCCCTGTGACAAGCACAGGGATGAGGGAAGAGAAGGCGGCACCCAGCCAACGAAACTCACTCAGTCATAGAAGCATCAAGGCTCTGGTTCAACGCCAGAACATTGACGGTGGGTTCGCCGAGAAGGCCGAGTTCGCGGTCGTGAACGGCGCCGTCGACCAGCGTCTTTACCTTGGCCTCATCCACGCCACGCGCCTTGGCCACGCGGGCCACCTGGAAGTAGGCGGCGTCGGGCGAAATGTCGGGATCGAGGCCGCTGCCCGATGCGGTGACGAGGTCGGCGGGCACCTCGGCATTGGGGTTCGTCGCCTTGTAGGCCTCGTAGTCGCCCTTGACGCGATCGATCAGTTTCTGGCTGGTCGGGCCGAGGTTCGAGCCGCTGGAGGCGGCGGCATTATAGCCGTCGCCGGCAGCCGAGGGACGGCCGTGGAAATACTTGTCTGAGGTGAAGGCCTGGCCGATCAGTGTCGAGCCGATCACCTGGCCGTTCTTCTCGACCAGGCTGCCGTTTGCCTGGGCGGGAAAGAGGGCCTGGGCCGCCCCGGTCATGGCGAGGGGGTAGAGAAGGCCGGTGATCGCGGTGGTGGCGACGATCATGACGACGGCCGGGCGAAGTTCTTTCAACATTGTTCCTGCTCCTTTAAGCGAGGCCGAGGGCTGCGACGGCCAGGTCGATCGCTTTGATGCCGATGAAGGGGACGATGATGCCGCCGAGGCCGTAGATCAGAAGGTTGCGCGACAGAAGCGCGCCGGCGCCGATCGGACGGTAGCGCACGCCCTTCAGCGACAACGGGATCAGCGCGACGATAACAAGCGCGTTGAAGATGATTGCCGAGAGGATGGCGCTTTGCGGCGTCGAAAGCCCCATGATGTTGAGCACGCCGAGTTGAGGGTAAAAGGTCAGGAACATCGCCGGGATGATGGCGAAATATTTGGCGATGTCGTTGGCGATCGAAAAGGTCGTCAGCGCGCCGCGCGTCATCAGGAGCTGCTTGCCGATCTCGACGATCTCGATAAGCTTCGTCGGGTCGCTATCGAGGTCGACCATGTTGCCGGCCTCGCGAGCGGCGACCGTGCCGGTGTTCATGGCGACGCCGACATCGGCCTGGGCAAGCGCCGGCGCATCGTTGGTGCCGTCGCCGCACATGGCGACGAGCTTGCCCTTGGCCTGCTCCTCGCGCATCAGCGCCAGCTTCATCTCCGGCGTCGCCTGGGCGAGGAAATCGTCGACGCCGGCTTCGGCAGCGATGGCCGCGGCCGTCAGTGGATTGTCGCCTGTGATCATCACGGTGCGGATGCCCATGCGGCGCAGCTCCGTGAAGCGCTCCCGGATGCCGCCCTTGACGATATCCTTCAGCTGGATGACGCCGAGCAGCCGGCCGTCGCGGGCAACGGCGAGCGGCGTGCCGCCCGATTTGGCGACCTCGTCGGCGAGCAACTGCAGTTCGCGCACGACCTCGCTGCCGTTCTTCGAAGGGGCGTCGCCGTTGACATAGGTCAGCACGGCGTCGACTGCCCCCTTGCGGATCGAAGCGCCCTCGAGGTCGACGCCGCTCATGCGACTCTGGGCGGTGAAGGGCACGAAGGTGGCCTTGAGGCTCGCCATGTCACGGCCGCGGATCGCATATTGCTCTTTGGCGAGCACGACGATGGAGCGTCCTTCAGGCGTTTCGTCGGCCAGCGAGGCAAGCTGGGCGGCGTCGGCGAGATCCTGTTCGGAAACGCCGCGAACCGGGCGGAAGCTCGTCGCCTGGCGGTTGCCGAGCGTGATCGTGCCGGTTTTGTCGAGCAGCAGCGTGTCGACGTCACCGGCAGCTTCGACGGCGCGGCCGGACATGGCGAGCACGTTGAAGCGGACGAGACGGTCCATGCCGGCAATGCCGATCGCCGACAGCAGCGCACCGATCGTCGTCGGGATCAGGGTGACGAAGAGGGCGACGAGAACGATGATCGGGATCGAGCCGCCGGCATAGATGGCAAAGCTCGGGATCGTCGCGGTGGCGAGCACGAAGATCAGCGTCATGCCGGCCAGCAATATGTTAAGCGCGATCTCGTTCGGCGTCTTCTGGCGCTCCGCACCTTCGACCAGCGCGATCATCCGGTCTATGAAGGTCGAGCCGGCGGCTGCGGTGATGCGGACGCGGATCCAGTCGGACAGCACCTGGGTGCCGCCGGTGACCGCCGAGCGGTCGCCGCCGGATTCGCGGATGACCGGGGCGGATTCGCCGGTAATTGCCGCCTCGTTGACGGAGGCCACCCCTTCGATGACCTCGCCGTCCGAAGGTATGATATCGCCGGCCTCGACCAGCACGACGTCGCCGACCTTGAGACTGGTGCCCGGCACCATGCGGTAGTCGCTGCCATTGTTGGTGGCGAGCAGCTTGGCTTGGGTTTCGGTGCGGGCCTTGCGCAGCGAATCCGCCTGCGCCTTGCCGCGGCCTTCGGCGACGGCTTCGGCGAAATTGGCAAAGAGCACGGTAAACCATAGCCAGAGATTGATCTGGAAGGAGAAGCCGAGATTGCCGTTGCCGGCTGCGAGGTCGCGCAGGAAAAGCACGGTGGTCAGCACCGAGACCGTGGCCACGACGAACATGACCGGATTTCTGGCAAGTGCGCGCGGGTCGAGCTTCTTGAAGGCGGCGCCCACGGCCGGAATGAGGATGCGACTATCGACGATACTCGCGGATTTTGCCTGGCTCATAAGAGACTCCAGCTTTGAAACGAGGATGGTGGACGAAACCTGTGACGCAGGGTCATGGCATCGCCTCAGAAGGTTTGCCCGGCGATCATGACCAGGTGCTCGACGATGGGGCCGAGTGCTAAGGCCGGGAAGAAGGTCAGGCCGCCGACGATCAGGATGGTGCCGACGAGCAGACCGACGAAGAGCGGGCCGTCCGTCGGGAAGGTGCCTGCCGAGGCCGGGACCGTCTTCTTGCCGATCAGCGAACCGGCGATGGCAAGCGCCGGGATGATGACCAGGAAGCGGCCGGCGAGCATGCCGATGCCGAGCGTCACGTTGTACCAGGGCGTGTTGCCCGTCAGTCCGCCGAAAGCCGAGCCGTTATTGGCCGCAGCCGAGGTATAGGCATAGAGGATTTCGGAGAAGCCGTGCGGGCCGGCGGTGCCGATCGAGGCGACGGCGGAGGGCAGCACCGTGGCGATCGCGGTGAAAACCAGCATGACGAGCGGCAGGCAGAGGATGGCGAGGACAGCCATCTTCATTTCCTTCGCCTCGATCTTCTTGCCGAGATATTCCGGCGTGCGGCCGACCATCAGGCCGGCGACGAAGACGGCGACGATGATGAACAGCAGGATGCCGTAGAAGCCCGCACCGACCCCGCCGACGATGATCTCGCCGAGTTGCATGTTGATCAGCGGAATGAGGCCGCCAAGCGCGGTGAACGACCCGTGCATGGCGTTGACCGCGCCGCAGGAGGCGGCGGTAGTGATGACGGCAAAGAGCGAGGAGAGGGCGACGCCGAAGCGGACTTCCTTGCCCTCCATGTTGCCACCGCCAAGACCGAAGGCGTGCATCAGCGGGTTGCCGGCCGCTTCCGCCCAATAGGTGACAACGACGCCGGCGAGGAACAGCACGCCCATCGTGGCGAGGATTGCCCAGCCCTGGCGCTGATTGCCGACCATACGGCCGAAGACATTGGTCAGCGCCGCACCGATCGCGAAGATCGAGACCATCTGGATGAGGTTGGAGATCGCATCGGGGTTTTCGAACGGATGAGCGGAATTGGCGTTGAAGAAGCCGCCGCCATTGGTGCCGAGCATCTTGATCGCAAGCTGCGAGGCGACGGGGCCGACGGCGATCGTCTGCTGCGCGCCTTCGAGCGTCGTCGCATTGACATAGGCTCCGAGTGTCTGCGGCACGCCGAGATAGACATAGACGAGCGTCAGCACGATGCAGATCGGCAGCAGCACGTAGAGAGTCGCCCTCGTCATATCGACCCAGAAATTGCCGATCGCCTTGCCCGAAGCACGCGAGAAGGCGCGGATGAAGGCGAGTGCGATCGCAATGCCGGTCGCGGCCGACACGAAGTTCTGGACGGTGAAGCCGGCCATCTGGGTGAGATAGGACATGGTGCTTTCGCCGCCGTAGTTCTGCCAATTCGTATTGGTGACGAAGCTGACGGCGGTGTTGAAGGCAAGCTCCGGCGGGACGGTCGCCATGCCGGCCGGATTATAGGGAAGCCCGGCTTGGAAGCGCTGCAGCGCATAAAGCGCGATGACGCCGAGAAGATTGAAGAGCAGCATGGCGAAGGCATAGGAGGTCCAATGCTGCTCCTCGCCTTCGCTGGTGCCGGCCGCGCGGTAAAGTCCCCGTTCGATCGGAACGAGGACGGGCGACAGGAAGGTGCGCTCGCCGCTGAAGACACGCGTCATGTAGCCGCCGAGCGGTTTGACGAGCGTAAGCACGATCCCGCAATAAAGCAGGATCTGAAGCCATCCGTTGAGGGTCATGGAGGTCAACTTTCAATACCCGGCGGCTTCTCGGTCACGTATGCGCGACCCCGGAAGCGCCGATTCTCTTCAAAAGCGTTCTGGGCGAAGCAGAGCGTAGGTGAGGTAGACGGTAAGAAACACGGTCACGGCACCGCTCAAGATATAATCGAGGGTCATCGTCGTTTCTCCGGTCAAAGCCTGTCGCAGGCTCGTGTGTAGGCAAAGCACAGCGCGAAGAATAGGATCGCGGTGCCAAGCAGAATGATATCCATCATGATCGTGACTCCTGTTGTTCTTGTTGGAGTCAGACAAGACAAAGGGCGCCATTCCCTGGGGAAGGCCGCCTTTCATGCTTTCTGGCGTGGAGATGATCGGTCGATCTCTCGGGTTTCAATATGGAGCCGGAGGCCATAAAGGTTCGAGACGGCCGGAGGGCCGTCAATATAAAAATCTTATAAATGGCTTTCAGGCAGCGAGCTAATGATCGACCCGGAACCGGTATTGGCCTTCGGCACTGCGGCCGTCCATCGAGAGGACGCGCCAGTCGACGGTATAATCGCCGGGTGCCATGGCAGGATCGAGCGGAACCTTGAAGATCGATCCCTCAGGGCCGGAGAGAAACGGCTTGCCGGTGGGAAGCGCCGTTCCCTGTGCATTCAGCAGGACGGCAGTCGAGCGGGCAAGATCGACCGGGCCGCTGAAGGTGAGCTCGAGATTGGCCGGCACCAGCCGTTCTTCCTGCTGCGGCGGGAGCGACGCTTGCTCCAGGGCCGCAGACGCTTCACCTGCGGTGAAGAGAAGGGATGCGAACAGACAGAATGACACGATCGACTTCATGATGGTCTTCCTTATCTTGCCGATCCGCATGGGCCGGAGCCGTCATGCTTCCGCGACGCCATGCCGGCGCATGGCTAATAACGCTGCAAGCGATGATTTCGATCCCTTGTCTTTACAACAATACGTACCGGCCGCGGTTGGCGGTCTTTCGGCAGTGCGGCGATCAGGTCCACAAGCCGTTGCCAGAACTGCCGCAATGACCTTGATATCGTCGGGCCGTTGGATCGATTTCCGCCGGCATTATCGTGATTTTTCTTCATCTCTCTGCCTGTCCTCGTGGCCGGGATGCTCGAATGAAGAATGTACTCCTCGACGGTCAAGGCTGGAATCATACAGAGGTCTTGGAAGACAAATCTTTCGGATTATAGGAAATGGGCATTTCATCGCATGTTGAGCAAAAGCTTGATCTCTTCGATTGAATTGCCGCCCCTTAAAGTCTTATAGTCGCTTCAACGGCACGCGACGAACCGCGGGCACAAGGGAAGGAAACCGATCATGACCAAAGTCCGTGCGCTGGTACTGGAGCGCCAGCATGAGCTTGCGCTTCGCGATATTGATCTGCCGCTCGAAACAGGGCCGGGGCAGGTCAAGATCAAGATTCATACCGTCGGCGTCTGCGGTTCGGACGTTCACTATTATACCCATGGAAAGATCGGCCCCTTCATCGTCGACGCGCCGATGGTGCTCGGCCATGAGGCGGCGGGCACGGTGGTCGAGGTCGGGGCCGGGGTGACGCATCTGAAAGTCGGCGACCGCGTCTGCATGGAACCCGGCATTCCAGATCCGAATTCCAAGGCAAGCCGGCTCGGTATGTATAATATCGACCCGGCCGTGACCTTCTGGGCGACGCCGCCGGTCCACGGCGTGCTGACGCCTGAGGTCGTGCATCCCGCCAATTATACCTTCAAGCTGCCGGACAATGTCAGCTTCGCCGAAGGCGCCATGGTCGAGCCCTTCGCGGTCGGCATGCAGGCGGCAGCCAAAGCGAAGATTACGCCTGGGGATACCGCCGTCGTCCTCGGCGCCGGCCCGATCGGCACGATGGTAGCAATCGCCGCCTTGGCCGGCGGTTGCGCCCGGGCGATCGTCGCCGATCTCGCCCAGCCGAAGCTCGATATCGCCGCGCAATATCAGGGCGTCATTCCGGTCAATATCCGCGATAAGAACCTGAGCGAAGAGGTCGTGCGGCTGACCGACGGTTGGGGTGCCGACGTCGTTTTCGAATGCTCCGGCTCGCCGAAGGCCTGGGAGACGATCATGGCGTTGCCGCGCCCGGGCGGCGTCATCGTCGCCGTCGGTCTGCCGGTCAACCCTATCGGCTTCGATGTTTCTACGGCATCGACCAAGGAGATCCGTATCGAGACGGTGTTCCGCTACGCGCACCAGTATGAGCGCTCGATCGCGCTCCTGGCATCGGGCCGCGTCGATCTGAAGCCGCTGATATCAGAGACCTTCACATTCGCAGATTCGATCAAGGCCTTCGATCGCGCCGTCGAGGCAAGGCCGAGCGACGTCAAGCTGCAGATCGTCATGGAATAAAGGCTCTAAGCGTCGCTACGAGTGCCTGGCGCTTGGTCTCATCCTGCGAAAGGCAAGGGCCGCGGCGGCGGCGACAGCCGCGGCTCCGATAGCAATCAGCAGATGGCGGTGAAGGGAAAGGTGGCCCAATATCTGCTCGATGCCGTGCCCGAACAAATAGCCAAGCGCGGTGAAAAGCTGCCCCCAGATCAAAGCGGCGATGGCATTCAGGACGACGAATTTTCCGGTCGATATCCGCGTCGTCCCGATGACGACAGGGCTGATCGTGCGCAATCCGACGAGGAAACGAAACGCAAGGATGAAGCCGGTCGGATATTTTTCCAGAAGTTGGGTAACGCGGGCGAGCGCTGGCTTTTCCATCAGCCGGCGGACGAGGCTCCATCGGGCCGCGTAACGGCCGGCAAAGAACCAGAACTGATCGCCGGCGAAGGATCCGGCCATGGCTGCGAGCGACGCCGACCAATAGGGAAGCAACCCGCGATGAGCGACCACGCCGCCGAGAAAGGCGGCCGTTTCGCCTTCGAAGGCAGCGCCCAGAAAGATTGCCAGCAGGCCGTAATTCTCGATCAGCAGTTCGATGGACACGCGGGTTCGCCTCCAGCTCTTCCCGAGGTCAGGTCACGGCTGAACCGGCTTCAGATCGCCAAGCAGCGTCGGGATCAGCTCCGACACCGTCGGATGGATCGGCACCGCCCATTGCAAGGCGGGATAGGTGGTGCCCGCATTCATCGCGTCGATAAGCCCATGGATCACCTCGTCGCCCTCGATGCCCAAGATCGCAGCGCCGAGGATCTGCTTGGTCTCGGCATCGGCAATCACCTTCATGAAGCCCCTGGTCTCGCCGCGCTCGGTGGCGCGGCCGACGCGGCTCATCGGCCGGGTCGAGACCATGATCTTGCGCCCCGACTCCCGCGCCTGTTTCTCCGTCATGCCGACGCGGCCGAGCGGCGGGTCGATGTAGAGCGCATAGGCCGGAATGCGGCTTGAGACCTTGCGGTCCTCGCCGTCGAGGAGATTGGCGGCGGCGATCTCGAAATCATTGTAGGAGGTGTGGGTGAAGGCGCCGTGGCCGTTGCAGTCGCCGAGCGCCCAGATGCCCTCGACATTGGTGGCGAGCCCGTCGTCGACGGTGATGAAGCCGCGTTTATCGGTGGCGACGCCGGCGGCATCGAGGCCGAGATCGTCGGTGTTCGGCGTGCGGCCGGTGGCGATCAGCAGATGGCTCGCATCGATTGTCGCCGAGCCGGCGGTGACGCTTACCCCGCTGCCGTTTCCGGCAAAGGCAATGTTGCCGGCATCGGTGTGCACGCCGATGCCTTCGGCACGCAGGATGTCGGCGATCGCATCCGATATATCCTCGTCCTCGCGCGATGCGAGCTTAGGGCCATGCTCGATGACGCTGACTTCGGCGCCGAAGCGGCGATACATCTGCGCAAATTCCAGCCCGATATAACTGCCGCCGATCACCGCCAGATGCCGCGGCAGCGTGTCGAGCTGGATGATCGAGGTGCTGGTGAGGTAGTCGATATCATGGATACCCGGCAGCTCGGGGATAACAGGCCGCGCGCCGACATTGAGGAAGATGCGCGGCGCAGTCAGCGTCTCGCCGTTGACGCGGACGGTCTTCGGGCCTTCGAAACGGGCATGGCCGTAGATCACGCTCATGCCGTCCATCCCGGTGAGCCAGCCGATGAGGCCGTTGCGGGCATTCATCGTCACGGTTTCGGCGCGGGCTCTGACCACCTTCATATCGATGGCGATCTCGCCGGGAATCTTGACGCCGTACGCGGCGCCGCTTCTGGCGACATGGGCGGCGCGGGCGCTGGCGACCAGCGTCTTGGTCGGCATG
This sequence comes from Rhizobium redzepovicii, assembly GCF_019793435.1. Classification (GTDB taxonomy): domain Bacteria; phylum Pseudomonadota; class Alphaproteobacteria; order Rhizobiales; family Rhizobiaceae; genus Rhizobium; species Rhizobium redzepovicii. The sequence goes on along the minus strand of NZ_JAILYH010000001.1, from coordinate 156,337 downwards.
CAGCCGGCATTGACGCAGGTGCCACCGAGGAATTTGCGCTCGATCAGCGCCACCTTCATGCCCTTTTCCACCATGCGGGCGGCAAGCGACGGGCCGGCCTGGCCGGCGCCGATAACGATAGCGTCGAAATTTGTCATGCGACGGCTCCCACGATCAGCACCGCGCCGATGACGGCGACGGCATCCTCGATAAGGGCGGCCGGCAGGTCCTTGCCGAAGGAGGCGGCAAGCCGGCTGCGGGCGGCAGCGCCGCCATAGGTGCCCATGACGGCGCCGATCACGCCGGCTATCAGCCCGCCGAAGAGCAGGCCGCTGGCGGCCCCGATTGCAGCACCCGACAGCGCGCCTGAGACGATGCGGGCACCGAACTGCATTGGCACCTTGCGCGACGGCGTCGACGGCAGCTGGTCGGCGACCAGCTCGGTGACCGCGAGGATCGTGAAGATCCACGGCGTCCAGCGATAGCCCATGAAGGCAAGCGGCGTCTGCGACAGGTCGAACCAGCCGAGTGCTGCGCCCCAGGCGACGGCGGCCGGCGCCGTCATGGTGCGAAGGCCTGAAATGACACCAATCAGCAATGCAAGAAGCAGAAACATGCGATCCCCCTCATTGCCGGCTTTGTGCCGCGAGAGGGAAGGTTGCACATTGTCAGGCGCGTGGCAATTCGCCTTGCCCTGCAAGCGAGTTAGTTCGCAAAGGCGGCGATGCCGGTGATCGCTCGACCGATGATCAGCGCGTGGATGTCGTGGGTGCCCTCATAGGTGTTGACTACTTCGAGGTTGACGAGATGACGGGCGATGCCGAATTCGTCGGAGATGCCGTTGCCGCCGAGCATATCGCGGGCCGCGCGCGCAATCTCCAGCGCCTTGCCGCAGCTGTTGCGCTTGAGGATCGAGGTCAGTTCCACCGGCGGATGTCCTTCCTCTTTCATGCGGCCGAGCCGCAGACAGCCCTGCAGTCCGAGCGAGATCTCCGCCGCCATGTCGGCGAGCTTCTTCTGGATCAACTGGTTGGCGGCGAGCGGCCGGCCGAACTGCTTGCGCTCCAGCGTATATTGCCGCGCCCTGGCGTAACAATCCTCGGCAGCACCAAGCGCGCCCCAGGCGATGCCGAAGCGGGCCGAGTTGAGGCAGGTGAACGGTCCTTTCAGGCCGGTCACGCCGGGCAGAAGATTTTCCTCGGGCACGAAGACCCCGTCCATCACCACTTCGCCGGTGATCGAGGCGCGCAAGCCGACCTTGCCATGGATGGCAGGCGCCGAAAGCCCCTTCCAGCCCTTTTCGAGGATGAAACCGCGGATAAACCCGTCCTCGGTCTTGGCCCAGACGACGAAAACATCGGCGATCGGCGCGTTCGAGATCCAGGTCTTCGAGCCGGTGAGGCTGTAGCCGCCGTCGACCTTTTTCGCGCGTGTCGCCATCGAGCCGGGATCGGAGCCGTGATCGGGTTCGGTCAGGCCGAAACAGCCGATCCATTCGCCGGTGGCGAGTTTCGGCAGGTATTTCAGCTTCTGCGCCTCAGAGCCGAAGGTGTCGATCGGCACCATGACCAGCGAGGACTGCACGCTCATCATCGAACGATAGCCGCTGTCAACCCGCTCGACCTCGCGGGCGATCAGGCCGTAGGCGGTGTAACCGAGGCCGGCGCCGCCGTAATCCGGCGAGATCGTCGGGCCGAGCAGGCCGAGTTCGCCCATTTCGCGGAAGATTTCAGGGTCGGTCTTTTCATTGCGGAAGGCGTCGAGAACGCGGGGCGCGAGCTTTTCCTGCGCATAGGCATGGGCCGTATTCTGCACCATGCGCTCCTCGTCGGTCAGTTGCTCCACCAAGCGGAACGGGTCGGCCCAGTCGAAAACCTCGCGCGTATGCTGCATGTCGGCGCCTCCTCACCCTTGACTCAGGCTTGCCTCGCTCAAGGTCGCATAAACCCGCCAGCCGACCGCGTCAACAGAAGGCCGCCTCATCGAAAAGACAGGGCGCGCCATCTTTTCAAAAGCGCCGGCATGCTCCACTTTGCCGGCGATCGATTCTGGAACGAGGAGACGGAAATGTCGTCAAGCGATCTGTTCGTATCGGCTGAAGGCGCCGAATGGGTCAATCCCGAGCCCGGCGTTACCAGGCGCATCATGACCTGTCTTCCGGAGATGATGATGGTTGAAGTCGCCTTCGAGAGCGGTGCCGTCGGTGCGGCCCATTCGCATCCGCACATCCAGGCAAGTTATGTCGCCGAGGGCAGCTTCGAGGTAACGATCGACGGCCGGACCGAGGTGCTCAAGCAGGGCGGCAGCTTCATCGTGCCCCCCAATCTCGTCCACGGCGTCAAGGCGCTGGAAAAGGGCCGACTGATCGATAGCTTCACGCCGCACCGGGCTGAATTTCTCAAATAGTCAGCTTTCGGCTTCCGAGCGACGCGCCGGGCCGGCGGGAGTGACATAGGGTGGCACGAAGCGAGCATCCTCGCCGCGCACCGCCTCGCGCAGAAAGTCGATGACGGCGCGCACCCGCGGCGCCTGTTTCAGGTCGCGGTGGCAGGTGATCCAGTAATGGCGCTTGAGGTCGACCTCCTCGGGCAGCACGCGCACGAGCTCGGGATAACGGCTGGCGAAAAAATAGGGCAGGATGCAGAGGCCGAGGCCGTTTCGGGTGGCGGTGAGCTGGGCGAAGATGCTGGAACTCTGGAATTGCGGCTTGATGCGCGGATGCACATCGCTGAGATAATCCAGGCCCGGCGCGAAAATCATTTCCTCGATATAGCTGACGAAGGGATGCTCAAGCAGGTCCTCGCGGCAGGTGATGGCAGGCGCTTTCGCCAGATAGTCGCGCGAGCCATAGATCTGCAGGTGATAATCGGTCAGCTTCTCGGCAAAATAAGGCCCACCCTTCGGCTCGTCGAGCACGACGGAAAGATCGGCCTCCTTGCGCGACAGCGACATGATCTGCTGAATCGTCACCAATTCGAGCGAGAGATGCGGATGCTGGGCGGCAAAGCGGTGCAGAACGGTCGCAAAGAAGAAATTGGCAAAACCCTCGGGCGCGCTGAAGCGCACGAGGCCGCGCTGTGCCATCGAGCCATCGGCGAGGTCGGCGCGCAGCCGCTCGGTCTCCTGCTCCATTTTCTCGGCCGTTTCGACGAAACGCGTGCCCATGGCGGTCAGCACATAACCGCGCGGATTGCGCTCGAAAAGCTTGACCTTGAGGGTGAATTCCAGCCGGTCGATGCGCCGCGAGACGGTCGCATGGCTGGAGCGCAGCTGGCGGGCCGCCGTCGACAGCTGTCCGGTGCGGGCGACGGCTAGAAAAAACTGAAGATCGTCCCAAGTAAACTGCGGCGGATTGTTCATCGCGATCCCCATCTGTTCAAAAACGAACAGATACTGTTTGGAATTAGTTGTAAACCACCCGTTGCTTCAACGCGGAATTTCCGTGATCGTAGGGAGAGGGTCCGTCGTTCTGAGGAGTGCGGCTGGCCAAATCTGAACAGAACCGCAATCTGGCTCATCTCTGGGAGGAGAGAATATGCGTAAGAATCTCGTTGCATCAGTTGCATTTCTGCTGGCGAGCAGCACCGCGGTGCTCGCGCAGAGCGCGACCGACGGCAAGGTCAAGATCGGCATCCTGAACGACCAGTCGGGCGTCTATGCCGATTTTGGCGGCAAGTCTTCCGTCGAAGCCGCCAAGATGGCGGTCGAGGATTTCGGCGGCAAGGTACTTGGTGTGCCGGTCGAGATCGTCGATGCAGACCACCAGAACAAGCCTGATATTGCCTCCAACATCGCCCGCCAGTGGTATGACACCGAGCAGGTGGATGCGATCATGGAACTGACGACCTCGTCGGTGGCGCTCGCCGTGCAGGCGATCGCCAAGGAAAAGAAAAAGATCGACATCGTCACCGGTGCGGCGACGACCGATCTGACCGGCAAGGCCTGCTCGCCCTACGGCTTCCATTGGGCCTACGACACCCATGCGCTCGCCGTCGGCACTGGCGGTGCACTGGTCAAGCAGGGCGGCGACAGCTGGTTCTTCCTGACCGCCGACTATGCTTTCGGCTATTCGCTGGAGCAGCAGACCACCGACTATGTCAAGGCGAGCGGCGGCACGGTCGTCGGCGCCGTCCGCCATCCGCTGTCGACTCAGGATTTCTCGTCCTTCCTGCTGCAGGCGCAATCCTCAGGCGCCAAGGTGATCGGCCTTGCCAATGCCGGCCTCGATACCTCGAACGCCATCAAGCAGGCGGCCGAATTCGGCATCACACAGGGCGGCCAGCATCTGGCGGCGCTGCTCTTCACGCTCGCCGAAGTCCATGGCCTCGGCCTCGAAGCGGCGCAGGGGTTGACGCTCACCGAAGGTTTTTACTGGAATCGCGACGACGAAAGCCGGGCCTTCGCCAAGAAATTCTTCGCCCGCACCGGCAAGATGCCGAATATGATCCACACCGGCACCTATTCGGCGGTGACGCAATATCTGAAGGCGGTGCAGAAGGCCGGCACCGACGAGACGGAAGCCGTCGCCAAACAGCTGCATGAAATGCCTGTCGATGACGTCTTCGGTCGCGGCGGCACGGTCGGCGCCAACGGCCGCATGATCCACGACATGTACCTGCTGCAGGTCAAGAAGCCGGCCGACAGCAAGGAGCCGTGGGACTACTTCAACGTTCTCGCCACCATTCCTGGCAAGGAAGCCTATATCGACCCCGCCAAGAGCGGCTGCGATCTGGTGAAGTGAGCGCAATGGCGGTTTCCGCGATTGAAACTAAGGAAAAACCGCGGGTGGTCTTATCCGCCCGCGGCCTGCGCCGCGATTTCGGCGGCTTCACCGCCGTCAAGAACGTCGATCTCGACGTGCATGATGCCAGCGTGCATGCGCTGATCGGCCCGAACGGCGCCGGCAAGACGACGGTCTTCAACCTGCTGACCAAGTTCCTGCAGCCGACATCGGGCACGATCACGCTGATGGGCACCGACATCACCGGAACGCCGCCCGACAGGGTGGCGCGCATGGGGCTGGTGCGCTCCTTCCAGATCTCGGCGGTCTTCCCGCATCTCTCCGTTCTCGACAATGTGCGCGTGGCGCTGCAACGGCCGAACAATCTTTCCACCCAGTTCTGGCGGCCGCTCTCGGCGCTCGACCGGCTGAACGAGCGCGCCGAGCAGCTGCTCGCCAGCGTCGGGCTTTCCAAGGAGCGCGATCATATCGCCGCCGATCTTTCCTACGGCCGCAAGCGGGTGCTGGAGATCGCCACGACGCTGGCGCTCGATCCGAAGGTGCTGCTGCTCGACGAGCCGATGGCCGGCATGGGGCTTGAGGATGTCGGCGTCGTCTCGGCGATCATCCGCGATGTCGCCCGCGACCGGGCGGTGCTGATGGTTGAGCACAATCTCTCCGTCGTCGCCAATATCTGCCAGCATGTCACCGTGCTGCAGCGCGGCGAGATCCTTGCCGAGGGCGATTATGCCACTGTCAGCCAGGACGAGCGCGTGCGCGTGGCCTATATGGGCACGGAGGAGCATTGATGGCCGCTCTCCTCGAAATTCAGGGATTGAACGCCTGGTACGGCGAAAGCCATGTCCTGCACGGCGTCGACATGCGGGTGGCCGAAGGCGAGACGATCACCATTCTCGGCCGCAACGGCGTCGGCAAGACGACGACGCTGCGCACCATCACCGGCATCGTGCGGGCCCGCAAGGGCAGGATCAGCTTTGGCGGCGGCGACATGATGCAGGTGCCGCTGCACAAGACGGCGCATCGCGGCATCGGCTTCGTGCCGGAGGAGCGCGGCATCTTCTCGACGCTCACCGTGTCGGAAAACCTGCTGCTGCCGCCTGTCGTGGCGAAAGGCGGCATGACGCTCGACGAGATCTACGAGCTCTTCCCCAATCTCTACGAACGCCGCGGCAGCCCCGGCACCAAACTGTCAGGCGGCGAGCAGCAGATGCTGGCGATCGCCCGGATCCTGCGCACCGGCGTCCGGCTGCTCATTCTCGACGAACCGACGGAGGGGCTCGCCCCGGTCATCGTCCAGCGCATCGGCGAGGTGCTGCAGACGCTGAAAGGGCGCGGCATGACGATCCTGCTCGTCGAGCAGAATTTCCGTTTCGCCAGCCGTATTGCCGATCGCTTCTATCTGATGGATCATGGGCAGATGGTGTCGGAATTCCCGGTCGGCGAACTGCCGCAGCGCATGGATACGCTGCACAAGGTTCTGGGAGTGTGACCAGATGACGATGATCTTCGGCATTCCCCTGCAGGCGCTGCTCGGCCAGCTGCTGATCGGCCTGATCAACGGCTCGTTCTACGCGCTGCTCAGCCTTGGCCTCGCCATCATTTTCGGCCTGCTCAGGGTGATCAATTTCGCCCATGGCGCGCAATATATGCTCGGCGCCTTCGTCGCATATCTGCTGCTCACCTATGCGGGCATCGGCTATTGGCCGTCGCTGATCCTGGCGCCCGTCATTGTCGGCCTTGCCGGGGCGATCATCGAGCGGCTGTTCCTGCGCCGGCTCTACGATCTCGATCCTCTCTATGGCCTGCTCTTCACCTTCGGGCTGGCGCTGGCGGTCGAAGGCACGTTCCGTTATCTCTACGGCTCCTCCGGCCAGCCCTATGCGACGCCGGCAGCACTGGCCGGCGGGGCCAATCTCGGCTTCATGTTCCTGCCGATCTATCGCGGCTGGGTGGTCGTGGTCTCGCTTGTCGTCTGCCTCGGCACATGGCTGCTGATCGAGAAGACCAAGCTCGGTGCCTATCTCCGGGCCGCCACCGAAAACGCGGTGCTGGTGCAAGTCTTCGGCGTCAACGTGCCGGTGCTGCTGACGCTGACCTACGCGCTCGGCGCCGGTCTTGCCGCCTTTGCCGGCGTGCTGGCGGCGCCGATCTACCAGGTCTCGCCGCTGATGGGCTCGAACATGATCATCGTCGTCTTCGCCGTGGTCGTCGTCGGCGGCATGGGATCGATCATGGGCGCGATCATCACCGGTTATGTGCTCGGCATCGCCGAGGGCCTGACCAAGGTCTTCTATCCCGAGGCTTCAAACATCGTGATCTTCGTCATCATGGCGATCGTGCTTCTCATCAGGCCCGCGGGCCTCTTCGGCCGGGATGCTTGACATGGCTGACATCACCGACACCATTCGAACGGAAAGAAGCCGGACCGCCCTTTCGGTCCAGGCGGGCTTCCTCGCCATCGGGCTGCTGCTGCTGCTTCTGGCGCCGTTCTTCTTCTATCCGATCTTCCTGATGAAGCTGCTGTGCTTCGCGCTGTTTGCCTGCGCCTTCAACCTGCTGCTCGGCTATACCGGCCTGCTGTCCTTCGGTCATGCCACCTTCTTCGGCGGGGCGGCCTATTTCACCGCCTATACAGTGAAGGCATGGGGCCTGCCGCCGGAACTCGGAATCCTGATCGGCGTGGCGGGTGCGGCGTTCCTCGGGTTGGTGATGGGCTTCTTCGCCATCCGCCGCCAAGGCATCTACTTCGCGATGATCACGCTGGCGCTGTCGCAGATGTTCTTCTTCTTCTGCCTGCAAGCGAAGTTTACCGAAGGCGAGGACGGCATCCAGTCGGTGCCGCGCGGCCATCTCTTCGGCTTCATCGATCTGAACAGTTCCACCAACATGTATTATTTCGTGCTTGGTGTGTTCATCGTCGGTGTGCTGATCATCTGGCGTTTCATCAACTCGCCCTTCGGCATGATCCTCAAATCGATCCGTGAGAACGAAAACCGGGCGATCTCGCTCGGTTATTCCGTGGCGCGTTACAAGCTCGGCGCCTTCGTCATGTCGGCAGCGCTTGCGGGGCTGGCGGGCGCGGTGAAATCGATCGTCTTCCAATTCGCGACCCTGACCGACGTCGCCTGGCAGATGTCGGGCGAGGTGATCCTGATGACACTGCTCGGCGGCATCGGCACGCTGATCGGCCCGCTCTTCGGCGCCGGGCTGGTGGTGGCGCTGGAAAATTACCTCGCCACCTCGGAATTCCCGGTGACGATCATCACCGGCATCGTCTTCATGATCTGCGTGCTGATCTTCCGCCGCGGCATCATCGGCGAATTCTACGCTTCGCGGCTGGGGCGGAAGCTGGGCTTCGTCTATCGCCGCTGAACGGGCGGACCTCTTCCCGTCCGCGGGGAGGGGAAGCGGCAAGCATCTGGAGTTCGTGCAGGGCACACATGGATCGTTACGACTATATCATCATCGGGGCGGGCAGTGCCGGCTGCGTGCTGGCCAACCGGCTGTCGGCCGATGGCCGGAGCCGGGTGCTGCTGCTTGAAGCCGGGGGCAGCGACAATTACCATTGGATCCACATCCCGGTCGGTTATCTCTATTGCATCAACAATCCGCGCACCGACTGGTGTTTCACCACCGCGCCGGAAGCCGGATTGAACGGCCGGGCGCTGAGCTACCCCCGCGGCAAGGTGCTCGGCGGCTGCTCGTCGATCAACGGCATGATCTATATGCGCGGCCAGGCGCGCGATTACGATCTCTGGCTGCAGATGGGCTGCAGCGGCTGGGGCTGGGACGATGTCCTGCCCTTCTTCCGCAAGTCCGAGGATTTTTATCGCGGCGAAGACGAGATGCACGGCGCCGGCGGCGAATGGCGCATCGAGAGAGCGCGGGTGCGCTGGGCGGTGCTCGATGCCTTTCAGCAGGCGGCGAGAGAAGCCGGCATTCCGGAGACGGCGGATTTCAACCGCGGCAGCAACGAGGGTTCCGGCTATTTCGACGTCAACCAACGTTCCGGCATTCGCTGGAACACCTCCAAAGCCTTCCTGCGCCCGGCGCGCAAGCGCTCCAACCTGAGCGTTCTGACCAAGGCGCAGGTCCGGCGGCTGCTGGTCGAGGAGGGGGCCGTCGCCGGTGTCGAATTCCAGCACGATGGCGTGGCGAAACGTGCCTATGCGGGCAAGGAAACCATCCTTTCGGCCGGGTCGATCGGTTCGCCGCATATTCTGGAGCTCTCAGGGATCGGCAGGGGCGAGGTTCTCCAGCGGGCGGGCGTCGATGTCATCACCGAGGTGAAGGGCATTGGCGAGAACCTGCAGGACCATCTGCAACTGCGGCTCGCCTATAAGGTGACCGGCGTTCCGACACTGAACGAGAAGGCGACGAAGCTGATCGGCAAGGCGGCGATCGGGCTCGAATATCTCGTCCGCCGCTCCGGGCCGATGGCGATGGCGCCGAGCCAGCTCGGCATCTTCACCCGCTCGGGCCCGGACCGGGAAACGCCCGACCTGCAATATCACGTACAGCCGGTCTCGCTGGAGAAGTTCGGCGATCCCGTCCATCCGTTCCCGGCGATCACGGCCAGCGTCTGCAATCTGAGGCCGGAAAGCCGGGGCTCGGTACACCTGTCGAGCCCGGATTTTGCCGCGCAGCCGACGATCAGCCCAAGGTACCTCTCGACGCAGCGCGATCGTGACATAGCTGTCCGTTCGATACGGTTGACGCGCAGGATCGTCGCGCAGCCTTCCTTCGCGAGGTTCCGGCCGGAGGAATTCAAGCCCGGTCCCGCCTATCAGACCGAAGTCGATCTGGAGCGGGCGGCGGGCGATATCGGCACGACGATCTTCCATCCCGTCGGCACCTGCCGCATGGGCGCCGACAGGGACAGCGTCGTCGATCCGCGGCTGAGGTTCCGGGCGCTCGGCAAGCTCAGGATCGCCGATGCCTCGGTGATGCCGTCGATCACCTCGGGCAATACCAATTCGCCGACGATCATGATCGCCGAAAAGGCAGCGGCGATGATCCTCGAAGACAATCGATAGGAGAAGACCATGGCAAGGATCGCATTCATCGGGCTTGGCAACATGGGCGGGCCGATGGCGGCCAATCTCGTCAAATCGGGTCACGAGGTCCTCGGCTTCGATCTCGCGGCCTCGGTGCTGAAGGCGGCTGAGGCGGGCGGCGTCAAGCCGGCAAGCCATGCCAGCCAGGCGGTCAAGGACGCGGAGATCGTCATCACGATGCTGCCGCAGGGCAGGCACGTGCTGACGGCCTGGACCGATATCCTGCAGGCCACGGCGCAGGGCACGCTTGTCATCGATTGCTCCACCATCGACGTCGACAGCAGCCGCAAGGCGCATGAGATGGCCAAGGCCGCAAGCTGCCTGTCGCTCGACGCGCCCGTCTCCGGCGGCACCGGCGGGGCGAGCGCCGGCACCCTGACCTTCATGGCGGGCGGCTCGGACGAGGCCTTCGCCAGGGCGAAACCCATTCTCGAGGCGATGGGCAAGAAGATCGTCCATTGCGGCGAGGCCGGTGCCGGCCAGGCGGCAAAGATCTGCAACAACATGATCCTCGGCATCTCGATGGTCGGCGTATGCGAGGCCTTCGTGCTCGCCGAAAAACTCGGCCTCTCGCATCAAGCGCTGTTCGACGTCGCCTCGACTTCATCCGGCCAGTGCTGGTCGATCAATACCTATTGCCCGGTGCCCGGGCCGGTGCCGACCTCGCCGGCCAACAACGACTACAAGCCGGGTTTTGCCGCGGCACTGATGCTGAAGGATCTGAGACTGTCGCAGGAGGCAGCGCTGGCGAGCGGCGCGTCAACGCCGATGGGTGCCGAAGCGGCCCAGCTTTTTGCGCTCTTCGAAAAGCAGGGTAACGGCGGACGGGATTTCTCCGCCATCATCGAGATGTTTCGGGAAAAGCCGTAAACGAAACCTACAGGAGATAGCTGACCGGCTCGTTTCGAACCGGATGGGGAAAGACGCCCATGCCGACGCCGAAAATCGAGTGCAGCTTGTCAGCCTGCATGATCTCGCCAGGCGTGCCTTCGGCGGTGATCTGGCCGCGGTTGAGCGCGACGATCGCGTCGCAATAGCGTGCGGCGAGGTTGATATCGTGCAGCACGATGATAACGGTCAGCCCGCGTTCGTGGCTGAGCTCCTGCACCAATGAGAGGACGCTTGCCTGATGGGCAAGGTCGAGCGCGGAGGTGGGCTCGTCGAGCAGCAGGCAGCGGGCGTCCTGGGCGAGCATCATGGCGATCCAGGCGCGCTGACGCTCGCCGCCGGACATGTTGGCGACGAGACGGTCGGCAAAATTCTCGAGCTCGGTACGGACGATCGCGTCCTCGACCTTGTTACGATCGGTGGCGGTGAAGCGGCCGAGCGTGCCGTGCCAGGGAAAACGGCCAAGCGCGATCAGTTCCCGCACGGTCATCCCATCGGTTGCCGGCGTGAATTGCGGCATGTAGGCGATATGCCGGGCAAACTCGCGGGCGCCCCAATCACCGGCCGGCTTGCCGCCGAAGGCGATGGCGCCGGATTTCGGCGCGACCTGGCGGGCGATGATCTTCAAAAGCGTGCTTTTGCCGGAGCCGTTCGGCCCCACCAGACCGTAGATACGGCCCTGCTCGAGCGTCAGGTCGATGCCACGCAGGATGGATTTCGGCCCGATGGCATATTCGATTCCCGACAGGGCAAGGAAAGGCGAAGGCATGGTCTGCTCCGGGTTCGGTGTCGCACGGGTTCGGGGAGGGCGAACCCTCCCTTTCCTTGCAAAACTAAACCGGAATTGTCAACTTACGCTTCGGACATTAACCCTTCGACACGGAGAAGTGCAGTTTGCTGTCCCCGAACAGGATGTCGATCTCGCCAGGTTCGGTCAGTTCGATCGCGCCGCTCAACGTACCTGTGGTGATCAGCGCGCCTGCCTTCAGCGATGTCTCGGGGCGCAGACCGTCATTGGCGTAATCGACCAGCCAGGTGAGAACGTCACCCTTCGGATGCTGGGCCGGACCGTCATAGATCGTGCGGCCGCCATGGGTGACCTTGAGCGGCGTGCCGACGGCGGTATCGACGGCGCTTTTGTCGAGCTGCGGGCCGAGGACGTAGCCGCTGTTGCCGAGGCGGTCTGATGTAAACAGCAGAAAGGAGACGCTGCCGCCTTCCTTGACGGCGCTGACCAGCAGCTCGGCGCCGAGATGGACAGCGGAGATCGCCTCGACCGTGTCGGCGCGGCTATAGGGAGTGCCGGTGCGGATCGGCAGATCCTTGCCAAGGCGCACGGCGATCTCGGTTTCGAATTTCATGCCCGGATACCAGGGGATGCTGGCGCTCGAGGCGGCCTCGGCATAGGGATGCAGCGGTGCGGTGACCGCCTGGCCCTGCGGCGAGACCGTCACCTTCCAGGCATTGCTGGAGATGTCGTCGGCGGAAGTCAGGAAATTCTGCGCCTCCATCGCCTGATGCAGATCGGCCGGCAGCGTGAAAGTGCCGGTTTCCTCCTGCCTGCCGGCCTGGCGCAGGCTATGAAGCCGGGCCGCGAGCCCGCGCGGATCGAATGTCTCTGTCATGCTGTCTCCTCGAATTGATTTTCGAGGGGCACACTAACCGCAAGGCAGGGGGGAGCAAGGACGTTGTTGAGCCGTATTTGGAAAAGCTCTTATTCCATCGCCGCGTACCAGCGATCGCGATAGGCGGCCAGCTCCGCGATCTCGGCAGGCGGAACACGCGTTTCGGCGCCGGATACCGGCCGGATGCCGGTGAGAAGGGCGGCACCCTGGCTGGTGCCGGTCGAGCCGGGAAGGGCGAGGACCTCGCGGCCGGCAAGCGCCGCAAGCAGCTTCAGATAGGTCTCGTTGAGCGCAAAGGGACCCTCGACGATAACCGGGCCTTTGGCGCCGATCAGTCCGAGACAGGCATCGGTCATCAAAGCGAGATAGAGGCAAGCGGCGGCGTGGCGCTCCTCGCGGCTCGCTCCTTCGGCGCCGATCCAGCGGCTTGCCTTGCCGGGAAAAGGTCCGGAGCCGGGGGCCATGTTAGGCAGCAGCATCACGCCCTTTTCGATGGCTGGGCCGATCGCCGCCTGGGCGGCCTTTTCACCGACGGGACCGATCTCGGCCGAAAGGATTTCGAACTCCCGCCCGCCCATGAAACGCGAGGAGGGGACGGCCCGGCCATAGGCATCGACATTGGCGAGCGCATCGCGTTTGGCATCGAGGTGATCGAGATCGCCGCCGACGCCGAAATTGATGACCCAGGTGCCGGTGGAGACGACGGCGAAGGGGGCTTCCCGATGGACCAGATGCGGCAGCAGCGAGGCGTTGGAATCGTGAATGCCGCAATAAACCCGCACCGGCGCGGCAAGCCCGAGCTCTTCGGCGATCCCGGGCAGGACCGGGCCGAGCGCATCGAAGGCGGAGCGGATCGGCGCCATCAGCGCGCGGATGCCGAGCCTGTCGACGAGCGACGAATAGTCTGATGTTTTCGGGTTCCAGAGGTCGGTGTGGCAGCCGAGCGAGGTCAGCTCGTTGGCGGCGACACCGGTCAGCCGCGCCGTCCAATATTGCGCATAGGTGAGAATAGTCGCGACCTTGGCGAATGCCTCGGGGAAGGCGCTCTTCTGGTAGTGCAGCTGTGCGCCGACATTGAGGCCCATCGTAAGCCGCGGCGAGAAGGTTTCGTCGAAGGCGGGACGCAAGGCCGTATAGGCATCGCGGATTTCCTCGGGGTATTCATGTTCGTAGTCGATCACAGGCATGGCGAGTTCACCGTGCCGATCGAGCAGGGCGGCTGCGGCGCCGTGGGTGGTGATCGAAATGGCGTCGAAGCCCGGTTCCCTCGCCAGGCGCTTCAACGCATCGAGCGCGAAGGACCAGAGCGCCTCTATGTCGTAATGCGGGTAGGGGCCGGTCTTTATCGTAACGTTCGGCCGTTTCAGCACGGCGATCTCGGCGCCCGTCCCGCTGTCGAGCACGACAACCTTGGCATTGGTCTTGCCGATGTCGAGTACGGCGATGCGGCGATAGGAGGGAGCGGTCATGGCATATGGAAGAGGGTGACGAGGTCGCTTTGAACAGGCGAATTATCCGGATTTACAGCCATGATGTCGGCCATGTGTGCCCACCATTTCTTCATGACCGGATGTTCCGGCAGGCTCGCCATGGTGTGGTCGGCCGGCCGCGTCAACACGCCGAACAGGGTATTGGTCTGACGGTCGAGATGGATGGAATAGTCGCTGGCCCCCGACTGATGCAGGAGATCGACCAGTTCCGGCCAGATTTCGTCATGCCGCTTGCGGTATTCGGCTTCCATGCCGGGATTGAGCTGCATCTTGAAGGCGTGTTTTTCCAAAGTCATCGGGAACTCATGAGCTTGATGCGGCGGGCGATGATCGGGATGGCAATGGTGATGATGAGGAGCAGGCCGATGAAGATCGACATGACGATGCCGGGCACGTTCAGCAGGCCGAGGCCGAAGGTGACGAGGCCCATGACGAAGGCGGCGATGACGACGCCGCCGATCGTGCCGGAGCCGCCGAGGATCGAGATGCCGCCGAGCACGACCATGGTGACAACCTCGAGCTCCCAGCCTTGCGCGATCGACGGCCGGGTCGAGCCGAGGCGCGAGGTCAGACAGACGGCGGCGATGCCGCTCATGATGCCGGTCAGCAGGAAGAGGATGAATTTGACGCGCTCGACCGGGATGCCGGAGAAGCGGGCGGCAAAGTCGTTATTGCCGATCGCATAGACCTGCCGGCCGAAATTCGTCGCATGCAGCAGAATGGCGAAGGCGATCGCCAGCACGATGAACAGCACGAATTCGAAGGAGAATACCCAGACGACATAACCCTGGCCGAAATAGGCGAAGTCGGCGGGATATTTGCCATAGGCCTGATCGCCGAGCACGATATAGGAAATGCCGCGGAAAAGACTCATCGTACCGATGGTGACGACGATTGACGGCAGTTTCAGCACCGAGACCAGGACGCCGTTGAAGGTGCCACAGACAAGGCCGGTGCCGATGCCGATCAGCACCAGGCCCGGCGTGCCGATGCCGAACTGGGCTGCCGCCCCCATCGCCGTCGAAGCGAGCGCGATGATCGCAGCGACCGACAGGTCGATTTCGCCCGAGATGACGAGCAGCGCCATGGCGAAGGCGATCATCGCCTTTTCCGTGAAGTTGAAGGTGGCGTCCGAGAGGTTCCAGGCATCGAGGAAATAGGGCGAGGCCAGGGAATTGAAGATGAAGATCAGGACGGCGACGCCAAAGAGCAGCACTTCCCAGCTGGCGACGATGCGCCGCAACGGCGTGCCGAGGCGATCGGGGATGACCCGCTTTTCGGGTGTGGACACGGTGCTCATGCTGCGGCCCCCGTTCTGATCTCGGCTGCGGCGCGGTCGCGCAGGATGATGCGGCCCCGGTTGCGTTCACGCCGGGCGTTGAAGGCGACGGCGAGAATGATGACGGTTCCGGAGATCGCCATCTGGGTGAAGGGTGAAATGCCGATCACCGGCAGCGCATTCTTGATGACGCCGAGGAAGAGCGCGCCGAGCACAGTGCCGGCGACCGAGCCGACGCCGCCGGCAATCGATATGCCGCCGATGACGCAGGCAGCCACGCTGTCGAGCTCGAAGCCGTTGGCGATATCGACATAGGCGACGGCATAACGCGATACCCAGAGATAGCTCGAAAGCCCGGCGAGCGCCCCTGACAGAACGAAGGCGAGGAATTTTGTCCAGCCCGTATCGATGCCGGCATAGACGGCGGCGGTCGGATTGCCGCCGGTCGCATAGGCCGAGCGGCCGAACTGGGTATATCGAAGCAGCACATACATCAGCAGCACGATGATAATGCCGACCCAGCCGAGCACGGGCAGACCGAGGATCGGCGTGCGCGGCACGGACAGGAAGATCGGCGTCATCTGGTGGGCGTTGACCCAGGCTCCGCCCGAGAGCACGAAGGCCATACCGCGATAGATGGTGAGCGTGCCGAGGGTGACGACGATCGGCGGGATTTCCAGCGCCCAGACGAGAAAGCCGTTGATCGCGCCGAGACAGGCGCCGATGACGATAGCCATCAGGATCAGCACGACGAGCGGCAGATCGGGATGGGCGGCATTCATCATCGCGATCGCCATGCCGGTAAAGGCGAGATTGGCGGCGACCGACAGGTCGATCGATTTCGTCAGGATGACCGTCATCTGCGCCAGCGCCAGGATGATCAGGATCGAGGTGTCGTTGAAGATCCCGGCGAGATTGTCCGGTGTGGCGAAATCGGCTGCCCGCGTCGAAAAGATCGCGATCATCACGACGATGATGAGGAACAGCAGGGTTTCGCGTTTTCTGATCAGTCTTGCCATACTTCTACCTCATGCATTGCCGGTGGCGGCGCGCACCAGCGCTTCCGGCGACAGTTCGGCCCGCTCGAAAATTCCGGCGGCGAGCCCTTCCTTCATCACCAGAACCCGGTCCGACATGCCGATGATCTCGGGCAGTTCGGAAGAGACCATGATGATCGACAGGCCCTCGGCGGCAAGTTCGCTGATAAAGCCGTGCACGGCCGCCTTCGAGCCGATGTCGATGCCCTTTGTGGGTTCGTCGAGAATGATCACCTTCGGCGACGTCGCCAGCCATTTGCCGATGACGACTTTCTGCTGGTTGCCGCCCGACAGCGTGCCGACCGGCACGGAAAGCGCGGCGGCGCGCAGATCCAGCCGCTCGGCATATTTGCGCGCAAGCGCGAATTCTTCCGCCGCTCTCAGAAAGCCGCGGCGCGAGGTGCGGGTGAGCGAGGGCAGCGTCATGTTCTGGAAGATCGGCATCGGCAGTGCCAGCCCGTGCCGGCCGCGTTCTTCCGGCACATAGACGATGCCGGCGCGGATCGCATCCTGTGGCGAATGGATGGTGATCTCGCGGCCTTCGAGCATCATCGTGCCGCAGAGCGGCCGGGTGATGCCGAAGAGGGATTGGGAGAGTTCCGAGCGGCCGGCGCCGATCAGCCCGTAAATGCCGAGAATCTCGCCCTTGCGCAGGGTGAAGGAAATGTCGCGGAATTCGGTGCGGTGGCTGTAGTTGCGGATTTCCAGCACCGGGCCGCCAATGGCGACATTGATCTTCGGGAAAGCGTTCTCGACGTCGCGGCCGACCATCATGCGGACGATCTCGTCCTGCGGCGTGTCCTTGAGCCGGCCCTGGCCGATGGCGCGGCCGTCGCGGAAGACGACGAAATCGTCGGCGATTTCGTAAACCTCATCGAACTTGTGGCTGATGAAGAGGATCGCCTTGCCCTGTTCCTTCAGGCCCCGGACAATGCGGAAGAGATCGTCGATTTCCTTGCGGGAAAGGGCGGCCGTCGGCTCGTCCATAATGACGATGCGGGCCTCGATCGACAGAGCGCGGGCGATCGCCACCAGATGGCGCTGCGCAATGGAGAGGTCCTTGAGCCGGATGGTCGGATCGATATTGCTTTCGAGCGCGGTCAGCAGCGTCTTCGAGCGGTTGTTCATCGCCTGCCAGTCGATGGTGCGCAGGCGCGTGCGCGGCGCATGGCCGAGGAAGATGTTTTCGGCAACCGTCAGCTCGTCAAAAAGCACGGTTTCCTGATGGATGGCGGTGACGCCGGCATCGATTGCCGCCTGGGCGCTGGCAAAACTCGTCGGCCGGCCGTCGACCAGGATCTCGCCTTCGTTCGGCCGGTAGATGCCGGTCAGGATCTTGACGAGCGTCGATTTGCCGGCACCGTTTTCGCCGATCAGCGCCGTCACCGTGCCGGGATGAAGGGCGATGCTGACATTGTCGAGCGCTTTCACGCCCGGAAAGATCTGGGAGATGCCGCGCATTTCCAGAATGGCGGGCGCATCGCCGGTTTTGCTGTCCGTGACGGTTTGTTGAAAGGCGGCGTTCATCAGATTTCTACCAAATGTCGAAAGGGAAATCCCGGCGGCAAGGCCGCCGGGATCTTATTCGTCGGCTGTGGATCAGAAGACCTTGGAGAACTGGTCGATGTTCGCAGCATTGTAGACGAAGGGATCGGCCATAGCGGCTTCGCCGTTGTCGCCGATCTTGATCTTGCCCATGCGGCCGGCTTCGATTTCGCTGCCCGGCTTGCCATCGGCATCACCCTTTGCCAGGTGATAGGCGATCTGGGTTGCGGAGTAGCCGAGGTCGATCGGGTTCCAGATGGCGAATTCCTTGGTGGCGCCCGACTTGATCGCGCCGGCCATTTCGGACGGCAGGCCGAGGCCGGTGACGTAGACCTTGCCGACGAGACCCTTGTCTTCGACGACCTTGGAAGCGGCGAGAACGCCGACCGTCGTCGGAGCGACGATGACCTTGACGTTCGGGTTCGACTTCAAGAGGCCTTCGGCTTCACGATAGGACTTGTCCGAGAGGTCGTCGCCGTAAACCGTGGTGACGAGGTTGAGACCCGGGAAATCCTTGAGCTGCTTCTTCATCTGGTCGATCCAGATGTTCTGGTTGGTCGAGGTGGTGGTTGCCGACAGGATGGCGAAGTCACCCTTGCCGCCGTCGAGATGGTCCTTGACGAGCGTCAGGCACATCTTGCCGATCAGCTCGTTGGACGAAGGGTTGAGCTGCAGGATACGGCCTTCCGGCGCAACGCCCGAATCCCAGGAGATGACCTTGATGCCGCGCTGGGTCGCCTTCTTCAGTGCGGGGACAAGTGCATCCGGATCGTTGGCCGAGACGGCGATGGCGTCGACGCCCTGGGCGATCAGCGAGTTGATGACTTCGATCTGGCCTTCGGCCGTCGTCGAGGTCGGGCCGGTGTAGATCACTTCTACGCCGCCGAGTTCCTTGGCGGCTTCCTGGGCGCCCTTGTTGGCGGCGTCGAAGAAGCCGTTGCCGAGCGATTTGACGACGAGGCCGATCTTGATGTCCTTGGCGCTGGCAGTGCCGGCCATCATAGCGACGGCAAGCGCTGCGCCGAGCGCCAGTGTCTTTGCGAATTTCATGTCACTTTCCTCCCATTAAGATTTAGACTTCCACACCTCGGCGGCGCCTCATGCGACCGACGAGGAATCCTCCTTCGCAAGCTGCGCCACCGGGGTCGCGACAACCAGCCGGACACCGGCATTCTCGACCATGCGAGCTGCCTCTTCCGAAATCCCGTCATCGGTGATGATCGCAGAGACGCGGTCGAGCGCGCAGAGAATGAGGCTCGACCGGCGATTGAATTTGCTTGAATCGACCATGACGACGAGTTCGTCGGCCTGGTGCATCAGCTTCTGCTCGCTCTGAATGATGAGGGCGTCCGCCTCCATGATGCCGAGCGGGCCGACGCCCTGGGCGCCGATGAACATGCGTCGCGCATAAAAATTGCGGATCGCGTCATTGTCGAAAGGCGACAGGATGAGGCTCTGCTCGCGATAGATCGCGCCGCCCGGCACCGTCACCGTGTTTTTGGAATGTTTGACCAGATGTTCGGCGATGGCAAAAGAATTGGTCATCACCTGCAGGCGATGGCCGGCCATGTAATGCACCATCTGGAAGGTTGTCGTGCCGCCGTTGATGATGATGGCATCGCCCGCTTCGCAGAGATCGACAGCTGCGCGGGCAATTGCACGTTTTTTATCGATGTTGACTGATTCTGAAACCCGGAAGGGCCGGCCGGCGAGATTGCCGAGCTGCGGCGGATGCACCGCTTCGGCGCCGCCGCGGACGCGACGGATCTTGCCCTGCACATGAAGAGCCGCAATGTCGCGCCGGATCGTCGCTTCGGAAGCTTCCGTCAGCTCGGCAATGTCCTGGATCGTCACCACCGACTTTTCCTGAACAGCGCTTAAGATGATGCGATGGCGTTCGCGTTCGTGCATTGGGCTCCTCCTCTTGTCACATTTATTTCGCATCCCTTAATGACTGTCAATCACAAACGATCATAAATTTTCATATTGCGATGCAGCATAATCGAATATGATCGTTTTCGATTGACAAGCACACTTTTGATGCGCGATACCGTGAGCGAAAGGGCGCGCTGATCGCGGCCCCTGACAAGCCTATATGGGAGGATGATATGGCGGCGAACGTCCGGCTTCTGGATAACCGGTGGGATGATGCATATGCGGCAGGCCTCGATGAGCCCGGCAAGCTGCTCTATCGCTCCAACCTGCTCGGCGCCGACAAGCGCATCACCAATTACGGCGGCGGCAACACCTCGGCGAAGGTGATGGAGACCGATCCGCTGACCAGCGGCACGGTCAAGGTGCTCTGGGTCAAGGGCTCCGGCGGCGATGTCGGCACCATCAAGCTCGACGGCTTTGCCACACTCTACCAGGACAAGCTGGAAGCGCTGAAATCAATCTATAAGGGCGTCGAAGACGAGGACCGCATGGTCGGCTTCCTGCCGCATTGTACCTTCAACCTCAATGCCCGCGCCGCTTCGATCGACACGCCGCTGCACGGCTTCGTGCCGTTCACCCATGTTGATCACATGCATCCCGACGCCATCATCGCCATTGCCGCATCGAAGAATTCCAAAGAGCTGACGCAGCAGATCTTCGGCGCCGAGATTGGCTGGCTGCCCTGGCGCCGTCCGGGCTTCCAGCTCGGCCTCGATCTCGAAGCCTTCGTCAAGGCGAACCCGAATGCCAAGGGCGTCGTGCTCGAAAGCCACGGCCTCTTTACCTGGGCTGATGATGCCAAGGCCTGCTACGAGCTGACGCTCGATATCATCAACAAGGCGATCGTCTGGTTTGCCGAAAAGACTGAAGGCAAGACGATTTTCGGCGGTGCCGTCGCTGAGAGTCTGCCGGTTGCCGAACGCCGCGCCATCGCTGCCCGGCTGATGCCTGAGATTCGCGGCCGCATCGGCAAGCAGGAGCGCAAGCTCGGTCATTTCGACGATCAGGACGCCGTGCTCGAATTCGTCAATTCGAAGGATTTGCGCCCGCTCGGCGCGCTCGGCACCAGCTGCCCCGATCATTTCCTGCGCACCAAGATCCGCCCGCTGATCGTCGATTTCGATCCCGCCAAGCCGGATGTCGACGCGATCGTTGCCGGCCTCGACCAGGCGCTGGAGGATTACCGCGCCGATTACGCCCGCTATTACAACGACTGCAAGCATGACAATTCGCCCGCCATGCGCGACGCCAATCCGGTCATCTTCCTCGTTCCCGGCGTCGGCATGCTGTCCTTCGCCCGCGACAAGGCGACGGCGCGCATCGCCAGCGAATTCTATGTCAACGCCATCAACGTCATGCGCGGCGCTTCGACGGTCTCGGAATATCAGGGCCTGCCGGAGCAGGAAGCCTTCGATATCGAATACTGGCTTCTCGAAGAGGCCAAGCTGCAGCGCATGCCGAAGCCGAAGAGCCTCGCCGGCCGAGTGGCCTTCGTCACCGGCGGCGCCGGCGGCATCGGCCGGGCGACCGCTGCGCGCCTCGTCGGCGAGGGCGCCTGCGTGGTGCTTGCCGATATCGACCAGGCGGCGCTTGAGGGCACCGAGGCCGATTTCGTCAAGAAGTTTGGCGCCGACGCGGTGCGCAGCGTCCGGCTTGACGTCACCAAGGAAGATGCGGTGATCGCCTCCTTTGCGGAAGCCTCGGTCGAATTCGGCGGCATCGATATCCTCGTCTCGAATGCTGGCATTGCCTCCTCCGCGCCGATCGAAGCCACCGAGCTTGCGACGTGGAACCGCAATATCGATATTCTGGCGACCGGCTATTTCCTGGTTTCGCGCGAAGCCTTCCGCCTGTTCCGCCGTCAGGCGCTCGGCGGCAACATCGTCTTCGTCGCCTCGAAAAACGGTCTCGCCGCTTCGCCGAATGCCGCTGCCTATTGCACCGCAAAGGCCGCCGAGATCCATCTCGCCCGCTGCCTGGCGCTGGAAGGTGCCGATGCCGGCATCCGCGTCAACACGGTCAACCCGGATGCGGTGCTGCGCGGTTCGAAGATCTGGAGCGGCGAATGGCGCGAGCAGCGCGCCGCCTCCTCGAAGATCGAGGTGGATGATCTCGAGGAACATTACCGCAAGCGTTCGATGCTGAAACTCAACGTGTTTCCGGAGGATATCGCCGAGGCGATCTATTTCCTGGCATCGGACCTTTCGGCAAAATCGACCGGCAATATCATCAACGTCGATGCCGGCAACGTGCAGAGCTTTACGCGGTAATTTTGATCGGCGGCGGATGCGTCTGCCCCTCACCCTAACCCTCTCCCCGTCGTGACGGGGAGAGGGACTTGCCCAACGAAATGTTGGAGTGGGACGGAGACGATGCGCCACACCCCCTTCTCCCCGTCTGAACGGGGAGAAGGTGCGGGCAGGCGGATGAGGGGCGGCCCAACGGCGGTCCCAATGTAGAAATTGCATCAGTGGGAGGAAAGAATGGCCGAGTTCAGGATCGCGCAGGATCTCATCGCGACGGATAACGACAAGCGGGCGACCGCACTGAAAGCCGATTACGAGGCGCTGGGTGCGAACCTTGACCGCCGCGGCGTCGATATCGAGGCAATCACCCGCAAGGTCGCGGAATTTTTCGTCGCCGTTCCCTCTTGGGGTGTCGGCACCGGCGGCACGCGTTTTGCCCGCTTTCCCGGCACGGGCGAGCCGCGCGGCATCTTCGACAAGCTCGACGATTGCGCCGTCATCAATCAGTTGACGCAGGCGACACCGAATGTCTCATTGCATATTCCCTGGGACAAGGCGGATGCCAAGGAATTGAGGGCCAGGGGCGATGCGCTCGGCCTCGGTTTCGATGCGATGAATTCGAACACTTTCTCTGATGGGCCGGGACAAGCCCATTCCTACAAATACGGCTCGCTCAGCCACACCGACGCGGCGACGCGGGCACAGGCGGTCGAGCACAATCTCGAATGCATCGAGATCGGCAAGGCACTCGGGTCGAAGGCGCTGACCGTCTGGATCGGCGACGGCTCGAACTTCCCCGGCCAGAGCAATTTCACCAAGGCGTTCGAGCGTTACCTCGCCTCGATGGCTGACATTTACCAGGCGCTGCCCGACGATTGGAAGCTGTTCACCGAGCACAAGATGTACGAGCCGGCCTTCTATTCGACGATCGTGCAGGATTGGGGCACCAACTATCTGATCGCCCAGACGCTCGGTCCCAAGGCTCATTGCCTCGTCGATCTCGGCCATCATGCGCCGAACACCAATATCGAGATGATCGTCGCCCGGCTGATCCAGTTCGGCAAGCTCGGCGGCTTCCACTTCAACGATTCGAAATATGGCGACGACGATCTCGATGCCGGCGCGATCGATCCCTATCGGCTGTTTCTCGTCTTCAACGAGTTGGTCGATGCCGAGCAGCGTGGGGTCAACGACTTCAACCCGGCCCATATGATCGACCAGTCGCATAATGTCACCGACCCGATTGAGAGCCTGATCAACAGCGCCAACGAAATCCGCCGCGCCTACGCGCAGGCGCTGCTCGTCGACCGCAAGGCGCTGTCCGGCTATCAGGACGACAATGACGCGTTGATGGCGTCGGAAACGCTGAAGCGCGCCTATCGCGCCGATGTCGAGCCGATCCTCGCCGAAGCCCGGCGCAGGTCCGGCGGCGCGATCGACCCGATCGCGGCCTATCGCGCCAGCGGCTACCGCAAGAAGGTTGCGGCCGAGCGCCCGGCTTCGGTTGCTGGCGGCGGCGGTATCATCTGAACTTCAGTCGCCGGCAGCGTAGGGGTGATTCGCTGCCGGCAACCGCATCTACGGCTTCCAGGCGCCGGCGATCTGCCGTGTGGCGATGTTCAGCCGATTCCAGACATTGATATTGGCGATGGCGATGACGAGGGCCGCGAGGCTCTTGCCGTCATAGTGCCGGGTCGCCTCGTCCCAGATCTCGTCGGGCACGGGGTCGGAACGGTCGCTGGTGCGGGTCACGGCCTCGGTCAGCGCAAGGGCTGCCCGCTCGGCACCGCTGAAATAGGGCGTGTCGCGCCAGGCGCTGACGGCAAAAAGCCTTTCATCGGTCTCGCCGAGCTTCTTGGCGATGCGCGGATGACCGTCGATGCAGACGCTGCAGCCGTTGATCTGGCTGGCGCGCAGATTGACGAGTTCCAGCAGCTTCGGCGAAAGGCCAGCCTCGGCCGGCACCTTCGCAAGCGCCGTCAGCGCCTGCATGGCGGCGGGAAGCACCAGGGCGGGATTTCCCATTCTCTCCTGCATGACCAATTTTTCCTGCATGATATGTCTCCTTGATGCATTTTGCTCTTCGACGATCCGCCGGCGCTGTCACACCGGCCGGGTTTCATTCGTCATGGGCTTGACGGAACGCAGCGAAGGAATGTGACGGATGAACGAGAAAAAATGGCTGGCCGATCAATTCGAGGCGAACCGGGCGCATCTGCGGGCGGCGGCCTATCGCATGCTCGGCTCGCGCAGCGAGGCTGAAGACGCCGTCCAGGAGGCCTGGCTGCGGCTCAACCGCGCGGATACGACCGACGTCGGCAATCTCGGCGGCTGGTTGACGACAGTTGTGGCGCGCATCTGTCTCGACATGCTGCGTGCGCGCAAGACCCGGCGGGAGGAGCCGCTGGAGATGCCGGTTCATGCCGCGATCGCCGATCCGGCAAACGATCCGGAGCGCGATGCGGCCTTCGCCGAATCGGTCGGCGTGGCCTTGCTCGTCGTGCTGCAGACGCTGGCGCCGGCCGAGCGTGTCGCCTTCGTGCTGCATGACATGTTCGATCTGCCTTTTGACGAGATCGCGCCGATCATCGGCCGCACGTCCGCCGCCGCCCGGCAGCTCGCAAGCCGCGCCCGCCGCCGAGTGCAGGGCACGGAAGAGGCGCCCGATGTCGATCTCGGCCACAAGCGGACGATCGCGGAAGCCTTCCTGACGGCATCGCGCAACGGTGATCTCGAGGCGTTGCTTGCCGTGCTTGCCCCCGATGTCGTCTTCCGGCCGGATGCGACGGCAGCGCGATTCGGTCCATTTGGCGGAAGGCGCGGCGCGTCCGAGGTCGCAGAGCTGTTCAAGGGCCGGGCACAGGCGGCGGAAGCCGCGCTCGTCGACGGCGAAGTCGGATTCATCGTCCGCATCAAGGACGAACTGCGCGTCGTCGTGACGCTGACCATCGCCGACGGGAGGGTGACGGTAATCGACGCCTTCGCAGATCCGGATTATCTCGAACACGTCAACTATTCCGTGCTTTCCAGCTGAAACAGACGGCGATCCGGTGCTCCTTCAGTAGGTGGATTTCAGATTGGCGCGCCTTCGCCAGCATTTTTCGCGGCCGTCCTCGTCGCGTCATTTTGCTTGACAGGCGCACCTCCAGCTTTATTCTATTATAAAGATTTATATAACATAACTGTGGAATGACGCGATATGAGCAAGTCCGGCGACCAGGCGAAAAAGCCGCTCCTTCTCACCAATGTGAAACCGATGGCTTTCGGTGCGGGGACTGCGGAAGGGGCGCTCGACATTCTCGTCGATCGCGACGGCAAAATCGCAAAGATCGGTCCGGCGCTCGCCGTTTCTGAGGATGTGACCCGCATCGACGGCAAGGGCGCCTTCGTCTCGCCGGGCTGGATCGACCTGCATGTGCATATCTGGCATGGGGGCACCGACATTTCCATTCGTCCCTCCGAATGCGGTCTCGAGCGCGGCGTCACGACGCTGGTCGATGCCGGTTCGGCTGGTGAGGCGAATTTCCATGGCTTCCGCGAATATATCATCGAGCCCTCGCGCGAGCGCATCAAGGCCTTCCTGAACCTCGGCTCGATCGGCCTTGTCGCCTGCAATCGCGTCGCCGAGCTCAGGGATATAAGAGATATCGATCTCGACCGGATCCTTGAAGTCTACGCCGAAAACAGCGAGCACATCGTCGGCATCAAGGTGCGCGCCAGCCATGTCATCACCGGCTCCTGGGGTGTCACCCCTGTCAAGCTCGGCAAGAAGATCGCCAAGATTCTGAAAGTGCCGATGATGGTGCATGTCGGCGAACCGCCGGCGCTCTATGACGAAGTGCTGGAGATCCTCGGTCCCGGCGATGTCGTCACCCACTGCTTCAACGGCAAGGCGGGTTCGAGCATCATGGAGGACGAGGATCTTTTCAATCTCGCCGAGCGCTGCGCCTCCGAGGGCATTCGCCTCGACATCGGCCACGGCGGCGCCTCCTTCTCCTTCAAGGTGGCGGAAGCGGCGATCGCGCGCGGGCTGCTGCCGTTCTCGATCTCGACCGACCTGCACGGCCATTCGATGAATTTTCCGGTCTGGGACCTGGCGACGACGATGTCGAAGCTGCTCAGCGTCGGCATGCCCTTCGACAAGGTGGTCGAGGCCGTCACCCATGCACCGGCCTCGGTCATCAAGCTGTCGATGGAGAACCGGCTTTTGGTCGGCGCGCAAGCCGAATTCACCATTTTCGACCTTGTCGATTGCGAACTCGAGGCGACGGATTCCAACGGCGACGTTTCGGTCCTCAGCAAGCTGTTCGAGCCGCGTTACGCGGTGATGGGCGCCGATGCCGTTGCAGCCAGCCGCTACGTGCCGCGGGCGCGCAAGCTGGTGCGCCACAGCCACGGTTATTCCTACCGTTAGGACCGGCCGTCGGCTTGGTTCGGCGACCGAGGAAAGCCTTAGCGGTTGCGCCAGCCCATCAGCTTTTCGATCCGCTCCGCCGAATTGCGTACATGCGCGGTATAGTGGTTCTCGTCGGAGAAGGCTTTCTGCTCCGGCAGCACGATGGAAATGGTGGCGACGCAGTGGCCATCGCGGTCGCAGATCGGCGAGGCGATGCAGGCAACCGCATAATCCGATTCCCCCGCCTGGATCGACAGGCGCGCCTCAAAGGCCTTGGCGGCGGCTTCCGACAGCGTGCTTGGATCGATCTCGGCGCGGCCGGTCGGAGACGAGCGGGCGCAGCGCTTGAACAGCTCGATGCGCTCCTCTTCCGGCAGATGGCCGACAAGCAGGCGGCCCGACGCCGTCCAGTTCAGCGGCACCCTTGTGCCGACGCGCGACGCCACCTGGAAGTGGCTCGGGCCATCGGCCATGGCAAGCACCAGCATATAATCACCGTCGCGGCCGCAGACCTGCACGGTTTCGCCGGCCTGGCGGCAGAGATCGTGCATTTCGTGGGTGGCGATGCTCATGAAATCCAGCGACCGGGCATAGGCGAGCCCGTAGTGATAAAGCCGTGCGCCGAGCCAGATGGAACCATCAGCCTGGCGTGTCAGCATGTTCTTCTCGACCAGATCGTCGACGATGACGTAGACGGTCGACAGCGGCGCCTTCACGGCCTTGGCGATGGCATAGACACCGGCAGGCGATCCCGTCTCATAGAGATGATCGATCACCTGAAGCGCCCGGTCGATACCGCTGACGCGCGCGCGCCGCGCGCCCTTGCCGGCGGCTTCCTCGGAATGGCCCTCGTCTTCGGCGTAAACTGCGGGTGATGTTTTTCCGTCCAATTCCATGCACCTCGTTAAAACTGCGATCATGTTACATTACTATGGCATAGCGGTCGCTGTGGCAAATCGCAACATTTTGTAGGTTGATCGTGCGGAGGAATGCGGCAGCGAGATTATTCTCTGTACGGTGTGCCCGCTCGGAAAGAACTCGATCAAAACCTTGGAACAACAAACCGCAGCCTGAGTTTGACCCTGAACCCAGGAGGTCATGATGACGAATTATCCGACGCCGCCGTTCCCATCCCAGAAACAGCCGATGCCCGGTTTTACCGCGCAGATGGACCCGGTTCCCGACCATGGCGAAAAAAGCTATCGCGGTTCCGAGCGGCTGAAGGGCAAGCGGGCGATCATCACCGGCGGCGATAGCGGCATCGGCCGGGCGGTGGCGATCGCCTATGCCAGGGAAGGCGCCGATATCGTAATTTCCTATCTCGACGAGGATGAGGATGCCGACGAGACGAAGCGGCTGGTCGAGGAGGCCGGTCGCAAGGCCGTGCTGGTCAGCGGCGATATCCAGGATCCGGCTCTGTGCCGGCAGATCGTCGAGACGGCGGTCAAGGAGCTCGGCGGTATCGACATTCTCGTCAACAATGCGGCCCATCAGGCGAGCTTCAAGAGCATCGACGAAATCAGCGACGAGGAGTGGGAACTGACCTTCAAGGTCAATATCCATGCGATGTTCTATCTGACCAAGGCGGCCGTTCCCCACATGAAGCCCGGCAGCTCAATCATCAACACCGCCTCGATCAACTCCGACAGTCCGAACCCGACACTGCTTGCCTATGCGACGACCAAGGGCGCGATCCAGAATTTCACCGCCGGCCTTGCCCAGCTTCTGGCCGAGAAGGGCATCCGCGCCAATGCCGTGGCGCCGGGGCCGATCTGGACGCCACTCATTCCCTCGACGCTGCCCGAGGAAAGCGTCAGCAATTTCGGCAAGCAGGTGCCGATGAAACGGCCCGGCCAGCCGGCGGAGCTGGCTACAGCCTATGTGATGCTGGCCGATCCCTTGTCGAGCTATGTCTCCGGCACGACAATCGCGGTCACTGGCGGCAAGCCGATCCTTTGACGCAAGTCGCCTGGGATTGGCGGTTCCGGGTTAAAGACATGCGTGAAACAAGGAGCTGAAGCGGGTCGATCAAAGTTTGACGTGACGCGTTTCAGTCCGGCTTGCCGTAGCCACCGCCGGTCGGCGTCGTGACGATCACGGCGTCGCCGGCGGCGAGCATTGTCTGGTCGCAGCCGTCAAGTCTTTCGACGGTGCCGTTCGCGCGGCGGATCTCGGTTTTTCCCAGCTGCCCGTCTTCTCCGCCGAAAAGGCCGAAAGGCCGGATCGTGCGATGCGAGGAGAGAATGCTGCAATCCATCATCTCCAGGAAGCGGATGGTGCGCTCGGTGCCGCCGCCGGAACTATACTGTCCCTTGCCGCCAGAACCGCGGCGGATGTGGAAATCTTCGAGCACGACGGGAAAGCGGAATTCTAGCACTTCGGGATCGGTCAGCCGCGAATTGGTCATATGCGCGTGCACGCCGTCGGCGCCGCTGAAGCCGGTGCCGTCGTTGAGCAGGCCGGCGGGGCCGCCGGCGCATATCGTCTCGTAATATTGATAGGCGGCGTTGCCGAAGGTCAGGTTGTTCATCGAGCCCTGGGCTGCCGCGAGCGTTCCGAGCGCTCCGAACAGCGCATTCGTCACATGCTGGCTGGTCTCGACATTGCCGGCGACGACGGCGGCCGGATAGGCTGGGCGAAGCATCGACCCGTCCGGCACGATGATCCGGATCGGCCGAAGGCAGCCGGCATTCATCGGGATCGGTTGCTCGACCATGACGCGGAAGACATAGAGCACGGCGGCGCGCGTCACCGGTTCCGGCGCATTGAAATTGGTCGGCTGTTGCGCGCTCGTGTCGGTGAAATCGACCATCGCCTCACGTGCCTGCCTGTCGACGGTGATCTTCACCTTGATGACGGCGCCCTGATCGGTGGGATAGGTGAATTCGCTGTCACTGAGGCGGGCGATCACCCGGCGGACGCTTTCTTCGGCATTGTCCTGCACATGGCCCATATAGGCTTCGACGACGTCGAGCCCAAAATGGGAAACCATCTTGCGCAACTCCTGCACGCCCTTTTCGTTGGCAGCGATCTGCGCCTTGACGTCGGCAAGGTTCTGAGCCGGATTGCGGGCGGGATAGGGATGGTCGGTCAGCATCGCCGCGAAGTCCGCTTCGCGGAAACGGCCTTTGTTGACCAGCAGGAAATTGTCGATCAGCACGCCTTCCTCGTCGACCTTCGTCGCTCGCGGCGTCATCGAACCCGGCGCCTTGCCGCCGATATCGGCATGATGGCCACGCGAGGCGACGTAAAACAGGATCACCTCTCCGGCATCGTCGAAAACAGGGGTGACGACGGTGATGTCGGGCAGATGCGTGCCGCCATTATAAGGCGCGTTGAGCGCGAAGACGTCGCCCGGATGGATGCGGCCTTCGTTGAGGCGGATGATGGTTTCGACCGAACGATCCATCGAGCCGAGATGCACCGGCATATGCGGCGCATTGGCGACGAGTGCGCCGGTGCGGTCGAAGACGGCGCAGGAGAAATCGAGCCGCTCCTTGATATTGACCGAATGCGCGGTGTTCTGCAGCGTCACGCCCATCTGCTCGGCGATCGCCATGAACAGATTGTTGAAGACTTCGAGCATGACCGGATCGGCATTGGTGCCGATCGCGGCATGGCGGGCAAGTGGGATCTCGCGGGTGAGGACGATATGATCGTGGCCGGTGAGCCGCGCCTGCCAGCCGGCTTCGACGACGATCGTCTGATGTGCTTCGATGACAAGGGCAGGCCCTCTGAGGATGGCGCCGGGCTTCAGCGCGTCGCGCTTGAAAATTCCGGCGTCCTGCCATGTTCCGCCGGAATAGAAGCGGGTCGTGCGCAGCGCTTCCGGCTCGAAGACTTTCGCCTCCCTATAAGCTTCCTCGATATCGGCGCCGCCGCCGATGCCCTCGACTTCGATGGAATCGACGACAGTGGGCCGGTCTTCGAAGATGAAGCCGAACTGTTTCTTATGGGCGATGGCAAAGGCCTGCACCATCTCCTCCTGTGGCCCGAAGGCGACGGGCAGGGCGGTGTCGGTGCCCTTATATTGCAGGTGCAGCCGGGTGACGACCTCCATGTCGGCGGCCTCGACGCCTTGCAGCGTCAACTCCTCGCGCACCTCCGCCTCCAACCCGGCCCTGATCTCGCCGATCGTCACCAACGCCGTAGCAAGTTCGGTCAGCACCGCGCGCTGGCGGGTGGCGCGGATATCGGCGAGGCCCATGCCATAGGCCGAAAGGATGCCGGAGAAGGGGTGGATCAGCACTCTTTTCATGCCGAGGCTATCGGCGACGAGGCAGGCATGCTGGCCGCCGGCGCCGCCGAAACAGGTGAGCGCATAGCCCGAAACGTCATAACCGCGCTGGACCGAGATCTTTTTGATGGCATTGGCCATGTTCTCGACAGCGATGGCGAGGAAACCGTCGGCGGCGTCCTCAGCCGTCCGACCGCCGCCGATCGTCTTTGCCATCTCGGCAAAGGCGGCGTGCACCGCCCCGGCATCGAGCGGCTGGTCCTGTCTCGGGCCGAAGATCGCCGGGAAGAATTCCGGGAGGAGCTTGCCGGTCATGATGTTGGCGTCGGTGACGGTGAGCGGGCCGCCGCGGCGATAGGATTTCGGGCCGGGCGTGGCGCCGGCTGATTCAGGGCCGACGCGGAAGCGCGAACCGTCAAAGCTCAGGATCGAACCGCCGCCGGCGGCCACCGTGTGGATCTTCATCATCGGCGCGCGCATGCGCACGCCGGCGACTTCGGTCTCGAAGGCGCGCTCCAGTTCACCGTCGTAATGCGACACATCCGTCGAGGTGCCGCCCATGTCGAAGCCGATCATCTGGCCGAAGCCGGCAATGCGCGACACCTCGACCGCGCCGACCACGCCGCCGGCGGGGCCTGAGAGGATCGCATCCTTACCCTGGAACAGATGCGCGTCGGTCAGCCCGCCGGAGGACTGCATGAACATCAGCTTCGGGCCTTGCCCCTCGACGGCGCCGAGTTCGGTGGCGACCTGATCGACATAGCGCCGGAGAACCGGGGACAGATAGGCGTCGACGACGGCAGTGTCGCCGCGGCCGACGAGCTTGATCAGCGGGGAAACGACGTGCGAGGGCGAGATTTGTGTGAAGCCGATCGCGCGCGCGATGGCGGCGGCCCGTTGCTCATGCTCGGGATAGCGGTAGGCGTGCACGAAGACGATGGCGACGGCGCGCAGGCCCTCGGCATAGGCGGCTTCGAGCGCCTGCCGCAGCCTGCCCTCGTCGAGCGGACGTTCCACCGTGCCGTCCGCCAGCACGCGCTCGTCGGCCTCGATGACGCCGGCATAGAGCAGTTCCGGCTTGACGATCTTCTTGGCGAAGATATCGGCGCGGGCCTGGTAGCCGATCTCCAGCGCATCGCGGAAACCTTTGGTCGTCACCAGGAGGGTCGGATCCCCCTTGCGTTCCAAGAGCGCATTGGTGGCGACCGTCGTTCCCATCTTCACCGCGCCGATGCGCTCGGAAGGGACAGGATCACCGGCTTTGAGCCCGAGCAGTTCGCGAATGCCGTGCACGGCCGGGTCGCGATAGGCTTCCGGATTTTCCGAAAGCAGCTTGTGGGCGATCAGCGCACCGTCGGGACGGCGTGCGACGATATCGGTGAAGGTGCCGCCGCGATCGATCCAGAAATCCCACTGTCCGCCCATCGTCCGGCCTCCTGTTGAACTGAAAATTTATTGACGATTTATGGATAAAATGTCAACGTTTCCTCTCGGATCATGGAGGGTGGACATGACAGATGGGCGTGGAAGACAAGCGGAAATCGGGCCGATCGTCTCCTCCGCACATCTGGCCGATGGCGCGCTTCCGGCTCTTTCGGAGCTGGAGTTCGGCCTTATCCTCGCCGGCAATGCCTTCGACCGCTGGATGGTACGCTGCATGACGGCGGCTGGCGAGCCTGGATGCGCCCCGATCGACGTTCTGGTGCTGCATTCGGTGGCGCACCGGCAGCGGCCGAAACGGCTCGGCGATCTGTGCAGCGTGCTCGGCGTCGAGGATACTCATCTGGTGATTTATGCGATCAAGAAGCTGGAAAAGCGCGGCCTCGTGAAAAGCACGCGTGCAGGCAAGGAGAAGCTGATCGCCGCCACCGAAAAGGGCTTGGAAATCTGCCTGAAATATCGGGCGGTGCGCGAAGCGCTGCTGGTGGAATCGGTCAAGGGGTTGGGGCTCGATGCCGCAGCGGCATCGGCGGTGGCGGCGACGCTCAGGGCGCTTTCCGGCCACTATGATCAAGCAGCAAGGGCCGCCGCCTCTATCTGACGACAGCCCTTGACGGGGGCAGGGAGAGATCCCCCGAAATTTTCAGGCAGCGTGTTCAGCCGAAGCAGGGCATCGCCGGCAGATTGGTGCGGTTTGCGATCGCTCCAATGATGTTGCCGACCGGCGTCGAGCGCGGTTCGCGTTTGCCGGCGGCCGTCTCAAGGAGTTGCTTGAAATCTTCAAGCTTCACGCCGTCGGCGCGCAACACCATGGCGATCAGGGGGTCGCGAAGGGCTTCGGATATCGTCAGGTCGTCTCTGGTCTTTCTCATGGTTGTCCTCCTTTCGTGGGCGGTCGCCCGTGTTCCACTTTGCGCTGCCGTGTTCTCATTGACTTTCGCGTTTGGTGGTGTTACCGGTAAGTAACAATGCATTTGTTACCGATCGGTCACATCGATGTCAAGGACTACGTCCGCAAAAAAATCAGAAACTTCGAATGAAATCTCCGCAGCCGTCCCAGAAGATCGCATCCCGCCGCGGGAACGTATCGTCTCGACCGCCTCGGAGCTTTTCCGCGAGCGCGGCATCCGCGGCATCGGCGTCGATGCCATCGCCGACGCGGCTCTGACCAACAAGATGACGCTCTACCGGCATTTCGGCTCGAAGGACGAGCTTGTCTGCGAGACGCTGCGCCGCGCGTCGGAAAAGGCGGGTGCGATCTGGCGCGAGCTGGAGGCGGCCTATCCCGGCAATCCGCGCGCCCAGCTCTACGCTTGGGTGGAGATGCGGGCGCAATGTCTGAACGGCGAGCCCGCCGGCTGCGATCTCGCCAATGCCGCCATCGAACTGAAGGGCGAGGGTCATCCCGCCCACGAGATGATCGAGCGCCACAAGGCAGAACAGCGTGATCGTCTGGCCGCGCTCTGTTCGGCGGCCAATGCGCGCGAGCCGGAGCTTCTTGCCGATACGCTGACGCTGCTGCTCGAAGGTGCTCGCGTCAGCCGCCAGGCGATGGGTGCTGCCAGCTGCTGCGGTCATTTCGCCAAGGCCTGCAATGCGGCGATCGCCTCTTTCGCCTGAACCGGTTTTTCGGGAACCTTACCGCTTCCATACCGTTTTTCCGTCACCGGAGGACAAGTGGAGACCGGGAGATGAACTACGTCTATCTCAAGCGCCTGTATGCCAAACGTGCCGAACTCGAAGCCAAGCTGGAGCTTCACGATGCGCGCTATTGTTTCGGCGAGGAAGAGGTCGATGACGGCACCGACAGCGACCTGCGTCAGCGGCTGAGCGAAATTTCCGACGAAATTGACGAGCTGGAAGCAGGCCGGGGCGCCAGAACAGGATGATTTCAAGCCCGGCCTGCCTGAATCCTGTTCTAAGTTAGAGAGTGCGGAAAGCTGTGAGCAGTCTCGGGCGACATTGGGCCGACCGGACCCAAATCACCTATTCTAAGTCCGGAGGATATCCATCGTCCGGTCGTCGAATTTCCCTTGATAGAAACGCTCGATCACGCGGTGAAAGGGCGAGCCATGGTCGCTGATTGCGGCAAACAAGGTCATTGACGAGCGCAGCTTCAGGTCATCGGGCGAACCGAGGATCTCATGCGCCGATCGGCCCTCCACCGACAGGATCGCCTCGACGCAGCGCAGCAGCCGGCTGGAGAGAATGGGATCGGCGAGATAGGCGGCGGCTTCCTCAGCCGAGCGGATCGCGTATTTTTCCGCCATTGGCGAGGTGCCGAGACCT
The DNA here is from genome assembly GCF_019793435.1 of Rhizobium redzepovicii. GTDB lineage: Bacteria > Pseudomonadota > Alphaproteobacteria > Rhizobiales > Rhizobiaceae > Rhizobium > Rhizobium redzepovicii. Next base: position 122,153 of record NZ_JAILYH010000001.1, on the reverse strand, counting down.
GATATCTGCGGGAAGATGAACCACATCCAGTGGGAGGTCTTGCGCCCGGCTTTCAGCTCCGATAGCGCTTTTTCGTAGACGCCGTTCTGAGCGTCGACGAAACGGTCGAGATTGTAATCGATATCACCGGCCATGGTCCTTTTCCCTTTTCCTGCATTATGCAGCCTGGGCCAAGGTCTCCATGCCCGGCGAGGTGATTTTACCCGCGCGAGCCGAGCTCGCCTTCAGCAGACCCTTTCAGCGTATGGGCTGCTCTCACGGCAATGGCCGTAAGGCTGATGGTGCGGCGCGCTGTCGCCGGCGGGGGCAGCGATGGCCGATGTCGTCACCGGGTCCGTCTCATTGGAAGAATATGCGGCGAAACCGACAAAGCTCAAGAGAGCCAGCGCGGCGACGACGACAATGCGCTCGAAGCCCGAAAGTTTCTGGGCGCTGACATGTTCCACATAGTCGCGCTCCCCCAAGCCGGTGGTTTCGTCCTCTTTCACATGGAGGGTCACCATATCCTGGCGATGGGTCAAAGTTTCACAATCTGTCATCTAAATTACTCCTGCAACACATGCGGCGCCGGCCTCTCAAGAATAAACTCTCAACCCTCATGGCGGACCGACTCCCGCATGCGTGCAGCATGTGTGTCTTTAATCGCGGCAATTGAAGGGGCAATCTGCAAACTCAGTGTTCAAAAAATCGTCCTAATAAATGCAAAATATCGTGATGCTCTGGCTCGCCGGAATGATCCGGGGTAGTCCAGAGGATCATCTTTCTGTGGATCGTCCCATGAGCAAATCCTTCGGCGCGATGTCGGTCGCCCAGCTTTCCGTCCTCATTCAAGGCGGCGCGGCCGATCCGGTCGATGTGGCCGAGGCTTTCTTCGGCACCATCGCTGATTATGCCGACAAGGCGGTCTTCACCACGTTGACCGAAAGCCGCGCGATGGAGGAAGCGCGCGCCTCTTCCAAACGTCTGCGGGAAGGCCGATCGCTCGGATTGCTGGACGGCGTTCCAATCGCCTGGAAGGATCTTTTCGATATCGAAGGCCTGGCGACGACGGCGGGATCCGTCGTGCTGGCCGCCGATGCGCCGGCCAGGCGCGATGCGGCCGTCGTCGGCTTCCTCAGGCAGGCGGGCATGGTCGCTATCGGCCGCACCAATATGAGTGAATTCGCCTTTTCCGGCCTCGGCATCAATCCGCACTACGGTACGCCGGTCAATCCGCGTGGCACCGATCTCCCGCGCATTCCGGGCGGCTCGTCCTCGGGTGCCGGTGTCGCCGTCGCAGCCGGCCTGGTGCCGGTCGCGATGGGCACGGACACCGGCGGCTCGGTGCGCATTCCCGCCGCCTTCAACGGCATTGTCGGCTACAAGGCGACCCGCGGCCGTCATGCGATGGAAGGCGTCTATCCGCTGGCCAAGAGCCTGGATTCGCTGGGGCCGCTCTGCCGCAGCGTCAGGGATGCGGTGTGGATCGATGCGGCGATGCGCGGCCGGATCGCGCCTGACGTCGTCGAGCGTCCGTTGCAGGGTCTGGAACTGCTCGTGCCTGAAAATATCGTCTTCGACGGAGCCGAACCGGGCGTCATCGCCGCCTTCGAGGCCGGTTTGGAACGGCTTCAAAGGGCCGGCGCCCATGTTGCCCGTGCCGTCATTCCCGCCTTCGACGTGATTTTCGATCTGATGACGAGATATGGCCCGCTGGTCACCGCCGAAGCTTTCGCACTTCACCATGAGCGCTTGGCCGGACCGGACGCGGACAGGATGGACCACCGCGTCGTCATGCGCACCCGCCTGGGAAGCAGGACGACCCTGGCCGATTACCTGGCGATCCTCGATGCGCGCAAACGGATGATCGCGGATGTCGAGCGCCTTGTCGGCGACCGCCTGCTCGCTTTTCCGACGGTCGCCCATGTCGCGCCGCCAATCGGTCCGCTGGAGCAGGACGACGAGCTGTTCTTCGCGACCAACAACAAGACGCTGCGCAACACCGCGCTCGGCAATTTCCTCGACTGGTGCGCCGTCTCCATCCCCTGCGGCACGGGTGCCTTCGGCATGCCGGTCGGCCTGCTGCTCTCGGCCACCGCCCGTCGCGACGAAGCGCTGCTGGGAGTTGCCCTAGCCGCCGAGCCGGTCATCCGCGGCGATTTCGCCTGATTGGCAATTGAACCGCCGGGCTTTTATTGCGATTGATGGCAGGAGGAAATCTGGGAGGAAGGCACGTGCAGATCTTGCAAAACGGACGCTTCGCTGTTTCGACGTGGTCGCTGCATCGGCTGCTCGGTGCCGTTTATGGCTACAGCCCCGATCCTGACAAAAGTTCTGCGCCGAAAGAACCCTATGGCCCTGGTGCCGCGGCACTGATCGATATGCCGGCGGCGCTTGCGGCGCGGGGCGTCAATCGTCTGGAGATATGTTCCTTCCATCTGCCGAGCCTTGAGGCCGGCTATCTAAGTGAATTGCGCGACGCAATGACGGCCTCGGACGTGTTGTTCCAGACACTGCTCGTCGAGGACGGCGATCCAAGCCATCCCGAGACGGCTGAACGCGACGTCAGATGGATGGCGCAGTGGATCGATATCGCCGCTTCCCTTGGAGCGCAGAGAATGCGCGTCATCGCCGGCAAGCAGAAGCCGACCGAGGAAAACCTGAGCCGTGCCGCCCGTCACCTCGGCTGGTTGGCCGAAAAAGCCGAAGGTAGCGGTGTGCGCGTCGTCGTCGAGAACTGGTTCGACCTGCTGCCGTCGCCCGTGGAGATGAACTGGCTGCTGGATCGGCTGGACGCCAAGGTCGGCCTCAACGGCGACCTCGGCAATTGGGCAGCGCCCGCGAAATACGAGGGTCTCGCCGACATCATGCGCCGGGCGGAAATCTGCCATGCCAAGGCCGATTACACCGTTGCCGGCCTCGATGCAGAGGATTACCGCAAGTGCCTGGAGATGTGCGAGCGGGCCGGTTACGCCGGCCCCTTCACGCTGATCTACGACTCGCCCTTCTTCCCCGACGAATGGGACGGCATCCTGCTGCAGAAGCAGTTCATCGAGGATTTCCTGCGCGAGGCGCCGGCGCGCAGGACGGCCTGATCCCAAAGGATTTCGCGCTCATTCCTGGCGCGGAAACCTCTGGTTTTCCTCGAGCACGTTCAGGTCCATGTGGTTGCGCATATAGCGCTCCGAGGCCTTCTGCAGCGGCTGGTAGTCCCAGGGATAATAAGCGCCGTTGCGCAGCGCCGCGTAGACCACCCAGCGGCGCGCCTGGCTTTCGCGCACGGCTGCATCGAAATCGGCAAGGTTCCAGCGCCGCCTAGCCTGGTCGGCAAGCCTCGCCAGGGTGTCTACATGCGCCGGCTTTCCCGCCAGATTGTCCAGCTCCTGAGGATCGGCTTCTAGGTCGAACAGCATCGGCGGGTCCTTGTCGCAGAGCGAAAGCTTGTAGCGCCCGTCCCTGAGGCAAACGAGCGGCGCTTCGGAACCTTCAGCGGCATATTCCATCGGCACGGGACTGCGGCTGCCGGTACCCTCGGCGAGGCCCGCGAGATCCTCGCCCTCGGTCCATGGTTTCAACGCGGTGATGTCGATCCCGGCAAGACCGGCGAGCGTCGGCGTCACGTCGAGGTTGGAGACCGGCTGATCGATGCGTTTCGGCTTCCAGCCGGGTGCAGCAATCATCAGCGGGACGCGCGCCGATCCTTCGAAGAAGTTCATCTTGAACCAGAGGCCGCGGTCGCCGAGCATGTCGCCGTGATCAGAAACGAAGAGGATGATCGTGTTGTCGGCCATGCGGGTCCGTTCCAGCACGCCGAGCATGTCGCCGATCTTCTCGTCGACATAGGAGATATTGGCGAAGTAGCCCCGCCTTGCGCGCCGGATTTCTTCCGGGCTGATGTCGAAAGCCTCGTGGTCGCAAGCTTTCATCAGCCGCTGCGAATGCGGGTCCTGTTGCTCGAAGGCGATCGGCGCCACCGCCGGGTCAAGCGCCGGGCAGTCTTTATAGAGATCCCAGAATTTGCGGCGTGCGACATAGGGGTCGTGCGGATGGGTGAAGCTGACGGTCAAGCACCAGGGGCGTCCGTCGTGGGCGCGTGAGAGATCGAACAGCTTGCGGGTGGCGTGGTAGGCAACCTCATCGTCATATTCCAACTGGTTGGTGATCTCGGCAACGCCGGCGCCGGTCACCGAACCCAAATTGTGATACCACCAGTCTATGCGCTCGCCGGGCTTGCTATAGTCGGGCGTCCAGCCGAAATCGGCAGGGTAGATATCGGTCGTCAGGCGCTCCTCGAAGCCATGAAGCTGGTCTGGGCCGACGAAATGCATTTTGCCCGATAGCGCCGTCTGATATCCGGCGGCGCGCAGATGATGCGCATAGGTCGGAATGTCGGAGGCAAATTCCGCGGCATTGTCATAGACGCGCGTCCGGCTCGGCAATTGCCCGGACATGAAGGACGCCCGCGCCGGCGCACAGAGCGGACTTGCCGTATAGGTGTTGGCGAAGCGCACGGAACGTTCAGCCAATGCTTTCAGATGCGGCGCATGCAGGAAGTCGGCAGGCCCGTCGGGAAACAAGGTCCCGTTCAGCTGGTCCACCATCAGGATGAGAATATTCGGGCGCGCCATGTCGTTTTCCTATGCTATTTGCAGATTTTATTGAAACGCCTATTCTCACGCCTGTAAAGACGGCATTTTTGAATGCCTGCATAAAGGAATTTTTATGCCAGACCACCCGCTTGAGCTTGGATGGATGCGCATCTTCGTTGAGGTCGCGAGACTCGGGAGCTTTTCGTCGGCTGCAGCGCTGCTCGGGCTTACCCAGCCGGCCGTCAGCTACCAGATCCGCCGGCTGGAGGAGCAGTTCGGCGTCAGCCTGCTGCGCCGCCAGCATCGCGGCGTGACGCTGACTGCCGAAGGTGAACGGCTTCTCGACGTCACCGCCAAAGTGGTCGGTGACATCGATGCGCTCGCCCGCAGTTTCCGCGCCGAAGCCCAACGACCAGTTGTTCGGCTCAGAACCGACTATGCCTTTTCATCGCTTTGGCTGATCCCGCGCATGGACGGCTTTCGGCTTCTTCATCCGGAAACGGACATCCAGATCGTCGCGACGCAGCGATTTTCAGCCGGTTTTCGCGACGAAGCGGATGTCGCTGTCGTTTTCGGCACGCGGGCGGAATTCGGCGCCATCGGTACGCTTCTGCTGCGTGAAAAGGTTGTGCCGGTCTGCACGCAGGGATTTCTCGATCGCAACGGCCCGTGCGAGGATGCGAGGCAGCTTGCCAAGGCGGTACTGATCCATCTCGACACGCCGATGCCATCACCCTGGTTCGACTGGCGCAGTTATCTGACCGAATTCTCCGTCCTGCGCGACGGCCATGCCGGCCGCGGCGATATCAGCTTCAATACCTATTCGCTGGTCATTCAGGCTGCGTTGAGCGGGCAGGGCGTGGCGATCGGCTGGATGGGGCTCGTCGATACGCTGCTCCAAGCAGGCATGCTGGTCGAAGCCGGCCCGCCGCTCGAGGCGCAGGACCGCGGTTACTGGCTGGTGCCGCCGCGATCTCCAAGCCCGCATAGCGAAAGCCTCGGCGCCTGGCTGATGGGCGAAGTCGGAGGGAACGGCTGACGTGGATTATTCTCCGCAGCAGAACCCTTGCCATCGGCGGCGGCGGCCGACATTGTGGGAACGAATCCATAGCGAAAGTGACGCAAGCATGCGAACGATCGGATATATCATCGGACTGCTGATGGTCCTCCTCGGGCTGATCTGGATCGGACAGGGAAGCGGCTATTTTCCTTATCCGGCGTCGAGCTTCATGATCGCTCAAACGATCTGGGTGTTGTGGGGTGCCATTCTCGCCGCAGCCGGCATTGCTGTCATGCTCATCGTCTCGCGACTGCGCCGGAGAGTCTGAACCGCCGCCGCTGCCTGGCAGCAATGGCCGCCGGCGGTCTGAAGAATTGTGGGAGAATGGCATGGATGCAGCTGACATAGACGGCTTTGCGAACCGGATCAGGGGCAGCCGGGGCGGGATGATCTCCGCCTGGGTCGGCATTCCCGACCCCATGCTCGTCAACCATCTGGCGCAGGAGGCCTTCGATGCCGTCGTGCTGGATATGCAGCACGGCATGTGGGACATGCCGTCGGCGGCCAATGGCATCGCGCAGGTGCGCCTGGCCGGCAAACCGGCCCTGGCGCGCATCCCAGTCGGCGATTTCGCTTCCGCCTCGCGGCTGCTCGACGCTGGTGCCACCGGCATCATCGCGCCGATGATCAATTCGGCAGACGATGCGAGAGCCCTGGTCCGGACGACGAAATATCCGCCCGTCGGCGAGCGCAGCTGGGGGCCGTCATTGGCGCTGAATCATACCGGCCTGTCGGGCGACGATTATTTGAAGAACGCCAATGCGCTCACCGTTGCCATCGCCATGATCGAGACCCGCGCCGCGCTCGATGCGATCGACGGCATTCTCGATGTGACCGGCATCGACGGCATTTTCATCGGCCCTTCCGATCTTTCGATTGCGCTGTCGAACGGTGATCAGGTGGCGCCGAACGCTGCCGAAATCGACAGCGCCATGCAGCATGCCGTCGCGCGCTGCCGCGCCCACGGCAAATTCGCCTGCGCGTTCGCCGCCGACGGCGAGCGGGCCGGCGAACTATTGAAATTCGGCTTCGACCTGGTCATCGCCGGCGCCGAGACCACGCAGTTGCGCGCAGGCGCCCGCCGCGCCATCAATGCCGCCCGCAGGATCGCGTCGGCCAGTTGATTACGGTGCTTTAGTCAGCGGGCCGGCTTCACCGCCAGCCAGATCACATGGCGGGCGCCGCCGCGTTTGCCGTTGGCGCGGGTGTTGACCGCATCGACGGAAAAACCGCTGTCCCTCAGGCGGCGGGTAAAATCGGGGTCGGGGCCGGACGACCAGACGGCGAGCACGCCGCCGAGGCGAAGCGCGTCGCGGGCGGCGCGCAGGCCGGCGAAATCATAGAGCCGATCGTTGGATTTGCGGGTCAACCCATCCGGGCCATTGTCGACATCGAGCAGGATGGCGTCATAGGCCTCCTTGCCGGCACGGATCGCCTCGCCGACATCGCCTTGATGGATGGCGACGCGCGGATCGTCGAGACAGCCCTTGAAGACCTCGGCCATCGGCCCGCGCGCCCAGGCGACGACGGCCGGCACCAGTTCGGCGACGGTGACGCCGGCATTTTCGGGAAGGATGGCGAGGGCGGCGCGCAGGGTAAAGCCCATGCCGAGGCCGCCGATCAGGACCTTCGGTTTCGGATGCCCCTTGATCCGCTCCCAGGAAAGGGTCGCCAGCGCTTCTTCCGAGCCGCTGAGGCGGCTGTTCATCAGCTCGTTGGCGCCGAGCATGATCGAGAACTCGCTGCCGCGCTGCTTCAGCCTGAGTTCGCCGCCTTCGCCGGGAATGGTCGCGGAATCGAGCTGGATCCAGGGCAGCATGACGGTTTCGCCTCATTTGAAAGAACCGTCCCCTAGCATAGGGTGATGAGCGGGGCCAGTCAGCAGGCCTCGGGACCGTTTGAAGGCGGGGCGGTGGCTAGAGGCGGTCCATGATTCAAGCTTCCGATGCCAAGAGCAGCGAATTATGCTCGGATGGTTGTCGGCGCTGGGAATCCTCACACGTCCTTTGTTGCACGAGGCGACGCCTCGGAGATTGCAACGACACTTTTGGAGATTGGAAACATGGCGCTCAAGCGGATGGACAATGTAGGCATCGTCGTCGAAGACCTCGCAGTGGCGATTGATTTCTTTGGCGAACTCGGCCTCGAGCTCGAAGGACGGGCCATGATCGAAGGAGAATGGGCGGGGCGGATCACTGGACTGGGCGATCAGCGTGTCGAGATCGCCATGATGCGCACACCTGATGGCCACAGCCGGCTCGAGCTCTCCCGCTTCCTGATGCCTGATGTCGTCGCAGATCACCGCAACGCTCCGGTCAACGCGCTTGGCTATCTCCGCGTCATGTTCACCGTTGAGGACATCGACGACACGCTTGAAAGGCTTCGCGCGCGTGGCGCGCAGCTCGTCGGCGAAGTCGTCCAGTATGGAGACACATATCGGCTCTGCTACATAAGAGGCCCCGAAGGGCTTCTCCTCGGACTCGCCCAGGAACTCAGCTGAGGCGCCTCAGATCATCCGTATGAAATGCTGCGGCTCCGCTTCGACGATCTCGTCCTGCGGCGCAGCGGAACGGCGGCGGATGTCCTCCACCTCCTCGGGCCTGAGGCGTGCCTTCGGGTCCTCGAAGCGGACGTCCGGATCGGGCACGGCGGAGAGCAGCAGCCTTGTATAGGGATGCAGCGGATTGTCGATCACTCTTGCGGTGCTGCCCCATTCGACGATCTGGCCGGCATACATTACGGCGATATCTTCTGCGACATAGCGGGCGGTGGCGATGTCATGGGTGATATAGAGCAGGCCGAGATTCATCTCCTGCTTCATCTCGTTCAGCAGATTCAATACGCCGAGGCGGACCGAGACGTCGAGCATGGAGGTCGGCTCGTCCGCGACGATCACCTCCGGCTGGACCGCAAGCGCGCGGGCGATGTTAACGCGCTGGCGCTGGCCGCCGGAGAGTTCATGCGGATATTTTGGCGCGACGAGATCGGGATCGAGCCTGACGCGCGTCAGCAGTTCGCGGACCGCGACGTCGATCTCGCTTCCTTTGATCTCCGGGCGATGCAGCTTCAGCGGCCGCCGGAGATGAAAGGCGATGGTATGGGCGGGGTTGAGCGAGGCGAAGGGGTCCTGGAAGATCATCTGCACCGAGCGGCGGTAGCGGCCGATTTCGGCGGAGTTCGCCGCCTCGACCGGCCGGCCCTTATAGAGGATGCGGCCCGATGTCGGCAGATATTCGCGCATCGCCATGCGGGCGCAGGTCGTCTTGCCGCTGCCGGATTCGCCGACGAGTGCCAGCGCCCGGCCGGCGTGCAGCGAAAAGGAAATGGCGCGCGCCGCATGCACGGCCGCCGAACCATGGCCGAACCTCTTGGCGACGGTGTCGAGCGCGAGGATGGCGTCGCTCATAGCAGCACTCCTCCGTGAAGCGAGGGGAAGGAGGCCCAGAGCCTTTTCGTATAGTCGTGCTGCGGCGTCCGGTAGATCGCCACGGCCGCGTTCTGCTCCACCAGCCTGCCTGACAGCATGATGCCGATGCGGTCGCAGAATTGCACCATCAGCCCGAGATCATGAGTGATGAACAACACCGAGAAACCGAAGCGGCGGCGCAGCTCGTTGATGCGCTGCAGGATTTCGCGCTGGACGACCACGTCGAGCGCCGTCGTCGGCTCGTCCATGACGACCAGCTTCGGATCGAGCGCCATGCAGATGGCGATGACGATGCGCTGGCGCATGCCGCCGGAAAACTGGTGCGGGTAGTCGCGCATGCGATCCGGCGCGATATCGACGAGCCTCAGCATTTCGGCGGTGCGCTCGCGGGCCGCAGCACGGCTCATGCCCTTGTGGGTGCGCAGCATGTCGTAGAATTGCGTCTCGATGCGCAGCACCGGGTTCAGCGAGTTCATGGCGCTCTGGAAGACCATGGCGACCTCGCGCCAGCGGAAGGCGGCAAGCGCCTGCTGGTCGAGATCGAGCACATCGCGGCCGTCGAGCAGGATGCGGCTTTCCTTGCGGATCAGCGCCGGCGGCTTGTGCAGGCGGCTGATGGCGAAGGCGATGGTGCTCTTGCCGCAGCCGGATTCGCCGGCGAGCCCGAAAACCTCGCCGGGTGCGACGTCGAAATTGACGTCGTCGACGGCGCGGAAATCTTTCTGCTCGCCGATATAATCGATGGTGAGATTTCTCACCGACAGCAGCGGCTGCGTCACAGGCGGCCCTCCCCGGAACGGACCAGCAGCGACCAGCGCTTCAGGTGATTGCCGGTGCGCAGCCGCGGATTGGCAATCTCGTCGACGGCGAAATTCAGCAGCGACATGCCGATGCCGAGGAAGGCGAGCGCGAAGCAGGGGGTGAGGATATCCCACCAGGCGCCGACCGAAAGGGCAGAGGCCTTCTGCGCATTGTAGAGCATGGTGCCCCAGGAGATCGCTCTGGGGTCGCCGAGGCCGAGAAACTCGAGCGTCGCCTCGGTGATGATCGCGAAGATGACGCTGCCGATGAAATTGATGCCGACGATCGATATCACGTTGGGAAAGATCTCGAATGTCATGATCCGCCATTGCGGCTCGCCCATCATCTCGGCGGATTTGACGAAATCCTTGTGTTTGACGGAGAGCGTTTCGGCGCGGGTGACGCGGGCGCCCCAGGCCCAGGACGTGGCCCCCAGGATCAGCGCAATGACCACGGGGCTTGCCTGGCCGATGAAGGCGGCGAGTACGAGCAGCAGCGGCAGATTGGGAACGACCAGAACCATATTGGTGAAAAAGCTGATGATCTCGTCGGTCTTGCCGCCGCGATAGCCGGAGATGATGCCGAGCGCGGTGCCGACGAGGGTGATCAGCAGCCCGGCGCCGAAGCCGACGGCGAGCGATGTGCGGGCGCCGTAGATCAGCCGGGCAAAGACATCCTGGCCGATGCGGGTGGTGCCGAGAATATGGTCGAGCGACGGCGGCCGGTGCGGCCGCCCGGTGCGGGCGGCGGGATCGTATTGCGTCAGCAGCGGTGCTGCGATCGCGACGATGACGATGACGGCGATGATGACGAGGCCGGTGAGCGCCTTGCGGTTTCGCAGCAGGCTCTTCATCTCACGCTCCCTTCAGCCGCGGGTCGAGCAGGATATAACTGACGTCGACGATGAAATTGGCGATCAGCATGGTCGCCGTCATGATGAGGAGCTGGCCCTGGATGACGGGGTAATCGCGGGCGAGGATCGCCTGGTAGAGAATATTGCCAAGGCCGGGATAGTTATAGACGACCTCGGTCACCAGCGAGCCACCGAGAATGGTGCCGATGGCGATGGCAAGGCTGGAGATGGTCGGCAGCAGGGCGTTGCGCGCCGCATACCAGAGCATCACATGCCGGTCGGAAAGGCCCTTGGCGCGGGCCATGACGATATAGTCCTCGCCGAGCAGGTTGATCATGTTGTTGCGCATGGTCACGGTGAAGCCGCCGATCAGCACGGTGCAGAGCGTGACCATCGGCAGGACGCCGTGATAGGCGACGCTGCCGAGATATTGCAGGCTGAAGGCCGGATCGAGCGATGGATCGGCGGCATAGCCGTTCGGGAACCAGCCGAGTGTGAAGCCGAAGATGAAGAGCACGATCAGCGAGGTGACGACGGCCGGCACCGATGTCGCGAAAATCGCGCCGACGGAGACGACAACATCGAACCTGCTGCCGCGGCGCCAGGCGGCGGCGATGCCGAGGAGGGTGCCGAGCGCAAAGCTGATGATCGTCGCTGTGCCCATCAGGCTGACGGTCCAGATAAGGGCATGACCGAGCACCGAGGTGACCGGTAGCGGGAAATATTTGATCGAGCGGCCGAGATCGCCGGTGAAGATGCTGCCGAGATAGGTGAGATATTGCTGCCAGAGCGGCCCGTCGACGAAGCCAAAGGTGAGCTTCAGCGCCTGCAGGCTTTCCGGCGGCAATTCGGTGCCGGCGCTCGAGAACATGATCTGCACGGGATCGCCCGGCATCAGGCGCGGCAGGAAGAAATTGATCGTCGCTGCGGCGATGAAGGCTGCCATGTAGAAGACGAGGCGGCGAAGCAGAAAAGCCATGAGAACTCCGTCGTGACGGGAGCGGCGCTTCTGGATGAGCGTGATGTCATCCGAAAACCGCTTACACTTTTCGGCATCATGCTCTGACGCCGCTCCCGGGAGGTGTCTTACTTGACCGGCTCGAGCGCGAGCAGGTTCAGGAGGCGTGCCGGATTGGTCCGTGAGATCGACGGATTGACGAAGGGATTTTCCTTGGTCGACCAGCCGGTGAAACGCTTGGTGTTGTACTGATACCAGTTCGGATTGTTGAACACCGGAATCATCGGCATGTTCTCGGCGACGATACGCTGCGCCTTGTTCATCGCGTCCTTCTGCTTGGCAAGATCCGCGGTCTGGGTGAACTCGGTGACGAGCTTTTCGACCTCGGGATTGAACCAGCGCTGCGCGGTGAAGCGGGTCTTGCCCTTGTCCGAAGCGCTGAAGGCGCGCTTATAGGGATAATAGGGCGAGGCCGAGGCCGGCAGGCTGTTGATCGCCGCATCGAAGGTGCCGTTGATAAGGTTGCCGGTCCAGACGGCTTCTTCAGGCGTTTCGATCCTGGCGTCGATGCCGACCGCCTGCATGCCTTCGACGGCGAGATTGACGGTGTCGATCCAGTCGGTCCAGGCGCTGGGCACGATGATCGAGAAAGAGATCTTGCTGCCGTCGGGATTGTCGCGGAAACCATCGCCGTCCTTGTCCTTATAGCCCGCTTCGTCGAGCAGGGCCTTGGCGGCGTCAGCATCATAGGTGGCGAATTTGCCGAAATCAGCCTTGACGGAGGGGTCCGCCCAGCTCTTGTAAAGTTCGCCCATCAGGCCGGGATCTTCGTTCAGCGTCGGATAGCCGTAGCCGGCGACGTCGATCATCGTCTTGCGGTCGAGCGCCATCGAGACGGCCCGGCGGAATTTCAGGTCGTTGAAGGCCTTCTTGTTGTTCTCGTTTGCCGTTTCCAGGTTGAACAGGAAGGCGACCATGCTGCTCGGCGAATACCAATAGTGGAAATGGGCCGGATCCTTGGAAACATAGACATTGTCGATATCGGGAATGAAGGAGACGCCCCAGTCGAGCGTGCCGTCGGCCGTTGCCGTCAGCATCTGGTTGTTGTCGGCAAGCTGCGGAAAGCGCAGGCAATCGACCTTCAGATGGGCGTTGTCCCAATAGTTCGGGTTGCGGCACTGGTCGTAGGTCTGGCCGGTGAAGCGCGGAACCTCGGTCAGTGGGCCGCTGCCGACCGGGTTCTCGTTGGCGAAAGTGACCGGGTCGGCAACATCCTTCCAGACATGTTCCGGAACGATCGGCAGCTGTGAAATCTGCTCGGCGGCAAGCGAGCTCGGATTGGCGAGCGTGAAGCGCACCGTCTGATCGTCGACGGCTTTGACATCGGTGATGAAGCTCCAGATGCTGACGAAGTCGAGCGCCGGGAATTTCTTCAGATAATCATAGGTGAACTTGACGTCGGCTGCGGTCAGCGGTTTCCCATCAGACCATTTCAGGTTCGGGCGCAGCTTGAAATCGATGCTTTTCAGATCGTCGGAGAGCTTGAAGCTTTCGGCCAGGCGATAGACCGGCTTGTTGCTGTCGAAGCGGTTGAAGATAACCAGCGGCTCATAGATGAAATCGAGCGTCGACTGGCGCGACGAGGTCTGGTTGAACGGGTTGAAGTTGCGCACCCAGGTCGTCGCCGGTTCGATATTCGCCGTCAGGACCGTTTGCGCCATGGCGGAGCCCGAAAGCAGCGTCAGGGCGGCGGCAAGAAGATATTTTTTCATGTCTTATTCCCCTTTTTTATGCGGTGAGAGATGGCGCGCCGGTCAGGAAACCAGCGCGCTTGCAAACATGTCTTCGACTTCAGCATGGGCTGCGCGGACATCGATCTTGAGATTGCCGAGGCGGGCCTTGCCGGCGGCAATCCGCTTGAGAGCTGCGTCCGTCAGCGGCCGGGCCGCCCTGGCGGCGGCTTCGCTTTCCCTGACGTCGCCATGGCTGTGGAGGGCGATGTCGAAGCCGGCGTCGAGCACCTGTTTGACGCGTTCCGGCAGGGTGCCGGAGAGCGATTCCATGAAGATGCAGTCGGAAATCAGCACGCCGTCATACCCCATGTCGTTGCGGATGAGGTCGTGCATGACCGGCGAGATGGAGGCCGGCAATTCCTTGTCGTAGGCCGAGTAGACGACGTGGGCAACCATGGCCCAGGGCGTATCCTTCAGCGCCACGAAGGGCTTGAAATCCGTCGCAGCGAGCGTCTCGCGGCTGGCATCGACCACCGGGCGTTCCTTGTGGGAATCAAGCGTTGCGCGGCCATGGCCGGGAATGTGCTTCATCACCGGCATGTTGCCGGTCTCGAGCAGGCCGTCGATCACCTCGCGGCCGAGGGCGGCGATGACATCAGGATCGGGGCCGAAAGAGCGGGCGCCGATGACAGCGCTCGTCGTCTCGAAGACGAGGTCGAGCACGGGCGAGCATCCGCTGGAAAGGCCAAGTTCCGTCATCATCGCCCCCATGGCCTGGGAGGAAAGGCGCAATGCTTTTTTGGCGAGCGCGAAATCGCGGCGCGCAAGTTCGGCGAACTGGCCGAAGCTGCGGAACAGCGGCCAGGGGCCGGCATCGAGATGCTGCACGCGGCCGCCTTCTTGGTCGGTGAAAACAGGCGCATCGTCGCGGCCGACGGCTTCGCGAAAGCGTTCGATCAGCCGCTTCGTCTGCTCCGGCTCGCGCTGATTTCGCCGGCCAACGAAGAGGCCCATCGGATTGGTCTCACGAAACAGGGCGAATTCATCATCCGAAAGGACTGGATTGGGAAGGCCGACGAAAAGGGCGAGCGGGGTCGAGGACAATTCTGTAACTCCGGGATCAGATGGTCAGGTCGGCGTGCGTCTCAGCATGCCTTCGTAAATGCCCTTGTCGGGGGCGGGGATGATGATGGCGCCTGCGGTCTTCGCGTAAAAATCGACGGGGCCGGCATCGCCGATGAAGGCATAGGCATGGCCAAGCGTCTTCATGGTCTGCAGGCAGGCGGAAAACAGGGCGAGGCCGATACCCTTGCCGCGGGCTTGCGGGTCGACGCCGGTCGGGCCGAAGAAGCCGCGCGCCGTCGTGTCGTAGCAGGCAAAGCCGAGCAGCTTGCCGCCGTCGACGGCGATCAGGCAGCCAACCGGCTGGCGGGAGAAGGCGACGGAGACTTCGCTCGCCCAGTTTTCGCTGAACTGCTGGCGAACCCAGTCGACGACGAGATGCAGTTCCGGGGGGAGGGCCGGTCGGATGGAGACACCGACAAGATCGGCTTTCCGATTCAGATCGGCAAGCTTTGTGGAGTATAGACTCACAAGCAGGTCTGGCACCGGTCATTCCTCCTCGTATTCCGTTATTGCGGAATATATCCCCTTTTAATGTCATAGACTTGGCTATCTGGCTGAGCTTGTCAACTGCGTTTTTCAAATGGCGCGATGCTGCTCGCCATGATGCTCTCGATCAAAAGCAAGCTGGCTGCCGAACGCAAAAACGGCCCGGGGAGCCCGAGCCGTTTCGATTGAAAGGGGTGCGTCGATGATGGATGCTTATCCCGTCACTTTCCAAAGCGCATGAAAATGCTGCACCGGCCCGTGGCCGGAGCCGACGGTGAGGCTTCCGGCGGCGGCGACCGCGCCGGCGAGGTAATCCTTGGCGATGGCGACCGCCTCCGGCACCGAGGCGCCCTTGGCAAGCTCGGCCGCCAACGCGCTCGACAGCGTGCAGCCAGTGCCGTGGGTGTTCTTGGTCGGCACCCGCCGGGCTTCGAACCAGTGCAGGCCGTCGGCTGTGGCAAGCACGTCGGGGCTGTCGTCGCTGTCGAGATGGCCGCCCTTGACCAGCACGGCGGCCGGACCGAGCGCCCGCAGGCCTTCGGCCTGCGCCGCCATCTCGGCCCGGTTCGTCGCGACCGGCTGGTGCAGCAGGGCGGCGGCTTCAGGCAGGTTCGGGGTCAGCAGTGTGGCGAGCGGCAGCAACCGGCGGTTCAGCACGTCGACGGCTTCGGGCGCAAGCAGGGCGGCCCCGCCCTTGGCGATCATCACGGGATCGATGACGATGGGAATGCCGCGGCGGTCGGCCGGTGCTGCGGCCACAGCTGCGTCGAGTGCGGCGGCGACGGCCTCGGCGATGCCGGCATTGGCGATCATGCCGATCTTGACGGCATCGACGCGCACATCGGCAAAGACGGCATTGATCTGATCGGCGACGAATGGAGGCGGCACCAGATGCACGCCGCTGACGCCTTGCGTGTTCTGCGCCGTCAGCGCCGTCAGCACCGCCATGCCGTAGACGCCCCGGGCGGAAAAGGCCTTGAGGTCGGCCTGGATGCCGGCGCCGCCGGAGGGATCGGAGCCGGCGATGGAGAGGACGTTGCGGATCATGCGCGGGCCTTTCGAATTTCTGCGGCGATGCGGTGTGTGGCGGCTTCCGGATCCGGCGCGCCGCAAATGGCGGAGACGACGGCAAGCCCGCTTGCGCCTGCGGCAAAGACTTCGGCCACATGCTCCGCCTTGAGCCCGCCGATGGCAACCGAGGGCACCGGCGAGACCGCCACCAGTTTGGCAAGACCGTCAAAACCGATCGGCTGCTTGTGGTCGGCCTTGGTCGGCGTCGCAAACACCGGCCCGACGCCGGTATAGTCGACGAGATCGGGATCGACGGCAGCAGCAAGCGCCGCGGTTTCGACCGACAGGCCGAGGATCATGTCGGGACCGATCATCGCCCGCGCTGTCGCCGCATCCATATCCTCCTGGCCGATATGCAACCCGTCGGCGCCGATGGCGATCGCCGCCTCGACATCGTCGTTGACGACGAGGCGGGCGCCGGTGCCATCAAGCGCCTGTTTCAAGGCGCGTCCGGTCTCGATCATTCCGGCCGTGCCGGCATGTTTGTCGCGCAGCTGCACCATCGTCGCGCCGCCGGCAACGGCACGGCGCGCGGTCTCGACCATGCCGATCCCCGCGCAGAGGTCGGGATCGAGAACGAGATAGAGCGAAAGATCGAAGGTCTTCATACAGCCGATATCCTTGCCCTGGCATCGAGCGTTTCGGCGTCGAGGGCGTGCAGCGCATCGAGAAAGCGCCAGGCGAAGGAACCGGGACCGGCCGCGCCGAGTGCTGCCTCCTCGCCGGCGATGGCGAAGGTTGAAAGGGCTGCGACCGTCGCCCCGAACATATCCTCGGGCACGGTGGCGGCAAAGGCGCCGACGAGGCAGGTGAGCGAGCAGCCAAGCGCGGTGACCTGCGGCATCAAGGCCGATCCGCCTGTGATGCGCACCGCCCGCTCGCCGTCGGTGACGAAATCGACAGCGCCGGTGACAGCGACGACCGCCTGCTGGCGCTCGGCCAGCCATCGCGCCGAACCTTCGGCCTGCTCGACCGGATCGCGGCTGTCGACACCCTGGCCGCGGCTCTCGCCGCCGGCAAGCGCGATGATCTCGGAAGCATTGCCGCGGATGATCGTCGGCTTGAGCGCCAGCAGAGCAGCGACCGCGTCGCGGCGAAAGGCAGTGGCATAATGGGCGACCGGATCAAGCACCCAGGGTTTGCCGGCCGAGGTCGCCGCCTTCGCCGCCGCCTGCATGCCGTCGATCCATTGCGTCGACAGCGTGCCGATATTGACGGTCAGCGCGCTGGCGAGGCCGGCGAACTCACCGGCTTCCTCAGCCGCATGCACCATGGCCGGCGAGGCGCCGGCGGCCAGGAGAACATTGGCGGCGACGTTCATCGCGACATAATTGGTGATGCACTGAACGAGCGGCGGCTTTTCGCGCATCGCCTTCAGCATGGCTCCTGGTGTGCTCCTGGTCTGCATGTGGCCCCTTTCAGGCGGGGGCGGGCACGGGGTAAATCGTGCGGGCTAAGCCGCGACCCCGAGCGACTCCCTCCGCCGGCATTATCCGGTTCAGGTTCGAAGGGTGCTTCTCAGCCCGTCTGTCGACGAACGCCCCTGTCTCTCATCGCGCTCTTTTTCGCAGAGAACGGGGCGGATGTCATCTCGAAAATGACAGTGCTGCGACGGCGCGGCGCGTGAAGTCCGCTGCGGGCACGCTATCATCCTCGACGGCGAGGCCCGGGCTTTACGGGGGCCGAGAGCTTGCCGCCGATTCGGGTCTTGATCAGGTTTTCCCGAATACGGCCCGCGGATTCCGTCCCAGGCTGCATTGGCCGCCGCCTTTTCACCATTCGGTTGTCCTTTCCCTTCCGAGAAGAACAGTCGCAGCAACCCGCGGGTGTGACGAATTTCTGAAATACATCTCAGTATTCGTGGGCGGCATCGGGGATAAAGCCGGCGCCTTGGAACGTCTTTTCTTCAAAATGAGTACGGCTCATCTTTCGCAGATTTTTCTGGATGTCCGCCGATGCGGAATTATTCATCCTATCCGATTATACGCCTGATTTTCAATAAAAACGAGCAGGTGACCAGCTTCGCGTAAGTTGCGCATCGTCTCATGTCCCTCGCCAAGCGGTTTTATTCGAATTTCGGAATCTGTTGGCGATTTCGTTGCGAATGGGGTCTCGGGCAAACTGAGCGTAATCTCCCAGAACGCGAAATAAATACCTAACGCAAACTTTACCGTGCTGACACGTTAAGGTTGACCAAATTGCGGATTGTAGCGATATGACTTCCAACCCAAATAAAATCTTCCTGAAGTTGCATTTTAAATGAAGAAATTTTTGAAAAGCGGCATGAAGAGGGTCCTTTGGACGATCGCCCCCATTCTGATATCGATCGCCTGCGCGAGCCCATCCTTTTCGCAATCTCCTGATGGTCAAGAACCGGAACAGGCGCCGGCGCAACCTGCGCCGGCGATAAAATCGCAAAAATTCGACGACTGGTATTATCGCTGCACGGGTTCGGCAGGCACCGAGGCCTGCGAAGTCGCACAGGTGGCGCAAGTCACCAAGGACGGCAAACCCGTCAATATCCTGACGCTGGCGATATCCGCGCCGCCGGCGCCTGCCGCGCCTTCCGACAAAGGCAAGGGCAAGGCGCGGCTGATGCTGACCGCCCTTCTGCCGCTCAATGTTTTCCTGCCCTCGGGCCTGTCGATCAAGGCCGACGGCAAGCCCGTCGCCAAGCTCGATTACCGCAATTGCAACCAGACCGGATGCTGGGCGCAGCTGGCGCTGGATACCAAGATGACTGCGGCGCTGAAGAAGGGCGCGGCGGCCGAGGGGCTGGTGCGGCTGATGAACGGCCAGGACGTCAATATCCGCTTCTCGCTGAAGGGGCTGAAGCCGGCCCTCGACGAGCTTCAGTCCGTCGCCGCGAAGTAGCCGAATTTCACCGATGACCATAGAAATTCGATACTTTCTGATTGCCGGCGCCGCCCTCGCAGTGGTGATCGCCCCCGCTTACGCGCAAACGCCTGCCGATGATTTCAACCGCCGCCAGGAAGAGCAGTCGCAGACCCAGCGGCTGGATGCCCTGCGGCGCGCCACACCAGGCGGCGGCACGGATGCGGAAAACGGCGCTTTGCCCGCCGCACCGGGCAACGGCGCCTGTTTCGACATCACGCGGGTCGAGATCGATGGGGCGAGCCTGCTGTCGGCCCAGGAGATCGGTAAGGTGACGGCGCCTTACGGCAATCGCTGCGTCGGCCTCGCCGAGATCAATGCGGTCCTGAGGGATGTCACGCATCTCTATATCGATCATGGCTATGTGACCTCGCGCGCCTATGTGCCGCAGCAGGATATCCGCACGACCAGGATCCTCCGTCTGCTGGTCGTCGAAGGCACGCTCTCCGACATCTATCTCAATGGCCGGAAAGTGGCCGGCAATGCTTCGCTGGCGACCGCCTTTCCCGGCCTGATCGGCCGCGTCGTCAATATCCGCGATATCGAGCAGGGGCTCGACCAGATGAACCGGCTGCAGGCCAACGACGCCAAATCGGCGATGCTACCCGGCCCGAAGGACGGAACCTCGATCCTCAACATCGAAAACCGTCCGGGCCGGCCCTGGCACGTCTCCTTCGGCAACAACAATATGGGGCAGGAGAGCACCGGCTTTTCCCGCAGCTCGGCATCGCTCGGCTACGATGACCTGCTCGGCATCAATGACCAGTGGAATTTCTCCTACGAGCACAGCGGCCCGAGCTATCCGTGGGAGAATGACGGAAATGGCTACGGCAACAGCTATTCCGGCAGCGTCAGCGTGCCCTACGGCTACTCCACCCTGTCGCTGAACGGCTCCTGGTACCAATATGAAAGTGCGGTCGAGGGAAACTTCAGCACGCTCGAAACCTCCGGCAATTCGGGGCAGGCCGGTCTCGGCATCGATCGCGTTATCTCTCGCGACAAGGATTCGATCACAACCGTCCGCAGCGGCCTGACCTACAAGCAGACCAACAACTTCCTGCTCGGCAATCTGATCGAGGTCGGCAGCCGCCGCTATACGGTCGGTGATATCGGCATTTCCCATTCCCGCCGCATGTTCGGCGGCATCTGGATGTTCGACGCCAGCCTCGACAAGGGGCTCCGTCTCTTCGATGCGGTGGACCCCGGCGATCCCGGCGCCGGCAACGCCGATCCGCGATTTTCGAAATTCAACGCCACCGTCAGCGTGACACAGCCGTTCCAGGCGGCCGGCCGGCAGTTCGAATTCACCTCGCTGCTCAGCGGTCAATATTCCCCGGACAATCTGCTCGGTGCCGAACAGATCTCTCTCGGCGGCTACGGCAATGTCCGCGGCACGCGCGAAGGCGTGCTCTTCGGCAACAACGGCATGTTCAGCCACAACGAGATCGTCTGGAGAACGAAGTCCAACGAAAGCGGCGGCGCGGCCGCCAAGGCATTCGGCGAACTGCGCCCCTATCTCGGCTTCGACTACGGCCATGTCTATGCGCAGAAACGCTTCGACATATCAGGCGGCAACCTCGCCGGCTGGACGGCCGGCATCCGCACCGTCGGCGGCAATATCAGCGCCGACCTCGGCTATTCCGACATTGTTGCAAGCAGCCTCGACGATGTCGACGGCGGGCTCTTTTATTTCAGCGCATCCGCTCATTGGTAACGAAAGCAGGACAATGACCACCCGCAGTATTTCGACGAACAAGCCCGCCAAAACCCTTTCAAGATCGACGGCGCTGATCCTTGCTCTTTCCATGTCGCTTGCCGGCTGCGCCGGGCGGGAGGCCCGTCCGGTCGCTTCGACCAACCCGTCCGACAGCGCCTTCGATTGCGCCGGCATCGCGCGTGAATTCGAGGCCAACGAGCGGCAGATCTCCTCGACGGTGAAGGAGCGCACCGATGCGCAGGGGAAGAACATCGTGCTTGGAGCGACCGGTGTGCTGCTGTTTCTGCCCGCGCTGTTTTTCATGGACCCGAAATCGCCTGAGAAGGTCGAGATCGATGCCTTGCGCAACAGGAACAATGTCCTGGCCAGCATCGCCAAATCGAAAGGCTGCCCGGCGCCGAAGTCTCAGCTGACCGAACTCTACAAGCATCTCGACAGCAAACCAAAGCCGGCCTCGTCGTCCAACAGCCGGAACTGAGCCCGCAGACGAACTGAACTCGTGAATGAACCCTGGAGTTGCTTATGCGTATCGTGCGTTTTCTAACCCTTCTCCTTTTGGCGGCGACCCTGGCGTCCTGCGTCACCACCAGGACAGATCCTCGGCTGATTGCCGCCCTGCAGCGGACGTCCGTGCGCGAGATCCGGATCGAGCTGGCTCCCGACGTCAAGACATTCGGTTTTGGCGACAAGCCCGACCAGCAGGTCTCCGACGCGGTTCGCACCCTCCAAGCCACGATGTCGAAGGAACTGATCGGCGTGCCGGGTGGCCCTAACAGGGGCAGGCTGGTCGTGACGCTGCATGTGTTCGACGTCACCACAAAGCAGGCCCGCATAATCGGTGGTCACGACAGCATGATCGACGGAACCGTTCGGCTGGAGGATGCCAAGACCGGGCAACTGATCGCCCAAGCGCAAAACATCCATGGCGAAGACCTCTCCATGCGCGGAAGCGGTTACGGCGTGATCATCGCAGTCGCGGTCAATGCTGCGACCACGTCCGGCGCGCCTGATGTCATGGCACAGCGCCTCTCCAAGTCCTTCACCCGCAATGTGAAGACCTGGCTCACCCAGAAATAACGAGACGAGGCGAGGCGCTGCCGGGGAAGGCAGCGCCGGCCGTGATTGATGTCGAGACAAAAACCAGTTGTGCGTTTGGAAAGACGAAACGATGCGTGAAAAAACCGGTCTTGGTTCGAATGGCAAGGGTCTTGGCTGCCGGCTCGGCAGGCTTGCCCATCGCTCGCTTGCGATGGTGCTCAGCGCGCTGCTGGTCCTCCAGCCGATGCTGGCCAACGCCCAGTCGGTCTCGGCCAGCACCACGGCGCCGACCGCCAACCAGCCGGGCGTCGGCACGGCGCCGAACGGCGTGCCGCTCATCGACATCGTCACGCCGAACAGCAAGGGCCTGTCGCATAACAAATACGACGATTTCAACGTCGGCACGCCGGGCCTCATCCTCAACAACTTCAAGGGCGAGGTCGGCAACTCCAATCTCGGCGGTGTCACGCCGGGCAACCCCAATCTCAACAGCTCCGGTCCGGCATCGGTCATCCTCAACGAGGTGATCAGCAGCAACCGCTCGGCATTGAACGGTGCGATCGAGGTGTTCGGCGGGAAAGCCGACGTCATCATCGCCAACCCGAACGGCATCACCTGCGACGGCTGCGGCTTCATCAACACGCCGCATGCGACGTTGACGACAGGCGCGCCTGATATCGGCGGCGACGGCAGGCTCAACGGCTTTACCGTCAAGGGCGGCGACGTCACCATCGGACCGAATGGTGGCAATTTCGCCGCCGGGCTTGGCGCGGTCGACCTCTTCGATATCGTCTCGCGCTCCGTGCACGTCAACGGCGCGGTCTACGGCAAAGACCTTCGCGTCACGGCTGGCCGTAATCAATTCGATTATGCTACCGGCGACGCCACGCCGCTTGCGGCGACATCAGGCACACCGGAATATGCGATCGACGGTTCGGCGCTCGGCGCCATGCAGGCCGACCGCATCAAGATCGTCGTCACCGAAAAGGGCGCCGGCGTGCGCATGCGCGGCGACATGGCCGCCAATGCCGGCGAGCTGTCTCTGTCTGCCGACGGCAAGATCTCGCTCGGCAACGTCTCTGGCCAGCAGGGCGTTTCGATCTCCTCGAAGGCGAAGGTGACGGCTTCCAAGGTCACGTCGAAGGCAAAGGTCGCCGTTCAAGCGGATCAGGGCATCACCCTCGATACGGTCGCCGCCGATGACGATATCCTGCTGTCGAGCGGCAGCGGGTTGTTGAGTGTCGGCGGCGAGGTCAACAGCGCCGCCAGCGTGCTGATGTCGTCTTCGGGCGGCATTGCTGCCGGCAGCGTCATGGCTGGGCAGATCCTTACCCTGTCCGCCACCTCGGGCGACATCCAGATTGCCGGTGCGGCAAAGAGCGGCGATGCACTGTCGATCACCGCGACATCAGGCTCGATCGCCGCGGCCTCGCTTGTCAGCGGCAACAATCTCACGCTTTCCGCCGGCGCCGACATCGCCGTATCGGGCGATGTCCTGGCTGAGGGCGACGTCACGGCTTCGGGTCGTTCGATCGCAGCCGCGACGATCGCCTCCGGCGTCGATCTCGCCGCCACCGCCCAATCCGCCAATGCCGCACTGGTGCTACAGCCGGCGGGCGACATAAGCCTTGCCGCCACGAATGGTTCGATCACCGTTTCCAACGCGCTGCTGAGCAGCGGCGATCTTTCGGCCAATGCCAGCCAGAATCTCGCCTATACCAAGCTGCAGAGCCTCGGCAGTGCCGATCTCTTCGCTGCCGGCCAGATCAGCTACGGCAATCCCACCAGCGCCAAGGGAAACCTGACGCTCACCACCACCACTATCGATCTCTCCAATGGCGGCGCAGGCAACATCGCTGCGGGCGGCACGCTGACGCTCAACGCCGATAGCGCCAATCTCAGCAATAACAGCATCACTCTCGGGGGGCTCACTCTCAATCTATCAGATGCTGCCGATCTCAGCGGCACCAGGATCAATGCCGTTACCAATGCCGGCGGTTCGGGCGACATCGACATCAACGCTTCCAGCCTCTCGACAACGGTCGGCACGGCGCTGCTCGCCGCCAACAACCTGACTCTGACGCTGCCGTCGCTGACCAATGCCGGGCAATTGGCTGCCGGCCACGATTTAACATTCAACATTTCCGACGATTTCACCAACAGCGCCACGGGCCTTGCCTATGCCGGTCACGACGCGGGCCTGTTCATCGGCGGGGTGCTCACGAACAATCAAGGCGCCATCCTCGCCGGCAATGATCTTGAGATTGCCGGGACGACATCGGGAGTAAGAAACACTGAAGTCACCAATATTTCCGGTCTGATCCAGGCTGGAAACGACATGTCCATCCTTACCAGCAATCTGACAAACGAGCGGGCTACTGCGCCGCAATGGACGACCGGGGTGCTGGTTTCGTCAGGCGTCGTCAGCGGCTTTACGCTCAATCCCGTCGCTGCCGGACTGCCTTTCGGCTACCTCGAGACCGCAGATCAGAACATGTACCAGCTCTATGCCGGCGTGGATCCGGGGCTGTGGCAGGATTATCAGCCTCTGCTCTGGTCGAAGGCGACGCTTGCCGACGGCACGACCTATCGTGCATGGACATGGATCTCGGCCGATGGACCCGAAAAGGTCGAGCCGATCATCGAATGGATCAGGGCCCGCGTGCCAAGGGACGCGAACGGTAATCCCGTTGTCGATCCCAACAATCCGTCGCGCTATTTCATCGTCGACGAGGTCAATTTCAGCGGCTCGGATGAAAGCACCACCTATAGCTGGGATTGGTCGTCCCACCTCAGCCAGTCGGTTTACGAAGACCGGTTGGTCGGCACGCTCAGCCCGGAAGCGACGATCCGCGCGAGCCGCAACCTTACTGTCGACGCCACGAATCTCACCAATGCCTACAGCTCGATCGAGGCCGGCGGCGACGCGACGCTGAAGGGCTCGACGCTGACCAATACCGGCGTCAGCCTTTTCCGCACGACGACGACGACCTGCCATGCCCAGGGTGCCTGCACCGCCTATAATGCCAACGGCACTGCCAATCCCTCGAAGAACATCGCCAACGGCTCGACCATCGTCAGCTCCGTCGAGGCGATCGGCGGCGTATCGGCCAACATCAAGGCCGGCGGTGCACTCTCCGTCGATTTCGGCAGCGTCAGCAACACATCGGCGGCCGGCTCGATGGCCGGCGGCGCCAGCGTCACGGCGGCAGGCAATCCCGGCGATCCGCTGTCGGCGCTCTCCGGCCTCACCGCCGGCGGTGCGCTGTTCAACGTCAATTCGGGACTCGGCGGTGCCGCCCTTGCGCCTCCCGCCAACCCGAAATCCGGCGGCTTCGGCGGCAAGATAGCCAACCAGACGTTCCTGTTCGAAACCCGCGCAGCCTACCTCGATGTCGGCACCTTCTATGGCTCCGGCTATTTCATGGACAAAATCGGCTATCAGCCGGAGACGACGGTTCCCTTCCTCGGAGATGCCTATTTCGAGAACCAACTGATCGACACGCAGTTGCGGCAGCTCGTCGGCGAAGGGCTCGGCAGAAGCACGTTCATCGCCGGCAACAGCGCCATCGAGCAGATGAAGACGCTGCTCGACAACGGTGCCACCTATGCCAAGGATCATGGCCTGGCCGTCGGCCAAGGCCTCACGCCTGAGCAGGCGGCGGCGCTGGCCGAGTCGATCGTCCTCTACCAATGGCAGACCGTCAACGGCGTCCAGGTGCTGGCTCCGGTCGTTTATGTTGCCGCCGCTGACCGACAGAAGCTTTCCGGCGGCGGCGCGGCCATGGCGGGCGGCTCGGTCAATATGAATGTCGGCAATCTCGACAATTCCGGCCTGATCGCGTCGGCTGGCGGCCTTACCGTCTCCGGCAGCTCCATCCAGGGCAGCGGCACGTTCCTGTCGCGCGGCGATACGGCGCTCAATGCCACCAACGGCATCACGCTCGCCGCCCAGACGATGACGATCGGCGGCCAGAACGTCGTCAATACCAATGCAGGCGTGACGGCAAGCGGCGCTCTGCAGCTTGCCGGCGGCAGCGGCGATCTGGCGCTGACGGGCGTCAAGGTCAATGCCACAGGCAACGCTTCGCTCACCGGTAAAAACGTAACGCTGGATGCGGCCAAGGTCGACAATAGTGGTCAACAAAATGCCACCGGCACTCAGATCGCCAGTGGTGGGGCCTTGACGATCAAGGCCACCGACAATGTCAACGTCATCGGCAGCTCCGCCAAGGCGGGCACGACGCTCGACGTGACTGCCGACAAGGGTTCGGTGGCCGTGGTGTCGACCGATGTCGCCCGCGACAATCAATCCGGCTACACCAAGACCCTCTCCACCGACCAGCAGCAATCGCAGCTATCCGCCGGCACCAATGCGACGATCAAGGCCGGCGACGACATCCTGCTCTCCGGTTCCTCCGTCAAGGCTGGCGGCAATGTCGCGCTCTCCGCAGGCGACGATATCAACATCACGGCCGCGCAGGAGCGCTCCGAGTCCTCCTTCGGTAAGAAGTCCGCCTCGTCGATCACCCATGTCGGCTCAGAGATATCGGCGGGCGGCGACCTCTCGGTGACGGCAGGCAGCGGCAGCGGCGATCACGACCTCAACATCGTCGGCAGCAAGCTCGCCGCCGACGGCAAGGTCGCTCTCAAGGCCGATGGTGACGTAACGATCGCCGAAGCCACCGACACCGCGACCCTCGACACCAAGCTCAGCATCAAGGGCGGTTTCCTCGGCAGCAGCGAGAAGACGACTACGCATCAGGAAACGACGACGGCCGTCGGTTCCGCCATCACAGGCGGTGGCGGCGTCGACATTGAATCCGGCAAGGACACGGTCATCTCGGCCTCGAAGATCGAAGCCGGCAATGAGGCCGGCGCCGCGAACCTGAACATCACCACCAAGGGCGACCTCATCATCGCCTCCGGCAAGGACACCAGCGCCAAGGATGACAAGGGCTCGCGCAGCGGCTTCCTGTCCAAAGGCTCATCCAGCTACAAGAGTTACGACGAAACGACGGTCGCTTCCGAACTCGGGGCATCCGGTAATATCAATCTGGATGCCGGCGGCGCTGCGGTGATCGCTGGCTCACAAGCGTATGCGGATGGTTCGATTTCCGTCAAGGGCGACAGCGTCTCGGTCATCGGTGCGGCCGAGCAGCATGAGCTTGAGATCACGCGCAAGAAGTCCGGCTTCGGGGTCGGCGGCGGTGGAGGCTTCATTTCGATCTACGGCAGCCAGCAGAACAGCGGCAAGCAGGCCTCCGAGCTCAACGTGGCATCGGTGCTTTCTGCCGGAACGGATGTCGCACTCAAGTCGCGCGATACCGACATCAACATCCTCGGCTCGCAGATCTATGCCGACCAGAACATCACCCTCGATGCTGCCCGCGACGTCAACATAACGCCGGGCGCCGAAAGCGCCTCGTCCGAGGAAAAGGAAAAACGCTCCGGCTTTGGCATTTCCTTCGGCTCGAGCAGCGGCGGCTTTTCCGTTGGTATCGGCCTGTCGTCGGTTTCTGACGCGACGAAGCAAGGCTCGCAGACCAACGCGATGGCCACGCTTTCCGCCGGCAACGACCTGACGATCACCGCCGGCCGCGACGCCAACCTGCAGGCCGCCAACGTCTCGGCCGAGGGCGATGTTGGGATCACTGCTGAACGCGACGTCAATCTGTTCTCGGCGCAAGATCAGACAAACTACGAACACCTGCATGAAGAGTTCTTCGCGGGTATCAGCCTGTCGGTCTCAACCTCCCTGGTGAGCGCGGCTGACAGCGTGAGCGTTGCGGCGCAGAAGCTTGCAAATATCTCTGATGGGTATTCCGCAGCTAACGCCGCCTTTGCCTCGCTCAAGGCCTATGATGCGCTCGACAAAATTGCAAAGGGTGGCAACGTCGGGTCGGCGTCGCTCACGGTAGGCTTCACTTATCAGAAGGAAAAGGAGGCGGCGCAAACCTCTGTTCCGGTCCTGACAGACATACGCGGAGGGCGGTCTGTAACGATCGAGGCAGTCTCCGGGGATCTCACGAGTCATGGAGCACAAATCGCTGCAGGTTACGATGCTGACGGCAATGTCGTCATCTCTGATAATGACAACGCGGGTGATATTACGCTGAAGGCCGGCAAGGATATCATCCTCGAAAGCGCACAGGCGACTGATAGCTCGTCGACGAGCAGCGCGTCAGGGGGCGCAAGCTTCGGCGTTTCCGCCGGCATCGGCATCAATGGTGTCAGCGGGGGACTGACGGGTGGCGCCGACGCATCGGTTGGCAAGTCCAACGCCAATGGAACCACTCAGGTCAATACTCACGTCAACGGCACTGGTGACATCATCCTTGAATCAGGAAACGATGCCCGTCTCGCGGGCGCGGTGGTTTCCGGTGACACGGTAACTGCCAATGTTGGCGGCGATCTAACCATCCTCTCCGTTCCCGACACCGGGGCAAGCTCCAACCACTCTGCCTCCGGTGGCTTCAGCTTGGGCGGAGGCCAACTCCTTTCCGGCGTGCAGATCGGCGGCGGCAGCGGCTCCGGCGAAACGAACTGGATCACCGAGCAGTCTGGCCTCGTTTCCACTGGCGCGATGGACGTCACGGTCGCCGGCAATACCCATCTGGGTGCCGGCAAGATCGTCTCCGAATCCGGCGACCTCATCCTCGATACCGGCACGCTGACCTATGACAACTTCGATGGCCGGATGAACTATGAAGGCTTCAGTGTCGACGTCGGCATCGATCTTTCCAGTGGCAAGGACGAGAACGGCAATTCCACCACCAACCACACGCTGGAGGGCTCCTACCAACTTGACGATACTCGCCAGACGGTTCGCGCCACGGTCGGCTCAGGTGACATTGTAATTCGCGATCAGGAACAGCAGGAAGCGCTCGAACATGACGGTACATCCTCGCGTCCTCTTGATGAACTCAACCGCGATCCCGACAAAGCTTACGAGATCACAAAAGATAAGCATGTGGATCTCGATTTTTATATGTCCAGCAACAGCTTGCAGGCCGTCGGGAACGGGATCAAGGAGGCGATCGAGCCAGGTGGCTTCATCGACAAGTACCTCCTGGACAAGGAACTGACTCCGGAAGAAGTTGCAAACATCAAGTCAGGCCTGGATGCGCTGGCGAATGGAGGATCTCTCGGAGGCTGCACCCAGCAACAGGGATTCAATCTGTTCGACCTGATTGTGACCCCGGCATATGCGGGCGATTTTTCCACAGATTGCACTATTCGTCAGCGGGACGGTCAACTCATTCATCTTGGCATCAAGTCTTATCAGGACTGCCAGGATGCCATCTACGCTTATCTGAATACGATGGACGCTGAAAAGCGTTCGGATATTCTCAGAAATGCCGGCTTTGCCTTCGTCGTCGACCACCCCCTCGACGTGGAAACCTGGGTGAAGGGCGACTGGCTCCTTGATGCGATCAAAAAACTCGATGGTGACGACCCGGATGGCGCGAATGCCGAGGCTTATGCCGAGGGCCAGAATGCGGCCGCACTGGTCGGCGAACAGCTAATCGGCGAGCGCTCGAAGATCTGGCAGGACACCTCGATTTCCTGGAGCGTCAGGATCGATCGGTTGGAGGCCACAGGGCTTGACATCAATGCGATCATTGCAACCGCGATGCTGGGTGGCGCTGCAGGAAAAGGACCCGTTTACAAGACCAACAGTGAGGCAAAAATTGCGGCTACTGCACTCGGATTTGTAAAGATTAACGACACAACACATGGCGGGCAGCCCGTGTTTAAAAAAGGGAACCTATATATTACACGAGACTTGGATGGCCATAACGGGGGCGCTTGGAAGATGGCAACGTCTATCAAGAATCTCGGCAGCAAAGCCACCCGACTTGGGACTTACGACACGAATCTAAACCGCATAGGTGATTGAAATGATCTCAAACGGCGTCGACGCTCAAAACTGGACGGAGAGAGGAAAAACTATTCGCGATTTAATAAAAGAGCTGCAGTCTTTCGAGGATCCAGAACTACTCGCGGAAATATCTATTGACGGAGGCAAAACCACCCGCCCCATCAGTTTCGTTGGGAAGGAAAATGGGAAATGTCTAATTGTCTATACGAAATGATCGAGCAGCCTACCCTTCTTGTCGCGACGTCGTGCGACTTCGTCCGGATGAACCCTTTTGGCAAGGTCATCGGCAGTTATTTTGATCCGGTTGCCGGTGAGAGAAACCGACGACAAAAGGAATCATTTCTATGGCTGCAAGAGAGTGCAAATTGTACCGTCGAGGCCACGACCCTGTCAGAAAAAACTGAATTACGCGTCCGGGTTTTGCTGGCTGTACAGCAGTCACTTCTAGGAAGCGTTAGCCCTAATTTACGAGCGGTAACGTGCTCTTGGAGCAGTTCAGATATTCAAGTACGCGCGATATTTGACTTGGCTGTAAGTGAAATCGACAAGGAAAACATGGGCGAGGTTGAGACAGAGATCATGTCTCATTTTCCTGACCAGGAGGTGGCTGTAAGCTGCACAAGGGTGGATGCCCCTGCAATAATTGGTGCCGATCAAAACGAGGTATTTGTCTTTAAGCGGCGCGAAGGTTAGGGGCACCACGCCCGAACAGGCGGCCGCGCTTGCGAGCCGATCGGAACTTAAAGATGAGGCCAAAACCGTTTTGCCGCGTGCGTTGTCTTACATCGCCACCGTGCTCCGTTTCCTCGGGGTCCAGAAACGTCCGTCTCATCAGCGTCGACAGCTTGGCGTTCGGAGAACAGGCCGCGAAAGACTCGATCGGGGCCGTCCGCGCTGGCGATCGGAGCGCATGCGAGCGGCTGGCGCCCCGAACGGCAGGGTCTGGTAGCCGCTCTTCATCTCGATTGCTTAGGACCAATCGTTGATGGTTCAGTTCACATCGTGACTTTTGTAATGGAGCAAAGCTTACCGAAACATGGGCGCAGCGACTTATGTGATGCGCCCACGCAGGAGAGGTCGTCTGTTTAAGGAATCGAAGCTGTGCATGAGAAGAATGAGCGATACCCTTCGGTTGCTACTGATGTCAGTCAATCTCGCGGGATATGGAGCATCAGATCGCTTCCTCGGTTTTTTTGAAAGAGACACCCGATATGAGCCGGGCATGGAAGAATCTGCGGTCGATTTCTTCATGCGATATTTCAGAAACGATCTGGAATATTTTTTGATTGCATCCTCGGTACACGCAAACTCCGACGAAGTTGGGCATTACGGCGATGCTGCGGATGACCAGCGAGACGCCAATTTAATAGAGGGCCTTGTGGGGGCTGGGCTTATCAAAGAATTTGGTTTTAAAGAACGATTTGGGTGTGATCCTAGTTCGCAGGAATATACTGAATCGGTCGAAAGGGAATGGGCGAATATTGCCCTGATGAAAGCGCATGATTTCCCTATCGAAAGTGTGAGATCTTTACTTGTCGCAAAGATGATTGCGTATGGACTGTACGGTCATTGCTTCATGATCTCACGCGATTGGAATCTGGCTTTTTATCCACACGATGATTTTGGTTTTGGCGTGATAGGCTTAACCGACAACGTAAATGTACAACTCGCGCACGATTTTTTGGCGCAGGCGGATCAATTGCCGGGCATGCATTCAATCATCAGGACGCCGCCCAGCAATTGAGCCGAGCTCTGAAAGTAAAAGAAGGCGGTCTCCAATGTGGCAGCACCAATGGTTGGTTCCTCTGCAAGGGCGAGAAGACGACCTGGACGGTGGTGAACAGGACGTTTTCTACGTTTATTGAGAGGTGTATCTCGAGATACTGCTGGCGCCCTCTCCGACCCAACCGAAAAGTATATTCAAATCCTCCGGATAAGCGCTGAGTTTCGCAGTGCCGGGGGCCGCCGATAAGCTTCCATCGGACAAGAAGCAAACTATGGATCGAGAATATGCAAGGACAATCGTGGACTACCTCTATGATGAAGGAGATAGGGATATAATATTCTTCGGGTTCATCATCGGTGTCGTTAGCTTCGACAGCGAGGATGCCCCATACGAAAAATCTGAAGCCGACAGATTTAACCACGCACTCCGGCTGGCAAATTTCCTGATTTCTGATGGAGATTTTAATCCTGGAAAATCCATCCGCCAGGAAAACGGTAACTTTAGAAAAACCTTATACGAAGGTGGATTTGAGGAGTTTCGTCAAGATTTAGAGATTTTATTTGATGGAGGTGGCATCGACAATATCGATCTCGTTGCCGGTCCTTGGTTGGTCAAAAACAACATTGGTAAGTCGGCGTCATCCGTCCCGGACCGCATTTCTCAATTATTTGGGTGACGCAACCATGGATAAGCCTTTGACCTTGCCCCGTTTAATTGAAGTAAGCTCTGGCCCGTTGTGAGGTGTGGATCGGGAAAAACACCTCAAGCTTGGGAAGCAGTCTAGTTGACCATCAAAGAATGCAACCCCGCCTCAGACGAAGGTGTTCAGAGGAACAAACCGGCCGCAACGCGGCTATATGCGATCCTTGCGCGGGGAGCGAGAACGGGTGTTATATTCCGTCGCGGCCCGAGCAAACATGTGCAGCTAATTCGTTGGGACCTGCGCAACGATATTTTTGAACATGGGCAATGGTTCAAGGGACGCATCTACGAACGACGCTGCGATCTTTCCCCGTCCGGCCGACTGCTGGTGTATTTCGCAGCGACAAATCGCGCGCCCTACGGAAGCTGGACAGCAATATCAAAGCCGCCATTCTTTACGGCGTTGGCCCTTTGGCCGAAAGGGGATGCCTGGGGCGGCGGCGGCATTTTCGAGGATGAGGAAACACTGCTTTTGAATCATTCCCCCGAGTGGGAGGCCAGCTTCAAACTCGCCGATGGATTTCGGCTAAAGCCGGGAATGCATGTCAAGCCGTGCGGGAACCGGCCAGGCCGCGGTGAGGACGAACCCATCAATGGCCTCCTGCGCGAGCGCGATGGTTGGCGAGTGGTAGAGATCGGTGAAGAGCCGTACTGCGGTTTGAATGCGCCTGCGATTTTTCGCTTTAGCCAGCCGCACGTTGAGGAAAAGGTCGGTTCTAACGGTCGGCGCCTCCAAATGATACTCCACGCGATCGGTCGCAGGCAAAAGGCGTGGTACGGCCTCGATTATCGTGTGATTGATCGCGACGGAACCCTGCTCATCGATCTGCCTGAGAGCGATTGGGCCGATTGGGACGGCGGCGACCTTGTGTTCGCCCGGGGTGGTTGCATCTACCGATTGTCGAAAAGCCAATTCCGATATTATGCCGACAAGCGCGAAGATGCCTTTCAGCGCCTGTATGATTTCAGCGACGCACGCTTTACCGCTGTAGCTCCCACGCGCGCTGCACTCCAATATTGATGGAGCAGGCGGTTCAAAAAAAGCCGAGATACTCGTTACCGGATGAAAGTTGAGTGGGTGGACAGCCGGTAAACGGTTTGTGTTTCGTGCAATGCCGAATTCCTCATGGATAGGTGAGTTGCTCGGATTATTTCATAGATTTAGCGCTCAAGCCCCGTGAGGTGCGTATGGAAGTTGAGAAACAGCTGATCAAGCTCATAGGTGATTTCACCGGACGCCTGCCCGAGGAATATATCGGCGAATACATATCCCTTGCGAAGCACAATGAGTGCGCAGTCGCATTGGAAAATCTATGCACGCAATTGTACGAGCATGACGTGGTGCCGGCTCCAGGGGAACTGATCACCATTCGGGAGCTAGCCGAGGAAATGAACCTGGAGGAGGATACATGGCACTTCCTCAGGCATTCGAATTCGTGAGCTCAGTGCAAGGGCGACAACAGTGAACAAACTTCCAAACTGGCTTGTCCTCAATATCTGGCGAAATCTACTGGGAGAGATTTACCCAGCGATTAGGGCCATCGCCGTCGAATTCGATGAAAAGGCTCTTCTCATAAGATATTACCTTGAGCGTGAGCCGACCGAGTTTGATATCGAAAGCGCGGAAGTATTATCCACAAACGTTTTCGCCTCTGCCGGACCGGAACTGATCGAACGTATCGATACGGAATGTTCCTACGCAACGCGGCTTTTCAAAGATTTGGACGCATTGTCTGGGTTTGTATATTGCCGTCGAGAATACGACATGCCCGAGTGAGGATGGCTGTGTCTCCTGTTCCAGGTGGTGCAGTCGGCATGAGGCGCTTGAATGCGTCACAGCGTTCCTCAACTCAAATCATGCAGATCCGTCGTAATCGCCGGCCCGATCGAAAATTCCGAAAACCGCACCGTCAATCCACTCCGCTCCGGCGTACAGGCGGTGGGCCCGACCTGGTATCTGTCGGCGATTGGGAAGGGCGCTAGCCGCAAGAGCGGCCAGAAGCTCCCGTCGTGCGAAGCCTGGATGCGCAGGGCGCCGGCCGCCAGGGTGACGCGGATGTGGAAGTCCTCGAGTTCCTTGAAGGGTTGCGACACCGACCAGTCGGACCTGCCGTCGGTTACGACGGTGCTGAGGAAGGCTTCGCCGTCGGTGAATTCGACGCCGGTCTTGACCCAGCGGTTCTCGTCGAGGCGCACCATCAGGCCGGCCTGGTCGTAGAGGGTGCGGAATTCGCCTTGTATGCGGATCTGGGCGGTAAAGCTCTCGGCCGTAGGGAAGGCGAGGAAGTGGCCGCTGTCGCGGGTGAAGCCGTAATAGGTCTCCCGCCAGAAATCGGTCTTCTCGCCTGTTGTCAGCGTCAGGCCGGTTGCGTCGGCCTGCCAGCTTTCCGGTTCGTTCAGCCATTTTCCGTCGTTGAAATCGATGCTCATTCCATCCTCGCTTTATTGAAGCCGTGGCGCTGCCGATTCTTCACGCCCGCATCATGCGCGAGCTTCGCGCAGGCGGCCAGCCGCACATGCGGTTCGGCGCTGTTTGCCGCTGCGACGCTCGTCTCACGACATAATCCACGGCTTCCGCTTGACACGATCATTTCATCTCTTATTCTGTTACAAAAACATGAATTACATAATTGTGGAACTTAACTGGGAGCTCTCATATGAAACCGCTTGTCGCATTCCTGCTCGGCACTGCGCTCGTCGCCCTGCCTTCGACCCTGCTTGCTGAGGAGAAGGGCGGCGTCATCAATGTCGCGACGATCGGCGAGCCGCCGACGCTCGATCCGATGTCGTCGACGGCCGATCTCGTCGGCATCGTTACGCAGCATATTTTCGAAACGCTCTATACGTTCGACAAGAGCTGGAACGTCACGCCGCTGCTGGCGGAAAGTCTGCCCGAGATCAGCGCCGACGGCAAAACCTATACGATCAAGCTCAGGACCGGCATCAAGTTCCACGACAATAGCGACATGACCTCGGACGATGTCGTCGCCTCGCTGAACCGCTGGATGAAGATTGCTTCGCGCGGCAAACAGGTGGCCGGCTTCATCGACAAGATCACCGCGACCGATCCTGCGACCGTGACGATTACGCTGAAGCAGCCCTATGCGCCACTGACCTCGCTGCTCGCCTTCAACAACTCGGCGGCGATCATCATCCCTGCCGAAAAGCAGGATGAGCCGATGAAGGAGTTCATCGGCACCGGCCCCTATATGCTGAAGGAGCGCAAGGCCGACCAGTATATCCAGCTCGTCCGCTTCGACGGCTACAAGTCCCGCGAAGGCGACAGCAATGGTTATGGCGGCGCCCGCCATCAATATCTCGATGAAATCCGCTTCGTGCCGGTGCCGGACCCGAACACCCGCGTCGAGGCCGCCATCTCCGGCCAGTATGATTATGTCGATTCGATCCCGGTCGAATCCTACGACAAGCTGAAGGCCTCTACCGCCTCGCAGCCGGTCATGTTGAAGCCCTTCGGCTACCCGGTCTTCGTCTTCAACACGAAGGAGGGTGTTGCCGGGAATGTCGAGGTTCGCAAGGCGATCCGCCAGGCGCTCAGCATGGAAGACATGCTGGCCGCGGCTTTCGGCAGCAAGGACTTTTATGCGCTCGACGGCGCCATCTATCCGAAGACCTTTTCCTGGTCGACGGATGCCGGCGTCGAAGGCGCCTATAACGTCGCCGATCCGGAAGGGGCTGCCGCTGCCGCCAAGAAGGCCGGCTACAATGGCGAGCCGATCCGCATCCTGACCAGCCGCCAGTACGAATTTCACTACAAGATGGCGCAGGTCGCCGCCGAATATCTGAAGCTTGCCGGCTTCACCGTCGATATGCAGGTGGTGGACTGGGCGACGCTGACGCAGCGCCGCACCGATCCGAAGCTCTGGGATATCTACATCACCCACAGCCCCTTCCTGCCGGAGCCGGCGCTGATCGGCTCGCTCTCGACCAGTTCGCCCGGCTGGTGGGATACGCCGGCCCGCAAGGCCGCCGTCGATGCCTTCACCTCCGAGGTCGACCCGACGAAACGCGTGGCGCTCTGGGCCGATGTCCAGAAGGCTATCTATACAGACGCGCCCTTCATGAAGATCGGCGATTTCAACGCCGTCGCGGCAAAGTCGGTCAAGCTTGAAGGTGTCGATCCGGCCCCGTGGCCGTATTTCTGGAACGCTTCGATCAAGAAGTAAGCATCGCCGCCGGTGCCGGCCCTGCGGGGCTCGGCGCCGGTTTTTTCTGCTGCATCTGCAAGGGCTTGAAGGCCAGCATTCATGATCCGCTACATCCTCCAGCGCTTCTTTGGCATGATCGTCGTGATGTTTCTCGTCGTCACGATCGTCTTCGTCATCGTGCGCGTGACGCCGGGCGACCCGGCCGCCGTCATGCTCGGGCCGGATGCGACGCCGCAGGATGTTGCCGATCTCCGCGCCCGGCTCGGCCTCGATCAATCCCTCAGTCTGCAATATCTCTATTATATCGGCCAGCTGCTGAAGGGTGATCTCGGCCAGTCGATCTTCCTCAACATGCCCGTCACCTCCGCTCTGCTCGACCGCGCCGAGCCGACCTTCTTCCTGACGCTGTTTTCGCTCGCCATCGCCAGCATCATCGCCTTGCCGATCGGCATCTACGCCGCCTATCGGCGCGGCTCCTTCGTCGACCAGGCGGCAACGACGCTGGCGATGTTTGCCGCCAGCATCCCGAGCTTCTGGCTCGGCCTCATCCTGATGCAGTTCTTCGCCGTCCGGCTCAACCTCTTCCCGGTCTCGGGCTATGGCGGCCCCGGCTCGACCTTCGCGGACCGAATGTATCACCTGACACTGCCGGCCTTTGCGCTCGGCATCGTCTCCTCGGCGCTGATCCTGCGCTTCACTCGCGCCTCGATGCTCGATGTGCTAGGCGACGACTATATCCGCACGGCGCGCGCCAAGGGGCTGGTCGAGCGCAAGGTCATCCTCAAGCACGCGCTGAAGAATGCGCTGATCCCGATCCTGACGGTGCTCGGCCTGACGGCGGCGGTGCTGATCTCAGGCGCCGTCGTCACCGAAACCGTTTTCGGCCTGCCGGGTGTCGGCAATCTCGTCGTCTCGGCGGTGCTGCGGCGCGATTACCCCGTCATCCAGGGGGCGCTGCTCGTCATCGCCGCCCTCTATGTGCTGATCAATTTTGCGATCGACATGCTCTATCTGTTGGTCGATCCGAGGGTGCGCTACTGATGGCCGATATCGCAATCAAATCAGCCGAGAGCGACGGCAGCAAATTCGTCCGCCGTCTGCTCAAGCGCAAGACGGTGGCCTTCGGCCTGTTGATCCTGGCGATCTTCGTGCTGCTGGCGGTCTTCGCGCCTGTCGTCTCGCCCTATTCGCCCTCCAAGCTTTCCATCGTCAACCGGCTGAAGCCGCCGAGCGGCACCTTCTTCTTCGGCACGGACGAGTTCGGCCGCGACGTCTTCTCGCGGACGATCTTTGCCGGCCGCCTGTCGCTGCTCGTCGGCGTTGCGGTCGTCAGCCTGTCGGCGGTGATCGGCGTGACGCTCGGCCTGCTTGCCGGCTTTTTCCAGAAGCTCGATACGCCGATCGCCCGGCTGATCGATGCGATGATGGCATTCCCGGATATTCTGCTGGCGATCGCCCTCGTCGCCGCGCTCGGCCCGTCCTTGACCACTGTGATCATCGCCCTGTCGATCGTCTATGCGCCGCGTCTGGCCCGCATCGTCCGCGCCTCGACCCTCGTCATCCGCGAGCTGCCTTATGTCGAGGCGGCGAGGGCGCTCGGCATTTCCACTTTCCACATCATGACCCGGCACGTGCTGCGCAACCTGCTGTCGCCGATCCTGGTGCAGGCGACGTTCCTCTTCGCCAGCGCGATGCTTGCCGAAGCCGGTCTGTCTTTCCTCGGCCTCGGTGTCAGCCCGGAAATTCCGACCTGGGGAACGATGATTGCAGCCGGCCGCCAATATATCGGCCAGGCCGACTGGATGACGCTGTTTCCCGGTGTCGCCATCATCCTCTCGGTGCTGTCGCTGCAGATGGTCGGCGACGGCCTCAGGGACATGCTCGATCCAAGACTTCGCAAGGACCTTTAATCCGCTGGCCAGACGTCGGCCAATCGAAATTCGCCTAATCCAATTCGCATGACAGGAGTTTGCGTGAATCAGTTTCCCAACGCCGCCGGCAAGGTTGAGAATTCGCCTTACCAACGGTTAGCCGCCCTCGGCATCAAGCTGCCGCCGCCGCCGCCGCCGATCGCCAATTTCGTGACGCATGTGGTGGAGGGCAATATGCTCTACCTCTCCGGCCAGGGGCCGCGCGAGGCAGACGGCTTCCTGCACGCCGGCAAAGTCGGCGCTAATGTCGGTGTCGATGAGGCTTACCGGCATGCACGGCTGACCGGCATCAATCTGCTCGCCGTCATGCATGATGCGCTCGGCGATCTCTCCCGCGTCAAGCGGGTGGTCAAGCTTCTCGGCATGGTCAATGCCGTGCCTGAGTTCGAGGATCATCCGAGTGTCATCAACGGCTGCTCGGATCTGCTGATTGCCGTCTTCGGCGCGGCCGGCGAACATGCCCGCTCGGCCGTCGGCTTCGGCTCGCTGCCCGGCAACATCACCGTTGAAATCGAGGCGATCGTCGCCTTGAATGGCTGACGAGAGCTTTCATATTCGGAGCAGCGTCCACCATGGCCCGTTGCTCGACTGAGACTTCTGGAGACCTTCATGCCCAATGACATCAGACCTTCGCTCGGCCTTCGCCCCGTCATCAACGTATCCGGCACGATGACCAGCCTCGGCGCGTCGATCGTCGTGCCGGAGGCGATCGAAGCGATGGCATCGATCCTGCCGCATTTCGTCGAGATCAACGACCTGCAGCGCAAGGCAAGCGCCGTCATCGCCCGGCTGACCGGCGGCGAGGCCGGCTTCATCACCGCCTCCTGCTCGGCCGGAATTTCGCTGGCCGTCGCCGGCGCCATCACCGGCGACAATCTGCTGGCGATCGAGAAACTGCCGGATGTCGTGCCCGAGAAAAACGAAGTGCTGGTGCAGATGGGCCATGTCGTCAGTTATGGCGCCCCCGTCGACCAGGCGATCCGGCTGGCCGGCGGCAAGGTCGTGCTGGTGGGCCAGGCAACATCGACCCATCGTTTCCACATGGAAAAGGCGATCACCGAAAAGACCGCCGCTGCTGTCTATGTCGTCTCCCACCATGTCGTCGATTACGGCCTGCTGAACCTCAAGGAATTCGTCGAGATCGCCCATGCCAGGGGCGTGCCGGTGATTGTCGATGCGGCCTCGGAATATGACCTGAAGATCTTCCTGGAGCAGGGGGCCGATATCGCCCTTTACTCCGGCCACAAGTTCCTCGGCGGCCCGACCTCGGGCATCGTTGCCGGCCGGAAGGAGCTGGTGCGTCATGCCTTTCTGCAGAACATGGGCATCGGCCGCGGCATGAAGGTCGGCAAGGAGAGCATCTTCGGCGTCATGGCGGCCCTCGAAGCCTGGGAAAAGCGCGATCATGCCGGCATCCGCGAGCGCGAGACCGGCTCGCTCACCCTGTGGAAGCGCACACTCGACGGCCGTCCCGGCGTCACCGCGCTGATCGAGCCCGATCCGACCAACAATCCGCTCGACCGGCTGCGTCTTATCGTCGATGCCGAGCAGGCCCATATCACCGCCTGGGATCTGGCCGATGCGCTGGCGAGGGGCAACCCGCCGATCATCGTACGCGACCATGAGGTGGAGCACCGCTATTTCTATCTCGACCCGTGCAACCTGCATCCGGGCCAGGATGTCATCGTTGCAAACCGCCTGGCTGAGGAACTCGACAAGGCGCGCGCCTCCAACGAGATCATCGCAACCCCGATCGAAAACCGCAGCCGGCACCGCTTCGACGGCGTGCTGCGCTGGCCGGATTGAGCCGCAAAGGAACCGACTGACATGGGCAGCGTCCAAGCACAATCGATCGCTTCAGCCAGCACCGTTCTTTCCGTCGAGGGGCTGACGACGTCCTTTCTGGTCGACGGCGCCTGGAAACCGGTGGTGCGCGATGTCTCCTTCACCGTCGCACCCGGTGAAACCGTGGCGATCGTCGGTGAATCCGGCTCGGGCAAGAGCGTCACCTCGCTCTCGATCATGCGGCTGCTGCAGCCGGACATGAGCCGCATCGAAGGCCGCGTCATGCTCGGTGGGCGCGACTTGCTGGCCTTGCCGGAACAGGCCATGCGGCAGGTGCGCGGCAACGAGGTGGCGATGATCTTCCAGGAGCCGATGACCTCGCTCAATCCGCTCTTCACCATTGGCGATCAGATTTCCGAAGCGCTGCTCTGCCATTCCGATATGAGCCGGACCGATGCCAGGGCCGAGACGATCAGGCTGCTGGAAAAAGTCCGCATCCCCTCTGCCGCCTCGCGCTTCGACGAATATCCGCATCGTTTCTCCGGCGGCATGCGCCAGCGGGTGATGATCGCCATGGCGCTCGCCAGCCGGCCGAAACTCTTGATCGCCGACGAGCCGACGACGGCCCTCGACGTGACGATCCAGGGCCAGATCCTCGATCTCATCAAGATGCTGCAGGAAGAGGAGGGGACCTCCGTCCTCTTCATTACCCATGACATGGGTGTCGTCGCCGAGATCGCCGATCGGACGGTGGTGATGTATCGCGGGGAACAGGTGGAAAGCGGTGCCACCGCCGATATTTTCCACCGCGGCAAACACCCTTATACCAGGGCGCTGCTGTCGGCCGTGCCGGTGCTCGGCTCGATGCAGGGCCGCCGGCGGCCGCTGCGTTTTCCCGTGGTCAATACGGCGACAGGCGAATCGGACATACCGGCTGAGGCCGCCGATACCGTCGCCGCGACGCCGGTCTTGCAGGTGAAGAACCTCACCAAGCGTTTCGATATCCATTCCGGCCTGTTCGGCCGGCTGACCAGCCGCGTGCATGCGGTCGAAAACGTCTCCTTCGATCTTCATGCCGGCGAGACGCTGTCGCTCGTCGGTGAGTCCGGCTGCGGTAAATCGACGACGGGCCGCGCCATCATGCGTCTCATCGAGCCGCAGGCGGGTTCCGTTCTCGTCGAGGGCAGGGAGGTGCTCGGCCTCGACAGGAAGGATCTGCGCGAGATGCGCAAATCCGTGCAGATGATCTTCCAGGATCCGTTCGCCAGCCTCAATCCGCGCATGACGGTGGGTGCAGCGATCGCAGAGCCCTATCTCGAGCACCGGATGGGCAGCGCAAGAGAGGCGAGGGAGGTCGTCGCCGATCTGCTGGTCAAGGTCGGGCTCTCCCCGGACATGGCGGCGCGTTATCCGCATGAATTTTCCGGCGGCCAGCGCCAGCGCATCTGCATCGCCCGGGCGCTTGCCCTGCAGCCGAAGGTCATCGTCGCCGATGAAAGCGTGTCGGCGCTCGACGTGTCGATCAAGGCGCAGGTCATCAACCTGATGCTCGACCTGCAGCAGAGCCTCAACCTCGCCTTCCTGTTCATCTCGCACGACATGGCGGTGGTCGAGCGCGTCAGCCACCGGGTGGCGGTGATGTATCTCGGCGAGATCGTCGAGATCGGCCCGCGCGCCGCCGTCTTCGAAAATCCGCAGCATGCCTATACCAAGAAGCTCATCGCCGCCGTGCCCGTGCCGGATCCCGATCGGCGCCACGAAAAACGCATGGTGGCGAATGACGAAATCAAGAGCCCGATGCGTGCCGTGGACTACCAGCCTCCGGCCACCTTGTATCGTGAAGTCGGGCCGGGCCATCTGGTGATGGCCGACCGGTAACGAAAGGCGTTGGGAGTTGCTTAACCGGCCGGCGGCGCATAAAGCAGATGCAGAGACATCTGCCCGGAAAGCCGCATCAATGGACAAGACAGAGTATTTTTCGAAGCTCGGCGGTTTGCCGCCGCAGACCCAGTTGCTTTCCGGCAGGGCCGTTTTCACCACGGCTTACGCGGTCATCCCCCGCGGCGTCATGAGCGATATCGTCACCAGCCTCCTGCCGCATTGGACGGGAACGCGGGCATGGGTTCTCTCCCGTCCGCTTTCCGGCTTCTCCGAGACCTTCTCGCAATATGTGATGGAGGTTCAGCCGGGTGGCGGAAGCGACCGGCCGGAGCCGGACAAGCGGGCCGAAGCGGTGCTCTTCGTCGTCGAAGGCGGCATGACGGTGGAACTCGAAGGTGTCAGCCATACGCTGCGCGCCGGCTCCTTCGTCTATATCCCCGCCGGTTCGGCCTGGCGTCTGAAGAATGACGGCTCGGCTGCTGTAATCTTCCACTGGGTCCGCAAGGCCTTTCAGGAGGTCGACGGGCTGGAGCCGCCGCCGGCGATCGTCACCCATGAGGACGACCATCCGATCCGGGCCATGCCCGACACCGACGGCCGCTGGGGCACGACCCGCTTCATCGATCCGGCCGATGTGCGCTACGACATGCACGTCAATATCGTCACGCTGGAGCCGGGCGCGGTGATCCCCTTCATGGAAACCCATGTCATGGAGCACGGGCTCTATGTGCTCGAGGGCAAGGCGGTCTATCGCCTCAACCAGGACTGGGTCGAGGTCGAGGCCGGCGATTTCATGTGGCTGCGCGCCTTCTGCCCGCAGGCCTGCTACGCCGGCGGCCCCGGCCGGTTCCGCTACCTGCTCTACAAGGACGTCAACCGGCACGTGAAGCTCTGGTAGCGTCGGTCGCCGGAACTTAGTTCCGCAAGCAACGACGATAAAGCCTTGTGTTCGGGGCCAAGCGGACGCCGGTTCAAATACGAAGTTACAGGGATTATCGTTTCATGCCGCCGACGCGACACATCTGATAAGTTAGTGTAAAGGGCGTCTGAAACTCTGTCGCGATTCCATGTCGAGCTCAGACGTGGCAAGGTTATGCCGATCCGCCCAACTCGCCATCCTCGTCCAGCACATGCCCGGACAGGAAGCTGTTCTTTACCATCCACTCCCTGATGATGTATCTCATCACGTCTTCCCGTGTTTGCCCGAGTTCGCCGGCGAGGTCCCGCAAGACTTCATCAACATCGTCTTCCATAGAAACAGTCGTCGCATTGCGCAGCCGGAGTGCCGCTCGCCGAAGCATAATCTGCAGATCAGAACGCGGGATGTCCGCGATCCGGTCCGCTGCATCCTGGAGAAGCGTGGCGGCGTCGGACGATGTCATCATTGTGCGCTTCCCTACGTTCCTCACCAACCGCATGCGCTAAAGGTGCCGCCTGTCTCTTTGGAGAGCGGAATCTGTCGGAAATCGCGCGCTTGATAAAGCGACTGTCGAAAGATGACCGAGACTGGATGAGGTTTGCGAGAAGTAACTTAACGAGTCTGCTCAGGCGCCGGTAGGCGACTGACCACAACGACTGGTCCGATTCCTTGTATCAGTTTGCGATTCTTTTCGAACTCCGCGGAGGATTTCGAGGACAGTGGTGCTTTTCCAAAGTGCCGGCTGAGTTCGATAGTAAGGGCGGCGGGCGAGGTCATTCCATCATTGTAAAGCTTGAACAGCAATTTGACGGCGATGTTGTAACATTTGGGATCTTCGAGGCTACTTGTGCAATCGTATCCTGCGTTGTCGAGTACGCCCTGCAATATAGCCATGTCAGAGGTCCGAACAGACATGTGGAGATTGGAAGACATGCTGCCCTCCTTAATTTTGGGGCGAAGGGAACCGTCAGCCTCCACGCAGTAGCGCCCGGGTAAAAAGCTACTGAAGATCTATCCTGCGCCTAATCAATGCGGCTGGCAAATTAAATATTTGGGATGAACGGAAAGCGATCAAGATTGTGCTTTGCAATGCGCCGCGGACATTTAAAAATACTTATAAATCTCCTGATTCTACGTGA
The DNA here is from genome assembly GCF_019793435.1 of Rhizobium redzepovicii. Classification (GTDB taxonomy): domain Bacteria; phylum Pseudomonadota; class Alphaproteobacteria; order Rhizobiales; family Rhizobiaceae; genus Rhizobium; species Rhizobium redzepovicii. The sequence continues at coordinate 78,287 of NZ_JAILYH010000001.1, read as the reverse complement.
CTAGCGGTCGGTTTCCGCTCTGTTTGCCGTCCTTCTTCAGGCCTGCAGGACGCAACGCGCTCTCGATCACGTCCTGAATTGCGTTCGAAGCCATCTCATCTCTCGCGCATATCTGGATCTTTTCTGCCGCGTCATCCGGTCTGACGCGTATTTCGAAGGATGGGCGGCGAGATCTCTTTCATTTAATCATGTTGGTCCGCGCAATAGGGCCACTTACCACATGTGTGCCGCCCGGCCTCCGAATGAACTCGGTGCAAGGAAGATTCCGTCAGCCTTTACTCAAGCCGGAGCAATGGTGCTATCACCCGACAGCATGCCGGCAATCGCGCCTGTAATTGGCATGGTCGCTGCAGGATAACCATGGCGCGGCATCTCCATATCAGCGAACACGACGATGGTTCGGCATTCCTCGCTCAATCGCCTCACGGGGTCATCAAGTTCTTTCCGCAGGGGCGTCCGGCTCAGGTTGCGCTCCCTTCGTTTTCCCATGATGCCAAAGCCTCAGGATCGGCGCCCATCTTCCGCCGCCTCTAAGAGGGGTAGGCGGGCACCCAGATCGTCGCTGCCCTGATGCGCCGGACTACCATCACCCCTTCGCGACGGTCGCCATTTTCCGAAGCAACGAGATCTGTCGTCGCGTAGTCCGCTCGCTTGAGGATGGACAGCAGTCGCCAATTCTCGTCGCGTTTCGCAGCAGTTTCAGTTGTGATGATTACTACCATAACCATCCCTTAAAAATTATAATGATGACGGTGAAGCTCGCCGGGATGGAAGCCCTGAATACGAAGTCGCTGTCTTACGACCAATTCCCCGAAGGACCTGGAACTCGCGCTGGCAGTGATTGTCGACCGGCAGATGATCTGCATTCAGCAGGGCCCGATCGATAGAATGCTGGCGCGAGGCGAGCCTGCCGGTCTGGTCTTGCTCAAGTTGATAGAGCACTTGCGCAACCACTGCTTCCACCAAGATCTGATCCAGACTTCGATCCGATTAGAGCGCTGAGCCACCCGCCTAGGCACGCCTCTCAGCTTCCCGAGTGGCGATCTTCATGCTGTGATCGCTCCGCGCCTGCTTGAGTTCACCCATTGTGGGAAGTTCCCGGACAGCCAGACTCATATCTTCGGTCTCAGCGTTTCGACGTTTTGTGAAATGATGCCGCGGCTTCTTTGCTTGACGGAGTTCGTCAGATGCGCGCGCTTCCTCAGGTTGCGCGGCGAGGTCGGTGCGTGCGGCGACGGCATGGGCGATCAATTCCTTTGCGGAGGGATTGCCGTGCGGGCGCCTGCCGTTGGCGCCAAAGTCGCGGCGGTCACTGGCGATAAAGGGTTTGGCGTTGTTATGCCTCGACATTTGCTGCCTCCTTTTTTTATTGTGAATTCGCGAGGCCACCATGCTGGCCTCCTGCTTGTCTAGCATGGCCGGTGAAGTCGGTGTGTATTTCGTTGTAAAAACCGATCTATGGAACTTCCAAGAGGTCATGCTTTTAGAATAACACAATAAAATGTCGAAATGGTTTTATTGATCAAGTATTTTACCTGAATGTCTTTTCGGTCACCATTATAAAATTATAAAAATATTTACGCCCGGAAATTGGTCCCGATAAAGTATTTGTAGAATTCCCGATCTGTCGGTGAAATGCACCCGCAGGCGATTACACGAGCGCGCAGGATGAGGAGCCGATCGAGGGCCTGTCGTGGCTTGCCTACCGTGGCGTCGCGACCTATAGCTTCTGCCCTCGATTGCTGAGGGGAACCGCTTGCGCAGCGTGTCCGAATCGAGTTGACGGCTCGCTGATCTCTTGGCGGCGACGAATGCGACGCAGAAGCCTTTCCGATAAATGCATGGTCTGCCACGCCAGAGCGCTTCCGCTATCTGCTCTAAAAGGCCATCAACCGCAACTTCGCGTACCGCGCCGAGATGCTGACAGCGCCTTTTCCGCGCACTTGTCCGGTTGCTTGACAGCTCTTTCGAATGCCCGCATCGTCCTTCGATGCAGGATATGGATTCATGGTTGTCGGCGAAGAAAGAGATAAGCCGAAGAAACGCTGCCGAGGCGGTCTTCGAAGATCTCCGCACGGCGATTGTTAGTCGGAAACTGGCGCTCGGAACCCGTCTTCCCGCGGAGGTGCAACTCGCCGAACGTTACGGCATCAGCCGGGCGATCGTACGTGAAGCGCTCCGCTCGCTGCAGACGCTGGGCTTCACACAGACCAGAACCGGGCGGGGCACCTTCGTCGTTTCGGAAAGCCCGGCGCGGCAGCTCGGCGGCGGCGCTTATTCCGCCCGCGATCTCATGGAGGCGCGCCCCTGTATCGAGATCCCGGCTGCGGGCTGGGCCGCATTGCGGCGCTCGAACGAGCAGCTCGCATCGCTCACATCCTTGTGCGACCGGATGGACGTGGAGGAGGACGTCCAGATATGGGTGCGGATGGACGCTGAGTTTCACGGAGGGATCGCCGAAGCCTCCGGCAATGCGATCTTCGGGAAGGTCGTTGCCGATGTCCGCGGGGCGCTTTCGACGCAATCGGAACTGGTGGAGCATGTTCGCGGCCGGCGTAAAGCCTCCAACGCCGAGCACCGCCGCATTCTCCAGGCCGTAACCGCAGGCAGCGAGGGGGATGCGCGGGCAGCCATGGCCGAGCACCTGCTGGAGGTCAAGCGGTCCATCATCGGCATTGCCGGTGAAGAGAATCGCCGCTGACGACATGATTTTCAATTTCGCGCCCGGACGTCCGGGGCTCTGCCGATCGAAGACAAAGCGATGAACGATCTAGAAGACTGGCTATCCGACTCCGCGATCCTCAGTCGAAAAAGCGCCTCGGAACTGGTGTTCGAGGAACTGCGCAATCTCATTCTATCCGGCCGTTTTGCCGCCGGTTCCAAGCTGCCGTCGGAAGCCAAGCTTGCGACGAAATACGGTGTCAGCCGTCCGATCGTGCGGGAAGCGCTGCGCTCGCTACAGATTTTGGGGCTGACGGAGACGCGAACGGGAAGCGGAACCTATGTGCTCGCGGCTGGCGGTGGCCGAGATATCCGTTACGGCGATTATTCGGCGCGTGATCTGGTGGAGGCGCGGCCCTTCGTCGAAGTATCCGCTGCCGGCTGGGCAGCGCTGCGCCGAAGCGATGACGAGCTGTCCCGGCTGCTTCTCCTTTGCGGCCGGATGGAGCGGGAAGAAGATACCGAGGCCTGGGTGCGGCTGGATTCGGATTTTCACGGGCTGATCGCCGAGGCGTCAAAGAATGCCGTCTTTCGCGACATCGTCGATGACGTCCGCGAGGCGATGGCGCAGCAATCCGGGCTGCTGACCGCCTTGGGGCCACGCCGTCAGGAATCGAATGAAGAGCATCGCGCCATCGTCGAAGCCATTCGGATAGGGTCGGAGGCCGAGGCCCAGACGGCAATGGAAATTCATCTCAGGAAGGTCGAGGCGGCTGTCAGCCGCATCATCGGCGCCGCGCCGCGCTAAGTTTGTCGCCCAGCGCAAGGAAGCGACGTTGTTCAGTCGCCAGACGCTGGCTTTCCACAGGCCGGCGGTGACGCATCCACAAATAGCAGAGTGAAAATCCTTGACTGCAGGGTGGTTTTTCCTTAAATCGCCAAACCTGTCAGACCGCATAGCAGATTAACATCTTTCTAGGTCTGCACGGAGGGGCGGCCGGGAGGTTGCCGAACCCATGGAGGGAGGAGAAATGACAGTCATGCAAAATAGAAGTGAGGCGGATCGCCAGGTCTTTGCCGAGGAGGATCTCGGCTACCACAAGGCGCTGAAGCCGCGACAGATCCAGATGATCGCCATCGGTGGCGCCATTGGCACGGGGTTGTTTCTCGGCGCCGGCGGCCGGCTTGCCGCTGCCGGTCCGGCACTTGTGCTGGTCTATGCCTTGTGCGGCCTTTTCGCCTTTCTCGTTCTGAGGGCTCTCGGCGAACTGATCGTCCATCGCCCGACCTCGGGCTCGTTCGTCTCTTATGCCCGCGAATTTTACGGTGAAAAGCTCGCCTTCGCGGTTGGCTGGATGTATTGGCTGACCTGGGCGATGACGGCGGTCGCCGACGTCACTGCGGTCGCCCTCTACATGAATTTCTTCAAGGCCTATGTCCCCTGGATCGCGATGATCGATCAGTGGGTGTTTGCGTTGGTGGCGCTGGTCCTCGTCCTCTCGATGAACCTTCTGTCGGTGAAGGTCTTCGGTGAACTGGAATTCTGGTTCAGCCTCGTCAAGGTCCTCGCCCTGGTCGTCTTCCTGATCGTCGGCGTCTACTTCGTCGTCACCGGCACGCCGATCGACGGCCATGTTCCGGGTCTCAGCACGATCACCGATTTCGGCGGCATGTTCCCGAACAGCGTCCTGCCGGCACTGGTGGTGATCCAGGGCGTGGTGTTCGCCTATGCCTCGATCGAGCTGATCGGCACCGCCGCCGGTGAAACCGAAAATGCCCGCAAGGTCATGCCGCGGGCGATCCGCACGGTCGTGCTGCGCCTGGTGGTCTTCTATGTCGGCTCGGTTCTGCTGCTGTCGCTGTTGCTGCCTTATACCGCCTATAAGGGCGGCGAGAGCCCGTTCGTGACCTTCTTCGGCAAGATCGGCATCCAGGGCGCCGACGTCGTCATGAACCTGGTCGTGCTGACGGCCGTCCTGTCGTCGCTCAATGCCGGCCTCTATTCCACAGGCCGCATCCTGCATTCCATGGCGATTTCCGGCTCGGCGCCGGCGGCGCTGGCGAAGATGAACCGATCCGGCGTGCCCTATGTCGGCATTGCGGTGACGGCTGTCGTGACCGCCTTCGGCGTCGTGCTGAACGCCGTCGTTCCGGCAGAGGCCTTCGAGATCGGCCTGAATGTCGCCGCCCTCGGCATCATCGCCGCATGGGGCGTGATCGTGCTGTGCCAGCTCAAGCTGTGGCAACTGTCGCGGCAAGGCAAGTTGGCGCGGCCCGAATTCCGGATGTTCGGCGCGCCCTATACTGGCCTGCTGACCCTGGGCTTCCTTGCGGTCGTCGTGATCCTCATGGCGCTCGACTATCCGGTCGGAACCTACACGGTCGCTTCTCTGGCGCTGATCATTCCGGCGCTGGTCGTCGGCTGGCTGCTGATGCGTGAGCGCATTTACATGCTCGCCGCCGAACAGGGCGAGGACCGCGGCGGTTTTGATCTCGCCTGACACCGATCGACAATCCAAGCTTGCCCGGCGGTGCATATTACCGCCGGGGTGCGGCATGAATGGAGAGAGACATGACCCCGAGTGAGGATTTCGTCGTCGCCGATCGTGGCGGCATCGTCGAGAACAGCCATCGCGTCCACGCGGCTGTCGTCGATGCAACGGGCAGGCTGCTTTACGCGCTGGGAAATCCGGCGCGCATAACGCTTGCCCGCTCCGCCGCTAAGCCGGTCCAGGCGCTTGCCATCCTGGAGACGGAGGGGGTCGAGCGTTTCGGCTTCGATGATGCGGATATTGCGCTGATGTGCGCGTCCCACAGCAGCGAAGGGCGGCATATCGCGCGCGCGAGCCATGCTGTCGAAGATCAAGGCCGAGGAGGCCGACCTTCGCTGCGGCGGTCATCCTTCACTGTCGGAAACGGTCAACCGCTCATGGATCAAGGAGGACTTTGTCCCGACGGGCGTCTGCAGCAATTGCTCGGGCAAGCATGTGGGCATGCTTGCCGGCGCCCGGGCGATCGGCGCGGGCATGGAAGGCTACCACTTGCCGGATCATCCGATGCAGGGAAGGGTCAAGCGCACCGTCGCCGAACTCTGCGATCTAGACGTCCGGGATGTCGAATGGGGGATCGACGGATGCAATCTTCCGACTCCCGCTTTTCCTCTGGACCGCCTGGCCCGCATTTATGCCAAGCTTGCTTCGGCGGCGGACGGGGACGGGTCGGGTGAGGGGCTGTCGGCGCGGGGTGCGGCGCTGGCCCGCATCTTCCATGCGATGGTGCGCTATCCTGACATGGTCGCGGGCGAGGGACGCTACTGCACGCTGCTGATGCGCGCATTCAACGGCGCCCTCATCGGCAAGCTCGGGGCCGATGCCAGCTATGCGATCGGCGTGCGGGCTTCGGATGCAACCCGGCGATTGGGAACGGACGGTGCGCTCGGCATCTCGGTCAAGATCGAGGACGGCAATCTCGAAATCCTTTACGCCGTCGTGACGGAGCTCCTCGAGCGGCTCGGCATCGGTTCGGCTGATATCCGCAGCCAACTCGCGCCGTTCCATCATCCCCAGCGTGTGAACACGATGGGTGTCACGACAGGCGGCGTCTCTTTTCCGTTCAAGATGCGCGGATCGGAGGCGGAGGGGGAGGATCCTCGTCTTGCCGCCCCGACCCGATGACGCCTGCGGACGCGGCTATTCTGCCGCGTCACCAGCCATTCTCGTCTTCAGCCGCCGCCGCAATGCGTGCCGGCGGCGCCCCACTCGAAAGTTCCTGCCATGACCACATCCGATATGACTGCTATCCGTGTTGAGCACGACCTGATCGGCGATCGCGACGTGCCTGCCGCGGCCTATTACGGCGTGCATACGTTGCGTGCGGTTGAGAATTTTCCGATTACCGGTCAGACGCTGAAGGAATCGGCGGATCTGATCGCATCGCTGGCGGCGATCAAGCAGGCGGCGGCTGAGGCCAATGTTAGCCTCAGCCTTCTGGATCAGGAGCGGGCCGACGCCATCATTGCAGCCTGCATCGAAATCCGCGACGGGGCGCTGCACGACCATTTCGTCGTCGATCTGATCCAGGGCGGGGCGGGAACCTCGACCAACATGAACGCCAACGAGGTGATTGCCAACCGGGCGCTGGAAATCCTCGGGCATCGCCGCGGCGAGTACCAGCACCTGCATCCGAACGAACACGTCAATCTCTCGCAATCCACCAACGACGTCTATCCGACGGCGCTGAAGCTTGCCGCATGGATCGGCGTTCATCGTCTGGTCGACGCCATGGCGATCCTGCGCCGGGCCTTCGAAGCCAAGGCGGTCGAGTTCGCCGACGTCCTCAAGATGGGGCGCACGCAATTGCAGGACGCTGTGCCGATGACGCTCGGTCAGGAATTCGGAACTTACGCGCTGATGCTGGCGGAAGACGAGGCCCGGCTTTCCGAGGCGGTCTCGCTGATCCGTGAAATCAATCTCGGCGCCACCGCGATCGGCACCGGCATCACCGCGCATCCTCACTATGCGGCGTTGGTGCGCGAGCGCCTGTCCGAAATCGTCGGCGTCGATCTGGTTACGTCACCTGACCTGGTGGAGGCGACACAGGATTGCGGATCCTTCGTGCAGCTTTCGGGTGTTCTGAAGCGCGTGGCGGTCAAGCTGTCCAAGACCTGCAACGATCTGCGGCTTCTATCCTCGGGGCCGCGCGCCGGCTTCAACGAGATCAACCTGCCTGCACGCCAGGCCGGCTCCTCGATCATGCCCGGCAAGGTGAACCCTGTCATCCCGGAGGTGGTCAACCAGGTCGCTTTCGAAGTGATCGGCAATGACGTGACGATCACCATGGCCGCCGAGGCCGGCCAACTGCAACTGAACGCGTTCGAGCCGGTGATCTTCTACAGCCTCTATCGCAGCCTGAGCCACCTGACCAATGCCTGCCTGACGCTCGAAGCAAATTGCATTTGCGGCATCACCGCCAACCGCGACCGGTTGCGGCAGACGGTCGAGCAATCGATCGGCATCGTGACCGCGCTCAACCCCTATATCGGCTACCGCAACGCCACGGAGGTTGCGCTCGAAGCGCATCATTCCGGACGGGGGGTCTACGAAATCCTTCTCGAACGCGGCCTGATGCAGAAGGAGCACCTCGATGCGGTGCTGCGCCCGGAAACGCTGACCCGGCCAAGCGAGAAGCTGTCCTTCTCGTAAGGCATGTGGCGCATTTTGCTTCCGGGCGACACTCAGATGTGTGCGATCACGCCGCTTTTGCTTGCGGCTTGGCAGCCTTGACGTGGGTTATGCTGCGACGGCCGTCGATACTGACGGGAACATCGCCATCGACGGTGGCCCGGCGCACGACGCGGTGCTGGTCGCCATAATCGTTGACGGCATAGTGCTGTGTCGCACGATTATCCCAGATCGCGACATCTCCGGCTCTCCAGCGCCAGCGCACGGTATTTTCCGGGGCGGTGACGTAGGACTGGAACACTTCGTAGAGTTTCGCGGAGTCGCTCTTCGAAAGGCCGACAAGTCGCTGAACGAAGTTGCCGAGAAGCAGCGATCTTTCACTGGTTTCCGGATGGACGCGCACGACCGGATGCTCGGTCTCGTAGATGGTCGAGGTGAAAACTTCCTCGAAATGTTTCTTCTCTTCAGCGGTGGCGCGAGGGCGCACGGCGGCATAGTCATAGGCATTGCTATGAATGGCCCACAGATTATCCGCCAGCAATTTGAGCGGCGCCGGCAAGCTTTCATATGCGGCGTGGGTGTTGGACCAGATCGTGTCGCCGCCAGCCGCCGGAATGACGACGCCGCGCAGGACGGAAAATTTGGGATAGGCGTCGACGAAGGTGACGTCGGTGTGCCACTGGTCCGCCCGGCCGCCGCCGCGGCTGGAATCGAGATTGAGGATGGAGGCCGTACCGGCGACCGATCCCTGGGTTGGATGCGGCACGAGGTCGCCGAGGCGGCGCGCGAAGGCTTCCTGTTCGGAATCCTCAAGATGTCCCTGATCGCGGAAGAAGATGACCTTGTGCTTCAGGAGAAGCTGGTTGATGGCTGCCACCGTTGCATCCGAAAGCTCTCCGCCGAGGCGGATACCTTTGATTTCGGCTCCGACACGGCCGGTCAGCGGGACGACGTCGGACTCGGGAATGATCTGATTGACGAGAACCGGATTGCTCATGGAAATCTCCTGTTGATATTGCAAGAAGTCGGCAGGTCACATGCACCCAGGCATGCATCCATTGGGAGTTCGAAAACTCAGCGCTGAATTCGACGGGGCTATGGAACCGTATAATCTGCAAAATCTGTAGACAATAATTTCTAATTTAAGCTGTTTTCGTGAAACAGCCGCCTCGATTTCCTCGCCGGCAGGGAGGCTGGCGGCCGTTGGCGTTTCTTCGTATCTTCCGCCGGCGGCGTGGGATCGCCGAGCAAAATCATGTTTGAGGCCGAAGATCGGCGCCCGGAAAGGAACTTTCGATGGCAACAGTCAAACTTCTGTCGGATCAAGAGGCCGCGGCCATTCCGGCCGTGCAAGCGGTGTTCGATGACATCAGGGCGACACGCAAGACCGATTTCATCAATAATTTCTGGCGTGCTCTTGCGAACGATCCGGCAAATCTCAAACGGGTGTGGGAAACGCTCAAATCAGTGATGACGGTGGAAGGCGCCATCGATCCGTTGACGCGCGAGATGATCTACATCTCGGTGTCGACGGCCAATGCCTGCCAGTATTGCGTTCAATCCCACACCGCCGCCGCTCGTGCGCGCGGGATGACCGATGCCCAACATGGCGAACTCCTGACGATCATCGGGCTTGCCGCGCAGACAAATCATCTCGCTCTCGCCATGCAGGTTCCGCCCGATCCGGAATTCGAGGTGCGATAGGAACCGACGTCTCAGATCAAGCACCAGTCCCGTCAGCAATCTCCCGCATCATCAAATGCGGGGAGTGTGATATTCCAACTTTGCCTAATTTTGCCGCTACGGCATCGATGTACAGAAGCTACCTCTTAGAGCGACTACAGCGCGATGCGATTACTCCCCGCTGAAAATGCTCATATGTGCTTTTGATAGAATAACAAGCTTGTCCGGTCTGACGTTGAGATAGTTGCGTCGCCTGCCGCAGACGGCTCCTCCGTCAGCAAAAATCTCCAAGATGCCCTTGTCGTGGATGACTCTCAGATCCGCCGCATCGGCAACGGCCGCGGCGTAACGGATCGATCCGTCGTCTTGCGGCAGCTGCACGGAGACACTTTGATCTTCCACCACGATGGAAAATGACAATTGCCCGGCTTCGGTCGCGGTGATCCTTGTTCCATCGAGCATCCCGTTCAACCGGATATCGATCGACGCTCCGTCCAGAACATATCTGCCGGGCTCTGCGCAAGACAGAGGTGCATGAGTGAGGGCCTCGCGCACAGCCCGGCGACGCCCCAGGCGCCCATCATGCTCGCCGAGCCGGCGAATGCCAGTCCCATCGCCGCCGGGATGATGACCCAGGAGGCCGACATGAAAGCCCGGACTGTGGCGTTGATCGCGGCAGCCTCCCGACCCGGAAGGGTGGCCGTTTCAGCCCGCACACCCACGAAGATCAGCGAACTGACCGACTGGAAGAACGGGATGACGAATGCCGTGGCGGCTATGAACACCGGAACTGAAGAAAGAAAAAGATCGCGCCATAGCCGCCACTCCCATCAGCGCCATGGCGATCATGATCCTGCGCCGGTCGCCGATCAGGTCGGAGAGAATGCCGAGCGAAACGCTGATCGTGACCGCCGATGCCGATGTCACGAAGACCAGGACCGAATAGGCCTGATCGCTCATACCCAGTTCGCGGATCGCCGTGATCGAGAGATAGGGCAGGGTCGAGCCATAGGCGGAGCCCTGGACGAAGATCATGAAGGCGAGGAGAAAAAGTTGAGGATGGGCACGAATGTGGCGCACGGAATGGAACACGGGCATGCAATCTCAAAAAAACGCGCATCAGCCGTATAGCTCTGGGAAGGGAACAGCTTGATCCAGGCGGCGGAATGAAATGCAGGGAGTTAGCCGCATTGCACCTCGGGTCACAAGCAAATTGAATTGATACGTGCCATTCCGAAACCTACTTATTTGATGGCATGATCGGCGCATTTTCTCGGACTCGAATTCGACGATCGTCACCCGCTCGCCACCTCGGCAGCAAAACTCTTATGGGAGACGTCCGACACCGCATCACTGATGGCGGTGCCGAGCGCGGAGGCATTCCCCAGTCATCTTCAAAATAACGAAATAAGAAGTGCCCTCTGTCGAAAGAGGCAGTTCACAAGCGGAGAACGGCGATCACGTTGGCGCAAGGGTTTTGAGCAGGATGATTAATCCTCGTCGGTGACCTGCTCCATCCACTCGTCGCCGCGCCGTTTTGAAGGATCAGATGCATTCTGGACCGTACATGTCAAAGCCAAAAGTCACCCTGAATACGCCGGCATCAGGGCCAGCGGTCTTGACCTTCATCAATGTGGCGATCGTTTCGGAACCGAAGCGTTCAATCGGATGGGAGATCAGCAATGAGAATGTCCCATCGATCAGCGCGGCACGAGTGTCTTCGAAGAGTTCGTAGCCAACGACGACAAAGTCATCACGTTTTGGCGTCGCTCGAAGTGCCGCGATTGCTCCCGTGACACCTCCGCCCGAGATGTATAGCCCGCACATGTCAGGGTGTTCAGTTAGAAGCTTTTCGACATGTTCCCTGGCTACAACGGCAGATTCATAAGTTGGCAGTGGCTCAAGCAACGTGAAGCCGGAATTATGTTCACGAAAGTAGGACCGAAATCCACTTTCGTTCATTTCCTGATTGCGCAGGCGATGGCTTCCCACGAGAATGCCAATCTTACCTGGAACACGGACCATCCTGTCAAAGGCCCATGCGGCAGTCCGGCCTACCTTCCAGTTATCAAGACCAACGAAACTGATGTTTCCTTTTGCCGTCAGTGGACCGATCAGGGAGACAACCGGGACTCCCTGTTCAAGCACGCTGTCAATGGCATCGGCTACAATCGGATGCTGCGGAGCCACAATAGCGATTGCCTCGCATCTGCTCCCCAAGGAGAGGATGTGCGTTGCCACCTTCTCCGGTGTCAAATCTTCGAGAAACTCCAGTGTCAGCTCGATACCGCCACCGGGATATGTCTGTGCGGCTTGAGTGATCGCTTCGCCCAGCAGCCGATAGAAAGTGCGTTCCTTGCGCTGCAGGAGCACACCGAGCCGGTGTGCCATCTGCGGAGCCTTGATGGCATGCTTGATGGTCCCTAGCCCGTAAAATCCGATCTCTTCAGCGGCGGCCAGTACCCGTGTTCGGGTATGCTCGCGAACAGACTCGGGTTCGTAGAGAACGCGGTTGACTGTTGACACAGACACTCCAGCAGCCTTTGCAAGGTCTGCAATCGTTGGCCTTTTCATATCAAGAAATTCCATTCTCTCTTGGGGCGAATCTCAAAAAGTCTCAAGATGTCGTCATTTCGGTATGATATGAGACGAATTCGTGAGTGGATATTAATCCGCGTTGACATGAAAGATGTCAACAATGCATTCAATAAGCGCTGATTGGGCTTGGCCGTTTTCGAGCGTCAGCACTTTGGGGGAGGCCCATCGCACAATTTGAATGAGGAGGCTTAACGCAACTGCGTTGGGATCGCGGATCTGTGCGCGCCTGCCGGGATCGGCCGAACGGCCAAAAAACAAATGTCGAGCTGCAGAAATGCGGCTTTAACCTGAGGAGGAATTCGACATGTCGTTCACCAAGAAAATCGCTACCGCCGCTATGGCATTCATGCTGGCTTCCAGCGCGCATGCCGGAGACACCGATATTGCCGTCATCGTAGGCTCTGCTCAGGACGGCTTCTGGAACATGGTCAAGAAGGGCGTTGACGATGCGTCGCTGATGGTCAAGGCCAATGGCGGAACCGTCAACTTCATGCAGACCCAGAATTACGACAACTTCGGTCCGGACCTCGCATCGCTGATCGAACAGGCCGTTGCACAGGGTGCCAAGGGTATTGCTATTCCGAATTGGCTGCCGGAATCCGAAACTCCGGCGCTTAAGGCCGCGCGTGACAAGGGCGTCGTCATTATTTCCTTCAACGCTGGCCAGAGCGAAATGGATAACTATGGTGCTCTGAACTACTTCGGTTCGGACGAATATCTGGCAGGCGTAGAGGGCGGCAAGTATCTCGCTTCTCATGGTGCCAAGAAAATCCTCTGCCACATCCAGAACCCGGGTGCGGTAAACCTTGAAACCCGATGCAAGGGCGTTCAGGACGGCGCCAAGAAGGCTGGTGCGGAGACCTTCATCCTTCGCGTCCCCGCGAACCTGGACCAGGACATGAACGGTACTTCTGAGGCCATCAAGTCGGAATTGATTGCCGATCCGTCCATCGACGCTGTGATCACGCTTGCGGCATGGGCCTCCGATGCTGCTGCCAGTTCCATCGAACAGCAGGACAAGACGGGCAAGATTCAGCTCGGCACCTTCGACATGTCGGCATCGGTCCTCGACCGTATCTCGAAAGGCACTCAGACCTTCGCAATCGACCAGCAACCCTATCTCCAGGGTTTCCTAGCAACCTCGATGCTGTTCGCGAACCTGAAGTTCGGCACGGCTATCGCAACGAAGCCGGTCCTGACCGGCCCGGCGATCGTCGACAAGTCTAACGTGGTCTCGGCGATCGAAGGCGTGAAGCTCGGCGCACGCTGATCGGCTCCAAGGATGGGGACCCGGTACCAGTTGCCGGGCCCTTTCAACTCTGACTCTTCACCGAGTTCGCGCTGTTTATATGAGGATCGAGACGCAAATGACCGAAACCATCTCCAACAAGCTCCATGTCCAGAACCAAAGCACTGCAGGATCGCGTACTTCTTCGTTCAAGGCCTTCTTCCGCAGCCCGGCGGCGGGTGCTTTCATGGGTTTTGTGGCCGTCTTCATTCTTTTTTCGGTGTTCGGATACAGCCGCAATTTTCTCTCCATCCCTGGCGTGACGACCTGGGTTAACTTCGCGTCGCTCGTAGGGATGATAGCGATTCCCGTGGGGTTCCTTATGATTGCAGGCGAACTGGACATTTCGACTGGTGCAGTCCTGCCTGCAGCAACCATGACGGTGGCCATCATTTGCGAACACTACAAAATGCCGGTCATTGTGGGCATTGCAGCTGCCTTGGCCATCGGAGCCCTTATTGGCTTTATCAATGGCTATATCGTCACGCGAACGCGGGTACCTTCGTTCATTGTGACATTGGCGACACTTTTCGCCGTCGCGGGTCTAACCCTTTATCTGTCGATTTTCTTCATCAACAACACGAACTCATTCTACCATGCGCCGGATTGGGCAAAATCGCTCTTCGGCGGAAAGGTCTATGGATTCAATTCCTCCGCATTCTGGTGGGCCGGACTGATCGCGGCCTTTGCCTTCTTTCTCCACTATTCGCCGAAGGGCAGCTGGGTTTTTGCACTCGGCGGTGACCAGGAAAGCGCCAGGAACGCTGGTATCCCCGTTGCCTGGATGAAGATCGCGCTCTTCATGCTGTGTTCTACCTCCGCAGCATTCGCGGGTGTGCTCCAAGTGATGACCTTCAGTTCCGCCACGTCTCAGGCGAACTTCGGACTTATTTTCAATACGATCATCTCGGTCGTCGTGGGCGGGGTTCTGCTCACGGGAGGATTTGGAACCGTGATGGGCATCGTTTTCGGCGTGCTCACGCTTTCCATCGTCACTCAGGCCATCGGCTTTACCGATATCGACCGTAACCTGTCCTTCCTCATTATCGGTGTCATGCTCCTGATCGCCGTTCTACTCAACGACACCTTCCGTCATCTGGCTACAAGCTGGTCGGCGTCCAAGAAAAAGTAAGGGGGCGAGCATGTCCGACAAGAAAACCGTTCTCGAACTGCGAAATGTCGACAGGTCATTCGGACATATCGACGTCCTCAATGACATCAGCCTGAAAGTTGGCAAGGGCGAGGTACTTTGCCTATTGGGTGACAATGGGGCGGGCAAAAGCACACTCATCAAGACCCTTTCCGGGGTCTATCAGCCCACCCGAGGCGAAATCCTGATGGACGGTCAACCTACCGTCTTTTCCAGCCCCCGCGACGCACAAGAGCGTGGTATCGCGACCGTTCACCAATTCGGTGGCACCTACCCGCTGATGTCCATCGGCCGCAACTTCTTCATGGGATCGGAACCGACGAAGGGATGGGGGCCGTTCAAGATTTTCGACCGCCAGAAAGCCAATCGGGTGGCGGTCGAAGAAGTGCGGAAAATGGGAATAACACGCATTACCGACGGGGACCGACTGGTAGGTGGTCTCTCCGGCGGTGAGCGCCAGTCCCTGGCTATTGCCCGCGCCGTCTATTTCGGCGCCCGCGTGCTGATCCTCGATGAGCCGACGGCGGCATTGGGCGTCAAGCAGGCCGCGCATGTGCTTCGCATCGTCAACGAAGCCAAGCGCCGGGGACTCGCCGTGATCTTCATTACCCACCAAGTGATGCATGCCATGGCCGTCGGCGATCATTTTGCCGTTCTGATCCGTGGCGCAATTGCCGCCGACTTCCGCAAGGGTGAGAAGACCAGAGAGCAGATTGCAGACCTCATGGCGGGTGGGGAGTCCATGGCCAATCTCGAAGCCTCCATTGAAGGCTATATGGAAACTCATGATGGGCATCCCCCACTGCCTGCCCATTGAGGAGATGGATGCCATAGGCCACGACATGCATTTGAAATCTAATGACATGCAGCAGTTGGCAACAGCGCTGACTGAGAGGAAGGAGTTTGTCCAATGTTGCGAATAGCAGTCATTGGTGCGGGGCTCATGGGAGCCGACCACGCAAAGATCGTAACCGAGGAAATGCCGGGGGCTACGCTTCAGGTGGTTTGCGACATGGATGTGGGCCGAGCCCGCAAGATGGCCGAAGCCCATGGAGCTGTGGATGCCGCGAGTGACCCGGTGGCTGTGATTGCGCGGGCCGACGTCGATGCGGTCATCGTCGCCAGCCCGGATTTTACCCATGCGCCCCTGTCGCTGGCCTGCATCCGGGCTGGGAAGAAGGTGCTCTGCGAAAAGCCGCTTTCGCAGTCTTCGAAGGAGTGCCTCGAGGTCATGCAGGCCGAACAGGCTGCAGGCCAGAAGTTCGTCCAGCTTGGTTTTATGCGCCGCTTCGATCAGTCCTACGTGGAGATGAAGGCTGCCCTTGCGGATGGCACGCTCGGCCGGGCGCTGATAATGCACAACTTCCACCGCAATGTCGAAACTCCTGCCTCCGATTTCACCGGTGCGATGGCGATCACCAATTCCGCCCCGCATGAATTCGATATCGTGCGCCATGTGCTCGGCACGGCATACGCCTCGATCTCGGCCTTTCAGCCGAAGCGCACGGATGCGCTGGTCGCGCCGGTCATGATGGTGCTCGAAACCACCGACGGCCAGCTGGTCAACATCGAGGTCAACAACAACGCCGCCTATGGCTATGACGTTCGCGCTGAACTTGTCGGTGAGAAGGCAAGCATAGCCATGAACCAAGTGGCCTATACCCGCCTTGATCGGGCGCGCGGCCAGCATGTCGGCTATGACGCCGACTGGCGCGGCCGCTATTTCGATGCCTATCGCCGCCAGAACCGTGCCTTCCTGCGCTTTGTAGAGACCGGCAATTTCCCGGACATCGCCTCCTCCGCATGGGATGGCTATGCGGCCGCGATTGTCGCCGAAGCAGGGGTGATTGCCCTCAGCGAGGGCTGCAAGCAGCCCGTATCCATGATCCAAAAGCCGGAGTTCTATGCATGAAGCTGGGTTTCGTATCCGACAGCCTCGGTGGGCTGTCATTCACTGAAGTGCTGGACAATGCGGCCCGCATGGGCGTGTCGGGCGTCGAGGTAAACACCTGCGGTTGGTCGACAGCCCCGCATTTCATCCTCAAGAACACCCTGGGCAACAGGGCGGCACAGCAGGAATTCTTACAGGCCTTCGCTGATCGTGGACTGGAAGTGATCAGTCTCAATGCGAACGGCAATCCGCTGCATCCGACCGATCCGGCGCAAGGCGAGGGGCTGAAGAACACCATCCGCGCCGCTGGCGAAATGGGCATCAGGACGGTCTGCACCATGTCGGGCCTGCCTGCAGGCAATCCGACCGATACCATGCCGAACTGGGTGGTCTCCTCCTGGCCCCCGGAAACGCAGGCGATCCTGAAATACCAATGGGAGGAAAAGCTCTTCCCGTTCTGGACCGAAATCGTTGCCTTGGCGAAGGAATGCGGGGTCGAGAAGATCGCGCTCGAACTCCACGGCAACCAATGCGTCTACAACGTGCCCTCGCTGCTCAAGCTACGAAACGAGGTGGGCCCCATCGTTGGCGCGAACCTCGATCCCTCGCATCTCTTCTGGATGGGAGCCGATCCGCTGCTCGCGGCAGAAGCACTCGGCGAGGCCATCTATCATGTCCATGCCAAGGATACCTTCCTGAACGCACCGAAGCAGGCCGTTACCAGCCTGCTCGAAAACGGTAGCCTGACCGACATTCCATCGCGCTCCTGGTCCTATATCACGCTCGGCTTCGGCCATGGGGAGGAATGGTGGCGGCAGTTCTGCTATAGGCTGAAGATGGGCGGTTATGATGGCTGGCTCTCCATCGAGCATGAAGATGTGCTCCTGAACTCGCTCGAAGGGTTGGAAAAATCCGTGGCCCTGCTCAAGGGCGTCATGCCGATCGCACCGGCCGACTTCAAACTTCAGGACATCTGAAATGAGCTTTCAACTCGCAGCCCGTGCGGGAATGCTATGGCAGGACAAGCCTATCCACTGACGTGTGCAACGCGTCTGAGCGACATGGGCTATTCCTGACCTGACTGCTTGGAAACCTTCGCCAAGGGCGATCCGGAATGCGTGCTCGCGGCCTTTCGCAAGGCATTCACCTCCATCGATTTCGAGCCACAGGCAATCTAACGCCGGCCAAGTTCGGAACGCGAGCACGAAACTTTGCGGAAACAGGACATTCCAACTTTGCGGCTCCACACAAATGTGGCGTAATCTGTCTTATGGAACCAGCTTTATGGAACTGGTCCCTGGTAGCCACCACGCCCCCCGTTGCGAACCCTTTCAGCAAACTTTCGGAAGGCTGGCGCGTTAATCTCGCGCGGTGGCGACGGAGAGGAAATGCTGATGAGCAAAGGCTTTCGATTTGATGTGCTCGCCAAGGGCGGCTATACGGCGCGGGGTGTCGTTTTCCTGCTGATAGCCGGGCTCGCGCTCTTCTCCGGCGTCGCCGGCGGCCGGCCGGAAACGAAGTCGGCGCTCTCGACGCTGCTGGCGCAGCCGTTCGGTCGGATCTGGGTCGGAATGATCGGTCTTGGACTTCTGGGATTTGTCGCCTGGAGGCTGGCCCAGTCCTTGGCGGATAGCGACGGCCACGGCCGGGACGGAAAGGCTTTGGCGATCCGGGCGGCACTGCTTGGCAGCGCCATCACCTATCTCGGGCTTGCCGGATATGCACTTGGTCGTGCCATCTTCCTCGGTGGAGGGAGCGAAGGCTCGGGTGAAAAGGGGTTGGCTGGATGGATCATGTCGCAGCCGTTCGGATCCTACCTTGCGATCGCGGTTGGGGCTGGCTTTGTCATCGGCGGCATCGTGACGGTCGCAAAGGGCATCACCCGGAAGTTCGAGCGGTACGTGAAGATACCGGACAGCAAGGGTATCGTGACCTTGATATGCGTTTACGGTCTCGTCGCCCGTGGCATAGTGTTTGCGATCACCGGGATACTGTTCGCCTATGCCGGCTTCCGGGTGGATCCGCAACAGGCCGGCAGCATGGGCGACGCCCTGGAATGGGTCCGCCAGCTTCCGTTCGGATCCTTCCTCTACATCGCCGTCGCCGCCGGATTGGCAGCCTTCGGAATATACAACCTTGTCGAGGCACGGTACCGCGTCATTTCCAACCCGTCATTGGCAGGCGCCAGGCGTTCGATCCCGCTGGCGGGCTCCTGATACGCTTTGCCAGAAGCCGGCTTTCTTCGGTTGAAGCAGCAGAACTGCGGTCGCGGCCGCCTCCATCCGCGGTTTGTCGAGCGATATTTTATTTCGTCTTTTCGTTGTGGTTTTTCCCTGGATAACTGGCATTTTAACGAAGCCCGTATGATTTCGTTAGGCCCGCTTTGGCACCCTCCCCGCACCTTCGGGAGATGCCATGTTCACTGTGCTTTCATGTATCGCCGACCAGCATGACTGGACGTTGCTTTTCGTCGCCCTGTCGATCTGCTGCTTCGGCAGCCTGACGGCGGTTTTCATGCTGACACGTGCGCAGGAATGCGTGCGGCAGCATCACCACTCCTGGCTCATCGCCGCTGCCGTCGTTCTCGGCGCCAGCACCTGGGCAACCCATTTTATCGCGATGCTGGCCTATGCCGGTCCGGTGCCGATCGGCTACGACGGTCCCCTGATCATTCTGTCGATCATCGCCGCCGTCGTACTGTTTGCAGTGGCGGTTGAAATCGCTTTGATGGAAGGCGGCCAGCTTGTCCAGGCATCCGGCGGGGTCCTGTTCGGCGTTGCGATTGCGGCAATGCATTTCGTGGGGTTGCTCGCCATCACGCCGTTCAGCATGGTTTCGCTTGTCCCGGACAAATCGATCGTCGCCTGTGCGTTGGCAATCGGCTTCGGCATCGTTGCGGTTGCGGCCCTGCGGCACAGCGCCAGCAGGCGTTTTCATATTTTCGCCGGCGCGGCCTGCATCGTCCTGGCGATCTGCAGCCTCCACACCGTGTCGATGAGCGGGGTCCAGATTACCCCTTCCGCCGAGCCCGTGCATGCCGATCTCTCCTCCGTCGATCGGATCGCCATCGCCATCGCCGTCTCGGTCATCTCCACCTTGATCCTGCTCGGAGCGGCCGCAGCGCTGTTCCTCGATCGTCATTTGACCGATCTGCGCGGGCTGGCGAATGCCTCGTTCGAGGGGCTTGTCATCGCCCAGGAGAATGTCGTCATCGATCTTAACGAGAAATTCGCTGCGATGGCCGGTAAGGCAGCCGCGTTTCTGAAAGGGCAACCGGTCGAGGCGGTGCTTGCGATCGAAAGGCGCCTCGGCATCGACACTTGCCAGGGAGCGGTGTTGCGCGACGGCCAGGACATGATTCCGGTCGAGATCCTGGCTCGAACGATCGAATATCGCGGGCGCGAGTGCCAGGTGATTGCCGTACGCGATCTGACGGAGCGCCATGAGGCGAGCCGCAGGATCGAGCATATGGCGCGCCACGACCCACTGACCGGTCTGGCGAACCGCCGCGAGTTCGACCGGCGTTTCGAAATGGCGATCGCCGGCGCTGCCGAAACCCCAAGCGGCCTGGCGCTGTTTGCCCTCGATCTCGACCGTTTCAAACTCGTCAACGACACATTCGGCCACGCCGCGGGGGACGCGGTTCTGCAGCGTGTCGCCCAGGTCTTGGTCCGGACTTTGCCGGCCGATGTTACGATCGCCCGCATGGGAGGAGACGAATTCAGCATCATCCTGGAAAACGCGTCCCGCCAACAGACGGAAGCGTTGTCGGCCGATCTGCAGCACGCCTTCGCGCAGGAGTTCGCAGATCTCGCCACCTCTTCGGGATTCGGTGCCAGCATCGGCATTGCGTTGTACCCGGAGCATGGCGTCACCGATCGGCGCCTGCGAAACAACGCCGATATGGCTCTCTACCGGGCCAAGAGCGGCGGCCGCGGCAGAGCCTGCACATTCGAGGCGGCGATGGACATTGAACTGCACGCCAAGCGGCAGCTCGAGCACGATCTGCGGCACGCAGTCGCCAAAGGAGAGCTGTTCCTGGTCTATCAGAGGATCGTCGACACCTCCTCGCAAGAACCGTGCGGCTACGAGGCGCTGTTGCGCTGGCGCCATGCAAGCCGAGGCGTCCTTGCACCGGCGGATTTCATCGCTGCCGCCGAAGAAACCGGCTGCATCATTCCCATCGGGATCTGGGTTCTGGAAGAAGCCTGCAGCGAGGCAGCGTCGTGGAAGGCCCCGCTGACGATCGCGGTCAACATCTCGCCGGTTCAGTTCCTGATGCCGAACCTGGTGGAGCAGTTCTCGCAAATTCTTGCGAAAACCGGGCTGCAGCCGGACCGCCTGGAGCTCGAGATCACCGAGACGGCGCTGTTCCGCGATCGGGCCGCCGTGCTTTCCACGCTTGGTCAACTGCGGGCGATGGGAATCCGGGTAGTGCTGGACGACTTCGGGACCGGTTATTCCTCGCTCGCCCATCTGCGGGATTTTCCGTTCGACAAGCTGAAGATCGACAGACGTTTCCTTGCCGGCATCGGCGTCGATCCCACCATCAGGGCACTGTTCGAGAATGTCATCGAGATGGCGTCGACGCTCAACCTGCCGGTGATTGCCGAAGGGGTCGAGACGCAGGAACAGCTTTCGATACTTCATGCAAGCCAGCCGGCGCAGATGCAGGGCTTCCTGTTCGGCAAGCCTGAGGCCGCGCCAAGCAGCCGGGCGCCGTTGAAAGCGATCGCCTGACCCGCCTGGGCAGAATTGTGGGTTTTCCAGCCGCTCCGGACTACTTTCCGTCGAGCCATTCTTGCAGTTCCGCCTCTGCCCGCTCCAGTGCGCTGTAGTTCAAGAGCTTGCGCAGGAAAGCCACGGTGACGGCGCGGGCGCGGAGATTGAAGCGGCCGTCCTCGTGATCGTCACCGGCGCTCTGGTAGACGTCGAGCTTGTCGTAGAGCTGCTGCAGGCGGTTCTGCACGCTGCGCAGCGACAGGCCCCGGCGTTTGGCGATCGCCCTGTCCGTCAGGCCGAGCGCGATATCGACGAGGACCTCGTATTCGGAATCGGTAAAACCGTTGGTCTGGCCGAGACTTTTCTGCTGCAGGCCGCGCACCTCGCGGTCGATGACGCACTGGCTCTCGATGAAGATCGAGCGCAGCGCCAGCTTCAGCCGCTCGTCCGAGGCGGATTTCAGCACATAGCCATAGGCGGCGCCATCCGGCACGATGCGCGAGACGCCGCGCACATAGGCCTCGTCGGAATAATTCGACCAGAACAGGATGCGGGTCTCGGGC
Source organism: Rhizobium redzepovicii (assembly GCF_019793435.1). Lineage (GTDB taxonomy): Bacteria > Pseudomonadota > Alphaproteobacteria > Rhizobiales > Rhizobiaceae > Rhizobium > Rhizobium redzepovicii. The sequence continues at coordinate 56,551 of NZ_JAILYH010000001.1, read as the reverse complement.
CGCTCCTTCCAGATGGTGCGCGCCGCCTCGATGCCATTGCGGCTCGCCATTTGCAGGTCCATGACGATATGCGCCGACTTGTGGTCGCGGGCGAGCTTCTCGCCGACCGTTCCGTTCTCGGCCTCGATCACCGTGTCGCATTCCGGCAGGGCGGCGTTGACCGCCTCGTGCAGGTAGGAGCGGTGCAGCGGGTCGTCCTCGACGATCAGAACCTTCATTGCGCGTTTCTCCTCAGTCCGGCCCGCTTGCCGGGTTGTGCGGGGTCAGCGGCAGCACGACGCGCACCACGGTCCCGCGATTGTTGTGGCCGGGCCCGGTGGTGAAGCGCGCCGAGATCAGCCGCGCACGGGTCTTCATATTGTCGATGCCGCCGCCGATCCGTCCCCGCGCCTTGGCAAGCCCCGTTCCGTCGTCGAAAATTTCGATCGACAGCCGTTCCTCATCGGCCTCGAGCCGCACCGTCACGGCGAGGGGCGCGGCATGGCGCACCGCATTGTTGATCGCCTCCTGCGCGATCCGGAACAGCGCGACGCTGACGGTCGGTTCCAGCCGCTCCAATGCGCCGTGCGTTTCGTCGACCAGACCCCATTCGATGGCCGATCCCGTGTCGCGGGTCGAGCGGTCGAGATGATGCTCGATTGCCTGCGCGAGACCGAAGAGCTGGAGCACAGATGGTTTTGCCTGTTCGATGATTTGCCGCAGATCCTGCATGCAATGCTGCAGCGAACGCGAGACCGGCTCCAGCGCCTCCGGTGTCACCTCGCCGTTGCGCGACAGCCGATCGATCCGGCGGGCGAGCCGCGTCAGGTCGGCAAGCGTCTGGTCGTGCAGGTCCATGCCGATCCGCTGGCGTTCCTGCTCCAGCGCCTCGGTCAGCTTCAGCGCGCCCTGCCGCAGCCCCTCCTCGCGGGCGCGGGCCTCGGCCTCGACGATCGCCGAGCGTTGCGCCTGTTCGGCAGCCTGCAGCGCGAAGAAATAGGGCGTCAGCAGGTCGGCGATGATGCGGGCGCGTTCGATATCCTCCATCGTATAGACACCAGCCGTTCGCGATGAACAGGAGAGCGCCGCGATGATCGTGCCCTGCACCTTCATCGGCACATGCAGACGGCTTCTCAGCGACTCCTCGACGATCGGCCGCTTGAACGCACCCTCGAAATGGAAACGCGGGTCCGTCATGGCGTCTTCCGCCAGCAGAAAGTCCACCTCGCCCCAGAGCAGCGAACGGATCGGGCTGTTGACCACCGGCGCGCCGGCAAGATCGCCCCAGGCGGTTTCGATGCCCGTCTCGTAGGCCGTGTGGTAGTTGCCGCCCTCCAAGAGCACGCAGACATCGAGGTGGTCGTGCGGGATGATATGGGCGACCTCGGCCGCAACCGAACGGATGGCCGAGCGGAAGTCGAGCTGGCCCGCGAGCAGCCGGGAAATACCGAGATAGTGGTCGAACATCGCTGCGGGTGTGAGATGCAGCATTGTGATTCCTCCCCGAGACGGCACAGGCTCCTCAACCCGCCGCGATCCCTTCGCAGTAAGCGCCCGCGGAAGCGCCGCCGTCTTGCGTAAACCCGCAGCTAATTGCGCAAAACCCGCAAACGACTTGCTGCCTTGCCCCTGTACAGGCCGGTCGATCTCCCGCATCCTGCCCTTACTGAGAGGAGGAAGCTCAGTGCAAGAACAATTTTCACTCGGCCCCGATTGGGCAGGCAGGAGTGAAGCGATCCGCCGACCGGCGCGATCATCAGGGAGGAAGACATGACAATCCGCAAGATGCTTTTGGCATCGGCCGCTATTGCTTGCGCCGCGATGCCCGTTTCTGCCTTTGCCGACACGTCGGCCAAGAAAATCGCTCTTTCCAACAACTATGCCGGCAACTCATGGCGCCAGGCCATGCTGACGAGCTGGGGCAAGGTGACGGGCGAGGCCGTCAAGGCCGGCACCGTTGCCGCAGCCGACCCTTTCACCACCGCCGAGAACCAGGCAACGGAACAGGCCGCGCAGATCCAGAACATGATCCTGCAGGGTTATGACGCAATCGTGCTCAACGCCGCCTCGCCGACGGCGCTGAACGGCGCGGTCAAGGAAGCCTGCGACGCCGGCATCACCGTGGTGTCCTTCGACGGCATCGTCACCGAACCTTGCGCCTGGCGCATCGCCGTCAACTTCAAGGAAATGGGCCGCAGCGAAGTGGAGTACCTGTCGCAGAAACTCCCGCAGGGCGGCAACCTGCTCGAGATCCGCGGTCTTGCTGGTGTCTTCGTCGATGACGAGATCTCGGCCGGCATTCACGACGGCGTCAAGCAGTACCCGCAGTTCAAGGTCGTCGGCTCCGTTCACGGAGACTGGGCGCAGGACGTGGCGCAGAAGGCGGTTGCCGGCATCCTGCCGAGCCTGCCCGACATCGTCGGCGTGGTGACGCAGGGCGGCGACGGTTATGGCGCCGCGCAGGCGATTGCGGCGACCGACCGGAAGATGCCGACCATCATCATGGGCAACCGCGAAGACGAACTGAAGTGGTGGAAGGAGCAGAAGGACGGCAAGGGCTACGAGACCATGTCCGTGTCGATCGCGCCCGGCGTCTCCACGCTCGCCTTCTGGGTCGCTCAGCAGATCCTCGACGGCAAGGAAGTCAAGAAGGACCTCGTCGTGCCCTTCCTGCGCATCGACCAGGACAATCTCGAAACCAACCTCGCCAATACCCAGGCCGGCGGCGTCGCCAACGTGGAATACACGCAGGCAGACGCAATCAAGGTCATCGAGTCGGCAAAGTAACTCTCCCGGCGACTGCCGCGCGGCCGCACATGGCCGCGCGACATTCTTTGTGAAGCGGATCTGGCGGGCAGGATGAATGAGGTTTTGAAGGCGGTGATCGCCGTCGATGACGCCAAGGTGAGCTTCGGCGCGGTCAAGGCGCTCGACGGCGTCACGCTCCGCGTCATGCCGGGCGAATGCGTCGGGCTCGTCGGCCACAATGGCGCCGGCAAATCGACGATTGTCAGCGTGATCAACGGCGGTCTCACCCCGCACGAAGGAAGCGTTGCGAGCGACGGCGAACGGCTGGAACGCTATGGCATCAATGCCGCGCGTGCCCGCGGCGTGCGCTGCGTCTTCCAGGAGCTTTCGCTCTGCCCCAACCTTTCCATCGTCGAGAACACGCGCATCATGCATCGCCATCTCGGTGGCTTCGGCTGGCGGCGGCGCGCCGCAAAAATCATCGAGACGAGCCTCGACGCCGTCTTTCCCGGCCACGGCATCGACAGCGGCCGGGCCGTGGGCGATCTGTCGATTGCCGAGCGGCAGATGGTCGAGATTTCAATGGCCTTTTCCAACGCCGGCGTGGCGCCGCGCCTGGTGATCCTCGACGAGCCGACCTCGTCGCTCGACGCAAGCCTTGCCCGCCAGATGCTCGATCATGTCCGCCGCTTCGTCGCCGCCGGCGGCTCGGTCATCTTCATCTCGCATATCCTGCACGAGATCCTCGAAACCTCCGACCGCATCGTCGTCATGAAGGACGGCCGCGTCGTTGCCGAGCGTCCGGCGCCGGGCTTCGACCATCATGGTCTCGTCGAAGCGATGGGGACCGTTGCGAAGGAGGAGACCGCGCAGCGCTCGACGCGCGAACAATCCACCGCTCCGCTCATTCTGTCCCATCAGACGAAAGGCCTTCCCTTCACGGCGCTGAAGGGTGAGATCATCGCACTGGCGGGACTGGCCGGCCACGGGCAGACCGAATTGCTGCTCGCCCTGCATGCCGCCCAGTCCGGCAACTGGCTGCCCGAGCGCGATCCGCTCGTCACCTTCGTCGCCGGCGACCGCCGCCTCAATGGCGTCTTCGAACTCTGGAGCATCCTGCGCAACTTCTCCATCGCCTCGCTCGGTGACCTTACCCGGCACGGCCTTATCCTCGCCGATGAAGAGCAGACGAAGGGCGTCGATTGGAAGCGGCGGATCGAGATCCGCACACCCGATATGGCCAACCGCATCCTGTCGCTTTCCGGCGGCAACCAGCAGAAGGTGCTGTTTGCCCGCGCGCTGGCGACGCGCGCGCCTGTCGTCCTGATGGACGATCCGATGCGCGGCGTCGATGTCGGAACCAAGCAGGAGGTCTACGCGATCATCCGCGAGGAAGCGGCGCACGGCCGCACCTTCATCTGGTACTCCACTGAGATGGACGAGGTCCGCCTCTGCGACCGCGTCTATGTCTTCCGCGAAGGCCGCATCACCGCCGAACTCGCCGGCGACGCCGTCAACGAGACGAATATCATCGCCGCTTCCTTCGAAGGGGTCGCCGCATGACGTTCCGGATTTCGTCCGACGCCTTGCGTCTTACCATCCCCGCTCTGTCGCTGACGCTGCTGCTTGCCGCCGTCTTCTGGCTGCAGCCGCGCGCCATGAGCTATGTCGGGCTCAACCTGCTGTTCAACCTGGCTGTGCCCATCGCGCTTGCGACAATCGCCCAGATGCTGGTGATGGCGGTCAACGATCTCGATCTGTCGATGGGCACCTTCGTCAGCTTCGTCGCCTGCGTCACCGCGACCTTTCTCCGCGATGCCCCGGCGGTCGGCATCCTGATCCTTGCCGGCGCAATCGCCATCTATGCGGGCCTTGGCGTCGTCATCCATCTGCGCAACCTGCCCTCCATCGTCGTGACCCTCGGCATGAGCTTTGTCTGGGGCGGCCTTGCCGTGCTGCTGCTGCCGGCACCGGGCGGCCAGGCGCCGGATTGGGTACGCTGGCTTATGACCGTCAAGCCGCCGCTGGCGCCGATGGCGATCGTCGCCAGCATCGCCATCGCCGCCGTCGCCCATCTCCTCGTCATGCGCTCTTCGCTCGGCGTGCTGATCCGCGGCATCGGCGGCAACCAGCGCTCGGTCGAGCGCGCCGGCTGGTCGATCGTCGCTGCACGCGCCGGCGCCTACGGCCTTGCCGGCCTGTTCGCGGTGCTTGCTGGCATCGCCCTCGTCGGCCTGACGACCTCGGCCGATGCCAATATCGCGCTGCGCTACACGCTGCTGTCGATTGCCGGCGTGATCCTCGGCGGCGGCGAGTTCATCGGCGGCCGCGTCTCCCCTGTCGGCGCCGTCATCGGCGCGCTGACCCTGACGCTCGCCGGCTCGTTCCTGTCCTTCCTGCGCATCTCGCCGGACTGGCAGATCGGGGCGCAAGGCGCGATCCTGATCGTCGTGCTCGCACTTCGCCTGATGCTCAACCGCCTGGAGAAGCGGGAGAAACGCCGATGACCCCGCTGTTCGGTCTGTTCGGCAAACCCTGGATATGGTCGTGGCTTGCCGCCTTCACCGTCTGGTTCCTGACGATCATGGTGACACTCGGCGCCAGCACGCTTGGTCTGTCGCAGGCAGCCCTCACCTTCGCCGCCTTCTCGGTCATCGTCGGCATCGGCCAGATGTTCGTCATCACGCTGGGCCCCGGCAACATCGACCTCTCGGTTCCCGCCACCATGACGCTGGCCGGCACGGTGGCGCTGAAGCTGATGAATGTCGAAAACGGCATGATCCTGCCCGGTCTTCTCATTGCCATCGTCCTCGGCCTTGTTGTCGGCCTCGGCAATTATGCGCTGATCAAGGTCCTGCGCATTCCGCCGATCATCGCCACGCTGTCGATGAGCTTCATCGTCCAGTCCGCGGCGATCTGGACGAACCGCGGATTGCGCATCAAGCCTCCGACCATGCTGGCGGAGTTCACCACGTTGAACACGCTCGGTGTGCCGAATGTGGCGATCGTAGCACTCCTCATCTCGCTGCTTGCCTGGTTCCTGCTCGAAAAGACGATCTACGGGCGCTGGATCTCGGCGATCGGCCAGAGCATGCCGGCGGCGCGCATGGCCGGCATACCGGTCGACGGCACGCGCTTCGTCACCTACCTGTTCTGCGCCGTGCTTGCCGCGGTCGCGGGCTATCTGCTCGCCTGTTTCTCCGGCGGCGCGGCGCTCAACATGGGCTCCGAATATCTCTTGATGTCGATCGCCGTCGTCGTGATCGGCGGCACCGCCGTCGCCGGCGGCGATTCCAACGTGCCGGGCATCTGGGGCGCATCGCTCTTCATGTTCCTGGTCGTCTCCATGCTCAACACCTACGGGGTCGGCGCGGGCATCCGCCTCATCATGACCGGCCTCATCATCATCAGCGTCATCATGCTCGCCGGCGGCCGCCGGGCCGGCATGTGATAAACGGGAAGACCGCCATGGCCGAGGCCAGCATCTACGAAATCCACGACCCGCGCTTCCGGCAGATGATCGTAACAAGCGCCGGCCTCGACGAACTCTATTCCGGCTGCCGCTGGGCCGAGGGTCCCGTTTGGTTCAACGATGCGAACCAGCTGCTCTGGAGTGATATTCCCAACCAGCGTATGATGCGATGGACGCCCGAGAGCGGCGTCTCCGTCTATCGGCAACCGTCCAACTTCACCAACGGCCATGCGCGCGACCGGCAGGGTCGGCTGATCTCCTGCGAGCACGGGACGCGCCGCATCACCCGCACCGAGATCGACGGCTCGATTACCGTGCTCGCCGACCGTTTCGAGGGCGCAAGGCTCAATTCGCCGAACGACGTGGTGGTGAAATCCGACGGCACGATCTGGTTCACCGACCCGACCTACGGCATCATGTCGGATTATGAAGGCTACCGCGCCGTGCCGGAGCAGCCGACCCGAAACGTCTACCGGCTCGATCCGGCGACCGGGGGGCTTGCGGCTGTCGTCACCGATTTCATCCAGCCGAACGGCCTTGCGTTCTCCCCCGACGAGACCATTCTATACGTGGCGGATTCGGCGGCAAGCCACGATGAAAGCCTGCCGCGCCACATAAGGGCTTTCGACGTGGCCGACGGCCTCAGGCTTGAAAACGGCCGCGTCTTCTGCCTCATCGACAACGGCATTCCGGACGGCATCCGCACCGACGTGAACGGAAACCTCTGGTCGAGTGCCGGTGATGGCGTGCATTGCTTCGATCCGGCCGGCAAACTGATCGGCAAGATCCGCGTGCCGCAAACCGTCGCCAACCTCACCTTCGGTGGTCCCAAGCGCAACCGGCTGTTCATTGCGGCGACGCGTTCGATCTATTCGGTCTATGTCGCCGTCAGCGGTGCTCAGATGCCGTGACAGCGTGATTCTACTCGGCGTCTCGCTATCGTCGGTGGAACGGCGGGCCGCTAAAAATGGAGCCGCGGTTGCGGTTGGCGCTTTAGACCGCCAGCATCGGCCGGGCAGAAGCGCCCGCATGGCGCTTGATCCGGAACGTCCCCGCCGGCAGCGGTCGAGAAAGCCAGCCGCCCTGCCTATGGTTTGGCAGCCCAGGCAAATCGCCGGTCCGTCCCCAAGATCGCTTGCTCCGTCGCATCTCCTCAGAAAAAAGTTTTGATCTCCGGCCCTGTGAGTTAGATATCACAAGTCCAAAAGCGCGCGTTCGGCTTCGAGCGTCAATTCCCGGAGTTGCATCATGAAAATCGCGCCGCAGCAGCGGATCTATGTCTGCTTCTTTCTCTTCGCCGTGTCGCTGGGGGCGCTGTTGTCGAGGATGCCGGATTTGCAGGTTGCGCTTGACGTCGACAAGTCGGAGCTTGGGTTGACATTGATAGGGGCTGCGATCGGCGCCTTGATTTCGTTGACTTTGTCTTCGCCCGTGATCGCCCGGCTTGGCGCGCGGACAACGGCATTCATTACTGTTCTCGGCACGTCTGCGCTGCTGTCGCTGGTGCCGTGGATTGGTGCGGCGCCGGTCGTGTTCTGTGTGCTTTTCGTCGAGGGGATGCTCGCCGGGGCGCTGGAGATCAATCTCAATGTCGAGATTGATCGCATCGAAGCACAGTTAGGACGCGGCGTGATGAACAGGGCGCATGGTTTCTGGAGCCTCGGCTTCTTCGTCACGGCGCTTGTCTCCTCGGTCGTCCGCCAAGCCGGTATTTCGATGCAACTGCATCTCGCCGTGACCTTTGCAGCGGTGCTTGTGCTCGGCGTCTGGGCGATTTCAGGTATGCGCAATGCGCCCGCGCGGACCCCGTTGAATGAAGGCAAGGCGCCACTGGTGGCGCTTCCCACCCGGAGCCTCATGCCGCTCTGCGTGATCGGCATCGCGGCCTTTCTCGTCGAAGGTGCCGGGATCGACTGGTCGGCGATCTATATGCGCGACGTGTTTTCAGTCGAGCCCTTCATTGGCGGACTAGGATTGACCCTCTTTACTTTCTGCATGGCACTGGCGCGCCTGTTCGTCGATCCGCTGGTCGATCGGTTTGGCCCGCGGGCCGTCGCCACGATGTTGCTTGTCCTTTCGGCTATCGGCGTTTGCGCTGTCTGGGGCGCTCCGCATGCCTATGTGGCACTGGCGGGCTTTGCCGCGATGGGCGCCGGCTGCAGCGCGGTCTATCCTCTCGCCGTCTCGGCGGCGGCCCAGCGCACAGATCGGGCGGCGCATCTCAACGTCGCCGCCCTTGGCCAGATGACCTTCGTCGTCTTCTTCCTGGCGCCGCCGCTGCTCGGTTTCATTGCCGAACATGCGGGCATCAGGACATCCTATCTCGTCTGCCTTCCGTTGATCGTCTACGCGCTCTTTTCGGTTAAGGTGCTTGCTCAGCGCCGGGCGGCCTGCGGCGGCAGCGTTGCGAGCGTTCGGAGCGTCAACGGGTGATCGATCGAGCTGGCTGTTTCGGCGGCTTGATTGGTTCGGCGAAAAGCATAGGCGAGCACGCCGTAGCGCATGCTCGGCGGTCCCATTTGTATGCGTTTTAGGCCGCCGGCGTCGCAGATCCGACAGTCCGCCGACTGCTCATGCTAGATGATCATCGCGTCGAGCCGGAGCGCGAACACGGTTGCCAACAGAGGTCGATCATCATGACTAGCGTGCGTATCCATGATAACGTCCTCCTAGCCGTCATGATCGCCTGCGTCGGCACGTGTTACGGATTCGGCCTCAGCCTTTTTCCTCAGATCATCCCCGACATGCGGAAAGATCTTGCCTTCGACTATTCCTTCGTCGGCACGGTCACCGGCCTAGTGCAGTTTTCCACAGTGGCATTCGCCGTGCTCGGTACCTGGCTCGTCCATCGCATCGGCGCCGCACGGACGGTGGTGGCGTCCGTGTCGCTCTGCGGGCTCTGCCTGTCGAGCATCCCCATCAGTGACAATCTCTATGTGGTTGCCGGCCTGCTGATGGTCGCCGGCGCGACTGGCGCATCGACTTTCGTGCCGATGATTAATCTTGCCTCGCGGGTGGTAAGAGCAGACCAGCGCGGCTTTGCCATGAGCCTGATCTCCAGCGCCCCGGCCTTTGGCGTCCTCATCAACAGCGCACTCGTGGCGGCATACGCCGGAAGCGGTCACTGGCAGATGGTCTGGTTCCTCACAGGCGCGGCCACGATCGCACTGGCGGTTGTCACCCACATTCTCTTCGGGCGGGCCGGCCTCTTCGACAGCGGGACAAGTCACCAAACGCTGGCGCCAACTGCTGGCGGTTCAGCAAGCCTGCGCTCCATCATGCCATGGGTGACGCTGATCTTCGCGCTCGGCTTCATCAACGGGCTGATGCCATATCCCTATCTCACCTATCTCTCGCCGTTCCTGCGCGAGGAACTCGGCTACTCCGTCGGCTTTGCCTCATGGCTCTGGGCAACGATCGGGGCGGTGGGGATAAGCGCAGGCTTCGCCATTGGCACGATATCGTCGCGTCTCGGATCGCGCTATGCCATGCTTACCTGTTACTCAAGCTTCCTCGCCGCCGGCGCCCTCGTCGTCCTCGATCCCTCGATGGAACTCTCGACTCTGTCCGGCATCTTCTTTTCGCTGGGCTTTTATCCGATCTATGGCTTGCTGCCGGCCTACGTCTCACATCGCGCCACGCCCCGCGTCGCGGTCACTGTCTTAGGCATCTGCACCGTGCTCCAAGGCATCGGCGGCACTGCTGGGAACTTCTTTGGCGGCGTGATCCAGACCTCGACTGAGAGTTTCAGCGGCATCTATCTCGCCGTTGCAGTTACGGCCGCCGTCGCCGCGGCGATGACAATCTCGCTGCCGAAGGACCAGAGTGTGCAGGCCGTGTAGCGTCTGCCGATGCTGCCTTTGCCCTGGGCAAAGGCTATTATATGTTGGCATCATCGCGGACATCGCGCCATACCAAGACCGGCAGATCGTCGTCCTCGAGCACAAGGCTTGGGCCGACTGGCTCAATTCAACTGTTCCGCGAAATCGTTGGTCTCCCTGCCCCCCCCCAGGGACCCTATCTGTGGAGGAAGTCGGCCGAAACGCGCCAGGCTATGGTTCTTGCCGAAATACTCACCGGACCTAAATCCCATTGAGCAGAGTGGGAAAGGCGACATCGTGTTTGGAGAAGAGCCTGAAAACCAGTCCGGGAAGGACAGACAACGATCATGACACGCTCGCGCCGCCCCTCATTGCCATTCCTCAACGAGTCCAATGCAACGCTGCAATCTCGTCCGATCCGCAAGCGCGATCCCGACCAGCCAAGCCTTCCGTTCGATCCAATGCCGGCGAGGGTCGAGCCATGCCTCGCACTGCTGAAGCCCCGCGTGCCGATCGGGCCGGATTGGCTCTACGAGGCGAAGTGGGATGGCTACCGGCTTGCGATCCACATCGAGCCGAAGGGCGTTCGTGTCATCACCCGCGGCGGCCATGACTGGACGCATCGTTTTCCCACCATCGCCGCGGCCGCCAAGGAACTCGGCGTGGCCACCGCCATACTGGATGGAGAAGCCGTGGTTATGGATGATCACGGCCGGTCGGATTTCGGCGCGCTGCAACGTTCGCTCGGCGGTCGCGGCGGCAAGCGGGCCTCGAACGAGTCCATTCTCTACGCCTTCGACCTTTTGTATCTTGACGGGCATGACCTCACAGGCACCGAGCTCGCCGTGCGCCGGCACCTTCTTGAAGACCTGATACCGGAAGGCAGTGGGACGATCCGCTTTTCCGAAGAAATAGACCTGCCGGGTGACGAGCTCCTCGATCACGCCTGCCATCATGGGCTGGAAGGCATCATCGCCAAGCATCGCGATCAGCCCTACCGCAGTGGCCGCACGGGCGACTGGCTGAAGATCAAGTGCGTCGAGAGCGAGAGCTTCATGATCGTCGGCTACGAACAATCGGCGGCCGCCCGCGGCGGCATCGGCAGCCTGCTGCTCGCCGGCAAGAAGGGTTTCGACTGGGTTTCCGTGGGGGCGGTCGGAACCGGTTTTAGTGCCAGCGATGCCGAAGACCTGAAAAAAACGCTCGACCGGTTGAAGACGAACCGGCCGGCCGTCCCCTTGAGGGGCAAACGCTACGTCTTCGTGCAGCCGACCCTCATCGCCGAGATCGAGTTTCGCGGCTGGACGGATGACGGCAGCCTCCGTCATGCGTCGTATAAGGGGCTGCGCGAAGTTCAGGACAACGCCGCCGTGTTCGATATGACCGGCTTTGGCAGTTGAGGTCGGCGATCGTCAGGTTTTCAGCTGCCGTCGGAGAGTCTCTCCAGAAGAAGCCCAAGCGTGGGCCGCCATTCGAAGATCTCGACGCTCGCGTAAACACCGGAGCGGACGAAGGGATCTCCTGTGCTGAAGGCCTCGAACTCGGCGAGCGTCTCGACCTCCGCGATCACGAGGGCGGTTGAACCCCTGCCCGCCGCCGGCGGCGCGGAAGGGCCGGAAAGCAGGATGCGGATCGCTGTGCCCTGCAGATAGGCCTTGTGTTCCTCCAGCAATCGCGAGCGCTCGGCGCGCTTGCCAGGGTCGGATACCGCATAGCGGGCAACGATCATCGTCCGTCCTCGATCGGCGTCAGCACGAAATCGAAATCGGAGCGCCAGATGGTTGGACGATCTATGCGCTCGAAAGGTGCGACAAGGCTGTGTTTGACGCCAAATACGGTATCGGATTCCAGGTAGGGATCGTCGCCGACGAAAGTGTGGGTTACGAGCTTCTGATAACCCGGAGCCGTGATCAGGTAATGGGTGTGGGCGGGACGATAGGGATGGCGGCCGAGGGATGCCAGCATCTGGCCGACCGGGCCGTCATCCGGGATCGGATAAGAGACCGGCTTGATGCCGACGAAACTATAAGCGCCATCGGCGCCGGTGACGAAAATGCCCCGGTTGTTCCATTTCGGCTGGATATCCGGCTGCTGGACGTCGTAGAACCCATCGGCATTATCCGACCAGACATCGATCCGGGCTCCCTCGATCGGATTGCCGTTAAGATCGAGCACCCGCCCGATGAACAGACAACTCTCGCCCTTGCCGTCGAGCGAGATGTTTTCACCCATATGCCGTATGGGCGCCCCTTCGACATGGAACGGCCCGAACACGGTGTTCTCCGTGGCGCCCGGCGGACGCCGGTTGTTGATCGCATCCACCAGCATCGAGAAACCCAGCGTATCGCTGAGCAGGATGAACTCCTGTCGCTCGTCATGACAGAGATGGCCGGTTCGGGTCAGGAAGCCGATGGCCAACGCCCATTCCTCCTGGCTCAGGCTGACATCCCTGGCAAAAGCATGCAGATGCTTGACCAGCGACGACATGATTTCGGCCAGGCGCGGATTGATGTCCCGCCCCATGCGCGCGTTGACGGCTTCCACGGATCTCTCTTCGCTGAAATATTCAGGCACGTGGCCATCCTCCCTAGCCGTTAACGCGGCCGCGCGCCCTCCCAGGCGCTCTGCAACAAAGCCCGGATCGCTTTTCCTTCGAGCGGACGCGGGTTCCAATAGGGATTCCGAGCGGCGATTTCGGCCGCGCGGTCCAAATCGGCCTCCTTCATACCGAGATCTCGCAGCGCCAAGGGGGCGCCGATCGAAGCGGCAAAATCATAAAGACCGCGGCCGAGCGAGCCGCCGAAAAGCTCGGCGGCAGGCCTTAGCGCATCCGTTGCGGCTGCGGCGTTATAGTCGGCGGAATGGGGAAGAACGACCGCATGGGTTTCGGCATGCGGCAGATCGAAGCTGCCGCCGAGCGTATGGCAAAGTTTGTGATGCAGGGCCATCCCGACCGTTCCGAGGACCGTGCCGCACAGCCAGGACCCGTAAAGCGCTTCGCTTCGCGCTTCGATGTCCCGAGGGGCCTGGACGATCTGAGGCAGAGCGTGCTTCAGCGCCCGCAGGCCCTCGATCGCCATCATCGACGAGATTGGATTGCGGTCCTCTGCGTAGAGACCTTCGACCGCATGCGCCATTGCATTGAGCCCGCTGCTGACGCTGATCTCGACCGGCAGGCTCAATGTCAATTCAGGATCGTAGATCACCACCTCGGGCAGGATGCCCGCTCCACGCACTGTCGTCTTCTGGCCGTTCTCCGTCTGGCCGAGGATCGGTGTGACCTCCGAGCCCGCATAGGTCGTCGCCACCACGATTTGCGGTGCGTCGTTGCGATAGGCGATCGCCTTGCCGAGGCCGATCGTTGATCCGCCGCCGATTGCGACGACGCAATCGGCGCCGGCTTGGCTATATCTAGCCATTGCGCGCTCGGTCACATCGACCGGCGTATGCATTGCCGCCTCGTGGAACAGTCCCGCCGCGAGCGGGCCGAGGGAGGCAGCGATCCGTTCTGCCTCTTGCTTCTGGTGCCGGGTCGAAAGGATCAGCGCGCGTTTGCCGCCCTGCCCTGCAACCGCCTCGGCGAGACGGCTCAGTGAACCGCTCCCGAAGATGATCTCAGCCGCGCTGGCCGTGTATCTGAAAGGTGCGACCATGCTATCGATCGAGTTTGAACAGTGAAACCGCATTGGTGCGACCGATCTTCAGCCGATCGGCTTCGGAAATGGTGGCGCTGTCGAACCAGTTTGCAGCATGGTCGATGTTTTCGAATGGCCAGTCTGTCGAAAACAGAATTCTGTCCGCGCCGATTTCCAGCATAGCATCGATCAGTGATTGTGTGCGGAAATTCCCCGACGTCGTGATGTAGAAATTCTCGTTGAAATAATCGGCGATCGGGCGTTTGGCCGGATAGTTCTTTTCCACCTTGACCCAGGCATTCCGGTTGTCGATGCGCCACATCATGAAGGGCAGCCCCTCCCCCATGTGACCGACGATGATCCGCAAAGCCGGATGTTCGTCGAATAGGCCGGATCCCATCAGGCGCAGCGCATGAACTGCGGTCTCCTGTGCGAACGCCCATGTCGGACCCATCAGCCAGGAGTGGCCGGCATAGATGCGGCTATCCTGCGGCAGCGGGTTGCGCGGGTGCAGATAGAAGGGAATGTTGAGTTTTTCGACTTCGGCCCAGAACGAACGGTATTGCGGCAGATCGTAATAGAGCGGCGTCGTTCCGTCGCCCTCCTGCGAGAAGCCGTTGACCAGTGCGCCGACGAAGCCCAGCGTCGTTACGCAGCGCTGCAGTTCCTGCGTCGCCGCATCCGGATCCTGCAGGGGTAAAGCGGCAAATCCCAGAAAACGGTTGGGGTTCTTGACGCATTGCTCCGCCAGAAAGTCGTTGGCGCGCCGGGAAATCTCCAGGGCCTTGGCCTTGTCCGGGATTGCCTGCACGGCCGGAGCGTTCAGCGACAGGATCATTTTTTCGATGCCGTGGGCATCCATCAGGCGCAAACGCTTGTCCTGGATATCGAGAAGGCGGGCGGATAGTTCAGTCCAGTAGTCGCCCGGCACGAATCCAGCCGAATCCTGCAACGTCTCGGGAATGGCGAAATGTTCTTCAAGCGCGATCTTGCCTTGCACGATATGCTCTCTTTCCTGTCTTTCGAAACAATGACGGTGGCGGGTCAGAATTGTCCCTTGGGCGGAAGGCCGAGCAACTGCTGGCCGACCATGGTGCCGACGGCATCCCAGTTCATGGAAATGTGGCGCCCGACGGCATTGGTATCTCGCCATGCGCGCTGGACGGGATTGGACATCTGCAGGCCAAGGCCGCCTGTCGACGCGTTGAGTGCCTCCACGGCCCGAAGCGCCAAGCTGACCGCAAAGGACTGGCTGCGGCGGGCGAGTATCCGATCTTCCCCAGTGATCTCGGCGGCGCCATCCTCGCGGGCCTGGGCCAATTGCTGCGCCCGGGCAATATCGCGCAGAAGGATTTCGCGGGCGGCATCGACGGATGCGGAGGCTTCCGCCACGCGAAGCTGGATCGTCGGAAATTCCGCGATCTTGTTGTTGCCGCCGGCAACCGCACCCCGCGTCACACGGGTCCCGATGTGGTCGATATAGCTATCCAGTGCGCCCTTCGCCGCACCGACGGCGGCGCTGCCGAGGCAGAAGGGAATGCCCATGAGGAGCGGAATGTTGAAAAGGCCGATGCCCTGGTAGCCACGCCCGCCCGGTGTTCTGCCGGAGGTCGCATCCGCAAAGCTCAGCATGCGGTATTCCGGAACGAAGACCTCCTTGAGGATCAGGCTCTTCGAGCCGGTGCCGGCGAGGCCGACGACATCCCAGGTCTCGGCAATGGTATAATCGCCGGCCGGAACCAGAAGAAACGCCGGCACTGGACGCTCGCCCTCGCCTTTTGGCGGAATGATCGCCGCACAGAGCGCCCATCCTGCATTTTCGCATCCGCTGGCAAAGGCCCAGTCGCCGGATAGCCGGAAACCACCGTGGACGCGCTCAGCCATGCGGACCGGCGCATAGGAACCGCAGAGCAGCGCATCCGGATTGTCGCCCCATACTTCCTGCTGAACCCGTTCGTCGAACATGGCAAGCAGCCATTGATGCGCGGAAAGCAGGCCGGCAACCCAGCCGGTGGAGGCACAGGCCGACGACAGTTCGATATTGGCATCGACAAGCTCCGCAAACGATCCTTCGGCGCCGCCGAAACGGCCAGGCTTGACGATATCGAAGTAGCCGGCCGAGCGTAGCAGATCCATATTGCGCGCCGGCACCCGGCCCGATTTTTCCGTATCGCGCGCACCGGCACGGATTTCATCCAGCACCGGGGCGATGCGGTCTGCAAGACATGCGGTCTCGACCCGCGCCGAGGCGGGAAACAGGGCGGCTGTATTGTTCATGGAACGACCTTCAGTTCTGGGATGCGGGAAGTGCGTGCTGTGGCGCGCAATATTTCGAGTTCTCGTACATCAATGCGACGGTGTCGTTGGAAACGCGTGTATCCACCACCTGCCCGATGAAGATCGTGTGCGTGCCATAGGGAACGACGCCCATGCGGCGGCAGACGACCGAGGCATGGGCGGTGCCCAGCACCATCATTCCACGCTCATGGCGAACCCAATCGGCAGCGTCGAACCGACGCTCGGGCGCAATCTTGCCGCTGAAACCTTCCGATACGGCGGCCTGCCTGTCGGTCAGAATGCTGACCGCGAATTCCGGCACCTCGAGCAGCATGTCATGCAGATAGGTGCGATTGTTCAGGCAGATGAGAAGAGAGGGCGGATCCATTGAAAGTGATGTGACGGCCGTTGCCGTCATTCCATGATCCGCACCGTTGCGGCAGGCGGAAATGACCGTCACCGTCGCCGGGAAACGGCGCATGGTCGATCGAAACGCGTCGCTGATCGGTGCGGGGGCCGGCGATATGCCGAGGGCAGCAGTGGCAGACATGATTTCCTCCCGTGTCTCCTCGGGCTTCAAATTATTGCATATGCAACTATTGTCAATGCAAATTTATAATTCAGGCGCGAAAATGTTTGTTCTGCCAAGCCGTTTTCAACGGCTGAAAGCCTATCATGTTGTCATCCCGGCAATTTAGGTGCATGTCGGAGGAAGCCTTCAGCAAGCCGAATCCCGCCAGCAGACAGAGACATGTACAAACTTACCGATTCCGTTCCTTATCTTCTCAACCGCGCCGGCGTGCGGATAGCCGAGGTGTTCTCGCAGAGAATTGCCGAAGACAATCTCAGCGTGGCGATGTACCGGGTTCTGGCCATGCTCAAGGAGCGCCGGGAGAGCACGCTTGGAGATCTCGCCGACGTCGTCTCCGTCGAGATCTCGACGCTGTCACGCCTCGTCGGCACGTTGGCCAAGCGCAAGCTGGTGTCGAGAACACGCCCGGAAGACAATGGCCGTATCGTCATCGTCAGGCTGACCCCGCAGGGCGAGGCGCTGACGGAAAGGCTGATGCCGCTTGCCGTGGAGCTTGAACGCACTGCGGTTCAGGGCATGTCGGACGAGGAGGTAGCAGCCCTGAAGAATGCGCTGCGCCGCATGCACGCCAACCTGCCGGCAATATCCCAAAAGGGAAAAGCTGCCGGCTGAGAAGTTTGCAGTTGCAAATATTTTATTCGCAAGTATTTAATAGCGTGTCGTCATTGTCTTGACATCGCCCGCTCGTGGGTGAGTCTGGCGCTGGGAGGAACCACGCCGGCAATGATCGAGGAGGATTTGTACATGGATTGACGCGGACCTGCCGTTGGCAGGAGCGGACTTCCTGTACTCAAATGTATGGGGAGGGAAAATTGGCCATACAAGATCTCGCTATTTTCAAGGAACGCGTTCGCAGCCCGAATATCATCATCGTGCTTTGCGGTCTGCTGATCCTGTTCGACGGCTATGACCTGATCGTTTACGGCGCAGTAGCCCCGGCATTGCTCGCCGAAGCCAGTTGGGGCCTGACGCCCGGCATGGTCGGACGCGCTGCCGCCATCACCCTGTTCGGCATGCTGCTCGGGGCTCTCGTTGCGGGAACGCTCGCTGACAGGATCGGACGCCGCAAGGTCATCATCGGCAGTCTGCTGAGCTTCTCGATCATGATGATCGGCAGCGGGCTGGCGCCGAACTTTTCCGTTTTCGAGGGCACACGCTTTCTTGCCGGTCTGGGCCTTGGCGCTCTTTTTCCGACGGTAACCGCGTTGATCATCGAGTTTTCTCCGCCGAAGCGGAAGGCGATGGCCTATTCGATTGCGCTTCTCGGTTATCTCGCCGGCGGCATCATTTCGGGCATCCTCGGAATGCTGCTGATACAGAAATACGGATGGCGTCCGCTGATGATCATCGGCGGCGCACCGATCCTGCTTCTGCCTTTCTTCATCCGCCTCATCCCTGAATCTCCCGAATGGCTGGCAACGAAGAACCGCCAGAGCGAAGCCAACCAGATCGCAGACCAGTACGGGCTGCCCAATCCTATCGCCAAGCCTATTGTACAGGTCGGCATCCGGTCGCTGTTCTCCGAAGGTCGCCTGCTGCCGACCTTGAATGCATGGGGCATCCACTTCTGTTCGCTGCTGCTGACATTCGGTATGGTCAACTGGCTTCCGACTATCATGAACAAGATGGGCTATGACCTCGGTTCCGCCCTGCTGTTCTCGGTAACCCTCAATCTCGGAGCCGCAGTCGGCCTGCTGATCGGCGCGAGGATTGCCGACCGCGGCAATGTCAAGATTGTCGTCGCAGGCATGTTTCTGCTCGGAGCCTGCTCGATCTGGCTGCTGACGCAAGTGGATCAGGGCCTGCAGGTCTACGGCCTTGTCGCACTTGCGGGTACGGGAACGATCGGCACGCAAATCCTCGCCAATATTCTCGTTGGAAACCTCTATCCGGTCGAGATCCGTGGAACCGGCCTTGGCTTCTCGCTCGGCATCGGCCGTATAGGCGGCATGATAGGACCGGCCATCGGCGGTGCTGTTCTGGGTGCAGGCCTGGCTCCGCAGTGGAATTTCTACATCTTCGCAACTGTCGGAGCCGTAGGATGCGTCCTCGCACTCCTGACAATGCTCTATCGCAAAAAGGCTGCCTGATGGCGGATTGCCGGCAGGTGTGGAATCCAAACCTGCCGGCAATGCAAATTTCGAAAAGCCAGTTGATCTTGATCAGCGAGGTCGCTCAAGTCGTGTTGCTGCAACGTCGGACAGGTTCATCTAAAGCAAAACGCTGGCCGAAACAAACAGGCTGACGCAGCTTAATTCAGTAGAATTGAATGCTCGAAATATCGAAATCGTTGGAAGTACTTGCCTGATTTCCCCATCGAGCATCTTTAAACCTCAAGGCGCAATCCTTACGTCCCCTATCGTCATGTCTTTCAAGGCGACACCGATGTGAGATCACTCACGACCACGCCGCCCCTCATCGGGGACTCGGGACGCGCGGTCGTTTTTCCCAGACAATGAGCAGCCCAGGCGTTAGATACACCTTTAGTGCGTCGAACGAGCAGGCGCGCCATCTCCCCGTCTTATCAACCAAACACCAACCGGCGGCCATCGGGTGGAACGAACCCGTGCGCCCATATGAGAAAAAAGATGGAAACCCTACAATATCTGAGCCCGATGGGATGGAAGGCGATCGAAATCTCCGTCACGCTCATCGTGCTGGCAATCCTGTTCCGGTGGAGCGGCGTGATCCGCTATATCCCCAACGACAGGCTCGGCATTCTCGAAAAGCTCTGGAGTTTTCGCGGCTCTGTCGATAACGGCTTCATTGCGCTCTATGGCGAGGCCGGCTTCCAGCCAGAAGTCGTGCGCGGTGGCCTGCATTTCTTCATGCCGTTCCAGTATGCGATGCATCGCGCCAATCTCGTGACCATTCCACAGGGCCAGATCGGCTATGTCTTCGCCCGTGACGGCGAGCCGCTGCCGCCGACCCAGACGCTTGCCTCGAATGTCGACGCCGATGATTTTCAGGATGTGCGCGGCTTTCTGACAAAGGGCGGCCAGAAGGGGCCGCAGCGCAAGATCCTGCGCGAAGGCACCTATGCCATCAATCTGGCGCAGTTCATCGTGCTGACCGCACAATCGACCTATGCCGTCAACTTGAACGCGTCGGAACAAGGACTGTTTGCCGACATGTCGACGCTGATCAGTGAGCGGAACGGTTTCGAGCCCGTCGTCATCCACGACGCCGAGGACCTGATCGGCGTCGTCACCATCCATGACGGTCCGGCGCTGCCGGATGGCGAGATCATCGCGCCGACCGTTGCCAACAACCCCAAAGATCCGAACTTCCACAACAACTTCCAGGATCCGGAGAAGTTTCTCAATGCCGGCGGTTATCGCGGCCGGCAATTGCAAGTGCTTGCCGACGGCAGTTATTTCCTCAACCGAATCTTTGCGACCGTCGAACTTGTGGAGAAGACGATCATCGACGTCGGCACGGTGGGTGTGGTCGTATCCTATACCGGCCGCCGAAGCGCTGATATCTCAGGCCAGTCCTATCGCCACGGCGAACTGGTCGAGACCGGCGCACGCGGTGTCTGGTCGACGCCGCTCCTGCCGGGCAAATATGCGTTCAACACCTATGCCGGCAATATCATCATCGTGCCGACCACCAACTTCGTGCTCAAATGGACGAAGGAACAGTTCGGCGAGCACAGGCTGGACGAAAATCTGTCCGAAGTGTCGCTGATCACCAAGGATGCGTTCGAACCGGTGCTGCCGCTCTCGGTCGTCGTGCATATCGACTACATGAAGGCGCCTCTCGTCGTGCAGCGTTTCGGCGATATCAAACGGCTGGTCGAACAGACGCTCGATCCGATGGTCTCGGCCTATTTCAAGAATATCGCCCAGACCAAGACCCTGATCGAACTGCTGCAGGAGCGCAGCGAAATCCAGCGCAAATCCGGCGACGAAATGCGCGAGAAGTTCAACTCCTACAGCCTCGAACTGCAGGAAGTGCTGATCGGCACGCCGCGGGCCAGCAATGGCCAGAACAGCATCGAGCAGATCCTGATCCAGCTGCGCGAACGTCAGATCGCCGTTGAAAAGGTCGAGACCTATAAATTGCAGGAGGCGGCGGCGATCCAGGAGCGCACGTTGCGCGAGAAGGAGGCGCTCGCCGAACAGCAGGCCAAGATCACCACATCAGCGCTGACCATCGAGATCAGCGAGAACGAAGGCAAGGCGCAGCTCGCCCGCACCCGCCAGCAGGCAGAAACCATTCAGGTCACCGCCAAGGCAGAGGCCGAGAAAGTGCGTCTCGCCGGCCTCGGTGAGGCCGATCGGATCAAGGCCGTGGCGCTTGCCGATGCCGAACGCATCAAGGCGACCGGTCTTGCCGATGCCCAGAAGGTGCGCGCCATCGGTCTGGCGGAAGCCGAGGCCACGGAGAAGAAGGTCGCGGCCTTCGGTGGGCCGGACTATCAGCTCCACTCGCAGGTGCTCATGCGCTTTGCCGAGGCGATCGAAAATGGCCGGCTGCCGCTCGTGCCGCAGATCCAGGTCGGCGGCGCCGGCGGCGAAAAGGGCGCCGCCAATGGTCTTGTGGAAATGATGCTGTCGATGCTGGTCGCCGATCGGCTTGGACGGTCGGCGTCACCGGCTGCAGTGCCGGCGCCGATCGAGCAGCAGTGATGACGGACGGGCCGGCTCTGCCGGCCCGATTTGCGCTTTGCGTTAATGCTTCATTCCGCCTGGTTTCACCCTGCTGGAGAATTGGTGGACGAGCATGATACCCTGCTCGAGGAGCAGCTCGGCTGCCCGCAGATCGCGCGGTGCAAGCTCCCCGGATAATCCGCGGATGGTATTGGCGATACAGATGGAATTGGCGACGAAGCGGGCGTCGCCCTCCCCTTCGGCCTCCTCGGCGGTTGCCTCCAGGGCGTCGGCGACGGTGTCGAGCAGGCTCGACCGCTCGACCAGCGTCATGTCGTTCAGCGTTTTCGATATGCCGTTCATGATTGTCTCCTCGCGCGTGCCCAAGACGGGTCGCAGCGCCGGTTGTCTCGATTGAGTGAGGCGGCTGTGACTGTCAGATGGAGATGGATGTCTGCAGAAGCAACGCATGGCTGCCGCGCGCTTCACGCATGCGTGCAGCGAAACGGGCGGTTCAAGCAATCATTTCGCGCCGATCACCCCTGATGCTTCAGAAGGTCGGCAAGCATCGGTCGCTGCCCTTTCAACAGCTTCGTTCCCGCCTCGGCCAGGGAAAACCATCCCGCGCGGTCAACCTCCGGAAAGCTCTTCATCTGGCCTGATCTCGGCGGCCATTGCATTTGAAATTCAGAGCTTCGTACTGCGTTCACGTCCAATACCGGATCGGCTTCGATCGACCACGCGACGACGATCTTGCCGCCAGGCTGCCGATATTCGCCGAGCGGCGTCACTCTGCCGTCGATGGCGACTCCAAGCTCTTCTGCCGTCTCCCTCATCGCCGCCGCAAGTTCATCCTCATCCGGCTCGACCAATCCCTTCGGGATCGACCAGGCAGCCTCGTCTTTCCCAGCCCAGAAGGGGCCGCCTGGATGAACGAGAAGGACTTCGAGGTCGTTGGATACGCGCCGATAGATGAGAAGTCCGGCGCTCCGGATTGCCATCGCGCTACGCCCTTGCCGCGTTCATCATGGGGCCAGACATTCCTCGCAGATACCGCAGCCGTCATCGTCCATCCATCGACACCGGCGTTTGCAGCATAGGCAAGCACGGCCATCGGGCTGGTCTTCTCTGTCTTCCGGAGGAATGATCTCGATCGTCGTATCGAAGAGAGTGTCAACCACAAGTTCCACCATCTCGTCGCTCCATCAAGTCTGTTCGACATGAGATAGGGGCGGCTAGCGATCTCGGCAAGTTCTTGACACGACCGGCGGCGCAAGTTGCATGTTTTCACCTTGAGGGCGTTTCCCGTGCCGCCGGGTGTGGCGCTGTCATTTGCTTGCCGGAATGCGGGCGATAACCTTTATCTCGAAGTCGAAGCCGGCGAGCCAGTTGACGCCGAGTGCAGTCCAATTCGGGTAAGGTGGCTTGCTGAAAATCTGCTGCTTGACGGCCATGATGGTTGCGAACTGATTTTCAGGGTCGGTGTGGAAGGTGGTGACATCGACGATATCGTCGATCGTGCAGCCGGCTGCGCTGAGCGTCGCCTGCAAGTTTTCAAAGGCCAGCCGGACTTGGCGTTCGAAGTCGGGCTCGGCTGTTCCATCCGGACGGCTGCCGACCTGTCCGGAGACAAACAGCAGATCGCCGGATCGGATCGCGGCGGAATAGCCGTGCTCCTCGTAAAGGGCGTGCCTGTCGGCCGGAAAGATTGCTTCGCGTTGCGTCATCCTCATCTCTCTTTATCGTTGGCAACGACCGATCAGCGCGGCGTGGCGCTTCACAGGCTTGCGCAATATTTGATATACGGTACGTATGTGTAATATTCTACATACGTGGCGTATGTCAATCTGGTATACGCGACGTATGTGAATGCAAGAGGGCTGGATGGCGAGGACACGTAGCGAAACGATGCAGGAAAACCGTGGCAAGTTGATCGCGGCTGCACGAAAGGCTTTCGCGGAAAAGGGGTATACCGCAGCATCGATGGACGAGCTGACGGCGGACGCCGGTCTGACACGGGGGGCGCTTTACCACAATTTCGGCGACAAGCGCGGGCTGTTGGCAGCGGTTGTTGAGCAGATCGACACTGAGATGGCGGCCCGCGCTAACGCGATCGGGGCTGGGGTGGGCAACGATTGGCAGGGCCTGCTCGCCGAGGGTGCGGCCTATATCGAGATGGCGCTCAATCCGGAAGTCCAACGCATCGTTCTGCTCGACGGGCCTGCGGTTCTTGGCGATCCCTCGCAATGGCCGAGCCAGAACACCTGTCTGCAGGTGACCAAGAGCACCGTCGAGCGCCTGATCGCACAAGGCGTCCTGAAGCCGCTTGACGCGGAGGCGACGGCCCGATTGCTGAGCGGCGCAGCGCTTAATGCGGCACTCTGGATCGCCGCCAGCGAAAATCCGCAGAGCGTGCTGCCAAAGGCGGTCGAGGCCTTTCATGCCTTGGCGGCAGGTCTGCTTTTGGAGCCTCTGTGATCCGCTAGCAGCGCTGGCGGCAGAATTCGCTGCAGGTCAGCGTCCAAGGCTGCCGGCGGCGGCGATGATCTCTGCCCCGGTCGGGAAGACGGAGAGGCTGTTTGGTCCGTCGAGTGCCTCGATCCGTGCCCAGCCGATAGTGCCGTTCGCATTCACCAGGAAGTGCCCGACGAGCTGGGTCGCATGGTCAGCGAAGATCGCACGATCGGCTTCGACAAGCTCGAAGCCGTCCTTGGCGTTGAGTATCGTGTTGGCTTCCATCGGGTGCAGCGGTTCCGGCAGTTCGCCGGTGGGGTTGATGCGTGCCGTCTGGAACTGCGCCATCGTTGTTCTATAGGGCCATTCGGGCTGCTCGCGACTCCCATCGGGTAGGAACTCGGCATGCGGCACACCGTAGGCCCGGTGCGTGCGGCAATCCGGGTCACATAGAAGCGTTATCGGCGTCGGCCGGTGGCGGAAATATAGACGGGCACGTTCCGCCGGCGTGTTAATAACAGCCACGGTCTCCACCCCGGCGGCGCGCAGGGTTGGCTGTACCGCCGCAAGCTGTTCCAGCTGCCGCCGGCAGAATGGGCAGTACAGCCCGCGAAAGAAGCCGATCAGGAATGGGCGACCGCTCAAATCGGCGAAAGAGACGGTTCCATCGAAGTTGGCCGTGGCCAGTGCGAATCCGGGCGCGGCTTCTCCAGGTTGCAGCGGGCGTTTCTGGTCTCCCATGGAATAATTCCTTTATCGTATCGTCCGGAGGACGACCGAAATTTAACTATACCACGTGTCGCAAGAAGGCCCAGTGCTCGATGTCGAGACGCTGAACGCGGTTCGGCATGCCATTTGCGGCTGTCACTCCTTCACCGCCCCGGTCATCGACGACACGTAATAGTCGACGAAGAACGAGTAGAGGATGACCACCGGCAGCGAGCCGAACAGGGCGCCCGCCATCAGTGCCCCCCATTCGAAGACATCGCCGCGCACCAGCTCGGTGAGCACGCCGACGGGAATGGTTTTATTCTCCGATGACTGAATGAAAGTAAGGGCATAGATGAATTCGTTCCAAGAGAGCGTGAAGGCGAAGATCCCGGCCGAAATCAGCCCCGGCACGGCGAGCGGCAGGATGATCTTGGTGAGGATCTGCCATCTGTTGGCCCCATCCACCAGCGCGCTTTCCTCCAGCTCGAACGGGATCGAGCGGAAATAACCCATCAGCAGCCAGGTGCAGAAGGGAATGAGGAAGGTCGGGTAGGTGAAGATCAGCGCCAGCCGCGAGTCGTAGATCCCGAGCTTGAAGACGATGAAGGCAAGCGGGATGAAGAGGATCGACGGCGGCACGAGATAGGCGAGAAAGATCACCAGGCCGACCGAGCGCGAGCCGGTGAAGCGGACGCGCTCGATGGCATAGGCGCCCAAGACCGAAGCCACCAGCGAGAGGAAGGTGGAGCAGACCGCCACCAGCATCGTGTTCCACAGCCAGCCCGGATAGGATGTCTCGAGGAACAGATATTTGATGTGTGCAATGGTCGGCCCGACCACCCAGAACGGGCTGTAATTGGTATAGTCGGTCAGCTGCTCGTTGGGTTTCACCGCGGTGATCGCCATCCAGTAGAACGGGAAGAGCAGCACGAAGACGAAGACGGCCATCGGCAAATAGAGCATCACGATCCGCCGCGGCAGGCGGTTCAGATAGCTCATGCCTTCGGCATTGTCGGTCACGATCTGATCGGCGGTGTTGGAATGTGTCGACATCGTCATTCTCCTAATCTTGGCCGCCCTGCTGCCACTTGCGCCGCTGCAGGCCGAAGAAGCTGAACATGATCGCGCCGAGCAGAAAGGGCACCATGGCGACCGCGATCGCCGCACCCTCGCCGAGCTGGCCGCCGGGAATGCCGCGCTGGAAGGAGAGCGTCGCCATCAGATGCGTGGCATTGACGGGGCCGCCCTTGGTCAGCACGTAGATGAGCTGGAAATCGGTAAAGGTGAAAAGCACCGAGAAGGTCATCACGACGGCGATGATCGGCGTCAGCATCGGCAGCGTCACATAGCGGAAACGCTGCCAGCTCGTGGCGCCATCGAGCGAGGCTGCCTCCTGCAGCGAGGCCGGGATCGTCTGCAGCCCCGCAAGCAGCGAGATCGCCACGAAGGGAATGCCGCGCCAGACATTGGCGACGATGACGGATATGCGGGCATTGATTGGATCGCCGAGGAAATTGATCGGCCCGCTGATCAGCCCCAGTTTCATCAGCGACCAGGAGATGATCGAAAACTGGGAATCGTAGATCCACCAGAAGGCCAGCGCCGAAAGCACGGTCGGCACCACCCAGGGAAGCAACACGATGGCCCGGAAGAAGGATTTGTAGGGCAGATGCTGGTTGAGCAGCATCGCCAGCCAGAGGCCGAGCGCGAATTTCAGCACCGAGGCGACGGAGGTATAGAGAATGGTGTTGAACACAGACAGCCAGAAGACGGAATCATCCATCAGGAACTGGTAGTTCTCCAGCCCAATGAAGATGCCGTCGCGGCCGATCCGGGTATCGGTGAAGCCGAGCCAGACGCCGAGCCCCAGCGGATAGGTGAGAAAGCAGACCAGGAAGACCGCCGCCGGCAGCATGAACAGGAAGCCGAGCACATTGTTGTTCTGCAGGAGCGAAGAGACCGGCCCACGCCTATTCCCCGAATTTGCCATCGACATTGCTTATCTCCAGATCGCGTTTGGACTCCCGGAGGAGCTTGCGGCATGCCGAAAGGCCGGCACGCCGCGTCCTTTTTTGTTTCCATGCATGTCGTTGTCCCGGAACCGCTACCCACTTCCGGGCGACATGCATTAAGCGGGGCTCAGACGCGATAGTAGCGGTTGGCCCGGCGTTCGGCTTCCTTCATCGCATCTTCCGGCGACATCTGGCCGGTAACGGCGGCGGCATACATGTCGACCAGAACATAGTCGGCCATGGTTGCCGCCGAGGCGTAGCCGAGCGGGCCGGCATAGCCGTTCGGGCGCAGCTTCTCCGAAGCGCGCGCATAGGGCGCGTGGACCGGATCGGCCGTCCAGATGGGATTCTTGGCGAAGGCCTTGAGCGGCTGGCAGCAATAGGCGCTGGATCCCTGGATCCAGGCGTTCATCTGGTCGGCTTCCATCATGAACTTGATATAGGCCTTGGCCGCCTCAGGATATTTTGTGTGCTTGAACAGAAGCAGCGAGCTCGTCTGGCAAAGCTCGACACTCTTGCCGACGGGGCCGATCGGGAAGTTCGTCGTGCGGATGTCCTTGGCGATCTCGGCGAGCTTCGGATCGTTCTTGGCGGTGTAATAGACCGAGACGCCGTTGGCGATCAGCGAGACCTGGCCTGCGAGGAAGGCGCGGTTGTTGTTGACGTCCTGCCAGCTTTCAGTGCCCGGAATGAAGGTCGCGTAGAGCTCCTTTGCATAGTTGATCGAAGCGAGCGTCTCCGGGCTGTTGATCGTCACCTTGCCGCTTTCATCGACCATCATGCCGTTATGGCTCCAGAGCAGCCAATGGGCGTAGTTGTTGCCGTCGCCGACCGCCTTGCCGTGCGGGAAGCCGGCCGGCGTGCCCTTTGCCTTCATCGCCTTGCAAAGCTCGAGGAACCCTGCGGTGTCATTCGGGAATTCAGCGAAACCGGCGGCCTTCACATGGCTGTCGCGATAGACGACGGCGTTGCCGATTGCCGTCAGCGGCATGGCGATGAAGGTGTCGCCGCGCGTCGCATATCCCTTTACGCCGTCGTACCAGCCCTCATACTTGTTGCCGAGATAATTGCCGAGCTCGGTGAGATCGACCAGCTTGTCCGGATATTGGTGGGCATCGTCGAACCAGCACATGATGAGATCCGGGCCGGAGCCGACATTGGCGGCAACCGCAGCCTTCGGGCGGATGTCTTCCCAGCTTTCCTTGTCGATGCGCACTTCGACGCCGGTCGCTTCGGTGAATTTCTTGGTGTTGGCGATCCAGGCCTCCTCATCGCCCTTGACGAAAGGCGTCCAGCGCAGCAGCCGCAGGCTTGCGCCGCTTTCCGGCGTGTAGGTCGGTTCGGCCTGCGCAAAGGATGGCTTGATGCCGAAGCCGGCAGCGCCGGCAACGGCTGCCGATGCCGCAAGAAATTCACGTCTCTTGATCGTCATGAGATTCCTCCTCATTGAAACAGCGGAAGCAATTCTCCGGCGTCCACCTCCCGCTTGGGTGGACGGCGGCCTGGCATCCCCGGAGCGGAAGCGCCCACGGAATGCTTGCGCTCCGGCGGCGGGGAAGGCTCCTCCCCTCCCGCGCTGCCGGATGGCATCAGTCGGTCAATCTCTGTCCGCCATCGGCATCGAAGAGATGGACGTGCGAAGCGTCGATCGCGACGCGGATCGCCTCGCCCGGGCGAGCATTGACGCGCTCCCGGAATACGCAGCTGACATCGCTGCCGCCGAGGCGAACGGTCAGATGGGTCTCATAGCCAGTGGGTTCGATCACCACGATCTCGGCCGGCACACCGTTCGGATCGAGCGAGATATATTCGGGGCGCAGCCCATAGACGAGTTCACGGCCCACCGCACTTGCCGGCGGATTGGCGACTGGCAGCCGCGTGCCGTTGGCGGCGACGAACTGCCGGGCGTCTTCCGGGTCGAGCCTGCCCTTGATCATGTTCATCGCCGGCGAGCCGATGAAGCCGCCGACGAAGAGATTGGCGGGCTTGTCGTAGAGCTCGAGCGGCGAACCGATCTGCTCGACGATGCCGTCATGCATGACGACGATCTTGTCGGCCATGGTCATCGCCTCGATCTGGTCGTGGGTGACGTAAACCGTGGTGGTTTTCAGCCGCTGGTGCAGCTCCTTGATCTCGGCGCGCATGGCGACGCGCAGCTTGGCATCGAGGTTGGACAGCGGTTCGTCGAACAGGAAGACCTCCGGATCGCGCACGATCGCCCGGCCCATGGCGACACGCTGGCGCTGGCCGCCGGAAAGCTGGCGGGGATAGCGGTCGAGCAATTTGTCGAGGCCGAGGATGCCGGCGGCATATTTCACCCGCTTCTCGGCTTCCGCCTTCGGCGCCTTGTTGAGCATCAACGAGAAGCCCATGTTCTGCTCCACCGTCATATGCGGATAGAGCGCGTAGTTCTGAAAGACCATGGCGATGTCGCGGTCCTTCGGCGGCAGCGTGTTGACCACGCGCCCGCCGATCTTGATCTCGCCGCCGGAAATATTCTCGAGCCCCGCCAGCATCCGCAGAAGGGTCGACTTGCCGCAGCCCGAGGGGCCGACCAAGATGACGAATTCCCCATCGGCAATGTCGATGTCCACCCCCTTGATGACAGGATGCACACCGAAGGATTTCCGCACATCCGCGAATTGAACGCCTGCCATACTCACTCCTCCCAGAAATCGAGCGCTACATGCTTTAAATATTCGTATCTCACTCTGTCTTGCCGGCGGCTGCCATCTCTCCCAAGTCCGTCAGCCACCGCAATCCCGCATCTGTGGGGGTGCCGCGCGGGGGCCTCCGCCCTCTCCTCAATCTCCTTGCGCCGCCGGAGCGTCCTCGGCGAGGTAGACCTCGATCAGCTCGTCGACGCTGGTTTCGGCGGAAAAACCCAGTTGCGTCGCACGATCGGGCGTAAAGGATTTCGGCCATCCGGCGACGATGCCTTCGATGACCTCGTCGCGGCGGCGGTCGATCAGATCGACGGCCTCGGCGCCGGCGGCACGGCGCAACGCGGCGATCTGGTCGGCAACGGTGGCGGCAACCCCCGGCATGGTCAGTGTGCGCCGCGCACCCAGCGACGATGTGTCGAGCGTCGCGGCGTGAATCAGAAATTTGACGGCGGAACGCGGGCTTGCCAGCCAGTGCTTGACCGTTTCCTCCACGGGGAGGACCGCCCGCTGGCCGGCCAGCGGCTCCCGCAGGATTCCGGAAAAGAAGCCGGACGCGGCAGCATTCGGTGCACCCGGCCGGATCACGATGGTCGGCAGTCGAATTCCGACGCCGTCGATGAAGCCGCGGCGCGAATAGTCGGACAGCAGAAGCTCGGATATCGCCTTCTGCACGCCATAGCTCGTGAGCGGCGCCTGGATGTAATCGTCGGGGATCGGATCGGGAAACGGCGCGCCGTAGACCGCGATCGACGAGGAGAAGACGAGCCGGGGAACATAGGCTTGCCGGCTTCCCTCATGGCGGATCGCCTCCAACAGCAATCGCGTGCCATCGAGATTGACTCGGTAGCCCAGTTCGAAATTGCGCTCGGCCTCGCCGGAAACGATCGCGGCGAGATGGAAGATTACGTCGGCCCGGCGAGCCGCCAGGGCTTGCGCAGCATCGCCTTCGGATATGTCGGCAGCCAGCGCTTCGACCGAGGCAACGTTGCTCGCCGGCACCGGCGGCGGCGCGATATCCACAAGCGTCATGCGCGTGATCGTTCGAGCGCCGAGGGAACCGCTGCGCGCCAAGCTGGCGGCGAGCTTCCGGCCGATCATTCCTCCTGCCCCGATAATGAGAATATGCATTCTATTCCCCTGTCTTCGATGTCTCGTCTCTGCGCTCTTTGCCTGCGAACTACGCTAGGAGCAGCTTGGTTGTCGTATAAATGCGGGTTTCATGGATCGCGAAGGCCGCACATGCGGCGTCTGGATCTCGCGTCTCCAGGCCGGCGAGGATCAGCCGGTGATCGGCGATGCTGGTGGCGATCGTGCCGGGCTGCGATACGACGCGCCTGCGGTGGCTGAGAAGATAGGAGTAAAGATCGGCGGCGATGTCGGCCAGCACCGCATTGCCGCTGGACCGGTAGATGGCGGTGTGAAATTCGCGGTCGCAAATCAAAAACCGGACGGGATCGTCACAGGCGGCTTCCTGTGCGGCGATCGACTTGCGGAGATAATCAAGTGTCGACGCTTCCATCTTGACCGCGGCGGCCCTGACGACCTGCGCTTCGATCAGCAGCCGCGCCTCATGAACATTGTCGAGACTATAGGCCGCAATGTCGCGATAGCGCGCCGCCTGGACAGCCAATTCGCCGACATCTTCCGATGCCACCACCGTGCGCGTTCCCTGCGCAACCGAGAGAATTCCATGCGTGGAGAGGATGAGAATCGCACCGCGGACGGTCTCGCGGCTGACCGAAAGCGCGCCAGCCAGTTCACGTTCGCTGGGCAGCGGATCGCCTATTTTGAGGATGCCGGTGGCGATGAAGGTCGCAATCTTCTGCACGACGAAGTCCTTCATCGACTTCTTCGGAGCGCCGCCCAGCGTCGCAACCTCTTCGAGAATGGCTCGCACATCCATCGCCATGCCCTCCCCCTGAGGTCTACTGGTCCGGTAAGTGGGCCAGTAGACCGCAGGGGAAGAGGATTGTCAAACGCTTGATGTCGGCGATCCACTCCGCTGTAATTTGGAGCCGTTTTCTGGAGGGCAAGATCGGCACGCGGAGAAAATTCATTCCGGCAAAACAGCCCGCCACGGGCGGACTGTTGTTCGCGCTCAGGCCGCGTCGGAGACTTTGCCCAGGCGTTTGATCGCCTGCTCCAGCGGGCGCTGGCCGTCGCTATAATCTTCCCAGGCCGATGATTTCGACAGCAGGACCGGCACCGTGCGGATGGTGAAGCGTTTCGGGTCGAGATCCGCTTTGACCTGGCTCCAGCTCAGCGGCATCGAGACGGTGGCGCCGGGTCGCGCACGAGGCGACAAGGGTGCCACCGCCGTCGCCATCCGGTCATTGCGGAGATAGTCGAGGAAGATGCGGCCGTTTCTCAGGCTCTTGGTCATCTTGATCAGATAGAGATCGGGATTGTCACGCGCCATCTGCTGGCAGACGTCGTGCGCGAAGCTTTTCGCCTGCGCCCAGGAAAGCGGCTTGCGTTTGTTGAGCGCAAGCGGCGTGACGACGTGCAGGCCCTTGCCGCCGGTGGTCTTGCAGAAACTGATGAGACCGAGCGCGTCGAGACGGTCGTGCATCTCGCGGGCGGCGGAAACGACTGTCGAGAACGGTACGTCGGGGCCAGGGTCGAGATCGAACACCAGCCGGCCCGGCACCTCCGGCTTATGCGGTTGGCAATTCCAGGGGTGCAGCTCGACAGCGCCGACCTGCGCCACGGCGGCCAGGCCTTCGACCCGGTCGATCTGCAGATAGGGCTTTTTGTCGCCGAAGACCTTGACCAGTTCGAGCAGGTTCGAGGTGCCGGGCATCGCATGGCGCTGGAAGAACTGCTCGCCGCCGAGCCCATCGGGCGCACGGATGATCGAACAGGGGCGTCCCTCGATATGCGCGATCATCCAGCCGCCGACGGCTTCATAATAGCGGGCCAGATCCTCTTTGGTCACCGGTTTGCGGTCATTGGCATCCGGCCACAGCGGCTTGTCCGGATTGGAGATCATCACGCCCATGACCTCGGCTTTGGCGCCCTTTCGGCGGGCGGCCTTGGCCTTCTCAGCCGCCGGCTCCGGCACGTCGGTTTCTGCTGGCTTGGCCGGCCGTTCGGCCTTGACCTCCTTGGCCGGCTTGTCCTCCCGCAGGCCCTTGAAGGCGGCCTGGCGGACGATGCCGTCGGCGGTCCAGCCTGCGAACTCGATTTCCGCCACGAGCTTGGGCTTCAGCCAGGTGACATCGGCCTCCTTCTTCGGCGCGCCGATGCCGGTGAAGGGCGACTTCGCCGCCTCGAGCGCCTGCAGCTTCGGCAGCAGCGTTTCAACTTTCCTGGCGCCATATCCCGTGCCGACGCGGCCGACATAGACGAAGTGGTCGCCGCGGTAGACGCCGACCAGCAGCGATCGGAATTTGCCGTTGGTCTTGGCATAGGCGCCGATCACCACTTCGTGCCCGGCGCGGCATTTCGACTTCGCCCAGCTGTCGGTGCGGCCGGATTGATAGGGTGCATCGCCTTGTTTGGAGACGATGCCTTCCAGCGATAGCTTGCAGGCGGAGCGCAGGACCGCATCGCCGCCGGTCTCAAAATGCTCGACGAAACGGATCCGAGGGTCATTGCCGGCATCCGCAAGAGGGCTCTGAAGCCGCGCCTTGCGCTCGACCACAGGCAGAGATCGCAGGTCCTCGCCGCCGTCGTAGAGAAGATCGAAGGCGAAATAGACGAGATCGCCTGTCCTGCCTTCCGAAATGGCGGCCTGCAGGGCTGCGAAATCCGGTACGCCATGGTCGTCGAGAGCGCAGATCTCGCCGTCGATGATGGCGTCGGGCAGCGCCGATGCCGCTTCGGCGATCTCTGGATATTTGCCGGTCCAGTCGAGCCCTTTGCGGGTCTTCAGCGTCACCTCGCCCTCGAGTATGCGCATCTGGATACGGTAGCCGTCGAACTTGATCTCGTGAATCCAGCCCTCGCCGGGCGGCGGACGCTCCAGGGTCTGGCAAAGCTGCGGCGCAATGAAGTCCGGGAGATCGATCCTTGCCACCGTTTTCGGCGTCTTGCCGACTCGGCCCTCCTCTTTCCTCTCTTCGGCGGCCAGCCCGTGATTGCTGTCCCAGACCGCGTCCGCCTTGAGATCGCCGCCCTTGAGCATGAACGGCTTTGGCTTGCGGCCCTTGCCGGCGGCGATTGCGTCCATCGTCCGGCCGGAGGCGACGGAGGTGTCGTTTTCCTCCAGGACCGCTGCGCCGTCCTCCTCGACCGAGAATGCGTCGTGGTGCTTGATCAGCAGCCAGTTGGTTCGCTTGCCGCCATCGCGATCGTTGCGCATGCGCACCAGAACGAAACTGCCGTGCAGCCTTTCGCCTTTCAGGATGAACTTGAAGTCGCCCTTGGCGAGCGCCTGCTGCGGGCTCTTCTTTCCCTCGGGCTCCCAATAGCCGCGGTCCCACAGCATCACCGTACCGCCGCCATATTGGCCTTTCGGGATCGTGCCTTCGAAGTCGCCATAATCGAGCGGGTGATCTTCGACCTCGACGGCCAGCCGCTTGTCGTGCGGATCGAGCGATGGGCCTTTGGTGACAGCCCAGGATTTGAAGACGCCGTCGAGTTCCAGTCGCAGGTCGTAATGCAGCCGAGTGGCGTCATGTTTCTGGATGATGAAGCGACGGCGATTGCTGCGCGCGATCTGCTTCTCGCCGCTCGGCTCCGCTGTTTTTTTAAAGTCGCGCTTCGATCGGTATGTCGAGAGGTTGTCACTGGCCATGGTCGTTTCCGAATCAGCATCCCCAAAGCACGAAATGCCGGCTGGCGGCATAGAGTTCCATGATGGTCTCAATGGAGGGCGGGCTTGTCAGCCCATCCGATTTGCCGGCGACCGGAGGCGATGAAAAAAATCGCCATCGTGTCGTATCGTTCTCCTGCTTCAAACGTTAATTCCTACCACCGGGATGCAAACATGCGCGTTGACCAATGGCTCTCTCTTCTCATCATCGCGCTCATGATGGGCGCCTTTGTGTGGGGGCGTTACCGATACGACGTCGTCGCCGTGAGTTCGCTTCTCGTTGCCGTCATTGCCGGCATCGTCCCTGCCAAAATCGCCTTTTCCGGTTTTTCAGATGACATTGTCATCATCGTCGGCAGTGCGCTGATCGTCAGTGCGGCGATATCGCGATCCGGGATCATGGATCTGGCGCTGCGCCGATTTTCTCCCGAAAGACGCGGGCCGCGGATGCAACTGATCATCTTGGTTGCCATCGTCGCGGCCCTGTCGGCTTTCGTCAAAAATATCGGTGCACTGGCAATCATGATCCCGGTTGCCGTGCAGATGGCCCGGAAATCACGCGTATCACCGTCGATGTTCCTGATGCCGATGTCTTTCGCCTCGCTGCTCGGAGGGCTTATGACTCAGATCGGCACATCGCCGAATATCATCGTTTCCCGGGTGCGCGAGGAGATTACCGGGCAGCCGTTCACGATGTTCGACTATACGCCTGTCGGCCTGGCGCTGTCGGTCGCCGGCATTGTCTTTCTAGGGCTGTTCTACAAGCTGCTTCCTGAAAGATCGCGGGTGGAAACGTCGATGGACGAGGCGGTGGCGATCAAGAACTACACGACCGAGGCGAAGGTCATAACGCCGTCGGGGGCGATTGGCCGGTCCGTCAGCTGGCTGCAGAAGCCGGCCGGCGGCGATGCGATGGTGACCGCGATTATCGGCGGCAGCGGCCAAAGACGAACGCCTCTTCCCGACACCGTGCTCAAGGATGGCGACCTTCTTATCATCGAGGGCGAGCAAAGCGCCCTCGACAAGATCGTCAGTGAAGCCAAGCTTCAACTGTCCGATCGTAAACATGAGTCCGAGATGCGCCAGGATATCAGTTCCGTCGAAGCCATCGTCGGCGAACATTCCCGCCTGATAGGCGTCAGCGCAAAGGACGTCTCCCTCTTCCACAATACCGGCCTCAATCTTCTTGCCGTCAGCCGCCGGGACAGGCGCTTCACCGAGCGTCTGGGCGAGATCAAGATCCGCAACGGCGACGTTGTGGTGCTGCAGGGCGACTTGCAGAAGCTGCCGGATCTCCTGCGTGAATGGGGCTGCCTGCCGCTGGTCGAACGGGATCTGAAGCTCGGCAACGCGCGCAACGGCATGATCCCCGTCATGATCCTGCTGGCGACGATGGCGGCGACGGCCTTCGGCGGCATTCCCGTGGCGACGGCATTTTTCGCCGCCGCCTTTCTGATGGTGATGACCGGGTCCATTCCCTTGCGCGAAGTCTATCATCATCTCGATGCGCCCATTCTGATCATGCTGGCCGCCCTCATCCCGATCAGCGATTCGCTCCGAACCACCGGAACGACCGACATCATCGCCGACCTCCTGTCGCGCACCGCCGAGATGCTGCCGCCGTTCGGCGCTCTGGCATTGATCCTGGTTGCGGCCATGGCCGTGACGCCGTTTTTGAACAATGCCGCGACCGTTTTGGTCATGGCGCCGATTGCCGCGACCTTTGCCGCCAAGCTTGGCTACCGGCCCGATGCCTTTCTGATGGCGGTGGCAATCGGCGCCGGCTGTGATTTCCTCACGCCGATCGGCCACCAGTGCAACACGCTGGTCATGGCGCCGGGCGGATATCGATTTGGCGACTATGCGCGATTGGGCCTGCCACTCTCGCTCATCGTCGTGCTCGTCAGCGTGCCTGCCCTGCTGGCCGTCTGGCCGATTTGACCGGGCCAATTTGACTAACCCCTGCGAGGCAATTCAGGCTGCGCCCCTTGGCGCAGCCTGGCAGCATTACTTCCACTGCGTCCCGTCGGCGCCGGCGCAGCCCAAAGGTGGCAGGGAGCCGGCGAAGGTGGTTTTCAGCTTGGCGCAGCCCCAGTTGTTGATCGGGCCGGGCATGGCATCGTTGAGGGTGATGCCGATTTCATCATAGGGGCTGTCGGTGTTGCTGACATAGCGATACCAGCGAAAACCTGTAAAGACGACGACGGCCAGAGCGATTACCAGCAGCAGGCGAAGCAATTTTCTCATCATATTTCCTTTAAGTGCAAACGCCGCCGTTTAGCACTCCGATGTCGAAGCTGAAAGGTCCGGCCGGATGCAAGATGCTGCGATTCTGCAGCGTCTTTTGCGCCTCCTGAAAAGCTGCGCCTGCTGTGGTAGCAATCTGAAAAATACCGGCCGCAATCGATTCTTTGACGGGATCTGCAATGACCATCGAAGCAGGACGTAATTCGCATCCCATACATTTCATCGGCGCTTTTGCGACCGGTGGGCTTCTGACATTCATGGTGCATCTGAATGGGGAGCTGGCACGTTACGGCAATCCGCTGTTTTCATCCTGGACCGCGCACGGCACAGGCATGGTCGCCGCCGTCGTTCTTCTTTTGGCGCTCTACCGCCGACGCACGCCGATGGCGGGAAAGCCCGGCCGCGCACCTTTGTGGGCCTATCTCGGTGGGGTATCCGGCGCCGCAACGGTCATTTTGACCTCGACAGCGGTCAACTCGCCGCTCGGGCTCTCCGGCACCTTGGCTTTGGGTTTGGCAGGTCAGGTCGCTTTCAGCCTGGCGGCCGACAATTGGGGACTGTTCGGTCTGCCAAAGCGGCGCCCGGATGTCCGGGACATCGCCGCGCTCGGCCTGGTGGTTACCGGCGGCGCGCTGATTATCCTGTTTGGGCGAGGTGGGGCATGACGGTGTTCATTCTCATTGCTTGCCTTGGCGGCGTGCTCGTCGGCCTCAGCCGTCAGCTCAATGGGCGGTTGAGCATATCGACCACGCCGCTCATCGCATCCTTCTGGAACCATGCCGTCGGCTTTGCTGTGCTGAGCTGCCTCGGTCTCGTTGTCGGAGGCCTGCTTCCTGCCGGCGCCGGCGAGGCGCCTTGGTATATCTATCTCGGTGGTCCGATCGGCGTCGTTTTCGTGGCGGCAGGCAGCTGGGCGATTGCGCGCATCGGCGCGGTCAATACGGCTCTGCTGATCATTGGCGGCCAGATGGTCACCAGCGTGGCGCTGGATTATGCGCGCGCCGCTCCGACCTCGTTCTGGGCGAACGCGACCGGAATTCTTCTGATCGTCGGCGGAATGATGGTCAGCCGGAGGCGACGCAAAAGCGGCGGCTCGCAATAGCCGCCGGCAATTTTGCCGAAGCTGTCAGGGACGGAATCTGGGCTAATTTGTGCGTCCCAGGGTGGAAAGGGCGTCCTGCAGTCTGAGTGCCGCAAGCGCCTCCGTCGCCTCATCCGGAGACCATCCCGCCTCCAGCGCGGCAGCCAGCACCAGCGATTCCGTTTGAAGCTCGAGCTTCTCATAAAGCGGCTCAAGGGCTTCGCGCGCTGTGACAAGATGCTGGTCCGGGGGAGTTATGGATGTCGCGGCAACCGTAGGCATGAAATGCTCCTCCTATTGAACGCTAAGGTTCGAAACCCATTAGGGGCATCCTTGTTCCGTCTTGTTTCGCTTCACATCGCCTTTTTGCCCTTCGGGCGGCGTTGCGAAAAAAGACGATACCACATATGGCGAAATTTCCTCC
Organism: Rhizobium redzepovicii; assembly: GCF_019793435.1. Classification (GTDB taxonomy): domain Bacteria; phylum Pseudomonadota; class Alphaproteobacteria; order Rhizobiales; family Rhizobiaceae; genus Rhizobium; species Rhizobium redzepovicii. The sequence goes on along the minus strand of NZ_JAILYH010000001.1, from coordinate 19,078 downwards.
ACCTTAGAAATGCGCGGATGAAAATTGCTGACGGGATCTTCCTGTGATCGCCGATCGTCCCCTGCCTAGTGACCGGGGCGTCCGGATCGAGCAGAAAGGCGACCAGCATGCTCGGGACCGCCGCTTCGGCGTCGAGCCTGCCACCCGATAAAGACAGCCCCTGCTCGCCTTCGGCGAACACCTGTGAACCGACGACAACGGACCCAGTGAAGACGTAGAAATAGAGGTCCCGGTCCTGCCTATAGGGGAATTCCACCTTTGCGCCCGCCTCCAGCCGGATGTCGAAGACGTCGACCGCGCTGCGGACATAAAACGGCGCGTCTTCCCCCTCGGGCCCGACCAGGTGCCGCCAGGCGTTTGCCGCGGCCGCCGGCAGCGGTCCGTACTGGATTTTCGGCTCGAGATCGGCTGCACGCGGTCGAATAAGGATCTGCAGCATCCGCAGCGGCCGATCGGATGCCAGCGTCTCTTCGGAATGCCAGAAGCTTGCTCCGGCATTTATCACCATCAGGTGGTCGCGGTCGATCACCAGCCGGCCGGTGGCCCTGTCGTCGTGACGCATGACGCTGTCAGGCACCCAGGAAATGATCTCGTCGTTCCGGTGCTCGTGCATCGCGATCTGCCGGCCGGGATCAAGGAGAGATTCGACGACCATGGCGAGAGGGCCATGGCCGTGATCGGTCGGCTTCGGCCTCAGCCATCCCGGCATGTTGACGTGCACGACGAAGCCGCCCGAGTCCCGCACCACGAATGTCCGTTCGCCCTTAAGCAGCATCGCATCCTCCGTGCTTGCAAGGCAGTGACGACACTAGGCCATGACAGCGCCGCGCCTCCATTGAGAAACGGCCGTTTTGAATTGCTGTCGAGGATAAATTATACGGCAGTCTTGCACCAGAAGAGCACGACCGATGCGATCGCCGACCACGCGATCCTCCCCGCCCGTAGCATGCTCGTTCACTCAGCTCTTATTTGTCGAGCCACATAGACAAGCATCCTGTCGGTGCTCCTTGCGCCGAGCAACGAAAGCGAAATATTGCCCGCGCAATCGGTGATTGGGAACGCCAACTGCGTGCAGCCGCTGAGGCCCGAGAGACACAGAAGCTTGACACAAGCGGAACGAAATGCGGCAAAACTTTCCGGTTCGGCATCGCGGGTTGGCGCGCTCATGGCCAAGGTCGGAAGAGCGACGACTACATTTTCGCCCAGCAATCGGTCGATTTCCCCGGAAAAGAGCTTGGCAATCGCACGCGCCTCGCGCACTTCCCAGTCTTCGAGGCGAGATCCTGACAAAAGGCGCGCGGCAATATCGGGCGCAATTGCCTCCGGGGCCTGCTCGAAGAGCGTTTTGTTGCTTTCCCAGGCCTCCTTTTGCAGGATGGTGATGAACGCCACAGCAAGATCCGCGAGGCTGAATGAGGAAATAGAGTCGATCTTGCGAATAGGCATGACCGCCGATCGAATGCTGGCGATCATCTCATCGGCGATCGCGCCGTCGATGGTTTCGAAGATATCTGCGGGAATGAGAATGGATATTGGTCGGTCATTTGCCGCGGGCATGCCGACGGCGCTCATCACCGCGTCCATGGGTTCCAGACTTCTCGTCATGAAACCCGGCACATCGAAACTTGGCGCCAGCGCACGCAATGCCCTGTTGTCGAGGCTTCCATGTGTCGGCCGCCAGCCGATGAGGCCGTTGATGGCGGCGGGCAGCCGGATGGAGCCGGACGTGTCTGTTCCAAGCCCGATATCCGCAAGGCCGGCGGCAACTGCGACGGCCGAACCGGAAGACGATCCACCGGGAATAAGGTCAGGATCGCGCGGGTTTCTCGGCATGCCGAAATGGACGTTGCCGCCGATGAGGGAATAGGCGAGTTCGTCCGTATTGGTTTTGCCGACGAAACAGGCGCCGGCATCCAGAAGCGCCTGGACCAAAGGCGCCGTCGCTGCCCTGATGCCCGATGCAGCGAGCACCGCGGCATTGCCGGCCGCAGTTGGATAGCCGGCAACGTCGAAAAGGTCCTTTACCGCCAGGCGAAGGCCGGAAAGTGGGCCGGTGGACGCATGGCCGACATCGACGTCGGGATAGGGCATGAATGCATTCCACCGGTCCTGCACTTACCGCTCCCTAGATCTTCAGATGTTGCAAGACACGGCTGCGGCTGTCCGGACCATTGGCGCTTTCGTCTTCGATCGCTCCAAGTTTGAGAATGGCCCAGCGATCCGCTACCGAAAGGGCGAAATCCAGGTTCTGTTCGACCAGCAGGATGGTCGTGCCGCGTTTCTCACGGTCGTCCCTCAACGCCTTGGCAATGTTCTGGACGACGGAGGGCTGCAGGCCTTCGGAGATTTCGTCGATTAGCAGCAGCGTTGGCCGCAGCATCAGCGCCCGTGCCAGGATCAGCATTTTCTGCTCACCGCCCGATAGCGTGCCGGCATTCTGGGTCAACCGGTCCTTTAGGAACGGGAAATAGCCGTAGACCCTCTCCAGGGCGGATGCCAGGTCCCGGTCGCCCTTTAGCGCCAGGCGCAGATTGTCGCGGATGGAAAGATCCTGAAACAACGGCAATTCCTGGGGCGCATAGCCGATTCCGGAAGCGATCAGCTCCGCCGGTTTCCTGTCGGTGATAGGGGCGCCATCGACCTCGATCTTGCCTTTGCCGACCCGCAGGAAGCCGAGGATCGTCTTCAGCAGCGTCGTTTTGCCCATGCCGTTTTTGCCCATGAGGGTGAGGATCTCGCCGGGCCGGATGGCGAGCGACACCTCATTGACGACATCGACCGCGCCATATCCGCTCGACACAGTGCTGAGCTCGAGTTTGAACGCGTCAGCCATGTGCGCCTCCTGCGTAGATGGTGCGAACCGTTTCGGAATTGACCACGTCATTCACCGTGCCGTCGAGAACCAGTTTGCCCTGATGGAGAACCACGATGCGGCTCGATATCTCACGCACGAAATCCAGATCGTGTTCGACCAGGATGGCGGCGAAACCCATCTCGTCCGTCAGTTTCTTGAGGATGGTGCCGATGGTCATGCGTTCGGTCTTGGTAAGACCCGCCGTTGGCTCGTCGAGAAGAATGATGCGAGGTTCCAGAGCGACGACCATCGCCAGTTCCAGAGCCTGCCTTTGACCGTGCGACAGCAGCGAGACCGGTTTGTCCAGCATGCCTGCCATGCCGGTGAGCGTCAGGATTTCGGCCGCAGCGGCCGGCAGCATGATCTCGGCGGACGATCGCATCGGGTTGGGCGTCTCGCGGCTGAGACGCGCCATCTTCAGGCATTCGCCGATGGTCATGCTGTCGAAGATGCTGGCGACCTGGAATTTCCGGCCGACGCCGAGTGCGACGATCCGTTCGGGTGCACGACCGGCGATATTGGTGCCGATGATATCCACTTGACCTTCGATCTGCTCGGTACCGTCCGAAAGACAACGCATCAGCGTGGTCTTGCCGGCGCCGTTCGGGCCGACCAGGCTGACGAGTTCTCCGGCGCCGATTTCCAGGTCGATGCCCTTCAGCACGGCCAAGCTGCCATAGGACTTGCCGAGACCGCGGATCGACAGAAGGCTTTTGCCTGCCACCGCACCATTCCTGGCGACGATGCGCGTCGGCAAGGACTTCAGGGCGCTGTTGGAGCTTGCGGACTTGAGGAAACGCGTCACCAGGGAGGCGAGGCCGCCCGGCAGAAGGATGATCATGATGACGAACAGCGCACCGACGATCAGCTGCCAGAGGAAGGGCAGATCGCCCGAAAGACTAGCGCTCAGATAGTCGATACCGATTGCGCCGAACAACGGCCCGATGATCGTTCCCCGGCCACCGAGCGCCGTCCAGACGACGAGTTCGGTTCCGAAGACGAAACCGGTATTCTCTGGTGCGACGACACCGGATGCATTGGCATAAAGGAAGCCCGCAAGGCCGCATACGCCGGCAAGAACGCCCGTCAGGACGATCTTCAACCGGGCCGGATTCATGCCCAGATAGGCGACTCGGGCTTCATTGTCGCGGATTGCCACAAGCAGACGGCCGGCATCCGACCGGACAAAGACGATCGCAACAATCGCCAATGCCAGTAGACAGGCGCCCGACAGGCGGAAGTAGCCGGGAAGCCCGAGCGGCAGAGTGTCGTAACCGACAAGGCCGCTCGATGAACCGGTCCAGGTGCCGCCCGAAAAGACGAGCTGTGTGACGACGATCGGCACAACGAGCGAGATCACGGTGGCGTAAAGCGGTGTCGATCCGTGATAGAACGACAGCCAGCCGACGGCGAGGCCAAGCACGAGCGGAACGAGCACGGCGGCCACAAGGGCGACGACGAAAAGCGCCGGGCTTGCGCCGATATGGGTGAGAACCATGGCGGTGGCATAGGCGCCGACGCCAAAGAATGCCGCCTGCCCGAAGGTGAGAACACCCGTATAGCCCCAGAGCAAGTCGACAGTGATCGCCAGCATGGCGTAGATCATCGAACGCGTCAGGACGTTGAGGCTGAAGCGGCCGAGAAACGTCGGTCCCAAGACGATCAGCAGGAGGGCTGCAAGCGCCAGCGCCAGTAGAAGGACAAGCCGGAGTTTTTGTCTGTCACGCACGGGCAAATCCTTTCGGACGTATGCGCAGTGTGATTGCGCAGAGGACGGCCACGGTGATGCCGCCGAGGATTGGGCTGAAATAGGTGCTGACGAGCACCTGGGCGGCCCCGAAGATGAGGCAGGCGCCGGCAAGCGCGGCGAACGAAGAGCCCGCGACCATCACCAGCATGAAGGCGCCCGTCAGCCAGGCGACGCCCATATTGGGATCGACGCTGGTCAGCGGCGCCAGCAGTACGCCTGCCAGGGCGGCAAGGCCGGTGCCGATCATGAAGGTCGCGAGCCGCACCTTTTCGGTGTCGATACCGAGTCCGCGCGCCAGTGTTTCATTCATGATGACTGCCCGGGCGGAAAGGCCAAGCCTTGTCCCATCGAGCAGCAAGGTGAAACCGAGGCCCAGACCGATAGCCGCGGCAATGGCGAAAAGGCGGTAGGCCGAGTAGCCGGTGCCAAAGAGATCGAAGGTGCCGGGCAGCAGCGCCGGCGTGAACTGCACGTCGCGGCCGAACCAGAGCGTGATCAACTGGCCGATGACGATGCCAAGGCCCCAGGTTGCGAGAATGGCGTCGAGCGGCCGGCGATAGAGAGGCCGCACGATGAAGCGTTCGGCGATACCGCCGAGGATCGCTCCGACTAGAAACGCGAAGGGAATGGCAAGCCACGGATTGAGGCCGAACCCGCTGACGACGACAGCGCAGTAAGCCCCGATGGTCAGCCACGCGCCGTGCGCGAAATTGATGATCTTCAGCACGCCGAAGATCGCAAGCAGCCCGGCGGCAACGATGAAGAGAATGGCCGCGGTGCTGACGATATCGAGAAAGAGGGTCATTTCTAGAACTCCGATGCTGGAGGCGGGGCACCCTGCCCCGCCTCGCTGGTTTCAGAGATTCGGGCACTGATCGCCAGGATCGACATCTTTGAAGCTATCGACGACTGCAACGCTGCCGTCGTCCTTTACCTGGCCAAGATACATCGTCAGCGGCGCGTGGTGCTGCTTGTTCATGGAGATCTTGCCGCGCGGACCGGTGAAGGAGACGTCGGGAAGGGCTTTGAGCACATCAGCCGTATCGGTGCTGCCGGCCTTCTCGACGGCCGCTTTATAGAGGTAGATCGCCTCATATTGCGGCACCGAAAGATCGTTCGGCGTGCGCAGTTCCTTGCCGAACTTCTTTTCCATGGCCGAGAGAAATGCCTTGTTCTCGGGGCTGTCGATGCCGGTGACGTAGGAAGCGGAGAGGAAGATGTCCTTGGCATCCGCGCCCATGCTCTTGGCGGTGCCTTCGTCGACCGCCAGATTGCCGTAAGGCAGGGTGACGCCGGACGAACGCAGCTGCTTGGTCAAGGTCACGTTCGGTGCGCCGCCGGCCGTCGAGGTGATGATGGCGTCGGCGCCGGAGGAGCGGACCTTGGAGATGATGGCCGTCCAGTCGCTGCCGTCCATCGGCAGATATTCCTCGCCAACGACCTCTCCGCCGGCTTTTTCAATATAGGCTTTGGCGAAGGTCAGCATACCGCGCCCGAAAGAATAGTCCGAACCGATCAAGAAGAACTTCTTGGCGCCCTGTTTGCCGATGAAATTGTCGACGACAGGCGGCACCTGCTGTTCAGGCACCCAGGCATTGACGAAAAGCTTGGCGTTGCAGGATTTGCCTTCGTAGAAAGACGTGTAGATATACGGCACGTCACCCTTGGAAATGATCGGCAGTCCGGCATTGCGTGCAGCACTCGTTTCCATGGAGATGACGGCGTTCACCTCCTTCTGGAAAACCAGGGAATCGAAGGCCTTTTGCGCGCCGGCGGCCCCGGATGCATCGTCGGCGATCTCAAGCGCCAGTGGCCGCCCGAGCACGCCGCCTTTGGCATTGATTTCTTCGACGGCGAGTTCGGCAGCCTGGACGACCGACGGGGCGACCACGCTGTTTGCGCCTGACAGCCCCACCGGCACGCCGATCTTGATTGGATCCTCGGCAAAAGCTGCGGTGGCGAATGCCGCTGATGCCAGTGTCAGGATGATGGTTTTCATTTGCATTTTGTTCCCCTTTCTTGAGTTGGGTCGAGATTACCCGTAGACATCGGCTCGGCGGTCGCTGAGCAGATGATTGAAGCTGTTGAGCGTGCGGGTCTCCGTGACGCTCGACAGATCGATTTTTGCAATCAGGATTTCCTCGCGATCGGCACTGGCCGGACCGGAGATGGGCCAGCCTTGCGGGCCGACGATAAAGCTGCGGCCGATGAAGGATTGGCCGCGCTCGACGCCGATCCGGTCGGCGCAGGCGATGTAAAGGCCATTGGTGTGAGCGGCTGCCTTGTGCAGGATGTTGGCCATCGGCTCCGCAACGCTTTCCGCACCGGGCATCGGCACCCAGTTGGTGGGCACACAGACCAGTTCCGCGCCGGCCAGCGCCAACTCGCGGAATGTTTCCGGAAACCATCCGTCGTAACAGATGGCGATGCCGATACGGCCGAAGGGCAGGTCAAATACCGGCAGCCCGATATCACCCTTTTTAAAAAGACGGTTTTCGTTGTTCCAGAGATGGAGCTTGCGGTATTTGCCGATATATCCCTCCGGACCGCAGAGAAGAGCGCTGTTATAAAACCGCTCGCCATCCTGCTCGGCAACGCCGCTGACGATGTAAAGGCCAAGTTCCCCGGCAAGGCGGCAGAGCGTCTCGGCAGTCGGGCCGCCGGGTACCGGACCGGCCAATGCGGCAACCTCGTCGCCGTCACGGAAGCTGTAGCCGCTGTCGGCCAGTTCCGGCAGAACGACGATCTCTGCGCCCTTGGCCTTTGCTGCCCTCGCCAGCCGCTCGATGGCGGCGAGGTTATGGGCACGATCGCCGACGATGGGTTCGAACTGGACGGTTGCGACGGTTGCCATCCGTGCGGTCGAGGTCTTGATGCTCAATCTCGTCTCCAAACGCAAAAAACCTCTGGCACGGAATTCAATCCGTGAACCAGAGGCTACATAGCCATGATGTTAATACGGCAGCCCTGCCGCTGAGCAAACCTGCTCGTTATCTTTAGGCTGGCACGAAAGAATACGACCGTCAAGCCGCTCTATTCAATATTTTCAAGACGTGCGCGACCACAACTCAAGGCTTAAATTTGCGTTTTTGCGCCGATCGACAGTCCAAGGCTTTTCATCGTGTCTTGCGCGGCAATGATCGATTCGGCGATCGTCGCCATCGGAACGCGCCTTGACGTCGCCTGATCGCGCAAGAGCTTATAGGCCGCCTCTTCATCGAGGCCATTCATGACCCGCAGCGCCGAAACGGCCTTTTCGACCAGCCGCCGGCTTTTCAACGTTTCCTCGAGTTTTTGCACCTTGCCGGCGAGCCGTTTTTCGTAGCTTTGCCGATAGCGTGCAAGCGCAAATTGCGTCAGAATGCCGAGCGGCCGCAGCGGTTTGCTGATAACGCCGTGGGCGTTGAGATCGATGATCGCCTGGAGTGCCGTCGGGCTCTCATATGTCAGGATGGCGATGACCGCCGTCTGTTGGAGATCGATGATCTCGAGCGCATGCTCGAGTTGGACATCCTCGACATGCAGGAAGACGGTGTCTATGTCGGGCGGCAAGGCAGGCGGGAGCGGCCAGGTCGCGCGAACCTCGCAGCCGAGGCGTTTGAGGTGGGCGATCAGCAAATTGCCGTCCTCGTCGCGCGGATGGACAACCAGAACGCGTGCGCGCCGCAGATCCTGAACGATCCGGCTTGGTCCCGCCATCTCAGGCCCCCAACCAAACATCTTCGAACCGCGAAGCGGTCAGGTACGGGTCCGGCCTGATCGGGCCGGGCGCCTGCCAGGCAATATCGAAAAGCCCGTCGGCCCGCGCCACGCCGATGCGGGGATGCAGCCAGAGATGCCGGGTATCGGCGTCAAAATTGATCCGCCCTTCCGGAGCAGAAAAATCCTCCAGGAGAATTTCCTCGGAAATGCGATGGGTCTCGAGCGAGCCGGCCCGGGCGAGTGCGCGGGCGAAAAGGTGAACCTGCGCATAGGCCGGCTGCGACCATACGCTGGTGGTGAAGTCCTGGCCGAAGCGGGCTTTAAACGCCGCCACGAAGCGCTCATTCGCCTCGTTTTCGACCGTCTGGAAATAGGTCGCCGAAAGAATATGGCCGGTGCAAGCGTCGGCTCCGATCTCGCGAATCTCGCTCTCGGCCATGGTCAGGCTGGCAATCGGAACCCGTTTGCGATCGATCCCCGCGTCGGCATACATGCGGTAAAAGCGCTGTGCCGGCCGGCCGACGATCGTCGAGAAAATGGCATCGGGCTCAAGACGGACGATATCGGAAATAACCGACCGCAAGGTTTGTTCGTCGGCATGAAGAGGAAGATATCGCTCGCTGACGACTTCACCGCCTTTTGCCTCGAGCACATCCCGCATCACCCGATTGGATTCGCGCGGATAGATGTAATCCGCGCCGACGAAGAGGATGCGGCGTCCATGGTGGCGCAGCAGATATTCTGCCAGCGCGAAAGTGTTCTGGTTGAGGGTGGCGCCGGTATAGACCACATTCTCCGAATATTCGAAGCCTTCATACATCGACGGATAAAACAGCAGTCCGTTGTGCCGCTCAACAATCGGCAGCACCGCCTTTCGGCTGGCCGACATCGACGCGCCGAAGATGATGTTGACGTCGTCGTCTGCGAGCAGCCGCCGCGCCAGGTTGCGATAAGCGGCCTGGTCCCCGCCCGGATCATAGGCGATCGGAACGATAGGCTTGCCAAGCACGCCGCCTGCTGCATTGACTTCCTCGATCGCAAGCGCGGTGCCAAGAAAGTGCTCGGTTTCCGTGATTTCGCTAATTCCGCTTCTGGAAAACAGCACTCCCACCCGCCATTCGGAGCTTGTCATCTTTGCCTTTTCCGAAATGTTGGAGGTTCGAACGCGGTGAATGCCTCAGTTCCGCGCTTTCGACTCCCATACCCTTAGTGCTTTTCCATGGGATCCTGCAAGCGGGTGCGATGCAGGTCGTTGCCGCAGACGGAGACGGGAACTACCGGCCATGAACCGTTGCGGGCATCACATTGCCGGGGATCGGACATGTATAGGCTTTGCCGCCGGTCCTTTCCCGCCACTCGGCTTTCGCGGCTGCCAGGAGGTCCGATGACGTCATCAATGCGAGCCCCGTCGTCGCAAGCGTCTTGGCCGCATGCGCCATGGCTTTGTGCGCGGCCGGGCTTTTTCCCTGTGCGACGACCTGCCATGTATGGGGATTGGTGCCGATCGCCCAGGCTGGCGCCCAGCATTGCGCGGTCGGCGTCACCCAGCTGACGTCGCCGACATCGGTCGATCCGGCCCGGAAATGCGATTGTCCCTCGAAATCGCGCAGACCGGTGTGCAAGGGCGTCGAGCCATCGACCTTGGCATTGGAGAACACATCGCCCCTGATCTGATAGAGGCGGATGCTGCTCTTGATCGCTTCCTCAGTGAAGGTGTCCTGGATTTTCCGGGCGAAGGCGATGTCGGCCTCGTCGAAGGCTATCGGCCCGAGCGTGACCATGTTCTCGTGCATTGCCGTTTCAAGCGTGATGTTGGGAAGAAGGTTCGTCGAGGCGGTGTCGAACACGCTCTCGACTTCGGTTTCGGTCATCATCGCAGCACCTCGTGCAACTTTCTCGACGCGCCCGGCAAGCGCAAGCGCCTGCGGCATGTCAGGCGCCCTGATCAGATAGAGAACCTCGGCGCTGGCCTGCACGACATTGGCGGCCCTGCCGCCGGTGTCGGTAATCGCGTAGTGAACGCGACAATCCTGCGGCATGTGTTCACGCAGGAAATTGACGCCGACATTCATGAGTTCGACCGCATCGAGCGCCGAACGGCCGAGATGGGCGCTGTTGGCCGCATGTGCCGCGACACCCATCGCGCGATCGATGCGCTTCTGGATCTGAAGCAGGAGCATGGACTTTTGGCGGGCGACATTGCCAGGATCGAGGCGAAAGTCGGCATATCCGCCGTCCGCAACCTCGCTTATCCCGAGCCCACCGATGAGATGCAGGCCCGCTTCTCGATGCAATACTGCCTGGCGACAGCTTTCCTCAATGGGGCTCTCAGCCTTTCGGACTTTACGCGGCAGGGGATCGGACGGCCGGAAATCCGGGAATTCATGCCGCGCATCGGCATGGAGTCCTATTCGGCCGAAGAGGAAAAAGGCGTGGAGCGGCTCCCGCATGTCGTCACGGTCACGTTGCGCGACGGGCGCATATATTGGAAATCACGTTTGCACGCCAAGGGGTCGCTCGAAGCGCCGATGAGTGATCACGAACGTGAAGTTAAGTTCATGGACTGCTTGCGCTGGGGAAATCGGAATGGGTACGACGCTGTTTTTTTCCTGCAACTTCGCAAGCTTGCCGATTTTGAAAACCTGTCCGGCGACGATCCCTTCTGGAGCCTGATTGCAGGCCATCAGTCGCTCTGACAAGCCACGACACGGATAGAAGGCGGGGAACCCGCCCCGCCCACTGCATCGTTCAGGCCACGCCCCTCTCAAGCAAGGTATTTCGTAAACCAGTCGACGGTTCGCTGCCAGGCGAGCTTGGCGGCCGCTTCGTCGTAGCGCGGCGTGGAATCATTGTGGAAGCCGTGGTTGACGTCGGGATAGACATAGGCCTCGTAGGTTTTCTGAGAGGATTTCAGCGCCGCTTCATAGGCCGGCCAGCCTTCGTTGATGCCCTTGTCCAGCCCGGCATAATGCAGAAGCAGGGGCGCCTTGATCTTCGGCACATCTTCGGCGCGCGGCTGCCTGCCGTAGAACGGCACGGCGGCGGCAAGTTCCGGATAGGCGACTGCCGCGGCATTGGCGACGCCGCCGCCATAGCAGAAGCCGGTGATGCCGACCTTGCCGGTGGTGAGGTCGCTCTTCATCAGAAACTCGACGGCCGCGAAGAAGTCGTTCATCAGCTTTTCCGGATCGACCTTCTGCTGCAGTTCCCGTCCCTTTTCGTCATTGCCGGGATAACCCCCGACCGAAGTGAGGCCATCCGGCGCTAGCGCGATGAAGCCGGCCTTCGCCACACGCCGTGCCACATCCTCGATATAGGGGTTCAGGCCTCTGTTCTCGTGCACGACCACCACGGCCGCGACTTTGCCGGTGGCGTTCTTAGGACGGACGAGATAGCCGCGGACGTCGCCATTTCCTTTCGGCGAGGGATAGGTGATGTATTCGGCCACGATGTCCGGATCGGTGAACTCGACCTGGGTTGCCAGCGCGTAATCAGGGCTCAGCGACGAGAGGATGGCGGCTGCCGTCAGCCCGCCGACGGCGAATTTGCCGGCCCGGTCGAGAAACTCGCGCTTGGTGATTTTCCCGTGCGCGTAGTAATCGTAGAGTTCGAGAATTTCCTGCGGGAAGTCCTTGGCTGTCATGCGGGTCATGATGGCTCCTCCTTGGCTTTGGGTTTCGCACCATCCTACACACGCAAAATCGTGACTCTTTTCAACATTTCGCGAGTTTGGCGTGAGCTTGCCGCAGCGATCGCCACTTGCGGCGGCAGAGGCTGATTTCGCCGCCGCCGCCTCAAGCGGTGCGCGCTTTTCCATTTGCAATCCGCGCCCTGCCTGTCGCAGCCGGCAATCGGCAGCCGCCTACCGATCTATGAAAATAAATTTCATACTCGTGCTGTGAGGCCCGTTTTCTATTGACGCCTCTCGTTTTTTGTCCCAACTTAAAGAAAATAAATTACCTAAACTGGGAACTTGATCGGCATGAAAGTGGGAATCATCGGGCTCGGATTCCGGCTCGGCTATCTCGGCTACGTCTTCAAAGCGATCGATAGCAGCTTCGACATTGTCGGCTATGTGGATCCGGATCCCGCCGGGCTTCCCGGATTGACGGAAAAGGGAATTTCGGTCGGCAAGGCATATGGCTCGCCGCAGGAACTGCTCGCCTCCGAAAAGCTCGATCTGCTGATGATCGGCTCCCCCAATCACCTGCACCTCGATCATATCAGGCTCGGGCTGCAAGCCGGCCTCAAGGTCTTCTGCGAAAAGCCGATCGTCACATCAATCGCCGAGAGCATCGAGCTTGCCCATCTGATGGCGAAGTTCGGTCACGAGCGGCTGATGGTTGGTCTGGTGCTGCGTTATTCGCCCCTCTACAAGGATCTGCGCGCCATCCAGGCCGAGGGCAAACTCGGCCAGATCGTCTCGATCGAGGCTTCCGAACATATCGAGCCCTATCACGGCGCCTTCTTCATGCGCGATTGGCGCCGCTACGAGCGCTATTCCGGCAGCTTCATGCTGGAGAAATGCTGCCACGACCTCGACCTTTATAATGGCGTCGTCGGCGCAAGGCCGGAGCGGGTCGCCAGTTTCGGCGGCCGCAAGAGCTTCATTCCGGCCAACGATCCGGCCCGCGAGGGTATCAACGATCTCGAGCTTTTCCACCGCAAGCCGAGCGGCTGGATGGGCTCCGACAAGGTCTTCGACAGCGATGCCGACATCATCGATTACCAAGTGGCGATCGTCGAATATGAAAACGGCGTCGGCATGAACTTCCACACCAATCTGAATGTGCCCGATCAATTCCGCCGCTTCGCCATCATGGGCTCGCGCGGCATGGCCGAAGGCGATTTCGTGCGCGGCTATCTCGATGTGCATGAGCAGCTGACCGGCAACAAGGTGGTTGAAAACAAATATGCCGCCACTGAGCTCTCCCAGCATTACGGCGCCGATGAGCAGATGGCGAGCGACCTTTTGGAAAGCGTGCGCACCGGGCTCGAACTGCCCGTGTCCACGCTGAATGCGCTCGAAGCCGGCATCCTGGCGCTGGCGATGGACGAAGCGAGGATGAAGAAAACCGTCGTCGACCTGCGTCCCATCTGGGACCGCTTCGACGAGGCCCTTCACGCAAGAGCGGCTTGAGGACGACGGCAAGATGAGTGTCCAAAGAAGCGCCTTCATCTTCGCCTGGATCCTCCTCCTTCCGGCCGTTCTCTATGTTCTCGCCATCGTCGCCTATCCCCTCGTCGATACCTTCATTCTCTCCTTCACCGATGCGTCGCTGAAGAAGACCACCAACTGGGTCGGCTGGGTCAATTACGAGAAGATCTTCAACGCCACCTTTGCCGAGGTCATCTTCCGCACCTTCGTCTGGACCTTCTTCTCGGTCGCGCTGAAAATGGTGATCGGCACCTTCGGCGCGACGATGCTGAATGCCGCCGTACCCGGCCGCTCGCTGTTCCGGCTATTGACCATGCCGCCCTGGATCGTGCCGATGGCGATCGGCATCTTCATGTGGGGCTGGATGTATAATGGCCAGTTCGGGATGATATCGGGCGTTTTGCAGCGCTTCGGTCTGGTCGACGGTCCGGTCGCCTTCCTCGCCTATGGCAGCACCGCCTTCTGGGCGACGATCGTCACCGACGTGTGGATCGGCGTACCGCTGGTGACGATCTACTTCCTGGCGGCGATCCAGTCGATTCCGAAGGATCTCTACGAGGCCGCCTGGACCGACGGCGCCGGCCGCTGGTACCGCTTCCGCCGCATCACTCTGCCGCTGATGGTGCCCGCCATCATCACCATGTCGATGCTGTCGCTGATCGCCACTTTCAACTCTTTCGACATTATCTGGATCCTGACGCAGGGCGGGCCGAGCGGCGAGACGACGACGATGATCATCGACACCTATCAGACCGCCATCGGCTCGAAAAAATACGGCGAAGGGGCAGCGCGCGCCGTGCTGATCTGCATCTTCCTGTCGCTCTTCTGCTTTGCCTATTTCCGCGTCACCCGCCGCCTCAACCCGGAGAAGCGCGCATGAGCAGTGCTGCCATGATCGACCGTTACCGCTGGTGGGAAATCATCCTGATCTATTGCGGCATCGCCTTGTTTCTGTTCTTCGTGCTGGCGCCCTTCTTCGAAGGTTTCATGGTGTCGCTGAAGCCGCTCAGCCAGCTCTTCTCCTCGCCCTACCGCTTCTGGCCGGAGAACGGTTCCTTCGAAGCCTATCGGACGATGTGGGTCAGCGTGCCGGGTTTCGGGCGCTATATCTTCAACTCGTTCTTCATCTCGATCATCGTCACGCTGATCGTGCTCTGCCTCGTCATTCCGGCGGCCTACGCCTTCGCGAAGTTCGAGTTCAAGGGCATGGGCATCCTGCTCGGCGCCTTCCTGACGGTGAACATGTTCTCCGGCGCCGTGCTCTTGATCCCGCTCTTCCGGCTGATGCGCAGCATTGGCGTGCTCAACACCTATCTCGCCATGATCGTGCCTGGCGTGGCCTTCCTGATCCCCTCGGCGATCTGGCTGCTGCGTACCTACATGATCCGTATCCCGCAGGAGCTCAACGAAGCCGCCTATATGGATGGCGCCAGCCACTTCTACACGCTGCGCCGCGTCATCCTGCCGATTGCGATGCCGGGGATCATCGTCGTCGCCATCACCACCTTCATCGGCGCTTACGCCCAGCAATTCATCTTCGCGCTGACCTTCAACTCGAAGACCGAATACATGCCCCTTCCGGTGGGTCTCTTTGCTTATTTCGGCAAGCAGGAGGTCATCTGGAACGAACTGATGGCGGCTTCCTTCGTCGGCATCGCGCCGGCGATGGTCGTCATCTTCTTCCTTCAGCGCTACCTTGTCGGCGGGCTGACCGCCGGTGCGGTGAAACAATAAGACCAAAAAACGAGTGAACAGCTAACACAAGAACGGGAGTCACGACGTGAGCATAACAATCAAGACAGGCCTTATGGCGCTCGCTTTGCTCGGTTCGACGGCATTGACTGCGGTCACTGCCCATGCGGCCGACAAGGAAATCAGCTGGATCTATTGCGGCGACACGATCGACCCGGTCCATACCAAATACATCAAGCAGTGGGAAGAAAAGAACGCAGGCTGGAAGATCACGCCTGAGGTGGTCGGCTGGGCGCAGTGCCAGGACAAGGCAACGACGCTCGCTGCCGCCGGCACGCCGGTGGCGATGGCCTATGTCGGCTCGCGCACGTTGAAGGAATTCGCGCAGAACGACCTTATCGTTCCGGTGCCGATGACCGATGATGAGAAGAAGACCTATTACCCCCACATCGTCGATACGGTGACCTTCGAGGGCAACCAGTGGGGCGTTCCGATCGCCTTCTCCACCAAGGCGCTCTACTGGAACAAGGATCTCTTCAAGCAGGCCGGCCTTGACCCCGAGAAGCCGCCGAAGACCTGGGCCGAAGAAATCGAAATGGCCAAAACCATCAAGGAAAAGACTGGCATTCCGGGCTTCGGTCTTTCCGCCAAGACCTTCGACAACACGATGCACCAGTTCATGCATTGGGTTTACACCAATAACGGCGCGGTGACCGATGCCGACGGCAAGGTCACGCTCGACAGCCCGCAGATTCTCGCCGCGCTGAAGGCCTACAAGGATATCGTCCCCTACTCCGAAGAAGGCCCGACGGCCTATGAGCAGAACGAAGTCCGCGCCATCTTCCTCGATGGCAAGGTGGCGATGATCCAGGCTGGTTCGGGTGCCGCCGACCGCCTGAAGAAGACGCAGATCAGCTGGGGCATCACGACGCTGCCGCTCGGCCCCGATGCCAAGGGCCCCGGCACGCTGCTGATCACCGACAGCCTGGCGATCTTCAAGGGCTCCGGTGTCGAGGACAAGGCGACCGAGTTCGCCAAGTTCATCACCTCGCCCGACGTCCAGTCGGAATACGAGCTGCAGGGCGGCGCCGGCCTCACCCCGCTGCGTCCTTCGGCAAAGGTCGACGAGTTCGTCGCCAAGGATCCCTATTGGAAGCCGCTCATCGAGGGCATCAGCTATGGTGGTCCCGAGCCGCTGTTCACCGACTATAAGGGCTTCCAGAACTCGATGATCGAGATGATCCAGTCGGTCGTCACCGGCAAGGCCGAGCCGGAAGCAGCGCTGAAGAAGGCTGCCGGTGAAATCGAAGCCTTCAAATAAGCCCTCCTGAGGCTCCCTGGGGTCGCGGCACGAGCCGCGGCCCCTCCCCTCTATTGAATGTGCGACGAAGACCGCCGGCGGAGACAGATTTTTGGGACAGCTCCTTCTCAACAAAGTTCAGAAATTCTACGGCGACTACGAAGTTCTGAAGGGCGTGCAGCTCGAGGTGAAGAACGGCGAGTTCGTCGTCTTCGTCGGGCCGTCGGGCTGCGGCAAATCCACGCTCTTGCGGATGATCGCCGGCCTCGATGCGACGACGGCTGGAGATATCGTCATCAACGGCATCAGGGTCAACGACCTGCCGCCGGTCAAGCGCGGCATCGCCATGGTGTTTCAGTCCTACGCGCTTTATCCGCACATGACGGTCTTCGAGAACATCGCCTTCCCGCTTCGGGTCGAGAGGATGGAAGAGGAAAAGCTCAAGGCCAAGGTGGAAAACGCGGCGCGCATCCTTCACCTCGAACAGCGGCTGCAACAGAAACCCGGCATGCTGTCCGGCGGCCAGCGCCAGCGCGTCGCGATCGGCCGCGCCATCGTGCGCGAACCGAAAATCTTCCTGTTCGACGAGCCGCTCTCCAACCTTGACGCAGCACTCCGCGCCGACATGCGCATCGAGCTTGCCAAGCTGCACCGGCAGCTGAAGGCGACGATGATCTATGTGACGCACGACCAGGTCGAGGCGATGACCATGGCCGACCGCATCGTCGTGCTCGATGCCGGAAATATCTCGCAGACCGGCGCGCCGCTGGAGCTTTATCACAAGCCCGCCAACCAGTTCGTCGCCGGCTTCATCGGCAACCCGAAAATGAATTTCCTGTCCGTCACCTGCAGGGGCGTCAGCGCCGCCGGCGTCGAAGTCGATTATCTCGGCCAGACCGCCGTCCTGCCGGTGACGGCGCGCGACGGCATGGCCGGCAAAACCCTGACGCTCGGCATCCGCCCGGAGCATATCCAGCTGAACGGCGGCGATATCGTCTTCACCGTGACCCCGACCGTCATCGAGCGCCTCGGCGCCAATACGGTCGCCTATGCCTCGCTCAACGGCGAGGCCGAGAATTTCTGCGCGATGCTGCCCGGCAGCGTCGGCATCCGCGCCGATGCCCCGGTTGCCACGGGCATCAATGCCGCCGACTGCCATCTCTTCGACGAGGCGGGTATTGCGTTTGAGCGGCGGGTGGAATTGACTGAAATCGATATGAACGTCATCAACCCGACGGCGGCTTGAAGCTGACGGTGTGTCGGCGGTTCGGCTTGCCAGTCGGCCAAGCGGGGGGACGTGACACTCGAAGCAATTGCTTGCCCCGTCGGCAGGAGGGCTGTTTTTCACTAACGAACTTATTGGCGGATCTCCCGCAGATAGCAGAATCTCGCGTGCACATTTGGGATGTCATCGGGGGATATGACTGCATTGCGCCTCCTTATCAGTCGCAATGGCAGACCTTGCCATTGCCGCAGAGCGGACTTCCGTTCGTTTTGACGTTAGAGCATCTGGACACGATTGCGGTCATCCAATCGACACGCCAACGCTGCCCCGGTCGTGCTCCGACTTTCGCAGACCGGCAATCACGACCAGCAGGCGAGGCATCACCTCAGAGCGTGTCGATCAGTCCTCCATCGACGCGCATGGAAGCCCCGGTCGTCGCGGATGCCAAAGGCGACGCCAGATAGGTTACGAGGTTGGCGATTTCCTCGACGCTTGCAGCTCGTTGGATGATCGAACTGCCACGATGCTTCTTGACGAAGTCCGCCGCTACCTCCTCGATCGGCTTGCCCGTCTTCGCACGCTCTTCGGCAAGCATCGCCTCGACGCCTTCGGACAGTGTTGGGCCGGGGAGGACCGAGTTCACGGTAACGCCGGTACCAGCCATGCGCTTGGCGAGCCCGCGGGCAACCGCGATATCGGCGGTCTTGCTGACGCCGTAGTGAATCATCTCCACCGGAATGTTAAAGCCGGATTCCGACGCGATGAAGATGACGCGACCCCAGTCGACGTTCTGCATGCCCGGAAGGTAGGCACGCGAAAGCCTGACGGCCGACATGACGTTTACCTGCCAGTGGCGATCCCACACCTCGTCGTTCGCCTCGAAGAAGTCGAGCGGTTGAAAAATACCCGCGTTGTTGATGAGGATGTCCACATGAGGAACCTTGGCGACGAGAGCGTCACACCCTTCAGCGGTTGCGACATCGGCTGCAACGGCGGCTACGGTGCCCCCGGCACCTTCGCCTTTCAGGCGTTTGGCGGCATTTGCGGTCTTTTCTTCTGACCGCCCGTTGATCACCACGTCCGCGCCAGCCCTTGCGAGCTGGCGGGCGATCGCGTAGCCGATACCTTCGGTCGATCCGGTAATAAGAGCGGTCTTGCCTACGAGGTCGATCTGCATCTGCTGCTCCTTGTGAGGTTGGATAGAGAACGTTTGAACTTGCGGTCGGTCTCGGTCATCGAGCCACCCGTCGCTGTTGCTGCAAAGCGGACATGACGCAGTGACAACGCGGCTCGCCGTTGCGCCAAAAGCCGCCATTCCGCCCCATGCGGGTGCTTAGATCACGAATTCCTCCTCGTATGTCTGGGGCTCGGGAACGACCGTAACCTCCACCGGAACG